>NZ_JBWKNY010000001.1:0-723135 GCF_059415805.1 Caulobacter sp. GW821-FHT10A06
GGGGGCGGCCTCCGCCAGCGGGCGGCGCGGCCCCGGCCGGCGGCTCGCCGCCGAACGGTCCGCAAGGGGGTGGCGGCGCGGCGTCTTCGACTCGTGCGTCGTCGACACCTCCGCCGCCGCCGTCGTCTGGCGGGGCAGGCGGGCAGGGTGGTCCCCGCGCCGCGAACGCCCCGGCCGGCCGGGGCGATGCGAGCGAGCAACCCGCCTGGGCCCGCGATCTCGAACGCCGCCAATCCATGACCCATGGCGCGGCCATGGCCGTCCACGCCGCCGGCAGCGGCGACGATCACAGCGCCGGCGCGGCGCCCAGCCTTTCGGAGGATAGATCATGACCCTGCTCAAGGGATCGGCGCGCTATGGCGCGACCCCCGCGCCGGAGACCGCCCACCAGCGGGCCGGTCAGGCTTGGGACCAGCGGCTCGGGGCCGCGCGCGTCCAGGCGTTCAACTGGCGGCTGATGGCGCTGGGCCTCCTGACGCTCAGTGGGGGCCTGTCGGCCGGCCTCGTCACGCTCGCCTTGCGCGGCGGCGTCACGCCCTGGGTGATCGAGGTCGACCGCCTGGGTGAGCCGCGCGTCGTCGCCCCGGCCGTTCAGGGCGCACGGCCGACCGACGCCATGATCGCCTGGACCCTGGCGCGGTTCATCACCGACGTGCGCACCCTCTCCACTGACCCGGTGCTGATGCGCCAGGCCTGGCTGCGGGCTTACGACTTCACCTCGACCGACGGCGCGGCGGCCCTGTCCGACCATGCCCGGCGCGCCGACCCCTTCAGCCAGGTCGGCAAGGCCCAGGCGACGGTGGCGGTGACCAGCGTGGTGCGCGCCTCGCCCGACAGCTTCCGTCTGGCCTGGACCGAACAGCGTTTCGAGGGCGGCCAGCTCGTCGCCACCGAGCGCTGGACGGCGATCCTCACTGTGACCATCCGGCCGCCCCGCACCGCCGAGGGCCTTCGGGTCAATCCGCTTGGCGTCTTCGTCACGGCCTTGTCCTGGTCGAAGGAGTTCGGCGCATGATCCGTCTGACCCTGTCCGCGGGTCTCGCCTGCGTCCTGCTGTCGCCTTCTGCCTGGGCTGGGCCGCCAGGCGGCGATCCGCGCCTGGCCACGCCAGCGGGCATGCATCGCTCGGCCTGGGTCGACACCAGCGTATACCCAGTGATCGCCATGCCGGGCCGCATCACCGACATCGTGCTGGAGCCAGGGGAGGCTCTGGTCGAGGCCGGTGGGATCGCGGCGGGCGACACCGCCCGTTGGTTGATCGGCGCCACCAGCAGCGGCGTCGGGCCCGGGCGTCGTGTGCATGTGCTGGTCAAGCCGACCGCGCCGGACCTGGCGACCAATCTCGTGATCAACACCGACCGACGCACCTACTACCTGGAGCTTCGCGCCTCGGCCCGAACCTGGCAGGCGCAGCTGTCGTGGCGCTATCCGACGGCGGAGGCCGTGCTGGTCGAGGCGCCGCTGGCTGTGCCGGAGGTGGACCCGTCACGAGTCGATCGCCGCTACCGGATTGAGGGCGACCATCCCCTCTGGCGGCCCGTGGCGGTATTCGACGATGGACGGCGCGTCTACGTCGAGTTCGGGCCGGATGTCGTTCTGGACGACCTGCCGCCGCTTTACCGTGTGGGCGTCGATAGCAAGTCCGCCGAGATCATCAACTACCGGGTTGAAGGACGGCGGATCGTCGTAGAGCGCCTCTTCGACCGCGCCGAACTGCGTCTCGGGATCAAGCGTCAGGCCCAGCGCGTAAGGCTGATCAGGCTGATGGGCGCCCCGGAGGCGGGCCGATGAGCGAAGACGCCGAGGCTAAGGAAGCTATCGCCAAGACCTTGCGGCTGCGCGGATCGCCCGCGCCGGTGGCCCGCCTGTCGCGCCGAGCCCTGATCATCGCCAGCACCGCCATCGCGCTGGCCCTGTTCAGCGCCGTCGGCTGGTCGATGCTGGAGCATCGGCGTGCGGCGCCTCAGAAGGTGGAGCCGTCCGCGACCGCGACGCCGCCGGAGCGGGTGACGGCCTTGCCGCGCGGCTATGCCGGTCCGGCCGGCGTGCCGGCGCTCGGTCCGCCGCTGCCCGGCGATCTGGGCCGCCCCATCCTGGCCGCCCAGCGGGCGGGCGCCAGGCCCATGGAAAGCGCTGGGCTGCAGCAGGCCGCGGCGGCGGCGGCCCCCGGGCCGAGACAGCCTGCCGTCGACCCCGAGCGCGAGGCCCAGGCCGCCGTGCGCCGCGCGGCCCAGCAGAGCGGCCTCTTCGTGGCCGCGCCGGCCGATAGGCGCGTCGACGCCCCGTCGCCGGCGACGGTCGAGGGGGCTGGGCAGGATCCCCGGACGACCAGCGTGGAGCGTCTTCAGGCGCCGGCTTCGCCCTATGTGCTTCAGGCGGGCGCGGTGATCCCGGCGGCCCTGGTCACGGGCCTGCGCTCGGACGCGCCGGGCTTGGCCATCGCCCAGGTTACCCAGGACGTCTATGACAGCCTGGGCGGCGGTTTCCTGCTGATCCCGGCCGGGGCGCGTCTGATTGGCGACTATGAGGCCGAGATCCAGGTCGGACAGAGCCGCCTGCGCGTGGCCTGGACCCGGCTGATCATGCCGTCGGGCCGCTCCATCGTCCTCGACAAGTTGCCGGCCGCCGATGTGCAGGGCATGGCCGGGCTGCAGGACGGCGTTGATCGCCACAGTGGCCGCGTCCTGGCGGCGGCGGGTCTTTCGACCGTGCTCGCCATCGGCGCCGAGACGGGCTCATCGCGCGAGGCGTCCGATCTTGTCCGAGCCATCCGGCGGGGCGGCGCCGACGCGGTCAGTGACGTGGGCCGGCAGATCGTTGGCCGCAGCCTCGACCGTGCCCCGACCTTGACCATCCGTCCCGGCGCGCTACTGCGCGTCCTGCTGACCAAGGACCTCGTCCTAGAGCCCTACCGCGTGGGAGTGCGCCGATGAACAAGCTGAAGCTGCGTCCGCTGGAGGACGAAGCGAGCGTCAAGATGACCCTCGACGTGCCGCCCAGCACCTATCGCAATCTCGTGGCCTACGCCCAGGCCCATGCGGCCCAGACCGGCGGCAAGGTTGCCGAGCCCGTGCGGTTGGTCGTGCCGATGCTCGACCAGTTCATGGCGACGGATCGGGCGTTCGTGCGGGGGCGTCGTCGGCGCGAGGCGTGAATGGAACGTCCTTGGCGGCCTTTGGTCGTGCGCTGTGCCGGGGCCTGCGACCGCCGCTGACGTTGGCGAACGTCACGATGTCATGCGCCCGTCCCGTGAGGAAAATATGCGAAAGTCTGAAGCCGAACCGGCCATCCGTCATCTATGCCACGCTTGGAGACGCGATGAGGGCCATCTCGAGACGCCGGCAGGGTCTCTGAGCTTTGGCGAATTTTGGAGCTGGCTGCAGGCCAGCTCTCCGAATTATCTGAACTTCCGATCCAGCATCTCGGTGCGCTACGACGTCGAGCTCTGGTTTGACCAGGAATTTGGCCAAGCGGGTCTTCGTTAGCCTGGGCCTTATGCGGCGTCGCGGACCTTGGTGTCCCTACGATCTAAAGCACAGGTCCGTGCTTTCAGAACACGCTAGGCGCGGGGCAGGACCTGGATAAGCGTGAAGACCATGCCGGCGGCCAGCACGGCGAGGGCGGCAAGGCCGGCCCAGCCGGCGGGGGTCAGCAGGCGGGCGGTCGGACGGGAGCGAGCGGGCATGGCGCCATGATATGGCGCCGCTCGTTGCGGCGCTAGGCGCGCTCGAGCTTGGCCCACCAGTCGCCATAGGGTGTGTTGCGGGCCATATGGCGGTTGAGGTCCGGCGCGCCGTCGTCCCACCACACGGGGCCGCGTTCACCCAGGCCGACCTTGGCCGTGTTGACCCTGCTTCGCGCCTTCGCGAGCGCTTGGGGGTCGCCCTTGGCCAGCGCCGTGAGAACCGCGCGGCGGGCGTCCATCAAGGCGTCGACCAGGGTCTGGCGGTGCTCTGGCGACAGATCGGGATTGCTCCGTCGCCAGAGCCGGCCGCGCACCACGAGGTAGCGGCCGTCCGGCGTGATGGGCGGCGGGGCCTTCATCGGGAGAGTTCGATCCAGGCCGGGGCGTGGTCGCTGGCGCCATCCAGACCCCGGACCCAGCGATCGACGCCAGAGTCCGTCAGCTGACTGGCCAGGTCGGGCGAAAGCAACAGATGATCGATCCGCAGGCCTTTGTCCTTGGGCCATCGCTCGTGCAGGTACGACCAATAGGTCCAGGGCGCGGCGTACGGGTGGATGGCGCGCAGGGCGTCGGTCCAGCCCTGGTCCAGAAGGCGCTGGAAGGCCGCGCGACTTTCAGGGCGCAGCAAGGCGTCGCCGCTATACGAGTGGTTGGGATAAATGTCGGCCTCGGTCGGTACGACATTATAGTCGCCGGCCAGGATGACGGGCGCGCCGGTGGCGAGGAGGCCGTGGGCATGGGCCAGCAGCGCCTCGAACCAGGCCAGCTTGTAGTCGAACTTGGGACCCGGGACCGGGTTGCCGTTGGGCAGGTAAAGGCAGCCGATCAGCACGCCGTTCACCGCCGCCTCGATATAGCGCGACTGGGTCAGGTCTGGATCGCCAGGTAGGGCGGTCCGGGTCAGGACCGGGGTCATGCCCTTGGCCAGGATCGCCACGCCGTTCCAGGTCCGCTGGCCTTTCCAGACCGCGCCATAGCCCATCTGCTCCAGCGCCTCGGCGGGAAAGCGGCCCTGTTCGGCCTTCAACTCTTGCAGGCAGACGACGTCGGGCTGGGCGTCGTCCAGCCATTCGATCAGGCTGTCGAAGCGGCTGATCACATTATTGATGTTGAGGGTGGCGATGCGCACGGAGGGAAAGCGCGGCCGTGGAACGCACGTTCCCAGGGCTGTTCTGCTGCCGGCGCCTAGCGCCGTACCGTCCGGAAGGTCACCGAATAGCGCAGCGCTTCGAGGGCGGGGATGCTGTGCTGCCAGTCGCTGCGCGCCGCCCCGGCCATGAGGTAGGCCGAGCGTGGCGCGGCGATGATCGAGGCGCGGTCCCAACGGTCTCCGGTCTTGCGCCGCAGGCGGAAATGACATGGCGACAACAGGGAGACCCCGGCGATCGCCACGGCCGGCGGTCGATCGCGATGCCAGCCGATCCCCGCGCCGGGCGAGTATTCGGTGACAAGGGCGTGGCGGAAGCTCTCCGGCGCCAGGCCGGTGAAGGCCGCGACCCTGTCCAGCAAGGGGAGCAGCAGATCCGGGATCGGCTCGCCGGTCTCGACCATGCGGCCGGCCTCGTCCTGACGCCAGCCAAAGCCGGCGATCCGGCGATTGCCGAAATAGCCCAGATGCTCATAGGCCTTGAACGGCAGGCCCTGAAAGCTGGCGACGAGGTCGCGCTCCTCGGCGGCGCTGATCAGTTCGGCCTGATAGCGGAAGCCATCGGGCAGAGGCTTCTTGGGGGCCAGCGGTAGGTCGAACAGCGAGGGCTGGTTGTCGATCATCGGCGTCTCAACAGAAATTTCGGCCGCGGCGCGTCCAGGACATGTCGCCGTTGTGCGCGTGCGCCCCTGGACCTTTCGCTAGACGAGGAGGGCGGTGTGGTCGGCGGCCTCGGCTGACTTGGTCTCCAGGTTGGAGACCGTGACGCCCAGCAGCCGCACCCCCGCCCGGAGAGGATAGACCGCGCGCACCAGGTCCTGGGCGAGCAGGCGCAAGGTGTCGGCGTCGGCGATGGGGGCCGAGAGCGAGCGGCGGCGCGTGACCTGCTCGAAGTCGGCGTACTTGACCTTGATCGTCGCGGTGCGTCCGAACTTCTGGGCCTTCTCACACCAGCCGAAGACCTGGTCGGCCAGGGCCGCGATCTCGGTCTCGATGCGGGCGGTGTCGAAAAGGTCGGTCTCGAAGGTGGTCTCCGAGCCCGAGGATTTGCGCTCACGGTCTGGGATGACAAGGCGCTCATCGACGCCGCGGGCGATATCGTGGAACCAGGGTCCGGACCGACCGAAGTGATGGATCAGGAACTCCAGCGACTGGCGGTGCAGGTCTTCGCCCGTTTCAATCTTCAGCGCCCTCATCTTGCGCTCGGTCACATCGCCCACGCCGTAGAATCTGCTGATAGGCAGGGTCCGCGCAAAAGCCTCGCCCTGGCCAGGCGCGACCAGGAATTGGCCGTTGGGCTTGTTCTGGTCGCTGGCCATCTTGGCCAGGAACTTGTTGTAGGAGATGCCCGCCGAGGCGGTCAGGCCCGTCTCTTCCTGGATCCGCGCCCGGATCATCCGGGCCGTCTGGGTGGCGGTGTCGATCCCGGCCTTGTTGGCGGTGACGTCGAGAAAGGCCTCGTCCAGCGACAGCGGTTCGACCAGATCGCTGTAGTCGGCGAAGATCGCCTGGATCTGCTGAGAGGCGGCCTTATAGACCTCCATGCGGCGCGGCACGAAAACAAGGCCAGGGCATTTGCGCAGGGCCGTGCTGGACGGCATGGCCGAGCGCACGCCAAACTTTCGGGCCTCGTAGGTCGCCGCCACGATCACCCCGCGCGCGGCCGGCGAGCCGACCACCACCGGCTTGCCCGCGAGGCTGGGATCGTCGCGCAGTTCGATGGACGCGAAGAAGGCGTCCATGTCGATGTGGATGATCTTGCGAGGCGGCGACTCCATGTCCCCAGTTAACTAGCATTCTGTGAACGAAACGGGAACTTTCTCCTTGAGCGGGCGGCCAGGATCGGGTGAAACCGGGGTCTTGCGACGCCGCGTCGCAGCGCGAAGGGCCGTCTGGCTGGTCCATCGTGGGGGCCTTGGGGAGTGTTGTAGCGTGTCGCGTATCGAAGGGGAGTTCCTGACCCTGGCCTTGGAGATCGGCCTGGCGCAAGCCGTCGCCGAGACCCTGAAGGACATAGACCGATCGATCGCCCAATTGCCGGAGACGTTCGGCGCCACGCGCTATCGCCGTCGGCTTGAGGAGCAGCGCACGGCCCTGCGTAACCCGACCTTGCGCAACAGCGCCGCCCTCGTGGTCTCGATGTGCGTCAAGAACCCTGCGCTCACCCCACGTATCCGCCGCGCTTTCGCCGATCTGGTCGAGCGCCACCCCGAGCTGGCGTGGTTCTACGTGCAGCTGCCGGCCGATCCATCGGTCGCGGACCTGCGGCGGGTCGGCTAGGCTTCAACGAACATGCGCCCCTCGCAGCCACTCTTCTGTCGATAACCCTGGGGATCTGCGTGGCCTTAACCGCATCCGGCGGTCGACTCGGCTAAGCGCGGGATCATGAAGCGCGACGAGATCGACCACCTGCTGGATTTCATGGCCGAAGAGGCCAAGGCCAAAGGGGACGATCAGTTCCTGCCTGGCGCCATCACCTTCAATTCCGACACCTGGGTGAAGATGTCGGGCGCGGATCTGCCGACGACCTGCCTCAGCACCATCGTCGGTATCCGCTATCGCGGTATTCGGGTTGTGATCAGCCGCGATCACGAAAACAAGGTCCTCAACCGCGCGGAGGCGGGCGACGAGGGAAAGGCCTTCATGGATCTTGAGCCAAGAGGCTAGAGGTCTGGGTGTTTGCCGGCGTCGGAAAGGCGTGATGGGCGCTCCGTCACCCTCGATCCGAGAAGCGTTCGAATGCGGTGATGCGCCTTGGCGAGAGCCCCGGGTCGTAGCCGTAGATCTCGCGCGCGAGGTAGGCCAGCTCAGCGTCGCGATCCTCCTCAGTGACGTCGGCGTACCAGGCCCTTGGTCCAGCGGCCTCGTCGCCATTCCAGCGGTAACCGCGCTCTTTCAGCCGATCCTTCATCTCGAAGGGGGAGCGGTCGGCGACTATGCGCCAGGTCGGCGCGCGGGCGACTTCCAGGAGATGGGACAGGGCCGTGCGGCCGCTTGTCAGGGGCCGCGCCAGGATCTCCAGACCTGCCAGGCAGTCGTTCTCGGCGCGATGGCCGTCGAAGAAGAAGCCACACTGACTGGCGAGGTAGGAGAGCTTGGTTCCTTCAAAGCCTTCCCCGGCCCAGTCGACCTGGCGCATTGAGCAGGCCCAGCCCTTGAACTTGAAGCTGTCGGAAAGGCGCTCGACGAAGGGGCGGTCGAAGGCGGCGTTGTGGGCCACCACGATCACCGCCGAGGCGATGAAGGCGGCGACCTCGTCCGGATCGATCGCCTGCCCCTCGACCATGGCGTCGGTGATGCCGGTGATCCGGATGATCTCGGCCGGGATGGGATTGGCGGGCTGGCGCAGGGCGACGAACGGTTCGCCGACCGCGCAGAGGCGCCCCTCGGGATCGTAGTCGAACGGCAGCATCGCCAGTTCGATGATCTCGTGCCGGCGCGGATCAACGCCCGTGGTCTCGGTGTCGAGATAGACGCCGCGCTTCAGCGTCGCTGGATCGGCCCCCGTGAACAGGGTGCAGCCCTCGAACCGCCGCAGCAGGCGATAGCGGCCACTGGCGGCAAGCTGGGCGGCCATGGCTTCCAGGGACTCAAGGTCGAGGGCGTCGGTCACAGGCTCTCAGTTGCCGCCTTTGACGAAGATCGCAAGGTCCAGGCGTTGCCGATATTGGACGTCGACACCGGTTCAGGCCCTAAGCTTGGACCAAGTCTGAGCCGCGGCTTTTTGAGGCCGCGGCTCGTCCTATTTGAGGGACGGGGAAGGTCGGGCCACTAATGATGCGCAATGGCGTCGCCGAGGGCGGCGTATCGGCGCAGCGCCGTGGCGGCTAGGTCAGCATGTCCCTGACCAGCGGGATCACCTGCTCGCCATAGAGGCCGATGCTGTCCAGCAGCTTGTCGTGCGCCAGGGCGCCGGCGCTGTACTTCATCTGGAAGCGCGAGGCGCCTAGGGCCCTGACCGTCGCGGCGATCTTGCGGGCGACCGTCTCGGGCGAGCCCACATAGAGCGAGCCATGGGCGGCTTCCTGCTCGAACTCGGCCCGGCTCATGGGCGGCCAGCCGCGTTCGGCCCCGATACGGTCGCGCATGGCCTTGTAGTCGGGCCAAAGGTCCTCACGCGCCTGTTCATCGGTCTTGGCGACATAGCCAGGCGAGTGGACGCCGATCGGCTGGACCGGTTTGTCCAGCTCACCGAAGGCGCGCTTGTAGAGATCCGCGTAGGGGAGGAAGCGCTTGGGATCGCCGCCGATGATCGCCAGCATCATGGGCAATTCGTAGCGCGCCGCGCGCACCACCGATTCCGGGCTGCCGCCGACGCCGATCCAGGTCTTGAAGGGCTGGTCGCCCTGGCGCGGGAAGACTTCCTGATTGACCAGGGGCGGGCGGGTTCGGCCCTGCCAGGTGACGGCCCGTTCGCGGAGCAGGGCCGCGAAGAGGTCGAGCTTCTCTTCGAAAAGCTGATTGTACTGCGACAGCTCAAAGCCAAAGAGCGGGAAGGACTCGGTGAATGAACCGCGGCCCAGGATCACCTCGGCCCGGCCGCTCGAGGCCGCATTGAGTGTCGAATAGCGCTGGAAGACGCGGATGGGATCGTCCGAGCTCAGCACCGTGACGGCCGAGCCGAGCTTGATGCGCGAGGTCTGGCCCGCGATCGTGGCCAGCACCATCTCGGGTGAGGAGACGGCGAAGTCGGCGCGGTGGTGTTCGCCGATCCCGAAGAAGTCGACACCGGCGGCCTCGGCGCGCACACCCTCGGCGACGACGTTTCGGATGACCTGGTCGTGGGGCAGCAGCGTCCCATCCGGCTCGGTCGTCACGTCGCCGAAAGTATCCAGTCCAAGTTCGACAACGCTCATGGGGTGCACTCTGTCCTTTTCGGAGCCGTCGGGCGCGGCTGGACCGTTAGATAGGCGCGCAATTCGCCACCGGAAGAGGTGCAGTTTCTTCTCGGTCTGGCGTCAGCGCCTGCCAGGCGCCTGTGCGTGATGGGCTGCCCGGTTAGGCGGGGAGGGGACCGTCATAGGCCGCGCGAGGGCGGAACAGGGCGTGGTCCTGGTATTGCTCCAGGGCGTGGGCGATCCAGCCGACCATCCGGCCGACGGTCGAGACCGCCAGCTCCTCGCCCTTGAGGCCCAGCACCTTGCCCAGGAAGATCGTCGGCACGATGAAGTCGGGGGCAGCGCCCGTCAGGTCGTCGATGGTCTCGATCACCAGGCGTAGCGGCGCGAACACGGCCTCGGGGATCTGGCGTTCCAGCGCGGCGAGCAGCGCCTGGGCGCGAGGGTCCTTGTCGGCGTAGAGGTGGCCGCCGAAACCGGGCAGGGCTTCGCCGACCCGGAAGCGCGAGAGCACCGCTTCTTTCGGGGCGCCAGTCATGACCTCGTCCAGGAAGCGCGACACCGTCTCCGCGCGACCCAGGTGCAGGCGGCGGCCACGCCCGGCGACGAGGCCCGCCATCGCCGCCCCGTAGGGCGTGACCCCGGTATTGGCGGCGGCCCGCACGGCGTAGGTTGTCGGATCCAGCTCGTGGTCGGCGGCCAGGACGATGCAGCGCCGGATCAGATCCTCATAGCCGGCCGGCGCGTTCAGCGAGCGGGCCAGGACCTCATGAAGCAGGCCCGGTTCCATCGGGTCGCCGTCGCAGGCGATGGCCGCGAAGCAGCGGATCACCCCGGCCCCGGCGCGGGCGTAGCCGGCCGGCGTGAGGTCGTGGGCGCGCGGGTTGGCGTGCTCGATCAGGCCCAGGAGGCCGATGGCGCGAGGGATGCGGGGGAGGACGGCGAACGCTTGTCTCGCCGCCTCGTAGCCATCGGGCAGCGTCAGCGAGATGTCGGCGAAGGCGTCGGGCGCGTTCCACAAGCGGCACGCCACCTCTTCGAGGGTCGCGGTCTCGGCCAGGTCGATCGCCGAGACGCCGCGATAGAACGGCCCCTTAGCGGTCATCAGGGTGACGGAGGTCGACTTGATCAGGCCGGCGGAGGGATCAGCCGGACGGCCGCGACCGCGCGCCTGTTCGATGTCGGCGCGCCAGTAGCGGCGGCTCTTGGAGCCGGGCTGCTTTTCCGAGCGAATGCCCTTGCGGCTGACATAGGCGTACAGGGTCTGCAGGCTGACGCCGAGGGTGTCGGCGGCTTCGTCCGCGGACATGAACAGGTCGTCGCTCTTCATATTGACGAAATCCGTACAGATTGACGCGGCCAATTACAGGTGGCTCGTATGATCTCAAGCGCATCAAGAAAATACGCATTGATGAGAATCGTCAATGTGAAAGCGCAACGGAGGGAATGACCATGAATGCTCGCTACGGCTTGCTGGGATCGGCCTGTGTCCTGGCGCTTTGCTCCGGATCCTTGGCGATGGCTCAGACCGCGTCCCCGGCGTCTTCGGCGGTTCAGCTGGATGAGGTGGTGGTGACCGCCCAGAAGCGTTCGGAGAACCTGCAGGACGTGCCGCTGACCCTGTCGGTGTTTGGCGCCAAGCAGATCGAGGCCGCCCGCATTGTCCAGGTGCAGGATGTGGCCAACCGCACGCCGGGCCTGGCCTTCGACAACTTCCCGTCCAGCCAGCCACGTCCGGTCCTGCGCGGCATCGGCTCGTCCGATCGCGGCGCGGCCGGCGACCCGTCGGTCTCGGTCTTTGTCGACGAGGTCTATTACGGCCGGCCTTCGGCGGTGGCCTTCGACGCCTTCGACGTCGACCGGATCGAGGTCCTGAAAGGACCGCAAGGCACGCTGCTGGGCAAGAACGTGGTCGGCGGCGCGGTCAGCGTCTTCAACAAGCGCCCCGTGCTGGACGCCTTTGACGCCGGCGCGGCGGTCACGGTCGGAAACTATTCGCGGCGGGAAGGGGCGGGCTTCATCAATGCCCCGGTCGGCGACAAGGCGGCCGTGCGTCTGAGCCTCAGCAAGCGCACCCACGACGGCTATACCAAGAACGCCTTCGCTGGCGGCGCGGCTGAGGACCAGGACACCACCAGCGGCCGCGCGCAGCTGCTGCTTAAGCCGACGGAGACCTTCACGGCCCTGCTGGCCATCGACGGCACGCGCGATCGCGGCGCCGGCGACGCCCGCCACAGCTTCGAGCTGGACCCGACCGCCCCGGCCAGCGCCCTGTGGCGCGTCAACCGCCAGCGCGACCAGTTTTACGCCGAGAGCAACGGCCGCAACGATCGCGACACCTGGGGCGCGCGCGCCAACCTGACCTGGGACCTGCCAGTGGCGACGCTGACCTATATCGGCTCGTACCGGCATCTGGCCTACCACTACGCCGAGGACTTCGATGGCGGCAACCCGACGATCTATGCCCTCAACTTCCGCGGCGCCCAGGATGAGAAGAGCCATTTCCAGAGCCAGGAGCTGCGGCTGTCGGCCCTGCCTAGCTCGAAGCTGCGCTGGGTGGTCGGCGGCTACTCCTACAGCGGCGACACCGACCGGATCGACACGCTGTGGGGCGACATCAAGTCCCGCCCGACACCGCCAGCGACCTACGCCGCTCGCGACCGCTTCATCCAGGCCGCGAGGACCAAAAGCTACGCGGTGTTTGGCGACGCCACCTGGCCGCTGACCGACCAGATCAACGTCTTCGGCGGCCTGCGCTACTCCAAGGACGACAAGGACTATGCGCTGAGCAACCAGGACTCCACGGCCCTGCTGCGCGCCTCTGCCAAGTACGCCATCACCGCCAGCCACGACTGGGACAAGCTGACCTGGCGGCTGGGCGGCGACTATTCGCCGAGCGAGAACGTCATGCTGTACGGCGTGATCTCGACCGGCTTCAAGAGCGGCGGCTTCCAAGACACCCCGTCGACGGCGACCTCGGCGGCCACGCCGTTCAATCCGGAGACGGCGAGACTCTACGAACTGGGGGCCAAGACCACGCTGCTGGATCGCCGCCTGACCTGGAACACCTCGATCTACCAGACCGACTACCAGGACCTGCAGGTGCGCAGCACCCGGGGCTTCGACACCATCACCAACAACGCCGGCAAGGCGCGCATCCGGGGCGTGGAGACCTCGTTCGACGCGCGGGTCGACGAGCATCTGCGCCTGTCGGCGACCTACGCCTACACCGACGGCAAGTTCCTCAGCCTGTTCGATCGCGGGGCCGACCGTTCCGGCAATCGCATGACCCGCAGCCCGCGCCACAAGCTGACCCTGTCGCCCAGCTTCACCCAGCCGCTGGCGTCCGGCGCGCGGCTCGAGGCGGCGATCGACGCCACCTTCGAGAGCAAGGTCTATGACGATCTCGACAACAACCAGATCATCACCCGCAAGCCGAGGTCGCTGGTCGATGGGCGCCTCGTCTACGACAGCGCCGAGGGCCACTGGAGCCTGTCGGTCTGGGGCAAGAACCTGACCAACGACATCTACAAGACCCACCAGGTGGTGTTCCAGGGGACCAACCTGGCGATCTACGCACCGCCGCGTACGGTCGGCGCCACGCTGCGCTGGAAGTACTGACGTGACGGCGATCGGTACGGGGAGGGGACGATGACGCTGGCGGTGCTGGGTTTCCTGATGGTGATCAGCTTCATGACGCTGATCATGACCAATCGCCTGTCGGCGATCACGGCCCTGATCGTCGTGCCGATCGCGTTCGGCCTCCTGGCCGGGGCCGGACCGCAGCTCGGCGTGATGATGGTCAAGGGCGTCACCCAGCTGGCGCCCACCGCCCTGATGCTGGCCTTCGCGGTCCTCTACTTCGGGATCATGATCGATGCGGGGCTGTTTGACCCGCTGGTGCGCTGGGTGCTGTCGATGGTCGGCGATGATCCGGCGCGGGTGACCTTGGGCACGGCGCTGCTGGCCATGGTCGTCTCGCTGGACGGCGATGGGGCCACCACGGCCCTGGTGACCATTTCGGCCCTGCTGCCGGTCTATCGGCGGTTGCGCCTCAATCCGCTGATCCTGGCTTTGCTGCTGGGGCTCAGCAACACGATCGTCAATCTGGTGCCCTGGGGCGGACCGACCGCGCGGGCGGCCAGCGCCTTGCACCTGGAGCCGAGCGCGGTGTTCCTGCCGATGATCCCGGCCATGGTCGCGGGCCTAGCCGGCGTCCTGGCCCTGGCCTGGTGGCTGGGCCTGGGCGAGCGCCGGCGTCTGGGGCGCCTGTCCCTGGAACCGCTCGACCCCGTGTCCGCCGACGCGCCGCTGGTCGAGACCGGGGAGGCGCAGGCCAAGCGCCCGAAGCTGATCTGGTTCAACCTCGCCTTGACCCTCGCCCTGGTCGGCGGCCTCGTCACCGGCGCGGCCCCGCTACCGGCCTTGATGATGGGCGCGTTCGCGATCGCGGTGATCGTCAACTATCCCGACATCGCCACCCAGCGCACGCGGGTGGCCGCCCACGCCAAGAACGTGCTGGGCGTGGTGCTGCTGATCTTCGCGGCCGGGGCCTTCACCGGCATCCTGTCGGGAACCGGCATGGTCAAGGCGATGGCCGACGCCACCCTGATGGCGATCCCGCCGCAGCTCGGACCCTATCTGGCGCCGATCACCGCCCTGATCAGCATGCCCATGACCTTCTTCATGTCCAACGACGCCTTCTATTTCGGCGTCCTGCCGGTGATCGCCGAGACCGCCGCCAAGTTCGGCGTGCCGGCCGAGGCCATCGCCCGCGCCTCGATCGTCGGCCAGCCGGTCCACGGTCTCAGCCCGCTGATCGCGGCCATTTACCTCGTCACCGGCCTCCTGAAGGTCGAGGTCGGCGCGGCCCAGCGCTTCTCGCTGAAATGGGCGATCGCCGCTTCCCTGTTGCTGCTGATCGCCGCCCTGGCGACCGGCGCCTTCCCCCTGCGGGCGGCCTGATGACCGCCTCTGTTCCGAAAGAGTCTTCGATGCACGACGGCAAGCTCCCCGACGGTGGGGTCAAGGTCCTGGTGCCCTGCGGGGCCCTGGGTGGGGGCGTGCGACCCGATGAGGTCGAGGCCGGTCTCGCCGCCGGGGCCCACGCCATCGCCCTCGACGCCGGCTCGACCGACAGCGGTCCGGCCTATCTGGGCACCGGCAAGTCCAAGTACAGCCGAGCGGCGGTCAAGCGCGACCTCACCATCCTGATGGACGCCCGCGACCGGGCGGGCATCCCGCTGCTGATCGGCTCGTGCGGCACCTCCGGCTGCGACGAGGCCGTCGACTGGACCCTGGAGATCGTCCAGGAGGTCGCCGAAGAACTGGGCCAGCGGCCGCGTATCGCCTTGCTCTATTCCGAACAGGACAAGGCGACCCTGAAGGCCAAGAACGCCGGGGGGCAAATCCGACCGCTGCCGCCATTGGGTCCGCTGGACGACGCCACGGTCGACGCCTGCGCCCACATCGTCGCCTTACTAGGCCCCGAGCCCTACATCTCGGCTCTGCAGGGCGGGGCCGAGATCGTCCTGGGCGGGCGCACCACCGACACCGCCGTTCTGGCCGCCGTGCCGCTGATGCTGGGCGCGGCCGCAGGGCCCGCCTGGCACGGCGCCAAGGTCGCCGAATGCGGCGGCCAGTGCACGGTCAATCCGATGAACCCCGGCATCATGTTCTGCGTCGACGCCGAGGGCTTCGAGGTCGTACCGCTGTCGCCCGACAATCGCTGCGAGCCGCACACCGTGGCCGCCCATATGCTCTACGAAAACAGCGACCCGTTCCGCCTGATCGAGCCGGGCGGCGTGCTGGATGTGACCGCCTCGGAATATCAGGCGCTGGACGCACGCATCGTGCGCGTCACCGGCTCGCGCTGGGAGCCGGGCCCCTACACCATGAAACTGGAAGGCGCGGGCGGCGGGCCATTCCAGACCATGATGATGGTCGGCATCGAAGACCGCGCGGTGCTGGCCGATCTCGACGGCTTCATGGCCCGCATGGACGAGGCGCTGCGCGAGCGCGTGCGCCGCTCGATCGGCGAGGCCGCCGGCGATTTCGACATCTCGCTGCGGGCCTATGGCTGGAACGCCGTCTCCGGGATCACCCGACCGCCAGGTACGCCGCCACCGCTGGAGGTGGGTCTGCTGTTCGTCGCCACCGCGCAGAACCAAGCCCTGGCCACCCAGATCGCCAAGGCCTGCAACCCATACTTCTTCCATTTCCCTGTGCGCAGGGACATCGAGCTTCCGAGCTACGCCTTCCCGTTCTCGCCGGCCGAGGTCGAGCGCGGCCAAGTCTTCGAGTTCAAGCTCAATCACGTCGTCGAGACGGCCGATCCGTTCGAGCTGGTCCGCATCCGCTGGGTCGACGCCCCTTCGGAAAAATCTGGCGTTCAAGATAAGGAGGTCCGCGATGGTCAAGCTGCATGAGGTCTGCCACCAGGTGCGGTCCAAGAACGCCGGGCCGTTCTGGGTGACGGTCGACCTGTTCTTCGACGGCCCGGAGAACTACGTGCGCTACAAGGACGCGCCGGCGCTATCCCAGGAGGCCATCGGCGAGGCGTTCGACACCGATCCGGCGCTGATCAAGCGCTTCGCGGTCGACAGCTTGGCGGTGGTGAAGATCTCCTATCCCCGCAAGACGCCGCAAGGCGGCGTGGTCGAGCGCGACATGCACAGCGGCCAGCAATATGTTCGGCTGCTGGACACGGTCGTGGGTTGACCAGGCTCTCGTCTGCGTCACGCCGACAAGCCGGAGCGCCTTTCTGCCGTAGCTTGGCCGCTAAGCCGAATGGCCTTCACGTGAACCGATACCCGTCGGTGTCGCTATCTCAGGGAGGCGACGACCGGGCAATGGTCGGAAGGGTGGCCATCGGCCGGAGCGTAGGTCTGCTCCTCGAACCCAGCCAGGTCCCGCGCCGCGCGGACGTCCAGCACGATGTGGTCGATGAATTCCTTGAAGCGCGGGTCGCACTTGGGCGTGGCGGCGCCCTCGGCGAGCGAAAGGTCGGCGTTGGCGGGCTGGCCGTCGTCAAGCTCGGCCCAGAGCGTGTCGTCCTTGCGGGCGAGGCGACGGTTGAAGTCGCCGAGCACGGCGAAGCGGATGGGCTCGGCGGCGCGGGCGTCGATCCATTTTTCGAGAACCGGGATTTGCCGTTGAAGGGTCTCGCAGGCATCGCCCTTTAGCCCGTTGAAACAGCCCGACTTCAGATGGACGGCGAGAAGACGAAGCGGCGCGCGTCCTCGCGCTCGGACGGTGATGTCGACGCCCGAGCGTAGATCCGGATTGCCGAGCGCCAGATCGGCAAGATCAGGCGCGCGCTCGAAGCGCACGCCTTTGCGGATGGCGAAGCCCACGGCCTGGCGTGTCAGCCTGCGATTCGCCTGGCCGCCGCATGGGAAGTGGTTGCCCGCAGGTCGCTCCTCGATAATCAGTTGGTACTTGGCCGGATCGAACACCCGGGCGGCGGCCTTGATCGACTCCACTTCCTCGAAGGCGATGACGTCGGCGTTCATGCGCTCGGCGTAGGCCCGCATCAGCGCGAAGTCCGCGTCCGTACGCGCCTTGCAGCCCTGGGCGCCGTCCTCGGAGAGGTGCTCCATGTTCCAGGTAGCGATGCGAAGGGGAGGCGGCGGCATGGCCGGCGTGGTGGCGCAGGCCCCGAGCGATAGGACAAGGGCGAGGGCGGCGAGCGGCTTGAGCATCCGGAGTTCCAGAACGGAGGAGGCCCGCTTTAGAGCGCAAGTGTTATAGAATAACAATGTGGTCGCCCAAGCCGCTTGTGGGCGACGGCTAAATTCAACTGAGATGCGCCCGGCAACGGGACGAAATGGCGCCAGGTCGCTGGCCGGACCGTGGGTAGGAGCGGGGGTAGAATGCGAAGGGTGGGCGCTTTAAGTGCAGGAAAAATAAAGAAAATTTGTTCGCCTTGGCGGACTCCGTCTCCGCCATCACTTCCGACAACTTGGTTTTAGCGGGCTGTGGTCGCGGATTTGCGCGTTCGCATGGGCGTCTGGATCTATCGGCAACGAAAAGTGGACGCGGGGTCAATGACCGCGCATGGGCGACGGTTCAGAACGGCCCCGACAAGTATTTGGAACGCCGCGCTCACAGATCTGTCGCACTTCGCGCTAAGCGCGAGAGACCTTTGCGCGGAGGAGAAAGGCGTCGGTGTGCATTTAGTTACAGGCCGGACGGGAAACATCGCAGAATTAGTATGAAACCGGCTATCATGGTTCGTGCAGGCGCCTCTCAATAGGGCGCGTGATGTGTCTTGAATGCGCAGGAAACGCTGCGTTGTGAAAAAAGGTTGGTTAACAACCACGACGAGCGGTTGTTTACGGAACGCTGATTTAGTAAAGGCTTCCTAAATCATCGGGCAAAGACCCGGACACATACACTGGTGGGGACCACGTGCTGATTGTATCTAATCCGTCAGCGGAACAGCGAACCTGTGTCGTGAAAGCGTCGCCGGTCGCTGAAAATCCGATGAAGCGAGCGATGGATATTCTGGTGGCGAGCGGCGCACTGCTGTTCTTCGCGCCCCTCCTCGTTCTGGTTGCCGCTCTGATCAAACTGGGATCGCCAGGTCCGGTGCTGTTCCGACAGTCTCGCGGCGGTCTGAATGGTCAGGCGTTCACGATCTTCAAATTTCGATCAATGCGATGTCAGGAGAACGGCTCCAAGGTCGTCCAGGCCAAGCGCGACGATGATCGAATCACCATGATCGGACGCATCATCCGCAAGACCAGCATCGACGAACTGCCCCAGCTCTTGAACGTGCTGCGCGGCGATATGTCGATCATCGGGCCCCGTCCCCACGCCCTGGCCCACGACGAGCAATATGGCGCGCTGATCGCCAACTACCACCTACGCTTCCGTGCGCGCCCCGGCCTGACGGGCCTAGCCCAGATCAAGGGGCTGCGTGGTGGCACTGGTGCGATCGAGGCGATGGCTGCGCGGATAGACGCGGATAATGAATATATCGAGCGTTGGACGTTTGGCGGTGACGTCAAGATTCTGCTGCTGACCGTGCCTCATCTGCTCCTCGCGGAAAATGCATACTAGTTAGTGGTGGAGTTCACGGCCTTGAGCCGCTGAACTCTGCGTCGGGGATATCTATGCAAACCGTTCTGGTAGTCGGTGGGGCCGGATATGTGGGCTCGCACACCTGCTTGGCGTTGGCCGAGGCGGGATTCCGGCCCGTCGTCTTCGATGATCTGTCCAACGGCCATCGCGAACACGTCCAGTGGGGGGCGCTGGAGGTCGGCGACATCCGTGACGCTGCGCGTCTGGACGCTGCCTTCGCCGAGCACTCGCCGGTCGCCGTGCTGCACTTCGCCGCACGTATCGAGGTCGGAGAGTCGGTCAAGGATCCTGGCGCGTTCTTCGAGAACAATGTTGGCGGCACGATCACCTTGATTGAGGCCGCGCGCCGAGCCGGGGTTAACGCCCTGGTGTTCTCGTCGACCTGCGCCACGTTCGGTGACCCTGTAAGCCTGCCTATGGACGAGAGCCATCCGCAGGCGCCGCTGAATCCATATGGTCGCAGTAAGCTGATGGTCGAGCAGGCGTTGGCCGACTACGACCGCTATGTGGGCTTCAAGAGCGCGGTGATGCGCTATTTCAATGCCGCAGGCGCGGATCCGGAAGGCCGTATCGGCGAGTGGCACGAACCCGAGACCCATGCCATCCCGCTGGCCATTCAGGTGGGCATGGGGCAGCGGCCGCATTTCACGATCTTCGGCGACGACTACGACACCCGCGACGGCACGGCCGTGCGCGACTACGTCCACGTACTGGACTTAGCCGACGCCCACGTCTCAGCCCTTCGCCGCCTTCTGGCAGGCGGCTCGTCGGAAACCTACAATCTGGGCACTGGTACGGGCACGACCGTGCGCGAGCTGGTCGACGGTGTAGGCCGGGCGGCCGGTGCGCCGCTGCGGGTCCAGATGGCCGCGCGCAGGCCGGGAGACGCCCCTATCCTCGTTGGCGACAACGCCAAGGCCCGTGAGCAATTGGGCTGGGCGCCGTCGCGGGATCTCGACGCGATCTTGTCGAGCGCCTGGCGCTGGCACCGGACGCAGGCGGGCAAAGTCCAATGACGGCCAGAACTAGAAATTCAGACTTTCACTTCAACAACACGAACAGCAGCGCTTTCGGGCGCTGTCAGCAGATCGGGATGCTTCGATGCGCGTAGCGATGATTGGCACGGGTTATGTGGGCCTGGTGTCGGGGGCGTGTTTCGCCGACTTCGGTCACGTGGTGACGTGCATCGACAAGGACCCGAGCAAGATCGAGCGCCTGGAGCGCGGCGAGATCCCGATCTTCGAGCCGGGCCTGGATGACCTGGTCGCCCGTAACGTCCGTGAAGGCCGCCTGTCCTTCACGCTGGAAGGCGCGCAAGCCATCAAGGACGCCGACGCGGTGTTCATCGCCGTCGGCACGCCGACCCGTCGCGGCGACGGCCACGCGGACCTGTCGTACGTCTACGCCGCCGCCGAGGAAATCGCCGGCCTGATCGACGGCTTCACCGTCGTGGTTACCAAGTCCACCGTGCCGGTCGGCACCGGTGACGAGGTCGAGGCGATCATCAAGAACGTGCGTCCTGACGCTCAGTTCGCCGTCGTCTCCAACCCTGAGTTCCTGCGCGAAGGCGCGGCAATCGAGGATTTCAAGCGTCCCGATCGCGTGGTCGTCGGCACCGACGACGAGCGCGCCCAGGCCGTGATGCGCGACCTCTATCGTCCGTTGTCGCTGAACGAGACCCCGATCGTCTTTACTGGTCGTCGCACCAGCGAGCTGATCAAATATGCCGCCAACGCCTTCCTGGCGATGAAGATCACCTTCATCAACGAGATGGCCGACCTGTGTGAAAAGGTCGGCGCGGACGTCCAGCAGGTCGCCAAGGGCATCGGCCTGGACAAGCGCATCGGTGGCAAGTTCCTCAACGCCGGCCCCGGCTACGGCGGTTCGTGTTTCCCGAAGGACACGATCGCCCTGGTCCGCACGGCCCAGCAGTACGGCGCGCCGACGCGCCTGATCGAGACAACGGTCGAGGTCAATAACTCGCGCAAGAAGGCGATGGCCACCAAGGTCGCCGACGCTATCGGCTCGACCGACCTGTCGGGTAAGACGATCGGCGTGCTGGGCGTGACCTTCAAGCCGAACACCGACGACATGCGCGACGCGCCCAGCCTCGACATCCTGCCGGCCCTGCAAGCCATGGGCGCCAAGGTCCAGGCCTTCGATCCGGAAGGCGCCAAGGAAGCCGCCCACATGCTGGCCGGTGTCGACTTCAAGGCCGGCGCCTATGACGTGGCCGAGGGCGCCGACGCCCTGGTCATCCTGACCGAGTGGGATCAGTTCCGGGCGCTCGACCTGGATCGCGTCAAGGGCCTGCTCAAGGCTCCGATCGTCGTCGACCTGCGCAACGTCTACAAGCCGGCGGAGATGGTCCGCCACGGCTTTACCTACGCCTCGATCGGCCGGGGTTGAGGCATGACGACCCCGATCATTGTAACGGGCGCTGCCGGCTTCATCGGCATGCATGTAGCCCAGCGCCTGCTGGACCGTGGTACGGCGGTGATCGGGGTCGATGTCTTCAACGCGTACTATGATCCGGCCCTCAAGGCCGCCCGGGCCGCGCGGCTGGAAGGCCGCGACGGTTTCCGAATGGTCCGGATGGACATCGCCGAGCACGAAGCCTTCGCCGAGCTGGTGAAGGTCTCGGGCGCCCGGCGAGTGATCCACCTGGCAGCCCAGGCCGGGGTCCGCTACTCGATCGAAAACCCTTTCGCCTATGAGCGCAGCAACCTGGCCGGCCACCTGTCGGTGCTGGAGGCCTGCCGCTACGCTGGCGTCGAACACCTGGTCTATGCCAGCTCGTCGTCTGTCTATGGCGACCGGTCGCTGAATGGTGACGGGTTCAAGGAGAGCGATCCGGCAGAAAGCCCGGTGTCGCTGTACGCCGCCACCAAGCGCTCGTGCGAGCTGTTGAGCCAGAGCTACGCCAAGCTTTACGGCTTTCCGCTGTCTGGCCTGCGGTTCTTCACCGTCTATGGCCCGTGGGGACGGCCGGACATGGCCTACTACGGTTTCACCGAGAAGATGCTGAAGGGGGAGCCGATCGAGGTGTTCGGCGAGGGCAGGATGGCTCGCGACTTCACCTATATCGACGACATCGTCGACGGCGTCCTGGGCGTGCTCGACCACCCGCCGGCCAAGGGAGGGCACGAGGTCTACAACATTGGCGACAACGATCCCGTCGGGTTGATGGACATGATCATCGCGCTCGAGGCGGCGCTGGGCGTGGAGGCCAACAAGATCTTCCGCCCAATGCAGCCCGGCGACGTCACCGCCACCTACGCCAATATCAACAAGCTCCAGGCCCTCTGCGGCTACCAGCCCAAGGTCGAGCTGGCCGAAGGCCTCCGGCGCTTCGTCGAATGGCGTAGCGCCTATACCGGTTAGGTCGCCAGTTGGCCGACTAGCGCTAGGCCATCTCATCAGAAGCAAGGACGCCGGCGTGAAGATCCTGTTCGCGACGACCAACTTCCCGCCTCAGACCGGGGGGCCTTCGCGGCAGTCCCTGGAGATCGTCGAGCAAATGCGGGCGCTCGGGCACGAGGTGGAAATCTGCCTGCCGCGCAACGCGCCCGACGAATCGAAGGTCTATCCTGGGGTTTGGCGGCTCGGCGACGATGCGCCGGGCGGTGGCGGCAAGCTGCTGCGGTGGCGCGACGACTGGCGCAAGGTCAGGCAACGGATCCGCGATTTCCAGCCGGACGTCGTTCACTTCCAGGTCTTCGGCGGAGTGCTCTGCCTGATGTTCGGCGCGGCGGCCAAGCTGGAAGGCGTTCCGAGCATCGTCAAGCTGACCGGAGAGCGCAGTTTCGAGAGCTCGGCCGAGGCGGCCCTTAAGGGCAGCGGCTGGCGCTCGGCCTTGCGATCGCGCCTCACTCTGGTGTTCCACAGCGTGCTGGACGCGCTGATCCTGAAGACGTTCAGCCAGCTCTGGGTGACGTCACCGGAATTCCACCAACGACTCTCCCGCCGTCGGTTCGCGCCGGCCTCGATGGTCATGATCCCAAACTTCATCGACCTCGCGCCGTTCGAGAAGATCGCCGACGCGCGGCAGGCCGAAGAGAACAAGGCCCAGGTCCCGGTGATCCTGACCCTCTGCCGCTTCCGGCCGTGGAAGGGCCTGTCGACGGTGATCCGCGCCGCAGCTTTGCTGAAGGCGAGGGGGATGGAGTTCGACTGGCGGATCCACGGCGACGGGCCGGAGTCCTACTGTCAACAGCTCGTCGCGGAAACCCAGGCGCTGGGCGTGGCCGATCGTATCCACTTCGGCGACGCGATCTCGCCCACGGAGGTCGCTGAAGCCTATCGGCAGGCCGAACTCTTCGTCTTGCTGAGCGACTACGAGCCGTTCGGGATCGTACTCGTCGAGGCGATGGCGAGCGGCGTTCCAATCGTCGCGACCTCGACGGGCGGCATTCCGTTCGTGATGGGCGAGGCGCTGCAGGAAAATCTGGTCGCCCCGGGCGACGCCGAGGCGGCGGCCACACTCATCGGCTGCCTGATCACGGATCGCGAACGTCGGACCCAGGCCGCCCTGGACGGGGCGCGTCGCGGGCGGGACTTCGGCCTCAAGGCGGGCATCGCCGCGCTTGAGGCCGCCTATCGCGATCTAGCTCGCTAGAGCCTTTCCCATCAGGAGCGGGGGACTGTCGCGCAGGCGTTCTGCTGCGACGTGGCCGCGAAGACCGGCGCGAAGGTTGGCGAGACATAGTCCGAGCCGAACAGGCTGAGGTGGTCGTCGTCGAAATAGAGCGGTTGACCACGCACCGACGTCAGGCAGCGACCATCGCGGCACAGCATCCGGGACGGGTAGAGCCGGTTCACGCCGTACTTGGCGGTTTCGGCGTCGAACACGTCCACGACCGACTGAGCGCGGGTCTCGAAGGTGCGCTGGTCGAGGGTAAAGGCAGCCGGATCGCGTCCCGCCCAGGCCATGCGCGCCAGGGTGTCGGGTGTTTTGTAGCCCACCTCGGGGATCGGATAGACCAGGAACACCTTCTTGCCCTGTTGGCACAGGGTCCGGAACGTCCTGTCGAAGGCCTCCTTGGCGAATGCCGTGGCTTCGGCCTCGGAAAGCTGGACGCCCGCTCGGTTTGACAGGGTAGTGGGTTCGTACTCTTCGGCGGGGCCCAGCAGAGGGGTCTTGCCGTGAAGCATGATGTTCCAGCGCGCGATGAGAACCACCCGATCGATCTCGGGGTGGTTACCCAGATACTTGATCACGGCGTTGTTGAAGTCGAAACAGCGCGGCTTCGGTGAACGCGCGTCGTTCGCCCCGAGCATTGGCCGGCAGGCGGGATAGCCGAAGAACACCGCGGACTGATTGTATTTCTTAGCTTGCTCACCGATGCCGGTGACGTAGGCGTTGGCGTGGCTGTCACCCCAGACCGCCACGGTCGGCGGAACGGCTGCGCCAAAGCGACAGGCTTTCTCAGGCTTCACGAACGGCTTTGGGCCATCGAAGCACTTATCCTGCATAGGGTTCTTGGAGTCGCTGAACGCCGCCAGGCGGACGACTTCCGACGGCAGTCGGCTTGCCCAGCCGTGCGAGAGGACCAGAGCGCCCGAAAGACCGAACACGGCCAGGATGCTGCCGCCGGCCGCCGTGAATACGGCCCGGCGGCTGATTGGGGAGGCCGAACCTCGGAAGGGTTGTTCGACATAGCGCCAGGAAAGGTAGGCTGCCGCGACGCTGGCAAGCAGCAGCACGATGCGTTGGAGCGGCGTGACGCGTTCGATCGACCAGTGCTCGAATAACACCAGCAACGGCCAGTGCCACAGATACAGGGAGAACGAGATCAGGCCGAAGAACACAAAGAAGCGGGTGGCCAGGACGCGCGAGACCCAAGGCTGTCCGTTGGCGCCGGCCCAGATGACCAGGCCGGTGCCGACACAGGCGGGCAGAGCCGCCCAGCCCGGAAAGGGTGTCGACTTGTGCAGCAGGGCGATGCTGCCGACGATCAGGGCCAGGCCTATGGTCGAAAAGACTTCGCGCGCTATGCGGCCCGAAATCGGGGGGAACACCTTGAGCGCCAGCAACGAGCCGATCAGCAGCTCCCAGCCGCGCGGCGGCAGCAGGAAGAAGCCCGCAGCGGAACCCCGATCGACCAGATAGACGGCTAGGGCGAAGGAGGCGAGGGCCGCCGCGGTCAGGATGGTCTTCATCCAGCGGCGCGCGAACTTGTTTAGGAGCCAGAGAAGGGGCGGAAAGACGACGTAGTACTGCTCCTCGACAGCCAAGCTCCAGGTGTGCAGCAGCGGCTTGAGGTCGGAAGCTTCGTCGAAGTAGCCAGTCTGTTTCCAGAACATGATGTTGGACACCGAGGCCGTGGCGGCGGCGGCCGACTTGGCGAAGCTGCTCAGTGCATCGGGTGTCAGGATGAAGATCGCGGCGATGAAGCAGCCGATCATCATTGCAAAGAAGGCCGGCAGGATCCGCCGCGCCCGCCGTTCATAGAATTTGATGATGTCGAATTTGCCGGCGTTCATCTCCTCATGAATGAGCGAGGTGATCAGGTATCCGGAGATGACAAAGAATATATCGACCCCGACAAAGCCGCCGTTTACGCCCGCGAGGTGAGCGTGGAACAAGATCACGGGCAAGATCGCCAGAGACCTCAGCCCATCGATGTCAGCACGATATTTCATCTATCCCCCCCTCGGGATAACAGCGGCGCCGGCGTAGTCGGATCAGGTGTTTGGGAGAGACGTAGGGCCAGCGGCCATACGCGACTTGAATTTGGCCCTGGCCCACTCCAGTCCACGCCGCATGCCGAAAACAAGCGTGACGCCCGGACCGCGGCCTGTGAGCCAGGCGATAGCCAGGATCAGCCCGCCGGTCGCGGCGAGCGCGGCGGCGTACACAGCTAGAAACAGGTGAGGGTGATCCGGCGGTAGGCGGACGGATTTCAGGACGAAAAGGTTGAGGCCGAGGATGGCGATCGTGACCACGGTGGTTTCGAGCACCGGGCGGATCGATAGGCCCACCAGCTTTCGCAGACGCCACAGGACCACCGGAGCCGCGGCCAGTTGACCACAGAACACGGCCGCGGCCGCGCCCTCGATCCCCCAGCGGGTAGTGAACGGCCAAAGCAGGCAGGCCATCACACCGACGCTGACCAGTCCGGTCATGAATTCCTGGCGCGACAGGCCCTTGGAGCGGATCACGTTTAGAATGACCAGATTGGTCGATTGCAGGGCGAAGCCCACCATCAGCCATTGCATAAGCGGCGCGGCCGAGAGCCAGCGCGGGCCGAGGACGAGCCCGACGAAGGCCTCGCCGAACGAGAAGACCGCCAGCAGGAGCGGAAGATAGGTGAGCTGGACGACGTTGAGCGAATGCGTCAGCAACCGCTGGGTTTTCTGTTGGTCCTCCTGCACCGAGGAGAACATCGGGAAGAAAATCCGGCTCACGACCAGCATGATCTGGCTGTGAGGCATGGACGAAAGGGCGAAACCCCGGTTGTAAAGGCCCAGGCTGGCCGCGTTAGAGACCATGCCGACGACGGTCGAGTCGAAGTTGCGGCTCATCCACACCAGGATGTTGTTGGCCTGGACCCAACCCGAGAACTTGTAGAGCTCGATGAACTTCTGCCGGTCCCAGTTCAGGCGGACCCGATAGGGGCCGACGAGGTAGGAGACAGTGATCTCGGCGACGACGCCCAGCACGTAGGCGGCGGCCAGGGCCCAGGCATTCTTCAGCCATAGCGCGAAGACGACGGCGCCCAGATAGCGGAAGACCGGGCGCTGGATGAGGATGAGGAACATCCGCCGCATTTCCATCTCGCGCTGGAACACGAGCGACTTGGGGCTGATGGCGCCGGAGAGCAGGATGCTGAGCAGCAGCAGCCAGGTGACGCCGATCGCGTCAGGCTGCTTGAAGAGGTAGATGCAGACGATCGGCGTGGCGAGCCCGAGAAGCAGGGTCGATATCGCGCCGATGGTCAGATTGGCTGTCCAGGCGACGTCCAGGAAGTCTTCGACCGGTCCCTTGCGCTGGATGATCGACGGGCCAAGGCCGAACCGGAAGACGGTCTCACCCAGGCCGACGATCATGAAGCCGATCGCAGTCAGGCCGAAGTCCTCGGGTTTCAGCAGGCGAGCGAGCGCGATGAGGCCGATGAACTGGGCGGCGAACTGGATGCCGTAGGCGCCGTAGGTCCACGCGAAGGCGGAGACGACCTTGTTGCCCAAGTTCTGGGAGTCACCCCTGGACATCGGATTTCCCAGTGGCGCTGGACGAGGGGATGAAGGCGGCGATTTCGCCCTTGGTGATGAATCGCAGGGCTCCACCGGGCGTGCAGTCGATCAGTTCGACGCCCATGTCCTCGAAATAGATCTGCAGGAGCACGAACATCGGCTCCATGGTCATGCGAATGTTCTGAGGAATGTTGCGATGGGCGAAGCGGGGCTCCTTCGAGAGGCCCGCGAAGTACTCCTGGCCGGGTTTGAACGAGGCGTCCACGCCGGTCAGCAGGATGCGCTTGTAGCCTTGGCCGACGGCGTGCTGGATCATGCTGAACACGACCGACCCACCGAAGCGATAGCCGTCCTCGGGATCGAAAGAGACCTCGTCCTTGTTGACGATATGGCCATTCAGCCAGGAGCGGATGCGCAGCTTCTTCAACGCCAACAGGAACTTGGCGCGACGGTTCACCAGCTGGCGCAGTGGCGTGAAATCGCGTCCGACCTGAGCGCGGATCAGCTCGACCGGCGGGTCAATGTACCGGAAGTCGCCGATGAAGAGCTGGCCCCTGTAGTCGCGCAGGTCGGCGCCGATCTCGGCCAGGCGAAACGGATCGGTGATGAAGATCGCCTGGGTCTCGCGGTTCCAGTGCGGGAACTTCATGTAGATCTGGTTCGAGCCCCAGACCGGCATGTGGTCGAACACCACCGGGTCCAGCTTGTCGATGGACGGCCCGTTGCCGAGGATCAGAATGGTCGAGTCGGTCAAGGCTTCAGGTTTCCTGGTGTTCGCGAAGCGCGTCGTGGACGCCTGCGGCCTGGGTGGTTGCCACGGTCCACGGGGCGATGAGTGGATTGAGCCGGAACAGCCTCATCTCATGCGACGGGGGCGGAAGGCGCGGAACGAGACCATTCCGGTCAGCACCAGCAGCGGCATGAGCAAGAACATGTCACGCGTCATGCTGACGACCTCCTTCGAGGTGCCGCCGAACTGGACGATGGCGTAGATGAGCAGGGGCCAGACGAGCGGTATGTCGGCGTTGCGTCTGGCGATCTCCACTAGAAATCGGTGGAATAGCCCAAACAAGCTCGCGACGATCAGTACGCCGAGAATATGGAAGTTCCAGTAGGACTCGACGACGCGGCCGATCGGGATGCCCCAGAAGCCGCGAGCCGGGAAGGGATCGCCGATCTCGTGGCCCGCATAGTTGATCCACATGTTGTAGGTGTCGGCCGCGCGGGGCTTGGTCGGCCAGACCGCGCGAGGAATCCAGGCGGACATGGCGTAGACATAGGTGCGTCCGAGAAGCAGGCCCTTTTGGTTGGCCCCCGCGAACGCCGCGAGATCCGTGTCCTCGGCGTTACGGCGTCCCGCTTCCTGGAGCGTGTTCTCGAACCACTTGCCGGCGTTGGCGGGATTCAGCAGAGACCAGTCGACGCTCTGGCTGGAATAGTCCTGTCGAACGGCCCCGAACCCGCCTAGCACGGCATAGGCCAGGACGGCGGCGCCGAGGGTCGGCAGGATCAGCACCTGGCGGCGCTTGCGCCACCACAGGACGAGCATGCTGACCGCCGGCGCCACGACCGAGCTGCGCGAGCCGGTCGTCAGCAGGGACGACGCGAAGGCTACGACCATGCCGATGATAAAGAGCGGATTGCGGAAGGGCACCTTCTCGTAGGCGAGCCAGACGGTGACCACGAGGGTGGAGAAGCTGGCGACTTCGAGCAGCGCTCCGATGTCAGCGAAGGCCGTGGTTCGGCCCGAACGCATGGCGACGAGATAGTGAGACAAGCCGCCAGCGGACTGGAACAGATACAGCGCCACGAGAGCCGAGACGCCGATCATGAGCGTGGCGATCAGGTTCATGTTGCGTGGCTGGGCGACGGCCAGTCGAGGCACCTTCATACCTCGACTTGCGAAGAACACCCAGTAGTAGACACCCAACGCCAGGCAGTAGGTCAGCGTCAGGCACAGCCTCGTCTGGTCCAGCTCCATCGTGGTGAGCCGAAGGCTCTGGGCGGCGCTCGCCGTGCTGGCGCTCAGATCCACCATGGGCTGCTGCAGGGGCGCGATGAGCGAGAAGGGATTTTTCACCGTCTCCTTGGCGATCGACATGATCGTCGGCAAGAAAAGCGGGTTCAGCCAGCCCGCGTCGCGCTTCACGAACGCGAATGGCAGGATCATGAGGAACGTCTCCAGCGCCTCGGCGAGGAAGCGCAGGACGATCAGCGGGCCCGCGGAACTGTCGATGACGACGACAACGGTCGGGAACAAAAGCCTGTAGAGCAGGAGATAGGCGACAACCAAAATGCGAGTGCCGACTCCAATATCGAGAAAGATATTGAAGGGGCGCGTCGCGACAGGCGATGCGTGACGTTCAGCCGGGACGTATCGTTCAGGATTCAAGGTTGTCACAACGTAACTCCGTTGGGCGTCCAAGCATGGGGCCCTAGGTCTTATGCTTAGTGTTCCTATCGCTAGGAAAGCGCCCGTTCATAACGGTCCGCGATCGGCCCGGTGCTGTACTCAAGTGCGCGTTTCTTCTGCGTCTCTTTTTTGACCGGCTCGTCCAGCGCCTGCATGATCGCGACGCTGAGCGCGGTGGGATCGCCGACCGGGGTCAGATGCCCGAACTGGCCATCCGCCAGAACCTCCGAAGGCCCGTAGGGACAGTCGGTGCTCACGACCGGCAGGCCGCACCATAGGGCCTCGACGAGAACGTTGGCCAAGCCTTCCCAGCGCGACGACAACACGAACAGGTCGGCGCCTGCCAACCAGTCGAGCGGCTTCTGTTGGAAACCGGCGAAATGAATCTTCTGGGTAAGGCCCAAGGTTTCGATCTGGGCGACGAGATCGGCCTTCAGCTCGCCTTCGCCCAGAATGACCAGCCCCAATGAGCGCTGGCGCGAGGCCTCGGCGAAGGCGCTCAGCAGCGTCGGGTAGTCCTTTTGCTTGGTCAAGCGACCACTGGCGATCAGGATCTTGTCGACTGGCGGCGTGAAAAGGCTCCGGAGGTCCTGCGCGACGGGTTCTGGCGCGCGGGGATCCACGATCGGGTTGGGGATCACGTGCAGGCTGTCGCGCCGCAGGCCGAAGAAGGCGGTCGCATCATCGGCGACGCCCTGGGAGATCGCGAAGAAGAGGTCGGCGGATTTGGCGATGCGCTTGTAGAGCGCTAGCTGTACCCGCTCGGCCATGGCGGCGCTTTGTGCGGCCACCACCGAAGGAGTGTTCTGGAAGCAGATCGCGACCTTGGCCTTGCGCCGCCAGAAGGGACGCGAAAGCAGCGCGTAGAGATCCAGGTGGAACAGCGCTGAGAACAGTATGTCGATCTCGTGCTCTTCCACGGCCTTGGACAACACCAGCGGCGTTTTCCAGGCGCTGGCGAGGTTGAGATTGACCAGGTTGACCGCCGGATGGAGCGTCGCCTCGTAGGCGCCGCCGCTGCGCAAGGTCAGGACCGTGACCTTCTGGCCGCGCGCCGCCAGTTCGCTGGCGAGATTCGCCATGGCGCGCTCGGCACCTCCGCCGCCCAGCGTGGTCGTCAAGAAGGCAATGTGCGGTTTAGGCATGGTTCTGATCTTTCAGACTGCGCAGATAGAGCAGGGCGCTCTTCTTCTGCTCCGCCAGCTTCGCCGGGGCGAACCGCTGCGCCTTCTCCCAGTTGGTCGTGGCGTCGCGCGCCATGGCCTCGGCAGGCTGGGTCGCGATCGTGACGATCCGGCGCGCCAGGGTCTCGACGTCGCCAGGCTTGTGCAGCCGTTCGGCGGGAAGCAACTCGGGATTGCCGCCCACGGTGCTGGCGATGGCCGGGCAGCCACGGCTCAGGGCTTCGACCAGGGCCCGCGGAAGGCCTTCCTGATAGCTGGGCTGCAGGTAGACGTCGATTTGGTCGAGCCAGCCGGAGACGGCGGCGCCGTTCGGTAGGACACCGTCGAAATGCACCTTGTCTTCCAGGCCCAGATCGCGGGCGAGGGTCTTGTAGGGCGACGGATCGCCTTCGCCCAGGACACGGTAGACGAACGGCGGCAGGTTCGGGGCGGCTTCCTTCAGCGCTGAGAGCGCGATATGGACGCCCTTCATGCGCGAAACCAGGGAGCCGATCGTGCCGAACACCAGCGGGCGCTGGCCATGGCCCTCGATCCGCCGCAGGCGAGCCTGCAGAACGTCGGGGCCGAAGGGCTGCAGGTTGACGTCCGAGGCCGCGACCGCGTGGCCTTTGGTCGGATAAGAGGTCTGCAGGAAGCGCTCGGTCACGTAGTGCGCGGCCGGGGCCCGTCCGACGGCCGAGGCCGTGCGGCGCTCGAGGACGGGAGCGTATAGCCGTGCGGCCAGGGAGCCGTGGTTCCACAGCCCATCGTGGGCGCTCGCGACGACCTCTGTTAGGTAGGGCTTGCCGTAGGCTCGGGCGGCCGCGCAGGCCGCGAGGCCGATCTCGCTGGGCAGACGGGCGATGACGACATCGGCCTTGGCGACCTCTTCGCGGACCTTCGCAGGCGTGGCGATGACTTCTCCAAGCCTGCGCACGCCGCGGCGATTGCCCATGAGCACGTGTCGCACGTTGGGACCGGCCGACAAGACCAGTTTGCCGTGGTCGGACGTCAGATTGCCGCCCCGGCCGAGCACCACCAGTTCGTCGAAGACTTCCAGGTACTGCTGCCAGAGTGAATAGGGGTACTTCCCGCCGAGCGTGAAGATTTGATCTTCATGGACCTCGAAGCGGTGGTCCATGGCGAAGAGAAGTTTCATCGATCGGCGCCCGCCAGTTCGGGTTTGCGCTCCAGGATCGCGCTGTAGATCTGCTCGAGATGGCGCCCCATCGAGCCGACGCTCCACGCCGAGAGGTCCTGCGCGCTGGCGTTGCGGCTCAGGCGCTCGGCGAGGGCGGCGTCCGTGAGGATGTTGACGATCGGCGCGGTCATGGCTGACAGGTCGTCGAGCGGGACGAGGTAGGCGGTCTGGTCGTGCTTCGCCACGTCTTCCACGCCGGGCAGATGCGTGACCACGATGGGGCGGGCGCAGAGCGCATACTGGACCACAACCCGCGGCAAGCCTTCGCGCTCGGAAGAGAGCGCGCAGACGTCGGCGCGCTTCATCCAGCGCTGAGGATCCTTGCGATAGCCGATCAGGTGAACCTTGTCGCTCAGGCCCAGCTGCTCGGCGCGCCGCGTGATGCGATCGCGATCATGTCCTTCGCCGAGCAGGACGAAGCGAGCGTTCGGGACGCGCTTGGCGACCTCGGCGGCGACATCGAGGAACTCGTATTGCCGCTTGCGCGGCTCCAGCGCCGCGACCATCAGCACGATTTTCATGTCGCGGGCCTGAGCGACCGTGACGCCCAGGGTCGCCGCGACCTCTTCGTCGGGAACCGGATCGGCTTCGGCGAAGAGTTGGGTGTCCATGCCGCTGGGCACCACGTGGTGCCGACCCACGCCCAGGCCGCGCTCGACGCAGGCGGTCTGCATGCCGTGGCTGACATTCACGAAGGCGTCCGTCGAGCTGTCGACCGCTTTCTCCGCACCGAGATAGATGAATTCCTCGAACGGACCGACATTGAGAAAGGGGAGGATGTGAACGCCGTGAACGACGGCCCGCGCCCCGACCATTCTTGCGGCGGCGCGGCCCAGAATGCCCGCCTTGCTGGTGTGGGTGTGAACCACATCCGGCTTTTCCCGACGGATGATCGCGGCCATCTCAAAGAAGGCGCGGATGTCGTTGATCGGGCTGACGCGGCGCACCAGCGACCGCGAGAGAACCGGCTTGGCGTCTGGGTGCAGACGGTCGAGCATCTCCTTGGAGTACTCGGCGCCATAGACCAGGATCACCTCGTGTCCTGCTTCCGCCTGGGCGTTGCACGACAGCAAGGTGTTCTCATCGGCTCCGCCACGAACCAAGCGCGTAATGACGTGTAAGATCTTCATGGTGCTATTCAATCGGTCCGCAGAGAATGTTCTCTATCGTCATACGAGCCGTCTCCTCCCCCTGGAGCCATTCCTTCCAAGTTCTTCGGCGCTGCTTTGCGGATAAGACCTGAAGCAGCGCCGGCTCGGACAGCGATGTAAGATCTATCTACAAGATGGACTTGAAGTATCCGATAGCTTTCGTCAGTCCCTCTTTGAGGGGAATCGTCGGTTCCCAATTCAAGTCGGCCTTCGCGAGGCTGATGTTGGGGCGTCGTTGCTTGGGGTCATCCGACGGAAGCGGCAGGAAGACCAATTCGGACTTGCTGTCCGTGAGCTCGATCACGAGCTGGGCCAGTTGCAACATGGTGAATTCGCCGGGATTGCCCAGGTTGATGGGGCCGGTGACGCCCTTGGGTGTTTCCATCAGGCTGATCAGGCCGTTTACCAGGTCGTCGACATAGCAGAAGGAGCGCGTCTGCGTGCCGGCGCCGAAGATAGTGATCGACTCGCCCTTCAATGCCTGGACGATGAAGTTGGAAACTACGCGCCCGTCATTGGGGTGCATGCGCGGGCCATAGGTATTAAAGATCCGCGCGACCTTGATCTCGATGTCGTGCTGGCGCCAGTAGTCGAAGAACAGCGTCTCGGCGCAGCGCTTGCCTTCATCGTAGCAGGACCGGATGCCGATTGGGTTCACGTTGCCCCAATAGCTTTCCACCTGAGGGTGGATTTCCGGGTCGCCATAGACTTCCGACGTGGAGGCCTGAAGGATCTTCGCCTTGGTCCGGCGCGCGAGACCCAACATATTGATCGCGCCGTGCACGCTCGTCTTGGTCGTCTGGACCGGGTCGAACTGATAGTGAACGGGGGAGGCCGGGCAGGCAAGATTGTAGATCTTGTCCACCTCGACGAAGAGCGGAACCGTCACGTCGTGCCGGAGCAACTCGAACCGAGGATTGCTCAGAAGGTGCGAGATGTTACTTCTGCGACCGGTGAAGAAGTTGTCCACGCACAGCACTTCGCTGCCTCTTGCGAGCAACGTTTCACAGAGATGCGATCCGATGAAACCGGCCCCACCGGTAACCAATACCCGCTCATCCAGGTGCATTAGTAAGGTTCTCCGTTTGCGACCAGGCGTCTATCGTTGGTTCTTGCTTGGTCGCAACAGTGTTGATGTTGTCGTCGTTGATGTTGGTGTCGGACTTCTGGTTAATTCCTCGCGGCCTTCCGACGAAGACGGTCGGCGAGGTTTTGATTGCCTGAGAACTCTGGGTGATCAGGCTGGTTCAGGGACGGCGTTCACGATGTCCTCGAGGTAGACCTGATAGAGCGCTTTCGCGATCCGGTAATCCTCGATGTAATCGATGTCGATGCCGGCGATCTTTGAGAGCTTTTCCTTGAAGGGGTTGGGGCCAAGAAAGTACCCAAGCTCCATGATGTCCTTCTTGTTCATCATGTAGATGCTGTTGGTCACCCGATACAGGTCGGGAAGGTCCTGCGAAATCGTATGGTTTCTATCGGCGCGATAGTTCAGCGGGCCATCCTTGCCCCAAAGATACTCGCGCATTTCATTGACGCCGACGAGCGAGTCGTTGTCGCCCTCGATGACGTGCTGCTTATAGTTGGCGAAGGCCTTGCCGTACTCGGTGGGCGACATCAGCGGGCAGACCACGGTGCACCAGGCCACGTGCTCGTGCGGAATGTCCTTTACGATGCCGGTGATGATTTCGCTGAAGGGCAGGACGTGGTCGCGCGAGAGGATGGGTTCGCGTTCGTGGATCGAAACTCCCAACTGCTGGGCGATCTCGAGGAAATTCGCATCTTCGGAACTGAAGTAAATGTTCTTGGCTGGAACGACCTTTTTGAGCTGATTTAGCTTCCAGGCGATCAGGTTGTCGCTATTTCCGAAAGGTAGCATGCTCTTATTCTTGATCCTGGAGCTTCCCTTGCGGGCCGGGACCACAATTGCCAGGTCATAGTCGAGTTCGAACATTTCCTTGCTCCTGCTGTATTTTGTCTGTTTTTATAGACTTATTTTGATTTCTTATCGGTCGAAATGCGGAGCGAGAGCAGGGCCTGCGAGGCAGGCGCGCCAAAAGCTGTCGGGGCTTCCACGGAGCCTCGATGCTCACACGCCTGGCGTGTGCCGGTTGGTGTATTCATGTTTATAACCTCGCCTTCGCGCTCATGGCGTCAGCGATCCCCACGCTCCGCATCAGGCCCCGTACGTCCGGCCGTTCCTGGGATCAGTACAGCTGATCTCCTAAGAAGCTGTGCCAAAGCGCCCCCGTCATCGATAACGAGGTTGCCCAATGCGTCTTCAAGTGTCCCTTTAGCTCAGGGTTACGCTGCGGGCGATATCTTTATCGCTTTGGAAAGTCGTTTTTGTCCGCTGGTGTGAAATCAGGCACTTGTCCCGTTAAGCGAACAGGGGGCGGCTTGATTACGGGTCGTGGTTAATTATGACGTCACTGGTCAATATATGCGTACTATTTTTGAAGCTCCCTTGACCTAAAGCATCAGAGAGAGCGTCTGGTGTCTTCGGCGCGCTAAGCGCGCTCGTTGCTACAACAATCCCAGGTCCGTCGCGGTTTGCTGCGGGAAGACAGTGTTGAGCGCCGATGGGGAAAGCCCGTACAGGCGCTTGGCGACGCCGCCGATCAGTGCGCGATAATCCGTCAGTACAGGGAGGTCGCGGTCCTGATTGAGCGTGGAAGCGGTCAATGCCACCTGCTGTCCGACCATGCGACCGCCACTGACCGAGCCGCCGAGCACCCAGTAGACGCTGCCATGGCCGTGGTCCGTGCCCTTGTCGCCATTCTCCCGGAAGGTGCGGCCGAACTCGGAGACGACGACGATCGTCGTGTCTGCCCAGGTGTCCGGACCCAATTGATCGATCAGCGCGGTGAGGCCTCGGCCAAATTGCCTGGCGCGATCGGCCAAGGCGCCGGTCGCGCCGCCTTGGTTGACGTGCGTGTCCCAGCCGCCGACGTCCAGGAAGGCCAGGTTGTAGTCTTGCCGAAGCATCTGGCCGACGCGGCGCATGGAGAGTTCGAAGGCGCTGGGCGTCGGGGTGATCATGTTGGCCCCGATCGAGCGGTAGGCCTGGTCTCTCACCTTGAAGCCTTCGCCGATCGGCGCGGCCAGCGCATGATCTTGGTACATCCGCATGATCTCCGCCGTTTGGCGGGCGTCGAGGGCGGGTTTGCCCGCCGTAACGACGGCGACGTTTGGGACCGCCTCCAGGCCTTGGAAGGCCAGGGGGGGCTGAGTGGTGAAGGCGATCGGCCGTGGGCCGTTGAGCTGCTCGGCCAGCCGGGCCAGGAAGCCCGATCGGTAGTTGCGCAGGCCGTTCGCCGGCTGGCCCATCTCGATGGTGTCCTGGGTTTCGAAATGGCTGCGGGTGAGGTCGTCGGAGCCGGCGAAGGGGACGAAGGCGATCTGCCGCTTCTGCCAAAGCGGCAGGAGGCTGTCCTTTAGCGCAGGATGTAGTCCCCATTCGCCGTCGAGTGCGACCGCCGCATTCGGATCCGTGGCGTTGGGCCTGGCGATTGCGATGGTTGGGCGCGCTTCGTAGTAGAAGTCGCTGCCGGTCGGGACGATCAGGCTGAGGGCGTCGTAGCCGCCCCGCAGGAAAATGGTCAGGAAGCGCGGCGCGTCGACGCCGGCGCTCCAGGCGCGCCCGCTCACGAGCGTGGCCGAGGCGGCGAGGCTGGCGGTCAGGAATGCGCGTCGATGCATGGGCGTTACCGGAACAGGAACTCGGGGGACGAAAGGAAGATAGCGTTCCATTCGTCGGGTGTGCGCGCCTGGGTGAGTGCGGCCTTGGTGTTGGCGCTCAGCGGCCGATACTGGTCGCCAAGGATCGACGTTTCGAGCTGTGGCGGTGACGGTCGAGCGCCATCGGGAGTGTTGGACTTCTTGAACAGGCTGGGTGTGTTCGCGCCGATCTGGCGCGCCACATCAAACAGTGTTGCTAACTGACCAGGGCCGGACCAGGCGGTGTTTTCCAGGGCGTAGCCATCGGGAGTGTCGCGCCCGTAAACGCTCTGGCCCAGCGCATCGGTCCAAGTCTTCAACGGCACCGGATCGGTGATGATTCGATCATTACACGTCAAGCGAACGGCGGAGACGACGTAATGGACAGGATCTTTTATCTTTCGGCCGAGGGATGTGTCGAATTCCCTGGAGTGGAAGAGCTCCGCCAGAACCTCGGCGATGTCGCCGTCCGTTCGGAGGAAGGTCGAGGCCATGCGGTCCACCACGCTCTGAGGCGCGGAATCCATAAAGTAGAGCGCCAGCTTCCTCGAGATGTGCCGGGCGGTCGCTGGCTGCGTGGCCAGGATGTCGAGCACCTGGTCGAGCTCGGAGGGGCCCGCGCCGGAAATCCGGTGATTGAGTAAGGTCTTGTCGCCGAAGTCATGGTTGTCGGGATTGAACTCCATCAGATTGGCGCGGACGTAGAGCGCGCGATGATCCGGCTTCAGCGAGGGCGGACCCGGAGCCACGCTGAGGCCGAAGCCGGTAAGTATGCGCGCCATTTCCTCCACGTCCTTTTGGGTGTAGCCGGATCCGACCCCGAGGGTGTGCAGCTCGAGGATTTCCCGCGCGTAGTTCTCGTTGATGCGGCCGACCGCGTTCTTGTCATTGTCGAGGTAGCGAAGCATAGCTGGGTGTAGCGCGACGGCCCGCAGTATATCCCGGAACTTGCCAAGGGCCCGGGGGCGGATAGCCTTGTCCTCGAAATCGCCGACCGTGACGCGGATGTCGCCCTTTTCAGCCTCGACGTTGAAGTGGTTGAACCAGAACCAGGTCATCTGTTCTTGCAACTGGTTCTGCGAATAGACGGCGCGCAGGAGCGATCGGGTGATGGCTTCCTGTTTCAGGTCCGCCATCGCCTTCTGATGCGCGCGCTGGGCGGTCAGGCGCTCGGCCGGGTCTTGAACTTTCTGCGCGGCCTTGCCTTGGGCTCGCGTCGCGATGGCGATCTCGAGCGGCGTTTCGCGTGAAATGCGCATGGCGTCGATCTGCGCCTGGATCGGTGCGGGGAGCGGGGCGGCGGGATCGGGATGGAGCTGCTGCTTGAGCCAGCGGCGCGGACCGAGCCGTTCGACATCTTCCATTGCCCGAGCAGTGCGCCCCCAGGTGATCCTGTCCACCAGCGCTCCGACATCGGCCGGCGCAGCGGCGGCGCGCTCGCCGCCGAGGACGAGCAAGAAGGCGAAGGTAAGCGAGATCCAGAGCTGACGCATACTCAAGCCTCTCCGGGGGGGGGCTCATCAGCTCAAGAGGCTGGGGCGAATTCAAGGCGCACGCGGTGTGCGGAAACGCCTTTGCCACAAGCAAAATCGTAGAGGTGTGCGCTAGGATTGATGTCGGAGATTGGAGGCCCGGCCCGGAATCGAACCGGGGTGCACGGATTTGCAGTCCGCTGCGTCACCACTCCGCCACCGGGCCATCCGGGTGTCGACGCAAATCACGTCGGCGGGGGAGGGCGTTCGATACAGGAGCGTTTGCGGGCTCGCAACTGGCAAATCGCACGCGCCGCCGATCACGTCTCCATTGCACACCTGGGCCTACGATCTGGGAAAGCGGGGATTCTTGCGCTATGCCGGAGCTCGGCTGGGGCATGCCAAGAATAGGATGATGAGGGGAGACTGCCGGAAGTCCTTCATTTCGTAGAAGGTCCTTTCCGCGAGGGCGCTGAGCGCCGCCTTTCCAGAGAAATAATGAGTTTGCAGCTAATCCATATTCTGATCACCGGCGGGGCCGGCCAAGTCGGCCTCGAACTTCAGCGCGCGACCTGGCCTGCCGATGTCGTCCTTCACGCGCCCACGCGCGATCAGCTGGATCTGACCAGCGCGGCGTCGATCCAAGCGCTTTTCGACCAGGTTCCGTTAGCGGCGGTCATCAACAGCGCCGCCTGGACGGCTGTCGACAAGGCCGAGACCGAGGTCGCCGGAGCGTTCGCCGCCAATGCTGGCGGGCCGGCCTTGCTGGCCGACGCCACGCGCGAGCGCGGGATCCCACTGATCCAGGTCTCCACAGACTATGTGTTCGACGGCGACAAGACGCAGCCCTATGTCGAGAGCGACCCGGTCGCGCCGATCGGCATCTATGGCGCCTCGAAGCTGGCCGGCGAGATGGCGGTGCGGCTGGGCAATCCGCGTTCGGTTGTGCTGCGGACGGCCTGGGTGCTGAGCGCTCATCGCGCCAACTTCCTGAAGACCATGTTGCGGCTGGCGGCCGATCGTCCGGCGCTGCGGGTGGTTGATGACCAGCATGGCTGTCCGACCTCGGCGACCGATATCGCGGAGGCGCTGAAGGTTATCGCGCTGCGCATGATCGCCGACGAGGGGGCGCCGACCGGCGTCTATCACTTCGTCAATGCGGGCGAGGCCAGCTGGGCCGACCTGGCGCGGGAGGTGTTCCGCCTCAGCGCGGAGGCCGGCGGTCCGTCTGCCGAGGTCGAAGGCATTCCGTCCGAGCAGTATCCCACGCCGGCGCGCAGGCCGAAGAACTCGCGCCTGTCGACGGCCAAGCTCACCGCCGACTACAGCATTCAGCCCCGCGCCTGGCAGCCCGCCGTGGCCGACATCATCACCGAACTGAACTCTCAAGGAGCCCGCGCATGAAGGGCATCATCCTGGCCGGCGGCTCCGGCACGCGCCTGCATCCCATGACCTTGGTGACGTCCAAGCAGCTGATGCCGGTCTACGACAAGCCGATGATCTACTATCCGCTGTCGACGCTGATGCTGGCTGGCATCCGCGAGGTGCTGATCATCTCGACGCCGCGCGATGTGCCGAGCTTCCAGGCGCTGCTGGGCGACGGCTCGCAGTGGGGTATGGAGATCCAGTACGCGGTCCAGCCCAGCCCGGACGGCCTGGCCCAGGCCTACATCATCGGCGCGGAGTTCGTGGGTAACAGCCCGTCGGCGCTGATCCTGGGCGACAACATTTATTACGGCCACGGCATCACGAGCCTGTTCACCAACGCGATGAAGCGCGAGGGCGGGGCGACCGTGTTCGCCTATCACGTCAACGACCCCGAGCGGTACGGCGTGGTCGAGTTCGACCGGGGCATGAAGGCGGTGTCGATCGAGGAGAAGCCGAAGTCGCCGAAGTCCAACTGGGCGGTGACCGGCCTCTATTTCTACGACGCCGACGTCATCGAGATCGCCAAGAACCTGAAGCCGTCCGCGCGCGGGGAGTTGGAGATCACCGACGTCAATCGCGCCTACCTCGAGCGCGGCGACCTGGCCGTCGAGATCATGGGGCGGGGCTATGCCTGGCTGGACACCGGCACGCCCGACAGCCTGGTCGAGGCCGCTGAGTTCGTGCGGGTGCTGGAGAAGCGTCAGGGCTTCAAGATCGCCTGCCCCGAGGAGATCGCCTTCCAAAAGGGCTTTATCGACGCGGCGCAGCTCGAAAGGCTGGCCGACGCGCTGGGGAAGAGCACCTACGGCGCTTACCTGCGCAACAACGTCCTGAACCGCTCTTCGCAATAGATCTGCGGCTCTTGCCGCTCAGAGTTGAGCCTGGTCCCAAAATTCGGGACTAGGCGCTCTGATCACCCCATTTTTTTGCCAGCGCTGGCACGAACGCGTTGACACCCATCCGGCTTTGCCGAAGCTTTGTCTCGATCGCGTCGGGATACTTCGGCGCGCGGACAAATCGGGCCTGTGGCGTTGCTGCATGACACCGGTATCAATAGGGAAGGGGAGCTGATGACCAGGTTCATCCTCGCGCGCCGTGCCGCCGCGCCGCTCGCGCCTTCCACCACCCTCATCGTCAAGGAACCACGTCCCCCGTGGACTTCGGGAGCCGGTTTCCGCCGGCTCCCGTCTCTTTGGCGCGGCGCTCCGTTGCGGAGGGCCTGAGGTCCCCGTCGGGGACCGATCACCGCGCCTGTTCGTCGACCTCAAAAAAGAACGACGGGCGCTTCCTGGGAGGGAGACACAGAGAATGACTTGCTTGAACTGGATGGCGTCGGCGACCCAAGGGCGCCGCAAGGTCCTGCTGGCCGCCGCTGGGGCGGGGGCGTTGATGTGGAGCCAGGTCGCCGTCGCCCAGACCGCGCCCGCGCCGCAGAGCGACCCGGCCGAGGTCGAGGCGGTGGTCGTGACCGGCTTCCGCAGCAGCCTGGAAAAGGCGCTGGAGGTGAAGCGGGCCAACACCGCCGCCGTGGACTCGATCGTCGCCGAAGACATCGCCAAGTTCCCCGACAACAACCTGGCCGAAGCCATCCAGCGCGTGCCGGGCGTGGCCATCACCCGCGACGGCGGAGAGGGGCGCAATCTTTCGGTCCGCGGTCTCTCCGAAGAGTTCACCCGCGTGCGCATCAATGGCGTCGAGGCCCAGGCGACCACGGGCTCGAACCGCGGTCGTGGCTTCGACTTCAACGTCTTCGCCTCGGAGCTGTTCAGCCAGATCGACGTGCGCAAGACGCCGTCGGCCGATGTCGAGGAAGGTTCGCTGGGCGCGACGGTCGACCTGCGCACCGGCCACCCGTTCGACTATCGCGGCTTCAAGATGGCCGGCTCGGCCAAGATGGGCTGGAACGATCTCTCAAAGTCCTATGACCCACGCATGGCGCTGCTGGTCAGCAACACCTTCAAGGACGACACCTTTGGGGCGCTGTTCTCGGTCGCCTATTCCGAGCGCGGCACGCGTCAGAACGGGGCCAGCACGGGTCTGTGGAACCAGGGCAACGCCGACGGCGGCTGGTGCAGCGTCTCGGCCCGTCCGGCCCTGTGTGCTGGCGCCGATGCGACCGACACGGCCACGGCCAGCCTGGCGACGACCCGCTATCCGCGCTTCCTGCGCTACCAACAATATGAGCTGGAGACCAAGCGCCTGGGCCTGACCGGTTCGCTGCAGTGGCGTCCGACCGACCGCACCGAAATCACCTTCGACATGCTGTATTCGAAGTTCGAGGGCTCGCGGAACGAGCGTCAGCTGGAGGCCATCGGCTTCAGCCGCGCCGCCTCGCAGGGCGGCAAGCCCGAGATCGTGGTCCGCGACCTGGTCCTCGATGACAAGGGCACGATGGTCTACGGCCTGTTCGACAACGTCGACCTGCGCTCGGAAAACTACCTCGACAAGTACGATACCGAGTTCACCCAGTGGACCCTGAACGCCAAGCACAAGCTGACCGACAAGTGGTCTGTGAAGGGGCTGCTGGGCTATGTGGCCAACGATTTCGACAATGCGCTGGACTACATCGCCCAGATGGACCGGCTGAATAGCGACAACTATTCCTTCGATTTCCGGCCCAACGGCCAGTACTTCCCGGCCATCAACTACGGCTTCGACGTTACCGATCCGAACGCCTGGTACATCGGCCCGACGCAGACGGTGGCGGGGGGCACGGGGCCGACTGGTCCCGACATCCGGCTGCGCCCCAACTGGAACGACAACAAGTACAAGGTCGCCCAGTTCGACACCGAATATGAGCTGAACGACCACCTGACCCTCAAGGGCGGCGCGAACTGGAAGAAGTACGCCTTCATCGGCCAGGGCCAGCGCCTGGCCGCGGGCGAGGGCAATATCCCGGCTATCCCGGCCGGCTCGACCATGCAGTCGCTGACCGAGCAGTGGTGCGGCCTGCAGGGCCTGAACCTGCCGACGGGCACGCCCGTCTGCTGGGCCAGCCCGAACCGCGACGCCATAGCCAAGGCCTACGACATCTTCAGCAACAGCGGCCGTTTCGCCCTGTCCAGCACGACCTCCAGCGCCCGCGGCGACAACCGCCGGGTCAATGAGGAGGACAAGGGCGCCTATGTCATGGCGGCCTTCAAGTTCGATGCGCTGGGCATGCCGGTGCGCGGCGATGTCGGCGTGCGCTACGTCAAGACGGAGCAGAGCTCGACCTTCTTCGCCACGGTGCCGACCAGCGTGGATCCGGCCGGCTTCCAGTTGACCACGGTGGGCCGCAGCTACGAGGACACCCTGCCGTCGCTAAACTTGGTGGTCGAGCCACGTGAGGACCTCATCGTCCGTATCGGCGCGGCCAAGGTGATGTCGCGTCCGGGCCTGGGCAGCCTGTCGGCGGCGACCAACGTCTCGGTGGCCGGCGGCTCGCGCACGGTCACGACCGGCAACCCGATGCTGGAGCCTTATCGCGCCAAGACCTTCGACGTGGCGGTGGAGTGGTATCCCAAGCGCGGGGCGATCCTGTCGGCCGCGTTCTTCTACAAGGACATCAGCACCTACATCCAGAACATCACCACCCTGGCGCCGTATTCGACGACGGGCCTGCCGGCGAGCTTGCTGCAGGGGACGGGCGTGACGGTTGACGACCAGTTCACGATCTCGAACGTCATCAACACGCCCGGCGGTCCGCTGAAGGGCATCGAGCTGAACTACCAGCAGCCCCTGACCTTCCTGCCCTGGAAGTTCAAGAACTTCGGCGTGCTGCTGAACTACACCTTCGTCGACTCCAAGATCGACTATTTCCTGACCACGACGGCGGGGGCGGCCACCGTGTCGCGCGACCTGCTGAACCTGTCGAAGAACGCCTACAACGGCACGCTCTACTACGAGGACGGGCCGATCCAGGCTCGCGTTTCGCTGGCGCACCGCGACAAGTACCTGACGGCGGTGCCGTCCTCGTACAATGTCGATGTGTCGGGGCGTAAACCCACGACCTTCGTGGACTTCTCGGCCTCGTATCGGATCAACGACGCGATCACCTTCAGCGTCGAGGGCCTGAACCTGACCAACGAGAAGGACATCACCTACAGCGACTCCACGGCCGAACGGCTGAGCGACTACTTCCAGAGCGGTCGCCAGTACTTCGTCGGCGTGCGTTACAGCTTCTGATCCCGTGGGCGGTCGGCGAGAGCCGGCCGCCCTTCTTTCATTGGGGCGACCAGTATGAAGACCGCTTACGGCGCGGCCGCCGCGCTGCTGCTTTTCTCCGCCGGGCCAGTATTGGCCCAGAGCGCGCCGGCCAATGGTCGTGCGGAACTCACCGCCTATATCGACGGCATCGCCCGCGAGCGCTTGAAGGCGCGCGAGGCGATGGTCGCGGGACTGAAATCTCAGGCGGACGCCGAGGCCCGCAAGGCCGCCAACCGCGCCACCATCCTGAAGCTGATCGGCGGCCTGCCCGAGCGCACGCCGCTGGCGGCCAAGACCTGGGGCGTCGTCCAGGAGGATGGCTTCAAGGTCGAGAAGGTCACCTATGACAGCCTGCCGGGCTATCACGTCACCGCCAACCTCTATGTCCCGGCGGGGAAGGGGCCGTTCCCGGCCATCATCGTCGCGCCCGGTCACGGCCTGGACGGCAAGATCGGCAATCGAAACTTCGCGGTGAACCTGGCTCGCGCCGGCATGATGGTGTTGGCCTACGACATCGTCTCCGAGGGCGAGCGGCTGCAGCACTACGATCCCGAGCTGGGCGCCTCCAAGGTGGGGCGGCCGACGGGCGAGCACAGCCTGGCCGCCTGGCAGACCGCGCCGGTCGGCGACCACGTCTCGCGCTACTTCATCTGGGACGCCATCAGGGGCCTGGACTATCTGGCCGCCCGGCCCGACGTCGACGCCCAGCGCCTGGGCGCGTTCGGCTGCTCGGGCGGCGGCACGCTGACGGCGTTCTTGTCGGCGCTGGACGACCGGGTGAAGGCCACCGGCACGGCGTGTTTCGTCACCGACTTCGACCACCTGCTGTCGACCGTCGGTCCGCAGGACGGCGAGCAGTCGATACCCGGCTTCCTGGCCTCGGGCCTGGATCTTCCCGACTTCGTCGAGATGGCCGCGCCGCGCGCCTATGCGGTGATCTCGACCACCGAGGACATGTTCCCGTTCGAAGGCGCCAAGAAGGCGGTCAAGGAGGCGCAGGGCGTCTACGCCCTGTATGGCGCCGAGGATCGCTTAAGCTTCATCCACGGTCCGGGCGGCCACGGCGCGCTGCAGCCGATCGCCTCGGACATCGTCGCGTTCTTCAGCCGTTGGCTGAAGGACGCGCCGGACAAGCGGCCGTTCACGCCGCCGCCGCGCATCGCGCCCGAGAAGCTGTGGGTTACGCCCACCGGCCAGCTCTCGACCTCGATCGGCGGCGAGACGATCCAGAGCCTGAACGCCAAACGACTGAAGACAGTGATCGCGGCGCGGCCGGTGGTGGCTTCGGCCGCCGACGTCGCGGCTCTGCGCCAGCGGCTAGCGGCGGATATCCGCGCGGTGACCTTCGCGACGGCCCAGCCTGGCGCTGCGCCGCCTGAGGTGTCGGAAGGCGCGAACGGCGCCATCCGGCTCAAAGTCGAGGACGGCCAGTGGGCCGACGCGATCCTCACCAAACCCGACGGTGAAGGCCGCAAGCCCGCCGTGCTGCTGCTGACCAAGGATCCTCAAGCCGTGAAGGCCGAGGCCGCGCGCCTGGCCAAGGCCGGCCACGTCGTCCTGACCCTGGTCGCGCGCGGCGCGGGCGGGACGGAGGAACTGAAGGCCAGTGTCCTGGGCGACTGGAATCTCTTGGCCACCCGCATGCTGCTGGTCGACAAGTCGCCCCTGGGCGTGCGCCTGGACGACGCTGTCCACGTCATGGACTGGCTGGCGGCGCGGCCGGACGTCGACGCCAAGGCGATCAGCGTCTACGGTCTGGGCGCGCTGGGGCCGGTGGCCCTGCACCTGGGCGCGATCGATGACCGGGTCGCGGCGATCTATGCCGACAACAGCCTGACCGCCTTCCGCATGGCCGTGGACCAGCCGATCCAGCGCGAGTTGCCCGAGGTGCTGCCGCCCGGCGTGCTGCGGCGCTACGAGCTGGGCGACCTGGCGCTGGCGGCGTTCCCGCGTCCGGTGACCTTCGTCAATCCGACCGACGCCGTCGGCACGCCCCTGACCCAGGCCGCCTTCGACAAGGAACTGGCCTATGTCCGCGCCGCCGACCGCAAGCTGGGGCAGGGCGATCGTGTCCGCTGGACTTGGAGAGGCGGCCGCGAGCCGCTGGTGCTGCCATGAGCGTTTCTCGCCGCTACCTCCTGGCTTCCGGCGCGGTGCTGGCCGCCGCGCCCGGCCTGGCTCGCGCCGCTGACGACGCCTGGAAGGAAGCCGACGCCATCCTGGCCCGCATCAAGCCCCCGACGATCCCACGCCGTGATTTCCCGATCACCAAGTTCGGCGCCAAGCCGGGCGGCGAGGTCGACTGCACCAAGGCCATCGCCGCCGCGATCGCGGCGGCTGCCAAGGCCGGCGGTGGTCGGGTGGTGGTCCCGGCCGGCGTCTGGCTGACTGGCGCGGTCCATCTGAAGAGCCGCACCGAGCTGCACGTGGCCAAGGGCGCGACCCTGAAGTTCTCGCGCGATCCGGCCGCCTACCTGCCCGCCGTGCTGACCCGGCATGAGGGCGTGGAGCTGATCAACTATTCGCCCTTCATCTACGCCTTGGACCAGCACGACATCGCCTTGACCGGCGAGGGGACCTTGGATGGCCAGGCCGACGCCGACCACTGGTGGAACTGGGTCAAGCGCAAGCCGCCTGGCGTGGTCGACGACCGCAAGCGCCTGACCGAGATGTCCGAGAAAGGCGTACCCGTCGAGCAGCGGGTGTTCGGGGCTGGCACGACGATCCGCCCGATGTTCGTCCAGCCCTATCGCTGCCGGAACGTGCTTATCGAAGGCCTGACCATCGTCGGCTCGCCGATGTGGGAGATCCACCCGGTCGCCTGCGAGAACGTCATCGTGCGCGGGCTGCAGATCCACAGCCACGGCCCCAACAACGACGGCTGCGACCCGGAGTCGTGCCGCGACGTGCTGATCGAAAAGTGCGTGTTCGACACGGGCGACGACTGCATCGCCATCAAGTCGGGCCGCAACGCCGATGGCCGCCGCCTGAACCGGCCGACCGAGAACGTCATCATCCGCGACTGCGAGATGAAGGACGGCCACGGCGGCGTCACCCTGGGCAGCGAGATCACCGGCGGCGTGCGCAACGTCTTCGTCGAACGCTGCAGGATGGACAGCCCGCGCCTGGATATCGCCATCCGCTTCAAGAACAACGCCATGCGCGGCGGCACGCTGGAGAACATCCACGTCCGCGACATCGCCGTGGGCCAGGTGGCCAAGGCGGTGATCACCGTCGACTACAACTACCAGGAGGGCGCGAATGGGTCGTTCACGCCGGTGTTCCGCAACCTGGTGGTCGAGCGCCTGGTCAGCGGCAAGAGCCCGCGCGCCCTGGACCTGCAAGGCTTCCCCGCCGCGCCGATCCGCGGCGTGACGCTGAAGGACTGCGTGTTCGACGGCGTCGCCCAGCCCGACATCATCAAGCACGTCGAGGGCCTGACCTTCGAGAACGTGCGCATCAACGGCCAGCCGGCCACGCCGCCGGCATGAACAAGTTCAGGACGTCCATGACCCAAAGCCCAGTCTCCGCCACCCGTCGCCTGATCGTCGGTGGGATCGGTCTCGCCGCCGCTGCCGCCGCTCTGCCGGCTCAGGCTCAAGCTACGAAGGCCAAGACACCGGCCCGTCCGGTGCTGCCGGCGCGCAAGCTGAAAAACCCGCTGGTGTTGGATCCCCGCGACTTCGGCGCCAAGGCCGATGGCGTGACCAAGGACACGGTCGCCATCCAGACCGCCCTCGACCGCTGCGCCACGCTGGGCGGTGGTGAAGTGGTGCTGAGCGGCGGGACCTTCCTGACCGGCGCCATCCGCATCGGCTCGCGCACGACGTTACGCATCGACAGCGGCGCGACGCTGCAAGGCTCGCCGGATCTCGCCGACTATCCGGTGGTGCAGGTGCGCTGGGAGGGCCGCTTCGTGCCGGGCTATATCGGTCTGGTCTGGGCGCGCGAGGCGCATGATGTCGCGCTGACCGGTAAGGGCCAGATCGTCGCCTCGTCGGCGATCAAGCGGCGGATCGAGACGGCCACCGGCTACCGCCATCCGGCGCTACTGGAGTTCGTCGAGGTGAAGGGCCTCAGCGTCACCGACCTGCGCACCGAGCAGAACGACATGTGGTCGATCCACCCGGTCTATTGCGAGGACGTGGTGTTCCGCGACGTGATCGTGCATGGCGGCGCCGACGGCATCGACGTGGACTCGTGCAGCCGCGTGCTGATCGAGCGTTGCGACTTCGACGTGGCCGACGACTGCATCTCGCTGAAGTCGGGGCGCGGCCTGGAAGGCAACATGATCGCCCGGCCGACCGAGGACGTGACCATCCTGGACTGCGTGTTCCGCGACCGCCGCTGGGCCTGCATCGGCATCGGCAGCGAGACCTCGGCCGGCGTGCGCCGGGTGCTGGTCGAGCGCTGCAAGTGCCTGTCGGCCTACACCTTCGCCATCTACATCAAGAGCCGTCCAGGGCGCGGGGCGTTCATCGAGGACATCGTCATGCGCGACCTGGAGGTGTCGAACACGGGGCAGGGCTTCCTGCGGCTGAACTTCCTGGACAGCGGCAAGCAGGACCAGTTCCCGGTGCCGGGCCTGGCCGGCATCCCGACCGTTCGCAACATCGTCTTCGAGCGCATCAAGGTCACCGACGTCCCGGTGTTGGTCGAGGCGGTGAACGTCCACCCCGACAAGCCGGTCGACGGCCTGGTGCTGAACGGGATCACCGGCACGGCCAAGCGCGGCATCCGCCTGGCCAACCTGCGTAACGTTGACCTGAAGGGGATCAACGTGACGATCGCCGAAGGGCCGAAACTGGCGACCAACAACGTCACCGGGCGGGGTCTGGAAGGCGCGGTGGCCGGGGATCCCACGCCGCGTCCGGCCGACGTGGTGGCGACCGAACCGGCGTACCGTTTCGGCCAGGTCAGCGGCCGGCCCAACTAGGGAGAGACGATCATGCGAGACCTCCACCTGAACCGGCGGGCGCTGACGGGCGCTCTTGCGCTAAGCCTGGTCGCCGGCCGCGCCCTGGCGCAGGCGGCGAAACCGGCCGACGCGACCCTGACCGGCACGCCCGCCGCGCCGGTGATCATCCCCGCGCCGCCGGAGCCCGCGGGCCTGCTGTCGAAGGAGGTGGTCGAGCTGTGGCCCGTCGGGCGCGTGCCAGGTTCGGCCGGCGTCACGGCGACGCGCCAGGTCCTGGAACGCGGCTCGCCCGCCGCGCACGACCGGGCGGTGATGCACGTCTCGCGGCCGATCCTGGAGGTCTTCCGGCCCGAGAAGCCGAACGGCGCGGCCATGGTGATCCTGCCGGGCGGGGGCTACATGCGGCTGGCGGTCGACAAGGAAGGGGCGGGCGGCGCGCGCCGTCTGGTCAAGGCGGGGATCACCTGCTTTGTGCTGAACTACCGCCTGCCGGTCGACGGCTGGGCGGATGGCTATGACGCGGCGCTGCAGGACGTGCAGCGGGCGGTGCGGCTGATCCGGGCGAACGCCAAGACCTGGGCCGTGGATCCGGCCCGCGTCGGCGTCATGGGCTTCTCGGCCGGCGGGCATCTGGCCGCCGCCTCCCTGACCCGCCACGACGCCAAGGTCTATGAGCCGATCGACGCCGCCGACCAGCAGTCAGCCCGGCCGGATGTCGTCATGGTCGGTTACGGCGTCATGACCGCCACCGCGCGGCCGGGCATCGCCACGGTCAGCGCCGAGACCGCCAAGCCGTTGAACGAACGCGTCCGCAAAGGCCTGCCGCCAACCTTCGTCGTCCATGCGGCGGACGACCGGACCGTGCCGGTGCTCAACAGTCTGACCCTGTTCCAGGCGCTGAAGACCGCCGAGGTCCCCGCCGAGCTGCATGTCTACCAGGAGGGCGGCCACGGCTTCGGCTTCAGCCTGCCGGCCGATAACCCGGCCTCGCGCTGGCCCGACGCCTTCGAGGCCTGGCTGCATCGCCTGAAATTCATCTGAGGGAGAGTTCGGGTCGTCGAACCGGCGGGGTTCGACGACCACTCGCGTCGCGCGCCATGCCCCACCGACATTCAGCGCGCTGCTGAGCGCGGTTGTCGCTCAGAGGGAGGGGGCTGTCATTGATCGGAAATCCACGTTTTATTGCCTGCTGGTCCTGAGTCCCGTCCGTAGAGATCTCCTTGTCCGCTTCCGCCTTGCGTAAAGATGTCTGGCTGCTGGACGCCAAGGACCAGGACGACGCCTTCGAGCAGTACCGGAAGGGCTGCGCGCACCTTTTCGACATCACGCTGCAGTCGCCCGAGGCGACCTTCTTCAACAGCCTCGAGGCTTATCACCTGGGTGTGGTCGTCCTGGCCAAGTGCTCGGGTGTGCCGCAGCGGTTCGAGCGCAAGCTGTCGCACATCCTGATCGATGGCGGTGACACGGTGCTGGTGGTGGTCGAGCTGGAGGACAGCGGCTGGCGTGGTGACTATGACGGCCGCGCCGCCGGCGGCCACATGGGGCCGATCCGACTGATCGACATGGCCCGGCCATACGAGATGACGACCGGCGGCTATCGTTCGCTGTATGTGATGGTCCCACGCGCCTTGCTGGACGGACAAGGCAGCCTGGATTTCCACGGCCTGGTCTTGTCCGACGACAGCGTCAGCGGACGTCTGCTGGGGACGCACATCCGGACCCTGGCCGACGTGCTCGACCACATCACCTCGGACGAGGCGGAGGCCGGCGCCAAGGCCACGGCGGCGCTGATCGCCGGCGCCATCGCCACCCACGCCGCGCCCGCCAATGGCGAGCATCGCCCGGTCGAGAAGATGCTGCTGGCCTCGGGGCGCCAGTTCATCGAGCAAAACCTGGACGACGTCGAGCTGTCGCCCGAAGCCGTCCGCCGGCGCCTGGGGGTGTCGCGCAGCCTGCTCTACAAGGTGTTCGAGCCCTTGGGCGGCGTCAGCGCCTTCATCCAGGGGCGGCGCCTGGACCAGGCCTTCGACGCCATCCTGCACGACCGCGCCGAGCAGCATACGCTGGGCGAGATCGCTTACCACCATGGCTTCCGGTCCGACGCCCACTTCAGCCGCGCCTTCCGCGGGCGGTTCGGCGTCACGCCCGGACGTCTGCGCCGTGTTGGCGAGGCGGCGCGGCAGGAGGGGCTTTCGGCGCTGGAGCGGCCGGACGATGTCTGGACCTGGCTGCGCGGCCTTTAGGCCGATCGGCGTCACAGGCGCCTATGGCGAAGCTTCTTATGGTTAAGCTTCACGCATAGAGAGAGTGGGATTGCCTTACGCGGCCTCGGCGACGTAGGGTCCGCGCCCTCTCGTCACCCCACCGACGAGCACCTAGCCGGCGGCGTTCATTGAGTGCTGCCGGCCTTCTCTCCCTCTCCATACCCTTCAAATCTCACGGTAGGCGCAAACAAAACGCGCCGCCTCCGGGAGGAGAGGCGGCGCGAGTCGAACCAGGCGGGGAAGTAAAGAAGGACGCCTGGGAAGTCCGGGGAGGACGTTCGGGTTAGAAGTTGTAGCGGAGGCCGACGATGAACTGGCGGCCGCTGTGGGTGTAGACGTTCAGGCGGTCGGTGTAGCCGACGTACTGGTCGTTGAACTCGTCGGTCAGGTTCACGCCCTCGACCGACAGCTTCAGGTTCTCGCGGATGTTCCAGCTGGCCTGCATGTCGACGTTCAGGGTCGAGTTGGTGCCCGCGATCAGGTTGTTGTCACTGGCCGGGACCTGGGTCAGGTAGCCGCCGCGATAGGCCAGCGAACCGCGGACGCTCCACTTCGGGGTCTCGTAGTAGAGCGTCGCGTTGGCGGCGTGCTTCGACAGGCCGATCAGGTCCTCGATCATGACCGGGCCGCCCGCCGTCGTCGTGGTCGGGTATTCGATCTTGGAGGCGACGTAGGTGTAGTTGGCGATGACGCCGAAGTGGCTCATCCAGCCCGACAGGAAGGTGAAGGGCTGCTGGGCGTTCAGCTCGAAGCCTTTCAGGTTGCCGCCCTTGGTGTTCATGGGCTTGGAGACCTGGAACACCATGTCGGGCGTGGCGGTGGTGCCGGCGATCAGCGAGTCCGGCAGGCCCAGCGTGTTGTAGACGCGCGACTCGCTCAGATTGGCGACGAAGGTGTCGATCTTCTTGTAGAAGAAGCCCGCGGCGAACATCGTGCCCGACGACGGATACCATTCCAGCGACACGTCCAGGTTCTTGGACTGGGTCGGGTTCAGGTACGGGTTGCCCGAGCTGTAGCTGCGGTTCGAACCCTGCACAGACACGTCACCGCCAGGGGCGAGTGAGCCGATGCCCGGGCGGGCGATGGTCTTGGCGGCGCTGACGCGGGCCACGAAGGTGTCGGTGACGTCGGCGGCCAGGTTGAACGACGGCAAGGTCAGGTCGTAGTCGCGCTTGACGTCGACGCGCTGGATCACGCCGGCGACGGCAGCGTAGCCGGCCGACTCCTGCTCGGTGTGGACGCGGCGGATGCCGGCGTCGCCACGGAAGGGCAGGCCCAGCGCCTCGAAGCGGAACTCGGCCTGGACGTAGGCGCCGGTGTCCTGCTCCTCGACCGCGCCGTACTGGCCGCGGGCCGAGGTGTTGTTGGTGCCGGTCAGGGCGTAGATGCCGGTGTTGCTGTAGATGTTCAGCAGGGCGGCGTACTTGTCGATGTCAGGCACCAGCCAGGCGGTGGCGTTTCCGGCCGGCATGTTCAGGCCCTTGCCGAAGCCGCTGAACACCGTGGACACCGAGGCCAGCTCGGCGGGGGTCAGGGTCTGGCTGACGGTCTCGGTGGTCCGGTACAGGCCGTAGCTGTCGTACTCGAACTTGCGCCAGTCGACGCCGGCCTTGAGCTTCAGGTTCTGGTTGGCTTCCCACTCGCCGTAGATCTTGGCGGTCGAGAATTGGTTCTCGACGAAGGTCGGGCGGATGCGGACTTCCGAGGTGCCGTTGATGGCCGACCAGTTGGCCGGATCGGCAGCGTCGAAGTTCAGCAGGATCTGCGGGGCGCGCGCCTTGCGGAAGTCGTAGACATAGTTGGCGCTGTTGGCCCGGTCGAAGGTGACGATCGTCGAGACCGGCTGGGTGAAGGTCGAGTCCGCGTAGCCGGCCAGGGCGCCGATGACCACGCGGTCACCGAAGTTGTGCTTGGCCGACAGGGTGAACTGCTTGAACTCGGTGTTCAGCTCGTCATAGGCCGACTGGGTGCGCAGATCGACATTGTCCATCTTGGCGTAGACCAGGTTGCCGTTCTCGACGACGCCCTCGCGAATGATGGTCTGCGGCTTGCCGGTCGTGGCGCGCGACAGGCCGATGGCTTGCAGCTGGGCTTCTTTCCGCTCGCCGGCCAGATAGGCGTACAGGGCGTCGAAATTGATCTCGGTATTGGCGTCCGGCTTGTACTGCAGCGAACCGGCCAGGCCCGTGCGCTTGTTCTTGATGTCGTAGCTGACGTAGGCCGGGATCCGCGGCGCGAAGATCGCCTTGGTCGTGTCGGTTTCGTTGATCTGGGCGAGCGTGTAGCCGGAGAGCGTCGAGGCGGCGTTGAAGCCGCCGTTGCTGCCGCCGGTGGACCAACGGGTGATGTTGGCGCCTTCTTCCTTCAGGTGGCGCTCTTCGTAGGCGGCCGAGATCAGCACGCCCAGCTTGCCGTCGAAGAAGGTGCGGCTGGCCAGGGCCGAGACGCGCGGTGTGGTCTTCTCGGCGAGGTCGTTGTAGCTGGCGCCGGCCGACAGCACGAGCTGGGGCTTGCGGCTGTCGAAGGCGCGCGAGGTGTTCAGGTCGACAGTCGCGCCCAGCGAACCCTCCTCGACATCGGCCGAGGCGGTCTTGCGCACCGCCAGGCTGCTGAAGAGATCCGAGGCGAAGACGTTGAAGTCGAAACCGCGGCCGCGGTTGGTGCCGCCGCTGTTGGCCGTGCCGCCGGTGGTGGAGATGGCCTCCATGCCGTTGATGCGGACGCGGGTGTATTCCGAGCCGAGGCCCCGTACGGTGATCTGACGGCCTTCGCCGTTAATGCGTGAGATCGAGACGCCGGGGATGCGCTGCAGCGATTCCGCCAGGTTCAGGTCGGGGAACTGGGCGATGTCCTCGGCCTTGATGGCGTCGACGACGCCGCTCGAGTTACGCTTGATGTTGATCGCGCTTTGCAGGCTGGCGCGGAAGCCGGTGACGACGATAGCGTCGACTTCATCGGCGGCGGGGGCGGCCGGAGCGGCGTCTTGTGCGAAGGCGGCGCCCGCCAGGGTCAAGGCCAGAGCGGAAGCGCTGAACGCCAAGGCGGCGCGCGCGGGTTTGCGGTTGATCGACATCATCCCTCCCAGTGCCCGCGTGTCGCGGGTCTCTTTCGATCCGAAGGCGGCCGAACCACCTTCTTTGTTGGCTTCAGGATAGGAACGGGTTTCCGTCGAGGGCCAATCTCAATCAGGTATGGACTGATGCGCGTTCGGCACGGATCGAGGGTGAGGCGGCCTCCGAAAACGCAATTCAGATGCGTTTTTCAGGATTTCGGCCCGAATGACCTCTCGGAAACGGGTGGTCCGGACATGTTTCGATACACGAACCGCCTCGATCCATGTCGCCCGTGGATCGGTCGATAGGCTAATTGACTTAGACCTGGGGAACGGGCGCCTCTAGCGTCACCCTGGACGATGCCGGCGACAGATCGGCTGACAAGGGAAGGGACGTGTATGACCGACACCACCAAGCGGACGCGGGTGCGCTGGCTGATCATCACGGTCCTGTTCATCATCACCACGATCAACTACGCCGACCGCGCGACCTTCTCGATCGCCGGCCAGTCGGCGTCGAAGGAGCTGGGCCTGGACCCGGTGGCGATGGGCTACATCCTGTCGGCCTTCGCCTGGGCCTATGTCCTGGGCCAGATCCCTGGCGGGGCGCTGCTGGACAAGTTCGGCTCCAAGAAGATCTACACCATCGCCCTGATCGTCTGGTCGGGCTTCACCGCCTTGCAGGGTTTCGCGGGCTTCTTCACCGGCCTGATGGCGGCCAGCGTCCTCTTCGCCATGCGCTTCGCGGTGGGGCTCGGAGAGTCGCCGTCGTTCCCGGCCAATGCGCGCATCGTCGCGGCCTGGTTCCCGGGTTCTGAGCGGGGCACAGCCTCGGCGATCTTCAACTCGGCCCAGTACTTCTCGCTGGTCGCCTTCGCGCCGCTGATGGGCTGGCTGGCCCACAGCTTCGGCTGGCGTTCGGTGTTCTGGGTGATGGGCGTGGTCGGCATCCTGGCGGCGCTGGTCTTCGTCAAGCTGATCCACAGTCCGCTGACCCATCCGGCCGTCAACAAGGCCGAGGTCGACTATATCGAGGCCGGCGGCGGCCTGGTGCGGATGGAAGAAAAGAACGCGGCCAACGGCGCGGCCTTCAACTGGGCCAACGTCAAGCAGGTGCTGTCCAGCCGCATGCTGCTGGGCGTGTATCTGGGCCAGTACTGCATCAATGTGCTGACCTATTTCTTCGTCACCTGGTTCCCGATCTACCTGGTCAAGGAGCGCGGCCTGTCGATCCTGCAGGCCGGCTTCACCGCCGCCCTGCCGGCACTGTGCGGCTTCGCCGGTGGCATCCTGGGCGGCATGATCTCGGACGGCCTGCTGAAGAAGACCGGCAATCTGGACATCGCCCGTAAGACGCCGCTGCTGCTGGGTATGGTGCTGGCCACCTGCATCATCGTCTGCAACTACGTCGAGCAGGAGTGGCTGGTCATCGTGATCATGGCCGCGGCCTTCTTCGGCAAGGGCGTGGCGTCGCTGGGCTGGGCGGTGGTGGCCGACACCTCGCCCAAGGAGATGGCCGGCGTCACCGGCGGCATCTTCAACACCTTCGGCAATGTCGCCGGCATCGTGACCCCGATCGTCATCGGCTACATCGTCAAGGCGACCGGCTCGTTCGACGGGGCCCTGATCTTCGTCGGCGCCCACTGCGTGATCTGCATCCTGGCCTATTTCCTGATTGTCGGGAAAATCCAGCGTCTGGAACTGAAGGCGGCCTGAGTAACATGACGACCCGACGTTCCGTCCTGGCCGGCGCCTCGGCCCTGGTCTTCGCCGCCCTGGCGCGTCCTGCCTCTGCCGCGCCGATCCTGTCAGTCTCGACGCCGATGGCGCCGCCCGAATGGGCGCTGCTGCAACGCGAGCTGCTGAAGGCCAACGAGGAGGCCTGCGCGGCCTTCTTCGCCCGCTATTTCGACGATCGCGGCTGGCTGCGGGCCGTCGAGCGCTGGGGCGCCAATGACGGTCCCGACGACGCCATCGAGAACGTCAACGACTGGCCGACCCTGCACGCCCTGGGCGCGGGCGACCAAGTCCTGGCCATGGCCAAGAAGGCCTTCGACGGCAATGTCGCCCAATACACGGCGGCTAAGACCGTCGAGGTGCCGTTCGCTCGCGAGGGCATGTACTTCCGCGAATTCCCGGTCATGACCGACTGGCAGCACCTGTCCGAGGGGCTGTCGGTGTTCAACCTGCTGGGCCTGTCGGACCCCTACGACGCCCGCTATCGCGACCGCGTGAAGCGCTTCTCGGGCTTCTATACGGGCGAGGACAAGGCGGTCCCGAACTACGACCCGAAGCTGAAGATCATCCGCAGCATGATCACGGGCAGCAAGGGGCCGATGCTGCGGCAAGCCACGCCGCTGGACTGGGCCGGCGACCGGTTCGACCCGACCCATTTCTTCATGGAGCACGGCGAGACCACCTACCAGCAGACCCTCGATCACTATGCCGAGTATGGCGACGTGGTCGGCGATGCGCCGCTGAACCTGCAGGCCACCAGCCTGGTGCTGAACGCCTACATGCTGGACCACGAGCCGAAGTACCGCGACTGGATCGTCAGTTACGTCGACGCCTGGATCGATCGCGCCAAGGCCAATGGCGACGTGCTGCCCAGCAAGATCGGCCTGGACGGCAAGATCGGCGGTCCCAAGGGCCAGTGGTGGAGCGGGACCTACGGCTGGGGTTTCAGCCCCGTGGCGCCGCCGACCGGCAAGCGCGAGGACCGCAACCGCGTGCCGCGCGCCGTGGTCGGCTTCCTCAACGCCTACCTGCTGACCGGCGACGACAAGTACCTGGACGTCTGGCGCCGCCAGAACGACGTGATCAACGCCCAGAAGAAGACCGTCGACGGCAAGGTCATGACCCCGCGCATGTACGGCCCCAAGGGCTGGTACGGCTATGCGCCGGGCGAGTACCGGCTGAACGGGCTCGAGATCTGGTACATGTCGCAGAAGGCCAGCGACCGGGCTCGCGCCGCCGACCATCCGTGGGTCTCGTACCTGGAAGGCAAGGACGCCGGCTATCCGGTGAAAGCCTTGCGCGCCGACCTGGAGCGGGTCCGCGCCAAGGCTCAGGCTCAGCGCGAGGATAACACCTCGCCCGATACCCGCTTGGCCGACGCCACCCTGGACATCACCCCGGCCAGCGTCACGGCGCTGATCCACCTGATGGAAGGCGGCATCAACATCGCCCGGCCGGCCTGGTCGGGGACTTCGCCGTCGCAGGGCGGGGCGCTGCGCTATGCGCGCCTGCGCTGGTTCGACCCCGAGCGCCGCCGCGCCGGCATTCCGCCGGACGTTTCGGCCCTGGTCGAGAAGTTGGGCGAGGACGAGACGGTGGTGACCCTGGTCAACACCAACCAGGTTTCCGCGCGCACCGTGACGGTGCAGGGCGGCGCCTATGCCGAGCACCAGATCCTGAGCGCGGCGGTGGGCGAGGGGGCCGCGGTCCCGGTCGACTCTTCGGCATTCACACTAAAGCTGGCCCCCGGCGCCGGGACACGGCTGACCTTCAAGATGAAGCGCTATACGAACGCTCCGACCCTGAGCTTCCCCTGGGACAGGGCCTAGTTTCGTAAGGAGAGACCGATGATCGGCACGTGGGCCATGCTGGCGCTCGCTCTGGCGCAGACGCCTGACCCGAAGCCGATCGCGGCGGTCGCCGCCGGCGGTCCGGCCGCCACCGGGGCTGAGACTACGCTGCTGCTGGTCGACCGCGAGGCCGATGACGAGGCGCAAGGCTCGCTGCGCTGGGCGATCGCGACCAGCAACGCCGAGCCCGGCCGCTACCGCATCGAGATCGCCGCGCCGACCATCGTGCTGAAGTCGGCCCTGCCGGCGATCAAGGGGCCCGTCTCGATCGAGGGCCAAGCCTTCGCCCGCTTGGGCGGCCACAACATTGTCGATGGTTCTGGCTACCTGCCGCGCGACCTGAAGTCCTGCCCCGGCATGGTCCCGGGCCAGTACGGCACGAATGTCCGCACGGCCAGCAATCCCGGCTTCGCGCTGGTCGACACTAAGGGCGTGACCTTGCGCGGCCTGGAGATCCGCAATTTCTGCATCGGCGTGCTGATCCTGCGGACCTCGAACGCGGTGGTGGTCGACAACCGCATCGTCCGCAACATCGGCGGCGCGGGCGTCATGCTCAGCGGCGACGACGGCAAGGGCGGCTCGACCTCCAACACGACCCTGGACAACAAGGTGCTGCGCAACACCTTCCTGGAGAACGGCGACGGCCTGGAGCTGACGCGCGGCGCGGCTTTCAACCTGATCGCTGACAACGTCTTCGACGGCGGGACCGACAATCTGGAGCCCTCGCAGGGCATCGAGATCCTGTGGGGCAATGACAACACCGTCGTGCGCAATCGCTTCCTGCGTTACTCGGACGGCCTGCAATCCAACTGGGGCGCGCGCAACTACATCGGCGCCAACGTCTTCGAGGGCAACGCCTTCGGGATCAGCCTGACGGGCGCCGGCAACATGGTCGTCGGCAACGAGATCCGCGGCAACGGCATCGGCATCGCTGTGCGGCCGGAAGCGAAGGTCGCCGTCAACCGGATCAGCCAGAACAGCATCGCCGGCAACGGCCTGCCGATCATGCGCTGCTCGGCCGGTGGTTCGTGCGATCCCAAGATGGCCCGAGGCGGCATCGTCATCGGCCCACCGGGCTTGGAGCACGGCAGCTTCGTCGGCTCGCGCGGCATGGGTGTGGTGTTCGACAAGGCCGGGGCGGCGACGATCTGTCTGAATCAGGATGACGCGCCGAACTGCCACGCCCAGCCTCAATTTGCCCTGGCGCCGCCGACCCTCTCGGCTGTGCAGCGCGCCGCCGGCAAGCTCTCGGTGAAGGGGACGCTGCAAGCGCCGCCCGCCAGCCTGGTCACGGTCGAGGTCTTTGCGGGCAAGGCCGGGACCGCCGAGGGCGAGCGTTATCTCGGCGCGATCCAGGCCGTCACCGACGGCGTGGGCAACGCGACCTTCGCCGGTGACGTCGAGCGCGCGGCGGCCGGCTCGGCCATCACCGCCACGACCACCACGGCGGCGGGGGCGAGCTCGGCGTTCTCCAAGCCCGCCAGCCTTCGTTAGGTTCCTTCCTTCAGGAACGGCGCGGCCGAGAACAGCTCGCGCTCTTCCTTGCGCGGGTCGTCGACCATCTTCGAGGTCTCGTTGAACAGCAGGGTAGGCCGGCGGGGCAGGGTGTACTGCTCCCAGGCCGGGATTGCCGCGCCGTTCGGATTTCCGATCCGCGCGAAGTTGACGAAGGCCCCGCTCATCTGATCGCGCACCTTCTGGGCGGCTGGCCCGGTGCCCGTCTTCGACTCTTTGGCGTCCAGCGTGCCGAACACCAGCGGGATGTCGTAGGTGTGGTAGGCGCCCATCTTCGGATCGGTCTGGGCCCCGAAGTCCAGTTGGTACATCCAGGCCGGGGCACCGATCTTGGCCCGCTGCTCGGCCTGGATCAGGTGGCCCGGCCACGAGCGCCCGGCCGTGGTGATGGCGAAGAAGCAGTCCGACGGGCTGTAGTTCGGATAGAGCGCCCGGTACTTGGCCACCAGGTATTCGGGCGACATGTCGAGCACCAGCTCGTTATCCAGCTTGCCCGGCAGCTCCTCCCAGGTCAGCTCGAAATTCTTGGGATCGCCGCCCAGGAAGGCTTTGGTCTCGTCGTGGGTGTTGCCGATGATCATCGGGATGTGGCCGCTCTCGCGCGGGGCGTCCGGATAGAACGGGTGGCGGGCCAGGACGCCGTGGTCCAGCACCGACCAGAAGATGATGTTGCCCTTGCGCTCCAGCGGGTCACGCATCTTCAGCGCCGCGACCAGTTGGGCGGCGGGCAGGGTCTTCAGGGCCTCGGTCTGGTCGGGCTTGAGGCCCAGCTTCTCCATGAAAGCCTTGGCGCGGATCGTGGCGTGGATCGGGCCCATGGCCGTGACGTGCTGGCCGCTCATGGTCGCGACCTTGTGGTACAGGCCCGCCGCGCGCGGCATGGCCATCAGGGTCACCACCTTGCCGCCGCCGCCCGACTGGCCGAACGTCATGACGTTGCCGGGGTCTCCGCCGAAGGCCGCGATGTTGTCGCGCACCCACTGCAGGGCCAGGATCAGGTCGAGGTTGCCGACATTGCCGCTGTCGGCCAGCTCCGGCCCGCCCAGCCGCGCCAGATAGGCGTAGCCGAAGCAGTTCAGGCGGTGGTTCAGCGTCACCACCACCACATCATAGGTCTTGGCCAGCCAGGTGCCGTCATACAGCGGACTGGAGCCCGAGCCGTTCGCATGGGCGCCGCCATGGACGTAGAACATCACCGGCCGTTTCTTCCCGTCGGCGACGCCGGGCGTCCAGACATTGAGGAACAGGCAGTCCTCGCTGGTCCCTTCGTCGGCCTTGCTCTGGGGAGACGCTGCGCCGTAGGCCAGAGCGTCGGCGATGCCCTTCCAAGGCTGGGCGGCCAGCGCCGGCTGGAACCGACGCGACGATGTGTCGGCACCGTAGCGGACGCCCTTGAAGACCTTGATCCCGTCGACCTGCGCCCCGCGCACTCGACCCGCCGTGGTGGTCGCGACAGGCGCGGCGACGCCGGCGGCGTTGACCCGCGTGGCGACGGACAGCGCGGCGGCTCCCGCCAGGACGGCGCGGCGATCGAGGGTCATCTTGTCTCTCCCAAACTCTATCGTTGGGCGTTGGCCCGCCGTGGGAGAGACCACGCGCTAGCGCGCGTCGGTTCCCGCCGGCGAGGCCTCGGCCAGGCACAGGTCGATGAAGGTCTGCAGGATCGGGCTCTCGTTGTCCTTGCGCCAGGCCATGTAGAGCTCGACCGGGCGGTCGGGCGTGGTCGCCACGGGGCGGAACTGCACGTCGTCGAAATGCAGGCTCATGGCGGCTTCGGGCACGATCGCCGCGCCCAGGCCCGCATGGACCAGGGCCAGCATCGAGTGGATCTGGGTGACGTGCTGGACGTAGTTGGGGCTCACGCCATTGGCGTCGAACAGCGTCGTCAGCATGTTGTAGAAATAGCCCGCGCCCTCGGGCGAATACATGATCAGCGGCGCGGCGTCGAAGTCGGCCAGGGTCAGGGTGGCCTTGGCCAGGCGCGCGTCGCCGGTGGGCAGGGCCGCGACCAGGGGTTCGGACAGCACGCGGGCGGTGGCGAACTCGGCGCGCTCCATCGGCGGGCGGACCAGGCCGATGTCGATGCGGCCGGTCAGCAGGGCCTCGACCTGCTCGCGGGTGACCATCTCGCGCAGGGTGAGGTCGGCGTTGGGCAGGCGGGCCTTGGACAGGATCACCAGCTGCGGCAGGAAGTTGTAGCCCGAGGCGGCGGTGAAGCCGATGGCGATCTGGCCGGCCTCGCCGCTGGCGATGCGACGGGTGGCCAGGGCGGCGCTCTCGGCCAGGCGCAGGATGCGGCGGGCTTCCAGCAGGAAGGCGCGGCCGGCGGGGGTCAGGCGGACGGAACGGCTGGTGCGGTCCAGCAGGGTGACGCCCAGGATCCGCTCCAGCAGCTGGACCTGCCGGCTCAGCGGCGGCTGGGTCATGTTCAGCCGCTGGGCGGCGCGGCCGAAATGCAGCTCCTCGGCGGTGGCGACGAAGCAGCGCAGCTGGCTCAGTTCGAACATCGGAAACCGCCCATCGACCACACCCTGGAGGCGTGACGCCAGGCGCTCGTTCGGACCGATCGCCAGCGTCTTCTTGCCAGGGAGAGGCGTGAACGCGTTCATGGGATGTGTAAAGCGGGTCGATGCGCCGGACGCATCGACCCGTCTGTCCTCTAGCCGTTGGCGGCGCGGCGCTGGTCGCCGGCGTTGGCGCGGGCGATCAGCCCCTGCAGCTCGCCGAACTCAGCCGGGGTCAGCTCGGTCAGCGGCAGCCGCACCGGACCGGCGTCGCGGCCGATGGCCTTCATGCCGGCCTTCACGATCGAGACCGCGTAGCCTTTGCCGCGATTGCGCAGGGTGATGTAGGGCAGCACGAAATCGCGCAGGCCGGCCATCACCGTGTCGCGGTCACGCGCGCGCACGGCCTTGTAGAAGTCCAGCGCCCATTCCGGCATGAAGTTGAAGATGGCCGACGAATAGGTCGTCACGCCCATCTCCAGATAGGGCAGGGCGAAGGTCTCGGCCGTCGGCAGGCCGCCGATATAGGTCAGGCGGTCGCCCATGCGGGCATAGACCCGCATCATCAGCTCCAGGTCGCCGACGCCGTCCTTGAACCCGACGAGGTTCGGATTGCGATCGCACAGCTTCTCGAGGGTGTCCTCGTTGATGATGGCGTTGTCGCGGTTGTAGACGATGACACCCAGCTTGGTGGCCTTGCAGACCGCCTCGATGTGACCGGCCAGGCCTTCTTGGGTGGCGTTGGTCAGGAAGGGCGGCAGCAGCAGCACGCCGTCAGCGCCGGCCGCCTCGGCGTCACGCGCCAGGTCGGTGGCGATGGCCGTACCGTAGCCGGCCCCGGCGATGACCGGGATCTTGCCGTTGGTCTCGGCGACGGCGGCGCGGACCACCTGGCCGACTTCGGCGGGGCGTAGCGAGAAGAACTCGCCCGTGCCGCCGGCGGCGAACAGGCCGGCCAGCTCGCGTTCCAGCATCCAGCCGCAGTGCTCGCGGTAGGGCGCTTCCAGGAACTGGTGATCGGCGTCGAAATGGGTGACGGGAAAAGACAGCAGGCCGCCGCCGAGCTGGCGGGCCATTTCCGTCGGCGACATTCGGCTCATGAAGTCCTCTCCGAGCGGCGGCCTCGTCTCGGGTCTTTCCGGGAGGCCGCTTGTTGATCGTCACGGTAGAGAGGGCTTTGGTCGCGGTCTAAGCCAAAGGCGCTATGGACCGATACAGAATTTGGCTTGATCGAAGTCGGGCGCTGGCCGGTGCATACGACCAGCGCCCTGATGTCTATCCGAACAGCGGCACGGGGCCTCGGCCGCCGCCATTCCAGTTGGCCCAGTTGGGGAAGATGTAGGGCAGGTCGGCGGCGCTGACGCCGTACCACTGGGCGATGGCGCCGACGTACTCCTCGGTGGCGATGGAGGGGATCCAGCGGCCGTCGTTGGAGGTGTCTTCCGGGCCGCCGAAGGTCATGTCCGGATACCGGCCATGCACCTTGCCGTTGGCCAGGGCGCCGCCGAGGACGAGGTGGTTGGAGCCCCAGGCGTGGTCGGTGCCGCCACTGGCGTTGCCTTTGAACACCCGGCCAAAGTCCGACATCGTGAAGGCGGTGACATTGTCCTGCAGGCCTAGGGCCTTCATGGCGTTGTAGAAACCGGCCAGGGCGTTGGCCAAATCGCCATAAAGGCCGTTGTGGCTGGCCAGCTCGTTGGTGTGGGTGTCGTAACCGCCTTGGCTGACGAAGAAGGTCTGCTTGGCGTGACCCAGCGTGCCGCGCGCCTCGATCATCCGGGCCGCGCGCAGCAACTGGCGGGAGATGTCCGAGGTCAGCGCCGCGCCCGTGGTCGGGTGGACGAAATACTTGTCCACGGCCGAGGTGGTTGAGCTGATGATGGTGTTGGCGGCCACGGCCTGGGCGTAGGCAGAGCTCATGCCCTTGCCGGTCAGGTCAGTGATCGCACCGTACGACGAAGCGTCGGCGAACACGTCCAGCGCCGTCTGACGGGCCTTCACGGCCGCATCCGTCGAGGTTGCGTTGTAACCGTTCCGCACGATCGAACCCGACGACGGCAGGATCAGCGGCGCGGTGCGGTCGCCGATCAGACATAGGTTCGAACCGGCGATCGAGATCAGCGGCGGCAGTGACGCGGCCTGGGCGCGGTCATTGATGCGGCCCATGAAGCCGTCGTTATTGGTGGCGCGGGTGCGCATGCCCTGCCACTGGTTCTGCTGATCCTCGTGGGACATCAGGTTGACCGGGCGCAGGTCCGGGCGGCTGGTGTAGAGCGCCTTGGTCAGCGGGGCGAACAGGGTGCCGGTGTTGAGCACCGCGCTCAGGGCCCCTTCATCCCAGGCTGGCTTCAGGGCGGCCATCGCGCCATGCAAACCAAAGGCGGTGCCGGTCAGCGGCATCAGGCTGCTCTGAGTCAGGGCGATGCCCGAGCCGCGCTGCTTGGCGTAGTCGGCGTATCGGCCGTCATTGGGCACGATCATGTTCCAGGCGTCGTTGCCGCCGAACAGGAAGACGCCAACCATGGCGCGATAGCCGGACGTGTCGGCGGCCAGGGCGCTGGAGATGCCGAGCTGGCCCAGGGCGGCGACGGCCGAGCCGCCGGCGGTCAGGCGCAGGATTTCACGACGAGAGACGGTCATTACGCTTACCGATCGACTTGGAAGAAGGGCGAGGAGGCGGCGATATACAGGGCAGTCCTGGTGCGCGTGATCTTCTGCATCCATGGATCGGCGTACTTGATCGTCCCCATCGTTGTGAGCAGGGCCTGGCGTTGTGCGGGAGACATCGCGCCGTTCAGCATCACCAGATTGATCCGGTCGACGACCTTCTCGTCAGTTCCAAGGGCCTCCCAGCTACTCCAGTCCAGCGTCGTGCCGGTCGAATAGGGTATGATCGTCTGTTTCTGGAACTCGCTGCGTTTGGCCTCGCCTCCGATGGTCCAATCATAGATGAAGTTATGACGGGCGATGGTCGTAGACGTGGTCATCAACTTGCTGACAGGACTGGCTAGGCCATCGCCCTGGGGCAGCGGGAAGTCGTACGGATAGAAGTTGAAAACCGAGGGTGCCCTGAACGGCGCCTGGCCCATAGCAGTGTCACGCATGGTGAAAGCGTAGCCGTCGGACGAGAAGCCGATCGCGCGCGCCAACGAGGTCGCCAGCAACACCGGCTCCTTCACCTTGCCCGGCAGCTGCGAGACAGTGCGGGCTTCGCTGTCCAGATAGATGGCGCGGATCACGGCCCTCATGTCGCCGCGCACGCCCGAACCGTTGTTGGCGAACACCGCCGCCACGCGCTCGACATAGGCTGGCGTCGGATTGGCCAGGGTCAGTTGCTGGATCAGGCGCTTGCTGATGTACGGGCCGGTGTTGGGATGGTTGAACATCGTGTCGACCACGGTGTCGACATTGACCTGCTGGGTGGCGTTGGCCGGGATGGTCTTGCCCAGGAAGGTCTTGGCGCTGGTGTCGAAACGCGTGACGTAGACCACCATGGGCCTCGTCCAGTCGCGCTTGGTGTTGTCGGTCAGCGCGGCGTTGTCCAGACGGGCATAGGTCCAGCCGGTGAGGGCGCGGGCCACTTCCTTGACGTCGGTGTTGCTGTAAGCGGGGATGGTCGCGCCGGTGTTGTCGGTCTGAGGTGTGCCGTCCGGGTTCAACAGCACTGTGCCGACCGAGAACAACTGCATCATCTCGCGGGCGTAGTTCTCGTTGGGCTGGCTCTTGTTGCTGTCAGCCATGTCTAGGTACTCGCCCATGTACGGGTTGAGCGTGACGGCCTGGAGGATGTCGCGGTAGTTGCCGAAGGCGTTGCCGAGCAGGATCTGTTGGAAGGTCGCCAGGCCGGCGGTGTTGCCGACATCGACCGCCGAGGCCACGACGATCTGCGACAGGGCGAAGGCGACACGCTGGCGCAGCTGGTCGTTGTTGCCGATGGCGTTGGCATAGAAACGCATCTGCATCGGCGCGGCCGAGAAGTTCTCGCGGTTGCAGTTGGTCAGGTCCTGGCCGGTCAGCGTCGAGCAGAAGGTGCTGGGCACGGGCTTGGCGGCCAGGTCCGCATAGCTGCTGGACGACAGGGTGAACTGCTCGTCCATCCAGGCGGCGATCGACCGTTTGGTGACAATGGCGTCGATCAGCGCGGGCGTTGGACCGAAGCTGGCCTGCTTGGCGAAGCGTGCGGCCTCGTCCGGCAGGATCTCGTCGGTCGGGGCCACGCCGATCGTGTCCGGGATGGCCGGGCTGGACGCAGGCTTGCTGGCGCCGCCGCCGCCGTCGCTGGACCCTCCGCCACAGGCGGAGAGGAAGATCGACAAGCTCAGCGCCGCGGCCGAGCCAAAGAACTGTTTACGCATGACGATACCCTCGACGCGCAACCGGTGTCGCGCGCCTGAAACTGGAAGCTGAACAAAAGCCGTAGGTTAGCGGTCCTGGAAGGTGACCTCCTTGACCGCTCGGACGCCGCCTTGGCGGTGGAGTTGGACGAAGATGTCGACAACGCGCCGGACGTGATCGACCACATCGGCGCGCCGCAGATTGGCGCCGGCCTGCAAGGCCATCAGCGCCAGCTGGTCTACCGCGCCAGCCGGATCGTCGGCATGGACGGTGGTCATCGAGCCGGGATGGCCGCTGGACACCGCGCGCAGGAACGAGAAGGCCTCTGAGCCGCGCAGTTCGCCCAGGATGATGCGGTCGGGCCGCAGGCGCAGCGAGGCCTGCAGCAGGTCCTCCGCCGTCACGCGGGCTTCGCCCTGGTCGCCGCGCACGGCGACGAGACCGACGGCGTTGGGATGGACCAGGCGGATTTCCGGCGCGTCCTCGATCAGCACCAGCCGCTGGTCGAGGGGGACTTCCTTGAGCAGGGCGTTGAGGAAGGTGGTCTTGCCGGTCGAGGTGCCGCCGCTGACGACGATGTTCTTACCGGCCCGCACGGCGGCGGCCAGGAAGTTGCGGATGTCGCCGGCGTTGAGAAAGGCGCGCAGGATGGCGTCGGAATTGGTCTTCGGCTGCATGACCCCGGCGAAGGCGCCGTTGGCCGCGTAGTCGGTGAGGGACAGATCGCTGACCACGTGCTTGCGGATCGCCAGGGCCAGGCCCTCGCGGGTCGCGGGCGGGGCCACGACCTGCACGCGGGCGCCGTCGGGCAGCACGGCCGAGAGCAGGGGGTGCTCGCGGCTGACGCCCTGGCTGGACAGGCTGGCGACCTGGCGGGCCAGGCGCCACAGGTTGGTCTCGTCCAGGGCCGGGACTTCGACGCGCTCGGCGGCGCCGCCGAGGCGCTCGACCCACAGCTCGCCCGGGCGATTGACGTAAAGGTCCGTCACCGCCGGGTCGGCCAGCCACGGCGCCAGGGGCGCGAGGTAGGCCTCGAGATAGACGCCGAACTTGGGCGCCGGAGTCTTGTGGGCGAGGGCGGTCATTTGCGGACGCCCGAGAAGTCCAGGTCGCGGGCGACGAAGATCGTCACCGGCGCGCCTTGGCTGGTCTGGATGGTCGGCGAGACCTTATTGTCGATCGGCGTGACCGCGCCGGCCAGGGTGGCGGCCTGGGCGGCCGAGCCGATATAGATTTGCGAGGTCGAGCGGGCGTTGCCGACGGCGGCGACACCGGCGTTCAGCACCGACATCAGGATCGACCCGCCGAAGCGGCTGAAGAAATGCCGGTCGACCTTGCCCTCCAGGCCGCCGCGCCCCAGCGGGTCGGCAGCGGGCGAGGCGATCTGGATCGAGACGCCGTCGGGACGGATCACGCGGGTCCAGATCACGAAGACGCGCGAGGCGCCTTGGGCCACGCCCGACTTGTACTGGCCAACGACGCGGCTGCCGCGCGGGATCAGCACGGTGGAGCCATCGAAGCTCTTGATGTCGCGGGTGACCATGGCGCGGGCCAGGCCCGGCAGGTCGGAATTGATCGCCGTCTCCATCACGGCCGGGATCACCGCGCCTTGCGGGATCAGGGCGTCAAGGTCGCGCAGGGCCGTGGCCTTGGCGGGCTCGGCGTCGCTGGTCCCGATGCGATCGGCGAACTTCTCGTCGGGGTTCAGGCTGGTGTCGACGGCCTTGGACGTCGAGGCCGTCGGCATGGTCTCGGCATTGGTCTTGAGCAGCGTCGGGGCGCCGCCGAAGTCGACCACCAGGGTCGGGGCGCGGCGGCGCTGGTCCAGGTCGACGGCCGGCACCGGCGGCAGCGGTTCGGCGGCCATGGCGGTCATCTGGGCCGGGGTCGGCGGTAGGCTGTTGTTCTCGGTGAACTGCGGACCGGGGATGACGGCCGGCGGCGCGGCGGGCGTGGTCAGCGCGGTCGCGGCGACAGCCTCGACCTTGCGCGGCGGACGCGGCTGGGCGTCGGCGCGGTGGCTGGCCATCCACAGGAACACGCCGACACCGAGCACGCCGAAGCCGGCCATGATCACGGGCGTTGGCAGGCCGGCATGGGCGCGGGCCACACGCGGCTGGGCCTGGGCGTCGGCGACGGCGAGGTCTTCCTGCACCTGGGCGGATTGGCGGGGATCGGTCATCGGACGCCTCCCGAGAAGGCGGCGTTGGTGACGGTCAGGGCGGCTTTGCCCGAGCGCAGCACGAACTTCGGCGCCAGTTGGTCGACGACCAGATAGCTGTCGCGGACCACGGCGTTGGCCAGGCCCTCGACGCCGTCGGCATTGACGACGAACACGGCAGGCAGGTCGGCTTGAGCCGGCCAGGCGAAATAGGTGGCCGCGCCGTCGTCAAAGACCTTGGCCGGCTGGATGGCGGCGTCGCCTTTGACGCTGTAGGCGGCGTTACGAGCCACAGGTGCGGTGGGAGGCGGCGGAGGCGCGGCCATCACGACAGCGGGGGCGGGGACCAGAAAGCGAACCACATAGGCCAGGTCCTTGGTCGTGGCCTTGGGGCCGGCGACGACCAGCTCGAACACATAGCGGCGGCGGTCGGTCACCACGGTCATGTTGGTGGCGGCCATGCGGTCCAGGGGTTTCAGGAACAGCAGGTTGGCCTTCTTGTTCGGCGTCACTTGCCAGCCCAGGGCGTCGCCGATCGAGACATTCTCGATGCGCTCGTCCGGGGCGAACTCCAGCATGGTCTGGATGCCGAAATAGCCGGTCAGGCGCACGACCTGGTCGGGATCGTAGGCGACGGTGCGGATGCGCGGATCGACGGCGCCGGGACGCGGGGCGTCGGCGGCCATCACGGGGCCGGCCAGGGCGGCGCCGACAGCCAGGACGGCCAGCAGCGTGCGGGGGTAAGCGAGGGTCACTGGTCTCTCCGGGCGCCCGAGGCGGCGCGGCGGGGGGCGGGGGTACGGCGATAGGTCTGGCCCAGCGGGGCGCTAGGGCCGGCGTAGGCGGGTTGGGCGGCCGGGCCGCGATCCGCGACGATGGTCAGCAAGCGCGGACCGATCGGGTCGGACGAGGTCGGGGCGACATCGCGTCGATCCAAGGCCGCCGCCGCGGCAGCGACGGTGGCGGCGCGGCTCAGCGGCTCGACCTGCGAGGTCGCATAGCGCGGCGCCTCGGGCGCGGCGGCCACGTCGTTCCAAGCAGCGCCGACCAGGCCGCGCGGCAGGCGCAGGCCGGCGGCGATGACGCCCAGGGCGATGACGGCCAACACCATGACCAGGGCGAAGACCAAGCTCAGCACCAACACGGTCACAGCCGGGCCGATGTCGAAGGCGGCGAACTGCTGGGCCGAACGCGCTTCGGCCAGGGCCTTTAGCGACGGGGCCAGCATGGCCAGTTCCAGCGACAGGGTCAGGACGGTGACCATCGGGATCATCGCGAGAGCGATCATCGCCTTCAGCCAGCCCTCGACCAGGCCGCGCGTGGTTTCGAACAACAGCAGGCCGGCGATCAGCGGGGCCAGGGCGAGCAGGATGGCCAGCACGACCTTGGAGGCCAGCAGCACGCCCAGGGTCGACAGCACCAGCGTCATGCCGCCGGTGTTGACCGCGAAGGCGCCGAAGCCAGGTCCGCCCTGGGTCGCAGCGGCGCCGACGCTGGCGCGGCTGGCCATCAGGGTCGCCGACTTCTGCAAGCCGTCGAAGGCGTCCTGCAGGGCCAGGAAGGGGGGGGCGGACTGGCCCAGCAACAGGCCGCCGACCTCGGCCGGAGCCTTGGTCAGGGTGTCGTAGACCAGGGTCTGGAAGAACGGCCAGTTGGTGGCCAGGGCCACGACGATGCCGACCTTCAGGACCGACATGGTGGCGTCGCCGACGCGCAGACCGCCACGGCCCAGCATCAGGCGGTAACCGATAAAGACCACGTACAGGGTCATCAGGCCGGTCAGCAGCAGGGTGACGGGCGAGCTCGGACCGGCCAGGGCGGCATAACCGGTCTGGGCCAGGTCATGGACCCGGCAGTCGACCGAGCCGATCAGGCCTTGGACCATAGGGGCGTCGACGGGGAGTTGCGCGCAGGTCGCCATCACGCGGCCCTCACCAGCTTGGGCATCCAGGCCGAGGGTTCGTCGCCCAGCTGTTCGCGCAGGGCGTCCAGCTTGCGCACGGTGCTCTCGCGGCCCGACAGCACGGTCAGCAGCTCGGGCGCGCCGGCCAGGTTCAGGCGGGCCACGACGCTGTCGGTGCCGTGCTTGATCAGGAAGCAGCGCGAGGTGTCGGGCAGGGTCTTCACCAGCTCGAACTCGTGCTGGGTCAGGCCGAAGCCTTCGCAATAGTCTTTCGCCAGGGCCTTGGGGTTGGCCATGAAGATCTGGGTCGCGGCCTGCTCGATGATGGCGCTGGCGATGCGGCTTTCCAGGGCGTCCTGGGCGCTCTGGGTGGCGAAGCCGACCACGCCGTTGCGCTTGCGCAGGGTCTTTTCCCAGTCGCGGATGCGCGCCACGAAGACGTCGTCGTCCAGCGCCTTCCAGCCCTCGTCGATGACGATCAGGGTCGGGTGGCCGTCCAGGCGCTGCTCCACGCGATGGAACAGGTACATCATGGCCGGGGTCCGCAGAGCCGGATCGTCCAGCAGCTGGGTCATGTCGAAGCCCAGCGTCAGGGCGTCCAGATCCAGGCCGTCGGCCTCGTTGTCGAACAGCCAGGCGTGCTCGCCCGCGCCGTGCCAGGGGGCCAGGCGGGCGGCGAGATCGGCGGCGTCGGGACGGCGCGAGCCTCGGAACAGCTCGGCGAAATAGCGCAGGCGACGCAAAGTGGGAGCCTGGTCGAAGCTGGCGTCGACGGCGTCCTTGATCCGCGCGGCGTCGTCGGCCGACAGGGTCTCGCCCGGGACCGAGACCAACTTGGCGACCCACTCGGTCAGGAAACGACGGTTGGCGGCGGTGTCGGCCAGGGCCAGCGGGTTGAAGCCCGTCGGCTGGCCCGGACGCAGGGTCTCGTAACGACCGCCGATGGCGCGCAGGAAGATCTCCGCGCCGCGGTCCTTGTCGAAGAACACGATGCGCGGGCTGTACTTGCGGGCCTGGGCCAGCAGGAAGTTCAGCACCACGGTCTTGCCCGAGCCCGACGGGCCGATGACCGTGAAGTTACCCAGGTCGCCCTTGTGGAAATTGAAGTGGTACGGGCCGGCCGAGGTGGTCTCCAGCAGGGTCACCGCGGGACCCCAGTGGTTGTTCTGCGCCTGGCCGACCGGGAAGTTGTGGCCGCTGGCGAAGCCGGCGAAATTGGCGGTCGAGATCAGAGCTTTGCGGGCGATGTCCTTGAAGTTGCCCGGGAACTGGGCCCAGAAGGCCGGCTCCAGATTGAGGTCCTCGCGCACGGCGATGGCGCCCATCTCGGTGAAGGCCGACATCACCTCGGCGGTCGAGCGGTCCAGGCCCTCGAGGGTCTCGCCGCGCACCAGCACGGTCAGGTGATGCTCGCCGAAGGCGGCGCGGCCCGAGACGACGTCGTCCTTGGCGCGGGTCAGGTCGGCGCGCAGGGACAGGCCGTCATCGTCGGCGGCCTTCATGCGGCGCAGGGCCAGGTTCATCCGCTCCAGGGTCGGCTGGCGATCGACGAAGCCGAAGCTCTGGGTGACGACCATTTCGCACGGCAGGCGCAGCAGGTCGTCCAGCATCCCCGGCGTGGTCTGGGCGGGGTAGTCCTTGATCGAGACCATGGACCCGAAACCGCGCGCCAGGGCGCCGGCGCGGGAGAGCTCCAGTGTCTCCAGGCCGAAGCTGGCGCGGCGATAGGGCAGGTACTCGCCGGCGTCGCCTTGCGGGACCAGCACGGGGCGCATCTCGCCGTTGTAGAGGCAAGACAGGAATTCCAGCGGCTCGGAGCAGCGGCCAGTCGCGCCTTCGTAGGTTCCAAGCACCCGCGCGCCGTAGGGGGCGAGGGCGGAGATCAGGCTGCCCGTGGCGCTGTCCAGTTCGCGACGGTCGGCTGCCTGGACGGCGGCGGCCTCGGCCTTGCCGGTCCCCTTGAGGGCGCGCAGCAGGCCGTCGATGACGCCGCCATGGCCTTGCAGCGGACGGCGGACGATCGTCAGGAACAGGTCGTTGACGTAGAGCTTGCGGGCGGCCAGGCGCTCACTCCAGGTCGCGTCGAGCTCGGCGCTGAAGGCGTCGGCGAAGACGCCTTGGGTGCGGGCGTCGACCTGGCGGCGGACGATGTGGTGATAGATGGCGAAGCGCGAGGACGACAGGCCGCGCAGCATCACGTCGCGCACGGCCTTGCGGTAGTTCAGCTCCTCGCTGTCGGCCGTCTCGAACGGCAGGCCGGCCAGGTGGATGACTTGCATCAACAGGCCGTCGCGGGTCTCGAGCGTCACGTCGTCGAGATGGCGGGCATAGGGCAGGCGCTTGCCGGCCGTCGCCTCTTTGCGCGGGTTTACGCGCTGTAGCTGTTGCATCGCCAGGCTCGGAAATTGGGTACGCGGGGACAGCGGCTGACCTTGGTCAGCCAGAGATCGAAGATGCGGGGCTCGCGCAGGCAGGCCGCGTAGCCGATCGCGTGGATCACCAGCGCGGCCGCGATGGCCCAGAACGACTTGGTGATCAGGAAGAGTTCGGCGGTGACCACCCCGTTGATCACGAAGTAGCTGTAGGTCACGCCCGCGAACATCTGCGGGCGGGTCAGGGCGCCGAACACCACGTCGCGATCCAGCGGGGCGGCCATAGCCTTAGGCCGCGCCCGAGGCGGCGCGGATGCCGCTGACGATCGTGGTGGCCCCGAACAGGATGAAGCAGCCCAGGATCACGGTGGCGCCATAGCGCCAGTTCAGGCGGCCGGTCAGCATCATGAAGCCGACGGCGGCTACGGCCATGACGGCCACGGCGGTGGCGACATTGCCCATCAGCGTGCCTTGCAGCCAGGTCACGCCGGCCAGCAGGGCGCTGGAGCCCTGCGGATCGGCCTGGACTGCCTGGGCGTGGGCTTGGCTGGCGGCAGCGGAAAGGGAGGCCGCGAGGGCCAGGAAGGACTTACGCATCACTGGGGAGCTCCGAGGGCGGGAACGGCGAAGGTGGCTCCGGTCGCGGCCATGCGGCCGAGGATCGAGGTCACGTAGGCTTGGGTTTCGGCATAGGGCGGTACGCCGCCGTGCTTGCGGACGGCGCCAGGGCCGGCGTTGTAGGCGGCCAAGGCCAGGCGGACGTCGCCGCCGAACTCCGAGAGCATGCGGCGCAGGTACATCGTGCCGCCGCGGATGTTCTGAGCCGGATCGTGCGGATCGACGCCCAGGTCGCGGGCGGTGCCGGGCATCAGCTGCATGACGCCGATGGCGCCCTTGTTCGATAGGGCGCTGGGCCGGAAGCGGCTCTCGCGCCAGGCCACGGCCTCGACCAGCTTGGGATCCAGGGCGTAGGCGGCAGCCGTGGTCGAGATCTCGGCGCGCACGGCCTCGACGTCCGGCGTGGCGGCGGCCAGCGGGGCAGGGGCGGGCGTCAGAGTCTGGACGCCGTCTTGCGTGAACACGGACGGGCCGTCGAAGCGCGTGATGGCGCCGTCAGAGCCGATCTCCAGCACCTGGGCGGCCACCGGGCCGGCCAGCAGGCAGAGCGCCGCGGCGATCGCCGGCAACAGGGCCTGGCGGGCGATATCAAACGTCACTACGCCCCCTCAGGTCCGTGGGTTCAAATCAACGTAGTTAATTGGTATCGGGCGCGCCGTTTCAGTGTAATGCGGCAGGACAGCGCATCTATTTTTGCTGTCATCGTCAAAATTGCTGATGAATAAGAAGAATTTATGCTCAAGCTCGACGTTAAGTCGGATGTCGGACTTATCTAAATTCTTAATTGATGGTTAATTCGATGTGATGTTGACCTGAATACATAACTGCGTTGGGTAAGATTGGGAGGAAGGCCTCAGAATGCTTGCCTGTGGATAGAATCACTCGCCAAGTTGAGTCTCAAGTGCGTTCAGGGGCGTTGCATGTTGGCGTTGAACAAGACTCGCGAATGGCTGATCCGGAACTTCGCCGGCAGCCTGCTCGCCGGATGGCTGGTGATCGCGGTGGTGGGGCTGAGCGCCCTCAACGGCTGATCGAGAACGGCTTCAAGCGATGGGCAAGGCGGCTGCGAACGGCCCGCCTATGGCGCTTATGCAACTTGGTTAAAGAATGTTGCGGAACGCTGTCATCTGAAAGCCCGGTTTTTGCGTTGAAAGCTTGTCTACAACGCCGGAACTGACTTTTGCCGCTCGCTATCGACGACCTGCACCGATTGCTCTTCCAGACCGAACAGGCGCGCCGCCTGTTCGTGGGCGACCAGTTGAGCGAGCACGGCCTCGTCTTTGGCCAATGGCTGGTGCTGGACGCCCTCTACAAGGAGGGCCTCTCGTCGATGACCGCCTTGGCGGCCGTGATCGGCGCGGACCGAACGACCCTGACACGCACGATCGATGGCCTGGTCACGGCCGGATATGTCGAACGCAAGACGCCGGCGGAGGATCGCCGGCTGGTTGTCGTGGACTTATCTGAGACGGGGAGAGCGCTGGCGGAAGCAGTGCTGATAACCTTGACGCCGACCCATGAGAGCGTGTTCGCCGGCTTTTCGCGTCACGACCTGGATGCCTTATCCGTTCTTCTTGCCCGGTCGCTGGCTCAGATAAAGCTGGCCGCCGCTGAAGGTCCAGGACCCAAGACGCTTCCCCGACTGGAGCGGCGGGGGCTGCGTATTGGCGAGACGAAGAGGCGATCGCGCCTGCGGTCCTAGGTCGACCTCGGCCAGCACGTGGCCAGCGTCGTCGAGGATGACCATCTGCCAGGGACCTGGCTTGGCGAAGGCTTCCGGATAGTCGCGGATCAGGGCCGCGCCCAAGCGCCAAGCCTCGCGTTTTGCCTCGTCCAGATTGCGCAACAGCGCGCCTTCTGGATCCGGGAAGTGTTCAGGCGAGACGATCTCGAACCGAAACCTGCGCATCACACCCTGCGGCGACGCTGAATGCGTCGAGTCGATGAACGCGCCTCCGACAAAAAGGCGCCGCATTCGGACAAGGAGGGGTTGAAAAAGCGAGTCTCGCTTCTGCTGTGGCCTAGCGGTGACACCTAGGCTTGGCCCTCGTTTTGTTTCGCTTTTTTTCGATTTCTGCTGCTCAGCCCTTGCTGACAGCGGCTTTTGCCGCCGCCCGCGTCACTAAGCCTCACGAACAGTGGCTTGCAAAAAATGGAAGTCGATCGCAGCATGTGGGCAATTGATACCGGTGTCATAAGAACACCGTTCTGGGAGGGACTAAGGAAATGGCAGCATCACATCTGCGCGCCCGTCTGCTTTGCGGGGCCGCCGCTCTAGCTTCGGTCCTGGCCGCCGGCGCCGCCAACGCTCAGCAAGCCGCGCCGCCCGCGGCCGCCGCTGACGACACCGTCGAAGCCGTCGTCGTCACGGGCTTCCGCAACAGCCTGGCGCAGGCCCTGAACGTCAAACGCCAGTCGGCCGCGGCCGTGGACGCGATCTACGCCGAGGACATGGCCAAGTTCCCGGACCTGAACCTCTCGGAATCCATCCAGCGCATCCCTGGTGTCGCCATCTCGCGCGACGCCGGCGAAGGCCGCCAGATCTCGGTGCGGGGCCTGGGCGCCCAATTCACCCGCGTGCGCATCAACGGCATGGAAGCGCTCACCACCTCGGGCGGCACCGACGCCTCGGGCGGCACCAACCGCAGCCGTTCGTTCGACTTCAACGTCTTCGCCTCGGACCTCTTCAACCGCATCACGGTGCAGAAGACCGCCTCGGCCGAGACGGAAGAGGGCTCGCTGGGCGCGACCGTCGACCTGAACACCGCCCATCCGTTCGACAAACGCGGCTTCAACTTCGCCGTCTCGGGCAAGATGGGCTACAACGACCAGGCCGAGAAAGCCTCGCCCCGCGTGGCGGCCCTGATCTCGAACACCTGGCGCGACGACACGATCGGGGCTCTGTTCTCGGTCGCCTATTCCCAGCGCGACCTGCTGGACGAAGGCACCAGCACGGTGCGCTGGCAGACCGGCACGGCCACCGCTCCGGGCTTCCGCAGCGTGAAGGGCGCGACCTGCGCCACCAACGCCGCCGCCTGCGCCGAAGCCAATGGCGCGGTCCACCCGCGCATCCCGCGCTTCGACTGGTACCGCAACCGGCAGGACCGCCTGGGCATGACCGGCGCGCTGCAGTGGGCGCCGGACGACAAGACCACGGTCTCGTTCGACGTGCTGTACGCCGACTTCAAGGGCAAGCGTAACGAGGACTTCCTCGAGACCTTCACGCCCCAGACGGCCGGCGCCTGTACGGCGACCTCGCCGGCCTCGTGCGGCATCAACCAAGTCGACGTGGTCGACTACACGGTGACCAACCCGCGTTCGGGCTTCCCGGTCATGACCAAGGGCGTCTGGAACAATGTCGACCTGAAGACCGAGCAGCGCTACGACGAGCTGGAGACCGAGTTCCGCCAGTTCACCCTGTCGGGCGAGCATCAGTTCACCGACAAGTTCAAGGCCAAAGGCGTGCTCGGCTTCTCGAAGTCGACCTTCTCCAACCCGGTCCAGAACACGGTCCAGTGGGACCAGTACAACGTCCAGGGCTACAGCTTCGACTACAGCGGCGGCGACACCTATCCGGTGATCAAGTACGGCACCGGCGACACCGTGAACGCCGACGCTTGGACCCTGGCCGAAATCCGCATGGTCCAGGGCTATGTCGACAACAGCTACAAGACCGCCCAGTTCGACCTGCAATATGACTGGAGCGACGCCTTCAAGCTGAAGGGCGGCCTGGCCTACAAGGCCTACAACACCGACAGCACGGCCTTCGCCCGCTCGAACGGCACGACGTCGAACATCAACCCGATCAGCTCGAACGATCTGAAGAACGTCGCGCGCTCGTCCTACGCCCAGACGATCGACTTCTCGAGCCTGAGCATCCCGGCCGGCAACGTGACCTCGTGGGTCACGCCCGACCTGCAGAAGGCCATCGCGGCCCTGCACATGGACGATGTGAACTACGGCAAGACCGTCACGACGACGCCGGGCACCGTCTGGACCAGCCCGTTCGGCAACTCGTGCTTCACCGCGGGCTGCGGCATCTACAACCTGGGTCGCGAGCCCAGCCTGGGCAGCAACTACTCGATCGACGAGTGGGACACGACCGGCTACGTCCAGGGCGACTTCAACTTCGACGTCGGCGGCGTGCCGGTGCGTGGTGACGTCGGCGTGCGTTACGTCAACACCCGCCAGAAAGCCCTCGGCTACGGCGTGGTGCCCTCGACCGTCAGCGGCGTGAACTACCAGACGATCTCGGCCACGACCGCCACGCGGTCTTACACCGACGTGCTGCCGGCCCTGAACGTGGTCGTCGAGCCGACCGAGAGCCTGCTGCTGCGCTTCGGCGCCGCCAAGGTCATGTCGCGTCCGAACCTGGGTTCGCTGACGCCCGGCGTGAACATCGGCACGGGTTCGACCAAGTCGGTGACCTCGGGCAATCCGTTCCTGGATCCGTACCGCGCCAAGACCGTCGACGCCGCGGTCGAGTGGTACTTCCAGCCGGGCGCGCTGCTGTCCTTCGCCTACTTCTACAAGGACATCTCGACCTTCGTTCAGAGCTACACCTCGGCCCTGTCGACCTTCGACAAGAACCCCTTCGGTCTGCCCGATAGCGCGGCGGTCGCCGCCTGCGGCACCACGCCGGGCTGCGCGCCGAACCTGCCGGTCTGGCAGTTCAGCACCTCGGTCAACACGCCTGGCGGTCCGCTGAAGGGCTTCGAGATCAACTACCAGCAGCCCTTCACCTTCCTGCCGGCGCCGTTCGATAAATTCGGTGTCCTGGCCAACTACACCCACGTGACGTCGAACGTGACGTACCTGTCCTCGACCGGGGCCGTGGCGGCCGTTGGCCCGCTGACCAACCTGTCGAAGAACAGCTACAACGCCACGCTCTACTTCGAGAACAAGAAGATCAGCAGCCGCGTCTCGGCGGCCTATCGTTCCAAGTACCTGACCCAGATCCCGGGCCGTAACGGTTCGGACGTGGAAGGCACCAACGCGACGCTGAACTTCGACGCCTCGCTGACCTACACCTGGAACAAGCACCTGGCCTTCACGCTCGAGGCGGTCAACCTGACCAACGAAAAGCAGGACCAGTACTACGACAGCAGCCAGCTGGTGTCGTTCTACCACGAGACGGGCCGCGAGTTCTTCGCCGGCTTCCGCTACACCTTCTAAGCCTCATGCGCGGCGCGGCCCCCCCTCCGCCAAATCTGGGGGCCGCGCCGTTTTGCTTTCCGAGGGTTTCCCGATGTCCATCTGCCTTGATCGCCGGTCGCTGCTGCTGACCGGCGCGGCGGCATTCGCCGCAGCGCCCGTGCTTGCCGCCCCCCGCGCGACCTTCGACGCCGTCGTCTCGACCGATGGCAAGGCCCGTGGCGGCGCCAAGACCTATCGCACCCTGGCCGAAGCGCTGGACGCCGCACCGGCCTCCGGCGACCGCCCGTTCCGCATTCTCGTCACCGCCGGAACCTGGCGCGAGAAGGTGACGGTGACCAAGCCCAACATCTGCCTGATCGGCGAGGGCCAGAAGGCCACCACCATCGTCTATGACGACTATGCCGGCCGCCGTTCGGCCGGATCGAAAGAGATCGCCACCATGGTGGTCACTGCGCCGGGCTTCCGCGCCGAGCGCCTGACGATCGCCAACGACTTCGACTATCCTCACAACATGCCGCCCGAGGTCGACTACGACCGCACCGGCGCCAGCGGGGCCCAGGCCACGGCGCTGAAGCTGGGCGAGGGCAGCGACCGCGCCTATTTCGAGGACGTGGCCCTGACCGGCTGGCAGGACACCCTGTTCACCGACGCCGGCCGCAGCCTGTTCCGCAACTGCTTCATCAGCGGCTGCGTCGACTTCATCTACGGCCGGGGCGTGGCGGTGTTCGACCGCTGCGAGATCCGTTCGCGCACGCGGCCAGGCAAGGACTTCCACGGCTTCATCGCCGCGCCCGACACCGACCGGCGCCAGCCCTATGGCTTGGTGTTCCTGGATTGCCGCCTGACGCGCGACGCCGACATGCCCAGGCATACGATGGCCCTGGGTCGTCCTTGGCGGCACACCATGACCTTCCCGGACGGCCGCTACGGCAATCCGGACGCGGTGGGCCACACGGCCTTCATCCGGTGCTGGATGGACGACCACATCGTCCCTGAGGCCTGGTACCCGATGCACTACAATCTGAAAGGCGGACGCCGGGCCATGTACCAGCCCGAGGACGCCCGCCTGTTCGAATACGCCAGCAAGGGACCCGGGGCCGGCAAGCCGTCCCAGCGGCGTCGCCAGCTGACCGCGAGCCAGGCCAAGGCCTACACGGTCTCCAACCTGCTGAGCGGCTGGAGACCGTAGCGGTCGCTACATCGGGCTTACGCCACCGCCCGGCGCGCCGAAGTCGAAGGCTGGCTCGCGGGCGCGGCGGGGATTGGGCACGCCCTTGCCGCCGAAGCCGTAGGTGATGCCGATGAACACGGCCCGCAGGTCCAGGTCCATGGTCCGGCGGTCCTTCAGGGCGGCGGTGTTGATCACCAGCTTGTCGCCGAAGGTGTTCAGGGCGTCCTGCACCGTCACCACGCCTGAGATGCGGTCGTTGAACTTGTGGCGATAGCCCAGGTTCACCATCCCCGTCGGTTCGCGGTAGCCTTGCGGCGTCAGGCGCTTGCCGATGGCGAAGCCGCTGATCTGGATGAAGTCCTTGGGTGTGGCCTGGACGTTTAGCGCCGCATAGCCCGAGACCGTCCAGGCCGAACGCTTGTCGGCGAAGCCCAGGTCCGTGGCGCCGATCTCGTTCCAGGCCGCGTTGCCGCTGATCGTATAGGAGAGCTTGGGCGACAGCCGGGCGTTGGCGACCAGCTCCAGACCGCCGCTGCGGCTCTTGGCCAGGTTGGCCTTGGTGGTCAGCAGCACGCCGCCGCCCAGGTCGCGGACCACGTCCGTTACCCCGTCGCGGGCCTCGCGCCAGTATAGGGTGCCTAGGTAGTAGTTGAAGCCCTTGCGCAGCTGGTAGGCGACCTCGAACGAGTCCGTCGTCTGGGGTTTGAGGCGCGGGTCGCCCTGACGGTAGCTGTAGGGGTCCTGGTAGATCCGGTAGGGGTTCAGGTCGGTGGCCGACGGGCGCTGGATGCGGCGGCTGTAGCTGGCGTTGACCTGGCGCGTGTCGTCGACCTTGTACTGCACGTGCAGCGAGGGATAGGCGCGCAGGTAGTCGTAGCTGTCCTTCAGGTTCGAGGTGACCTGATTGGTGTCGATCGTGACCTCCTCGACGCGCAGACCGGGCATCACCGTCAGGTCGCCGAACACGCGGCTGTAGGTGACGTAGGCCGCGTGGACGGTCTGGTCGTACTCGAACTGGTTGGTCAGGGCCGGATCGACCACCAGCGCGCCGGTGTTGGGGCCGCGAGCGCCGTAGTTGTCGTAGTCGTTGTCGTCGACCTGCAGCTCGTAGCCGACGTTCAGCTTGGCGCCGCCGGCCAGGGTGCGCTTGTAATCGGCCTTTACGCGGCCCTGGACCAGCTCGTCGCCGACGCGCACGCGTTCGACATAGTTCGAGACCACGGGCAGCTGGTTGAAGGCGTCGGCCAGGGTGGTCTGGCGGTCGCGGGTGCGCTCCAGGCTGGCGTTCAGCGTGAACTCCTCGTCCGGATGCGACAGCTTGCGGCGCAGGTCGCCTGACAGGCCGGCCACCGAGCGCTTCATCTGGCCGTCGGCGCGGCGCTGGAAGCGAGCGTTGGGCGCGCCGTTGACGTCCTTGCCGTCGTAGAACGAGCCGGCGTCGGTGTCGTAGGTCACGTCGTTGTAGCGGGCCTCGGCGCTGAGGCGGGTCTGCTTGTCCAGGTCGTAGTCGACGCCGGCGCGGGCGTTGTACGCGTTGCCCCGGCTGGCGAAGTTGATCTGCTGGTGGCTGGTCGCATACTTGCCGCTGAGGGCGTCGAAGCGCTCGCGGTCGTCGACGATCTCGCCCTTGGCCTTGTCGCGACGCCAGCCGGCGTCGGCCGACAGGGTCAGGTTCTTGGTGTTGCGGGCCAGGGTGACGCTGGCGTTCTTGCGGCCGCCGGTGCCGACATTGGCGCGGACCGAGCCGGTCGTGCCGACGCCGCGCTGCTGCTTGGTGATCAGGTTGATGATGCCAGCCGTGCCCTCGGGGCTGAAGGCGGCCGACGGGTTGGTCATCACCTCGACCCGCTCGAACTGGCTGGCGGGAATCTGCTGCAGGATCTGGCCGCGGTTCTCGCCCCGGAACATGCCCGACGGCTTGCCGTCGATCATGATGGTGACATTGGCGTCGCCGCGCAGGCTGACATTGCCCTGCACGTCGACCTGCACCGAGGGGACGTTGCGCAGCACGTCGGCGACCGAGCCGGTCGTGGCCTGAATGTCCTTGCCCAGGCTGTAGCTGCGGCGGTCGATCGAGGTCTTCATGTCCTGCGCGCCGGGCGCGGTGATGGTCACGCCCTGCACCTGGGTCGATTGCTCCTTCTTGGCCGGAGCAGGCGTCGTCGTCGGGGTCTGGGCGGCGGCGGCGGTGCTGAGCGCGGCCAGGCCCGTGGCGGCCAGCAGAGCGGCGCGGCGGGTCGGGAAGGTCATGGAAAGTCTCCTCTGTTGGCGAGGACACTGACCGATCGACTCGAAGCGTTGCAGTGTCTGGGATCACGCCTTCGGGGTGACGTTTGTCATGTCGCGACCTCCAGTTGCTCCGCCACACCAAGTTTTAACGGCGCCTGGCGCATGAATGCCCTGGATTTCCTGGGGAGCGGACGTCTTGAAACCCGCAGCGCTACATCCTGCCGCCGAGATCGGCGTCGAGCCGCCAGCGTCGAACGGCCTGGGCCGCGCGGCCCTGATCGCCGGCTTCGTGCTGTACGCCGCCGCTGCGGGCGCGGCCTGGTGGCTGTCGCTGCAACTGATCCCGGCCGAGCTGACCCTGACCTTTCTGGGCAAGACCCTGCACACGGACTCGGCCCACGCGCACCTGAACAACATCTTCCTGGTGTTCCTGCTGCTGCCAACGGCGTTGGGCGTCGAGGCCGCCGTGGTCGGCTGGCGCGAGAGCTCGCTGCACCAGCTGCTCTTCGCCCGCACGGCCTCACTGAACACCGACCTGGCCGTCTTCATCCTGGGCCAAGGCCATGTGCTGGATCTCGTCGGCCGGGTGCTGATGCTGGGCGTCTCGATGATCTCGGGCGCGTGGATCCATGACGCCATCGCGGCCTCGACCGGCGTGAACCTGGGCCCGCCGCCGCTGCCGTTCGCGCTGCAGCTGCCGCTGTACTTCGCGATCTACACCTTCTTCGACTACTGGACCCACCGGACGGACCACACGAAGTTCTTCTGGCCGCTGCATCGCTATCACCACTCGGCCGAGGACTTCGGCGTGGTGACCTCGGTGCGTCAGCATCCGGCGACCTTCACGGCCATCTTCCTGGTCAACCTGCCGCTGGCCATCCTGGGCGCGCCGGGCGAGGTGATGATCTATGTCAACGTGCTGGTCGTGGGCATCGGCCTGATCATCCACGGCAAGATCGATGCGAACTGGGGCTGGGTGGGGCGCTGGCTGATCCAGTCGCCCAACCACCATCGGGCGCACCACAAGCTGGACATGACCCACCCGACCGGCCACTTCGGCATCATGCCGATCTGGGACCGGCTGTTTGGCACCTGGTACGAGGATAGGCCCGACCCGAAGCTGGTGATCGGCGTCGACACGCCCTACCAGCACGGCTTCTTTATTCCGCGCGACATGCTGCGCGACTACGCCCACTTCTGGATGGGCTGGTTCGGCGGCCGCAGCGACGGCCCGGAGTCGGACCTCTTCAAGAAGCGCTAGGCGGCCTTCAGCAGCCCGTCGAAATACTCGATCGTCCGCATCAGCCCGACCTTGAGCGGCGCGGTCGGCGTCCAGTCCAGGTGCTGCTTGGCCAGGGTGATGTCAGGCTGGCGCTGGCGCGGATCGTCCGAGGGCAGGGGGCGGTGGACCAGGCCCGACTTGCTGCCGGTCAGCTCCAGCACCAGGTCCGCCAGCTGCTTCATCGTGAACTCGACCGGATTGCCCAGATTGATCGGGCCGGTCACGTCGTCGCCGGTGTTCATCAGGCGCATCAGGCCGTCGACCAGGTCGTCGACATAGCAGAACGAGCGCGTCTGGTTGCCGTCGCCATACAGGGTGATGTCCTCGCCCTTCAGCGCCTGGACGATGAAGTTCGACACCACGCGCCCGTCGTTCGGATGCATGCGCGGGCCGTAGGTGTTGAAGATCCGCGCCACCTTGATGCGCAGCTTGTGCTGGCGCCAATAGTCGAAGAACAGGGTCTCGGCGCAGCGCTTGCCCTCGTCGTAGCACGAGCGGATGCCGATCGGATTGACGTTGCCCCAGTAGGTTTCGACCTGCGGGTGGATGGTCGGGTCGCCGTACACTTCTGACGTCGAGGCCTGCAGGATCTTGGCCTTCACCCGCTTGGCCAGGCCCAGCATGTTGATGGCGCCGTGGACGCTGGTCTTGGTCGTCTGCACGGGATCGAACTGGTAGTGCACGGGGCTGGCCGGGCAGGCCAGATTGTAGATCTGGTCGACCTCGACATACAGCGGCATGGTCACGTCGTGACGCAGCAGCTCGAAGCGCGGATTGGACAGGTTCTGCGCCACGTTCAGGCGCGAGCCGGTGTAATAGTTGTCGACACACAGCACTTCCGCGCCGGTCTCCAGCAGCCGGTCGCAAAGATGCGAGCCGACGAAGCCCGCGCCGCCCGTGACGAGAATTCTCTGCGTATGCATGGACTGAAACAGACCCCTCGGGACTCAGCGTCGAACTGTGTTTGTACCGCGACGCCGAGCCTTGCTCCAAGGTCGTGTTTCTAGGCGGGGGCGCGACCGATTGTCGGCTCGGCGATGACGGCGGTGCGTCGGCGCTTAGACGGAGCCACAGGCGACGGTCCGGTCGACGGGCCGGCCAACTCCTCTGGCGCGAAGTCGTCCACGGCGATGACCTTGGACACCGCCAGGTCGGCGGCGGCCAGGGCGGCGGTCTCGTCCGGCGTCAGCAGGCCCTTGTCCAGGCCGTCCTTCCAGGCGCGCACGCCCTGGTCCTTCAGGCGGTCGTGGATCGGCTGGGTGGCCACCACGCGCTCGAAGGCGTCGATCAGCTGGCCGATCGCCTCGTCCTCGCCGCCGACATAGACGCCCTGGACCAGGCGGTCACGGGTGGAGGAGGGGTGCAGGATCAGGTCGGCGCAGGCGCGGGTGATCCGGTCGGACGGTCCCCGGCGTCGCGCCCCGAACGGCAGCACCGCCGCCCGCAGCAGCCAGGCCGCCAGGCGATTGGGCAGGTTGGCGAAGATCTCGTCGAAGCGCTGCTCGATCGTGGCGAAGGCCGTGTCGGCGCTCCACTGCAGCAGCGGGAAGTCGTCGTCCTGTCGGCCTTCGTCCTCCCAACGCTTCAAGGAGCCGGAGAGGAAGTACATCTCCGACAGGATATCCCCCAAGCGCGCCGACAGCATCTCCTTGCGCTTCAGCTCGCCGCCCAGGGTCAGCAGGGCGATGTCCGAGGTCAGGGCGAAGGCGGCGCTGTAGCGACCCAGCTGGCGATAGAAGCGGCGGGCGCGGCCAGCGTCCGGCGCGGGCGCCAGGGCGCCGTCGGTCCAGGCGCGGGCCGTGGCCTTGATGCCGTTGCGGATGGCGTGGGCCACGTGCTGCCAGAAGGCCTCGTCGAACGCGGCCAGGCCCTTGGCCTCATCCGTTTCGCCCAGGGCCAGGATCTCGCGCAGCATGTAGGGATGCGCTCGGATCGCGCCCTGGCCGAAGACCATCAGGCTGCGGGTCAGGATGTTGGCGCCCTCGACCGTGATGCCGACCGGCACGGCGCGGTACTGGCTGCCCATGTAGTTGCGCGGGCCTTCCATGATGGCCTTGCCGCCGTGGACGTCCATGGCGTCGTTGACGACGATCCGCATTCGCTCGGTGGCGCCCGACTTCAGCAGGGCCGAGATCACCGACGGATGCTTGCCCATGTCCAGCCCGGCGCAGGTCAGCCGCCGCGCGCCGTCGACCAGGTAGGCATTGCCGGCGATGCGGGCCAGGCGCTCCTGCACGCCCTCGAACTTGCCGATGGCGATGCCGAACTGTTGGCGCACGCGGGCATAGGCGCCCGTGGTCAGGGCGCTGTAGGCCGCCGCCGCGCCGGACATGGCCGGCAGCGAGATGCCGCGCCCGGCCGCCAGGGCGGTCATCAGCATCTTCCAGCCCTGGCCCGCGCGCTCGGCGCCGCCGATGATCAGGTCCAGCGGGATGAAGACGTCCTCACCCCAGTTGGGCCCGTTCTGGAAGGTCTGGAAGGCCGGCAGGTGGCGGCGGCCGATGCTGACCCCGGCCGTGTCGGTTGGGACCAGGGCGCAGGTGATGCCGATGTCCTCCTCGCCGCCCAGCAGGCCGTCGGGGTCACGCAGCTTGAAGGCCAGGCCCAGCACCGTGCAGACGGGGCCGAGCGTGATGTAACGCTTGTGCCAGTTCAGACGGACACCCAGGACGGTATCGCCCTTCCACAGGCCGCGACAAACCACGCCCTCGTCGGTCATGGCGCCGGCGTCCGAGCCGGCCTCGGGGCTGGTCAGGCCGAAGGCGGGTATTTCGCGGCCGTCGGCCAGGCGCGGCAGCCAGTATTCCTGCTGCTCCTCGGTGCCAAAGCGCAGGATCAGCTCGCCCGGGCCCAGGGAGTTGGGAACCATCGCCGTCACCGCCGCCGAGGTCGAGCGGGTGGCGATCTTGCGGACGATCTCGGCGTGGCCCAGGTGCGAGAAGCCGAGACCCCCGTGCTCCTTCGGGATGATCATGCCGAAGAACTTCTCGCGCTTGAGGAAGTCCCAGGCCTCGGGCGGCAGGTCGCGCGTCTCCCAGGTCATGCGCCAGTCGTCGAGCATGGCGCACAGGGTCTCGACCGGACCTTCCATGAAGGCCTTTTCGTCTGGGCTCAGCTCGGGCTTGGGGAAGGCGAGCAGTTCGTTCCAGTCTGGATCGCCGGTGAACAGCGCCGCGTCCCACCAGGTGTCGCCGGCTTCGATGGCGTCACGCTCGGTTTCCGACAGGGCGGGCAGAACGCCCTTAGCCCATTGGAAGATCGGCCGGGTGATCGTGTCCCGGCGGAAGGAAGAGCTCGTCATGACGCCACCTCGTTGTTACGCGAGGTGGAAACGCTGTTGGAGCGTCGGGGCTCCGACAATAACGGCGTTCTAGGCGGCCGCCGAGATGCCGCGACCGATCATCACCGAGGCGACGCCGCGCAGCAGGGCGGCCGGGTCCAGGGGCTTGCCCAGCAGGCCGTCGAACAGCCGCTCGTCGATCCGCGCCGTGCCGTCGGCCGAGAAGGCGATCATCGGCGTCGCACGGTTGGGGCCGTCGCCGTCGCGGATGCGGCGGGCGGCCGTCTCGCCATCCATGACCGGCATGCGCTGGTCCATCAGGATCAGATCGAAGGCGCGGGTCTGGGCGATAGCCAGGGCCTCGGCCCCGTTGCCGGCTTCGGTCAGGTCGACCGACAGGCCGCGCAAAACCACCGACACCAGGTCGCGATTGACCGGATTGTCGTCGACCACCAGCACGCGGCACCCGGGGGCGCAGTCCGTTGTGCGTTCCGAAGCGGTCGGCGCCACGGGCGCGCCGATCACGGCGGCAGGCAGGTCGAACCAGAAGCATGAGCCTTCGCCGATCGTGCTCTCGACGCCGATCTCGCCGCCCATGGCCTCGACCAGGCCTTTGCAGATGGCCAGGCCCAGGCCTGTGCCGCCGTGGCGGCGCGTGGAGGAGCCGTCGACCTGCGAGAAGCGGACGAAGAGAGCATTCAGGCGATCAGCGGGAATGCCGGCGCCAGTGTCGCGCACGGCCAGGCGCAGGCGGCCATCGGCGTACGAAGCCTCGACGGCGACCTCGCCCTGGTCGGTGAACTTCACGGCGTTGCCCACGAGGTTCAGCAGGATCTGGCGCACGCGGTCGGCGGCCAGGTCCATGCTGGCGGGCAGGGCGGTCAGGCCCTGGCTGCGCAGCGCCACGCCCTTCTCGCCGGCTTGCAGGGTGAACAGGTCCAAGGTCTCGGCGACCAGGCCGGCCGGCGCGCAGGGCGCGCGGACGATCTCGACCTGGCCGGCTTCCAGCTTGGAGAAGTCCAGGATGTCGTTGACCGTCGACAGCAGGGCCTTGCCGGCGCTGGACACGCGCTCGACATAACGCTGAGTGGCCGGGGTCAGCTCGGGCTGTTCGGCGATCAGGCGCGAGAAGCCCAGCACGGCCGTCAGCGGCGTGCGCAGCTCGTGGCTCATGTTCGACAGGAACTCGGCCTTCACATTGGCCGCGGCCTCGGCCTCGGCGCGGGCGGCCTCCAGGGCCTCTTCCATCGCCTTGCGCGTGCTGATGTCGCGGATCACGTCCTGGATGCCGGTCATCACGCCGGCGTCGTTGAAGAACAGGGTCGGCTGGCCTTCCAGCCACAGCCATTGGCCGTCGCGCTTGCGACCGCGAAACTGCAGCGGCTCGGCCACCGCGCCAGGACCGGTGGCGATCAGGGCGGCATAGTAGGCCAGGACGCCGGGGACATCGTCGGGATGGGTCAGGTCGATGACCCGCCGGCCCATCAGCTCCTCGGGCTTGAAGCCCAGCATCGGCTTGCAGGCCGGCGACATGAAGGTGATCACGCCCTTGGCGTCCAGGCGCGAGATCATGTCGCTGGCGTTGTCGGCCATCAGGCGATAGCGGGCCTCGCTGTCGGCCAGGGCGTCGTCGATCGCCTTGCGGTCGGTGATGTCGCGGATCACGTCCGTCACCGCGTTGGGCTCGCCGGTCATCGGATCGCGGGTCAGCCTGGGCCGCGCCTCGACCCAACGCACCGAGCCGTCCTTGCGCACGATACGGTACTCGATGCTCCAGCCCGGCGGACCATAGAGGGCGCTGTCGAAGATCTCGGCCACGCGGGCGCGGTCCTCGGGGTGGATGAACTCCATGGCCAGGCGGCCGACAGCTTCTTCCGGCGCATAGCCCGAGATGGCGCGAACGGCGGGCGAGACATAGCTGAACCGGCCGTCCAGCCCCATGCGCGTGACCAGGTCGTTGGCGTTCTCGGTCAGCAGGCGATAGCGCTCGCCGGTCGCCTCAACCGCGCGCATGGCGTTGGAATAGTCGGTGACATCTTGCAGCAAGCCGAACAGGGCCGAGACCTCGCCGTGGTCGTCCAGTTCGCACAGGCCGCGCGCCATGACGTCACGGACCTCGCCGCTGGCCCGGATCAGCTGGACCCGCAGGTCAAAGCCGCCCTTCTGGGCGATCGCCCGCTCGATGCCCTGTTCCAGCACAGAGCGATGCGCTGGCGAGTAGTGGGTCAGGGAGCTTTCCACGGTCGGCGTGTAGGTGTCGGGGCTAAGGCCGAAGATCTGGAAAGTCTGGTCCGACCAGGACAGATGATTGGTGGCGATCTCGATGCGCCAGTGGCCGATGGCGGCCACGTTCTCGGCCAGCTCCAGCAGGCGCTGCTTTTCGGCGGTCTCGCGATGGGCCTTGGCCAGCTCGAACTCGTCGACGACGATGCGGGCCAGCAGCTTCAGGCGTTCCAGCTCGGTTTCCGCAGGGCGGGCGCGAGGCTTGTCGTCGATGACGCAGAGGGTGCCGAGGTTGTGGCCGTCCTTCGTCGTCAGCGTCGCGCCGGCATAGAAGCGGATGTCGGGCGCGCCGGTGACCAGCGGATTGTTGGCGAAGCGGGGATCCTGGGTGGCGTCCTCGACCACCATGACCGCCTCGGGGCCCATGGCGATGGCGTGGGCGCAGAAGGCGTCGCTGCGCGGGGTCGAATGGGCGTCCAGACCGACCTTGGCCTTGAACCACTGGCGTTCCTCGTCGACCAGCGAGACCAGCGAAATGGGCGTGTCGAACAGGTTGCCCGCCAGGTCGGTCAGGCGATCGATGGCCGCGTCCGCTGGGGTGTCCAGGACCTTGTAGGCCTTCAAAGCGGCCAAGCGCTGGGCTTCGCGAAGGTCCATGGGGTTAAGACGCGCCTCGATCCTACTAACAGTTGCTGGAGCGTACGAGGCGGGCGCCGTCATCGTCGTTAAAGGCGGGCGCGGCGGATTGGCGCAGGTCGGCGAACGGCGATTTGCAAAGAGGTGACGTTTGTCATGTCGGCCCGGTGACGGCCGGCACTGATGCGCTGGGCGAGGAGACGGCATGTTGGCTTCACTTCGAGGGAGCTGACCATGTCACCCAATCTTCCGCCGCCCATCGCGGCGATCTCCAAGGCGATCAAGCGGCGGGGCGCGACCCTGGCCCTGAACGGCCTGGACCTGATCATCCGCCCCGGCCAGTGCGTGGCCCTTTTGGGTCCCAACGGCGCGGGCAAGAGCACCAGCGTCGCCTTGCTGACCGGCCGCTTGCGCCCGGACACCGGCGAGGCGTTCCTGTTCGGCGGCGATCCGCGCGACGTGGCGGCCCGTGGCCGCATGGGCGTCATGCTGCAGGAGGCCGGCTTGCCGCGCACCTTGAGCGTCCGCGAGCAGATCGACCTGTTCCGGGGCTACTATCGCAAGCCCCGGCCGCTGGACGAGATCATCCGCCTGGCTGGCCTTGAGGGCCTGGAGCGCCGCCGCTGCGGCGCGCTATCGGGCGGCCAGCAGCGCCGCGTGCAGTTCGCCCTGGCCATCGCCGGAAAGCCGGACTTCCTCGTCCTGGACGAGCCGACCACCGGCATGGACATCGACGCCCGCCGTGCGCTGTGGACCGCCGTCAGGGCCGAGATCGCCCGGGGCTGCGCGGTGTTGCTGACCACCCATCACCTGGACGAGGCCGAGGCCCTGGCCGACCGCATCGTGGTCATCGATCATGGCCAGATCATCGCCGACGGTACGCCGGAAGCCATCAAGTCGCGGGTCTCCGGCGTGGCCATTCGCTGCCGCTCGCGCCTGTCGGACGCCGAGCTCTCGGGCCTGGCCCGTGTCACCGGCGTCAGCCGCGATGGCGGCCGCGTCACCCTGCTGACCACGTCGGCTCCCGCCACCCTGCGCGAGCTGCTGGCCCGCGACGAAACCGTCGATGACCTGACCGTCGCCGGCGCCTCGCTGGAGGACGCCGTCACCCGCCTGGTCGGAACCCAACGCCAAACCGAGGCCGCCTGAGATGCACACGCTGTCCGTCTATTTCCGTGAAGCCCGCGCCCAGGTCCTGGCCACCTGGCGCACCCCGCAGTTCCTGATCCCCAGCGTGGCCCTGCCGCTGCTGTTTTACGGGGTCATGGGCCTGGGCCTGAGCAAGGGGCGCGAGGAAGTCGCTCACTTCATGCTGGCCAACTATGTGATCTTCGCCGCCATCGCCCCGGCCATGTTCGGCTTCGGCGCCGCCGTCGCCGCCGAGCGCGAGGCCAAGCTGATCGAACTGAAGCAGATCGCGCCGCTGCCGGCCGGAGGCTATCTGATCGGCCGTCTGGCCGCCGCCTTGGCCCTGGTCGCGGCCTCCGTCGGCCTGTTGGGCGTGCTGGCCTGGTTCGGCGGGGTGAAGATGGAGCCGTGGCGCTGGGGCGCGACCCTGGGTCTGGGCCTGGCCTCGGCCATCCCGTTCGCCCTGATCGGCCTGAACGTCGGCCTGCGTTTCGGCTCGCAAGGCGCGACCGCCATCGCTAACCTGCTGTTCCTGGGTTTCTCGCTGTTTGGCGGCCTGTGGATGCCGCTGAACATGATGCCCGACTGGTTCACCCGCATCGCCAAGGTCATGCCGTCCTATCACCTGGGCCAGCTGTCGCAGATGTTGTCGGGCATGCAGCCGATGGCCGACGTCCAGCAGCACGTCTCGATCCTGGTCGCGATCAGCATCGCGGCCCTGGTCGGCGCCTGGGCGGCCTGGCGGCGGCAGGCGGCTTGACCGTGGAGAGGCCCGCGCGCGACATCGCCCAGATGGAGACCTCGACTCGCACCAGCGCCGCCCCCCTGGCGGATAGCCACAACCGGCGCCGCTGGAGCCTGGTCTTCCTGTCCTACGTGCCGTTCTACTTCATCTCGTGGATTTTCCGGAAACCCGGCGTCCTCGAGATCTCGGCCTCGATCGCGGGCGTCCTGGCCTTCCTGGCGCTGTTCTACGCGATCTGGCTGCGCAAGGGCCGGCCGGCGCTGTGGCAGGTGCTGGCGCTCTACGCCATCGGCCTGTCGCTGTCGGGCTTCAACACCGGTTGGAGTGTCTACACCATCTACGCCATGTCGTTCGCCTCGCGGATGGGCTCGCGGCGGATGGCGGTGCGGACCATGATCGGCATGGAGCTGGTGCTGCTGGCGCTGGGTCCGTTCTTCATGAACTACAACTGGCCGGTCTGGGCCTCGGGCGTATTGTTCGGCGGCATCACCGGTTTCGCCGGTCTGATGCAGGCCGACATCGAGCGCAAGAACGAGGAGCTGGCTTTGGCTCACGAAGAGGTCCGGGCGCTTGCCACCACGGCCGAGCGCGAGCGGATCTCCCGCGACCTGCACGACCTGCTGGGCCACACCCTGACGCTGGTGGCGGTGAAGGCTGAGTTGGCCGCCAAGCTGGTCAGCCGCGACGCCGAGGCCGCCGAGCGCGAGATGCAGTCGGTCGCCGCCGCGGCCCGCGAGGCGCTCGCGGAAGTCCGCACCGCCGTGGTCGGCATGAAGGGCGCCTCGCTGACCACCGAGCTGGAGCGCGCCAAGGTCGCCCTGGCCGCCGCCAACATCCAGGCCGAGGTCTCGGCCGCCGAGATCGACGGCTATCCCGGCCAGGAGGCGGTGCTGGCCATGGCCCTGCGCGAGGCCATCACCAATGTCATCCGCCACTCGGGCGCGACGCTGTGCAAGATCCGCGTGGCGCCGAGTCCCGTGGCCCTGACGCTCAGCATCGTCGATGACGGCAAGGGCGGGGGCCTGGCCGAGGGCTCGGGCCTGAAGGGCATGCGCACGCGGCTATCGGCGATCGGCGGCGACCTGGACATCGTATCGGACAAGAGCGGCACGCGCCTTGTGGCCACCGCACCTGTGGAGGCTTCCCAGTGATCCGCGTCGTCATCGCCGAAGACCAGAAGATGGTGCTGGGCGCCCTCAGCGCGCTGCTCGAGCTGGAGGGCGACATCCAGGTGGTCGGCCGCGCAGCCGACGGCGTTGAGGCGCTGGAGCTGGTGCGGTCCGAGAAGCCCGACGTGCTGATCTCCGACATCGAGATGCCGAACCTGACCGGCATTGATGTCGCCTCAAGGCTCAAGGCCGACGGGGCCAGCACACGGGTCCTGATCGTCACCACCTTCGGCCGGCCGGGCTATTTGCGCCGGGCCATGGAGGCGGGGGTGAAAGGCTACCTCCTGAAGGACGGCCCCAGCAGTGTGCTGGCCGCCGCCGTGCGCACCATTGCCTCGGGTGGCCGGGCCATCGCGCCGGAGCTGTCGGAATCGATCTGGGACGCCGCGCCGGACCCGTTGACCGACCGCGAGCGCGAGATCCTGCGCCTGGCCGAGGAGGGGCGTTCGAACAAGGACATCGCCGAGGTGCTGGACCTCTCGCCCGGCACCGTCCGCAACTACCTGTCCGAAGCGGCCCAGAAGCTGGGCGCGGCCAACCGCGTCGAGGCCGGCCGCATCGCCCGCTCCAACGGCTGGCTCTAGGGACCGCCGATCAGTTCTTTGGGATCGCCGTCCAGGTCGATGCGCTGGCGGACGATCTCCAGATGGTCGCCGGCGTCGCGCATCTCGTAGAGCTTGCCCCGCGCCCGCTTGAACGGCCGGTGGACGATCATCATCAGCTGGCCGTCGAAGCGGCGGAACAGCATGCCGTGGCCGCTGTCGTAGCGGACCAGAGGCTCCAGTTGCTCCCAGGGTCCGGCCAGGGTTCCGCTCTTCGAGCGCGCCTGGGACTGGACGTAGCCCTTGGCGTCATAGCTGGACCACAGCATCAGCAGGGTTCCGGAGCGGGTGCGGAACAGCTCCGGGCCGTCGGTGACATAGGCCTTGTCGCCCTCGGGCTGGGTCTGTCCCTTGGCCCACGGCGCGTCACTGGCTTTGAACAGGGTGATCGGTGGGCCGATAGGGACGAGGTCGGCGGAGACGGGCAGGGCCTCCATGGTCCCGTCGGTCGCCTGCAGCCATTCATGGGCGTAGACGAACCAGGTCTGGCTGCCTTCCTGGTACAGCGTGACATCCAGGGTCATGAGGTCCTTCGGCGCGACCGGCTCGCCTTGGCGGACCAGGGAGAAAGGGCCCTCAGGACGATCAGCGACAGCCAGAACCGTGCCGCGCCGATAGGGCGTGCGGGCGCCCGTCGGCGGCAGCTTAGCGGTCTCGTCATGGAAGGTGGTCAGCAGCGCCCAGCGGCCGTTCCAGGCATGGACCTCCGGCGCCCAGGCGCCGCCCTTGAACCAAGCGTCCTTGGGCGCGACGAACACCGCTTGCGGTTTGTCCCAAGCCTTCAGGTCGCGGCTGACATACATCATCGTCCCGAGGCCGGGCGTGCCGCTGACCGCCGGGACGTTCGAGGTGTAGAGCCGGTAGAGGCCCGCCTTCGTGTCCGCGACGATCCAGGGATCGTGCAGCGGCATCTCCGGCAGGCGCATCTGCGCCCGGACGGGAGAGACCGCCAGAGCGATCAGCAGCGCGAGCGCGAGAGCCCTCACGCGCGGCCCCAGAGACGCTCCCACTTCCAGCCGGTCAGGTCCTCGACGATCTTCTTGGACTCCTCGCTCTCGGCCTCGGTCGCGCCGGCGCGCAGGCGTTCGACCTCGTGGACCAGCACCGCATGGGTGCGGGCGTTGAGGTGGAAGCGCCACGAGATCAGCATGCCGGCGACCATCACCACCAACGGACCGCCGACCATGACCAGCACCAGGGCCTGGATGGCGAGCGGCGTCTGCACGGGCATCGGCTGGCCCTTGGCGGCCGAGACGAAGCCGCCCATGCCGATCAGGGTGGTGGTCACCAGGATCGCGCCGGACTGAGCAATCTTGCGCACGAAGGTCATGACCCCGGCGAAGATGCCCTCGCGACGCTGGCCGGTGACCGCTTCGTCGACGTCGGGCAGGTAGTTGTAGACGCCCCACGGCACGAAGTTCAGCGTGCCGCGGCCCAGGCCCGCCAGGATGATCGGCACGAACAGCCAGAACAGCACAGCCGGGCCGGCCTTGGCGCTGAAGATGTTGCCGCCCAGGCCCGCCACGCCCTCGGCGAAGCCCGCCGGCTTGATCAGGTAGAAGGCCAGGAACAGCAGCAGGGCCGCGCCCACGAAGCTGATGGCCATGCGGTAGGCGGCGGTCGGGCCCGTGCGGATGATGACGCGGATGGCGATCATCACCGAGATCAGCTGCGCCACATACATGGTCGTCATCAGCTGCGAGATCAGCAGGGTCGAGCCCAGCATCACCGTGGCCACGAACAGCGGGAAGGCGGTGTTGAAGATGTCCTGGCTGATGTAGCCGCCCAGATACAGCGACAGGTGCTGGCGGAAGGCCTTGATGCGCAGGGTCGAGAACAGGTCGCGGAACATGTTGACCGGGATCAGCGCCGCCTTGGACCAGTCCATGGGCTCGGGCTGGATCAGCTTTTCGGCCTCGGCGTAGGGGCGCTCCCACGACAGCAGCACGACGATCGTCACCACGATGCTGAACAGCACGCCGAAGATGCCCGCCATGATCAGGAAGGTGTTGGGCGAGTCCTTGCCGCCGAAGTGGCTGATGATCAGGGTCGGCAGGTACGAGGCCAGGATCGCCGAGCTCTGGGCGATCAGCATGCGGGCGCCCGCGAACTTGGCCTTTTCCTTGTAATCCTTGGTCATTTCCGCCGCGAGGGTTTCCCACGGGATCAGGAACATCGTGTACAGGAACTCGAAGAAGACGAAGGCCACCAGGTAGTAGGTGAAGGTCTGGCCCGTGACGAAGATCAGGGCGAAGGCCGGCAGCAGCGGGATGGTGATGATCAGGAAGATCTTCCGCCGTCCGATCTTACGCCCCACCCAGGTGTGGCGCAGGTTGTCGGAGATGTAGCCGATCAGCGGGCAGGTGATGGCTTCCAGCAGGCGCGGCAGGCCCAGGATCAGGCCCGTCTCGACCGGCGACAGCCCGCAGAAGGTGATGAAGAAGTAGGCCAGCCAGCCGGTGATCACGGCCTGAGCGCCGGCCCCCAGCATGTCGCCGGAGCCCCAGCCCCAATAGTTCACCCAGGTGGGTTTGCGGATGTCCGGCGTGGCCATGGTCGTCTCTAGTCCCTTTGAGGTGGGGTCTTGGCGCCCCTTACCGGTCCGACCTTGTGGCCGGACCGGATGATGTGGAGTGAGTTAGATGAAGGCGCGCTGGAACTCGCCCAGGGCCAGCATGGCCAGCGACTGGCCGTAAGGCATCGAGGTCAGCGGGATGTCCTTGTAGCCCTGGATCGTGTCGAACACCGGGGTGCCGAACGAGACCTGCTGCAGCTCGCCCTTGTCGTCGATATTGGCCAGCACGCCCTTGATGGCGCGGACGGCGACGGCTTCGTATTCCTTGCCGATATAGCGCTTACGGACGGCCTTCAGGACGCCGTAGGCGAAGCCGGCCGTGGCCGAGGCTTCCAGGTACGAAGTCTTGTCGTTGATGATCGTGTGCCAGAGGCCGGTGGCCTGGTCCTGATACTCGGTCAGGGCCTTGATCTGAGCCTCCAGGGCGTCGATCAGGAAGGCGCGCAGGCCATCGCCGGGCTTGAGGTCCAAGAGCTCGATGAACTCGGGGATGGCGATGGTCACCCAGCAGTTTCCGCGCGCCCACAGGGCGTCGGCGAAGTTGTGGCGGCCCTCGAAGGTCCAGCCGTGGAACCACAGGCCGGTCTTGCGGTCGGCCAGGTACTTGATGTGGACCATGAACTGGCGCTTGGCCTCCTCGACGAAGTCGGGCCGGTCCAGCAGCAGGCCGATCTTGGCCAGCGGCAGCACGCTCATCATCAGCGTGTCGTCCCACAGCTGCTGCGGGTTCTCGCTGTTGAAGACGATATGCTGGAAGCCGCCTTCCTCGGTGCGCGGGCCCTCGTACATGACGTAGTCGGCCCAGGTCTCCAGATAGGGGATGTAGGTGTGGTCGCCGGTGGCCTCGTAGAGGTAGGCCAGGGTCAGGAACGGCGAGACGGTGTTGATGTTCTTGGTCGGGGTGCCGGCCTCGAAGCGGTCGGCGAACCACTGGGTCATGATGTCGAAGGCGCGCTCGTCGCCGTGCATCTCGTACTGCTTCCACAGGCCGTAGAGGCCGACGCCGTGGGTCCATTCCCAGTCGTTCCAGCCCTTGGTGTCGATCACCCGGCCGTCGTCCAAGCGCAGCAGGAACTCGCCGGTCTCGTCGGTGATGTCGACAAGGTTGCTGATCAGCGAGGCGATCTTGGCCTTGATGTCCTTGGCGTCCAGGCCATGGGCGAGATTGGGCACGGTAGTCTCCAGGAGTTCGGTATCAGGGTTTGAAGTCGGGGGCGGGCACGCGGGCGACGGGGAGGCCGCCGCGCACGGTCCGCAGGTTCACGAGCTTGACGGCTTCCAGCGCGTCGCCGGGGGCGCCGTCGCTGGTCACTGCGAGCGCAATGGTGTTCTTGCCACGCGGATCGACGATGCCGTTGGGCAGGACGAAGGTCCGCTGCGGGCCGACATGGGCGATAAACTGGCCCATGTTCCAGCCATTGACGAAGATCAGCACGCGGTAGCGCTTGTTCGGCGAGCGCGGCTTGTCCGGATCGCCGATGGACAGCCCCAGGGTGGTGTCCTGGTCCTTGGGCAGGGCAAGGTCGAAGCTGGTGCGGTACCAGGTTGTGCCGGCGTAGGGCTTCGTATCGCCCATGTCGGCCTTGGCCCAGTTCGCATCCGGGAAGCCCGGCAGGTGCCAACCTTCACGCTCACCGTACTGGCCGCCGTTGTTGGGATTGCCGCGCACCGGATCCTGGATGTCTTCGCCGCCTTTGTTGCCCTGGATCTTCCAGGCGATCGGGACAGCGAAGCTGTAGGTTCCGGGGCCCGACAGTGAGGCCGAGACCAGGCCGCGGGCTTCCTTGTGGAAGTCGTCGGCGTCGAGGTCCCAGTTGTGGCCGTTGTTGCGGACCATGACCGACAGCACGTGCTCGCCGGTTTCGCGCAGGTCCGCGGGCAGCTTGAAGGTCGCCACGCCCGTGGTGATCGGGCGGGGCAGGCCGCCGTCCAGCTCGTGCTCGCCGAGGAAGCGGCCGTCCAGCCAGACCTGCAGCATCCCCGCGCCGCCGGCGCCGTAGTGCAGGGTCAGGGTGTCGATATCGGCCTGGCCCTGGTAGCGGCCGCGATACCAGACATCGCCCTGGTGGAAGCCGTAGGTGCTCATGTCCAAGGCCGGCTGACCCGTCGGGCCACGCACGGTCGAGCCGCTGCGGCGGCCTTCGGTCTTCATCCAGGCGGCGTCGTCGAACTTTGGATCGGCCTCCGGCGAGCCGGGGGCGGTCTTCCAGGTCAGTTGGGCCAAGTCGGGCAGGGTGATCGCGCCCGGACCCGCCAAGGCCTTGTCGGCCAGCAGGCTGCCCGAGGCGGTGGTCTTGGCTGCGACCTTGGCTCCGTTCCAGCGGATGGACGTCACGGTCTTGGGTGCGAAGACTTCCAGGGGGCTGTCGGTCTCGGTGTCGCCGGTGAGCGAGAGGACGCCGCCTTTGATCGGCGCGCTGCGGACCAGGCCCGGACCGCGCACCAGCACCTCGTCGCGCCGCCAGAAGGTCTGGCCGGTCTCGGCGTCGGCCAGCAGCAGGATCAGGGGCGGACGACCGCCGCCGGTGATCCGCACGCGGGTCAAGCCCTTGTGGGCGTAGGTCAGCTTCAGGTCGCCCTTGGCGGCGCCGAAAGCCGATGTGACCTCACCTTCCAGCACTTCGACCTTGGGCGCGGACGCATAGCGCAGCACGGTTTCGCCCTGCTCGCCGGCGCGGCCGTAAAGCAGGGCGATGTCGCCGCCGTCCTGCTTCAAGTGCGTCTGGATCTCGGAGGTCGAATAGACCAGCCGCTGGCCGCCCAGGTCGTAGCTGGCCATCAGCATCTTGCTGTCCTGGCCCTTGATCCGCGAGGGGACCACGTATTCGCCGTCGCGGGTCTTCAGCTTGAAGGTGAAGGCCTCGTCGCCCGTGGCGCTGCTGGGATTGTGAACCACCACATACAGGTGCCCGCCCGTCTCGGGATTCACATTGTGATAGACGCGGACCTTGTCGTTCGACGGGACGACGGCCTCGCCCTTGTCCATGCGGGTCAGGTCCGGGACGGCGGCGATGAACTCGCCCATCTGCTTCATCACGCGGATCTTGTCGCGCAGGCCCCGGGTCTCGTCGATGGCCGAGCCGTAATCGTACGAGGTGAACACCACCGGGGCCGGCAGCCAGCCCCAGCTGGTTCCGCCATAGGTCATGTAGAAGCTTTGCAGCGTCAGGCCGTTGGCGATGTTGGTCCCGTAGAACACACGCTGATAGCCGACGCCGCGGTGGATGGCGGTGCAGTCGTAGTCGCCGTTGCTGCCCCAGTAGTCGAACCAGCCGCCGCCGAACTCGGCCAGGAAGCCGGGGGTATTCGGGCTGGCGAGAGCGCCGCCCTTCGCGCCGTTCGCGCCATAGATCCCCCAGTCGGGCGCGACGCCCGGACTGGCCGGCTTGCTGTCGACCCGGCAGTTTCCGCCTGGATAGCCGTCGAAGGCGTAGAGATCGTTGGGGCCTTCCACCGTGCCCGGCACGTTCGAGCCCTTGGGCACCCAGTAGCCGTTGCGGCCCTTGTCGTTGTGGAAGATCGGGACGGTGATCCCGTCGGCCTTGGCCTTGTCGTACAGCCACTGCATGTAGCGCTGCTGCGGGGCGCCGACGACGTCCAGCTCGTTCTCGATCTGGTGGGCGATCACCGTGCCCTGGCCGGTGGTCAGTTGGTGGCGAGCGATGACGGCGTTGATGCGGGTCAGCCACTCGTCCGAGGCCTGGATATATTCCGGCGCGTCGGTGCGGGCGCGGGCCGCTTGATTGACCATCCAGCCGGGGAAGCCGCCTCGGGTCAGCTCAGCGTTCACGTAGGGCCCGGCGCGAGTGATGACGTACAGGCCTTCTTCCTTGGCCATGGTCAGCACGCGGTCCATGTCGCGCACGCCGCTGAAGTCGTAGACCCCCTGCTTGGGCGAGTGGTAGCCCCAGTCGAAATAGATCGCGACGGTGTTGTAGCCGCTAGCCTTCATCTTCTGGAGGATGTCGCGCCAGAGATCCGGGCTGGGCACGCGGAAGGGGTGGAACTCGCCGCCCCACGAGAAGATGCGCTGGCCGTCGACCTTCAGGGAGTACTTGTCCCAGGTGATCTTGTGGGCTTCGGCAGGCTTGGCGACGGCGGCTTGGTCACCGCCTTCCTTCAGCACCGTGAAGTGGCGCACCGTGCCGGAAAGCTCAGGCAGTTCAGCCTTTTGGCTCCAGGTCCTGAAGCCGTCCTTGCTGTCGGAGTACCAATAGCGCTTGGCCATGTACTCGTCGAAATAGATCCGCCAGGCGCCGTCGGGCGTGCGGCTCATGGCCGGGCCTTCCAGGTAGCGACCCCAGCCGGCCCAGTCGCCCGTGCCCTTCGGCGCCCACGGCCCGTCCAGCGACGGAGCGGTGTAGAGCTCGATGAACTTGGTCGTCTCGTTCTTGGCGAAGGCCTGGTACTGACCGTCTTGGCGCACCACGAACGTGTCGATGAAGTTCGGACCCAGGCCCGACAGCACCTTGGGCGCGCTCCAGCTGGCCAGCGAGGCGTCGGACGCGGTGATGCGGTAGGGCTGGAACTGGCCGGCGATGCCGGTGGTCGAGACCGACAGGATCAGGCTGATCGACCCGTCCTGGTCGACGAACCACTCCGGCGCCCAGCTGTTGGTCGCGCCGGCGACGTCGATCTTCACGTCGCGCAGGAAGGTCCAGTCGGTCAGGTCCCGGCTGCGGGCCAGGCCGATCGTGTCGCCGGTCCAGCCGGTGGTGTAGGCGACGTAGTACCAGCCGTCCGTATGCTTCATCACGCTGGGATCGCGGATGAGCCCCTTGGGCGGGGTGTAGGCCAGCGGCTTCTTCAGCGTGAAGCGCGTCCCGTCGGCCGAGTCGTACACGCTCATGTTCGACTGGCTGGCGTTGGTGAACGCCGTCATCGTGTAGCGGACGGGCTCAGCCAGCGACGAGGTCGCCAGCAGCGCCGTCACGAGGCCAAGAGCGGGGAGGGCGCGCATACTCAGCCCTCGAAGTAGAAGACGGGCTTCAGCGGCCACTCGACGGGCTTGTTGTCGGGATGGACCTCCATCAGGTCCGCCATGAAGTCCCACCAGCGCTTCATCACCGGCTGCAGCGGCAGGGCGTCCTTCTTGTTGTCCGGCCGCAGGCGCAGCACGGCGAAGAGGCTCATGGTCTCTTCGTCCAGGAAGATCGAATAGTCGTGGATGCCCGCGTCGCGCAGGGCTTCGGCCAAGTCGGGCCAGAGCTCATCGTGGCGGCGCTCGTACTCGGCGGCCACGCCTGGCTTCAGCTGCATGCGGAAGGCGAGGGGGCGGCTTTCCGTCGTCGTGCTCATCGTCTTCCTCCTGATGTCGTTCTTGTTGTTTTTGGTTAGTTGGTCAGGCGGTAGATCCGCCTGGCTGTCCCGGCGAACAGCGCCTCGCGCTCGTCATCACTGAAGCCCGCCGTGATCGCGTCATAGGCGGCGTAGAAGCCGCCGAAGCTGCCGTGCGCCCGCTCGACCGGGAAGTTGCTGGCGAACATGCAGCGCTCGATCCCGAAGGTCTCGATGACCTGCAGGACGAAAGGCTTGAGGCTGGCAGTGGTCCATGACCGGTCGACCATGGCCAGGCCCGAGATCTTGCACGAGACGTTCGGACGCTTGGCCAGCGTCGCGAGACCCTCGCGCCAGGCGGCAAGCCCAGCCTCGTCGCGGTCGGTCGGCATGCCGGCGTGGTTGACGATCAGCGGGATGTCCGGATGGGCGTCGGCCAGCGCGGCCGCTGTCGCCATCTGTGAGGCGTAGAGCTGCAGGTCGAACGACAGGTCGTACTTGGCCAGCAGGGCGAAGCCCTTGCGCCATTGCGGGTCCTGGAGTTTGTCGCTCGGGCTGTAGGTCTTGGTCGGGTCCTCGTGCCAGTTGACGATCTGGCGGATGCCCCGGACGGCCTTACGCGCGGCATGGGCCGCCAGCATCGCCTCGACGTCCGGATCATCCAGGTTGGCCCCGGCGACGATGCCGCCGATCACGCCGCGCTGGTCGGCGATGCTCTGGAGCCAGTCAGTTTCGGACAGCTGGTCCTTGGGCGGTAGGCCGCATTCGACGTGCACGACCTGGACGACGTTCCAGCCCTTCGCATCGGCCAGATAGTCATCCAGGAGGTAGGACTTGTAGGCGATCCCGGACATGTCGCCGGCCGGGTTGTTCGGCAGCGGCGTGTCCTGGAGCCAGGCGTAATAGTGCCGATCGAGGTCCCACAGATGCATGTGGGGATCGACGATGGGGCCCGTGTACGCCATGGCTCCAGTACTCCTAGAACGTGGTCCGGCCGCCGGAGGTGTCGAAGGTCGAAGCAGTGGTGAAGCTGCACTCCTCCGACGCCATGAAGCAGACCATGGCGGCGCTCTCGTGGATCTCGCCCAGGCGGCCCATCGGGATCTTGCCCTTCATGTACTCGACCTGGCTGGCGGGCAGTTGCTCCAGGATCGGGCTCTCGAAGGTGGCAGGGGTCAGGCTGTTGACGATGACGCCTTTGGTGGCCAGTTCCTTGCCCAGCGACTTGGTCAGGCCGATCACCGCCGCCTTCGACGCCGAATAGGCGCCGGCGTTGGGGTTGCCTTCCTTGCCGGCCACCGAGGCGACATTGACGATCCGGCCGTAGCCTTGGGCGATCATCAGCGGCGCGATCGACTTGCAGCAGTAGAAGACGCCGTTGACGTTGATGTCGAAGACACGCTTCCAGCTGTCGGTCGGATACTCGTACACCGGGGCGGTAGCGCCGGTGATGCCGGCCGAGGCGACCAGGATGTCGACGCGGCCCAGGGCGGCATTGGCGGCTTGGCCAGCGGCCAGGACGGCGGCTTCGTCCGAGACGTCCAGCGCGACGGTGTGGGTCGCGCCCACTTCCTCGGCGGCGGCCTTCAGGCCATCGGCGTCAAGGTCCCACAGCGAGACCTGGCCGCCCTCGGCGACGATGCGTGCGGCCACGGCCTTGCCCAGGCCCGAGGCGCCGCCGGTGACGACCGCGACGCGGCCGGCGAAACGATTGGGATAAATCTTGGAAGAGGAGATGGGGCTCACTGGGCGCCGTCCTTCGACCATGCGACGACGATCTGGCGCTGCTCGCCCAGCTTCTCGATGCCCAGGCGGATCTCGTCGCCGGCCTTCAGGTAGACGGGCTCGGGCTTCTGGCCCATGCCGACGCCGGGCGGGGTGCCGGTGGTGATCAGGTCGCCCGGCTCCAGCGTCATGAACTCGCTGATGTACGAGACCAGCTTGCTGATCGGGAAGATCATGGTCTTGGACGAGCCGTCCTGCTTGCGCTGGCCGTTGACGTCCAGCCACATGCCCAGGTTCTGCGGATCGCCGACCTCGTCCGAGGTGACCATCCACGGGCCGACCGGGCCAAAGGTGTCGCAACCCTTGCCCTTGTCCCAGGTGCCGCCGCGCTCGATCTGGAAGGCGCGTTCGGAGACGTCGTTGATCAGGACGTAGCCGGCGACATAGTCGAGGGCTTCGTCTTCCGAGACGTACGAAGCGCGCGAGCCGATCACGACGCCCAGCTCGACTTCCCAGTCGGTCTTTTCCGAACCGCGCGGGATCATGACGTTGTCGTTCGGACCGGTCAGGCAGCTGACGGCCTTGGTGAACAGGACGGGCTCGGCCGGGATCGGCAGGTTCGACTCGGCGGCGTGGTCGGCGAAGTTCAGGCCCACGGCGATGAACTTGCTGACGCCGTTCACCGGCACGCCGTAGCGGGGCGAGCCTTCGACGACGGGCAGGGTGGCCGGGTCGATGGCGGCCAGGGCCTTCAGGCTGGCCGGCGACAGCTGGGCGCCGGTGATGTCGGCCACGTGACCCGACAGGTCACGGATCTTGCCTTCGGCGTCGAGCAGGCCGGGCTTCTCGGCGCCCTTGGGGCCGTAGCGGAGCAGTTTCATGGGTCTACGCTTTCAAATGAATCAGCGGGCGTAAGGACGGTGCAAGCCGACCTCGCGATTGAGTTCGACGCCGAAGCCCGGCGCGTCGGAGAGCTTGAGCTTGCCGTTCACCGGAACGGGTTCGCCGATCAGCTGCGGGTGGAACATCGGCACCACCTCGTCGGCCTTCGGGGCCATCATCAGGAACTCGGCGAACGGGCTGTTATGGCGCGTGATGACGAAGTGGTAGCTGTACACGGACGAGCCGTGCGGGATCATCATCACGCCCTTGCTGTCGGCCAGGTTGGCGATCTTGATCAGCTCGGTGACGCCGCCGCACCAGCCCACGTCCGGCTGGATGATGTCGCAGCATTCCATCTCCAGCAGCATGCGGAAGCCCCAGCGGGTGGCCTCGTGCTCGCCGGTGGTGACCAGCATGCCCTTGGGGGCGTTCTTCTTCAGGTCGCGATAGCCCCAGTAGTCGTCGGGGCTGAGGGCTTCCTCGATCCACTTCAGGCCATACTCGTGGGCCTTGTGGGCCAGCTTGGTGGCGTAGTTCAGGTCCAGCGACATCCAGCAGTCGAACATCAGCCAGAAGTCCTCGCCACAGCGCTCGCGCATGGTGGCCAGTTCCTCGATGTTCTTGCGCAGGCCTTCCTCACCCTCGGCCGGGCCGTGGTGCAGGGGCATCTTGCCGCCGATGAAGCCCATCTGCTTGGCCAGGTCCGGGCGCGCGCCCGTGGCGTAGAAGGTCAGCTCGTCGCGCACCTTGCCGCCCAGCAGGGCGTAGACCGGCTCCTGGCGCAGCTTGCCGAGCAGGTCGTAGAGCGCCAGGTCGACGCCCGAGATGGCGTTCACGACCAGGCCCTTGCGGCCGTAGTACTGGGTGGAGAAGTACATCTGGTCCCAGATCTTCTCGACCTCGGTCGGGTCGCGGCCTTCCAGGAAGCGGGCCAGGTGTTTTTCGACGATATAGGCGGCCGGCTCGCCGCCGGTGGTCACCGCGAAGCCGATCGTGCCGTCGGCGGCCTCGATCTCGACGACCAGCGTGCCCAGCACGTTGATGCCGAACGACTGGCGGCTCTGACGATATTCCGGGTAGCGCGACATCGGCGTGGCGATGTGATCGTCGATCCAGTGGCCTTCGCCTTGGTCATGATAGTCGGCGCCGCCCCCTCGGACCACGAACGCACGCACATGCTTGATGACCGGAAACGCCATGGACGACGAGGCTCCAACCTTGGGGCGGTCGCTTCTAGCGCCGCCTGGGGACAAGGGAGATGCGCTTGCCGGAAGCGTTCCGGCAGGCCCGTGACGCCGCCTTTAGACCGCGCCTACCTCCCCAACATAACCTATGTCACGCTATCGGTTCGCGAGGCCGGCGCGCTCGTACAGAGTCGCCGTCGTTCCGCTTGCCTTGCGTTCCACAATATGAGAGGTAGTGCTACAAAATGAAACCAGCGTCAAGGGGAGCGGAACCGGTGGCGGCGGACGAAAACGCGACGACCAAGTCTCCCAGCGGCAGCCAAACCCTGTTCCGGGGCCTGGATCTGCTGGATGTGGTCGCCGAGTCCGGGACCATCGCGCTGCCAGCCCTGGCCAAGCAATTGGGCCTGACCCGCAGCACGACTCACCGTCTGGCCACGGCCCTGGTCGAGCGCCGTCTGCTCTCGCAGGCGCCGCGCGAAGGCTACAGCCTGGGCAGCAAGCTGCTGGAGCTGGGCTATCTGGCCAGCCAGCAGATGGACCTGCCGCGCATCGCGCGTCCGCACCTGGAAAAGCTGTGGGAAGAGACCGAGGACACCGTGCACCTGGGCGTGCTCGACGATGACCGGGCTCTGTATCTCGACAAGCTGACCGGCCGCCGCCGCATCAACATCAGTTCGCGCGTGGGCGATCGCCAGCCGGTCCGCTCGACCGGCCTCGGCAAGGCGCTGGTGCTGGACGAGACCGAGGACCGCTGGCGCACTCTGTATCGCTCAGAAGGCGCGGCCCTGCCGGGCGCTCCGGACGAGAAGCAGTGGATCGACTGGATGCGCGACTACTCCAAGCGCGGCATCGCCTTCGACCTTGAAGAGAACGAAGACCGCATCCGCTGCGTGGCCGCGCCGATCCGTGGGGCCTCGGGCCAGATCGTCGGCGCGATCAGCGTCTCGGGCGCGGCGCAATACATGGACGACGGCCGCATGACCACGCTGGTCGACGACGTGCGCGACACGGCCAACGCCATCGGTCGTGACCTGGGCTGGAACGGAAAACGGCTGGCCCGCTGATGAGTAATCTAAAGAGGTAGTTATGCTGCTGAAGGACAAGGTGGTGCTGGTGACCGGCGCCTCGCAGGGGATCGGCAAGGCCGCCGCGATCGGTTGCGCCCAGCACGGCGCGGACGTGGCGATCAACTACCACTCCGACGAGGCCGGCGCCGCCGACGCCGTCGCCCAGATCGAGGCGCTGGGTCGTCGCGCCATCGCCATCAAGGGCGATGTGGCGAACGTCGAGACCTCCAAGTCCTTCGTGCAGTCCGCCGTGGATGCGTTCGGCAAGGTCGATGTGTTCGTCAACAACGCTGGCATCTGCCCGTTCCACGCCTTCCTCGACATGCCGCCCGAGGTCATGGAGCGGACGATGAAGGTCAACCTGTTCGGCGCCTACTACATGGTGCAGGCGGCGGCCAACCAGATGGTCAAGCAAGGCAATGGCGGCGCCATCATCGCCGTCAGCTCGATCAGCGCCCTGGTCGGCGGCGGCATGCAGACGCACTACACGCCCACCAAGGCCGGCGTGCACAGCCTGATGCAGTCGACCGCCATCGCCCTGGGCAAGTACGGCATCCGCTGCAATTCGGTGCTGCCGGGCACCATCGAGACGGCGATCAACAAGGAAGACCTGGCCGACGTCGCCAAGCGCGAATACATGGCCGGCCGCATCCCGCTGGGCCGTCTGGGCGAGCCTGACGACCTGGCTGGCCCGATCGTGTTCCTGGCCTCGGACCTGGCCAAGTACGTGACCGGCGCGGCGCTGCTGGTCGACGGCGGCGCCTTCGTGAACCTGCAGTAGTCCCGTGATCGTCTCGTCCACGACGGACTTCCGCGAGGCGGCGCGGCGCAAGCTGCCGCGCTTCCTGTTCGACTATATCGACGGCGGCGCCTATGCCGAGCGGACCCTGGGTCGCAACGTCTCGGACCTGGCCGACATCGCCCTGCGCCAGCGGGTGCTGAAGGACGTCTCGGCCGGCGATCCCTCGACCACGCTGTTCGGGGTCAAGCAAGCCCTGCCGGTGGCCCTGGCCCCGGTCGGCCTGACGGGCATGTACGCTCGTCGGGGCGAGGTGCAGGCGGCGAGGGCAGCGGCCAAGAAGGGCGTGCCGTTCTGCCTGTCGACCGTGTCGGTCTGCGATGTCGACGAGGTCAGCAAGGCCTCGTCCGCGCCGATCTGGTTCCAGCTCTACGTGCTGCGCGACCGGGCCTTCATGCGCGACCTGCTGGCCCGCGCCAGCGCGGCGGGCGCGACGGCTCTGGTCTTCACGGTGGATATGCCCGTGCCCGGCGCTCGCTATCGTGACGCGCACTCGGGCATGAGCGGCCCCAACGCCGCCGCGCGCCGCATGGTGCAGGCGATGTTCAAGCCGCAATGGGCCTGGGATGTCGGGCTGATGGGCCGTCCGCACACCTTGGGCAATGTCGCCCCGGTGCTGGGCGCCAATTCTGGCCTCGAGGACTTCATGGGCTGGCTGGGGGCGAACTTCGACCCGTCCATCCAGTGGAAGGACCTGGAGTGGATCCGCGACCTGTGGAAGGGCCCGCTGATCATCAAGGGCGTGCTCGATCCCGAGGACGCCAAGGCCGCCGCCGACATCGGCGCGGACGGGGTCGTGGTGTCGAACCATGGCGGCCGTCAGCTGGACGGCGTGCTGTCCTCGGCGCGGGCGCTGCCGGCCATCGCCGAGGCGGTCGGTGACCGACTGACCGTGCTCGCCGACAGCGGCGTGCGTTCGGGCCTGGACGTGGTGCGGATGCTGGCCCTGGGCGCAAAGGGCGTGCTGCTGGGCCGGGCCTTCGTCTATGCGCTGGCGTCGCGCGGCGAGGCGGGCGTCACTCAGCTCCTGGACCTGATCGAGAAGGAGATGCGCGTGGCCATGGCCTTGACGGGCGTGCGCGACGTCGCCTCGATCGACCGGTCGATCCTGACCGAGCTAGAGCGGTGATCGCCGCGCTGGCGATGGCCATGGGTGTCACGATCGTGACGCCAGCGCCCCCGCGGGTGGTTATCGCCAGCGACTCCACCGCGGCCAACTACGGCCCGTCCCAGTATCCGCAGATGGGCTGGGGCATGGTGCTGAAGTGCTCGCTGGAGCCGGGCGTCGAGGTCGTGAACCTGGCACGCGGCGGCCGCTCGACCAAGACCTTCATCGAGGAAGGGCTCTGGGACCAACTGCTGGCCCAGCTGAAGCCTGGCGACACGGTGCTGATCCAGTTCGGCCACAACGACGCCGACACCAAGAAGATCGTCCGCTTTACCGACCCGAACGGCGCCTACGACGTCAATCTGCGCCGCTTCGTGGCCGATGTGCGGGCCAAGCAGGGCGTGCCCGTGCTGGTCACCCCGATCGCCCGCTGGCTGTGGGAGAACGGCGCGCCCAAGGACGCCCACGCGGCCTATGCCGCCACGATCCACCGCGTGGCGGCCGACCTGAAGGTCCCGCTGGTTGATCTGGACGGCGACATGATGGCGGCGCTGAAGGCGAGGGGACAGCTGGCCTCGCGCGGGCTCTATCTGCAGTACCAGCCCTATGACGGCGTCGCCCGCTTTCCCGAGGGGATCAAGGACGACACCCACATCAACGAGCAGGGCGCGCGCCTGGGCGCGGCGCTCGTCGCCACGCGCTTCGCAAAGCTGAAGTTGCCGCTTTCGCGCTACGTCCATCCCGCGCCGCTGGACAACCAGGCCCGGCTTGGCGGTCCGAGCTGCCCCTGAAAGAAAAATGGAGCGTCCCGGGAGGGAGACGCTCCATAGGCCGGCACGGGGGATGGCCGGTGAAAAGTGCGCAGCGGCGCCCGAGGAGGCGACAGACCGCTGACAGAGAATATCTCAAAATATGAGATATCATCCGATATAATGAGATTGCTTGACAGCTTGCCGGGTGTCAAGCCAAAGGTGCGAGAGAGCCTAAAGTGGCCTGACCAATGGGAGGTGTCGTATGTCGAGCCCGTTCCGGCCCGTGCCGTTCGCTTGCGCCATCCTGGCCGCTGTCGTCCCGGCCCAAGCCATGGCCCAGCGCGCCGAATACATCTTCAACGACGGCTGGCGGATGGCGACGGGCGAGATCGCCGGCGCCGAGAAGCCCGACTTCGACGACGCCGCCTGGAAGGCCGTCACCCTGCCGCGCGCCTTCAACGAGGACGAGGCGTTCAAGGTCGACATCCACGACCTGAAGGGCGGCATCACCTGGTACCGCAAGCGCTTCGTCCTGCCGGCCGGCTTTGAGAGGGCCTTCCTGGAGTTCGAGGGCGTGCGCCAGGCCGGCGACGTCTATGTCAACGGCGTGCTGGCCGGCGGCCACGAGAACGGCGTCACGGCCTTCGGCGTCGACGCCTCCAAGCTGCTGCGGCCCGCGCCGTTCGAGAACGTCGTGGCCGTGCGCGTCGACAGCGACTGGAAGTACAAGGAGAAGGCCACCGGCAGCGGCTTTCAGTGGAACAACAACAACTTCAATGTGAACTACGGCGGGATCCACCGCGCTGTGCGGCTGCACCTGACCGGCGGCCTGCACCAGACCCTGCCGCTGTACGCGAGCCTGGGCACGACGGGCGTCTACATCTGGGCCGACGACTTCGACATCAAGGGCCGGGCGGCCACCGTCCACGCCGAGTCCGAGGTCCGCAACGAGACCGACCGGCCGCGCACGTTTAGCTATCGCGTCACTGTTCGTGACGTCGACGGCAAGGCGGTCGGTGAGTTCGCCGGGCCGACGGTCACCCTGGCGCCCGGCGAGACCCGCGTCGTCTCGGCCAAGCAGCGCCTGTCAGGCCTGAACTTCTGGAGCTGGGGCTACGGTTATCTCTACGCGATCGGCACGTCCCTGGTGGAGGATGGCAAGGCGGTGGACGAGGTCACGACCCGGACCGGCTTCCGCAAGACCAGCTTCGGTCAGGGCATGGTCCGACTGAACGACCGGGTGATCCAGGTCCACGGCTATGCCCAGCGCACCAGCAACGAGTGGCCGGCCCTGGGCACCGACATTCCGCCGTGGATCAGCGACCTCTCCAACGCCCTGATGGTCGAGAGCGGCGGCAACCTGGTGCGCTGGATGCACATCACGCCCGCCCGCCAGGACGTCACCTCGGCCGACCGCGTGGGCCTGTTGCAGGCCATGCCCGCCGGCGACGCCGAGAGCGACGTCACCGGCCGTCGCTGGGATCAGCGCAAGGAAGTGATGGCCGACGCCATCGTCCGTTTCCGCAACAACCCCTCGATCGTCTTCTACGAGGGCGGCAACGAGAACATCAGCGACGAACACATGGCCGAGCTGAAGGCCATCCGCGACAAGCTGGACCCGCACGGCGGCCGCGCCATCGGCTCGCGCGAGATGCTGTCCAGCAAGGTCGCCGAGTACGGCGGCGAGATGCTCTACATCAACAAGAGCGCCTCCAAGCCGGTGTGGGCCATGGAGTATTCGCGCGACGAGGGCGCGCGGAAGTTCCAGGACGACTTCACCCCGCCGTTCCACAAGGACAGCCCCGACTACAACCGCAACCAGGATAGCCACGCGGCCGAGAACGTCCGTCGCTGGTACGACTACTGGCGCGCCCGGCCGGGCGGTGGCGACCGGGTCAGCTCGGGCGGCGTCAACATCGTCTTCTCCGACAGCAACACCCACTTCCGCGGCGACAACAACTACCGCCGCAGCGGCGAGGTCGACGGCATGCGCCTGCCGAAGGAGGGCTTCTACGCCCACCAGGTGATGTGGGATGGCTGGGTCGATGTCGAACGACCGCGCAGCCACATCATCGGCCACTGGAACTATGCGCCGGGCACGGTGAAGAACGTGCTGGTCGTCTCCAGCGCCGACAAGGTGGCGCTGGTGCTGAACGGCCGGTCGCTGGGCTTCGGCAAGAAGAGCGATGGGTTCCTGTTCACGTTCCCGCAGGTCGCCTGGATGCCGGGCAGGCTGGAAGCGGTCGGCTATGACGCCAAGGGCAGGGTCGTTTCGCGCCACGCCGTCGAGACCACCGGCGAGCCGGCGGCATTGCGCCTGACGCCGCGCACGGGTCCGGGCGGCTGGAAGGCCGACGGCGCGGACCTGGCGCTGGTCGATGTCGAGGTCGTCGACAAGCAGGGCCGCCGGGTGCCGACGGCGCTGAACACGGTCAGCTTCTCGACGACGGGCCCGGTGGAGTGGCGCGGCGGCATCGCCCAGGGCGACAGTTTGGGCCGCAAGCCCGCGCCGCCGGCCTCGACCGAGCCCGAGAAGGCCGCTGGCGCCGACCAGGTGACCAAATTCCCTGGCGCGTCGCGATCGGACGATAACTTCATCCTGTCCAAGACCTTGCCGGTCGAGGCGGGGATCAACCGCGTGTCGCTGCGCTCGACCCGGGAGGCGGGGAAGGTCGTGGTCACGGCCAAGGCTGAAGGACTGCCGGACGCCTCGCTGACCCTCGACGTTGCCGCCTCGCCCAAGGCCGATGGCCGCTGGCCCGTGGGTGACGACGCTCTGCCGGTCAGTCTGGTGCGCGGTCCCACACCGTCGACGCCGTCTTTCAAGCCCTGGCGTGTGAGCGTGCGTCCGGCGCAGACGATCGCCGGGTCCAACGCCGACACGGTCGCCTTGGCGATGGACGACGACGAGATGACCCACTGGGCCAGCGACGGCCAGCTGGCCAACGCCTGGATCGAGTACCGCCTCGATAAGCCCCAGGTGGTCGACGAGCTGGAGCTGAAACTGATCGGCTGGCGCCTGCGCTCATACCCGTTGCGCATCACCATGGACGGGGCGGTGGTCTATGAGGGCACGCCCGCCAAGAGCCTGGGCTACGTGGTCTTGCCGCTGAAGGCGGTGAAGGGCTCGCGCCTGCGCATCGCCCTGACCGAACCGACGGTGGATCGCGACGCGTTCGGTAAGATCGTCGAGATCACCGGCGCGCGCGCCGGCCTCGATACAGGGGCCGAGAAGGTGGCTGCCGGTGGAAGGCTCGGCATCATCGAGGCCGAGCTCCACCGGCGGGTGAAGTAGAGCGCCGAGGCGGGGGCCTTACGGCTGCGCCTTCGCCACCTCGACCGCGTAAACTTGGCTCTGGCCGTGCATGTTCGACCTGAACACCAGCCACTTGTTGTCCGGCGTGAAGTTCACGTTCGGCTCCAGGCGGTAGTCATGCTCGCGCATGTCCACCAGGCGCTCGGAATCCAGCACGCCCGGCGCGATCAGGTGCTCCGCCCCCGGCGCGTGGATGCCCGCGACGTCCGGCACCGTGCGCGGCTTGAGCAGCACGATCCACTTGCCGTCCGGCGCATGGGCGACCATCTCACTGTCGCCGCCGTCGCCGGCGAACAGCTTGCCGTCCGATGATGAGTTGAAGTGCACCGACCAGTCATTGCGCTGGACGTGCATCCAGTTGCGCTTGCCGGTGGCGACCTCGTAGCCGGCGACCCAGAAGTCCTCGCCGCGCGGGGTCTGCAGGTCGTACCAGACGGTCTTGCCGTCGGCGCTGAACCACTCGTGGCCGGCGATCTCCATGTTCATGGTCCGGGTGTGGATCTTGACCGGCTGGTCGCCCGCCTTGTCCGTCCGGATCAGCCACAGGCGGTCGACCTTGTGCCAGGGACCCTCGTGGCAGAACATCAAGAGGCCCGGATCGGTCGGCGAGAACTGCAGGTGGTTCAGCCAGTCGGTGGCCTGGTGGACGATCTTGCGCTCGCCGGTCACCGTGTTGATCGTGAAGATCTCCATCGGGATGCGGCTGTCCAGGCGGGCGTTCAGCTGCACCTCGCGGCCCTCGGCGTAGGAGAGCTCCTTGCCGTCGGCGCTCTTCACGTCGTCGGGATTGCGGGGCAGGGCGTCCATCATGTTGGGCGGGATCGGCACGTCGTTGCGCACCACCACCCCGGCCAGCAGGGTCTCGTCGGCATTGATGGTCTGCAGGGAGCCGCGATCCATCTTGGCGACTTCGCGGACCGCCTTGTTGTAGGGATCCACCGCCATCACGGCCTTGGGGCCGCCGGGGTTATCGGTCAGCGACTTCTCGTAATAGACCGAGCCGGTCTTGCGGCCGACATACAGCAGGCGGACCTTGCCCTCGACGATCTTGGTCAGGGCGCGAGTCTTCAGGTCCATGGCGACGATCCCGGTGGGCGTCGCGAAGACCAGCCGGTCGCCCTTGGGCGTGTAGCCGTTGTAGTTGAAGTACAGGCTGGAGCTGCCCGGTTCGCGCGACAAGCGGACGATCCGGTGGCCGGTGGTCTTGTCCACCCACTCCAGCGGCGGCTCGGGCGCGCCGGGCTTGCCCAGGGTCATGACGTCCTGGGCCGAGGCTCCGCCGACCAGGAGAAGGGCGGCCAGACCGCCAAGAACGAACGACTTCATTGGGACGCCTTACGAGTGACGATGGCCGTGGGCTTGGGCTGTTTCATGCCTTCGCCCAGGTGGAAGCTGGTGTGCGGCGGCTGATTGTAGGCGGTGTTCTGCCAGGCGATCGAGACGCGGTACTGCGGGTCGTGCATCAGCGTCACCAGGCGCCGGTCGGTGGGGTAGGGGGTCGTGTAGATCCGCAGGGAACGGTTGTCCTCGGCCCGCCAGATCACTTCCTCGCGCCAATCGCCCAAGAGGTCGGCCGACAGGGTCGGGGTGGCCTTGGTGCCGTTGTTGCTGGTCATGCCCTCGGCGGTCAGCAGCGGCTCGGTTTGGCCAGTCTTCCAGTCCCATTTGCTGATCTGGTTTTTGTCCAAGAGCTCGCGTAGGGGATCGCCGTCCCACCAGACCGCGAAGTTGGTCTGGCGCGGATGCTTCACGCCGTCGATGGCTTTGCCCTGGGCGGTGTAGAGCGACTCCGAGTTCGTGCCCCAGGCCTCGTCGCCGGGGAAGCGCGGGTCGATGTCGGCCGCCAGGCCCCGGCCGGTGTCCTTGTCAGTGGGCGTGCTCCACAGGACCTTGCCGGTCTTGGCGTCCAGCATGGCCGCGCCGATGCCGCCGTTCATGCGGGGGCTTTCGTGGACGCCGAACTTCTCCAGGCCCGGATGGGTGGGGTCCAGGTCGCCGACATGCATGGCGTCGCCGTGGAACAGGCGCGCGCTCCACAGGCCCTTGCCGTTGTCGTCGACGGTCATCGAGCCGTAGACGATTTCGTCGCGGCCATCGCCGTCGACATCGGCGACGCTGAGCTGGTGATTGCCCTGGCCGCCGAAGGCTTCGTTGCCCGGCGCGGCGCTGTCGAAGAACCAGCGCGGGGTCAGCTTGCCATCCCGGAAGTCCCAGGCCGCCAGGGTCGAGCGGCCGTAGTAGCCGCGAGCCATGACGATGCTGGGTCGCTGGCCGTCCAGATAGGCGGTGCCGGCCAGGAAGCGGTCGGAGCGGTTGGCGTAACCGTCGCCCCAGATCTCGGTCATCTGCTCGACGCTCGGCGCATCGGTGCGAGGATCGCGGGGAGGGGCGTAAGGGGCGCTGGCCAGGGCCTTGCCGGTCGCGCCTTCGAAGACGGTCAGATATTCGGGGCCCTTGAGGATGCGACCCTGGACCTTGGCGACCTTGGTCCCGTCCGGCTGGACGAAGGCGCCAGTGCGGTCGGCCTGGGGGCGCTCGCCGCCGCTTTCGCGCCAGTCGGCATTGGCGTCGCCCAGCACCTTGCCGGTCCCGTCGATCGTACCGTCGCTGGTGCGCACGGCCAGCTCGGCCTTGCCGTCGCCGTCATAGTCGAAGACCTGGAACTGGGTGTAGTGCGCGCCGGCCCGGATGTTGCGGCCCAGGTCGATGCGCCACAGACGCTTGCCCTCCTGGGTGTAGGCGTCGAGATAGGCGTCGCCGGTGTAGCCGCCGAAGGCGTTGTCCTTCGAGTTGGTCGGGTCCCACTTCAGGATGATCTCGTAACGGCCGTCGCCGTCCAGGTCGCCGACGCTGGCGTCGTTGGCGGTGTAAGAATAGGCCTCGCCCGTAGGCGTCACGCCGGCCGGCGGCGGATCCAGCGGGATCGACAGATAGCCGTCGGTCCAGACCTGGGCGGGGCGGCTGGCCGCGCCTTCCTTGCCCTTGGCGATCAGGCGGACCGTGTAGGCGCCCGCGCCGGTGGTCTTGTCGACGAAGTCGGTGCCGCCGCTCAGCGGCTTGGCGTTCAGCTTCTTCCCATCCTTGTAGAGATTGAAGGTCGCGCCGGCCGGGTCGTCGCCCAGCAGGCGCCAACTGACCAGCACCCCGCCGTCCTTGGCGGGGACGGCGACCACGCCGCGATCCAGTGATTCCATCCAGCGCGGCGCGGCATGGGCCGCTCCCGTCGCCAGCAGCGCGACCATGCAGGCGGTCGCCACAAGCGTCTTCTTCCTCGGAGCCATGAACGCGCCCTCCCTGAAAGCCCTGTGCGATCCCAGGCCGCGCGCAGCGGCTTCTTAGAATCCACGCCCGCGAGGGCGTGTTTCAGGATCGCTGAGGTTTACATCACGAAACCTACGTTATGTCTTCCCACAAATTGCGTTGACATCTCAACATATGGCACTACGGTATTTGTACTAATAATGCGCCGTCGAGTCCGGTGCGGTCCCTCGGGGCCGCCTTGGCTCGGGAGGCGTGCGGAGCCGCGTGGGGACGGGGCTCCGGCCATACAGGGAGGGACACCATGCAGCTCACACGGGCTCGCCGCCGCGCGGCCGCCGCCACCGTATCGATCCTGGCCTTGAGCGCCGGCATCGCAATGACCCAGCCAGCCTCGGCGCAATCATCAGCGCCCGCCAAAGCCGCCGGCGCCGAAGATAACACCGTCGAGGTGATCGTCGTCGGCGCTCGCGCCTCGCAGCAGTCGTCGATCCAGCGCAAGAAGCGCAGCAAGACGGCCCAGGACTCGATCGTCGCCGACGACGTCGGCTCGTTCCCGGACAGCAACGTCAACGAAGCCATGTCGCGCATCGCCGGCGTGGCCATCGAGCGTAACGGCTTCGGCGAGGGCGACGGCTTCGCCATTCGCGGCAACGGCGCCGACCTGACCCGCGTCGAGCTGGACGGCCTGGGCGTCGCGGCCTCGGGCTTCAGCCTGGCGGCTGGCGGCGGCGATGGCCGCTCGGCCGACATGCGCGAACTGCCCGCCGAGATGATCAAGAGCCTGGACGTCATCAAGGGCCAGACGGCCGACATGACGCCCGGCGGCCTGGGCGCCACGGTGCAGATCCAGACCCGCACGGGCCTCGACTTCAAGAAGCCCTTCATCTCGGTGCGCGGCGCGGCCGCCGGCAACACCCTGTCCAAGAAGTACGGTCCCGAGATCGGCGTCGTCGCCACGCGGAAGTTCTTCGACGACCGCCTGGGCGTGATGGGAAACATCAACTCGACCAAGCGCTACAACGACAGCCACGCCCTCAACAGCGCCGGTTCGAACAACCAGCAGGGCTATACGCGCTTCGCCGACTTCGACAATTCGCCCGACAAGACCTGGGCCTTTAATCCCGCGGCGACCAATGGTCCCGACGCTAGCACGCCGGTCGGCACCTGGGCCCTGGCCAGCGGTTCGGGCAATTTCAACGCCCCGACGCCGCTGGACATCGTCACCAAGTCGGCCAACGCCAAGACCAAGGCCGACTGTCTGGCGGCCTTCCCGCTGCTGACCGACGCCCAGCTGAATACGATCTCGCCGGGCACCAGCAACGCCAACCGCCAGGCGGCCCAAGCGGCGATGATCAACTCGCAGATCAGCTGCCTGAACCAGTGGAACGACTACGCGCCCAACCTGATCCGCGACCAGAACTGGTCGCAGTATGAGAAGCGGTTGGAGTGGGACCTGCGCCTGGACTACCGCGTCACCGACAACCTGACGATCTTCGGCAAGTATCAGGTCGCCAACCGCAGCCAGCATGAGGACAACCGCCAGCGCACGCGCGGCGGCATCACCTCGCTGGGCGTGGCCACCGCCAATCAGGTGACCTCGCCGCTGGTGACCAACACCTTCTATCCGACCGGCACGATCAACCCGCTCTCGCCGGTCGCCGGCTCGGGCTACTACATCTACAACAGCGGGATCCCGACGGGGGTGTCGGCGATCGACACGACGCCGGGGACGGTGGTCACCAACAACTCGTTCCCGATCTACGGCATCGCCGCCAACGTCATTCCGAGCTCGGTGAAGGTCGATAGCGCCCACCACCTGACCTCGTTCGACATCACCAATGCCGCCATCGGCATCGACCACATCGAGAACACCCAGGACTGGAAGACCAACTACCTGACCTACGGCGCCGACTACAATCGCGGGCCGCTGAACGTCGAGTTCCGGGGCGGCCGCACCGAGGCCAGCTACACACGCTACGACCGTCGTTTCGCGCGCAGCTACACCTACGGCAACGCCACCATGACGGCGTTGGAAAACGGCATCTGGGACATCAAGACCCCGGCCGGTTTCGACGAAACCAACATGACGAACTTCGTGCAGATGCTGGCCCCGACGGCGCCGGGCATGGCCAGCTACAGCGCCTTGTCGCGCCTGCAGTGGAACCCGCGGATCGTCGAGAGCGGCGAGGACCAGTACAAGCTGGACGTCAGCTATCTGACCGACGGCAAGATCCCGTTCTTCACCCGCTTCAAGATCGGCGGCTTCTATCGCGAAGCCAACACCGACTCGTGGGGCGCCGGCGGCTACACGCCCTCGGCCGGGGTGTTCGTGCCGACCATGGCGCTGCGCAGCGACGTCCGCGCCTGCGAGAACACGCCCACCACGACGGCGGCCAATGCCTGCGTCTACGGCTATGCGCCCAACCCGACCACGGGCAACACCTTCCTGTACGGCATCGAGACGGTGCCGCAGGCCAAGCTGATCTCGATCTTCCAGAACAGCCTGCAGGACAACTCGGGCGCCTTCATGAAGGGCTATGAGGGCACCAAGGGCCTGACGGTCTGGGACAGCATCGACGTTCCCAAGGCCTTCAGCGAACTGGCCAGCGCCGCCAACTACAACTTCGATTGCGTGAAGTCGTGCAAGGGCAGCGACGGCAAGGTCTACGACCAGCCGGTCAACAAGGCGCTGGAGAAGTACACGTCCTGGTACTGGATGGCCGAGTTCGAGCAGCAGCTGCCGCTGAACATGGAGCTGAACGGCAACCTGGGCATGCGCATGCTGAAGACCCAGGTGTCGGGCTCGGGCTATGTGGGCCTGACCTATACGCTCAAGACTCCGGCCTTCAACGCCGCCGACCCGACCAATCCGTTGGGATTCACTAGCGCCACCTTCACCAAGCCGGTCAGCATCAACCGCGAATATACGGGCTGGATGCCGGCCTATAACGCGGCCCTGTGGACCATCCCGGACAAGCTGGTGATCCGCTATTCGTGGGCCAAGACGATCGCCCCGCCGCCGCTGAACCGCCTGTTCCCGGCCGGCTCGTGCACCTATGACGAACGCCGCGAAGGCTTCCAGGACAGCGACGGCAGCGAGCAGGACATGGCCTGCGCCAACACCTTCGGCAATCCGGACCTCAAGCCCTATACGGCGACCAAGAACAACACCTCGATCGAGTGGTATCCCAACCGCGACACCTCGTTCAGCCTGGCCTACTACCGCCAGAAGGTGCGGATCGGCGCGCCGGTCCAGGTGCCGCTGAAGAACGGCAACATCTTCGCCGGCAGCGACGAGGTTGTTCCGGGCACCAACAAGAAGCTGTCCGACTACGAGTTCGGCGTGAACACCTTCATCAACGGTCCGGGCTATGTGCAGTCGGGCTGGGAGTTCGTGGCGCGGACGGCCTTCACGTTCCTGCCGTGGGAGTTCAAGCACACGGGCGTCGACTTCAACATCTCGACCACCAAGTCGGGCACGGCGGCGGCCTATATCGATCCGCTGACCGCGGAGTCGCTGGATCCGGCCGGCCAGTCCAAGTACTTCGCCAACCTGGTGCTGTGGTACGACGACAACGTCACCAAGATCCGGATCGCCTACCAGACCCGCGACCGGGTGCTGACCTGCATCTCGCCGTGCACCTCGACGGCCAGCTCGCCGGTCCGCAATTCGCCGAACACCAATGTCGGCAACTTCGTGGGCTTCCCGTACAATCCGGGCGAGCCGCTCTATTCGGAAAAGTACGAGTACCTGGACGCCAAGATCTCGCGGAAGATCAATCCGAACCTCGAGATCTATGCCGAAGGTCGCAACCTGCTGAACGCCGCGCGTCTCAGCGTCGGCTCCGAGCGGGCCGGCTTCGCCAACGCCCCGAACCCCTGGTCGGTGCAGTACGGCGGCTCGCGCTTCGCGATCGGCTTTGTCTACAAGAACTAGTTGGGAGTAGCTGCGTGACGGTATCGCGACGGGGTTTGCTGGGTTCGAGTTTGGTGATCCCCGTCGCGGCGCTGGCCGGAGGAGGTGTGGCGCAGGCCGCCAAGTCTCCGCCAGCCGCGACCGACTTCCACTGGCTGGGTGACGCCCCGCCGACCGCGCCCGGCGCGGCGGTCTGGGGCGCGCCCTGGCCACGCGGGGCGGTCAAGCCCAAGACGACCCTGACGGCGATCGCCGCCGACGGCCAGGCTCTGCCTCTGCAGACCTGGCCTTTGGCTTATTGGCCCGACGGTTCGCTGAAGTGGACGGGTCACGCGCTGGCGGGACCGGCTCCCAAGGGTTTCCAGGTCAAGCCGGGTAAGCCAATTACTCCTTCTAAGTCTGTCGCGGTGCGTGAGACGCCGGAGCGGATCGAGATCGCCGCCGGCGATCTCATCTGCCGGTTCGCGCGGACGGGTGGAGCGCTGATCGAGAGCGTCAGCCTGGCCGGCCGCGAGACCCTACGCGGCGGACGCCTCGTTGCCCTGAACCAGAACACCCCGCCCGGCGACCTGTCGCCGCGCGAGACCCAGGTCTTCGACGGCGCGATCGATGCGGTCACCATCGAGCAACGCGGTCCGGTGCGGGCGGTGGTCCGTTTCGAGGGCCGCCATCGCGGCGTGGGCCGGGACTGGCTGCCGTTCACCCTGCGCGTGGCGGTCGACGCCGACGGGCGGCTGACCCTGACCCACAGCTTCACGTTCGATGGCGACGGGAACAAGGACTTTATCGCGGGCCTGGGGATCCGTTTCGACGTCCCGCTGACCGACGAACTGCACAACCGCCATGTCCGCTTTGCCGGGGAAGGCGAGGGGATGTGGGGCGAGGCCGTCCGCAACATCCCCGGCTGGCAGCCGACCAAGTTCGCCTTGGCCGCCAAATTCCAGGACCAGCTGCGCGGCGAGCGCGTGCCGGACCTGGCTTCGATGGACGCCAAGACCCGCGACCAGTTGCTGACCGTGCCGGCCTGGAACGGCTACCGCCTGTTCCAGGGCGACGCCGACGCCTTCACAGTCGACAAGCGGACAAGCACCAAGAGCAGCTGGCTGCGCGCCGACCACGGCGGCCGCGCGCCGGGCCTGGGCTATGTCGGCGGCGTCTCGGGCGGGGTTGCGTTTGGCCTGCGCCACTTCTGGCAACGTCATCCGACGGGCCTGGAGATCGACGGCGCGACGACCGACGCCGCCACCGTGACCCTGTGGCTGTGGTCGCCTCAGGCGGGGGCCATGGACCTGCGCCACTACAGCGACAAGGCCCACGGCCTGGAGATCCAGTACGAGGACGTCGAGGAAGGCCACAGCACCCCGCTGGGGATCGCCCGCACCAACCAGGTCTTCCTGTGGCCCGTGGCTGCCACCCCGACGCGCGCGGCGCTGTCGGCCATGGCCAAGGCGACCACTGAGCCGGCCCTGCCGGTCGCCGCGCCGACCTACTACCAGAGCGTCGGCGCGTTCGGCGGCGTCTTCACCCCGGTCGACACCTCGACGCCGGTGAAGGCCAAGCTGGAGGCCGCCCACGAGCGCCTGCTGGGCTTCTATCAGCACGAGATCGAGCAGCGCCGCTGGTACGGGTTCTGGGACCACGGCGACGTGATGCACACCTACGACCAGGACCGGCACGTCTGGCGCTACGACGTCGGCGGCTATGCCTGGGCCAATAGCGAGCTGGTGCCGGACCTGTGGCTGTGGACCGCCTTCATGCGCACCGGCCGCGCCGACCTGTTCCGCATGGCCGAGGCCATGACCCGCCACACCGGCGAGGTCGACGTCCACCACCTGGGTCCGTTCAAGGGCCTGGGCTCGCGGCACAACGTCAGCCACTGGGGCGACGGCGCCAAGGAGGCGCGGATCAGCCAGTCGCTGCTGCGCCGTCACTACTATTACCTGACCGCCGACGAGCGGACCGGCGACCTGATGGCCGACCTGTACGACGGCGACCACGCGCTGCTGGCCGTCAATCCGGTGCGCAAGGTCGCGGCCAAGACCAAGTACCCGACCCAGGCCCGCAGTGGCCCGGACTGGTTCGCCTTCGCCAGCAACTGGCTGGTGGCCTGGGAGCGGACTGGGGATGCCAAGTGGCGGGACAAGATCGTCAAGGGTCTGGACGCCATCGCGGCCTCGTCCCACGGCATGTTCACCGGCCCGCCGTTCGGCTACGACCCGGCGACGGCGACCCTGTACGACCTCGGCACGGCCTTCACGACCAGCTACCACCTGGTGACGATCATGGGCGGGGCCGAGCTGGTGTTCGAGCTGGACGGGCTGATCGACGATCCGGCCTGGAGCAAGGCCTGGGTCCGCTTCTGCGCCTACTACAACGCGCCCCTGGCCGAGCGGCAAGCCGCCTTGGGACCAGCAGCCATCGACCGCCACTTCGCCTATCCCGTCTGGCACGCGCGCCTGACGGCCTGGGCGGCGGTGAAGCTGAAGGATCCGGTGCTGGCCAAGCGGGCCTGGACCGAGTTCCTGGCCAAGACCAAGACCGGCCAGGAAAACAGCCCCGAGCCGATCACCCGCGTGACCGGGACGGCGGTGCTGAACCCGATCGACGAGATGGAAGGCGTCTCGACCAACCAGTCGGCGCAGTGGGCGTTGAACCTGTTCGAGCTCTTGGCCCTGGTCGGCGACGCCGCGCCGGACAGCCTACCGGCCGGCTGGGAGTAGGCTGAAGACCTCGAACTGACGGACCCGCAGATGGCTCTGCGTGGTCCGCAGACCGAACCAGCCTCGGGTGTACGGCTCCAGGTCCTGGTGCTCGAACAGCCGGCGGCCGTCGCTCCAGTACTCGATGCGCTGGCCGTCGGCGATCAGACGCACGGTCGTCCAGCGGTTGGGTGTCAGCAGTTCGTCGGCCGCCGAGTGGTCGTGCTGCGGCAGCATCGGCCGATCGCCGGCGCGGCCGACATAACGCCGAAAACGGGTGCTGGTGTTCGTATTGCCGCCGTGGCCGACATAGTAGGTCTTCAGCGTGTCGTAGTCGGCGAAAGCGCCTGAGCGCGGGTGGTCCAGCGGCGAACCGCCATTGGCCTCGCGCGCCATCCAGAAGCAGTTCAGGTCGCTGACCCGGTCAAACGGCCCACCTTCCGAGACGGCCTGGGCCTGGTAGGTGATCGCGACCGGCCCGATCAGCTCCGGCTTGAACCAGGCGGTGAAGCCGGCCGGGGCGACGATGTCCAGAACACCACCCATGGTGGTCAAGGTCGCCGGCTTCTCGGCCTCGATCGCCCAGCGCTTCAGGTCGCGGACGCCGTCGGCATGCAGCCGCTTGCCCTGGCCCGCGAACGGCGTGGCGGCCAAGCCCGCTAGCACAGTGCGGCGGTCCAGGATCATGCATCGACCTCGCGAACGTTCTCGAGCAGACGCTCGGGACGGGCGTCCGGGGTCGTGGTCTCGATGGTCAGGTTGTCGATCTTCAGCCCGTCCACGTGCCGCGCCCACAGGCCATGGACCGGGGAGGGGCCGAACATGCTGGGCTCGGGATAGGCCTGCGGCAGGTCGCCCGGCCGTCGCTCCGCCCACTCCGCCGGCCCGCCGCCGCGATAGGACAGGCGGATGTTCGACAGGGTCACGTCCTGGATCGGCGAGTCCGGCAGGCCCGCGATCGTCGCGGCGTAGTCGGGCAGGACGTCGAAGGCCTCGATGTCGCGCAGCACGATGTTGCGCATCGCGCCCAGCGGCGTGCCCTCCGGCCCGCGCCGCCGATCGCCGACCCGCAGAAAGATCGGGGCGGTGGTCACCTCCTGCAGATGCAGGCGTTCGCAGACGATGTTCTCCATCGTGCCGCCGTCAACGACCTCCAAAGCGAGGCCGCGCGAGCGGACGAAGCGGCAATCTCGGATCGAGATGTCCTTGAAGCCGCCATTGGATTCCGTGCCCAGCTTGATACGGCCGGTGACGCGGTCCTGGTCGGGCGAGACCAGCTGGGTCCGGCCGAAGGTCCCGTCCAGCAAGGTGCCGAGATCAAAGCCGCTGACCTCGCAGTGCTCGATGGTCACGTCCTCAGTCGGGATCAGTTCGCCAAGCGCCAGGGAGCTCTTCAGCACGATGGCGTCGTCATTGGGCGTGTTGACCCGGCAGCCGCTGACCAGCACGCGCCGACAGGCGTCGATGTCCAGGCCGTCGCGGTTGGTGTCGACCACCAGGTCGCGCAGGGTCAGGTCCTCACAGCCCGTGGCCAGCACCGCGAAGTGGCCACCCTGGAAGATCGTCAGGCCCTCGATCCGCACCCGCTTGGCGCGCTTGAGGGCGATGGCCTTGTTGCCGAGGCCCGCCATGGCCTCGACCTGCGGCGACAGCTCGGCCATCGCTTCGGCCGAGAGGCCGGCCATGCTGAGCGGGAACTCGCCGGCCTGTTTCGTCCAGCGCGAGCCGGGACCTTCGCGGGTCAGGCCAGCGCCGTCGATGCGACCGGGACCCAGTATGGCGACATCCTCGACGTCCTCGCCCCAGATCAGGCTGTTGCGCCAGTGAGAGTGTCCGAAGTCCTGCCACAGGTCGTGCGGATTGGGCTCGGCGGCGTCATAGGTCCCGCCATGCAGGGCCGGATCGGCGGCCTCCAGCACGCAACCCTCTTCCAACTTCAGCGTCACGCCGCTGAGCAGGCGGATCGAGAACGACAGGTGGCGGCCGGCCGGCAGCACGACCTCGCCGCCGCCGCGCGCGTGGGCATGGACGATGGCGGCGTTGATCGTGTCGGTGATCAGCTTCACGCGTAGAGGCCGTGGCGCTTGAAAAAGGCGTCCAGGGCCAGGGCGACCGGCGCGATCTGGCCGCTGCGATCCTTCAGCCCGAAGCCGTGGCCGCCGACCTCCTGCAGGTGCATCTCGACCGGGATCTTCCTGGCGCGAAGGGCCTGCCACATCAGCATGCTGTTCTCGACCGGCACGGTCTTGTCATCGGCCGCCGCGGCGATGAACACCGGCGGCGTATCGGCCGGGGTGTTCAGCTCGACCGAGATCGCCTGGCGTTGGGCGTCCGTCGGGTTCGCGCCCAGAAGCTGCTTCAGCGATTGCCCGTGGGCGTAGGGCAGGGTTCCAGTGATCACCGGATAGAACAGACCGGCCGCGAACGGCCGGGTCGGCAGTTTGTCGGCCTCGTCGACCGGTGCGTAGGTCTCGCGGGCGAACTGGGTCGCCAAGCGCGCGGCGACGTGGCCGCCGGCCGAGAAGCCGATCGCCGCCACCTTGGCTGGATCGACGCCCAGCGACGGGGCGCGAGCACGGATCAGGCGCATGGCCCGCTGGGCGTCCTGCAAGGCGACGTCGGGACCGGCCGCCCAGCCGTCGGCGGGCAGGCGGTAGTCCATGACGAAGGCGGTAATCCCCAGGCTGGCCAGCCAGGCGTCGATCGATCCGCCGTTCTTGCCCACCGCCACGCGCACATAGCCGCCGCCGGGGATCATCAGCACCGCCGCGCCGTTCGGTTTGGCGGGCCGGCGCATGGTCAGCCAGGGCTTGGTCACGTTCAGGAAGGCCGTGTCGTTCGGATCGCCGCCGGGCGTGCGCAGGATCACGCTTTCGGTGACGGTGACCTTTTCGCCGCCGGGCGCCGCGCCGGGCCACAGGTCGACAGTCTCGACAGTGCTCTCGGCGGCGCGCGCCAGGGTCGGGGCCGCCATCAGCCCGGCGGCGAGGCCCAGCAGGGCGCGGCGGTCAGTTTCCACGGGGTATTTCCTGGCTGGACGCGGCGCTGGCGGGCACGGCGAAGGTCTCGGGCGAGGGCGGCTTGGCCGGATCGAAGGCCGGCACGTCCGTGGCGAGATGGGCGGCCAGGTCCGGAACATTGGCCCGGATGCCCTCGACCACGCAGCGCGCCAGCTGATAGGCGCCGTAGTTGTTGTGGTGGGTAGCGTCCTTGCCGCTGTCGTTGAAGGCCTTCCAGGCGTTGTCGGGGCCCAGGGCCTCGTAGAAGGCCGCGCTCATCGTGTGCAGGTCGATCAGCGGAACGTTCAGCGCCTGGGCCGTCTCGCGCACCGCCTGCGGATAGTCGCCGTGGGTGTTCACGATCTTGCCGGCCTCGTCGAATTTGCGGCGGTGCATGGAGGTGACCAGCACCGGCGTCGCGCCGCGTAGGCGCGCTTCGCCGACATAGGCGCGCAGATAGTCGCGATAGGTTGTGGCGGCCTCGACATAGGTCTGGGGCCAGTTCGGCTTCTGGTCGTTGTGGCCGAACTGGATCAGCAGCCAGTCGCCGCGCTTGATCTTGCTGAGGATCTTGTCGAAGCGCCGCTCAACCAGGAAAGCCTTGAGCGTCTCGCCGGACTCGGCCTGGTTGGAGACCGACAGGTCGGGCTTGAAGAAGCGCGGCAGCATCTGGCCCCAGCCGGCGGCGGGCTCGAAGCGCTGGTCGGTGACGGTGGAGTCGCCGGCCAGGAACACGGTCGGCACGGTGACGGCCTCGATCTTTAGCCGGCGCACGGCGGCGGTAGAGCCGCAGAACTCCAGGGTCAGCTTGTCGTCCCAGTCATAGCTGCCGTCCTCGCGCGCGTTCAGCGCCACGCGCTTGCCGCCCGGGGCGTTGGGCGGCGGCGGGGCCAGCTCGGGGCGGCGGACATTGACGACGATGGTCCGGGTTTCGGTCTTGCGGGCCGGGATGCGGACGGTCTCCAGCATCAGCCGCCGGGACTCGGCCTTGACCGTGGTCTCGGACGCCTTGTCGCCGCCCAGGTCCAGGGTGATCCGATAGTCGCCCTCGGGGACCTTCACCGAGAACAGCTTGCCGGGGCCCGGCTCGAAGCCGTGGCCGATGGCGGGGTCGTAAGCCCCGATGGACGTGGTGGTGAAATCGAAGGCCCACACGGGAGCGTCCTCCCTGGCGAGCGCGGCGCTCGGCGCGAGAACGAGGCCAGCCAGCAGCGTGCGCCGATCCAGGATCATGCCGCCTCCCTATCGCGTGCAGAGTCCGAGCGCTTTGGTAACGCCGCTGGGGGAGGGGTTCAATGTCAAAATGCAGGATATTATCCTGTCATGTGGGATTTATAGGGCGCTGCGAACGGAGCGCTGAAACTGGGCCGGCGTGCGATCGTAGTGCTGCTTGAACGCGGCGCTGAAGTGGCTGTGGCTGGAGAAGCCCAGGTCCAGGGCCAGGTTGGTCAGGTGGTCGTACTGGTCCAGCAGATCCAGCGCCCGCGCCAGGCGCAGCCGTAGCTGATACCGATAGAGGGGCACGCCCTCGACCTGTTGGAAGACTTGGGTCAAGTAGACCGGTGATACACCCACCTCGTCGGCGATCTCGGCCAGGGTCCAGCGGCGACCGAGGTCGGAGGCCAAAACCAGCTTGGCGCGGTCGACCAGCTTGGTGCGGCCCCAGCTGCCGGCGCTGGCGTGCGAGGTCCGTTCGCCGAGAGCCCGGCGCACCAGGGTGAGCGACAGGGTCTCGGCCTCCAGGGTCTCGATCGTCCCGCGCGTCAGGCTGTGGCGCAGCAGGGCGACCAGGGCCTGGGCGCGCGGGTCGATGCCGCGCCGCTGGGACTCGAAGGCGACCTCCGGCCCGCCGCGCGTCTGGTCCTTGGGCGCCAGTTCGGCCAACATGTCGGGGCTCAGCGACAGCGAGAGGCAGGCGTCGCCGCCGTCGACCGGATGGCTGACCCGGAAGCCCTCGTCGCCATTGAAGAACATCACCTGGTTGGGCTCGGCCACCGCGTCGCGGTCGCCGCCCAGGTGGTGCATGAAGACGCCGCGATAGGGGAAGACCAGGTGCGCGCCGTGGGCGCATTCCTCGCCGCTCTTGTGCCGGCACGCGCCGTCGCAGACCACGTCGTACAGCGACACGGTCGGCGTATCGAGCAGCTGCTGGACTGCGTATCCGCTCATGGCTTCCCTACGCGACCTTCCACAGCAGCCGCGCTTCCTCGGCGACGATATGGGGATACTCCTCGGGGAAGAACAGTTTGGCTTCCGCGATCCGGCGGATGTTTTCGACGCGGGGCAGAGTTCGGGCCAGGTACTCGCCGTCCGCCGGCGGAAAGATCGGGTCGCTCTGACCCCAGATGATCCGCACTGGGATGTCCAGCTGGCGCAGCGACGCCTCGACCCCGGCCAGCGGGTTGGGCTTCAGGCCCAAGGCGTAGCGGTTGGCCAGGTCCTTGCGCTCGATCGACTGCAGGATGGGGCCGAGGTACTGCTTCAGCGCCGCGTCGGTCGGGTGGGCGGGATTGGAAAAGCACATGCCGCCCAGGCCGTCGGGCGCGCGGGCCTTGGCCGGGTCCTTCAACCACGGCTCCAGCCACGCGTCGGGCCAGATGCCCATCTCGGCCAGTTCGAACACCGGGGTCAGGGCCGGCGGCGGGCTGTTGGTCTCGACATCGCAGTTGGTCAGCAGCAGCGAGCGCATGCGCTTGGGGTGGCTGACGGCGAACAGTTGCGCCACCGCGCCGCCGCTGTCGTTAGCGATCACGTCGACGGTGTCGACACCCAGGGCGTCGAGGAAGGCGATCAGCATCTTCACCTGGTCGGCGGGCGTGACGGACTTGCCTGGCAGCACCTCGGTGAAGCCCAGGCCCATGGAGTCGGGCGCCAGGCAGCGGCGATGCTTCTCGAGCCGATCGATGGCGCCGCGCCACTGGAAACTGCTCAGCGGAAAGCCGTGCAGGAACAGGGCGGCGGGGCCGGTCCCACGATCGATATAGGCCGTGCGGCCATAGGGCGTGGCCTGGAAGCGGCGCTCGCGGGTCCATCGCTCAGCGGCCTGGGCGTCATAGACGGCGTCCATCTGGTCGGCGCGAGCCTGAAGGCTCGACAGGGTCATGGCGACGAGGCAGGTCGAGGCGGTCAGCCAGCGGCGGCGGGTCATGTCGGTGGTCATTGGGCTCGGGCTTCCAGTCCGGTGATGGCGGCCTGGGCCTCGCCCAGCGCCAGGGCGCATTCCTGACAGCAGACCTCGACGGCCCGACCGCCGATGGTGACGGTGATGATGTCGGTCTCCAGCTCGCAGTCGCATGCGGCGCAGGTCTTCGCGTCCATAGGGCGCTCCATGGATTGTCCCCTGAGGGGATGTCTTGAAAGGACGTGATCGGGGGCGACGGACGCGGAACGGCCAGGGCGATCGCGATCCCGCCCGACCCGGCTCCGGTCGATCCGCTTCGTCGCGGCTAGGTCGTCAAAGGGAAGGGTGCATGGCTATCCGGCGGGGTTGCTGACCCGCCCGATAGACCTCAGGCGGGGGCCGCTTCGCTGTCGGATTCTTTAGCGATCGTCGCTTCGGGGCGGGTCGTGCGCCACAGCACCAGGCCGATGCCGCCCAGGACCAGCTCACGCAGGCGGCGCAGCAGCGACAGGGCCAGGGCCTGGTCGGGCTGCAGGCCCATGGCCCCGCCCAGCAGGAGGTAGCCGCCTTCCTGCACGCCCAGGGCGCCGGGAATGGCGAAGCCGACGACCTTGGCCGTCTGGGCCAGGCCCTCGACGATCAGGGCCTGCAGCAGGGTGGGGGTCAGGCCCAGGGCCCACATCGAGACATAGGTCTCGAACGCGCCGGCGATCCAGGCGGCCAGGTGCCAGGCCCAGGAGGCGAAGAGGTTATTGCGCTGGCGGCCGATGACGCGGAAGGCCTCGCCCAGTTCGCCGACCCGGCTGGCTAGGGCGGTCCAGCGTTGCGAGAACTGACCCAGGCGTCGGCCGACCCCGGCCTTGTGGGCGACATAGGCCGACGCGACGATGGCCACGATGATGCCGACCAGGGCCAGGCCCGCCTGGGCCAGGCGCGGGTCGTGCAGGGTGACCATGGCGACGATCAGGCTGGTCAGCACGAACATGACCAGGCCCACCGTGCCGGCCAGGACATCGACGATGCAGCTGGCGGTGGCCTCGGCCAGGGTCAGGCCGTTGCGGGCCGACAGCTTGGCCCGCACGACGTCGCCGCCGACCTGGGCGACGGGCAGCAGGGCGTTGACGGCTTCCTTGATGAAGCGGACGCGGAACAGGAACGACAGCGGCGGCCGACGATCGGGCGGCAGCAGGACCTGCCAGCTGACCGTGGCCAGGAAGGTGACGGGCAGGTGGGCGGCGATGACGATCAGCGTCTGCCAGCCCACCTGGGCCAGGATCTCACGGACCGCACCGACGCCGTGGGTGGCCAGCATGACCGCCAGCAGCCCGACGCCGATCGTCAGCAGCCAACCCCTGAGCGGTGAGGCCTTCTTCTCGACCTCTGCTGTCATGCCGCCGAGCGCGCGCGCAGCGTCGGGGCTGCGCCCAGGTCACGATAGACGTCCAGCACCGCGGCGCAGATGGCGTTCCAGTCGTAGCGAGCGCTGGAGACGCGGGCCGCGCGGCCCAGGCGGAGGCGGCGCATCGGCTCGTTGACCAGGGCCAGGATCGCGGCGGCATAGGTCTCTGCGTCCGCGCGCGGGGCCAACACGCCGTCCTGGCCGTGGGCGACCAGGGCGCTGGTGCTGGGCGCGCGCGGGCACAGCACGGCCAGGCCGGCGGCCATGCCTTCCAGCGTGGCGTTGCCGAAGGCCTCGGTCAGGCTGGGATTGAACAGGACGTCGGCGTTGGACACCGCGCGGCCCAGGTCCTGGCCGTCCAGGTGGCCGGTGAAGATGGCTTCGGGCAGACGTTCCTCCAGGAAGCTCCGCGCCGGACCGTCGCCGATAATCAGCGGCCGGATCGGTTGGCCGCGTAGGCGGACCATGGTTTCGGCCAGGACGTCCAGGCCTTTCTCCATGACCAGGCGGCCCAGGAAGGCGACGACGATCTCATTGTCGGCGATCCCCTGCGCCCGGCGCCACTCGGCATCGCGCCTGGCGGGCGAGAAGCGGTCGCGATCGACGCCGCGGCCCCAGACGGCGACGCGCTCACCCAGGCCTTGTTCACGCAGCAGGTCGGCGATCGGGGCGTTCGGGGCCAGCACGCGGTCGCAGCCGCGATAGAAGCCGTCCAGATAACGCTCGGCGCGAGGACGCAGCCAGTCGAGGCCGTAGTAGGAGAGGTAGGTCTCGAACCGGGTGTGCAGACTGGCGACCAGCGGCAGGCCCTGACGGCGCGCCCACTTGCCGGCCTGCGATCCCAGGATGTCGGGCGCCGAGAGGTGGACGGCGGTCGGCTGGAACTCGGCCAGGTCGGCGCGCAGGGCGCGGGTCAGGCCCAGGGCCAGGCGATACTCGCCGCGCCCCGGGATCGCCACCGACGGGGCCGAGACCAGCTGGCCGGCGGGCTCGAAGGCGGGCGTGTCGGTCGTCGGCGAATAGACCCGCACCTGGGCGCCCTGGCTGATCAGATAGGCCGACAGGCGGTTCAGGGCCTGGTTGGAGCCGTCTCGCGTGTAGTTGTAGTTGCCGGAGAATAGGGCCAGGCGCAGGCCTTGGGCTGGTTTTTCATCAGTGAACTGACGGCTGAATCTGTCCGCGCGCTGCACGACGCCTCCGTTGGTTACTCCGAGGCCCCCGCCCAATCCTCCGTATGACAATGGGCATATGGTGGAATGGTTCAGTTTCCGGAAGGGGCGCTTGTGTCGGAGAGCGGACAATCTTCAGGTCAAGCTGAACCCAAGCTGAACCATGAGGCGTGTCACAGGACGGGGACGGGAACTCGGCCCGACCGTCACCCGTTGGACGCGGTTTTGGAAAAAGCGCGCCCATGGTCTTTCGAGGGGGTTGCGCCGCGACGTCATGACAGGCTTCTGGCGGGCCGTGCGCACTTGCCGTAGGGCGGGTTCGTGCTCAGTTATGCGCTCGCGGCCGCCCAGGTCGCGGTCCGCGATTCCTAAAGGGGCGAATTAAGGCCCCGATCCAGCGAGATTTGTAGAACGTCATGCAGCCGGTCAAGACCCTCATCCTCAGCGCCGGTCAGGGCAAGCGACTGTCGCCGCTGACCGACGACCGGCCCAAGTGCCTGGTCGAGCTGGCCGGCAAGACGGTGCTGGAATGGCAGCTGCGCCACCTGCATCAGGCGGGCGTGACCGAGGCGGTGGTGGTCACCGGCTTCCGCGCTGACCTGGTCGAGGCCGAGGTCGCGCGCCTGAACCTGCCGGGCATGAGCATCCGCACGCTCTACAACCCGTTCTACAGCGTGACCGACAACCTCGCGACCTGCTGGCTGGCGCGTGAGGAGATGCGCGGCGGGCCGTTCATGATCCTTAATGGCGACACCCTGTTCGAGCCGGGCATCGCCGAGCGCCTGATCAGCGCCCCGGACGCGCCGATCACCGTGACCGTCGACCGCAAGGACGACGGCGTCTACGACAGCGACGATATGAAGGTGCTGACCGACGGCGACGCCCTGCGCGCCATCGGCAAGACGATCACCGAGTACGACGCGGAGTCGATCGGCTTCCTGCGCTTCAATGAAGAAGGCTCCAAGCTGTTCGTCGAGACCCTGGAAGGGCTGATGCGCACGCCGGAAGGCCTGAAGCGCTGGTACCTCAGCGTCATCAACGAGATCGCTCAAGCCCACGACGTTGTGCGCGTGCGCTCGATCCAGGGCCTGGAATGGTCCGAGATGGATTTCCCGGAAGACCTGATCCACAACCGCGCCCTGACGGCGCAGTGGGCGGCCAAGGAAACGGTCTCGGCCTGACCTAGGCGGTGGGCGAGGTTTCGCCCACCAACTCCCGCACCAGATCCAGGTCCGACGGCTTGTCGACATCGACAGCCGCCAGGCCGTCGTGCGCGCGCACGGCGGCGGCCTTGACGTCCGCCAGCTTGCCCAGCTTCAGCACGGCCTGGTCCAGGGTCAGCCAGTTCAGCAGGTAGCGGATCAGGAAGGACGGCCCCAGCATGGCGGCGATCTTCCAGGGCTGCTTGCGCAGCGCCTCGACCTTGCGCCAGGTCTCGACCACGCGCAGCGCGGTCTCGTTGCGCAGCAGGAAGAGGTTGCAGCCCGAATAGCGGCCGTCCTGGAAGCGCAGATAGGTGCGCTTGGTCTGCGGCGCGGCGGCTTGGACCCGCTCTTCCGGCGCCAGCAGCACGGCGACATCGGCCCAGTCAGGTGTGTCGGCCAGGAACTGGGTGATCCACTCGGGCTTGAGCAAAGCGTGGTCGACGGTGGTCACCACCAGCGGGAAGCCCAGCTGATGGGCGGCGTTCTCGACGCTCTGGCTGGGGCCCGAGGCGGTGGGCAGGATGACCACGCCGGCGTCGGCCAGGCGGGCCTTGATCGCCTCGTCATTGGCCGCGACGCCGATCGTCTCCGGACCCGCCGCGCGGACGGCGTCCAGCACCCGATCCAGCAAGGTCCGGCCTTCCAGCGTGATCAGCGCCTTGTGGCTGACCCCGGCATAGGCGGCGGCCGGATCGACCTCGCCGCCGCGCGAGCCGGCCAGGATCAGGGCCTTGAACGCGCCGCTCAAAGCGCCTTCTCGTAGAGGCGGTAGGTCTTGTAGTGCGTGCCGCCGACGTTCTCGGCGATGTGGGTCATGGCCTTGTTGGCCTCCAGCACCCACGAGATCTCGTAGCGATTGTAGCCCAGGCTCATCGCCATATCGCGACTGGCCTTCATCATCCAGAACGGCAGCATGCGGCCGCGCTGGGTGGAGGCGAACTTCTTCTTCACGCCCATCAGCGGGATGCGGGCCGACTTCACGCCCTTGACCTTCAGGCGCCACAGCAGCTTGGCCCAACCGAACGGCAGCAGCTTGCCCTTCAGGTCGGCGATGGCTTCGTTGACGTTGGGCAGGAAGACCACCACGCCGGCGGCCTCGCCATCGATCTCGGCGAACCAGATCAGGCGCTTGTCGATCACCTGTTTGAGGGCCTTGCCCAGCTGGGCGGTCTCGGCCTCGGTGGTGGGGGTGAAGCCCCAGTTCTCCCGCCAGGCGTCGTTGAGGATGTCCGTCAGCGTCTGGACCTCCTCGTCATAGCGCTTCATGTCCAGCTGGCGCAGGACGACGCCCGCCGGCAGGCCGCGCTTGACGCGGCGCTGGGCGATCTCGGGGATGTCGCCGGTCTCGTCGGCGCGATAGGCGAAGAGGTCCTGGGTCTTGGCGTAGCCCTGCTCCTCGACGCGCTTGCCGGCATAGGCCGGGTCGTGGCCCATCAGGATCATCGGCGGGGTGTCGAAGCCCCAGACCAGCAGGCCGACCTCTTCGTTGACCGACAGGTTGAACGGGCCGACCACGTGGGTGCGGCCGCGGGCGCGCAGCCAGTCCTCAGCGGCGCGGAACAGCACCTGGAAGATGGCCGCGTCGTCCTCGGCGGCGATCATGCCGAAGTGGCCGTCCAGGCGACCCGGGGTGGGCTGCGGCGTCAGCTGGTCGATCTGGGCGCTGATCCGACCCACGTCACGGCCGCCGCGCGTGGCCAGGAACAGCTGGACCTCGGCGTGAGCGAAGAATGGGTTGGTCTTGGGCGTCAGGGCCTCGGTCCGCTCCATGAACAGCGGCGTGATCCAGTTGGGATCCTTGGCGTTCAGGCGGGCGGGCAGGGCGATGAAGCGCTTCAGCTCGTCTGGCGTCTGGACGGGGATGACCTGCAGGTCGGCGTTCGCGGAGTCGAAAGGCATCACCCCTCCAGGGCAAGGAATGTGCGAATGGCGAGAGCGCCGAAGATCGCGGGGGCGGCCCAGACGGCCAGGATCGGGGACAGGGAGCCGGACTCGCCCAGGGCGGTCAGCATGCCGTTGGCCACCAGGAAGATCAGGCCGGCGGCCAGACCGCCGGTCAGCAGCATCGCGCCTTGGCCGCTGCGGAAGTTGGCCAGGGCGACGGGCGCGCTCAGCAGCAGCATGACCAGCGACACGAACGGCCCGGCGAAGGCCGCCTGCAGGTGGGTGGCGTAGAAGCTCTCCGGCCGGTCCGAAGCGCCGTTCTGCAGGGCGCGCTGGGCCGAGGCGGCGGTGGGCACGGCGTCGTCGCCGAACAGGCTCTGGACGTCACGGGGCCGCAGGCCGCTGGGCCAGCTGGTCGAGGCCGCCGTCGAGGTCTGGGCCAGGTCGCCGGTGAAGCGTGTGGTCTTGGGCTGGTCCAGGGTCCAGGCGCCGTTGGCGTACAGAGCCTTCGGAGACTCGACCTTCTCCATCAGGATGCCCTTGGGGTCGCGACGGAAGATGGTGACGTTGTCGATCTCGCGGCCGCTGGCCGAGGCGCTGGCCCCGATGACCAGGTCGGCGCCGGCGCGGAAGGTGCGCGGGGCGGGGACCTTGCGTTCGGCGACGGGGGTCGTGTTCTTCCACCAGTCGGCCAGGGTCGGATCGGCGCGGGGGGCCAGGTACTGGCCGCACAGGGCGTCCAGCAGCATCACCACGATAGCGGCGGGCACGGCCATGCCGACGATGCGATAGCCCGAGATGCCGGTGGCGCGCATGGCGACGACGGCGCTCTCGCGGGCCAGTCCCGAGAAGGCGAACAGGCCGCCGGCCAGCACCGCGATCGGGGCGACCTGCTCGAACAGGCGCGGCAGGCGCATGAAGGCGTAGTAGGCCACGCCGGCCATGCCTAAGCCTCGGTCGAGGATGTCGGGCGTCACGTCCAGCAGGTCCAGCACCTGCAGGATGGCCATCAGGATCAGCGCCGCACCGAGGATATGGGTGGCGATGGTCCGCAGGACGTAGAGCTGCAGTCTCATGCGGCTTGTCGCTTCTTTGGCAGGGGCAGGGCGCGAACGATGTTCGCCACGATCTTGTTGACCCGGCGGACCGTGCGCGAGACCGGGGTGTCGCCCGGTCGCGTGCGGCTGCCGACGAACAGCCAGACCGCCAAGGCCGCGAATACAGTGAAGGGGACCCAGATGGCCGGGAACGGCGCGAGCTTGCCGGCCTTGGCCAGGCCCTGGCCCATCAGCAGCGAGTGCTGGAAGGCCAGAAGCAGCAGGCCCGCCATCACCAGGCCAGGCGCGCGGTTGCCGCGCTTTGAGGCCAGGCCCAGCGGGAAGGCCAGCAGCGGCAGGAACGGCAGGAAGATCGCCCGCGCCCAGCGGCCGTAGAACTCGCTGAGCAGGTTCGCCTTGGGAACCACCGGGTTCGGCGAATGGGCTTGGCGGTACAGCTCGCCCAGGGTCAGCTCACGCTCGTCGCTGCCGCGATCGCGCAGCAGCACCGCGGCGGCGGCCAGCGGCGTTTGGGTGGTCAGGCTGTTGAAGGCCAGGTTGCGGTATTGGCCGTTGGCGTCGCGGGCGATGCGGCGGCCGTCCTTCAGGTCCATGGTGATGGTCTTGCCGCCGGTATCCAGCTTCAGGTCGGCCGAGGCGGCGGTGATGATCTCTTCCTGGCCGCGCGTGTCCAGGCGACGGATGAACACGCGCGTCAGGCGCTGGCCGGCCAGGTCGGCGCTATCGGCGGTGAGCAGCGAGCCCTTGTCGTCGATGAAAGCGCCGCCTGCCAATCGCCCGTTCCAGCCGGCGTTGATCGCCGCGTGCATGACGGCGCGATAGGCGTAGCGGCTGTAGGGCTGCATGTAGCCGAACACACCGACGCTGAAGACGCTGAGGAACACGGCGACGGCCAGGAACGGCGCGGCGATGCGCTCCAGCGACTGGCCGCTGGCCAGCAGGGCGTCGATCTCGGAGCCGTCCGACAGCTTGGTGATGACGATGAACAGCGCCACGAAGAACGCCACCGGCAGGGCCAGGCCCAGATAGTGCGGCACCAGGTTGGCGGCCAGCTGGGTGACGTAGCCGAAACGGGCGCTGCTCTGGGACAGCACGTCCAGCAGGCGCAGGACGCGCTCCAGCAGCAGGGCCACGACGGTGACGCCCAGGCAGCCGACCAGCGGCCAGACCAGCATGCGCAGCAGGTAGCGGTCGAGCAGCCGGATCGGTCCGGCGGTCAGGTCCTTGGCGCTCACGCTTGGACCCAGGCTTGCGCGAAGTCTTGGGCGAGGCGTTGCACGGCCTCGTCCGACAGGGCCACGGCCGCGCCCAGGGCGGGGGCGGCGGGCCAACCGGCGTCAGGGAAAGACTGCCCGTCATGCTCGCGAACGCCGTCGTAGCGCGGAAGCACGTGGAAATGGACGTCTTTGTCGACCATCATCAGCATGAGGTAATTGATCTTCTGGTAGGCGATCTTGGCTTTCAGAAGGCGCTCGATCCCGGCCACGGCGACCTGCAGGTCGGCGAAGGCGGCGGGACTCACGTCTGAGAAGGCCTGGACAGCTTCCTTGCACACAAGGACCAAAGACCCAAATGTCGGTTGCTTGGGACGAACCAGAATCAGCCAGTGATCGGTCTCCGCGACCTTCGAAGCGGGATAGCCGAACGCCAGGGCGGTGGGATTGGTCATGAGAAAGCCGGAACTTCAGGCGATATCACCTGCGCGTAACAATAAGGACGCGGCCTTTTAGATGAAAGTACGTTCCGTTCTCGTCGGCGTAATGTTCGCGATGATTGCGACGACGGGGACCCCGCGCGCCCAAGGCGTGGCTCGCGCGCTGGTCGACAAGGAGTGCGTGGGCCGCAAGACCGCCACCCGTCTGACCGTGCAGGTGGGGGCGCTGCGCTCGAACGCCGGCGACGTGGTGATCGTGGTCTATCCGGGCGATCCCAGCCGCTTCATGACCGCGCGCGGCAAGGTGGGACGCGCCAAGATCAAGACCTCGGCCCCGATGAGCCAGGCCTGCTTTTTCCTGCCGTCGCCCGAGGACGCCTATGCGGTCGAGGTCTATCACGACGCCGACGGCAACGGCGATCTGAGCCGCAGCCCGGGCGGCATGCCCACGGAGGGCTACGGTTTCTCGAACGACGCCCCGACCAAGTTCGCCTCGCCATCGTTCGACGCGGTGCGTTTCGGGGTCAAGCCGGTGGGCGAGACCACCATCCGCGTAAAGGTGCGCTACCCGTCTAGCCGCTGATGTCGGCCAGGCTGTAGCGGCCCAGCTCCGAGAGGCTCTCGCGCCCGGGTTCGACGCCACGCGCCACGACGCGAACGTGACGGCCTTCGATCTCGATCATGTGCCAGCGGGCGGGCGAGTGGCCGCGCGGCTGGGCCGAGGCCGATGGCACGCCCAGCACCGGGATGATCGCGCCGTTCGGGCCGGGAACCGAACCGATCAGGGCTTCGTGGGCGTGGCCGTGCAGGACCAGGTCGGCGCCGTGCCTGGCCAGGATCGCGCGAAGCTCCGCCTGGTCCTCGAGCTCCTTGCGCTTGGCCACCGCGCCCTTCTGCGGCGGATGGTGCAGCGTCACGAGGCGGAACAGATTCTTGTAGGCCGCATCGCCCAGCAGGGCGTCCAGGCGCTGCAGCTGCTCCTCGCCCAGGCGGCCCGTGGCCAGGTGCGGGGCGGTGCGGACGGCAGAACACAGGTTGAAGATCGCTGCCGGGCCGCGCACTCGCACCTGCGGGAAGACGGTCTCGCCCGCGTCGCCCAGCCAGGGCGTCCAGGTCGCGAAGCGTTCGACCTCGGCCGAGCCGGCCAGGGCGTCGTGATTGCCAGGACTGACGGTGAAGTCAGCCGGATTGCCCAACGTTTCCAGCCACGTGCGCGCGGCCGCGATCTCCGTACGCGAAGCAAAGTTGGTGAGATCGCCGCTGATCACCACATGATTGGGGCCAGCGGCCTTGAGGTCGGCGACCAGCGCCGCCAGCACTTCGGGCCTATGGACCTTGCGTTTCCGACGCCACGCGATGCGGCTCAGGAGGCGCTTGGTGAAGACGTCCTTCCACCGAAACGCGCCCGGCGGCGGCGGCAGGTGGGGGTCGGAGAGGTGGGCGATGCGATATATGGACAAGACGGTTCGGGTCGTTCTGGTCGAAGCGGGCGAAGCTGCGTATCAATCGGGTCGAGATTCAAGGGGTATATCTGTCTTTGAGCAGCGAAATTCATAACGGGCCGCGCGCTCTGACCGTCGGCGAAGCCGGCGGCCGCATCTGGGGCATGAGTTCGCCCGAGCGCCTGTCGCGCATCTATCGTCGTATCGGCCTGGTCGAGACGCCGGCCGTGGACCTGTCGAACGCCGTCGTGGCGGTCGACGCCGGCTGGGTGTTTGACGAGTCGCTGATCAAGGCCCTGGCCGGCCGCGAAGGCGCGGTGCTGGTGGACGACGCCGGCCGCGCCGTGGCGGTGCACGCGCCCGCCGACCTGGCCTATGCCGCCACCGAAGCGCTGAACGCCGGCCAGGATCCGTCGGGCCTGGACCCGCGCCTGGTGCGCCTGACCGCTCTGGAGCTGGGCTCGGCCTATAACAGCGCCCTGCGCAAGCGCGAGCCGCCGGTGCTGGAGCGCCTGACGCCGGAGACCGTCCGCGCTGTCGAGAAGCGCCTGTTCCAGGGCTCGTACAAGGGCGTCACCGACCTCGTCACCAAGTATGTCTGGCCGACCCCGGCCCGGGTCGTCACCCGCTGGGCGGCGATCGCCAAGATGACGCCGAACCAGGTGACCTTCATCGGCTTCCTGCTGACCCTGGCCGCCACCTGGCTGTTCTGGCATGGCCAGTTCGGTTGGGGCCTGGTCTGCGCCTGGATCATGACCTTCCTCGACACCGTCGACGGCAAGCTGGCCCGCGTGACCCTGACCTCGTCCAAGTGGGGCAATGTCTTCGATCACGGCATCGACCTGCTGCACCCGCCGTTCTGGTGGTGGGCGTGGTTCGTCGGCGTCGGCGTGGTCGGCCAGAAGATCCCGTATCCGGAGCTGAGCCTCTTCATCGTCATCGCCGGCTATGTCGCCCAGCGGGTGGAGGAGGGGATCTTCCTGTCCCTCTTCAAGCTGGAGATGCACGCCTGGCGGCCGTTCGACAGCTTCTTCCGCCTGATCACGGCGCGTCGGAACCCGAACCTGATCCTGATGACCGGCAGCGTCCTGGTGGGCCGTCCGGACGTCGGCTTCACCCTGGTGGCTATCTGGACCGCCGTGTGCTTCCTGGTGCACGCCGTCCAGATTCTGCAGGGGCTGGCCGCACCGAAGGGCTCGATCCAATCTTGGCTGTCGAAATGACGCGTATCGGGGTCGTCCGCAATCCGAAGAGCCACGGCAACCGGCTGCATCCGCCAGGGCCCACGCCAGAGGGCGTGATCCTGGTCGAGCCGTTCGGCCGCGACGCCCTGCGGACCGAGCTGGAGACCTTCGCCCGCGACGGCCTGGACCTGCTGGTCATCGACGGCGGCGACGGCACCGTGCGCGACGTCATCAGCCTGTTGCCGCACACCTTCGGCGAGAACCTGCCGATGCTGGCGGTGCTGCCCTCGGGCAAGACCAACGTGCTGGCCATCGACCTGGGCGCCCCCGACGACTGGCGGCTGGAAGAGGTGCTGATCGCCGCCCGCCGCGCCGAGCCGACGGTCAAGTCGCGTCCGCCGCTGCGCGTCACCTGGGCCGACGGCCATCGCCCCTGCCTGCAGGGTTTCTTCTTCGGCATCGGCGCGCCGGTGAAGGCCACGACCCTGGCCCAGCGGGTCCACAAGGTCGGCTTCTTCCATAACCTGGCCGTGGCCGTGACCATCGTCACCGCCGCGTTGCGGGCGGTGTTCGGCGGCAGTCGCGACGAATGGCGCGAAGGCGTGCCGGCCAAGATCGCCCTGGACGGCGAAGCCCAGCCCGAGGGCGAGCGCTTCGCGGTGCTGGCCACGGCGCTCAAGCGCCTGCCTTTCGGCGTTATGCCGTTCGGCGCGCCGCGCGAGGGACTGAAGTTGCTGGACGTCGACGCGCCCCCGCACCGGCTGCTGAAGGCCTTCCCGATGGTGCTGAGCGGCAAGGTCGTGCCGGCCCTGGAAGGCATGGGCTATCGCCGCCGCGACCCGCGCGAGATCAGCCTGGCCGGTGGTGCGCCGTTCGTGCTGGACGGCGAGGTGTTCGAGGGCGGCGAGCTGACCATCGGTTTGGGTCCGTCCCTGAGGTTCCTCGTCGGATGAGCCGCCTTCGCGACCTGGTCGCGGCCGAACTATCCGTTTCGACCCCCGCGCCGATCACCGCCTTCGCCGAGCATCTGGCGACGATCTTTCCAGACGCGCGGGCGGTGCTGTTCTACGGCTCGATCCTGCGGACCGGCGACCTGTCGGGGGTGCTGGACTACTACGTGCTGACCGAGACGCCGCCCAAGGGCTGGCGGGGGTTCTTCACGCGCATCCTGTGGCCTGACGTCAGCTATCACGAGCTGGAAGTGGGCGGCGAAGTGCTGCGGGCCAAGGTCGCCTCGATGACCCTGGGCCAGTTCCGCAAGACCGCCGGTGGCCGGGACTACGACACCACCATCTGGGCCCGCTTCGTCCAGCCCTGCGCCCTGATCTGGGCAGCAGACGGCGCGCGCGAGACGGTGATCGACGCCGTGACCGACGCCTGCTGTACGGCCGCCGGCTACGCCCAGGCCCTGGGCCCTGTCGGCGGCGCGCCGCAGGCCCTGTGGACCGCGCTGTTCCAGGAGACCTACAAGGCCGAGTTGCGGGTCGAGAAGGCCGGCCGCGAGGTCTCGATCCTGACCTTCGATCCGGGCCGATACGACCGCGTCATGGAGGCCGTACAGGCCGACCAGGGGGGCGCGCTGGGCGAGAGCGAGCGCAGCCGCGTCCGCAAGGTCTGGACGCCCCGCAAGCTGCTGGGCAAGCCGCTGAACGCCGCCCGGCTGATGAAGGCCTCCTTCACCTTCCAGGGCGCGGCGCGGTACGCCGCCTGGAAGATCGAGCGCCACACCGGCGTGGCCGTCGAGGTCACGCCTTGGCGCGAACGGCATCCGATCCTGGCGGCGCCCGGCGTGCTGCTGAAGGTCTGGAAGAGCCGGCGCAAGGCGGCCTGACAAACAAAAACGCCCGGAGCAGGAGCCCCGGACGTCTTCGTTTCAACTATGGGAACGCTGTCAGGCGCGGGCGCGCTTGAGAGGCTCAATGACGCCCAAGGCCGCACCGATTTCGGCGAAGGTCTTGAGGACGGCATCGATCTGCTCGTCGGTGTGGGCGGCGCTGACGCTGGCGCGCAGCAGCGGACGGCTGTCCGGCGTCGCGGGCGGCAGGGCCAGGTTCAGGTAGACGCCGGCCTGCAGCAGGCCGTTCCACATGGCGATGGCGCGCTCCTGGTCCGGCATGGTCGTGGCGACCACCGGGCTGGCCGTCGGGCCGGTGTGGAAGCCCATGGCGGTCAGGCCGTCATACAGGCGCTTGGCGTTGCGGTTCAGGCGGTCGCGCAGCTCGGGCTGCTCGATCATGCGACGCAGGGCGGTGATGGTCGAGGCGACCACGGCCGGCGGCAGCGAGGCGGTGAACATGTACGGACGGCAGACGACGCGCATGACGTCGAAGTCGTCGACGTTCGAGACGCAGAAGCCGCCGATGGCGCCCAGGCTCTTGGAGAAGGTGCCGACGATGAAGTCGACGTCGTCTTCGACGCCGGCGGCTTCGGCCAGGCCGCGACCCGTCGCGCCCAGCACGCCCATCGAGTGGGCTTCGTCGACCAGCAGGTAGCCGCCCAGCTCACGCTTCACGGCGGCGATTTCCTTCAGCGGCGCGACGTCGCCGATCATCGAATAGACGCCTTCGACCACGATCAGGCGCTCGCCGGGGGCGTCGCCCAGGCGGCGCAGGCGCTTGGCCAGGTCTTCGGGGTCGTTGTGGCGGAAGCGGATGACCTCGGCCTGGCCCAGACGCGAGGCGTCATAGATCGAGGCGTGGCTGTCGGCGTCCAGGATCAGGTGGTCGCCGCGACCCACCAGGGTCGACAGCACGCCCAGATTGGCCTGGTAGCCGGTCGTGAAGACCATGGCGTGCTTGCGGCCGTAGAACTTGGCCAGCTCGGTCTCGAGCTCGACGTGCGCCTCGAACGAACCGTTGGCGATGCGGGAACCGGTGGTGCCGGTGCCGCGTTCCTGGACCGCTTTGACCGAGGCGTCGATCGCCTGCTGGTCGAAGGTCAGGCCCAGATAGTTGTTGGTGCCCAGCAGGATGGTCGGGCGACCGTCGACGACGCCTTCGGTCGGCGAGATCACCTTGTCGAAGCGGACCTTGAAGGGGTCGGCGCCCGCGTCCTGAATGGCCTTGTACGCGTCGCGATAGGCCAGGTGCTTATCAAACAGCCCCATTCGTTAAGCCCTAGTCCGGAGATCGTTGATCAGTTTGGAAAGATCGCCAGCGGTCTCGACAGAGGCCAGGCGATCCAGGGGAACGGAGATGTCGAAGGTGTCTTCGAGCTCCATGATGATGTTCATGAGGGCCAGGGAGTCGACAGCGAGGTCACGGCCAATATGCGACTCTGCGCGCACTTCGACGGGCCGTCCTAGAACCTTGCTCGCAGCCACACCGATCTCGCGCAAGCTGAGATCCGTCACCGTTTCCATTCTAAATCAAACCTCCGGGAGCCCCACCCGTGACACTACTGTAACGGCGAGTCTGTCAGATTTCCGCCCTAATCGAATTAGGCGACGATATTTTCAGGCAACCAGCCCTCTGTACGGTACCAATCGACGGTATGAGCAAACCCATCGATCAGGCCGAACACGCTGGGTACTCCCTCAGCCATCGGAGCGCTAGATAGGGACCAATCGGCGTGAAGCAACTCCCGAACCTTGCCAGAACCGAAAACTGTCGGGGTTCCGGTGGCGAAAGACCAAGCGTCCGCTAGGGTTCCGGCGAATGCCAGCACCCCGTCGGGAAGCCTTGCCAGGCGCGGGTTTGCGCCCATTGTCGCACCCGCCGCGCTCATGATTTCCGCCCAAGTGTAACCGTCGCGCCGCACATCCGACAGCTCGACCAGGCCTGAAATCGGCTTTTTGCAGTAGCTTGCAAGCTTGGCCGCCGCGTCCTGGACGTGGATCATGGCGATCCGGGTGTCGGGCGACAGCACCGGCAGGACCGGACTTTTCGCCGCCAACTGGAACAGGGGCAGGGTCTCGGTGTCGCCAGGACCGTAGATGGCGGGCGGCCGCACGACCAGGGCGTCAGGCAGGACCTCGCGGACCGCGTCCTCGCCGGCGCGCTTGCTGGCGGCGTAGTTCGAGAGTTGCGGCTCGCGGGCGGCCAGGCTGGACACCAGGATGAACCGCGCGCCAGCAGCCTTAGCGGCCAGGGCGGCGGCGCGGGCCCCATCGCGGTTGACGGCGTTGAAGCCTTCCAGCGAGGCGGCCTTGATCAGCCCGGCCACGTGGATGACGACCTCGGCGCCATGAGCCAGGCGATCCAGCGCGCCGGGGGTCTTCAGGTCGCCGACGACGACCTCGACCTGGATGTCGCGCCAGAACGGGTGCACCGGATCACGGCGCACCAGGACGCGCGGCGTCCAGCCGTCCCGGGCCAGGGCGCGGACCAGGTGGCGGCCCAGGAAGCCCGTGGCGCCGGTGACGGCGACGATACGGTTAGTCACCGTAGTTTCCGGCCAGGTAAGCGACCTTGGCCTTCGAACGGCTCAGCTTGCCCGACGAGGTCTGGGGCAGGGCGTGGGCCCCGACCAGCTTGACCTTGGCCTCGACGCCATGGCGTGTGCGCAGCAGGGTGGTGACCTGCTCGACCAGGGCCGCGCGGGTGTCGGCGTCGCCGCCACGGGCCTGGACCAGCACCACGATCTGGTCTTCCGGCTCGGCGGGGATGGCGAAGGCGCAGACGTCGCCGCTACGCAGGCCGTCGATCTCGTGATCGGCGGTCCACTCCAGATCCTGCGGCCAGATGTTGCGGCCGTTCAGGATGATCAGGTCCTTGGCGCGGCCGGTGATGACGATCTCGTCCTCGATCTTGAAGCCGAGGTCGCCGGTGTCCAGCCAGCCGTCGGCCGACAGCACGCGGGCCGTCTCGTCCGGATTGGCGAAGTAGGCGCTCATGATCGAGGGGCCCTTGGCGAAGATGCGGCCGACGCCGCGCTCGGGGAGGACGGCGCCGTCGTCGTCGCGCACTTCCAGGAAGTGGTCGGGCAGGGCGGGGCCGCAGCGGGCGAAGTCGCGGGCGCGGTCCGAGCCTTCCGGCGCGTCGGCGGCGATCTTGTCACGCTCCAGGCGCTCGACATCCAGGGTCTCGGCGCGCAGGCCCTTGCCCAGCGGGGCCATCGACAGGGCCAGGGTCGCCTCGGCCATGCCGTAGCTGGCGACGAACGCCTTGGGCGAGAAGCCAGCCGGCTCAAAGGCTTCGACGAAGGCCTTCAGCGGCGGCATGCGGATCATGTCGCCGCCCAGGCCGGCGTTGCGCCAGCGCGACAGGTCGTAGGCGTCCAGCGGCTGGCCCTGCACGCGGCGGGCGCACAACTCGTAGCCGAAGGTGGGGCTGTAGGCGATCGTCGCGCCGTTGCGGCCGATCAGGTCGATCCACAGCAGGGGGCGGCGGACGAACGCGCCGGTGGGCAGCAGGTCGACCGTCATCTGGCAGGACAGCGGCGCCAGCAGGAAGCCGATCAGGCCCATGTCGTGATAGAGCGGCAGCCACGAGATGGCGCGGTCGCTGGGCACGACCTGCAGGCCGTCGCGGGTGATGGCCACGCAGTTAGCCATCAGGGCCTTGTGCAGCACCAGGACGCCGGTCGGGGTGCGGGTGCTGCCCGACGAGAACTGCAGGTAGCAGGGGTCTTCCGGGGTGATCGTCGGTAGCTGGGCGCCGCCGTCTTCCGGCAGGTCGGCCAGGACGCCGGCGAACTCCAGACCCGCGGCCTCGCCGATCTCGGCCACCCAGTCCTTCAGGCCGACCGGGCCGATCAGGATCTTGGCCTTTGCCGAGATCGCCAGGTTCTTGATCTGCTCGATATAGGCCGCGCGGCCGCCCAGCGGCGTGGGCAGGGCCATCGGCGCGGGCAGCAGGCCGGCATACTGGCAGGCGAAGAAGGCGCGCACGAAGTCGGCGTCGGTCTCGGCCAGCAGGGCCACGCTGTCGCCGACCTTGGCCCCGGTGGCCAGCAGGCGACGCGCCAGCACCAGCGCGTCCTCGCGCAGCTTGGCGTAGGGGATGGCTTCGACCAGCTCGCCGCGCAGCGAGTACAGGTTGACGCCCGTCTCACCCGTGGCGGCGAAGTCCAGCGCCTGGGTCAGGGTCGGGAAGTCGGCGAACCGGACAGTACGCTCAGACGCCGTGGGGGTGATCATAAGATAGTCTTTCATCGTCTTTGTCGGTGCGCGCGGAGCCTTCCTCCGTCGCGAGTCGGGCGAGCCTGTGACGCGCCATGAAATACATGCCCACGGCCATCGCCAAAGCGGACGCAACCAGCGCGGCGCCCGCGCCAGTCAGGCCAAAGGCGTTGATAAGGGGCGCGAGGGCCGCGAGATAGGCGATAACGACCACCAGGCGCACGGCCAAGGCCGCGCCGGCGGCGCGCATCGAGACCAGCATGGGCTCCAGCGGCAGGGACAGGATGGCGATGGCCGCGGCGGCCACCTGCCAGTTCATCACGCCGGCGGCGCCGCCGAACGCCTTGCCCATGACGATCTCGAGGATCCATTTGCCGGCGACCAGGCTGACCAGCAAGAGCACGCCGGCCGCGCCGCCGCCGATCAGGCCGATCTGCATGGCCAGCTTGGTCATGGCCTGCTGCCCGCCCGTCGTGCGCATCTTGGCCAGTTCGGGGTACATGGCGGGCACCATCAGGCGAGCCGGCTTGGCCATGCCGTCGGCGACCTGCTTGCCAATGCGCCAGTAGGCGGCCTGCACCGGACCCAGCATGGCGCCGACCACCAGGGTCAGCACGTGCGTGAAGCCGACATCGACCGTGCTGGAGAAGTTGGTGGCCATGGCGAAGCGCCACACGCCCGGCATGCCTTGGCTGGTCGGGCCGACCAGGGTGAAGCCCGTGAGCAGGCCGCGCTTGCTCAGGTCCCAGATCGCGATGCCGGCGATGTAGAAGAACGAGACGAAGGTGCCGGCCGCCCAGGCCAGCAGGAACCACTGGATCGGCGCATCGGTCACGGCGCAGATCGCGCAGCCGATCATCCGCACCAGCGAGCTGACCGCCTGCTGGGCCGCCAGGAAGCGGAAGCGGTCGAACAGGCGCAGCAGTCCGACGCCGGTGGCCGAGGTCATCACCCCGATTGAGAGAGCGTAGAGCGCGCCGAAGCCGATCACGTCGGCCGGCCATTGCAGCTGGCGCCAGAACAAGAAGGCGCCGGCCACGCCCAGGGCGGTGCCCAGGATCCCGCTGATCAGGTCCAGCAGCAGCGAGAGCCGCAGAACCTGGTGGAACTTGGGCTTGTCGCCCTCCATGGCGGGCGCCGTGCCATAGGTGATCAGAAGCTGCCAGGACTGGAAGTGCGCCACCTCGCCCAGGAACTGGGCGAAGGCGTTGATCAGCACCACCACGCCCATGGCTTCCTTGCCCAGGCTGCGAGCGGTGAGGGCGATATAGGCCAGGCCGACGACGGCGTTGACCACGCGGCCGCTCAGCAGCTGGCCGGCGTTGCTCAGCACCTTTTTGAGTGGCGAGGCAGGCTGGGGGGCGTCGGTCATGCCGCGCGTTCCAGCTTGTCGACGATGGCGCGGGCCGCGCGCACCGAGGCGGGCGTGTTGCTGACGTCGAAGGTCTCGTCGATGCCCCAGACCTGGGTCTCGCGATAGTCCTCGTGGGTGGCGAAGGCCTGGTCCAGTCCCTGGCCCAGGTGGTCGATAGTCTCCAGCACCGGACCATACAGCCAGTGGTGGAAGCTGGGATCGCCGCACCACGACGCGCCGCTGCTGTTGAGGAACAGGCAGGGCTTGGGCGTGCGCAGGAACTCGTAGACCTGGCTGGAGACGTCGCCGAGGTAGAGGTCGGCCGCCTTGGTGTAGGTCATGTCCGCCGCGGCCGGCCCGCCCAGGTCGATATGGATGCGCGGGTTTTCGGCGAAGGCCTTGAACGCGCCGCGCTCATCCATCGTCGCGGTTTCGAACAGGCGGATGTGCGGGGCGAAGATCAGGTTGTAGCGGTCGTTGGCCGCGAAATATTCCAGCACCTGCTGCCCCCACTTGGGCCAGGAGCCGAGCTCGCCGTGGAAGTGTGGGTTGTACAGCACCACCGGGCCGGGCTTGTCGAAGCGCGGAATGTCGCGCTGGGGCAACTCGTCGACCAGGTCGAACTTGGGGTAGCCGACCATGGCGCAGGTCTCTTCGGTGACCCAGCCCTCGTGCAGCATGCGGTCGTACTGCTTGCGGCCGGCGGCCATGACCAGGTCGAAGACCTTCAAGCGCGGCTCGAACGGCCCTTCGCGGTCGCCGGCCCCGTGCTGGGTGTAGACCAGCAGCGGATGGCGCACGCCGATGCGGCGGAGGAGGGCGGTGGTGCGCTCGGGCGTGATCACCGCGTCGTAGCGGGCCAGGCGCAGGGCGTTGGCGATCAGCATCGGCGCCTTGGGCGGCGCGCCGCTGCTTAAGCGGCGCAGCCAGGCCGGCGGTAGCAAAACGAGCTCGATCGGCGCGCCGCCCAGCTCGGCCAGCAGGCTGGCGACATAGTCGATCAGTTCGGGCGTGGTCGCGGCGATCTCGACCTTGATCGTCGGCCAGCGTCTGGCCATGGCGACGGCCACCGACAGGCTGTGCCAGACCTGATGGTGTTGCGCGATGTAGAGGAAGCAGACGCGTTTGGCGGCGGCCACGTCAGCGCCCGGGCTCCAGCCGCGTGCGGACCCGGCCTTTCAGCACGACGCGATCGCCCTTGTCGGTGACGTTGTAGCTGTTGGCCTGGGTGCTGCCCTTGGGGCCTTCGCCGGCGATGCCCGAATTGCCGCTGACCTCGCCGGTGCGCATGTCGATCAGCGCCTGCGGGGCGTCGAAGGTATAACCCTCGGCGCTGGTGATCTTGACGTCTTCCGACAGCAGCAGGGTGTGTTCGGCCTCGCGATAGAGGCCGGTCTTGGCGATCGCCTGGCTGGGATCGGCGGCGCCATAGCCGCGCACCAGCAGCGGGGCGGTCAGGCGCACCAGGTTCTGGTCCTTGGCGTCGCGCTCGGCGTGCTGGGCGGTGATCAGGAAGGCCCGGCCGTCCTTCAGCACGCCCGTGAAGCGCGGCTTGTCCAGCACCAGGGGCGTGTTGGCCGCCTGGGTCTGGAGCTTGTTCGAGGCGAAGCTGCGCAGCGCCGCCTGGCCGACCACGGCCACGCCGACGCCGATGGCGAAGACGGCCAGGGCGAAGCGCAGGCGACGGACCGGCGCCCGGCGGCGATTGCGGGCCCGTTCTGCGGCGCTTTCAACGGGGGGGACGGCGGAGACGCCATCGGTCTGGGTGAGCATTTGAGGAATGGATAGTCCTACGCCGCCGTTCGCCCAAGACCTTTGTTTTCCGGTGCGCGGTCCTGGCGCATGTAATTTGCCATGCAGATGGCGGTCGTTGACGTCCGGTCAAGTGCGGTTGTTTGCGTCACCGAAGCGCGTGATGATCCCCGCCATGTTCGATCGACCCGCGCAACACAAGGATTTCGGCGTCTTCCTGCCGGTGGCCAATGGCGGGTGGATCGTTTCCAAGACCACGCCCACGCTGGATGGGCTGTATGCCCAGAACCGCGCCGCCGCGATCAAGGCCGACGAGGTCGGCATGGATTTCGTGATGTCGATGGGCAAGTTTCGCGGCTTCGGCGGCGAGACCGACCACTGGGGGGCCTCGCTTGAGTCGGTGACCCTGATGGCCGCCATCGCCGAGGCGACCAAGCGCGTGCGCATCTGGGCCACGGTGCATCCGCTGCTGCAGAACCCGGCGGTGGCCGCCAAGATGATCGCTACCCTGGACCATATCAGCGGCGGCCGCGCCGGCCTGAACATCGTGGCCGGGGCCTACAAGGCCGAGTTCGACCAGATGAGCGCCTGGGACGATTCGTTGTCCCACGACGACCGCTACGGCCTGGCCGAGGAATGGACGACCATCGTCAAGCGGCTGTGGACCGAGGACAGCGTCGACTTCGCCGGCAAGTACTTCACGATAAAGGACTGCCAATCCAAGCCCAAGCCGTTGTCGGCGCCGCGTCCCGAGCTGATCTGCGCAGGCATGTCCGACCGGGGTTTCCAGTTCTCGGTGCGCGAGGCCGACGCCTGCTTCATTGGTGGGCGCTCGCGAGAAGAGCACCGCGAGGCCTCTCGTCGCGCCAAGGCCCTGGCGGCAGAGCTGGGCAAGACCGTCCGCACCTACGCCATGTGCACGATCATCCACGCCGAGAGCGACGCCGGGGCCGAGGGCCTGGTCCAGCGGTATGCCGAGGGCGCGGACATGGGCGCGATCGTCGCCATGCTGGCCAGCTGGGGCGTGCCGCCCGAGCGCCTTGACGCCGTGGCCCATAAGCAGGGCGCGTTCATGACCCAGACCATGGTCGGCTCGCCCGCCACCTGCCGCGAGCAGGTCGAGGCGTTCATGACCGAGTGCGAGCTGGACGGGCTGATGCTGATCTTCCCGGACTATGTGGAGGGGCTGTCGATGTTCGGGTCCGAAATCCTGCCGCAGCTGCGCACGGTGTTCTCGTGAGCCTCGAAGAGTGGATCGCGCCCGACCGCACGGCGCTGGTGATCGTCGACATGCAGGTCGATTTCGCCTTGCCCGAGGGGCTGAGCGGTCAGTGGGGGCTGGATCTCTCGACCGTGCCGGCGGCCCTGGCCGCGGCCGAGCGGTTGGCGGCGTCGGCCCGGGCGGCGGGCGTCCCGGTGGTGTTCGTGGGCCTGTTCACGACGCCGGAGACCGACTCCGACGCCTGGGACGAGCGGATGCGCCGGCGGGGCAACGACCCCGAGGCCGGCCCGGCGCTTTGCCGCGTTGGCGCGCGGGGCAGCGACTTCGTCGGTCCTCAGCCTCAACCGGATGAACTGGTCCTGCGCAAGACCCGCTACAGCCCGTTCTGGGACACCGACATCCATACCCAGCTGGAGATCCTGGACGTCGACACCCTGGTGATCGCCGGCCTGACGACCGAGTGCTGCGTCGCCGACACCGCCAAGGACGCCTTCAATCACGACTATCACGTGTTCATCGCCGCCGACGCCTGCACCGCCTACGAGCCCGACCTGCACGCCGGGGCGCTGAAGATGCTGGACCTGAACACCGCCATCCTGACCGACACGGCCAGCATCGCCGCGGCCTGGGAGGCCTGATGGTCACGCAAGCCGATCGGGATGCGATCGCCGCCGCCATCGACGAAGGCGAACTGACTGAGCTGGCCCTGACCCTGGGCAACATCCCCAGCCGCTCGGGCCAGGAGCGCGAGGCCGGCGACTTCGTCCACGACTGGATGGCGCGTGAGGGCTTCTCGCCGCGCAAGGTCGGGGCGACGCCGGAGCGCTTCAACGTCATCGGGACCTATGGCGGCCTGGGTGTGGGCAAGAACTTGCTGTTCACGGCGCACCTGGACACCGAGAGCCCCACGCGAAACCCCGATCTCGACGTTCACAAATACAGCGCCGCCACCCTGGCCGATCCGGAGTGGGAGCGCTGCTGGCTCGAGAACGGCGAACTGCGCGGCTATCCGATCGCCAATGATCGCGGACCGATGAGCTGCTTTCTGATCGCCGCCAAGGCGCTGAAGACCGCAGGCTACGGCCTGGCCGGGAAGATGTACCTGACCGCCTGTCCTGGCGAGATCGGGCCTGAACCGATCGAGGAGCACAGCGGGATCGCCTTCCTCGGCAAGGACATCGGCGCCCACTACCTGTTCCACCACGGCGGCGTCGCGCCGGACTACGCCATCGCCGCCGAGGGCTGTGATTTCGGCTGGACCAGCGTCGGCTGCGGCTATGCGGTGTTCCGCCTAAGGCTTTGGGGCGAGGGGACTTTCACCCCGCTGCTGCGCCATCCGGACGCGGCCGCCGATCATCCGAACCCGATCTACCGCGTCGGCAAGCTGACCGACGCCAGCCACGCCTGGACCCGCCAGTGGGAAGCCGCCAGCCGCTACGAAAGCGCCGGCGGGATCGCCGAGCCCAAGGTGCAGCTGTGCGCCATCCGGGGCGGCGTGCCGTTCCAGTTCGGCGACGGGACTGAGGTGGTCAGTCTCTATCTGGAAGTGGGCCTCAACCCGCGCCAGAAGGCCGCCGATGTTCAGCACGCCCTGGAGGCCATGGCCCGCGCGGCCGGCGTCGGGCGGGTCGAGGTCGAGGTGGTGGTCGTGCGTCACGGCTTTGAGGCCCAGGCTGACGAGGTCGCGCCGCTGGTCGGGGCGGTGGACGTCGCCACCCGGCTGGGTCTGGGCCACGCCGTCGAGCGCGCCAATCCGGTCTATTCCAGCATGTGGCGCGATCACAACGTCTTCAACATGCACCGCGTGCCGGCCATCACTACCGGTCCGCGCCGCTGGCGGCCGACGCCCAAGGACCTGGCCGACAGCGCCTTGGTCTACGCCCTGACGGCGCTGGAGATTTGCGGTCGGGCTGAGCTGGGCGAGGCGGCGAAGGGCTCTTCGGTCTATCCGGACAACCCGTTCGGCGCGTAGCCCCGCAGCGGCTCCATGGCCGCGCGGATGTCGTCCTCCAGCATCCACAGGCGGTCCTGGCCCCAGTGCGCAGGCTGGCCGCTGACCCGGAAGCTGGGCGCGCCCCAGACGCCGGCGTCCAGGAGGGCGGCGCGGTTGGTCTCGACCCGGTCGCGCCAGCTCCCGTCGGCCAGGGCTGCGGCGGTTTGAGCATCGGTCAGGCCCGCGCGACGGGCGACGGCGTAGAGGCCCTTGTCCTCGGCCAAGACGATGCCGTCCGCGAAGGCGGCCTTCAAGCCCAGCTCGGCGAACGACTCGCCCAGGCCCAGCGGGATCGCGTGATGGAGCACCGCCAGTGCCCGTTCTGCCCCCGCGCCGACCGGATCGACGATCTTGCCGAACGGCAGGCCCAGGCGCTCGGCTTCGCGCTTGCAGTCCAGGGCGATGTACAGGGTCTTCACGCGCGGCACGGCCAGGCCCCGCATCACCATTGGCAGGATCGGCTTGAGCTCAAGTGTCGCGCCATAGGCCTGGGCCAGCTGCCGGATGCGCGGCAGGACCAGCCAGGAATAGGGACTGCGGAACGAGAACCACAGCTCGATCGTGGGCGCGGGCAGACCCAGCGGCGGGCTGAGCGTCGGCTCCAGAGCCGGCGCCAGCGGCGGTGTTCCAGCTTCACGGTCCAGGCCCCGGTCGGCCAGGCGGCGCTCCAGCCAGCCCAGGCGGTCGACGCCCCAGAACCACTCGCCCTCGAAGTGGAACATGCCGCCCAGATAGTGGCCCAGGCGCGCGCGCTGGCTCTCGCCGGCGATCAGGATGTCGTCGACCAGGCGCGGGTCCTGGCCGCTGGCCCAGGCCGCCATGCCGGCTAGGGTGCGGGCATCGCCGGACCACAGGGCGGCGCCAGCGGCGGAGGCGACCTCTTCGAACCGGCCGCGTTCCAGGGCGTCGGCCAGCACGACCTGCAGCCGGCGCACGGCCTCGGGATCGGGCAGGGCGGCCTTGGCCGGGAAACCCAAGCCCCGGGCGCGCGCCAGGCGAGCGGCGTCACGCAGGCCGTAGTCGCGCAGGCGCTCGCGATCCGGCGCGGCCGAGTCCTCGGGCGGCGGGACCAGCCAGGTAACGATCTCGACGTTGTAGCGCGCCCGTAGCCTGGGCAGCATCTGGGCCGCCAGGTGCGAATAGGGATCGTCGGCCTGGTGGAAATAACGGACGGTGTGGCGCTCGCCCCGCACCGTGGCCTTGAAGGCCGCGAGGTCGCGCGCCAGCTTGCGCCGGGTCGGACTGGTCAGGGCGGCGGTCGCGCCGCGCATGAGGGTGGTGCGCAGGGACATGGCTGTCCTCCTCGTGTCGAGGGGAATGACATCTAGCGGCACGATGAATGTCAATATATGCTCTGACTCAAACAGGGAGGCGCGTGATGAAGGCCTGGAAGGGGCTCCTGGCGACAGTCGGGACGCTAGTCGTGGCCGGCGCGCTGGCCTGGCATTTCCGCTTCGACCTGATCATCCTGATCGCCAGGTCCAAGCAGCCCAAGGTCGAGGCCAACCAGCCGGTGACCTGGGTCCAGGGACCCGCGGCGCCGCCGGAAGGCCAGCGACCGCCCAACGTCGTGTTCATCCTGGCCGATGACCTGGGCTATAACGACATCACCCTGAACGGCGGCGGTGTCGCCGGCGGGACCGTGCCGACCCCGGCCATCGACTCGATCGCCCACCAAGGGGTGACTTTCGCCAACGGCTATAGCGGCAACGCCACCTGCGCCCCGTCGCGCGCGGCGATCATGACCGGCCGCTACGCCACCCGCTTCGGCTTCGAGTTCACCCCCACGCCGGTGGCCTTCTCGCGCGTGGTCGGCGGCCATGCGGGCGATCCGCTGCACCCCTCGCACTTCAACAAGGACGAGGTGAAGAACACGCCCAAGGACGACAACACCGAGGCGGTGCCGTCGACCGAGATCACCATCGCCGAGGCGCTGAAGACCCGCGGCTATCACACCATCCACCTGGGCAAATGGCATCTGGGTGGCGTGAAGGGCTCGCGGCCCGAGGACCAGGGCTTCGATGAGAGCCTGGGCTTCATGGCCGGCGCCGCGCTGTTCGCGCCGGTCGGCGACAAGTCCGTCGAGGAGTCGCGCCAGGACTGGGACCCGATCGACAAGTTCCTGTGGGGCGCCTTGCCGTTCGCCGTGCAGTACAACGGCGGCAAGATGTTCCATCCGTCGACCTACATGACCGACTACCTGACGGACGAGGCGGTCAAGGCGATCGACGCCAACAAGAACCGGCCGTTCTTCCTCTATCTGGCCTACAACGCCGTCCATACGCCCTTGCAGGCGCCCAAGGCGGACTATGACGCCCTGAGCCAGATCAAGGACCACCGGATGCGGGTCTACGCCGCCATGGTCCGCAACCTCGATCGCAACATCGGCCGCGTGCTGCAGACGCTGAAGGACAAGGGCCTGGACGACAACACCCTTGTGATCTTCACCTCCGACAACGGCGGCGCGAACTATATCGGCCTGCCCGACATCAACCGGCCGTATCGCGGCTGGAAGGCGACCTTCTTCGAGGGCGGCATCCACGTGCCGTTCCTGCTACGCTGGCCCAACCAGCTGCCGGCCGGCGCGGTCTATCGCAGCCCCGTGGGCCACGTGGACATCTTCGCCACCGCTGCGGGCGCGGCTGGCGCGGCCGCGCCCAAGGACCGGGTGATGGACGGCGTCGACCTGGTGCCGTTCGTGAAGGGGCAGGCGTCTGGCGATCCGCACAAGGCCATCTACTGGCGCTCGGGCCGCTACAAGACCGTGCTGGCCGGCGGCTGGAAGCTGCAGGTCGCCCAGGAGCCAAACCGAACCTGGCTGTTCGACTTGTCGACTGATCCGACCGAACGCCACGACCTGTCCAAGGCCCGGCCCGACAAGCTGCGCGAGCTCCAGGCGACCTTGGCCCAGCTGGATGGCCAGATGGTCAAGCCAGCCTGGCCGTCGCTGATCTCGGGCGCCTTCTATATCGACCATCCGGGCGGTCAGAAGTCCAAGCCCAGTGACGAGTACGTCTATTGGGACAACTAAGGGCGGTCTCGGTCCTGGCGGCCCTGGCGCTGACGGCGTGCAAGCCGGCGCCCAAGGCTTGCCTGGCCGACCTGCCGATTGCGGATCCAGCCCACCGCACGGTTGGCATGGTCCGGCTGTCGGGCGGCGACTTCCTGATGGGCGCGGCGCCGCTGCGATCTGAGGAGGGGCCGCCCCAGGCGGTGAAGGTCGCACCGTTCTGGATCGACCGCACCGAGGTCACCAATGCCGCCTTCGCGCGGTTCGTCGAAGCCACGGGCTATCGCACCGTGGCCGAGCGGCCGCTCGATCCCGCGCGCTACGCCCAGCTGTCGGCGGCGCAGCGGCGTCCGGCCTCGCTTGTCTTCGTCGGGGGGACGAAGGCGGCGAGGTCGGACGATCCCTCACAGTGGTGGCAGGTGGTCCCGGGCGCTGACTGGCGGCATCCGACGGGGCCGCGTTCGGACATCAAAGGCAAGGACGCCTGGCCGGTCGTCCACATCGCCTGGGAGGACGCCATGGCCTACGCCAAATGGCTGGGCCGCGATCTGCCGACCGAGGCCGAGTGGGAATATGCCGCGCGCGGTGGCCTGATCGGCAAGCGCTACGCCTGGGGCAACCAGCCGCAGGACGCTCAGCATCGCAAGGCCAACACCTGGCAAGGGCCGTTCCCGGCGCAGGACCTGGGGACCGACGGCTACAAGGCCAGCCCGGCGCCGGTCGGCTGCTACCCGCCCAACGGCTATGGCCTGGTCGATATGGCTGGCAACGTCTGGGAGTGGACCAAGGACTGGTTCCGTCCGGGCCTGGAACCCGCTGAGGTGGTCGAGACCGGCGGTCCGCCGCAGGCGCGGGCGCTGGACCCCGACGAGCCCAACACGCCCAAGCACGTGGTCAAGGGCGGCTCGTTCCTGTGCACCGACGACTTCTGCTTCCGATACCGGCCCGCCGCGCGCACGCCGGGGCCGCCCGACAGCGGGGCCTCGCACGTCGGCTTCCGCACGGTGCTGCGGGATTAGTTGAGGGCGCCTGCCAGCTCCGGCTTCCACATCCGGTCGTCATTGTGCAGGCCGCGCGGCTCGAAGCCCTGCGCGGGCCGCGTGCGGATGTTCAGCTGACCAGCCAGACCGGCTTTCCGGTGATGCTCGATGGCGTGCATCTCGGGCGAGACGGCCATGGCCTGGAAGGCGGCCAGCGAGGGGTATTCGGCCAGGGCCACCGCGTCCCACAGGTCGTCGACCTCGCCCAGCAAGAGGCCGGTGACCGCGCCGCTGTAACGGATTCGCCCGCCCAGGGCCTCGATCAGGCCGGTGACGACCGCGCCGTAGCGGCCATAGGCGTCGCGACCCGACAGCTCGGCGTCCGAGCCGTCGGCATACTCGGCCTTTTCCTTGAACTTCAACAGGTTGACCATCACGAAAGGACCGTCATCCGGCGCGCCGAAGAAGTCTTCGAACTGGTCGGAGGACGGGAAGACGGCGTTGACAACCTTCATTCAGCGGGCTCCGCGAACGCTTTGGATCGCGCTGTGAGCGGCGCGACCCCAAAACGGGGTATACGGTGAAGTTAGACGGTTTCCAGCGCATCCGAACTGGAAACGGGTAGCGACCCCGCCAGGGCGTCCAGCAGGGCGGCGATTTCGCCCGGGCTGTCCTCCTGGACAAAGTGCCCACCCTTGAGCGTCGTGTGGGCGACGTTTTTTGCCCCGGGTACGCGGCTCTGGAACACGGTCTCGCCGCCGCGCGTGATCGGGTCGGCGTCGCTGAAGGCGGTGACGAACGGCTTGTCGAAGCGCTCCAAGACCTGCCAGGCGGCCTTGTTCTCGGCCACCGAGGCGTGCTCGGGCGTGATCGGCACCAGGGCGGGGAAGATCCGCGCGCCTTCCTTGTAGGTCTCGTCGGGGAAGGGGGCGTCATAGGCGGCGCGCTCGGCGTCGGTAAGGTCCCGCGCCGTGCCGCCGTTCAGGATGAAGCCGATCGGCAACTCCGGCACGTTCTGGCTGAAGTTCAGCCAGGCCTCGAAACCCTCGCTCTTGCCCGCGCCGATCGGCAGGCCGGTGTTGGAGACGACCACGGCGGCGAACCGCTCGGGGAAGGCCGCCACCAGCCGCAAGCCGATCAGCCCACCCCAGTCCTGGCAGAACAGGACGATGTCGGTCAGTTCGTTGCGGACCAGCCAGTCGCTCATCCACTCGACGTGCCGCTCGTAGGTGTAGTCGGCGCGGGCGGCCGGCTTGTCCGAGCGGCCGAAACCCACCAGGTCCGGCGCGATCGCCCGGCGGCCGCGCTTGGTCAGGTCGGCGATCACGTGGCGGTACAGATAGGCCCACGAGGGCTCGCCGTGCATCAGCAGGATCGGCCGCTGGTCCTTGGGGCCCTCATCCACGTGGTGGATGCGCAGCGCCGTGCCGTCGGCGTCGAACACCGGGGTGTAGCGCGGCGCATAGGGCCAGTCGGCCAATCCCTGGAACCGATCATCCGGCGTCCGCAACACGTCCATGGCGTTTCCTCCCGTCCGCTTGGCGGATTCATATTGACACTATGAGTGTCATTATGTGGTCTTTCGGTCAAGGCTGGCGGTCAAGAAGGGGAGGAACCGGCATGCGCAAGGTCTGGATCGGTCTTGGCGTCGTGGGGGCCATTGCTGTGCTGGTCGCCGGCGGCGGCTGGCTGCTGCGGGGGCGCCTGGCCGAGGCGGGGATGAGCAAGGTCTATCGGCAGATCATGGCCGAGGATCCGATCGCGGCGCTGCCGGACGGGCTGCATGTCGGCCTTTGCGGCTCGGGCTCGCCGATGGCTGACCCGACGCGGTCAGGGCCTTGCGTGGCGGTGGTGGCGGGCAAGGACCTGTTCGTCGTCGACTCTGGGCCGGGCTCGACCCGCAACCTGCTGCTGATGAACCTGCCGCCGCCGCGCGTCTCGGACGTGTTCCTGACCCACTACCACTCCGACCACATCGGCGATCTGGGCGAGCTGATGCTGCAACGCTGGGCGGCCGGAGCGGCCAAGGCGCCGCTGCCGATCCACGGTCCGCCGGGCCTGGAGCCGGTGGTCAACGGCTTCCAGCAGGCCTATGGCCCCGATCGCGGCTACCGCATCGCCCACCATGGCGAGACCGTCGCGCCACCGTCGGGCTTCGGCGGGACGCCTCATGCGTTTACCGCCGATCCCAACGCGCCCGACGTGCTGGTGCTGGAAAAGCCGGGCCTGAAGGTCTGGGCCTTCCCAGTGTCGCACCACCCGGTCGAGGGGGCGGTCGGCTACCGCTTCGAATACAAGGGTCGCAGCGTCGTGATCAGCGGCGACACCGGCCCGTCAGAGCGCCTGGTCCGCGCCGCCAAGGGCGCCGACCTGCTGCTGCACGAGGGCCTGGCGCCGAACCTGGTGGCCGACCAGCGCGCGGCGGCCCTGGCGGCGGGGCGCGAGAACTACGCCCGCATCTTCCACGATATCTTGAGCTACCACACCCCGCCCGAGGTCGCCGCGCGCGAGGCCAAGGACGCCGGGGTCAAGGCGCTGATGTTCTACCACATCATCCCGCCGCTGCCGGTCAAGGCGCTGGAAGGGCCGTTCCTAGGACGCTCGCGGGCTATCTTCGGCGGGCCGTTGAAGGTTGGCCACGACGGCGACTTCGCCTCGCTGCCGGCGGGTAGCTCGGACATCTTATGGTCGAACAGGCTGAACCTCCTGCCGTTTTGAGGTGGCCGAGCGCGCGCGAGCGGTCTACTCAAAGCACAGCAGCAGGGAGAAGCCGGGTCGTGAGCGCCGCCAAGCGCCAAGTCCATCCAGACGTCGAGGCCCCTTCCGAGGATGGCCGTCGCCGTCGCTCGCAGGACAGCCGGGCCCGTATCGTCGCCGCCATGCTGGAGCTGGTCCGCGAGGGCGATCCCTCGCCGTCGGCCGAACTGGTCGCGACCCGCGCCGATGTTGGCCTGCGCACGGTCTTCCGCCACTTCAAGGACCTCGAGAGCCTGTACCGCGAAATGTCGGCGGTGATCGAGGCCGAGCTGATGGCCCTGGTGTATACGCCCTTCAAGGGCATTACCTGGCGCGAGCGGGTGCTAGAGCTGGTCGAGCGTAGGGGCGGGGCCTACGAGAAGGTCGGGCCGTTCAAGCGGGCCTCCGAGGCGCACCGCCACCATTCGCCGGCCCTGGCGCTGGACAACGCCAAGATGGTCGAGATCTCGCGCGAGATCCTGCGCCGCCAGTTGCCGCCGGAACTGGCCAAGGACCGCGTCCGCTTCGAGGCCATCGACCTGCTGCTCAGCTTCGACGCCTGGAACCGGCTGCGCCGCGACCAGGAGCTGTCGCCCAAGCGCGCCACCGAAGTGCTGCAGGCGATGATCGACGCGCTGCTGGACGCACCGCTGGCCGATTAGCTTTTGATGGGGTGGGATCGCCGGTCGGAGCTGCTCAATTCTCCGACCGGCAGGTCCGTCGACGTAAGGGGCTGCCGACGTCCTCCACTACGTAGACGTCTCCGCAAACCGGCTCCCTCCAAGGTTTCTGCGCTCGATTTGAGTTTTTCCGTTCAAGCCTTGCGTGTCGGCTCCTGTCACATCCTGGCAGCAGCGCGCGGGTAGCGTCCTTGTCATGGACGGGCGGAACACCGAAGTTCCGGGAACGTTGTCGTCGCCTGGGCTGAAGCTTGGCCCGCTCTTCCCGCAGGAGTGCTCATGACCCCGGACGATATGCCCGCGATGACCATCGCGGAATGTTCCGTTGAAGCGCTCGTCGATCGCTACCAGATGGTGCGCCGGCGCACCGAGACCCTGGCCGCGCCCCTGTCGCCCGAGGACCAGTCGGCTCAGTCGATGCCGGACGCCAGCCCGACCAAGTGGCATCGGGGCCATACGACCTGGTTCTTCGAGACCTTCCTGCTGACGCCGTTCCTGCCGGGCTACGCGGTCTATGACCCGGCGTTCGGCTATCTGTTCAATTCGTACTACGAGGCCGTCGGCCCGCGTCAGCCGCGTCCGCAGCGGGGCCTGCTGACCCGGCCATCGGCTCAGACGGTCGGGGCCTATCGCGCCCATGTCGACGCGGCCATGGTGCGCCTGCTGGAAGGGCCGCTGACGCCCGAGATCCGCGAACGCGTCGAACTGGGCCTGAACCATGAGGAGCAGCACCAGGAACTGATCCTGATGGACATCCTGCATCTCTTCGCCCAGTCGCCGCTGAGCCCGGCCTACCAGCCTGGCGCCGCGCCTGTGCGGCAAGACCCCGGCCCGCAGCGCTTCCATCGCTTCGCCGGCGGCCTGGTCGAGATCGGCGCCTGCGAGGCGGGCTTCGCTTTCGACAACGAGCGTCCGCGCCACAAGACCTATGTCGCCCCGTTCCGCCTGTCGGACCGCCTGGTGACCAATGGCGAGTGGCTGGCCTTCATCGAGGCCGGCGGCTACGGCCGCGCCGACCTGTGGCTGTCCGAGGGCTGGGCCAAGGTCAACGAAGAGAGCTGGGAGGCTCCCGGCTACTGGCGCCGCGACGAGACCGGCGCCTGGACCACCATGACCCTGCGCGGCCGCCATCCGGTGGATCCGAACGCGCCGGTCGTCCACGTCAGCTACTACGAAGCCGCCGCCTACGCCGCCTGGAGCGGCCGTCGCCTGCCGACCGAGGCCGAGTGGGAGGCCGCCGCCACCGCCAGCGGTATGACTGCCCTGCGCCAGCTCTACGGCGGCGCCTGGCAGTGGACCGCCAGCGCCTACAGCCCCTATCCCGGCTTCAAGCCCGGTCCCGGCGCGCTGGGCGAGTACAACGGCAAGTTCATGGTCAGCCAGATGACCCTGCGTGGCGGCTGCGAGGCCACGCCGCCTGGCCACACGCGGGCGACCTATCGCAACTTCTTCCACCCCGGCAGCCGCTGGATGTTGGCCGGCCTGCGCCTGGCCGACGACGACCGCTTGAGCGAGGTCAAGCCGGGGGATGCGTTCCTAGACGAGGCGATCGCGGGCTTGTCGGCGTCGCCGAAGACCCTGCCGGCCAAGTACTTCTACGACGCCGAGGGCTCGCGCCTGTTCGAGGCGATCTGCGAGTTGCCGGAATACTACCTGACCCGCACCGAGACGGCGCTGCTACGCCAGATCGCGCCGCAGATCGCCGCCCGCATCCCGGACGGCGCGGCCCTGGTCGAGTTCGGCAGCGGGGCCAGCACCAAGACCCGCATCGTGCTGGACGCCGCGCCGCAGATCGCCGTCTACGCCCCGATCGACATCAGCCCGACCGCCTTGGACGAAGCCGCCGCCAGTTTGCGCCAAGCTTACCCGAACCTGACCGTGGCCCCGCTGGTCGACGATTTCACCAAGGCCATGACCTTGCCGCAAGGCGCCAAGGGTCACACGCCGGTCGGCTTCTTTCCCGGCTCGACGATCGGCAACTTCGCGCCGGACGAGGCCGAGGCGCTGCTGCGTCAGGCGCGGGTGCTGCTGGGTGAGGGTTCGCTGTTCATCGTCGGGGCCGACGTCGCCAAGGATCCGGCCGTGCTGATCCCGGCCTATGACGACGCGCAGGGCGTGACGGCGGCGTTCAACCGCAACGTCCTGGTCCACATCAACCGTGAACTGGGCGGGACCTTCGATCCCGAGGCCTTCGCGCACAAGGCGGTGTGGAACGCGGAAGAGAGCCGCATCGAGATGCATCTGGAGAGCACGCGCGACCAGATCGTCATGGTCGGCGACTATGGCTTCCGGTTCGCCGCCGGCGAGACCATCCACACCGAGAACTCGTACAAGTACCCGGCCGAGGCCTTCGAGGCGATCGCCCGGCGCGCCGGTTGGACCGTGGCCCAACGCTGGGTCAGCGAGGATCCGACCTTCGCGGTCTACGCCCTGACCGCCTGAGGCGGTCAGGCGCTATGCCTGCCATACACGCGCGAAAACGCGCCGGTTCCGAAGATCGGGACCGGCGCGTTAAGTTCGTTTCCGCCGCTCTCTTAGAGAGCGCGTTCGCCGGGACGACCGCCGCGCGAGGACGAACCGCCCTTGCGTCCGGCGTTCGCCGCCAGGTCTCGATCCTTGGCGAAGCTGCGCTTTTCGCTGGGCACGCTAGCTCCGCCCTTCCTGGCGATTTCGCGGCGGCGTTCCGGGTCCATGGCGGCGAAACCGCGACGACCGCGGGGACGTTCGCTATCGATGTCCATGTGGGGGCTCCTAGTCGGGTCTGTACTGGGCGGACGTTTAGGTCGCGGCGCCATAGGGACGGTCGTCCCCTGGATCGACCGGCGGCGAGGTGGGGGGCTCCTCGACGGGGATGACGCCAGGCTCGTACTCGGGCGGTTTGGGCTCGGGCGGAGGCGGGGCGTCTGGGTCGGTCACTGGTGTCGTTTCCTGAGCGTTCCGGTGAAGTAACCAGCGAAGACGCTTTCGGTTCACGCCCAGATCACACTAATTACGCCGCACCGGGACGAGCCGGCGGTTAAGGAGTCGTCGGAGAATGGCCCGCAAGTCCAAGCAGATGGTCGATCGCGCCGCGTCCCACTGGCGTTTGGCCGCCGGTTTCGTCGCCGGAATAATCAGTTGGAGCGCGGCGAAATATTTTGGCGCGCCGAAGGGATCGCACCTGTTGCTGGGCTGGGACGCCGCCGCCCTGGTCTATCTGTTCACGACGTGGTTGCTGTTTCTCAAGGCCGACGAGGCCGAGGTTCGCTCGCGCGCTGCTCAGGAAGACGAGGGCGTGCCGATCCTGCTGCTGATCGTCCTGGCCGCCATCGTCGCCAGCCTGGGGGCGGTGGTCGACGCCATGATCGCCGTCAAGAACGCCGCCGACGCGACCAAGGCCTTCATCGGCGTCTGCGCCGGCATGACGCTGGTGCTGTCGTGGCTGGTGCTGCAGTCGGCCTTTGTCCTGCACTACGCCCATCGCCACTTCGGCGACGGGAAAGGGAAGGGCGGCATCGGCTTCCCGGGCGAGCCGCCGACCAGCTACATGGACTTCGCCTATCTGGGCTTCAGCGTGGGGGCGACGTTCCAGGTCTCGGACAACAGCATCCTGACCTCGAAGCTGCGCAAGTTGGTCACCGCCCACGCCGCGGCGGCCTATTTCTACAACACCGCCATCCTGGCCCTGGGCATCAACATCATCGCCAGCCTGATCGGCGGCTAGCCGCGGCGGCCCATCCCACCGCCGTGGCCTCCACGGCCCCCGCGACCGCCGCCACGACCCGCACCCTTGCCCTTGTTGCCCTTGGCGCCGGGGCGCAGGCCCGTCTGGGCCGGGGTCTTGGGCAGTTCCTCCAGCTTCAGGACGCCGTCCTTGTCGGTGTCGAGCAGGGCGAAGCGGGTCTTGGCGGCCTTGGCCGCCTCGTCCCTGGTGATGCGGCGATCGAAGTTGCCGTCCGAAGCCATGACCGGCTCGGGCTCGGCGATCAAGCCGAACAGGGCCGCGCCCTGCAGGACATTGGTCCCCTGCGGACGCCGGCGCGGGGCGTCATCGCCGCCGCCATCCTCGCCCGGACCCTGGCCCATCGGTCCGCGCCGCATCGCGCCGGGCGCGGGCAGGCCGACGATCTCGGGCGCGATGCGGGTTTCGTAGGTCGAGACCTCGAAGCCGTCGATGACGCCGTTCTTGTCGGTATCGACCACGGCGAAGAACCGCAGGGCGTCGGCCACGAACTCGTCGCGGCTCAGTGCGCCGTCATGATTGGCGTCCGCGCCGTCGAACCAGGCCTTGACGGGGTAGGGGGCGCCGGGCGGGGCGCGGAAGGGCTCGCCGGCCGGGCTGATGAACAGCTGCGGGCCACGCATCGGACCAGCGTCCTCTCCTGGCGGCCCGCCCCGTCCGTGTGGCCGCTCCGGCGGCGCCGAAGCGCACGCGGCCAGCGAAACGGCGAGGATGGCAGTCAGGCCGAGCGAGCGAAGGGTCATGCGCCAAGGATCTCCAGTCAGTCGGGCTTTGAAGCCCATCTGGATGTCCCGGCGATGTCAGGCTTGGCCATGAGCCTTGCGCGGCGGCAACATCCGCCCCGGTTCCGCCGCAAAGCGCCGCCGAACCTTGCTGAAGCCTATCAGGCCGGCAGGAAGACGCAGGCGCGCAGGCCGCCGCCCGTGCGGTTGTGCAGGGTCACGTCGCCGCCGTGGGCGCGGGCCAGCGAGCGGACGACCGCCAGGCCCAGGCCGATGCCGCCCGTTTCCCGATTGCGCGAGGGCTCGCCGCGATAGAAGGGCTCGAACACCCGTTCCTGCTCGTTGGCGGGGATGCCTGGGCCGTCGTCCTCGATCTCGATGATCGCCATGTGCCCCTCGGCATAGACCCGGCCACGGGCCACGCCGCCGTACTTCAGGGCGTTGTCGACCAGATTGGTGACGAGACGCTTGAGAGCGACGGGGTCGCCCTCGATCACTACCTTCTCGGAGCGGTCGACCGTGGTGTCGCCGCCGGTCTCGGCGGCCTCGTCCATCACGCTTTCCAGCAGCGAGGACAGCTCCAGCTTGGTGCGCTCGGCCGGGCGGCTGGTGTCGCGCACGAAGCCCAGGGTGGCGGCGATCATCGCCTCCATCTGGTCGATGTCGGCCGCCAGCTTGGGGCGGACGTCGTCGGGCGTGGACTCGATGCGGAACTTCAGGCGGGTCAGGGGCGTGCGCAGGTCGTGGGCGATGGCCCCGACCATGGCCGTGCGGTCCTCGACGTAACGGCGCAGGCGCTCCTGCATCATGTTGAAGGCGGTGGCGGCGGCCAGCACCTCGCTGGAGCCGGACATGTTCAGCGGCGGCGTGCGCGGGTCCTTGCCCAGACGCTCGGCGGCGTCGGCGAAGGCGGTGATCGGCTGGGCCAGGCGGCGGGCGAACAGCCACGCCAGCGGCGTCACGGCGGCCACCGACAGCAACAGGATCAACAGCACGCGCTGCTGCCAGCTGTCGAAGCGGAAGAAGGTCGGCTTGGGCTCGACGATCAGCCAGTGGCCGTCGCTCTGGCGAACGCCCAGCTTGAAGTCGCCGAACATCAGCTGCTCGTCCTTGCCCTGCGGGCGACCGCCGGGCTCGCGGGCGAAAGGCTCGCGCGCCCGGTTCGGGGGCGGCGTGGGGTCGGACTTGGGCGGGGTGACGGGCTGGCGACGCACGAAGAAGCGCGGGCCGTTGTCGATCTGGATTTCGATGCGATTGACCGGGACGTCCAGCAGGCGGCTCATCTCGGCCTTGAACTCGGCGCGGCGAGGGTTGTCCGGGCCGATGGCGCGGACCGAGCCGTGATGCTTGACCACCAGGGCGCGGCCGTCGCGCGTGGGGACCGACTGGCCCGACTTGAGGGCGCGCGCGATCTCGCTGGACCGGTAGAACTCCGGCGGGGGCGGGGGCAGGTTGAAGATAACCGCGATCGAGATCAGCTGGGCCGCCACCAGGGTGATGATGACGAGACCCAGGGCCTGGACGAACAGCGGCGCGCCGCGCCGGAGCAGGGTCATGGGGTGCGGACGACCTTTGCGGTGAACATGTAGCCTTCGCTGCGGATCGTGCGGATCAGCTCGCTGCCGCCGCCGTCGTCCAGCTTGCGGCGCAGACGGCTGATCTGGACGTCTATGGCGCGGTCATAGGCGTCGCTGTCGCGGCCACGGGCCAGGTCCAGCAGTTGGTCGCGGGTCAGGACCCGCTGCGGACGTTCGACGAAGGCGCGCAGCAGCGAGAACTCGCCGCTGGAGAGGTTGACCACCACCGACTGCGGCGAGCGCAGTTCGCGGCGGACCAGGTCCAGGCGCCAGCCGGCGAACTCGCAGGCCGCGCCCATGGCGTCGTCCACCGCACGCGGCTCCTGGCGGCGGCGCAGCACGGCGCGAACGCGGGCCAGCAGTTCACGGGGATTGCAGGGCTTGGGCAGGTAGTCGTCGGCGCCGAGCTCCAGGCCGACGATGCGGTCGGTCTCTTCGCCCATGGCCGACAGCATGATGATGGCCGGACCGTCGGCGCCGGCCGACAGGCGGCGGCAGATGGCCAGGCCGTCCTCGCCGGGCAGCATGACGTCCAGCACGATCAGGTCGATCGGGCCGCGCGCCAGAACCTGCTCCATGGTGCGGGCGTCCTGCGCCGTCTCGACCGCGTAGCCGTGACGGGTGAGGAAGTCGGAGACGACGTCGCGGATGCCCGGATCGTCATCAACGATCAGGATGCGGGGGGCCGCGCCGCGCGGAGCGTCGATGTCGCCTTGGCCCGTGGTCCCTGGGACGGTGTTCTGGACATTTTCCATGCGTCGTTCCTGTCACGCCCCCGTCACGCTCAGATTTCACGCCTGAAACAGCGACGCAACCCGGTCGTGCGATCTGATGTCGCACCGGCGGGCCGCTTTCCCCCACCCTAAGCGGGCCGACGGCGTTGAGGCTCGGCCCGTTTTAGCCCCCCTTGAGCGGGTCGGGCCTCGATGATCGCCCCCTAGCCAGGCGAGTGGTTCTTTGGAGCCTGGTAGGCGCTCCCCTGAGCTTGCATCGCCGCGACCACCCGATCCCCGACGAACGGATTGTTGCGCCGCTCGGCCCCGAAGGTCGACATCGGCCCGTGGCCCGGCACGAAGCGGACATCCTCGCCCAGCGGCCACAGCTTCTGGGTGATCGAGTCGATCAGGTCCTGGTGATTGCCGCGCGGAAAGTCGGTGCGGCCGATCGAGCCCTGGAACAGCACGTCGCCGACCTGGGCGAACTTGGTCTCGCGGTGGAAGAACACCACGTGGCCGGGCGTGTGGCCGGGACAGTGGAAGACCTCGAATTCCGTCTCGCCCAGGGTGACGGTGTCGCCGTCCTTCAGCCAGCGGTCGGTGACGAAGATCCGGGCCTCGGGCATGCCGTACATCTCGCCGGACTGCTGGATCTGGTCGATCCAGAACTGGTCGTCCTCGTGCGGGCCCTCGATGGGAACGCCGGTGCGGACCTTCAGCTCGGCCGCGCCGCCGGCGTGGTCCATGTGACCGTGGGTGATCCAGATCTTCTCCAGGGTCAGGCCCTTGTCGGCGATGGCCTTGAGCAGGCGGTCGACCTCGCCGCCCGGATCGATCACGGCGGCCTTCATGGTCTTGGCGCACCAGACGATCGTGCAGTTCTGCTGCAGCGGGGTGACCGGGGCGATCACGGCGCCGATGGGCATGGTCATGGGACCTGACTCCAAAAGAAAAGGGCGGGAGCCGAAGCGCCCACCCTCTTTGACCTAAAGCCTAGTGGCCGCAGATCAAGATCATTCCGCGCCGGGCAGGCCGGTAGGCGGAGCGTCGTCGTCCAGTTCGTGGACTTCGCCGCGCAGGCCCTTGCCGACGTGGCTTTTGCGGAAGCCGTAGGCGAAGTAGATCACCAGGCCGATCGCGCCCCAGACGGGCAGCACGGCCATCGCCTCGAAGGGCAGGTTGAAGTACAGCACCGCGCAGCCGAGCATGGCGATCGGGGCGATGACCCACACCAGCGGCGTCTTGAACGGACGCGGACGGTTCGGATCCTTCACGCGCAGCACCATCACGGCGATCGACACCATGAAGAAGGCGAACAGCGTGCCCGAGTTCGAGATGTCGGCCAGCTGACCCACCGGGAAGAAGGCGGCGGCGATGGCGACGCAGACGCCCGTGAAGATGGTGACGATGTAAGGCGTCTTCCACTTCGGGTGGATGGTGGCGAAGCTCTGCGGCAGCAGGCCGTCGCGGGCCATGACGAAGAAGATCCGGGTCTGGCCGTAGATCATCATCAGGATGACCGAGGGCAGGGCCAGGTTGGCGGCCAGGCCCAGCAGGTTGCCCAGGACCGGGAAGTTGATCTGGCGCAGGACGTGGGCCAGGGCCTCGTTCGAGCAGACCAGCTGTTCCTTGTTGGCGGCCAGGTTGCAGGCGGCGGTGAAGGCGGCCGAGCCGGGCTGGACGATCGAGCCGTCCAGGCCATGCACCGGCTGAGCGCCGACAGCGCCGATCGCGCCAGCGGCGACCAGCAGATAGAAGATGGTGCAGAGGGCCAGCGAGCCGATCAGGCCGATCGGAACGTTGCGCTGCGGGTCCTTGGTCTCTTCGGCGGCCGTCGAGACGGCGTCGAAGCCGACGTAAGCAAAGAAGATCGAGGCGGCCGCGCCGACCACGCCCATGCCGGTGGTGCCGGTCGGGCCGAACCAGCCGTTCGGGGTGAAGGGCGAGAAGTTGCCGGTCTTCAGCACCGGCAGGGCCATGACGACGAACACGGTCAGGGCGGTGACCTTGATGGCCACCAGGACGGCGTTGACGCGGGCGCTTTCGGTGGTGCCGATGACCAGCAGGGCGGTCACGGCCAGGGCCACGATGATGGCCGGGACGTTGACGATGCCGGCGCTGAAGTCGGCCACCGGCACGAAGCCGTTCATGGACCAGGCGGGACCGTGTCGCAGGGCGTCAGGCCAGTGGAATCCGAGCGCGTTCTCGATCAATCCCAGGAAGTAGCCGGACCAGCCGACCGACACAGCGCTGGCGGCGACCGCATATTCCAGGATCAGCGCCCAGCCGACCATCCAGGCCAGCAGCTCGCCCATGACGGCGTAGGAATAGGTGTAGGCCGAGCCCGAGACCGGGACCATCGAGGCCAGTTCGGAGTAGCAGAGCGCGGCGAAGGCGCAGACGGCGCCGGCGATCACGAACGACCACATCATGCCCGGGCCGGCCTTCTGGGCGGCGGCGGCGGTCAGAACGAAGATACCCGTACCGATGATCGCGCCGACACCCAGCAGCGTCAGCTGGATGGGACCAAGCGAGCGGTGAAGGGATTTTTTCTCAGCCGTCGCTAGGATCGCATCAAGCGATTTAACGCGCCACATAGTTCCTCCTGATAGGCAAGACTCCCCCCGGGGGTCGCCTTTAGAAAATTTTGCGGACCGTGACCCGTTTATGAGCATGGGGTCAAGGTCGAGCAGCGGATGCGCGTAAATGTTCTCCGCGCCCCTGGCTAGTCCAGCGCTGCTTGGCGGCGGGGGCGGCTGCGGCTAAAGCGGGCGCGATGTTGCCCATTTTCGAGGCCCTTCCGGCGCTGAAAGGCGCCCTTGCCCAGCGGAAGACCGCTGTTCTCGTCGCGCCGCCCGGTGCGGGCAAGACCACGGCCGTTCCCTTGGCGTTGTTGGAAGAGCCGTGGGTTCAGGGCGGCAAGATCATCGTCCTGGAGCCCCGGCGCCTCGCCGCCCGCGCCGCCGCCTCGCGCATGGCCGCCAATCTCGGCGAATCCGTCGGCGAAACGGTCGGCTTCCGTGTGCGCCTGCAGTCGAAGGTCTCGGCGAAAACGCGGATTGAGGTGGTCACTGAAGGCGTCTTCACACGGATGATTCTCGACGACCCGGGCCTGGACGGTGTCGCCGCCGTCCTGTTCGACGAGTTCCACGAGCGCAGCCTGGACGCTGACTTGGGCCTGGCCTTCGCGCGCGACGTGCAGAGCGTGCTGCGCGACGACCTGCGCCTGCTGGTCATGTCGGCCACCTTGGACGGCGCCCGGATCTCGGCTCTGCTGAACGACGCGCCGGTGGTCGAGAGCCAGGGGCAGATGTTCCCGGTCGACACCCGCTATTTGGGGCGCGACGAACGCCAGCGCCTGGAAGAGCGCGTCGGCCGCGCCGTCGAACGGGCCTTGGCGGAGGAGGGCGGCTCGATCCTGGTCTTCCTGCCGGGCCAGGGCGAGATCCGCCGCGCCGAGAGCTGGCTGAACGAGCGCCTGCGCCGGCCGGACGTCGATATCGCGCCCCTGTATGGCGCGCTGGAGCCCGCCGCCCAGGACCGCGCCATCAGCCCGTCGCCCGTCGGTCGGCGCAAGGTGGTGCTGGCCACCTCGATCGCCGAGACCAGCCTGACCATCGAGGGCGTCCGGGTCGTCATCGACGCCGGCCAGGCCCGCGTGCCGCGTTACGATCCGGCCTCGGGCATCACTCGCCTGGAAACCGTCCGCGTCAGCCGCGCCGCCGCCGACCAGCGCCGAGGCCGCGCCGGCCGCACCGAGCCTGGCGTCTGCTACCGCCTGTGGGACGAGCCCGAGACCCGGTCGCTGCCGGCCTTCGCGCGACCCGAGATCCTGGAGGCCGATCTCTCGCGCTTGGCCTTGGACCTGGCCCGCTGGGGCTCGCGCGATCCGTCGGGCCTGACCTTCCTGGACCCGCCGCCGGCCGCCGCTTTCGCCGAGGCGCGGACCTTGCTGACCCGCATCCAGGCGCTGGACGGGCAGGGCGACCTGACCGCCCACGGCAAGGCCCTGGCCGAGATGCCGCTGCCGCCGCGCTTGGCCCACATGGTCGTTCGCGCAGCCGCATCCGGGCAGGCCCGCGAGGCCGCCGAGATCGCCGCCGCACTGACCGAGCAAGGCTTGGGCGGCAAGGATGTCGATCTGCGCCGGCGGCTGGAGAACCTGCATCGCGACCGCTCGCCAAGAAGCCGCGACGCCATGGCCCTGATCGAACGCTGGAGCCGCGCGGCGGGCCGTTCCTCCGGCGCCAAGGCGCTGGAGACCGGCCTGATGCTGGCCGAGGCCTATCCGGAGCGGGTGGCCAAGGCGCGCGGCAAGCCGGGCGAGTTCCAGCTGGCCGGCGGGCGCGGCGTCTATCTGGAACCGACCGATCCCCTGGCCCGCGAGGCTTGGCTGGCGGTGGGCGAGCTGGGCGGCGGCGACAGTCGTGACCGCATCCTGCTGGCCGCCGCCGTCGACGAGGCCGACCTGCGCGAGACGTTCGCCGACCGCCTGGTCGCCGAGGACCGCCTGGAGACCGCCGGCGGCAAGGTCCGCGCCAAGCGCCTGCTGCGCCTGGGCCGGCTGGTGCTGGAAGAGCGGCTGATCGAGAACCCCGACCCGGCCATGATCGCCGGCGCGCTGATGGATCAGGTCCGCGCCGACGGCCTCTCGACCCTGCGCCTGGGGAAGGGCGTCGAGGGCTTCCGTAGCCGGGTCGCCTTCCTGCGGGCGTTGGACGAGACGGCCTGGCCCGACCTGTCGGACGCCGCCCTGATCGACCGCCTGGACGAATGGCTCGAGCCGCTGCTGCACGGCCGCTCGTCGCTGGCCAGCGTCGATGAAAGCAGCCTGGACGGCGCGATCCGCGCGCTGGTCGCCTGGGACTTGCAGCAAAAGGTCGACGCCATGCTGCCGGCCCGCTTCACGGCGCCGACCGGCACCACGGTGGCCATCGACTACGCCGCCGACGCAGGCCCGCGCATCGACATCCGCGTGCAGGAGCTGTTCGGCCTGACCGAACACCCCAGCATCGCCGGCGGCAAGGTGCCCCTGGTACTGTCGCTGCTGTCGCCCGGCCACAAGCCGATCCAGATCACCCGCGACCTGCCCGGCTTCTGGAAGGGCTCCTGGCGCGAGGTGAAGGTCGAAATGAAGGGTCGTTATCCCCGCCACGTCTGGCCGGATGACCCGGCCAACACAGCGCCGACGACGCGGGCCAAGCCGCGCGGGACCTGAGGGGCCGCTTTCGACCCGTTGTAGACATTGCTCCCGGCAACCTTGAGGCGTAGCGTCGTTGGCGCGAACTTGGGAGGACCGCCGATGTTCCCGATGTGGGTGTATTTCGCCGTTGCGCTCGCGATTGCGGGAATCGCTTTCGCTATCGCGCCGTTCGCTCAAGGGCTCGGTACGATGTTCGTCATAGGGGCGACCACCCTGTGGGCCGCCTTTTCCGCGTACCACGGCGCAAGAAGGCGCTAGCAATAGCTGGCGCTTCCCACCCGTTCCCGCCGTTTAGCGCTACCCCGTGACCGTGTAGATCATGATCCCCGTGGCCACCGACAGGTTCAGGCTGTCGGCGCGGCCGCGCATCGGGATCTTGACGTTGACGTCGCAGGCGGCGGCCAGTTCGGGCGGCAGGCCCTGCTGCTCGTTGCCCATCAGGATCAGCGACGGCTTCACGTAGTCGGCGGACTTGTGGTCGACGGTGGCGGTCAGCAGGGTGCCGACCACGCTGCCGGGCCAGGTCTCGCGCCAGGCCAGGAACTCGGCGATCGTGGCCTTGGCGATCTTCACCGCGAAGATCGAGCCCATGGTCGCCCGCACACCCTCGACCGAGTAGGGGTCGACGCAGTCGCCGACCAGGATCACCCCGCCACAGCCGGCCGCGTCGGCGGTGCGGATGACGGTGCCCAGGTTGCCCGGATCGCGGACGGCCTGCATGGCCACCCAGCACGGCGCGCTCTCGGGCACGATGGCCGACAGCGGCGTGTAGACCTGTTGGAAGACGGCGACCACGGCCTGCGGGTTATCGCGGCGCGAGACCTTTTCCAGGATCTCACGATTGACCTCGATGACCTCGCCGCCGGCCTTCAGGCACGAGGCGACGGCCTTCTTCAGCATTGGGTGGTCGGCCGCGTCGGGGCCGTACATGACGATCTTGGGCGCGTGGCCGCAGTCGATCGCCTCGATGACGATCTTCAGGCCCTCGGCCAGGAACAGGCCGCTCTCCTCGCGCTCCTTGCGCATGTGCAGGGCGCGGACGGCCTTGACGGTGTTGTTGGTTAGGGAGGTGACGGTTTTGGCGTTCATGTCCCTCAGCCCTCCGAAGACCAGCGGGCGAAGAACGACAGGCCGATCTGGCGGTCGCCCTTTTCCTCGACCAGCGACAGCTCGCCCCAGTCGATGACGCCGCCTCGGCCTTCCAGTTCCTGCGCCAGCAGGCCCGACATCGCCGCGCCCGAGACGCGGGCGGCATAGGCGTTCATCAGCAGGAACGAGGCGTCCGTTGAGAGCAGGGCGGCGCAGTCCTTAGTCAGGGCGGCCAGGTCCTCGAACAGGCGCCAGACCTCGCCGTCGGCGCCGCGGCCGAACTTGGGCGGGTCCAGGATGATGCCGTCATAGGTGTTGCCGCGCCGGACCTCGCGGGCCACGAACTTGCGGGCGTCCTCGACGATCCAGCGGATCGGCTTGTCGGCCAGGCCGGCGAAGGCGGCGTTCTCGCGCGCGAACCCGACGGACTTCTTGGAGGCATCGACGTGGGTGACGGCCGCGCCGGCGGCGGCGCAGACCAGCGAGGCAACGCCGGTATAGCCGAACAGATTCAAGATCTTCGGCTGAGGGCCTGAGACGCTGCACAGCGCCCGGACGCGCTCGTCCTGCCAGGCCCAGTTGGCGGCCTGCTCGGGGAAGAAGGCCAGGTGGCGGAACGGCGTGAACTGGCCGTGGAACTTGGCGCCGCCCCAGGCCAGATCGAACTTCTCGATCGGCTTGCCCTTGAAGCGCCAGCGGCCGGCCTCGTCCTCGTCGCTGGGATCGAAGACGGCGTCGGCATTGTCCCAGACCTTCTGGTCCAGGCGCGGGACCCAGAAGCACTGCGGCTCGGGGCGAACGACCGTGTAGCGGCCGTAGCGCTCGAGCTTCTTGCCGTTTCCGCTGTCCAGCAGGGCGTAGTCCGCCCAGCCGGTGGTGCGCATGACGATGGGGGCGGGAGCGATCTTCGGAGCCATCGCCCGCCCATACCGCCTTACGGGTGGGGAGGTCCAGAGCGTGGCGTGTGCCGCGTTTTGTCCCAACGGTGTGGCGCGGTGATGAACTGGTGCAGGGCCTTCACCGCCGCAGCGCTCTGGAACAGCCAATAGGCAGGCATGCCCAGCAGGTGCAGGGACTTTGGCCGGCCGCCGGCCCGCATCACCCCGCGCGCCCCGGCGATGGCGGCCGAGCCCCAGCCCAGGACGTAGAGCATCAGGTCCCACGCCGGGATGCCGAACGCCGCGTCGGGGATGTAGTCGATGATCGCCGCCGTGATGGCCACGGCCATCACCGGTCCGTGTAGGTGGGATGAAGCCACCGATTGGGCCAAGGTCAGGATCAGCGCCACGGCGTTGCGCGGTTGGCGGGGGACCGGACCGCGCGCGTGGACGGCCAGGGTCTGCATGTGGCCCTTGATCCAGCGGGCGCGCTGGGGGAACCACTGCTCGGTAGTGGTCGGGGCGGTCTCCCAGGTCGGGCGGCCGATCACGCCCAGGCGATGACCGGCGGCGGCGAGACGGAAGCCGACATCGGCGTCCTCGGTGACGTTGTAGGGATCCCAGCCGCCAACCGCGCGCAGCGGCGCGGTCTTGAAGTGGTTGCTCGTCCCGCCCAGCGGAAAGGCCAAGCCCCAGCGAGCCAGGGCCGGCAGCAGCACCTCGAAGTGGGCGGCGTATTCCAGGCGAAACTGCGAGGGCAGGAACAGCGAGAAGCCCGGATCCTCGATCCGCAGCGGCGCTTGCAGGCAGGCTAGGCGCGCGTCCGAGGCGGCGAAGCGGGTGGCGGCTTCACGCAGTTGGCCCGGATCGGGCATGTCCTCGGCGTCGTAGATGACCACGAACTCGCCCCGCGCCCGGTCCAGGGCGTGGTTGCAGGCGCGCGGCTTGGTCTTGGGGACGCCCGGCGGGGCGATCAGCACCTGGACGAAGGCGGGCAGGTCGATGGCGCGGACGGCGGCCTTGGTGATCTCGTCGTCGGCCTCCAGCACGATAAGCGCCTGCAGCCGGTCGCGCGGATAGTCGATGGCGATCAGGTTCTCGACCAGCTCGGCAACGACCTCGGCCTCGCGATAGAGCGGGGCGATGATTGTGTAGGTCGGCAGGTCCGCCTCGGCCAGCGGAGGGACGTGGACGGGCGGCAGCGGCGTGCAGGCCGCCGCCAACCGGGTGAAGCCGCCCAGCAGGAAGACGCCGAAGAACAGGTGGTGGATCACCATCATGGCGCCATTCGGATCCAGCGCCACGCCCAAAGCCGCCAGCAGGCCGGCTAGAGCGACAAAGGCCGCCTGAATGCGCGACAGCGTCATGTGCGCGCCGTCTCGCGCGCCGGTTTCCGCCGGTCCTTCCTGTGCAGCAGGCACAGGTCCGCCCATCGGCCTGGACGCGAAGTCCAGCCGCCTTTCCTCGCGCGCCATGGAAGCCCCTGAAACGCTGCTCGCCCCAACGGCGCGCATAACGGAATCGCAACCAAGGGCTGTCAAATAGAAAAATGCGCGTTTTGCGACGTGCTCCTCGCGCGCGCGAGGCCAGGCTCGCCCGAAATTCTCCTGCGACGCACGTTCTTGCGACGGCTGGGTGATTCCCGTTTAGTGTCGGACTGGGGAAATGCAGGGGAAGCCAAGTCCGTGACGGTCGTTCTGAAGAAGCCTCACAAGTCCGCGCGAAAGCCCAAGGGTGACGGGCACTTGCGTCGAGGCGAGATCCTGGCGGCGGCTGAAAAGATCTTCATCGCCGAAGGTTATGCCGGCGCGACGATCCGCAAGATCGCCGACGCGGTGGGCGTGTCGTCGACGGCGCTCTACATGCACTTTCGCGACAAGGACCAGATCCTGCTGGAAATCAGCAATGACGCGATCGAGCGTCTGCTGGAACTGAACACGCAGATCGCCGCCCAGCCGATCGACCCGGTCTCGCGGGTGCGGGTGATGCTGGAGGCGTACATGCAGTTCGCCCTCGACAATCCCAACACCTACCAGCTGGTGTTCTGCAGCACCGGCGAGCACGTCTCGCAGGACAAGAGCGCCGACGTCATGGCGCTGGGCGACCGGTGCTTCGAGAAATTCAGCGAGCCGGTGCACCAGATCGCCGCCCATGGCCGCCTGCGCTCGGGCTCGGCCGTCGAGGCCGCCGAGGTGCTGTGGAGCGGCTGCCACGGGCTGGTCTCGCTGCTGATCACCAAGCCCTCGCGGGGGTGGTCCGATCCCGACCAGCTGATGAAGGTGATGCTGGACGGCCTGTTGTACGGCCTGGTCACGGACTGATTTCATGAGCGCCGCCAAGGCCTTGCTAGCGCTTCTGGCGGCGATGGCGGTTGCGCCCAGTGCGGTGCTGGCCGGACCGCGCGTGATGTCGCTGGACTCGTGCGCTGACCAATATGTGTTGGCCCTGGCGCCGCGCGAGACCATCGTCGGCCTCTCGCATCGGGCCGTTTCGCGCGACAGCTACATGCGGGATCGGGCCGGCGGCCTGCCGCTGCGGCGGGCGACCTTCGAGAGCCTGGTGGCGGCGCGGCCCGAGGTCGTGGTCCGCCTGTGGGGCGGTGATGCGCGGCTGTCCAAGGCCTTGGAAAAGAAGAACATCACCACCGTCGCCCTGGACGACGCCGCCGACTTCGACGGCCTGCGAGCCAATGTCCGCAAGGTCGCCGTCGCCCTGGATCGCAAGCCGCAGGGCGAGGCGCTGATCGCCCGCATGGACGCCCAGTTGGCGCGTTCGGCGGGGGCAGGGCGGGGGCGGCCGGCCCTCTATCTGACGCCGGGCGGTTTCACGGCCGGCTCGGGCACCCTGGTCGACGCCATGTTCAAGGCCGCCGGCTACACGAACGCGACCAAGGGCCCGTACTTCGCCCCGGTGTCGCTGGAGCGCATGGTCATGCAGCCGCCGGCCGCGGTGGTGTTGGGCCTGTTCGACATGGTCCGTGCTGGCGCCGATCGCTGGGGACCTGGCCGCCACGCCGCGCTCCAGAAGGTCGTGAGCACCCGCACCGTGGCCTCGCTGCCTGGCTCCGTGGTCGGCTGCGCTGGCTGGTTCGCCGCCGACGGGGCCGAGGCCCTGGCGAGGGCGGCGCGATGAGCCTGCTGCGTCTTTGTCTTGTGATGCTGCTGGCCTTGGCTGGCGCGGCGATCCTGGCCGTGTCGCTGGGCGAAACGCCGTTGACCCTGGCGCAGTACGGCCTGGCCCTGAGCCATCCGGCCTCGCCGCCGGGCGAGGTGCTGTGGACCATCCGCGCGCCACGCGTGGCGGTGGCGGCCCTGGTCGGGGCGGCCCTGGGCCTGGCGGGCGCGACCATGCAGGGGCTGTTGCGCAATCCGCTGGCCGATCCTGGCGTGCTGGGCGTCTCGGCCGTCTCGGGCCTGGGCGCGGCCTTGGCCATCTCGGCCGGGTTGGCCGTCGTTCCCGGCGGCATCGAGCTGTCGGCCCTCGTCGGGGCCCTGGCCGCCGGCGCCATGGTCGTGGCCCTGGCCGCGCGGTTCAGGGAGCCTGAGGCGTTGATCCTGTTCGGCGTGGCCTTGTCGGCATTCGGCGGCGCTCTGACGGCGCTGGTCTTCAACCTCTCGCCCTCGCCGGTGGCGACGGCCGAGATCCTGGCCTGGCTGATGGGCTCGGTGCAGAACCGCGACTGGACGGACGCCGCCCGCGCCCTGATCCCGATGGTGCTGGGCGCGGCCCTGTGCATGCGGGCCGGGCAGGGGCTGCGCATGCTGACCCTGGGCGAGGAGGCCGCGCGGATGTCGGGCCTGCCGATGTCGCGCCTGCGGGTCTATGCCGTGGCCGGTTCGGCCCTGCTGACCGGCGCGGCCGTCGCAGCGGCCGGCGTGATCGGCTTTGTGGGCCTAGCCGCGCCGCATCTGGTGCGGGCGCTGGTCAAGGATGATCCCCGTCGGATCTTGTGGCCCTCGGCCCTGGCCGGGGCGCTGCTGCTGGTGCTGGCCGACCTGGCCGCCCGCCTGATCCCGACCGAGCAGGAGCTGAAGCTGGGCGTCGTCACGGCCCTGTTCGGCGCCCCGGCCTTCGCCCTGCTGGCCTGGCGCGCCTCGCGGAGTTGGCGGGCATGAGCGCCTGGACCCTCACGGATATCTCCGCCCGCCAGAGCCGCAAGACGGTGCTGGAAGCCGCCTCACTGAGCGTCGCCGCCGGCGAACTGGTCGGCGTGGTCGGCCCCAACGGCGCGGGCAAGACCAGCCTGCTACGCGCGGGCCTGGGTCTGCTGCCGCTGACGGCCGGTGAAGCGAAACTGTCGGGCAAGGCGCTGGCCGCCCTCAAGCCGGACGAACGCGCCAAGCTGGTCGGTTACCTGCCGCAGGATCGCCGCGTGGCTTGGAACCTGCCGGCTCGCATGGTCGCGGCCCTGGGCGCCAGCGACCTGGCCGATACGGCGGCCGACCTGCTGGCGCTGCAATGCCTGGACCGCGTGGGCGCCAGGGACCTCGCAGATCGCGGCGTACTGGACATGTCCGGCGGCGAGCGGGCGCGGGTGTTGCTGGCGAGGTTGCTGGCCACGCGGGCGCCACTGCTGGTCGCTGACGAGCCGGCAGCGGGGCTGGATCCTGACGCTCAGCTGCTGACGCTGGACTTGCTACGCGCCGAGGCCAAGCGTGGCGCGGCCGTCGTGGTGACGCTTCACGACCTGGGCCTGGCGGCCCGGTCCTGCGACCGGATCATCGTCGTTGATCACGGCCGCATCGTCGCCGAGGGCAAGCCGCGCGAGGCGCTGTCGCGGTTCATCCTCAGCCATGTCTTCCGGCTGGACGGCGAGCTGGTCCAGACCGACGTCGGACCGGTGCTCGCCGCGAGGCGCGCCTAGGGCTGCGCCGAGCCCATGTCGGCCGAGGCCACCGACGGCGTGTAGACATAGCCGCCGCGCTTGAGGTCGGACGACAGGGTCAGCGGGCTGACGCCGCCGTTCAGGCGAGCGCGATAGACCATGGTCGTCTCCAGGGTCCGCATCACGTAGTTGCGGGTCTCGGAGAACGGGATGCACTCGATGAAGTCCAGCGGGTCGGTCTGGGCGCCGCGCGGGTCGCCGCAGAGGCCCGCCCAGGCGGCGGGGCGTCCCGGGCCGGCGTTGTAGGCCGCGGCGGCCATGATGTACGAGCCGCTGAAGCTGCGGACCATGTCGCCCAGATAAACCGAGCCCAGGCGCATGTTGTAGGGCGCGTCCGACAGGCGATCGACGGTATGGGCCTCGCCCAGCTTGCGCGCGACGATGGCGGCGGTGGCCGGCATCAGCTGCATCATGCCGCGCGCGCCGACACCCGAGCGGGCGGCCGGGTCGAAATTGCTTTCCTGGCGCGAGATGGAATAGACGAAGGCCGTCTCGGCCGCGCCGGCGCCGGGCGTGAAGTGGTGGTCCAGCAGCGGATAGCCGCGCTCGGGCAGCATCATGCCGCGCTGGGCGGCGGTGCGGACCGCGCGCATGGCCAGGTCCTGGTCGCCATAGCCGCGCGCCATGTCGACCAGCAGGGCCGACTCCTCGGCATTGGGCAGGGTGTCGTCGATATAGAGAACCAGGCTGCGGAACAGGTCGTGCTGGCCGGTGTCGGCCAGGATCCGCGCGGCGCGGACCTGCTCGCGGCCATAGAAGCGGGCGCGGTCAGCCTGGGTGATGACCGGGTCGCGGTCCAGGCGCAGTTCCTTGATGCCGGCCTTCTCGGCGGCCAGCTGGCCGTAGAAGGTGGTGATGTAGCGCGCGCCTTCGCCATAGAAGGCCTGGGCGGCGATCAGGTCGCCTTGGGCCTCGGCCGCGCGGCCCTGCCAGTAGAGGGCGCGTCCGCGGGTAATCGGCGAGGCGCCGACGGCGGCGATCTCGGCGAAGTGGGCGGCGGCGGCGTCGGGGTTTTTCAGGCGGGTCAGGGCGATCCAGCCAGCGTAGAACTCGCTCTCGGCGATGTCGGCAGGGGCCAGAGCCCGGGTGTTGTCGGCGGCGGCGTAGGCGCCCGCGCTGTTGCCGGCCTTCAGGGCCGAGACGATCAGCTGCTTGCGTTCCTTCCAGATGGCGGTGGAGGCTTCTTCGGTCGGCGGGACCGGGAAGTTGACCACCATCGGCAGGGCCAGGGTGTCCATGCCGGCGCGGCGCAGATAGGCGGCGCGCTCGAACACCACGCCGGGCGAAGCCTGCAGGTCGGGCGTCAGGCCATTGTAGAGCGTGTTGGCGCTGGCCGAATTCGAGCGATAGGCCATGCGCACGCGGGCGGTGGCCTGTCCGGTGTCGGACAGCATGGCGACCATGTCGCGGGCGGCCGGGCCTTGTTGGCCATACAGCAGGATGTCGGCGCGGCGGGCGTAGTCGTCGGCGGTCAGCATGCCGCCGAAGCGCGCGATCATGCTGCGCTGGGCGTCGGCCTCGAACACCTTGTCGCGGAAGGTGCGGCGGATCAGGTTCGTGGCGTCTTGATTGCGGCCGGTGGCCTGCCAGGCGCTGGCCAGGGCCATGGCGCCGTCGGCCGTCACCGGCTGGGCGCCGCCGAACCAGGCGATGATGCGGGCCGGATCCAGGCCCGAGGTCGACAGCGCCTTCTCGGCGGCGGCGTCACGGCGGGCGCCGCGCGGCCAGCCCGACAGATCGCGGCGAGCGGCGTCCAGTTCGAAGAAGCTCAGGGCCTCGGCGTTGCTGTCGACTAGCTGCCACTGGGCGATCTTCTTGGCGATCGGGTCCTGCAGGCTGTCCATGGCCATACGCGCGCCCGAGACGTCGCCACGCTTGGCGGCGGCCAAGGCGGTCTGCAGGTTGGCCGAGTCGGTGTCGGACAGGGCGCCCGGGACGGCGGTCGGCGGGGTGGTGATCAGGCCGGGCTGGCTCTGGTACGGAGTCGCATAGCCCGACGTGGTCTGGGCGTCCGCGGCCCCGACGACCAAGGCCACGATGCAGGCTCCCCCGAGCAGAATCCGACGCGCCACAGACACCAAACCACTCTCCTTAACCAAGCCCCCGAAGAGCTTGTACTCGAATCTCGGGCCGTCCCCTATGCGACGATTCAGGCCCTAATAGGTTTAAAGACCGGTTGGCGGGGCTTGACCGGACCGGCTTGGCCCATCAAATCCCGCACCTGCCCCGAGGCGCCCATTGCGGGACCGAGGGGCAGGGACATATTGTCCGCCCCCATCATCCTGCCGCAACCGATGCGGCGTCTCCTCACGGCAATTTGCAAGTCATGGTCCAGTCTCACTTCAAGGGCGTCATTCCGGCCCTCGTCACGCCGCTTCGGGACGGTGAGGTGGATGAAAAAGCGTTCGTGGCCCTGGTCGAGCGCCAGATCTCGGGCGGCGTCCACGGTCTGGTGCCCGTGGGCACCACCGGCGAGACCTCGACCCTGTCGCACGAGGAGCACAAGCGCGTCGTCGAGCTGTGCGTGAAGACCGCCGCCGGCCGCGTGCCGGTGATCGCGGGCGCGGGCAGCAACTCGACCGAAGAAGCCATCATGCTGGTCCAGCACGCCAAGGCCGTTGGCGCCGACGCCACCCTGGTCGTGACCCCGTACTACAACCGTCCCAGCCAAGAGGGCATGTACCAGCACTACAAAGCGATCAACGACGCCGTGGAGCTGCCGGTGTTCGTCTACAACGTGCCGGGCCGCACGGGCGTCGACATCTCCAACGAGACCCTGGCGCGCCTGTCCAAGCTGCCCAACATCATCGGCATCAAGGACGCCACCGGCGACCTGACCCGCATCAGCATGCAGCGCCTGCTGTGCGGTCCCGACTGGGTGCTGCTGACGGGCGACGACCCCTCGGCCCTGGGCTACATGGCCCATGGCGGCCACGGCGTGATCTCGGTGACCTCGAACGTCGCCCCGGACGCCTGCGCGGCCTTCATGAATGCCTGCATGGCTGGCCAGTGGGAAACCGGCCTCTACTGGCAGGACCGCCTGGTGCGCCTGCACAAGGCCCTGTTCCTGGATTCGTCGCCGGCCCCGACCAAGTTCGCCATGGCGCAACTGGGCCTGTGCTCGGACGAGGCGCGCCTGCCCATCACCACCTGCGCCGAAGCCGTGCGTCCGATCATCTTGGAAGCCATGCGCGAGGCCGGTCTCGAGTAATGACCAAGCCGATCGCGGAGAACCGGCGCGCCCGGTACGACTACTTCATCGAGGAGGTCTTCGAGGCCGGCATCATGCTGACTGGCACCGAGGTGAAGTCTCTGCGCGTCGGCCGGGCCAATATCGCCGAGTCCTATGCGTCGGTCGAAGGGCGCGAGATCAAGCTGATCAACGCCGACATCCCGCCCTACGGCCACGCCAACCGCTTCAACCACGAGCCGCGCCGGCACCGTAAGCTGCTGCTGCATCGCAAGCAGATCGACAAGCTGATCGGCGCTGTCCAGCGCGACGGCCGGACGATGATCCCGCTGAAGCTCTATTGGAACGAGAAGGGCCTGGCGAAGCTGGAGATCGGCCTGGCCAAGGGCAAGAAGAACCACGACAAGCGCGAGACCGAAGCCGCGCGCGACTGGCAGCGCGACAAGGCCCGCCTGATGAAGAGCGGCGGCCGAGACGACTAAAGGGGGCCCTCTGCTTAGGAGAGCCCGCCCAGGGTGATGAAGCCGATGGCCAGGCCCAGGGCGAACGCGCCGGCGCTGACCAGGAGGTAGGTTCGGACTTCGGTACGCAACTGGCTACGCGTGGTCTGGGCCATGGCTAGGCTCCATCAGGTCGCGCCATCCCGGGCGCGGCAAATCAGTCCCTGATGAATATGTTAGCCCTACCAGCGGCGAAACATTGTCAACGATTGTAAAGGGTTGGCTTGAGGGGTGTTGCACGGGCTTTACGTGTTCGTCCGTCCTCAGGACTAGCGACCGCTTTCGATGCGGAAGAAGTAGATCAGCCGTCTCGTTTGAAAGGCCCGACCATGTCTCTCCACATTGCCCTGCTGCGCAGCGTTAATGCCGCTGGCGGTCGCCTGTTCACCGCCGACGAGCTGACGGGCCTGCTGACCGATCTCGGCCACACCGAAGTCCGCATGGGCCCCAAGAGCGGCGACCTGGTGTTCGAGAGCGGCGAGCGCACGGGTACAGAACTTCAGACGCAGATCGAAACCGAGCTGATGGCGCGCCTGGGCCTGCGCACCGATGTCTATGTCCGCAGCGCCGAGGCTTGGCGGGCCCTGGTCGCGGCCAACCCGTTCCCGGATTTCGCGGCGACCGATCCGGGCTGGCTGATGACCCTGTTCTGCAAGGACACCCCCGACAAGAAGGCCATGGGCGCCCTGCGTGCGGCAATCCGCGGGACCGAGCAGGCGCGGGCCGAAAGCCGCCAGATCTATGCGATCTATCCCGACGGCGTCGGCGGCTCGAAACTGACCAACAGCCTGGTCGAGAAGACCCTTGGCACGCGGATCACCGGTCGGCCGTGGACGGCGGTGCTGGCGCTCGCCGAGATGCTTGAGCCGATCTAGTCTCCCACCGGCCGTCATTCCCGCCGCAAAAGCGCGAATGACGGAGGTTGGAGGTTGATGCTGCGAACTTCAGGCCAGGACCGGCACTTCGTAGACCTTCGAGGCCACGCCGCGTTCGAACAGGTCGCCACAGATGGCGAGGGCCTGCTTGTAGGCGGTTTCGACGCTGTCGAAGTGTCCGGCCAGTCGACCGTCCTCGGTGACGACCCAACCTTCGGAGACGTGGGCGATTTCTATACGCTGGCAGTGGGCGGCGTCAGGCATGACGACGAACTCCCCGAACTAGAATCGCGCCCCTGAGCTTGAGCGCGCGTTCATCCTTAACGCGTACCCGTCGCCTTGCATTGTCAACGATTGTAAACCGTGTGCGGACATTCGTGCAAGCGATCTTATCGTCAGGGTTGCATGGTCTAGCTAGCCGTTCTCCAGCGCCAGCAGGGCGAAGGTGGCCAGCCAGTGCTCGCCCATATAGTCGCCGGACACGTGCGGGATGGCGGCGGCCAGGTGGTTGAGGGCCGCGTTGACCGCGTGGGGCTTGGCCGGGTCGGCCTCGGACATAGCGCTGGCCAGGGTGCGCCAGCACCAGGCGCGCGACAGGTTCAGGCCGTCCAGGTGGGCGATCTTTCCGTCGCTGCGGTCGCTGACCCGGACAGGGTTGAACAGCGTTGCGGGCTGCTTCTGGCCAAGATCCGGCAGGAAACGGGGGAACCAGATCTGGAACCGCTCGTGCGACAGCAGGCGGCGCATGGCCTCGGCCTCGATCAGGGCGGGCGAGAGGAAGTCGTCGCCCGACGGCTCCCAGGCCGGGCAGGCGGCGTCCTGGCCATACCAGACCAGGGCCCGGCTCTGCAGCAGGTCGAAGAACGCCTGATCGCCGGTCATCTCGGCATATTCATAGGCGAGCACCAGGGCGAAGGCGGTGTTGTAGTGCGTGCCCGTGCGGACCGGATAATCGGCGATCGGCAGGAAGGTCTCGAACCGGGCCTTGAAGGCGGCGGCCAGGGGCGCGTGTGCCTTGGCCCAGGGCCGGTCATGGCGCAGCAGTTCGGCTTGCAGCATCAGGCTCCAGGCCCAGCCGTAGGGGCGCTCGAAGCCTCGGCTCTCGGGACGGGCCAGGTAGGCGACCTCGCCGGCGACCTTGTCCGGCGTGAAGGCGTCGTCGAACAGGGCGATGATGGTCTCGGCCTCGGCCATCTCGGGGCGCAGGCGCAGCAGGGTGGCCAACAGCCAATAGCCGTGCACGCAGGAGTGCCAGTCGAAGCTGCCGAAGAAGATCGGGTGCAGCTCGCGCGGCGAGCGGACGTCGTCCGGCCCCGCCATCACGTGGTCCAGCTTATTGGGATACTCGCGTGTCAGGTGGCCCAGGGCGATCTTGGCGAAGCGCGAGGCGGTGGAGCGGGCGAGGCTCATTTGTGAAAAGCGAGGGCGTTCATCAGGACCACGTTAACGACCAGCATCAGCACCGCGGTCGGCGCCTGGGCGCGGATCACGGCGTAGCGGTCCTTCAACTGTAGCAACGCCGCCGGCACAAGGTTGAAATTGGCCGCCAGCGGCGTCAGCAGCGTGCCACAGAAGCCCGACAGCATGCCGATGGCGCAGACCACGGCCGGATCACCGCCAAAGCGGCCGATGACCAGGGGCAGGGCGATGCCGCCGGTCATCACCGGGAAGGCCGCGAACGCGTTGCCCATCATCACCGTGAACACCGCCATGCCCAGGCAGTAGGCGACGATAACGGCGAAGCGGCTGTCGACCGGCGTCAGCTGCACGGCCAGTTCGCCGATGGTCTTGCCGACGCCCGCAAGCGCGAAGACCGCGCCCAGGGCGGCCAGCATTTGGGGCAGCAGGGCGGCCCAGCCGACCAGGTCCATCAGCCGGCGGCCTTCCTGGAGCGGCGCTGACGCCGGCTGGCGGAACATGATCTTGGCCAGGATCGCCGCGACCAGGGCGGCCAGGGCCAGCGAGACCAGGGTGGCCTGCTTGGGATCGACGAACGACAGGCGCTTGAGGGTCAGGGAGCCGACCAGCACCAGCACGGGAATGACCAGAGCCGGGATGAACAGGCGCGCGCCGTATGTGGCCGCCAGGCTCTCGCGTTCGGCGGGGCTGGTGGTCTTCGGCGAGCCGACGCCCAATTGGCCGGTTCCGGCGATCAGGGCCAGGGCCAGCGCCAGAAAGCCGTTACCCAGGTCACCGAAACGGTCGCCGAACAGGAAGCTCAGGGCGAACAGGCCCCAGAAGGCGGCGTTGCCGAAGCGCTTCTTGTTTTCGCGATCCAGGGCGCTGAGCACCGCGAAGGCCGCGAACATGAGGCCGGCCAGCAGATAGACGAGCGGCAGGCCGATCATGAGCGGATCTTCCGGTCGAACAGCAGCAGTCGGCCGCCGTGGATGACGAAGGCTGCGATCGCAGACGGGATGGCCCACATCGACAGGTGCAGCGGCTCGACGGTGATGCCGCTCTGGTCCAGGAAGCCGACGATCAGCAGGATCGAGCCGATAGCCAGGAAGATGTCCTCGCCGAAGAACAGTCCGACATTGTCGGTGGCGGCGGTCATCGCCTTGACCTGTTCACGCTGTTCCTCGTCCAGCGGCTCGCCGGCGGCCTCGGCCATCGGCGCGACCAGCGGACGGACGGTCTGGGCGTGGCCGGCCACCTGGGTCATGCCCAGGGCCGCCGAGATCTGGCGCAGGGCCAGATAGGCGATCAGGAGCCGGCCCGGCGTGGCCGCCTTCAGCCCCTGGATCGTTCGGCGCGCCTGTTCGCGCAGGCCGGCGCGCTCCAGCACCGCGATGGCCGGCAGCACCAGCCAGGCGACGGTGACATAGCGGTTGGTGTTGAAGGCCTTGCCGAAGGCGGCCAGCACTTCGACCGGCGACAGGCCGGCGGCCAGGCCCGAGGTCAGGGCGGCGGCGATCACGACCAGCAGCGGATTGAAGCGCAGGGCAAAGCCCAACACGATCACCGCCACGCCCAGCAGGGTCAGCATTTGGTCCGACTCGTCCCCTCAGTTCGAAGGCACGGTCTGATGCCTGAGTGAGGCTGGCAAGCGGGCAGACGGGTTTATCGGGCCTCTTGACGGCCGCTGCCCCCGGCGCGACCCTCAAGGTAACAATGATAACCTACGGGAGGCTCACCATGGCCGATGGCGCCCTGCCTATCACGTCCCTCAAGGGCAAGGTCAGCGAAGCGGAGTGGCAGGCGCGGGTCGATCTCGCCGCCCTCTATCGTCTCGTGGCCCTGCACGGGTGGGACGACATGATCTTCACCCACATCTCGGCCCGCATCCCGGGTCCCGAGCATCATTTCCTGATCAATCCGTACGGGATGTTCTTCGGCGAGATGACCGCCTCGTGCCTGGTCAAGGTCGACCTGGACGGCAACGTCATCGACAAGACGCCGTACTACATCAATCCGGCGGGCTTCACGATCCACTCGGCCATCCACGCCGCGCGCGAGGACGCCCAGTTCGTCATGCACCTGCACAGCGACCAGGGCGTGGCGGTGTCGGCCCATGCCGAGGGCCTGCTGCCGCTGACGCAGCATTCACTGATTGTCTTGCCTCAGCTCGCCTATCACGACTATGAAGGCATTGCTCTCAACTTGGACGAGCGGGAACGGCTGGTAGCCGACCTGGGCGAGACCAAGAAGCTGATGATGCTGCGCAACCACGGCACGCTGTCGGTGGGCAGCTCGGCGGCCGAGTGCTGGTTGGGGATGTTCTTCCTGGAGCGGGCGTGCGCGCAGCAGGTCATGGCGTTGTCGATCGGACGCGAGAACGTCCTCCTGGCGCCCGACGCGGCGCAGGAGGAGGTGCGCAAGCAGGTCGGCATGGGCATGGGCATGATCGGCGGCCTGGCGTGGCCGGGCTGCCTGCGCAAGCTGGATCGCGAGCTGCCGGGCTACGCGGACTAGGCTGCGCTTCCAAGATCCTGAAAGCCGTCGCGGTCCTGGCGATCGCGGCGGCTTTTTCGTGCCCGGTCGCGGCGCTGGCCGGCGCCTGGCCGGTGGAGAGGGGGCGTACGCTCCTCATCGCCAAATACGAACAGAGCACCGCAGACCAGGGCTTCGACCCCGACGCCGTGTTGGTCGACATCGGCCATCGCCGCGACGAGGCGCTGTCGGTCTTCGTCGAGCACGGCCTGAGCCCGCGCCTGACCTTGCAGGCCAAGGTCGGCGTCACGCGCGGCCACGACCAGTGGGTCGAGTACTCCGGGCGCGGACCGGTCGAGGCCGGGCTGCGCTGGACCGTTCGGCAGGACGACCGCTCTGCCTTGGCCGTCTATGTCGGCGCGGGCGAAGCGGGGGCAGGGCGCAACGCCGGCTATGCCGCGCCGGGTCAGGGGAGCCTGGACCTGGAAGCGCGCGTGCTCTACGGCCGCTCGGGCGTCTGGAAGGGCCGCGAGGTCTATGTCGACCTGCAGGCCGCGCGGCTGAAGCGCCAGGGCCTGGCCGACGAGACCCGGATCGACACCACCCTGGGCCTGCGTCCGGCCAAGAACTGGCTGCTGTTGGCCCAGACCTATGGCGGCCAGGCCGACCGCGACACGATCAAGGCGCGCTGGCTGAAGGCCGAACTCTCCGTCGTCAGATCGATAGGAAACTGGAGCGTCCAGGCCGGATGGCGTGATACCCTCTCCGGGCGCGAAACCGCCCGAGATCGCGGCGTCGTGCTCGCTTTGTGGCGACGTCTGTAGCTTGTTTCAAAACTGAAACAGTTGGTCATCCGCGTGTCACTGGACGCCGCTTTAGGCTGCGGTGCATATCTCGCCGCACTTATAGCTTCGCCGAGTCATCGGCGCCCGGAGCGTTTTCTTGATCCGTAGGCACTTCTTCCTCGTGGTGGCCCTGGTGGCCGTGGTCCTGATGGTCGTGATCGGGGGCTGGAAGCTCGCCTTCGCCGACAAGGAGGCCAAGGGCGGCGCGGGCGGCGGTCGTGCGACCAACGTCTCGCAGACGGTGGTCGCCGAGCAGGCGTTCACCGACCGCATCGAAGTGCTGGGCGCGGCCAAGGGCCGTCAGTCGGTGACGATCACCTCCAACACCCCGGAACTGATCACCTCGGTGCACTTCAGCGACGGCCAGGCCGTCACGCGCGGCCAGGTGCTGGTTACCCTGAAGGCCGACCAGGAAGACGCCGGCATTTCGGAAGCCAAGGCCCGCCTGGCCCAGGCCGAGCGCGACTACGCCCGCTGGAAGACCCTGGCCGACAAGGGCATCGCCCCGCGCGCCACGGCCGAGCAATACCTATCCGCCCTGGAGGTCGCCAAGGCCTCGGTCGGGACCGCCCAGGCCCAGAAGCTGGACCGCGTGCTGCGCGCGCCGTTCTCGGGCCGTGTCGGCATTTCGGACGTCGCGCCGGGCATGCTGATCGCCGCCGGCACCCCGATCGTCAGCCTGGACGACGCCTCGGTGATCCGCGTCGATTTCTCGGTGCCCGATCGCTACCTCTCGACCCTGCGCGTGGGCCTGCCGATCGCGGCGCGTCCCGACGCCCTGCCGGGCGAGACCTTCCAGGGGACGATCGCCCAGATCGACACCCGCATCGATCCCGCCACCCGCGCCATCAAGGCCCGCGCCGAGTTTCCGAACGGCGGCGGCCGCCTGAAGCCGGGCATGCTGGTCAAGGTCGCCATCGACCAGGGCGTGCGCAACGCCCCTGCCGTGCCGGAAGCGGCCGTGCAGTTCGAAGGCAACCAGGCCTCGGTCTACCGCATCGCCAAGGGTCCGAAGGGCATGGTCGCCCGTCGCACCGACGTCGACACCGGCATCACCCAGAACGGCTTCGTCGAGATCCGCGGCGGCCTGAAGGCTGGCGACAAGATCGTCGCCGACGGCCTGAACCGCATCCAAGACGGCGCTCCGGTGGGCGGCGGCAAGGGCGGCCAGGGTGGCGGCCAAGGCGGCAAGGGCGAAGGCAAGAAGCGTGAAGGCAAGGCCGGCTGATGCTGTCCGACCTTTCCGTCCGTCGCCCAGTCTTCGCCGCCGTCGCGGCGATCATTCTCTGCGTCATCGGTTTCGCGGCGTTCTCGTCGCTGGCGATCCGCGAGCTGCCCAATGTCGACCCGCCCGTGGTCTCGGTCTCGACCGCCTATCGCGGCGCCTCGGCCGAAGTCATCGAAGAGCGCATCACCCAGGTGATCGAGCGCCAGGTGGCCGGCATCCAGGGCATCGACCGCGTGAACTCCAGCAGCCGTGACGGCCGCTCGCAGATCACCATCACCTTCAACCTGGACCGGGACCTGGACGCGGCCGCCAACGACGTGCGCGACGCCGTCAGCCGGGTGACCAGCAACCTGCCGGACCAGGCCGATCCGCCTCAGATCGCCAAGGCCAACGCCGACTCCTCGCCGATCATTATCCTGAACCTGACCTCGACCACGCTGGATCCGTTGCAGCTGGCCGACTATGCCGACCGCTACCTGGTCGAGCGGATGTCGACCATCGACGGCGTGGCCCAGGCCAACCTGTTCGGGGCCAAGATCTACGCCATGCGGATCTGGTTGGACGCCAACGAGATGGCCGCCCGCGGCGTGTCGGTGGATGACGTCGAGAACGCCCTCAACGCCCAGAACCTGGAACTGCCGGCCGGCTCGCTGGAAAGCGCGTCCAAGGACTTCACCATCCGCGTGGCCCGCGCCTACGCCAAGCCGGAAGAGTTCGCCCGCCTGCCGCTGCGCGCGGCTGACGCCAACGGCTTCGTGCTGCGCCTGGGCGATGTGGCCCGCATCGAGGAAGGCCCGGACGAGCGCCGCCGCCAGTTCCGCGGCAACGGCATCGACCAGGTCGGCATCGGCCTGACCCGTCAGTCGCAGGCCAACGACGTCGCCATCTCCGAGGCCGTCCGCAAGGAAGTGGACGTCATCAACCAGAGCCTGCCGCCCGGCACCAAGATGGTCGTGGCCGTGGACAACTCGATGTTCACCGCCGAGGCCATCCACGAGGTGTGGATCACCATGGGCATGTCGATCGGCCTGGTGGTGCTGGTCAACCTGATCTTCCTGGGCAGCTGGCGCTCGGCGCTGATCCCGTCGATCGTCGCGCCGATCTGCATCCTGTCGACCTTCATCGTCCTGGCCCCGCTGGGCTTCTCGCTGAACCTCCTGACCCTGCTGGCCCTGGTGCTGGCCGTCGGCCTGGTCGTCGACGACGCCATCGTGGTGGTCGAGAACATCCAGCGCCGGGTGGACGAGGGCGAGCCGGCCCTGGTCGCCGCCGAGCGCGGCACCCGCCAGGTGTTCTTCGCGGTCGTCGCCACCACCATCGTGCTGATCTCGGTGTTCGCGCCGCTGATGTTCCTGCCCGGCTATATCGGCCGCCTGTTCGTCGAGCTGGCCGTGGCCATCGCCGCCGCCGTCGGCTTCTCGGCCCTGCTGGCGCTGTCGCTGTCGCCGATGATGGCGTCCAAGCTGCTCAAGCCCGCGCACGGCGAAGGCTGGCTGGCTCGTCGCGTCGATCGGGCCATGGACGCGCTGAAGAACTCGTACCGCGCCTCGCTGGAAAGCATCCTGGGCGGCTGGTCGGCGGCGATCGCCGGCGGCATCGTGGTGCTGCTGGCGGGCTTTGCCTTCCTGCTGTTCACCCACATCCCCAAGGAGCTGGTGCCGCCGGAAGACCGTGGTCGCGTCGACATCCAGATCAGCGCGCCGGAAGGGGCGGGCTACGACTACACCGCCTCGATCGGTTCGCGCGTCGAGAAGATCATCTCGAAGTATCGCGAGAACGGCGAGGCCGAGCGCACCATCCTGACCATCCCGCGCTTTGGCCAGAACCAGTTCAACAGCGGCAACGCCGTCGTGGTCATGAAGCCCTGGGGCGAGCGCAAGAAGACCGCTGACCAGGTGGCCGCCGAGCTGAACAAGGAGCTGTCCAAGATCACCGGCGTCCGCGCCGTGGCCAGCGTCCGTGGTCCGTTCCAGCGGGGCGGCGGTGGCGGCGGTGGCGGCGGCACGAACGTCGACCTGATCGCCGTGGGCAACGACTACATCCAGCTGGCCGATTGGCTGAAGCCGATCCTGGCCGAGGCCCAGGACAATCCGGGCCTGTCGCGTCCGCGCCTGGACTACGAGCCGACCGCGCCGCGCCTGCTGGTGCAGATCGACCTGGACAAGGCCGCCACCCTGGGCGTCTCGGCCCAGTCGGTCGGTCGCGCCCTGGAGACCATGTTCGGCTCCCGCCAGGTCACGACCTACATCAAGAACGGCCAGGAATATGACGTCCTGCTGCAGACCAACCTCGACCAGCGTCGCAGCGTCGAGGACCTGAACCGGCTGAACGTCCGAACCAGCTCCGGCGCCCTGGTGCCGCTGTCGACCGTGGTGACCACGCAGCTGCGCGGCGACACCCCGGACCGTCCGCGCGTCGACCGTCTGCGCTCGGTGACCCTGACCACCCAGCTGAACCCCGGCTACACCGTCGGCGACGCCGTGACCTTCTTCCAGGACCTGGCCAACGAGCGCCAGGCGCCCGGCGTCAGCATCAAGTGGGGCGGCCAGGCCAAGGACTATCTGGAAGGCTCGGGCGGCATCGCCATCGCCTTCGGTCTGGCCCTGCTGCTGGTGTTCCTGGTGCTGGCGGCCCAGTTCGAAAGCTGGATCCACCCGGCCGTGATCATGCTGACCGTGCCGCTGGCGGCGCTGGGTGGCCTGTTCGGCCTGCTGGTCATGGGCTCGACCATCAACACCTACAGCCAGATCGGCCTGATTATCCTGGTCGGCATCGCCACCAAGAACGGCATCCTCATCGTCGAGTTCGCCAACCAGCTGCGCGACGAGGGTCTGACCGTGCGCGAGGCGGTGATCGAGGCGGCGGCCCTGCGCCTGCGTCCGATCATCATGACCTCGATCGCCGCGGCCATGGGCGCTCTGCCGCTGATGCTTTGGGCGGGCGCTGGCGCGGGAAGCCGCAAGACCATCGGTTCGGTGATCTTCACCGGCTCGATCTTCGCGACCCTGCTGACGCTGTTCATCGTTCCGGTGTTCTATGACCTGCTCGCGCGCTTCACGAAGTCGCCGGAGTGGACGGCGCGCCAGATCGAAGAGTATGAAGCCGCCGAGAAGAACGGCGAGGGGCAAACCTCGCCCGCTTAACGCAGGTGAGGAAGCATGGCTGATGGCCATCCGACGGCCAAGCGGCAGGAAATCGCTCTGCTGCGCCGTCTCGAGGAACGGATTCTGTGGTTGGCGGCGTGGACGATCCACAACGCCAACCATCTCCGCGAAAGCCGCGATGGCCTGAAGGTCGGTGGACACCAGGCCTCCTGCGCCTCGATGACCACGCTGATGACGGCCCTCTACATGAAGGCGCTGCGGCCGCAGGACCGGGTGGCGGTCAAGCCGCACGCCAGCCCCGTCTTCCACGCCATCCAGCACCTGTTCGGCCGCCAGAGCCTGGACAATCTCAAGCGTTTCCGCGCCCTGGGCGGGGCGCAGTCCTATCCCTCGCGCACCAAGGACGTGGACGACGTCGACTTCTCGACGGGCTCGGTCGGCCTGGGCGTGGCCATGACCGCCTTCGCCTCGCTGACCCAGGACTATCTGGCCGCGCGCGGGGCGGTGAAGCCGGAGAAGATGGGGCGGATGATCTCGCTGCTGGGCGACGCCGAGCTGGACGAGGGCAACATCTACGAGGCCCTGATCGAGGCCTGCAAGCACGACATTCGCAACACCTGGTGGATCGTCGACTACAACCGCCAGAGCCTGGACGCGACCACCCAGGACCGGATGTTCACCCGCTACGGCGAGATCTTCGAGGCCGCAGGCTGGACCGTCGAAACGCTGAAATGGTCCAAGCGCCAGCGCGAGGCCTTCGCCAAGCCGGGCGGCGAAACGCTGCGGGAATGGATCGAGACCGCGCCGAACGACCTGTTCTCGGCCCTGACCTACCAGGGCGGCGCGGCCTGGCGTGAGCGACTGAATGCCGACCTGGAGGGTAGTCCCAAGACCCTGGCCCTGATCGCGTCCTACAAGGACGTGGACCTGGCCGAGTTGATGACAGAGCTGGGCGGCCACTGCCTGGAGACCCTGCTGGAAGCCTTCGAGAAGGCGGGGCAGGATGACCGGCCGCGCTTCTTCATCGCCTACACCGTCAAGGGCCTACGCCTGCCGTTCCAGGGCCACAAGGACAACCATGCCGGCCTGATGACCCCGTCCCAGATCGCCGAGCTGCGCGAGCGGCTCGGCGTCGTGGAGGGTGAGGAGTGGGATCCGCTGTCGGGCCTGTCGGCTGCCGAACGCACGGCCCTGAAGGGCCTGGTCGCGCGCGCGCCGTTCACCAACGAGGTCGAGCGCCAGCATGTCGCGCCGGCCATCCCGACGCCCACGGCCGACGAACTGCTGGCCGCCGTCGCCGGCGGTGGCGAGCAGTCGACCCAGGCCGCCTTCGGCAAGGTGATGTTCGAGATCGCCGCCCGGAAGGACGAGTTCGCCGGCCGCGTCGTCACCACCTCGCCGGACGTGACGGTGTCGACCAACCTGGGCGGCTTCGTGAACCGCCGGGGCGTCTTCCAGCGCCGCGCCCACGACGACGTCTTCAAGCGCCGCCGCATCCCCTCGGCCCAGGTCTGGTCCAAGGCCGAGACCGGCCAGCATGTCGAGTTGGGCATCGCCGAGAACAACCTGTTCATCGCCCTGGCGGCGCTAGGCCTGACCGCGCCGCTGTTCGGCGAGCGGCTGTTCCCGGTCGGGACCCTGTACGACCCTTTCATCGCCCGCGGCCTCGATGCCCTGAACTACGCCTGCTACCAGGACGCCCGGTTCCTGCTAGTCGCCACACCCTCGGGCCTGACGCTGGCCCCCGAAGGCGGCGCGCACCAGTCGATCAACGCTCCGGTCATCGGCATGGCCCAGCCGGGCCTGGACACCTACGAGCCGGCCTTCGCCGACGAGACGGCGGTGCTGATGGCCCACGCCTTCGACCGCATCCAGGCCGTGGACGGCTGCTCGACCTATCTGCGCCTGTCGACACGGGTGCTGCAGCAGCCCGAGCGGATGGAGGACGCCTGGCGCCAGGGCGTGATCGACGGGGCCTATTGGCTGAAGCCTCCGGCGCCCGGCGCGCGCCTCGCCTTGGTCTACAGCGGCGCGCTGGCCCCCGAGGCCCTGGCGGCGTTCGAGGCGTTGGCCGAGGACATGCCAGAGGCCGGCCTGCTGGCCGTGACCTCGGCCGACGTGCTCCACCGCGACTGGACGGCTTCTGGCCGCGCCCGCTGGACCGGGGAGGGCGCTTGTGTCTCCACGATCGAGACCCTGCTGGCCCCGCTGGATCGCGACGCCGGCCTCGTCACCCTGACCGACGGTTCGCCGTTGGCCCTGTCATGGCTGGGTTCGGTGCGTGGACAGCGGGTGCGTGCCCTGGGCCTGGAGGTCTTCGGCCAGTCCGGCGACCTGCCGGATCTGTACGGGAAGTACCGCCTGGACGCCGACGCGATCCTGGACGCCTGCGCGGACCTGTTGGCCTAGAACCCGCCGACGATCGTCATGCCGGTCAGCAGGCGGTCGCGGAAGTGATAGGTCAGGGTCGCGCGGGTGTCGGTCCAGACGTGGCCGTCGGGGCTTTCCACCGAGTACTGGGCCTCGACCATCAGGGCGTCGGCGGTCTCTTCCAGCACCCGGATCAGCTGGATGTTCGGCACGATGGTCGCGAAGATGTGGGCGAACTGGGCCATCGTGGCTTCCAGGCCGACGAAGGGTGGGCCGCTCTCCAGCGTGTCGGGCCAGGTCACCTCGGGATGCAGCGCCGCGCGGATGCCCGCCAGGTCTTGGGCGTTGAAGGCCTCATAGGCCTCTTCCAGCACGGCCAGCAGCGCGCTCATGGTTCGTTTCCGTCCCGACCGCTGTCGTCGACGTCCTGCTCGGCGATCAGCCCCCGGTCCAAACGATACCAGACCGTGATCACATCGTCCTGCCAAAGCCCGCCGCCAGGGCCGCGCGTGACGATGTGCAGGCGGGCGCGGACGCGGTCGTCGGGTTCGCGCGTGAGCGTGATCGCGGTCAGCTCCACGCGAACGGCTTCGAACAGATGGACGAAGTGGGCGCGGATAGCGTCCAGGCCTTCCAGCATGCCGCCTTCGAGCGGATCGGCGAAGCGGGCGTCAGGCGCGTAGCACGACACGGTCGCGTCGAGGTCCCGGGCGTTGATGGCCCTTAGCAGCTGCGCGATCCGATCCTCATCGGGCGTCATGGGCCTTCAGTCCGAGTCCCCCCTGGAACCCACATCCATGCGCCAGAAAAGGCCGTCGCGGAGCGTGTAACAATGCCGCACGCACATGTCCGACCATAGCTGGCCATTGCGGTTCCAGACCACCTGGTTGGCGTCCACGATGATGCGGTCGTCGTCATCCAGATGGACCTCGACCGGCGTGGTTTCCACCCGGATCGCGGCGTCGTTGTAGGCCCAGTACGCGCGAACCGCCTCGGGCGAGGTCAGCACGCCGCCTCGCGTGGCGTCCGGCCACTGTAGGTCCGGTGCGACCAGGGCGCTGAACGCCGCGAAGTCGCGCCGCTGGTTGGCGTCGTAGAGGCGCTGGACCAGCGCCTCGATCTCGGGCGGGGCCGGGCGCATCGCTTACGGAGCCGGTTTGTAGCCGGTCTCGACCTTCAGATAGGCGATCAGGTCGATGCGGTCCTTGGCGTCGTGGATGCCCGCGAAGGTCATCTTGGTGCCGGGCAGGAACTCGCGCGGGCTCGACAGCCACTTGTCCAGATGTTCGGCGTCCCAGGTGAAGCCGGCGCTCTTCACCGCCTCGGAATAGGCGTAGCCGGGCTTGGAGCCGACCTTGCGGCCGAACACGCCATAGAGGTTGGGGCCGGTCATGTCCGGGCCGCCCTCGGTGATGGTGTGGCACGAGCGGCAGAAGGCGAACTTGCTCTGGCCGTTCGACAGGTCGCCGGTGTTGTACGGGGCGGGGAGGGCGGCCAGGGCCGCGGCCTTGTCGGCGTCGGTGACCTTGGGCGCGGACGCCGGTGCGTCGGCGGGGGCGTCCGCCGAGCTGCCGCCGTCCTTCGAACAGGCTGAAACGGTCAGGCAGAGGGCCGCGACGACGGCCAGTTTCACAGTACGCATGATGGTCCCCGACTGACGTTTCGCCGCACGGTCTGCGACCGCGCGACGCATTCCAAACCCTTATAAAATCAGGGCCGCGGGCTTGTCACGGAACAATGTTCCTTAATCTAAGCTTGGCCGCGCCCCTGCGACAATCGCCGGTATCTACGTGATTCTTCACACGAAAAGTGAAATCGCAAACCGTGGGTCTGCACATAACTGTTTGACGAGCGTTAACCATAAAATCTACCACTTTTCTCACCGGAGCGGGCTGGCTCCGGACGGGCAGGGAAGAACGACCATGGACTGGAGCGAAGAGCGGACCGCCACCCTCAAGAAGCTGTGGCTCGAAGGCCTCAGCGCGAGCCAGGTGGCCCGTCAACTGGGCGGCGTCAGCCGTAGCGCGGTGATCGGCAAGGTCCACCGCCTAGGCATCACCGTCCGCGAAGTTCCGGTGCGCCAGCGCGTCACCAGCGTCCGTGTTTCGTCGCGGATCCCGGCGCGCCGACCGACCCGCGAGACCACCGCCGCGCCCCACGTCGCGCCGCGCCTGGAGCGCACCGAAGAAGACCTGCTGCCGACCTCGGGCATCCTGGAGCTGGGCGCCCACTCGTGCCGCTGGCCGATCGGCAATCCGGAAGGCGACGACTTCGGCTTCTGCGGCCGCCCCAAGCTGACCAGCCGCGGGTCCTACTGCGAGCAGCACACGGCCGGCGCCTTCCGCCGCCTGGGCAATGCCAAGGCCGTCGAGGCCTGGGCGCTGAAGGGCCTCAAGGAACGCGTCCAGCCCAGCCAGATCTAGGCCCGGTTCCGACCTTCCTTCCGCACGACTTTCTCATTTTCCTCGAGATCACCGAGTAGAACCCCCATGAACATGGTCCTGATCGAGAACGCCGCCGGCAGCAGCCAAGTGATCACCATCATCGAGGAGTTCGCCGGCCACTCGGTGTCGCGCGATCTGAACCCCGGCGACCACGCCAGCATCCCTGTCACCCAGTTCAAGTCGATCACCGTCCGTGAGACGTATCCGGACGATTGGTTGACCCGCGGCGTCACCCGCAACCGCGCCGCCGCCTGACTAGGGGCTCGCGCCTGAGACCGGTAACACCGGGCAAGCGCATTTCACCGCTCGGGTTTCGCGCTTAAATTGAAAGAGATGACCCCGCGAAGCCTTTCGCGGGGTTTTTCGTTTGGCCTAGGGGCGCCGCAGATTGCGTGACCGTTAACCTTATGAGACACAGAGCGCCGCTTTGGGGGGCGAAACGACTATGCGTAAGGGGGATGAGCGCGCCGGCTTGGTCGAGGACCACGCCCTGCCGCTGCCGAGCTATCTGAGTTACTTGCTTTATCAGACCGAGCAGCATCGCCGCGCGGTCGCCGCCGACCTGTTGGCGCAACACGGCCTGACCTTCGCCAAGTGGGTGGCGATGATCTCTCTGCGTCGGTTCGGCGACCTGTCGATGACCCGGCTGGCCAAGCTGGCGGCCACCGATCGCACGACCCTGACCCGTTCGATCGACAGCCTGATCGCCGACGGCCTGGTGGCGCGGGAAGCCTCGCCCAGCGACCGCCGGATCGTCGTCGTGTGCCTGACTGACACCGGTCGCAACCTGCTGGAAAAGATCCGCGGCGAGATCCGTCCGCTGAACCGCGAGATCTGCGCCAACCTGACCCCGGAAGAGCAGGCGGCCATGACCGGCTACCTGCAGAAGATGCTGACCGGCCTGATCGTCGAACCGGAATGGAAGCAGGACGTGATCGGCTTCAGCACCCCGGCGCCGCCGGAGACGGCTTGAGGGTCCGTCCTCGTCCTTCGACAGGCTCAGGATGAGGACTACTTTTGACGGCGGTTCACTAGAAACCTCATCCTGAGCTTGTCGAAGGACGAGGTTTCGGCCGTTCAGTCGTCGAACTTCACCCGTCCGCGTCCGGACTTCACGGTCCCGCGCTTGGCCTTGCCGTCCAGGCGCTTGAGCTTGCTGGAATAGGTCGGCTTGGTCGCCTTGCGCGGCTTGGGCCGTTCGGTGGCGCGGCGGATCAGGTCGACCAGGCGCTCCTGGGCGTCCTGGCGGTTCATTTCCTGCGAGCGCGAGCCTTGCGAGAACAGGATCAGCACGCCGTCCTGCGTCAGGCGGCTGCCGGCCAGGGTCTCGAGCCGCGCCTTGACGTCCTCGGGCAGGGCCGGGGAGTTGCGGACATCGAACCGCAGCTCGATCGCCGTCGAGGTCTTGTTGACGTGCTGGCCGCCGGGACCGGAAGCGCGCGTGGCCTTCCAGACCAGCTCGTCCTCGTCGATCCGCAGCCAGGAGGTGATCTCGATCATCTTGGGGCGATCTTGGGCGGCGCTACGCGCTTGGCTTTCACCACCAGCTGATCCAGCGCCTGCAGGAAGCGCGAGCGGTCGGCGTTGGCGAAGGCGGCGGGGCCCTTGGTGACCTCGCCCATCGAGCGCAGGTGCTCGCCGATGGACCGTGAGGCCAGGGCCGAGCCGATCATGTCGGGGCTGAACACCCGGCCGTTCGGGGCCAGCGCCGCGCCGCCGGCCTTCAGCACCCGGTCGGCCAGGGGGATGTCGTTGGTCACCACCACGTCGCCCGGCCCGCAGCGCTCGGCGATCCAGTCGTCGGCGACGTCCGGCCCGGCGTCGACCACGATCTGCTCGATCACCGGCGTCGCGGGCACCCGGATCCAGCTGTTGGACACCACGAAGGTCTTGAAGCCGTGGCGAGCGGCGACCTTGTAGGCCTCGTCCTTCACGGGGCAGGCGTCGGCGTCGATGAAGAGGATGGCGGTCATCGACCTGAAGCCTACCGGAAAGGGGACCTGGAAGAGAATGGTGCCGGCTGAGGGGATCGAACCCCCGACCTTCGGTTTACAAAACCGCTGCACTACCGCTGTGCTAAGCCGGCGTTTCATGGGTCGATGACCCGAGGCAGGGCTTATGCCGTTTGCCGGGGCGGACGGCAAGGGCGCCTCACAGATCGAACCGCACCCCTTGAGCCAGCGGCAATGCCCCGGAATAGTTCACCGTCGCGGTCTGGCGGCGCATGTACTGCTTCCAGCTGTCGGAGCCGCTTTCGCGGCCGCCGCCGGTTTCCTTCTCGCCGCCGAACGCGCCGCCGATCTCCGCGCCCGAGGGGCCGATATTGACGTTAGCGATGCCGCAGTCGCTGCCGGCGGCCGACAGGAAGGCTTCGGCCTCGCGGACGTCGTTGGTCATGATGCAGGAGGACAGGCCTTGCGGGACGTCGTTCTGGATCGTCACGGCTTCGTCGAAGTCGCCGTAGGGCACGACATGCAGCAGCGGCGCGAAGGTCTCGCGCTGCATGCAGGGCGCCGGCGCGGCGAGGCGGGCCAGGGCGGGGCGCACATAGAAGGCGTCGGGGTGCTCGTCGATCAGCAGGCGTTCGCCGCCGCTGACGGTTCCGCCCTCGGCGCGGACCTGGTTCATGGCCTCGACGAAGGCGTCATAGGCGGCCTTGTCGATCAGCGGGCCCAGCAGGGTCTTGGCCTCACGCGGATCGCCGACCGGCAGGCGCTGGAAGGCCGTGTCGACGGCGCCGGCGACCTTGTCGACGAGGCTCTCGTGGACGATCAGCCGGCGCAAGCTGGTGCAGCGCTGGCCCGCCGTGCCGGCCGCCGAGAAGACGATGGCGCGCAGGGCCAGGGACAGGTCCGCCGAGGGCGTGACGATCATGGCGTTGTTGCCGCCCAGTTCCAGGATCGAGCGGCCGAACCGCTCGGCGACCAGCGGCGCGAGCGCCTTGCCCATGCGGGTCGAGCCGGTGGCGCTGACCAGGGCGATGCGCGGATCGCGGGCCAGACGCTCGCCGGCGTCGCGGCCGCCCAGGACGACGGAGCACAGGCCCTCGGGCGCATCCTCGAAGCGGGCAAGAGCGCGCTGCAGGATGGCGTAGGTCGCGAGCGCCGTCAGGGGTGTCTTCTCGGACGGCTTCCAGATCACCGGATCGCCGCAGACCAAAGCGAGGCAGGCGTTCCAGGCCCAGACGGCGACCGGGAAGTTGAAGGCGCTGATCACCAGCACCGGTCCCAGCGGGTGCCAGGTCTCGCGCATGGCGTGGCCGGGGCGCTCCGACGCGATGGTCAGGCCGTGCAGCTGGCGGGAAAGACCGACGGCGAAGTCGCAGATGTCGATCATCTCCTGGACCTCGCCGGCGGCCTCGGAGGCGATCTTGCCGGCCTCCAGGGTGACCAGGGCGGCGAGGTCGGCCTTGGCGGCGCGCAGTTCTTCGCCGAACAGGCGGACCAGTTCGCCCCGACGCGGAGCGGGAACGATGCGCCAGGCGGCGAAGGCATGGCAGGCGGCCGAGACCTTGGCGCCGATCTCGCGGGCGTCGTCGAAGGCGACGTGGGTCAGGACCTGGCCGTCGATCGGGCTGCGGACCGGGTGACCTGCGTCAGCGGGAAGCGCGGGCACGCCCAGTTGGCTCAGCAGGTCACGGGCATGGGCGGCGGGAGAGGGCTGGCTCATGAGGCGAGGACACGCCGGCGCCATCGAACGGTCAACCCCTCGGCGTTGCGAGTCTCGTCTCCAAACGGTAGGGACGGGCCAAGCAGGAGAACGACCATGGCCCAGGGCAAACTCATCGACGGCAAGGCCTTCGCGGCCGATCTGCGGGCCAAGGTCGCGCAGGAAGTCGCGGCGCTGAAGGCCGAGCATGGCCTGACCCCCGGCCTGGCCGTCGTGCTGGTCGGCGAGGATCCGGCCAGCCAGGTCTATGTTCGCAGCAAGGGCCAGCAGACGGAAGAGGCGGGGATGTACTCCGAGACCCACCGCCTGCCGGCCGAGACGACCCAAGACGAACTGCTGGCCGTGGTCGCCAAGCTGAATGCCGATCCGAAGATCCACGGCGTGCTGGTGCAGTTCCCGGTGCCGTCGCACATCAACCAGATGGACGTCGTGGCGGCCCTGTCGCCGGACAAGGACGTCGACGGCCTGACCGTGACCAATGCCGGTCGCCTGGCCAGCGGCCTGCCGGCCCTGGCGCCCTGCACGCCGACGGGCTGCATGATGCTGATCAAGGACGTGATCGGCGACCCGAAGGGCAAGAACGCCGTGGTGATCGGGCGTTCGAACCTGATGGGCAAGCCGATGGCCCAGATGCTGCTGGCCGCCGACTGCACGGTGACCATCGCCCACTCGCGCAGCCAGGACCTGCCGGGGATCGTGCGCCAGGCCGACATCGTCGTGGCCGCCGTGGGCCGGGCCGAGATGGTCAAGGCCGACTGGATCAAGCCGGGCGCGGTGGTGATCGACGTCGGCATCACCCGCTTCCCGGCTCGCGATCCGGAAGCCGCCGCGGCCGGCAAGACCCGGCTTGTCGGCGACGTCGCCTTCGACGAGGTTAGGGAAATCGCCGGCGCCATCACGCCGGTTCCGGGGGGAGTCGGGCCGATGACCATCGCTTGCTTGCTGGCCAACACGCTGACGGCGGCCAAACGCCTGTCGGGGATCGCCTGATGCGGAGGGCGTTCGTCGTTGTAGCGTCCGCCCTTTTCCTCACCGCTTGCGGGGCCAAGACCCCGCCGCCGCCCACGCCTGAACAGGCGGCGGCGCTGCGCCCGACCAACGCCAAGCTGGCCGGGCTCTACGAGACCTCATGCCACGCCTGCCACGCGACGCCCGGCACGGGCGCGCCGCTGGTCCATGACCACGCCGCCTGGGACCCGCGCTGGAAGCAGGGCGAGGCCGTGCTGCTGGACCACACCATCCAGGGCTTCAACGCCATGCCGGCCACCGGACAGTGCGTGGCTTGCACACCGGATGATTTCCGGGGTCTGATCCGATTCATGGCGGGGCGCGAAGACTCCGGCAAATAGGCGAGGAGCGGGCATGATCTCCAGGCGCGGAGCCCTGATCGCGGGCGGAACCGGAGCGGCTGTGGTCGCGGGCGGCGGTGTCGCCGCGTACAAGGTCGCCACCGGGGACAAGCCCGAACCGCCGTCGCCGGCCTCGGTCAATGCCGACGGCAAGCTGCTTTGGCGAAACTGGTCGGGCGTGCAGCACGCCTATCCCGCCGCCCGCCTGGCCCCCAAGGACGAGGGCGAGCTGGCCACGGCCCTGAAGGTCGCCCAGGCCCCGATCCGGCCCGTTGGCGCAGGCCACTCCTTCACCGCGCTCGCCCCCACCAGCGGGACCTTAGTGTCGCTGGACGCGATGTCCGGCATCGTTGGCTGGGAAGGCGACGAGGCGATCATCCGCACCGGCACCCGGTTGGGCGCGCTCGGCCCGCTGCTTGCTGAGAAGGGCCGGGCGCTGCCGAACCTGCCCGACATCAACAAGCAGTCGCTGGGCGGCGCCCTGGGCACCGCCACCCACGGCACGGGCCAGAAAATCATGGCCATGCACGGCGACGTCACAGGCCTGAGACTTGTGACGCCCTCGGGCAAGGTCATCGACGCCGACGCGACCAAGAACCCCGAGGTCTTCCAGGCCGCTCGCGTCTCGCTGGGCTCGCTGGGCGTGATCAGCCAGGTGCGGATGCGCACCAGCGCCAACCGCCGCCTGCGCCGCAAGGTCTGGCTGGAGCCGTTCGATGAGGCCCTGGCCAACGCCGAGGCCCGCTGGGCTCAGCACCGCAATTTCGAGTTCTACGCCGTGCCGTTCACGGGGCTGGCGGCCAATATCAGCCACGACGAGACCGACGATCCGGCCCTGGACCGGGGTCCCGACCAGGACACCGAGTTCCTGCTGGCGCTGCGGGGCCTGCGCAACCTGCTGGGCTTCGCGACGCCGCTGCGCAAGGCCGCGGCCAAGGCGCTGCTGTCGACCGCCAAGCCCGAGACCGCCGTCGACGAGGGCTGGAAGCTGCTGTCGACCGAACGGCCGGTGCGCTTCAACGAGATGGAGTTCCACCTGCCGGTCGAGAACCAGCTCAAGGCCCTGCAGGAGGTTGTCGCGACCATCGAGAAGGAGCGTCCCGACGTCTTCTTCCCGATCGAGGTGCGGCGCATCGCGGCCGACGATGCCTGGCTGTCGCCGTTCCAGGGCGGGGTGCGCGGCTCGGTGGCGGTGCACGCCTACTACCGCGACGACTTTACGTTCCTGTACGAGCTGATCGAGCCGATCTTCCGCCGCTATGACGGCCGGCCGCACTGGGGCAAGCTGCACACGCTGAACGGCGGCCAGCTGGCGGCGATCTATCCACGCTGGAAGGACTTCCTGGCCGTGCGCCAGGAACTGGATCCGGAGGGCCGGATGCTGAACCCGTATTTGAAGGGGCTGTTTGGCCTAACCTGATCGGTTAGGCCGCAGCGCCCAGATATTCGGTGACGCGGGCTTCCAGCTCGGTGACCAGGGCCTTGCCCACCGGATGGGTGTCGACCTTGATGTCGTCGCGGACGCAGGCCTTGATCGCGTCGATGTGAGCGTCGACCAGGAACATCGGCGCCGACAGGCGGGTGTCCGGATCGTCGATCAGCTTGCACAGCGAGGCCGACAGGCGCGTGATCAGCGGGAACTCGTAGGTCGCGCCGAGGCCCTTGAGGTCGTGAGCGCGAAGATACAGCGTCTCGACCGTCTGGGCGTTGAGGCCCTCGGTGCGAACGCCCAGACGAGCGGCTTCCAGCTTGGTGATTTCGTCGTTCAGCCATTGGGCGAAGTTGCCCGACAGGCTCTTCAGAGCGGCCTCGGCTTTGGCGATGGCAGCCATGTCGATGCCGCCACGCCCGCCCACCTTGAGCTTGAGCATATTCGGCACCTGAATGACTTCAGCGGTCTTGTTCGTCACGGAGCGCCTCCCCAGTGGCGGATAGTTGAGTACCGCTAACATAGCAGGCGTTAACATTGGATGAGACCGTCGTTTCCCGCGACCCAACGTCTCAGGGGGCGGGCGAGATCTTCAGATCAGGCCGAGAACTGTTCGGCCAACACTCTCTCTTCCAGGCTGCGGCCGGCGTCGAACAGCATGGACAGCGAGGTGCCGCGATCCTCGGAGATGTGGACCTCGATCACGTCGCGGACCTCGAAATTGTCCGCCACCGCACTAACCGGACGCTTGTCGGCCTCAAGGATCTCGAAGGTCACACGGGACGACTGCGGCAGCAGGGCGCCCCGCCAACGGCGGGGGCGGAAAGCGGAAATGGGCGTCAGGGCCAGCACCTGGCCGTCGATCGGGATGATCGGGCCGTGGGCGGACAGGTTGTAGGCCGTCGAGCCGGCCGGGGTGGCCAGCAGGGCGCCGTCGCAGACCAGCTCGCCCATCCGCACCTTGCCGTCGATCGAGATGCGCAGCTTGGCGGTCTGGCGGGTCTGGCGCAGCAGCGAGACCTCGTTAATCGCCAGGGCCCGATGCTGGGTGCGGCGCGAATCGATGGCGACCATGGCCAGCGGATGGATGACGGCGCGCTCGGCGGCGTTGATCCGCTCCAGGAGGTCGTCCTCGCTGTACTCGTTCATCAGGAAGCCGACCGAGCCGCGGTTCATGCCGTAGATCGGCGTCTGGGTGGCGATCGCCTCGTGCAGGGTTTCCAGCATGAAACCGTCGCCGCCCAGGGCCACGATGACCTGGGCGTTCTCGTCGCCGACATCGCCATAACGGGCGGTCAGGCGTTCACGCGCTTCGATGGCCTCGGGCCGGTCGCTGGCCTTGAACGCCAAGCGAGTCACGATCGGTTGCGGCTGGTACATGCGGCCAAGTGGCGGGAACGCCGCCGCCTTGTCAAACCACAGATCAGGCCTGGCCGACGGCCTGACGGAAGGCCATGCCGGCGATGTCCGGCGTGAAGGGGCCGAAGGCGCTGGCGGCGCGTCGCACGCCCTCGTCACCGCCGCCAGGACGGCCGCCGTTCAGCTGGCGGACGTGCTCCAGGATGGTCGGGAAGACGCTGCGGTCGATGCCCACGGCCGAGCAGGCCAGGGCCAGCAGTTCGGGGCGGCCGCTGTCGATGGCGCGGCGGATCTGGGCGGATTCGAACTTGCCCAGGCGCGCCAGGGCCATGACGAACAGCTGCAGCCGGCCTTCACGCAGCACGCGCAATAGGTAGCCGGGGCGCAGCTGGCCGGCGGAGTCGAGCTTCTCGATCAACGAGCGCTCCATCTCCTCGCGGTCCTCGTCCTGTTCGACCGGGCCGACCTCGTCATCGTTCTCGCCACGATGTGCGGCGCGCAGGGCGTCGTTGACCGCCGCCTGCATCTTGGCCGGATCCAGGTGGAAGCGAGTCGCCAGCGCGTCGCGCAGCGCGCGGCCGACCAGCAGATAGAGCTGCTCGGCCAGGTCGCTGGACAGCCTGGGATGGCGCGCCAGGGGCGAGCGCAGGGCGACGACCTCGCGCGAGCGGCTCACCAGACGGCCCATGGCGTCGGGCGAGATTTCGGCGGTCTCGTTGGAGGCCAGGGCGGTCAGCACGGCCGGCTCGTCGCGGCTGATGATCGCCTCGACCACGGCGCCGGGCAGGCGCGGGCGGCGGGCGATCTCGATCTGGTGTTCCAGGGTCGCCTGGACCAGCAGGCGGATCAGGTCGTGATCCTGCAGCACCGGGCTGCGAGCGATGATCGGCCGGGCGATGTCGATCTCGTCCAGCGCCATGATGTTGATCAGGGCCGAGGGCGCCCAGTCGGCGTCGGCCAGGCGTTCGGACAGGCGATGGCGAATGTCGCGCTCGGCCTCGACCACCAGGGTCATGAAGATCGAGTTCAGCAGGGCCTGGATGTCGGGGTGGGTCGGCTCGCCACGCGCCTGGCCGGCCTCGCACAGGTCGATGATCCCCGTGAGCAGACGTTCACGGTCTCCGGCCTCGCGACTGCGAGCCAGCTTCATGAGCGATGCGATTTCGACGGCTTGGATGGCCCGCCTCCTTCGAATCCGGAAGACCGGATGAGGATGACCTTGCCGTCCCCAAATGAAAACATGCTTAAACGGAACAAAGACGCCGACGCAGCGTATCGCGTCGAGATGTCGCAAGCTTGAGCGGAGGCGCGTGTGGCCCAAGATCTGATTTTGGCCCTGGACCAGGGCACGACCAGCACCCGGGCCATCCTGTTCGACCGCGCCGGCCAGCCGTTGGCCGAGGCTACGCGGCCGCTGCGCCAGAGCTATCCGAACGACGGCTGGGTCGAGCACGACGCCGAGGAGATCTACGCCGCCTGCGTGGCGGTGCTGCGTGAAGCTTCGGAGAAGTCGGGCCGCGCCGAGCACATCGCCGCCATCGGCATCACCAATCAGCGCGAGACGGTGGTGATCTGGGACCGCAAGACCGGCCGCCCGATCCATCCGGCCGTCGTCTGGCAGGACCGCCGCACCGCCGAGGTCTGCGCCAAGCTCAAGGACGAGGGTCACGAGCCGCGCGTCACCGAGGTCACGGGCCTGCTGCTGGATCCGTACTTCTCGGGCACCAAGATCGCCTGGATCCTCGACAAGGTCCCCGGTGCGCGGGCTCGGGCCGAGGCGGGCGAGCTGTTGTGCGGCACCATGGACACCTGGGTCATCTGGAAGCTGACGGGGGGCGGGGTGCATGCCACCGACGCCACCAACGCCTCGCGGACCCTGCTGTTCGACATCGCCGGGCAGGACTGGTCGGCGGAGATGCTCGAGCTCTTCAACGTGCCGGCGGCGCTGCTGCCCAAGGTGCTGGATTGTGTCGACGACTACGGCGCGTCGAAGGTCGAGGTGCTGGGTCGCGAGGTCCCGATCCGAGGTGTGGCCGGCGACCAGCAGGCGGCGCTGATGGGGCAGGGGTGCGTGGCGCCCGGCCAGATGAAGGCCACCTACGGCACCGGCTGCTTCATGCTGATCAACACGGGCGAGGACCGTCCGATCTCGCGCTCGCGGCTGCTGACCACGGTGGCGGCGCGGGTGAACGGCAAGACGACCTATGCTCTGGAAGGCTCGATCTTCGTGGCCGGGGCGGCGATCCAGTGGCTGGGCGAGGGGCTGGGCATCACCGGCGGGCCGCGCGCGGCGGAGGCTCTGGCCCGCGCCGCCAAGGCCGACCACGGCGTTGTCGTGGTGCCGGCCTTCACGGGCCTGGGCGCGCCCTGGTGGGACGCCAATGCGCGCGGCGGCATCTTCGGCCTGACCCGCGACGCCGGCCTGCCCGAGATCGCGGCCGCCACCTTCGACAGCTGCGCCCTGCAGAGCCGCGACCTGATCGAGGCCATGCGGGCAGACGCGCCCACCGCGTTCGGCGAAGCGGCGCAGCTGCGCATCGACGGCGGCATGTCCAAGAGCGTCTGGTTCTCCCAGCGCCTGGCCGACCTGACCGGCATCTCGGTGCGGCGAGCCAGCTACCAGGAGATGACGGCGCTGGGCGCGGCCTTGTTCGCAGGGGTCGGGGCGGGGCTCTACGCCTCAGTCGAGGAGGCGGCTGAAGTCAGTCCCGCCGCCGAAACCCTGACACCCTCGATCAAGGATCACGAGCGCGAGGCGGCCTACGCCCGCTGGGTGGACGCGGTGCCCCGTATACGACTTTAGTCGTACTGCGGATTGCAGCGACAACGCTGTCTCCGCATAAAGGTCAGACCAATCAAGAAGCGGAACTCATCATGACAACCCGCCGCGCCGTGCTGGGCGCTGGAGCCGCCCTGTTGGCCTCGAGCCAGGCCTTCGCCGTTCCGACGGCCTATCCCAAGATCGGCCGAATCCGCCGCCTGTCGCCGGAACTGGACGCGATCATCGACGCCAATGCCCCGATTGAGCAGATCGCCGACGGCATCACCTGGGCCGAGGGGCCGACGTGGGTCTGGGAAGGCAAGTACCTGCTGTTCTCGGACGTGCCCGGCAATGTCATGCACCGCTGGGACGCCAAGGGCGGCAAGACCGATTTCCTGCGGCCCTCGGGCTATGACGGCTCGCCGACCAAGATCTTCCGCGAGGCCGGCACCAACGGCGCGATCATCAGCCTGGCCGGCGAGCTGCTGGCCGCCGACTGCGGCAATCGCGGCATCGCCAAGATCGACCTGGCGACCAAGAAGAAGACGATCCTGGCCGGGACCTACAAGGGCAAGAAGTTCAACAGCCCCAACGACCTGGTCGAGGTCCGCGACGGACCACTGCGGGGCTCGCTGTACTTCACCGATCCGCCCTATGGCCTGGAAGGCGGCGACGCCTCGCCGGCCAAGGAGCTGCCGTTCAACGGCGTCTATCTGCTGCGGCCCAATGGCGAGGTGGCGCTGGTCGACGACAAGCTGACCTTCCCGAACGGCGTCGGCCTGTCGCCGGACGGCAAGCGGCTGTACGTCGCCATCTCGGATCCGAAGCGGCCAGTGATCATGGCCTATGACCTGGGCGCGGACGGCCTGCCGACCTCGTCCAAGGTGTTTTTCGACGCGACCGAGCTGAAGGCCGCCGGCGGTCCCGGTTTGCCCGACGGCATGAAGGTCGACGCCAAGGGGCGGCTGTTCGCCAGCGGGCCGGGCGGCATCCTGATCCTGACGCCGGAGGCCAAGCTGCTGGGCGTGATCGAGACCGGCGGGCCCGCCGCCAACTGCACGTTCGGCGAGGACGGCAAGACGCTGTTCATCACCTCCAACCACGTCGTGGCGAAGGTGCGCACCAAGACCTCCGGACTAGCCTGGTAAGGGGAGAAGCATCATGGACGAGATCAGCAAGCGGACATTCCTGGCGGCTGGTCTCGCCGCCGCTCTGCCTCTGGGCGCGAAAGCCGCCGAGCCCGGGCGCAAGCTGGGCTACGCGATCCTAGGGCTGGGCTACTACGCCACCCGGATCATCATGCCGCGCTTCGCCGAGTGCGAGCACTCCAAGCTCGTGGCCCTGGTCAGCGGCACGCCCGAAAAGCTGAAGACCTTCGGCGAGCAGTACGGCATCCCGGAAAGCCACCGCTACAGTTACGAGACCTTCGACAAGATCATCGACAATCCCGACGTCGACATCGTCTACATCATCACGCCCAACAGCCTGCACCGCACCTTCACCGAGCGGGCGGCCAAGGCCGGCAAGCACGTGATGTGCGAGAAGCCGATGGCCAATACGGTCGCCGACTGCGAGGCGATGATCGCCGCCTGCAATAAGGCCGGCCGCAAGCTGATGATCGGCTATCGCAGCCGCTTCCAGGCCCACAACATCGAAGCCATCAAGCTGATCCGCGACGGCGCGCTGGGTCCGGTGCGGACCGTGGTGGCCGACCACGGCTTCACGATCGGCGATCCCAAGCAGTGGCGGCTGAACAAGGCCCTGGCCGGCGGCGGCAGCCTGATGGACATCGGCATCTACAGCCTGAACGCCGCTCGCTACCTGACCGGCGAGGAGCCGATTGCGGTCAACGCGGTGGAGTCCACCGACCGTAGCGACATCCGCTTCAAGGAGGTCGAGGATGTCATCAGCTTCCAGCTGAAGTTCCCCTCGGGCGCGACGGCCAACTGCTATTCCGCCTACAGCGCCAACTTCAATCGTTATCGGGTGACGGGGCCCAAGGGCTTCGTCGATTGCGAGCCGGCCACCAGCTATGAGGGCCAGTCGATGCGCGCCCGGTTCAGCGGTCAGAACGGCCAGCGCGAGCCGGCCCCGCAACCCAAGAGCCAGTTCTCGGCCCAGCTGGACCACCTGTCGGAATGCATCCTCCAGAACCGCGAGCCGATCGTGTCGGGCGAGGAGGGGCTGAAGGACCTGCGGGTGATCGAGGCCATCTACCGCGCCGCCCGCGAAGGCCGGACGGTGAAGCTGTGAGGGCTCTGGTCCTGGCCTTGGCGCTGCTGGCGCCTGGCCTGGCTCATGCCCAGCAGCAGATCCCGCTGTGGCCCAAGGGCGCGCCGGGCTTCGAGAGCCGCAAGGACATGTCCGAGATCCCCGGCGACTATTGGCTCAGGAGCATCAACAACCCGTCGGTCACCGTCTATCTGCCGCCCAAGGACATCGCCACCGGCGCGGCCCTGGTCGTGCTGCCGGGCGGTGGTCACCGGATCCTGGTCATTCGCTCGGAAGGCACGGACGTCGCCAAGGTCCTGAACCCGGCCGGCGTGGCGGTCTTCATCATCAAGTATCGGCTCTTCCGTGAGGAGGGCTCGCCCTACACGATCGAGCACACCCGCCAGGACGCGGTGCGCGGCGTGCGGTGGGTTCGCAGCCACGCCGCCGAGTATGGGATCGACCCCAAACGCATAGGCCTGATGGGCTTCTCGGCCGGCGGCGAGACGGCGAATCTCGAGGTCTACCAGGGCGCGTTGGCCAGCGACCCGAAGGTCGACGCCATCGACCAGGTCAGCGCGCGGCCGGACTTCCAGGTGCTGGTCTATCCGGGACCCTTGGGCGTACCCGACAAGGTACCGGCCGATACGCCGCCCGCCTTCATGGTCGCGGCCAATGACGACGAGTGCTGCTCGGCGCCGCTGGTCGACCTGCTGCCCAAGTTCCGCGCCGCCAAGGTGCCGGTTGAGCTGCACCTGTTCCAGGCCGGCGGCCACGCCTTCAACATGGGCCTGCGCAAGGAGCAGGCCTCGTTCAAGCACTGGCCGAACCTGCTGGTCGACTGGCTGAACGACAACGGCTGGATGAAGCCCCGCTAGGGTTAGGGGTTCTCGTCCAAGTACGCCTTCACTCGCTCGAACAGCGCCTCGAACATCGGCGTCGTCAGGCGGCCGGTGTTCGTGTTCAGCCGCGAGCAGTGATAGCTGTTGAAGATCCGATAGGGGCCGGCCTGGAACTCCGAGCCGTGGCCGGGGATGCCCGCCGAGGCCTTCAGGCCCAGGGTCTTCAGGACGTTGCGTCGCGAGACGTCGCCCAGGGTGACGATGACTTTCAGGTTCGGGAACATATCCAGCCGCGCTTTCAGGAACGGCCGGCAGTTGTTCTCTTCCGAGGTCTCGGGCTTGTTGCCGGGCGGGGCGCAGCGGACGGCGTTGGTCACCGCCGCGCCGACCAGCTTCAGGCTGTCATCGGGCCGCGCCTCGAACTTGCCGGTGGCGAAGCCGTACTTGATCAGGGTCTCGTAGAGCAGGGTGCCGGCATAGTCGCCGGTGAACGGCCGGCCGGTGCGGTTGGCGCCCTTGCGGCCGGGCGCCAGACCGGCGACCAGCAGACGGGCGTCCTTGTCGCCAAACGACGGGGCGGGGCCGTTGAACCAGTCCGGATAGAGATCCTGGTTCTCGCGGCGATAGGCCACCAGGCGCGGACAAAGCGGGCAGTCGCGCGGCGGCTCGGCGGGGTTGGGGACCACTTCGCCGACGATGTTGGAATGTTGCTGCATCTCAGTACTCGTCGTCGGCTTCGCGTTCGGCCGGGGTGCGGGTGTCCGAGGCCGGGCGCGGCTGGATCCGCTGCGGGCGGCCGATGATGTTGCCCAGGTCGTTGAGGTCGACGAAGTTGTCGGCCTGACGGCGCAGGTCGTCGCTGGTCATCGGCGGCTGGCTCTTCATGGTCGAGACCACGGTGACGCGGCGGCCCTTGCGCTGCACGGCCTCGACCAGGGCGCGGAAATCGCCGTCGCCGGAGAACAGGACGAGGTGGTCGGCCGTTTCAGCCATCTGCAGCATGTCGACGGCGATCTCGATGTCCATGTCGCCACGCCAGCGCTTGCGACCCTGGCTGTCGGTGAACTCGCGGGCCGGCTTGGTCACCAGGGTGAAGCCGTTGTAGTCCAGCCAGTCGACCAGCGGGCGGATCGGCGAATAGTCGTCGTTCTCGGCGATCGCGGTATAGTAGTAGGCTCGGATCAGGACGCCGCGCTTTTTGAACTCGTCGAGCAGCTTGCGGTAGTCGATGTCGAAGCCCAGGGCCTTGGCGGCGGAGTAGAGATTGGCCCCGTCGATGAACAGGGCCAGTCGGTCGGTAGGATAGAAGGTCACGGTAATCCCTTGAAAAATCAGGTCTCTAGAAATGACTTGGACGAGGCCGTGATCGTGGCGCTCGGGTGCAATCTGCCGGGAGCCTATACGAGTCGCGAGGCCTTGTTGGAAGCCGCCCTGGAGGCTCTGCCGGGCGAGGGGCTGGCGCTGGTGGCGCGCTCGACCTGGTGGGCCTCGGCGGCCTGGCCCGATCCCACGGGGCCGGAATACCGCAACGGCGTGGCCGTCGTCCGCACCGAACTCGATCCGTTCGAGACCCTGGCGGCCCTGCACCGGATCGAAGAGAGCTTCGGGCGGGCGAGGGGGGAGGCCAACGCCGCTCGCACCCTAGATCTCGACCTGATCGCCCATGGTCGCACGGTGCTGGAAGACGACGTCTGGGTGCCGCATCCCAGGGCCCATGAGCGCTTGTTTGTGATGGGGCCGCTGGCCGAGCTGGCCTCGGCCTGGATCCATCCGGTCAATGGCGAGCCGGCCTTCCGCTTGGCCGCCAACGCCACGGTGGGGCGCGACGCGCGCTCCATTGCCAAAGTTTAATCCCCGATCGGATCAAGCGGCGCCCATAGTCCGGCCAGATTTCCGCGCCCCCATTTCCTATCAATGGCGTCTCCGCACGCTCATCTGGACCTAGCTCAGCCATGAACCTGACCCGCTCGCTGCTCGCCTGCGCCGCCGCCTGCGCGCTGCTGACCGCCGCTCCCGCCGCCTTCGCTCAAGCCAAAAGCGGCGTCGACCTGACCTCGATCGACAAGACGATCAAGCCGGGCGACGACTTCTGGACCTACGCCAACAACGAATGGATCAAGGCCCACCCGATCCCGGCCGACCGCAGCCGATACGGCATCGGCGCGGTGATGACCGAGGAGGCCAGCAAGCGCACGGTCGACCTGATCCAGGAAGCGGCCAAGGGCGGCAAGGGCGACGGCCAGAAGGTTGGCGACTACTACGCCAGCTTCATGGACGAGGCCGGCATCGAGGCGAAAGGCCTGGCGCCGGCGAAGGCCGATCTCGCCCGTATCGCCGCCATCAAGGACAAGAAGCAGCTGGCCACGGTGCTGGGCGGCAATGTCCGCGCCGATGTCGACGCCCTGAACGCCACCGACTTCTACACCGACAACGTCCTGGGCCTGTGGGTCTCGCCGTCGTTCGACGACACCAGCAAGTACGCGCCGTTCTTGCTGCAGGGCGGCTTGGGCATGCCCGATCGTGAGTACTACCTCTCGGACAAGGCCTCGATGGTCGAGGCGCGGGCCAACTATCTGGCCCATCTCGAGAAGATCCTGGCCCTGGGCGGCGGCGTCGACGCGGCCGGCAAGGCCAAGGCGATCATGGGCCTGGAGACCCAGCTGGCCCGGGCCTCGGCGACCCGCGCCGACAGCGCCGACGTCCAGAAGGCCAATAACAGCTGGACCCCGGCCGACTTCGCCAAGAACGCGCCGGGCCTGGACTGGAGCGCCTTCTTCGCCGCCGCCAAGCTGACCGGCCAGCCGCGTTTCATCGTCTGGCATCCGACCCTGGTCGTCGGTCTGGGCAAGGCCGTGGCCGATGTGCCGCTGGAGACCTGGAAGGCCTATCTGACCTTCCACCTGCTGAACCACAACAGCTACTACCTGCCCAAGGCGTTCGTGGACGAGCGCTTCGCCTTCTACGGCGCGGCGCTGCAAGGCACGCCGGCCATATCGCCGCGCTGGAAGCGGGCGGTGAACGCGACCAACGGCGCGCTCGGCGACGCCGTTGGCAAGCTCTATGCCGACAAGTATTTCTCGGCGGAGTCCAAGGCGGCCGTGACCGCCATGGTCGACAACATGAAGGTCGCCTTCGAAAAGCGCATCGACGGCCTGGACTGGATGGACCCGACCACCAAGGCCGAGGCCCGCAAGAAGGTCGCCGTGCTGAAGGTCGGCGTCGGTTATCCCGACACCTGGCGTGACTATTCCGGCTATTCGGTCGTGCGCGGCGACGCGTTCGGCAACCAGAAGCGCTCGGAAGCCTTCGATTACGCCACCGCCCTGGCCAAGCTGGGCAAGCCGGTCGATCGCGGCGAGTGGGTGATGACCCCGCAGACGGTCAACGCCGTGAACCTGCCGATGCTGAACGGCCTGAACTTCCCGGCCGCCATCCTGGCCCCGCCGAACTTCGACCTGAACAACGACCCGGCCGCCAACTACGGCGCGACCGGCGCCACGATCGGCCACGAGATCAGCCACAGCTTCGACGACCAGGGCGCCCAGTTCGACAGCCAGGGCCGCCTGCGCAACTGGTGGACGCCGACCGACCTGGATCACTTCCAGAAGGCCGGCGCGGCCCTGGCCGACCAGTTCGACACCTATAAGCCGTTCCCGGACCTGGCGGTGAACGGCAAGCTGACGCTCAGCGAGAACATCGCCGACGTCGCCGGCCTGGGCGCGGCGCTGGACGCCTACCACGCCTCTCTGAAGGGTAAGGAAGCTCCGGTGATCGACGGCCTGACCGGCGACCAGCGCTTCTTCCTGGCCTATGCCCAGAGCTGGCTGGGCTATTCGCGCCCGGCGGCCCTGCGCCAGCAGATCATCACCGACGGTCACGCGCCGGACCAGTATCGGGCCTTCACGGTGCGGAACCTGGACGACTGGTACGCGGCCTTTGGCGTGAAGCCGGGGGATTCCATGTATCTGCCGCCCGAGAAGCGTGTGAAGGTCTGGTAGACCCAACGGGGTAGACATTGACTCGCGAAGGGGGCATAAGCGCCCCCTCGCGAAAGCTAGAACATCGTGCGCGGCGTTGCGTGTCGCCGCACGGAAGCCTATTTTGCGATAGCTAACCGCAGCCCGAGGAACTCATGGCCCGCGTCACCGTCGAAGATTGCGTCGAAAAAGTTCCGAACCGCTTCTCGCTCGTCCTGCTGTCGGCGCACCGCGCTCGCGGCATTTCGGCCGGCGCGGCCCTGATGGTCGACCGCGACAACGACAAGAACCCGGTCGTCGCCCTGCGCGAGATCGCCGACGACGTGATCGATCACGAGGCCCTGAAGGAACACCTCATCAGCACGCTGCAGCGCGTCGATGAGCACACCGAGGCCGAGGAAGAGGCCGAGACGCTGGCCCTGCTGGCCGATCCGAGCCACATGCAGATGAGCGAACTGGAACTGGTCCGCGCTCTGCAGAGCGACCGCGACGGCGGTCAGGAGGAGCGGTACTGAGCCCCGAAGGCGCAGACCCTCTGACCCTGGAAGCGGTCGAACCGACCGCTTCACCCCAACGCGCGCCCGATCCAGAATCGGGCGCGTCGTCGTCTGTGGCTCCTGCCACGCCGACTGAAGCGCCGAAGCCTCGGCCGAAATTCCTTCGCCAATACGAACTGATCGAGCGGGTCCATGCCTACGACCCGACGGCCGACGAGGCGCTGCTGAACCGCGCCTATGTCTACGCCATGCGGATGCACGGCTCGCAGACCCGGGCCAGCGGCGACCCGTACTACGCCCACCCGATCGAGGTGGCGGGCATTCTCACCGAGTACCGTCTCGACACCGCGACCATCGTCACGGCCCTGCTGCACGACGTGATCGAGGACACCCCGGTCACCAAGGACGAGATCGCCAAGCTGTTCGGCGACGAGATCGGCGAGCTGGTCGAGGGCGTCACCAAGCTTTCCAAGCTCGAGCTGCAGGCCGAGCACATGCGCCAGGCCGAGAACCTGCGCAAATTCATCCTAGCCATCTCCAAGGACGTCCGCGTTCTGCTGGTGAAGCTGGCCGACCGTCTGCACAACATGCGGACGCTGCACTTCATCAAGAACCAGGCGAAGCGCGAACGGATCGCCCGCGAGACCCGCGACATCTACGCGCCGCTGGCCCGCAACATCGGCTGCCACAAGATCTGCGTGGAGCTGGAGGAGCTGTCCTTCCAGCACACCAATCCGGTCGCCCGTGACGCCATCATCCGCCGTCTCGACACGCTGCGCGAAGAGCAGGGCGGGGCGGTGACCCTGGTCAGCCAGGAGATCGGCGCGCGCCTGGAATCGGCTGGCCTGCCGGCCCGCGTCTTTGGTCGCGAGAAGTCGCCTTATTCGATCTGGCGCAAGCTGCAGCGCAAATCGATCGGCTTCTCGCAGATGGCCGACATCTATGCGTTCCGCGTGATCGTCGACAGCGAGGAAGACTGCTACCGCGCCCTGGGCGTCGTGCACCGGGCCTGGTCCAGCGTGCCCGACCGCTTCAAGGACTACATCTCGACGCCCAAGCGGAACAACTACCGCTCGCTGCACACCACCGTGGTCGGCCCGCGCGGCATGCGCATCGAGATGCAGATCCGCACCGAGAGCATGGACCGCGTCAACGAAGAGGGCGTCGCCGCCCACTTCCGCTACAAGGACGCCTCTTACGGCCTGGACCTGGAAGGCATGGAAGCCGCTGGCGGCCGCGATCCGCTGGCCAACCTGCGCCAGTTGGTCCAGGTGCTGGAGCACGGTGGCGACAGCGAAGAACTGGTCGAGCACGCCAAGCTCGAGATGTTCCTGGACCAGGTGTTCGTCTTCACCCCCAAGGGCAAGCTGGTCAGCCTGCCCCGGGGCGCGATGCCGCTGGACTTCGCCTATGCCGTCCACACCAGCGTCGGCGACACCTGCATCGGCGTGAAGATCAATGGCGAGCTGAAGCCGCTGCGCACCCCGCTGGTCAATGGCGACGTGGTCGAGGTGGTGCGCGGCTCCAAGCCCGTGGTGCCGCCGGACTGGCGCTCGCTGACGGTCACGGGCCGGGCCCGCTCGGCCATCCGCCGCCACATCCGCCAGACCGAGAAGGAAGAGTTCCTGCGCCTGGGCCGGGCTTCCCTGGAACAGGTCTTCGAGCGCGCCAGCAAGAAGCTGAAGGACGTGTCGCTGCGGCCGATCCTGGAGCGCTTCGCCCTGGAGAGCGACGAGGCGCTGTTCGACGCCGTCGGTCGTGGCCGGGTCTCGCCCAGCCAGGTGCTTGAGACGGCCTATCCGGGCATGAAGGACTCCGATCGCGAGGCCGCCACGGCGCGCCGCAAGATCGAGGGCGGCCAGGACGCGACGCTGTACGTGCGTGGCGGCGGCCTGACGCCGGGCGTCTCGCTGCACTTCGCCCATTGCTGCAGTCCGGTGCCGGGCGACCGCATCGTCGGCATCCTGCGCGAAGACGGCGAGGGCCTGGACGTCCACACCATCGACTGCCCGCGCCTGGCCGAGTTCGAGGACCACGAAGAGCTGTGGCGCGACCTGAACTGGACGCCCGAGGCCGAGCGCTCGACCATCTCGCTGACCCGCCTGCACGCCACGATCCAGAACGCCCCGGGCGTGCTGGGCCTGGTCTGCACGATCATCGGCGAGGCCGGCGGCAACATCGTCAATCTGCGCATGCACCACCGGCAGAGCGACTTCTTCGACACCGACATCGACGTCGAGGTCCGCGACGCCAAGCACCTGACCAACATCCAGGCCGCCCTGCGGGCCTGTCCGTCGGTCGAGACCGTGGACCGGACGCGGGGTTAAGCCCCAAGCTGCGCGGTTGATGAATTCTCGTTAAAGGCGCATCGTCCTTCTCCTGCAAGTCAGGGGGCGGCCATGGAAGAAGTGCGCGTCTACTTTGCGACCAATCGCAACTATCAGCCCGAGAACAGCCACCTGGTGTTCGGGGGCGGCATCAATCTGGACGGCGTAGCCGCCTTGCGGTTCGGCCATGTCGACTTTGGCAAGGGCGTCGACAAGCTGCTGGGCGGCGCCACGGTCGAGGTCTACGAGGACGTCGTGGTCGACCCGAATAAGCCGCCTCCCGCTGAGCCGGATCTGGAGCGTGGCGGCGGACGGCTCCTGGAAGGGGTCCGCAAGGCGATGTGCGAGGGTCGCGACACCCTGGTCTTCATCCACGGCTTCAATGTCAGTTTCAACGACGCCATGGAGGCCGGCGCGCGTCTGGCCCGACAGCTGACGGTCACGCCGCTGGACGACCATGGCCGGCCCGAGGCCGAGCCTCGCCTCCTGAATGTGGTCGTGTTCACCTGGCCGTCGGATGGCCAGAAGGTGCCCTGGATGTCGTACTACAGCGACCGCGATGACGCCCTTGCGTCGGGAGCGTCGCTGGCGCGGGCCTATTTCAAGCTGCGCGATTTCCTGACCTGGCTGCAGAAGAAGGACGCCCAACGTCCGGAAGGAACACCGTCGATCCTCTGCGACCGTGACATCCACCTGATGACTCACAGCATGGGCGCCTATGTGCTGCGCCACGGCGTCCAGGCCCTGCTGTCCAAGGAGCGAGAAGGGATCAAGCGGATCTTCGGTCAGATCCTGCTGGCCTCGCCCGACGAGGATGACGACACTTTCGAGCACGACGACAAGCTCAAGCCGCTTCCGGGTCTGGCCAAGCGGGTCACGGTCTACTTCAATCCGAAGGACAAGGCCCTGTGGGTCTCCGACAAGACCAAGACCAACCCCGACCGGCTCGGTACGGATGGACCGCGCTTGATTGATCTGCTGCCCAAGAAGGTGGCGCTGGTCGATTGCCGCCGGGTGGCCGATATCTCTGACCGGCAAGTCCAGCACAGCTACTACACCGACAATCCTGCGGTGGTCAGCGACATCGATCGGACCTTGGCCGGCGCGGATATTGACGACTTCCCGCGCCGCAAATGGGTGCTGGAGCGCCGGGTCTGGCGGATCGAGGTGGCGACGGCCTAGCGCGCCGCCTTGAGGGCCGCCACGGCGTCCAGGCTGCCGGCGGTCATCGGCGAGGGCAGGGCGTCCAGCGCGAACCAGCCCCATTCGTGGATGGCGTGGGCTTCCTGGATGACCGGCTCGCCCTCGAAGCTTTCGACCGCGTAGGTGATGGCCACCCAGTGATAGTCCGGCGCGACCATGTCGGTGACCGCCAAGACGCGGCCGGCCTTGATGGTGATGCCCAGTTCCTCGTTGATCTCGCGTTCGGCGCAGACGTGGGCGGCTTCGCCCCAGTCCAGCTTGCCGCCGGGCACGCCCCAGTGGTCGGCCTCGGGGTTCTTGACCCGCTTGACCAGCAGCAGCCGGCCCTGATCGTCGAGGATGGCCGCGCCGCAGCCGACGCGAGGGCGTTGAATCTCTTCGCTCATGGGCGCGGTTGAGCCCGAAAGCGTCCCGTAAGGCAAGGCGGTGTTTGAAGACTCAGCCTCCTGCTTCTATATCCGTCGCTCATGACCAACGACGACGTCCTCGACGAATTCCGCGCCGCCGGCGCTCTCCGTGAAGGCCACTTCGTGCTGTCTTCCGGCCTGCACAGCCCGGTGTTCCTGCAAAAGAACCTGGTGTTCATGCGCCCCGAGCGGTGCGAGCGCCTGTGCAAGGCCCTGGCGGAAAAGATCATCGCCACGGTGGGCCAGCCCGACGTCGCCGTCTCGCCGGCCGTCGGCGGCATCATCCCGGGCTACGAGACCGCCCGTCACCTGAACGTCGCCTCGATCTATGTCGAGCGCGAGGGCGGCGGCTTCAAGTTCCGTCGCGGCTTCCACCTGGAGCCTGGCCAGAAGGTCGTGATGGTCGAGGACATCGTCACCACCGGCCTGTCGTCGCGCGAATGCATCCAGGCGATCGTGGACGCCGGCGGCGACGTCGTCGCGGCCGCCTGCATCGTCGACCGCTCGGGCGGCAAGGTCGATGTCGGCGTGCCGCTGATCTCGCTGTGCAGCCTGGAAGTGCCGGCCTATCCCGCCGACGCCCTGCCGCCTGAACTGGCCGCGATCCCGATCGAGGATCCCGGCTCCCGTCGTCTGAAGGGCTGAGCCATGCTGCGTCTGGGCGTCAACATCGACCACGTGGCGACGATCCGGAACGCCCGGGGCTCTTCCTATCCCGAGCCGGTCCGGGCCGCCGAGCTGGCCCTGGCCGCCGGGGCCGACGGCATCACGGCGCACCTTCGCGAGGACCGTCGGCACATCAGCGACGCCGACATCGCCGTTCTGACCGACCTGTGCCACAAGCGCGGCAAGCCGCTGAACTTCGAGATGGCGGTGACCGACGAGATGATCGGCATCGCGCTGGGCGCCAAGCCGCACGCCGCCTGCCTGGTCCCTGAGCGCCGGGAAGAGGTCACCACCGAAGGCGGCCTCGACGTGGTCAAGGGGCAGAACCGCATCGCCGACGCCACGAGCCGCCTGCGCACCGTTGGGGCGCGGGTCTCGCTGTTCATCGAGGCCGATCCCGACCAGATCCGCGCCTCGGCCGCCGCCGGCGCCCAGGTCGTCGAGCTGCACACCGGCGCCTATTGCGACGCGGCCCGCGAAGGTCACCTCGAGCGCGCCGAAGCCATCCTCGAGCGCCTCAAGAAGGGCGCGGCCCTGGCCGCCAGCCTTGGCCTGGAGGTCCACGCCGGCCACGGCATCGACTACGCGACGGTGAAGCCGATCGCGGCCATCCCCGAAGTCGCCGAGCTGAACATCGGCCACTTCCTGATCGGCGAGGCGATCTTCGTGGGTCTGCCGCAGGCGATTCAACGGATGCGCGCCCTTATGGACGCGGCGCGCCTGGAGGCCGCGGCGTGATCATCGGGATCGGCTCGGACCTGTGCGACATCCGCCGGATCGAGAAGTCCCTCGAGCGCTTCGGCGACCGGTTCACCAACAAGGTCTTCACCGAGATCGAGCGCAAGCGGTCCGAGCGCAAGCCCGACCGCGCCTCCAGCTACGCCAAGCGGTTCGCGGCCAAAGAAGCCTGCTCCAAGGCCCTGGGCACGGGCCTGAAGCGCGGCGTCCACCTGGCCGGCATGGGCGTCGTCAACCTGCCGTCGGGCAAGCCGACCATGGCCCTGACCGGCGGCGCGCTGGAGCAGCTGAAGTCGATGACCCCGCCGGGCATGGAGGCGGTGATCCACCTGTCCCTGACCGACGATCACCCCTACGCCCAGGCCTTCGTGATCATCGAAGCGCTGCCTAAGGCGTAGGTCGCCCCAACACCGCCTCAAAGCCAAGCTAACGCGCCGCACTTGCCCGGCGGGCTCAGCCCGTCTAGCAAAGCCAAACGGGTTCGCCCGGAAATCATCTTCGAAGAGCTCAGCGCCCGCATGACCGACGCCGCCGACGACCTCACGCCGCCCGAAGAGAAGGGCGTCGTCGCTGAGCTCATCGAGATCATCAAGACCGTCGCTTACGCCCTGGGTATCGCCCTGGTGCTGCGGGTCCTGCTGTTCCAGCCGTTCACGATCCCGTCGGCCTCGATGGAGCCCAACCTCTATCAGGGCGACTACATCATCGTGTCCAAGTTCAGCTACGGCTGGAGCAAGCACTCGATCCCGTTCAGCCCGCCGATCATCAAGGGCCGGATCCTGGGCCATGCGCCCAAGCGCGGCGACATCATCGTCTTCAAGCTGCCGCGCGATAACCGCACCGACTACATCAAGCGCCTGATCGGCATGCCGGGCGACAAGGTCCAGATTCGCGGCGGTCAGGTCTACATCAACGGCAAGGCCCTGCCGCGCAAGGAGCAGGCTCCGGCCCTGGTCGACACCGGCTACGGCTTCACCCAGCAGGTCCAGCGCTTCGCCGAGACCAATCCGGAAGGTCGCGTCTACAACACCCAGGACTTTGGCCCCGACAGCCGTGGCGACAACACGGGCATCTATACGGTCCCGGCCGGCTGCTACTTCTTCATGGGCGACAACCGCGACAACTCGGCCGACAGCCGCTTCGACCCGGGCGTCTCGCCGTACAAGGAAGCCGCCTGCAAGTGGGACTATGAGCTGGACCAGTATATCGGCGACGAGGTCGGCGTCGGCTTTGTTCCGGAAGAGAACCTGGTCGGCCGCGCCCAGATCATCCTGCTGTCGTGGAGCGCCGAGGCCAGCCTGTTCAAGCCGTGGACGTGGTTCCTGAACGCCCGTCCCAGCCGCTTCTTCCACGTGCTGAAGTGATCTCGCAAAATGGATAGACGGGTCGCCGCCGTCGGCGACCTGGAGCGCCGGATCGGCCATCAATTCCAAGATCGCGAACTGCTCGAACGCGCCCTGACGCACGCCAGCGTCGGGGACGGGGCCAAGAAGGTCCGCGACAACGAGGTGCTGGAGTTCATCGGCGACCGCGTCCTGGGCCTGCTGGCCGCCGAGGCCCTGGCCCAGCGGTTCCCCAAGGCCAAGGAAGGCGAGCTGGCCCCGCGCCTGAACGCCATCGTCAGCCGCGAGACCTGCGCCCGTGTGGCCCGCAAGGCCGAGCTGGGCGCGTCCCTGCGCCTGTCGGCCTCGTCCAGCAAGATCGGCGGTCGCGAGACCGACTCGATCCTGGCCGGCGCCACCGAGGCCCTGATGGCCGCCCTCTATCAAGACGGCGGCCTGGACGCCGCCCGCAAGGTCTTCCTTGACCTGTGGAGCGAGGAGTTCGACCGGGCCGGCGAGGGGCGTCCGCGCGATCCCAAGACTGCTCTGCAGGAGTGGGCGCAAGGCAAGGGCCGGCCGCTGCCGACCTATCGCGTCCTGGACCGCACCGGGCCCGACCACGCCCCGGTCTTCACCGTGGAAGCGACGGTCGCCGGCGTCGACCCGGCCATCGCCAAGGGCAAGTCCCGCCAGGAAGCCGAAAAGGCCGCCGCCAAGGCGCTGCTGGAGCGGGAAGGGGCGGGCTAGGTTTCCAAGCGGAACCAAGGCCTTATCCATGCGCTGCTCTTCGGGGTTTTCCAGGAGCTGTTCATGAGCCTTTTGATACGAACGACCACGGGTCTGATGCTGATCGCCACGCTGGGCGGCTGTTCCATGGGCGGCCGGATGAGCGCCGGCGGTCCCAGCAGCGATGAACGGATGTGGGCCACCACCTTCGCGTCCTGTCGCGAGCAGGTCCGGGCCGGCAAGACCGACAACTTCAAGATCTCGTCCGCCTCGCCGGCGGCGCAGGCCACGCCCAGCGGCGACACCGGCCTGCGCCTCAAGCCGCCGTACGACCGCCACAAGGGCAAGCAGCGCCACGCCCGCAATGCCGCCACCGAGGCCGCGACCGAGCGGTGCATGGCCGCTAACGGCTACCAGCCCTGACAGGGCCGCGCGGTCGCCGCTTCACGCGGCGACCGCTGAAGTTCGTGAAAGGGACCGCGGAGCGCCGGGCGTCGCCCGGAAGGGGGATGAGTTGAATACCGTTTCGACGAAGTCCGAACGCTCCGCGTGATCCGTTATCCGGTGAGCCTGCGAGACGCGGGGTCTTAACCCGCTCCCGACCTTTGGCCCCCGACGGGCGGAGGGATTGGCCATCCCATCCGGACCGCATGGGCGATTTCAGCCCGTGCCTGCCGCGTTTTCCGAACCCTCGCCGCCAGAGCTTCGTCCCGATGTTTCAGGGAGCCTGCTGCTGGATCCGTCGCGAAGGCGAGACTTCGAAAAGCCCCGGGAACGCTTCCCGCTCGATCACCCCTGACGGCCGCCCAAGTCGCCGGCCGGACGTCCCTTTCGCGCCGTCAGGTGAGGATGAGTATGAGGGCGGTTCTGGGCGCGGATCATTCAAGGCCGCGTAAAATCGACAACACATTGAATTCTTTGGCTTCGATCTCGCGAACGCCGAGCGTTGGGCCGCGCCAATCCCCGTCGACTCCGCCTTCGAGTTGCTCCGGACCGGAATGCGTCCGGGAGTGTATGTAAAAGCAATCGCTCTATACTTATAACGTATAACTACTTGGTATTTTACAATTTAATACATTCTTTACCTGGAAATCCCAGATTTCCACAGAAACCAAAATGGGTTTCTCGGAATTGAGTTTGCGAAGAGACCTGAACTCTACATAGGATTTATTCCGACACCGCAAGGTGTCTCCCATCCATTGACGACTTTCTTGTTCGCGGTCCGGTGGCCTACGGGGGGCGACGACGGCGTGAGCCAGGAGCTTTTTGATCGTCCTGCGAAGAGACATGCCCCGTGCCAAGTATTGTGCGTTCGAGTGATCTGAAGCCGGAAAACAAGACGCTGGTGGTTGTCACGACCATCCTGCAGTTGTCGGCCATCATTCTGGTCTGGCTTCTGGCAATCGTCCCCGCGGCTTTGCTAGCGCTGGCGGCGATCGTGGGAAAGACGGTCGCCGGAGCTCTCCGGGACTCTCGCAAGCACCCACCGACGTCATAAGCTGCGCCTAGAAGGTGCGCGCTTCAATTTCCAGACGGATACCGATGCCCGACTTCAAGCCCCGCCGCGCGACCCGGATCTGAGCGCCCGCATGGAACTTCGCCATATCCGTTATTTCCTGGCCGTCGCCGAGGAGCAGAACTTCACGCGGGCCGCGGCGCGGATCGGCATCGGCCAGCCGCCGCTGAGCCAGCAGATCCGCGACCTGGAGACCGAGATCGGTTTCGCCCTGTTTCGCCGCCGGCCGCACGGGGCGACCCTGACCGAGGCCGGCGAGGCCTTCCTGCCCGAGGCGCGCAAAATCCTGGCCCAGGCCGAACGCGCCGTGCGCGCGGCCCGGCGCGCGGGCGGCGGTGAGGACGGCGCCCTGCGGGTGGGCTTCACCTCGTCGGCCAACTTCCATCCGATCGTCACCGAGGCCTTCACGGTCTTCCACTGGAAGCACCCCGACGCCAGCCTGGTGGTGGAGGAGGGCAATACCGCCCGCCTGGTCGAGCGGCTGCGCAGCGGCGAGCTGGATGCGGCCTTCGTGCGCCCGGCCAATGTCGAGGACGGCGCCGACCTGCGCCTGATCCCGCTGGGCGAAGAGCCGCTGATCGTGGCCCTGCCGGTGGGCCACGCCCTGACCGGCCGGGCCAGCGTGCCGCTGTCGGCCTTGCGCGCCGAACCGTTCGTGATCTTCTCGCGGGGCATCGGCCAGACCTTCCTGAACCTGATCGCCGAGGCTTGCCGGCGGGAAGGCTTCGAGCCGACGATCGCCCAGGAGGCCCCGCAGATCGCGGTGATGGTCAATCTGGTCGCCGCCGGCCTGGGCGTGGCGCTGGTCCCGGCCTCGATCGCCCAGCTGGCGGTGAAGGGCGTGGTCTACCGACCGATCGACGGCGAGCCGCCCCGCGTCAGCCTGGCCCTAGCCGCCCGCGCCGGCGACATCCCGGCCAGCGCCCGCAACTTCCTGGCCCTGATCCCGAGCGCCGAAAGCGGGGCCTGACGCGGCCTCGCTACCGCCGGAACGTCATCGGTGCTACACGCACGCGCAATGACTGACACCACCTCCCAAACTAAGGCCGGGTTCGCGGCCATCATCGGCGCGCCGAACGCCGGCAAGTCCACCCTGGTCAACCGCATGGTCGGGGCCAAGGTCTCGATCGTGACCCAGAAGGTCCAGACCACCCGCTTCCCCGTGCGCGGCGTCGCCATCGAGGGCGACACCCAGATCGTCCTGGTCGACACCCCCGGGATCTTCAGCCCGCGCCGTCGTCTGGACCGCGCCATGGTCCGCTCGGCCTGGGCCGGCTCGGAAGACGCCGAGGCCACCGTCCACCTGGTCGACGTGCAGGCCGAACTGTCCAGCCGCGCCGACAAGGCCACGCCGGGCGAGTTCCGCTCGGCCCAGGACGTCCAGACCATCATCGAGGGCCTGAAGGCCGCCGATCGCAAGGTCATCCTGGCGCTCAACAAGATCGACGGCATCAAGCGCGACACCCTGCTGGCCGTGGCCAAGGACTTCTTCGACCAGGGCGTCTATTCGGACGTCTTCATGATCAGCGCCACCACCGGCGCGGGCGTCGAGGACCTGACCGCCAAGCTGGTGACCCTGATGCCGGAAGGCCCGTGGCTGTATCCGGAAGACCAGACCGCCGACCTGCCGGCCCGCCTGCTGGCCGCCGAGATCACCCGCGAGAAGGTCTACCTCCGCGTCCACGAAGAGCTGCCCTATGCGGCCAGCGTGGAGACGACCGCTTTCGAGGAACGCAAGGACGGCAGCGTTCGCATCGAGCAGACCATCTTCGTCGAGCGCGAGGGCCAGCGGGTCATTGTCATCGGCAAGGGCGGCCAGACCTTGAAATGGATCGGCCAGGCCTCACGTGAGGAGCTGTGCGACATCCTCGACCGCAAGGTTCACCTGTTCCTTCACGTGAAGGTCAAGGAGAACTGGGCCGAGGAGCGCGGTCTGTTCAGCGATATCGGACTGGATTTCGATGTTTGATGCTCCGGCCTCGGCCGTTGATCTCGACGCCTACTTCGGGCGCATCGGTTATGACGGCCCCCGCGAGCCGACCATGGAGACGCTGCGCGCCATCACGCTGAAGCACCCGGACCTGATCCCGTTCGAGAACCTCGACGTCCTCTTGGGACGCGGGATCAGCATCGTGCCGGCCGATATCGACGCCAAGCTGATCGTCGGCGGGCGGGGCGGCTACTGCTACGAGCAGAACGGCCTCTTGAAGCGCGTGCTGGAGACCCTGGGCTTCCAGGTCGAGGGCCTGATGGCCCGCGTGCAGTGGATGCTGCCGGAAGGCGCGCCGCCGCGTCCGCGCTCGCACCAGGTGCTGGGCGTTTCGATCGACGGCGAGACCTGGCTGGCCGACGCCGGCTTCGGCGGCTGCGTGCTGACCGCGCCGCTGCGGCTGTTCTCGGACGAGATCCAGGACAGCCCGCACGGCAAGTTCCGGATCGTCGATGCTGAGACCGACGGCGTCGCCGAGCGTCAGGTCCAGGCCGACCTCTCGGGCCGCTGGGCGCCGCTGTACCAGGTGTCGAAGGGCGGCTGGGCGGCGGTCGACTACGAGCAGGCCAACTTCTTCACCTACACCCACCCGAGCTCGCACTTCACCTGGAGCATGACGGTGGGCCGCACCACGGCCAACGCCCGCTACGCTCTGAAGAACAACCGCTTCACCCATCGCGACCTGACCGGCGCGGTGGTCGAGCAGCGCGACCTGACCGTCGACGAGCTGGAAGCGACCCTGCGCGACGTGATCGGCCTGCCGGTCGAGGCTGACTGGAAGCCGGTGCTGGAGAAGGTCGTGGCCTGGGGTACGCCCGCTTGACCACCGAATGGGAGGACGAAGCCTACGTCCTCTCGGCCCGCTCGCATGGCGAGACGGGGGCCATCGTCGAGCTGTTGACGGAAAGCCACGGCAAGTTCGTCGCCCACGTGGCCGGCGCGGCTTCGCGGCGGATGAAGCCGTTCCTGCAACCGGGCGCGCGGGTCATCGCCCGCTATCGCGCCCGGGTCTCCGACCAACTGGGCTCGGCCACCCTGGAGCCGATGGGCGAGGGGCCTTCCAGCCTGTTCGACGACAGCCTGGCGCTGGCGGGCCTCTCGTCCGCCGCCTCGGTCGCCGCCTTGGCCCTGCCGGAGCGCGAGGCCCATCCCGGCGCCTTCCACGCGCTGGAAGCCCTGATCCGCGTGCTGGAGATCCCCGAGATCTGGCCGGCCGTGTACGTCCGCTACGAGGCGGGCCTGCTGCAGGAGCTGGGTTTCGGCCTGGACCTCTCCAAGTGCGCCGCGACCGGCAGCTTCGACGACCTCGTCTATGTCAGCCCGCGCACCGGCCGGGCGGTAAGCCGCGCGGCGGGCAAGCCGTATCACGACAAGCTGCTGCCGCTACCGCCGTTCCTGCTGTCGGCCCAAGGCGGTCTGGGCGAGGGCGACGTCAAGGCCGGCCTCGATATCACCGGCCACTTCCTGGAGCAGTTCGTGTTCGGCCCGCTGAACCGACCGCTGCCCGCGCCGCGCCTGTGGCTGCTGGATCGCCTGACGGAAGCGGGCCGGCTTTAAGAACCGTCACACTGCCGCGCTATCGGCGGAGCTTCAGTTCTGGAGTTCCGCCATGTCTGTCCTCGACCGCTACGCCCTCAGCCGTCGCCGCCTGCTGAACGTCTTCGGCGCTTCGGCGATCACCGCCCTGGCGATCCCGCTTGAGAGCGGCAAGGCGCTCGCTCAAGTCGCGTTCCGGACCTATCCGTTCCAGCTGGGCGTGGCCTCGGGCGACCCGTCGCCGGACGGCTTCGTGATCTGGACCCGCCTGGCCCCCGAGCCGTTCGAGATCGGCTACGGCATGCCCATGGCCCCGGTGGCGGTCGACTGGGAAGTCGGTGACAGCGCCAACTTCAAGACCGTCGTCGCCAAGGGCACGACCATCGCCCCGCCGGAACTGGGCCACGCCGTCCACGTCGAGGTCGCGGGCCTGCAGCCGGGTCGCGACTACTGGTACCGCTTCACCGTCGGCAAGGAGCGCAGCCTGACCGGTCGCGCCCGCACCACGCCGGCCCTGGGCGCGGCCCTGGACCGCGTCCGCTTCGCCGTCGCCGGCTGCCAGGCCTATGAGGCTGGCTACTACACGGCCTATCGCCGCCTGGCCGAGGACAATCCCGACTTCGTCTTCTGCTACGGCGACTACATCTACGAAGGGCGCGGCAACCGCACCTACAACGGCGGCGCCAATGGCCCGACCGAGAATGTCCGCCAGCACTTCGGCAGCGAGATCTACGCGCTGGACGACTACCGCCGCCGTTACGCCCAGTACAAGATGGACACCGACCTGCAGGCCGCCCACGCCGCCGCGCCGTGGTTCACCGTCTGGGACGATCACGAGACCGACAACAACTGGGTCGGCGACCGGGATCAGGACGGCACCGATCCCAAGCTGTTCAACCTGCGCCGCCAGGCCGCCGTGCAGGCCTATTACGAAAACATGCCGCTGCGGGCCTCGAGCTTCCCGGCTGGCGCATCCATGCAGATCTACCGCCGCGCCGCCTATGGCCAGCTGTTGAACCTCAACCTGCTGGACACCCGCCAGTTCCGCACCGACCAGCCCTGCGGCGACAAGTACGCGGCGTCCTGCGCCGAGATTGGCGATCTCAAGGCCGAGGTCGTCGGCGCGGCCCAGGAGAAGTGGCTGATGGAGGGCCTGACGGGCTCGAAGTCGACCTGGAACGTTATCGCCCAGCAGATCATGATGATGGATCTCGATCGCGACGCGGCTCCGGGCGTGCAGGTCAATCCGGACTCGTGGGCCGGCTACCGTATCCCGCGGGGTCGCCTGCTGCAGAAGATGAAGGACGCCAAGGTCGCTAACGCCGTTGTCCTGACCGGCGACGAGCACCAGAACTTCGCCGGCGACCTGTGGGTGGACGGCGCCAAGCACGAGGGGGCGCCGATCGCTTCGGAATTCGTGATCACCTCGATCACGTCGGGCGGCGACGGCGTCGACCAGCGCGCCGACATGGCCAAGGTCCAGGCCGGCAACCCGCAGCTGAAGTTCAACAACAGCCAGCGCGGCTACGCGATCTGCGACGTGACCCCCAAGGCCTTCGTCACCGAGTTCAAGGTGCTGGACGCCGTCTCCCGCCGCGACGGCAAGCTGTCGACCCGCGCCAAATGGGCGCTGGAAGCCGGAAAACCGGGGATCGTTCAGGCCTAAGCGCTCGAATCAGCGGGGGGATTCCTGCTAGACTCCTGACCCGGAGTACGAATCCCCTCGATGAACAAATCTGTCCTGCCCCCCGGCGGTCCCGACGACGGTGATCGCATCCTCGACGAGCCGCTGACGGAAGCCCTGTCGCGGCGCTATCTGGCCTATGCGCTGTCGACCATCGGCTCGCGGGCGCTGCCCGACGTGCGCGATGGTCTCAAGCCCGTGCACCGTCGCGTCCTGTACGCGATGAGCAACATGCGCCTGAACCCCGAGGCCGCCGCGCGCAAGTGCGCCAAGGTGGTCGGCGAGGTCATGGGTAACTTCCACCCGCACGGCGACCAGTCGATCTATGACGCCCTGGTGCGTCTGGCCCAGGACTTCTCCCAGCGCGTGCCGCTGGTCGAGGGGCAGGGCAACTTCGGCAATATCGACGGCGATAACGCCGCGGCCATGCGTTATACCGAGTGCAAGATGACGGAAGCGGCGACGCTTCTGCTGGACGGCATCGACGAGGACGCGGTCGACTTCCGCCCGACCTATGACGGCCAGGACGAGGAGCCGGTGGTCCTGCCGTCGGGCTTCCCGAACCTGCTGGCCAACGGCTCGTCGGGCATCGCGGTCGGCATGGCCACCTCGATCCCGCCGCACAACGCCGCCGAGCTGATCGACGCCTGCCAGCTGCTGCTGACCAATCCCGACGCCACGACCGAACAGCTGATGGAGAAGGTGCCGGGTCCGGACTTCCCGACCGGCGGCGTCATCGTCGAACCGCGCGCCAGCATTCTCGAGACCTACGAGACCGGTCGCGGCGGCGTGCGCATCCGCGCCAAGTGGGAAAAGGAAGACACCGGTCGCGGCACCTACCAGATCGTCGTCACCGAGATCCCGTACCAGGTGAAGAAGTCCGATCTGGTCGAGCAACTGGCCGATCTGATCGACAGCAAGAAGGCCGCCCTGCTGGGCGACGTCCGCGACGAGAGCGCCGAGGACATCCGCCTGGTGCTCGAGCCCAAGTCCAAGAACGTCGAGCCCGAAGTGCTGATGGAGAGCCTGTTCAAGCTCTCGGCGCTGGAGAGCCGCTTCCCGGTCAATATCAACGTGCTGGACGCGCGGGGTACTCCCGGTGTGATGGGCATCAAGCAGGCCCTGATGGCCTTCCTGGCTCACCGCCGCGAAGTGCTGACCCGCCGGGCCCGTCACCGCCTGGCCAAGATCGAAGCCCGTCTGCATATCCTGGACGGCCTGCTGATCGCCTATCTGAACCTCGACGAGGTCATTCGGATCGTCCGCTACGAGGACAAGCCGAAGGAAAAGCTGATCGAGACCTTCGGGCTCTCGGACATCCAGGCCGACGCCATCCTCAACACCCGCCTGCGCCAACTGGCCAAGCTGGAAGAGATGGAGATCCGCCGCGAGCACGCCGAGCTGGTCGAAGAACGCGACAAGATTCTGGCGATGCTGGCCAGCGACGAGAAGCAGTGGAAGCTGGTGGGCGTGGGCCTGGCCGAGGTCCGCGCGACCCTGCTGAAGATCAAGCACCCCTGGGACAAGACTCGTCCGACCGGCGTCAACGGCCGCTCGATCTTCGCCGATGCGCCGATCGTCGACGCCGACGCCGCCATCGAGGCGATGATCGTCCGTGAACCGATCACCATCATCCTGTCGGAACGCGGCTGGATCCGCGCCGCCAAGGGCAAGATCGACGATCCGTCCGAGCTGAAGTTCAAGGAAGGCGACAAGCTGGGCTTCCTGGTCCCGGCCGAGACCACCGACAAGCTGCTGATCTTCTCCAGCGACGGCCGCTTCTTCACGCTGGGCTGTGACAAGCTGCCCAGCGCGCGCGGCCATGGCGAGCCGGTGCGGATGATGATCGAGCTGGACGACAAGGTGAAGATCATCGACGTCTTCCCGTTCAAGGCCGGCCGCAAACGCATTCTGGCCTCGAAGCTGGGCTACGGCTTCCTGATGCCCGAGGAAGAAGCGCTCGCGAACCGCAAGGCCGGCAAGCAGGTCCTGACCGTCGACGCCGCCGGCGCCGCCTTCTGCCTGGAAGCCGTGGGCGACCAGTTCGCGGTGATCGGCGACAACGGCAAGATCCTGATCTTCCCGCTGGAAGAGCTGCCCGAAATGCCGCGCGGCAAGGGCGTCAAGCTGCAGGCCTACCGTGAGGGCGGCCTGCGCGACGGCCTGTCGTTCAACGCCGAGACCGGGGCCTACTGGATCGACACCGCCGGCCGCCGCCGCGATTGGGCGGAGTGGAAGGAATGGGTCGGCCGTCGCGCCGGGGCTGGCAAGCTGGTTCCCAAGGGCTTCGCGACCAACAAGCGGTTCAAGCCGAAATGATGAGTGGACGGCTGCGTCGTCGCGCGCTGCGCCTCCTGGCCAGCGTGTTCGGCTGCGCGGCCGTTGCCGCGACTCCGGCCTTGGCCCTGCCCAAGGCCAAGCCGGAGGACTTAGGGTTCTCGTCCGAGCGCCTGAAGAAGCTGGACGAGCACATGCAGGCGATGGTCACCAATGGCCAGGTCGCCGGCGGCGTGACCCTGCTGGCCCGCCACGGCCGCGTCGTCCACGCCAAGGCCTTCGGCAAGCGGGCTCTGAACGGCGAGCCGATGCCGTTCGACGCCATCTTCCGCATCCGCTCGGAGACCAAGCCGGTCACCGGCGTGGCGATGATGATCCTGTACGAGCAGGGCCTGTGGAAGCTGGACGACCCGATCAGCCTGTACGTGCCCGAGTTCGCCAATCTGCGCATCGCCACCGGCGTCGACGCGGCCGGCCAGCCGATCCTGGCCCCGATCACCCGCCCGCCGACCATGCGCGAGCTGATGACCCACACGGCCGGCTTCGCCTATGGCCTGGCCGATGATCCTAACAGCCCGGCCGATCAGGCTTACTACCGGGCCGGGGTGCTGCAGTCTTCGTCGCTGACCGACCTGGTGCAGAAGGTCTCGGGCCTACCGATGTTCTCGGAGCCCGGCCAGCTGTGGCGCTACAGCGTGGCGGCCGACATCCAGGGCTATATCGTCGAGAAGCTGTCGGGCGAGGCCCTGCCGATCTTCATGGAAGAGCACATCTTCAGCCCCCTGAAGATGAAGGACACGGCCTTCTACGTGCCCGAGCAGAAGCAGGGGCGCCTGGCGGCCCTGTATGACGGCGACCCGGCCACCGGCCAGCTGGTCCCGGCCGTCGAGGGCGCCTGGCGCGACGTCAGCAAGCCGCCGGCCGCGCCGCTGGGCGGGGGCGGGCTGGTCTCGACGACCGACGACTTCGCACGTTTCGCCCAGATGATCCTGAACAAGGGCCAGCTGGGCGGCGTGCGGATCCTCAAGCCCGAGTCCGTGGCCCTGATGACCCAGAACCATCTGCCGCCGGGCTTCGTGGTCACCACCAACGGCACGACCGGGGTCCTCAAGCCTGGCCCCAAGCCGTTCCCGTTCGCCGCCGGCATGGGCTACGGCCTGGACATGGCCGTGGCCGTTGACCCGGCCGCCTCGGGCGCGCCGGTGGGACCGGGCACCGTCAGCTGGGGCGGCAGCGCCGGCACCTGGTTCTGGATCGACCCGGTCAACGACCTGTTCTTCGTCGGCATGATCCAGCGGCTGGGTGGCGTGGGGCCTGGCCTGGACGCGCAGTCGCGGAGCCTGGTGTATCAGGCGATCGAGCGGCCGCCGGTCGTGCCGGCGCCGCCGGGGCAGCAGCCGGCCAAGCCGCCAACGGTGAAGACGACCGCGGCGCGGTAACTCAAATACCTGTCATCCCGGCCGCAGCGAAGCGAAGAGCCGGGACCGCGGAAAGCTCGGCGCTTCCGGCGGTCCCGGATCGGCGCGCTGCGCGCTTGTCCGGGATGACAGTTTTTGACGAAAAAGCTCCCCCCGCGGTGGGCGAGGGGAGCTCCGTCACGGTCCTAGAAGGGCTGAAGTTCTAGGCCGCGAACAGGATGTCACCGACGCCCACGCCCTTGCCGACGGTGAGGCCGGTGACGCCGGCCAGCTTGATCAGGCCATCGCCCGCATCCAGCCCCGCCGTGGCGTTGTTGTGGAAGACGTAGGTGTCGCCGCTCCACTCGAAGACGGTGTTGCTGTTGGCGGCGGTCTGGCCGGCATAGGCGGTCAGGGCGTCGTCGAAGGTGGCGGTGGCGATGAAGTAGAGCTGCTTCTTCTCGCCCGGACCGACCACGCCGGCGAAGCTGAGCAGGTCGAAGCCCTTCTGGAAGTCCTGGATCACGGCGATGTCGGTCGCCTTGCCGCCGACCAGGTGCATCGCCGCGAACGAGCCGATGTCGACATTGTCATAGCCGGAGCCGGTGATGATCTTGCCGTCGAACTTCTCCAGGAAGATCGAGTCGTTGCCGGTTCCGGTGTCGATCAGGCCGCGCATGACGCCGTTGTCGACCCGCACGACGTCGTTGCCGCCCGCGGTGCGGATGTGCTTGCCGGCGTCCAGGCCGCCGATGTCGGAGATCACCGGCTTGATCACGTCGTTGCCGTCGCTGGCCAGGACGTGGGTGTTGTCGTCCGGCTCCTGGTTGAAGGCGTCGACGTTCCAGTCGTGGGCGAAGCTGGCCTTTTCGCCGGGCAGGCCGGGGTCGGACGGGCCGCCGGCGGCGTAGTCGCCGCCCTTGCCGTACAGGGAGTAGAAGGCGTTCACGGGCGTGGCCTTACCGTCCAGGCCGATGTCGGCAAGGTAGGCCTTCATGGCCTCGGCATAAGGACCCTGGCCGATCTTGACCGCCTCGGCCATCAGCCAGCCGATCATGGCCGCGCGGGTGCCGATGCCGAACGAGCCGTCGCCGCCGATCGCCTCGAAATAGGCGAAGCGGCCATAGGTCCCGCCTTTGCCGTCGGGCACCGGCTCGGCGAAGATGGCCAGGACCTCGTCCAGCGTCTTCTCGACCCCGAACAGCTTCAGATAGGCCTTCTGGAAGGTGTTGATGGGCGAGGCGTTTTCGCCGTAGGCGGCCGAGAACTCGTCCTTGGCCTCACCGAACTTCACCAGGTTGAGGGCGAAGTTGATGAAGCGGTTCTCCAGGCTGAACTGGGCGTAGTAGGCGCTGTTCAGGTTGTTGGGATTGCCGCCCGTCGCCGAGACCAGATAGTCCAGCCCGCTCGAGCCCAGGGTCACGTCGGCCAGGAAGCCGTACGACATCACCGCCACCTCGGTGGTGGTCTTAGCGCTGCCCTGGATCCAGTCGACCGCGCTGGCATAGGTCCAGGTGTCGCCGGCCATGCCGTTGCGCGCCGCGTCGATGCCCTGGGCCATCAGCGTCAGCTGGGTCCAGGCGTTGGCGGGCAGGTCCGAATTGCCCGGCAGGCGGTGCACGTTGCGATAGATCGAGACCAGGTTGTCGATCGTGGCCATAGGTGGGTCATCCCCGATTTATTTCGTAATCCCTCGTGCAGTAAAAAATATACATGAACGCCGTTCGATCAACCCAGCTTCACATTAAAAGACCTTAACGTGAGACGAGCTGGCGCGCGTATGGCGCTGGTCGCAGAAAAAGCGGGTTTCATCGCGGGAAAGCGCGCTCTAAGGTCCCTCAAACATCTGTTCGGGAGGGCGTGTTGGCGTTTCGTAGAGTGATCGCGGCGGTGCTGGCCGCGACTTTGATGACGGGCGGCGCATCCGCCGCCTATGCCGCTGCTCCCGCGTCGATCGTGGCCGCCGCGCCCGACAGCGTCGGCTTCTCGGCCGAGGGCCTGAAGAAGCTGGACGCCCACATGCAGGGCCTGGTCGACACCGGCCACCTGCCTGGCGTCACCACCATGCTGGTCCGCCACGGCAAGGTCGTGAACTACGAGGTCCACGGCAAGAAGGGCTTCGACGGCCCGCCGATGACCAAGGACACGGTCTTCCGCATCTACTCCCAGACCAAGCCGGTCACGGGCGTGGCCATGATGATCCTGTTCGAGGAGGGCAAGTGGAAGCTGGACGACCCGGTCAGCAAGTACGTGCCGGAGTTCGCATCCTTGCGCGTCTTCAAGGGCGTCAATGCCGACGGTTCGTTCGACACCGTGCCGGCCGACCGTCCGCCGACCATGCGCGAGCTGATGAGCCACTCGGGCGGCTTCGCCTACGGCCTGGTGCAGGACAACCCGATCGACAAGGCCTATGCCGAGAAGGTGCTGGGCGCCAAGTCGCGTCCGGAGTTCGTGCAGAACATCGCGGCCCTGCCGCTGGTCGCCCAGCCGGGCACGCGCTGGAAGTACAGCATCTCGGTCGATATCCAGGGCCTGATCATCGAGAAGCTGACCGGCATGTCGCTGGGCGACTTCATGAAGTCGCGGATCTTCGACCCGCTGAAGATGACCGACACCGGCTTCTGGCTGCCGGCCAGCAAGATGGACCGCCTGGCCTCGCTGTATCTATGGGGACCCAAGCAGAACAAGCTGATCCCGGCCGAGGGCTTCATGGTCCTGGACATCACCAAGCCGCCGGCCATGGCGTCGGGCGGCGGCGGCCTGGTCTCGACCAATGCCGACTATGCCCGCTTCGCCCAGATGCTGCTGAACGGCGGCGAGCTGGACGGCAAGCGCATCCTCAAGCCTGAGACCGTCAAGCTGATGCGCACCAATATGCTCAGCGACACGATCATGAGTTCGGATCCGTCGTTCAGCACCGCCAAGGGGCGGGGTTTCGGCCTGGACTTCGCCGTGGTGCTGGACAGCGCCAAGGCCGGGCCGCAGGGCGAGGGGACCTACAGCTGGGGCGGCGCGGCCGGCACCTGGTTCTGGATCGACCCCAAGAACGACCTGTTCTTCCTGGGCATGATCCACATCCTGAACAAGCAGGGCGACCCGGCCATCAAGGACATCGACGATGACAGCGCCAAGCTGGTCTACGACGCGCTGATCGACCCTTCGAAATAACAAGAACAAGTCTGGGAGGAACGCCATGAAGGCCGCCGTCTATTACGAGACCGGGGCGCCGGACGTCTTTCGCTATGAGGACGTCGCCGATCCCGTCCTCCATCCGCAGGGCGTGATCATCCGCGTCGAGGCGGTCAGCATCGAGGGCGGCGACACGCTCAATCGCGGCGGCGGCCAAATGGCGGGCAGCCCGCACATCGTCGGCTACCAGGCCGCCGGCGAGATCGTCGAGGTCGGGGCCGAGGTCAGCCACCTCAAGGTCGGCCAGAAGGTGGTCACCGTGAACGCCTTCGGCTCGCACGCCGAGCTGCGCGCGGTGCCGGCCCGCAACGCCTGGCCGATCCCGGACGGTTTCGACATCCACAAGGCCTCGGCCATCCCGGTGCCGTTCGGCACGGCGCACGAGTGCCTGTTCGGCGCGGGCCGCCTGAAGGCCGGCGAGACCGTGCTGGTCCAGGCCGGGGCAGGGGCTGTGGGCCTGGCCGCCATCCAGCTGGCCAAGCAGGCCGGCGCGACGGTAATCGCCTCGGCCTCCAGCGACGAGCGGCTGGAGCGCCTGAAGGCGTTCGGCATGGATCACGGCATCAACTACGGCCGCGACGACCTGGTCGAACAGGTCATGAAGCTGACCGGCGGCAAGGGCGTCGACCTGGTCGTCGATCCGGTCGGCGGCGCGACCCTGCAGGGCAGCCTGGGCGCCCTGGGCTATCGCGGCCGCATCTCGCTGGTCGGCAATGCCGGGCGCGAGCCGATGAAGGTCGACGTCTCGTCGTTGATGGGCGGCAACCGCTCGCTGACCGGCGTCTTCCTGGGCGCGGAGATCATGACCGACCGCGTGCACGACATGATCCAGGAGATGATCGACCGCGCCGCCAAGGGCGAGCTGGAAGTGGTCATCGACAAGACCTTCCCGCTGTCCGACGCGGCGGGCGCCCACGCCTATATCGAGAGCCGCCAGGCCGTGGGCCGGGTGCTGCTGATCCCATGAGCAACCGCGTCCTAGCGCACACCGGCGCCAAGTACCCGATCATCCAGGCCCCGATGGGCTGGATCGCTCGTTATCCGCTGGCCTCGGCGGTATCGCGGGCCGGCGGGCTGGGGGTCATCGAGACCTCGTCGGGCGAGACGGAGAACTGCAAGGCCGAGATCACCAAGATGGCGGCCAGCGGCCTGCCGTTCGGGGTGAACCTGCCGATCCTGTTCCTGCGCGACGACGCCATGCTGCGTTTCGTCTGCGAGAGCGGGGTCAAGTTCGTCACCACCTCGGCCGGCAGCCCGGCCAAGTTCGTCGGGCCCCTGAAGGACGCCGGCATCGTCGTCTATCACGCCGTGCCCACCGTCGATGCGGCGGTGAAGTGTGTCGACGCCGGCGTCGACGGCCTGGTGGTCGAGGGCGCCGAAGGTGGCGGCTTCAAGAACCCCGAGGAGGTCTCGACCCTCGTCCTGCTGCAGGCGATCCGGGCCAAGGTCGACGTGCCGATCGTCGCCGCCGGCGGCATCTGCGACGGCCGCGGCATGGCGGCGGCGTTCGCCCTGGGCGCCGAGGCGATCCAGATGGGCACCCGCTTCGTCAGCTCGGCCGAGAGCCCGGTCCACGCCAACTACAAGGCCGCGATCACCGGCGCGAAAGAGACCGGCACCTGGGTGCTGAACAAGAAGGCCAGCCCCTGCATCCGGGCGATCAAGTCGGAGCTGACCAAGGAGATCCACGACGCCGGCGTCATGCCGCCCGACGTGCTGAAGAACATCCTCGACGTCTATTTCGGCGGCGACATGGAGGCCGCGCCCGCTCTGGCCGGCCAGACCGTCGGCCTGATCGACGAGGTGAAGTCCGCCCAGCAGATCATCGACGAAACCGTCGCCCAGTTCCACGCCATCACCGGACGCCTCGGCGCCCTGGCCGCCACGCGCGGCTTCTAGGAGTTCCCACCATGCAAGACCTGTTCTCCCTCGAAGGCCGCGTGGCCCTGGTCACCGGCGGCTCGCGCGGCATTGGCGCGATGATCACCAAGGGCTTCCTCGTCTACGGCGCCAAGCGCGTCTACATCACTGCCCGCAAGGCCGCCGCCTGCGACGCCGCCGCCGAGGAACTCAGCCAATACGGCGAGTGCGTCTCGCTGCCGGGCGACATCTCGACCATGGAAGGCATCGAGGGCCTGGCCAAGCGCATCGCCGAGCGTGAGGACAAGCTCGACATTCTCGTGAACAACGCCGGCGCCGCCTGGGGTGCGGGCTTCGACGAGTTCCCGGAAGCCGGCTGGGACAAGACCGTCGACCTCAACATGAAGACCCCGTTCTTCCTGACCCAGGCCCTGATCGGCCAGCTACGCGCGGCCGGTAAGGATCGTGTCGCGAAGGTCATCAACATCGCGTCGATCGACGGCCAGTCGGTGGCGCGGGAAGAGACCTATCCCTACGGCGCGTCCAAGGCCGGCCTGCTGCACATGACCAAGCGCATGGCCCTGCGCCTGGCCCCCGACAACATCGCCGTCAGCTGCATCGCGCCCGGCGCCTTCGCCTCGGACATGAACAAGGTCGCCCGCGACCACGCCGAAGCGGTGTCCAAGGCCATCCCGGCCGGCCGCATCGGCTCGGAAGAGGACATGGCCGGCGCGGCCATCTACCTGGCCTCGCGAGCAGGGGACTACGTGATGGGCGGCGCGGTGACGGTGGACGGCGGGGTGAGCTTCGCGCGGTAGAGCCTACTACCCAGTTCCATCCCACACTTGCGTTCCTCGCCCTTGTGGCGAGGACCCATGGCGCGGCTGGGTTCTGGATCTCGGGAGCGCTTCGCTAGCGTAGGCGCGCTCCCGGCGCTTCCGAGCAAGCGGATGCATGGGTCCTGGGCACAAGGCCCAGGAAAGCAAATTTTGAGTGTTTGAAGAGCGGTGGGAGAGGGCGGTCCTCTACCCCAGCTCCTCGATATCCGCCGGCTCCGCATCGCTCAGCGGCAGGTCACAAGGATCCTTGGCCCCGCCACGCATGCTGCTGGGCGGCCTCGCCCCGCGTTCGCGGGCTGACATCAGCGACCAGCCGCCGGGCTTGAGGATCTCCAGCGGCGAGAAGCGCGCCTTGTAGGCCATTTTCTCGCTGCCCGGGACCCAATAGCCCAGATAGACGTAGGGCAGGGCGCCCTGCTGGGCCTGGACGATGTGGTCCAGGATGATGAACGAGCCCAGGCTGCGGCGCGGCAGGTCGGGATTGTAGAAGCTGTAGACCAGCGACAGGCCGTCAGCGAGCACGTCGACCAGCACGCAGGCGATCAGGTCGCCCGGGCCGCCGTCCGTCGACTTCTTGCGGTATTCCAGAAGGTGGGTGCGGACCGCGGTGTCTTCGACCATGGCCACGTAATCGGGCCAGGTCATCTCGGCCATGCCGCCGTCGGCGTGACGGGCCAGGAGATAGCGGCGCAGCAGTTCGAACTGCTCCAGCGTGGCCTCGGCCTCGACCAGGTGGCGTTCCAGGTCGTCGTTGCGGTTCAGGACCTTGCGCTCCGAGCGCGACAGCACGTACTCGGCCGCCGGCGCGCGGGCCGACTGGCAGGCGCGGCAGGTCTCGCAGGCGGGGCGGTAGGCGATGTTCTGGGAGCGACGGAAGCCGACCTGGGTCAGGCTGTCATTGACCGTCGGGCCGTCGGACAGCGGCAGGTGGGCGAACACCTTGCGTTCCTCGCGGCCAGGGAGGTACGGGCAAGGCGTGGGCGCCGTCAGAAAGAACCGAAGCTGCCGCGTCGGAAAATGCTGCGTCACTGTCGCCCTGTCCCCTTCAACTGATGCTCAGCCCTGAACGAGATTAGGGGGCATTGCGTTCAGTTGCGCAAGCTTCGCTGCGCACGCACGCGGCGAACGGTCACAGGTTGACGGCTCTACTAGAGATTATCCGGCAGAACGGGCTTTTCGCGCAACAGGACGATCGAGATCCGACGGTTGCCGGCCAGGGTCGGATCGTCGGCGTAGAGCGGCTCGGAATTGGCCTTGCCCGACACCTGATAGATGCGGTCGTCGTCGACTCCGGCGCTGCGCAGCACGATGCGCGAGGCGTCGGCGCGCTGGGCCGACAGGGCCCAGTCGCCGTCCTGCTTCTTGCCATAGGCGTTGGCGCTAGTGTGGCCCGAGATGGTCACGCGGTTGGGCAGCTGGTTGATCACCTTGGCCACGGCGCGCAGCAGGATCTTGGCGCGATCGTTGGGTTCCTTGGAGTTTTCCTTGAACATCGAGCGGCCTTCCTGGTCGACCAGCTGGATGCGCAGGCCTTCCGGGGTCTGGTCGATCATGATCTGCTTCGACAGCTCGGCCAGTTCGGGCATGTCCTGCAGCGACTGGCGCAGCGACTGGGCGGCCGAGGCGAAGGCGTCCTGTTCCTTCTTGGCCAGGGCGTCGCGCAGGGCCTGCTCGCTGGCGGAGTCCAGGTTGGCGGTGGTGGTGCTCTGGCCGTCCTTGTTGACGTTGTCGGGCGCTTCGGGAGCCATCTGCTGGATGACCGACATCTTGCCGTCGGCCTTGGCGCCGTCATCGCCCAGCGAGGTGCCGCCCAGGATGCCGCCCGAGCCGCTGGTGGTCGACGAGATCGAGGCGGGCGCGAAGTAGTCGGCGATGCCTTGCTTCTGTTCGGGGCTGGTCGTGTTCAGCAGCCACATCAGCAGGAAGAAGGCCATCATGGCCGTCACGAAGTCGGCATAGGCGACCTTCCACGCGCCACCGTGGTGACCGTGTCCGCCGCCTTTCTTCACCTTCTTGATGATGATCGGCTGTTCGCTGTTGACCGCCATCGTGCTTAAGCCCGCTTAACCATAGGGTCGGAACCTGCCCGAAGGTCGTTAAGATGGGGTTGCCGCGAGCCCTGCCAGGCGCGTAATCCCGGGCTCTCTTGCAAGGAGTCTGCGCATGAAGACGGCGTTTATCGGCCTGGGCGTGATGGGCTTTCCGATGGCGGGCCACCTGAAGGCCGCCGGCCACGAGGTCGCCGTCTACAACCGCACCGCCGAAAAGGCCCGGAAATGGGCCGAAAAGCACGGTGGGCAGGCTTTTGAGACGATCGCTGAAGCCGTGGCGGGCGCGGAAGTCGTGCTGCTGTGCGTCGGCAACGACGCCGATGTCCGCGACGTCGTGGCGCAGGCGCTTCCCGCGTTGGCGGAGGGCGCGACCGTCGTCGACCACACCACCACCTCGGCCACCGTGGCGCGCGATATGGCGCAGCTGCTCGGCGAGAAGGGCCACGCCTTCGTCGACGCCCCGGTCTCGGGCGGCCAGGCGGGCGCCGAGAACGGCCAGCTGACGATCATGGTCGGGGCCGAGCAGGGCGCTTACGACCGCGTGCTGCCGGTCATCGACGTCTACGCCAAGGCCGTGCGCCGCATGGGCGAGGTCGGCGCGGGCCAACTGACCAAGATGTGCAACCAGATCGCCATCGCCGGCGTCGTCCAGGGCGTGGCCGAGGCGCTGCACTTCGCCAAGCGCGCCGGCCTGCCGACCGACGACGTCCTGGCCGCCATCTCCAAGGGCGCGGCCCAGTCGTGGCAGATGGAAAACCGCTGGCCGACCATGGCCCAGGGCAAGTTCGACTTCGGCTTCGCGGTCGACTGGATGCGCAAGGATCTGGGCATCGCACTCGAGGAAGCAGGCCGCAACGGCGCCAACCTCGAGAGCACGGCCCTGATCGACCAGTTCTACGCTGAGGTCCAGGCGATGGGCGGCAACCGCTGGGACACGTCCAGCCTGGTGGCGCGGCTAGAGAAGTAGGTCTGCGAGGTCCGCCGCGTCCCAGTCTGTTTCGCGCGGCGCGACGACAATCGGCGTTTGCCGTTCGAAGGCGCGCAGCATCTCCACGGTCTGGGCCAAGTCCGGCGCATCCAGGCTCTCGCTGACCACGATGGCGGCGACGATCAGGCCGCGCGCCCGCACCACCTCCAGCGCCGTCAGCAGGTGGCTGGCCGTGCCCAGGTAGCTGCCGGCGACCAGCAGGACGGGCAGGGCCAGGGCGGTCATCAGGTCGAGATTGGTCGCGTCGTCGGTCATGGGCGACATGACGCCGCCGGCGCCTTCGACCAGAGCGAGGTCGACGTCGCGCGCAGCCAGCCAGGTCCGGCAGTCGGCGACGAGGTCGGGCATGGCCAGGGTCTCGCCTTCCAGACGGGCGGCCAGGTTCGGGGCCAGGGGGGCGCGGTAGCGGCGGGGGGAGATCTCTGGCCAGGCGTCCGGGCGGCCCAGTGCGACGGCGAGGCGGGCGGGGTCGCTGGTTTCCGGCTCGGCGGGATCGAAGCCGCTGACCACGGGCTTGAAGGCGTCGACGGTCAGGCCCTTGGTCCGAGCGGCGCGGAGCAGGGCGCAGGCGATGTGGGTCTTGCCGAGGTCGGTGCCGGTTCCGGCGACGAAGAGGCTTTTCATCGCAGCGCCGCCACAGCGTCGGCCAGGCGGATCACGTCGGCGTCGGCGTGCTCGGCGCTGAAGGCCACGCGCAGGCGGGCCGTGCCCTCCGGCACGGTCGGTGGGCGGATGGCGACGACCAGGAAGCCCTGCGCCTCCAGCGCGGCCGAGGCGGCGAGGGCGGTGTCGGCGTCGCCCATGATCACCGGGACGATCGGGCTCTGCGCATCGGGCAGGCCCAGGCGGCGGGTGAACAGGCGGGCCTTGGCCAGCGGCTGTTCGGTGAAGGCTGGATCGGCCTCGATCAGATCCAGCGAGGCCAGGGCGGCGGCGGCCGAGGCGGGCGGCAAGCCGGTGGCGTAGACCAGGGTGCGGGCGCGGGTCTTCAGCAGGTCAATCACCGCCTGCGAGCCGCAGAGGTAGCCACCGTATGAGCCCAGGGCCTTGGACAGGGTGCCCATCTGCAGCGGGATCTTGGCGTCCGGGAACAGGGCGGCCGAGCCCTTGCCCTCGGCCAGCACCCCCACGCCATGGGCGTCGTCGCTGAGCAGCCAGGCGTCGTGCGCCTCGCAGAGCGCCGACAGCTGGTCTAGCGGCGCGATGTCGCCGTCCATCGAGAAGACGCCGTCGGTGGCGACCAGGGCGCGGCGGGCCAGCGGGCGTTCGGCCTGCAGCAGGCGCTCCAGGTCGGCGACGTCGTTGTGGGCGAAACGGATGATCTTGGCGCCGGACAGCTGGGCGCCGGCCCAGATGCAGGCATGGGCCAGGGCGTCGACGAAGACCACGTCGCTGGGCCCGACCAGGGTGGGGATGACGCCGGTATTGGCCAGGTAGCCCGAGCCGAACACGCAGGCGGCCTCGGTTCCTTTCAGGCGCGCCAGGCGCTTTTCCAGGTCGCTGAGCAGCGGGTGGTCGCCGGTGACCAGGCGCGAGGCGGCCGCGCCCGCGCCGTAGTTCAGCGCCGCTTCCGCCGCCGCCGCGCGGACCAGGGGGTGCTGCGACAGGCCCAGATAGTCGTTGCACGAGAACGAGATCAGCCGCTTGCCGTCGCGCTCGACCACGGCGCCGTCGTGGCGGCGGGTGGGCTTGAGGCGTCGGCGCAGGCTCTTGGCGTCCAGGGCGGCCAGCTTCTCGCCGGCGAAGGCGTCGAGGCTCTGCATGTCGTTTCCCTTTGCGGCCAGTGAGCCGGGGGCATAGGCAAGGCGCCCCGAGTCCGCAAACGGAAAGCGTCATGACCCAACCCGACTGGCTTACCGCCGGCGCGCCGCATGTCTGGCGTCCGTATTGCCAGATGAAGACCGCGCGGCCGCCGCTGCCGGTCGTGGCGACCAAGGGTTCGCGGCTGGTGCTGGCCGATGGGCGCGAACTGGTCGATGGCCTGGCCTCGTGGTGGACGGCCTGCCACGGCTACAACCATCCGCACATCGCCGACGCGCTGCGGGCGCAGATCGAGACCATGCCGCACGTGATGTTCGGTGGCCTGGCGCATGAGCCGGCCTATCGCCTGGCGGCGCGGCTGGCCAAGCTGCTGCCCGGCGACCTGGACCACGTGTTCTTCGCCGAGAGCGGCTCGGTCTCGGTCGAGATCGCCATGAAGATGGCGCTGCAGTTCCAGATCAATCGGGGCGTGAAGGGGCGCACCAAGTTCCTGGCCTTCCGGGGCGGCTATCACGGCGACACCCTGGCGACGATGACCATCTGCGACCCGGAGGAGGGCATGCACAGCCTGTTCGCCGGCGTCATGCCCGCCCAGGTGATCGCCGACCTGCCGCGCGATACGGCCGGTGAGGTGGCGCTGGATGCGCTGCTGGCGGCGCGCGGCCACGAGATCGCGGCCATCCTGGTCGAGCCGCTGGTCCAGGGCGCGGGCGGCATGCTGCTGCATCCGCCGGAGGTGCTGCGCACCCTGCGCCGCCTGGCCGACAAGCACGGCGTGCTGCTGGTGTTCGACGAGATCTTCACCGGCTTTGGCCGCACCGGGACCCTGTTCGCCATGCAGGCGGCGGGGATCGAGCCTGATATCGTCACCCTGTCCAAGGCCCTGACCGGCGGCACCCTGCCGCTGTCGGCGGCGGTGGCCTCGCGCAAGGTGTTCGAGGCCTTCTGGTCCGACGACGCGGGCGCGGCGCTGATGCACGGCCCGACCTACATGGCCAATCCGCTGGCCTGCGCGGCGGCCAACGCCTCGCTGGACCTGTTCGAGGACGGGAGCTGGGCCAAGGACGTGGCGCGGGTCTCGGCGGCGCTGGCGCAAGGGCTGGAGCCGTGCCGGGCGGGCAAGGGCGTCGTTGACGTCCGCGTCCTGGGTGCGATCGGCGTCGTCGAGTTCGACGCGCCCGTGGCCGTCGGCGATCTCTGCGCCCGTTTCGCCGAACTGGGGGCCTGGATCCGGCCGATGGGCAAGGTGATCTACCTGACCCCGGCTTTCACGACGTCGAACGCGGATCTCGAGCTGCTGACCTCCGCCGTCCGTAAGGTCGTCGGCGTGAATTGATTTTCCAGGCGAGGGGTGGTCCAAGCACGGCCATGTCCTCCAAGTCGTCGCCGCTTACGGTCGTGGAATATCTCGCCATCCTGGCGATCATCCTGACCTGGGGGATCAACAACGCCGCCGCCAAGGTGGCGACGGCCTATCTGCCGCCGATGCTGATGGGCGGCCTGCGCTTCGCCTCGGCCCTGGCCTTCCTGTTCCCGTTCGTGCGGCCGCCGTTCCCTGAGCCCAAGAAGCTGCTGACCATCGTGCTGCTGACCGGGCCGATCCATTTCGGCGTCATCTATGTCGCCTTCAGCATGGCCGACGCCCTGAGCCCGCTGGTCGTGGCCAGCCAGCTGTGGATCCCGTTCACGGCCATCTTCGCCTGGCGGATGCTGGGCGAGACCATGCGTCCGCCGGCCGTCATCGGTTTAGGGATCGCCTTCCTGGGCGTGGCCTGGATGAGCCTGGACCCGCACGCGGCCGGCGACCTGCCGGCCATCGCGCTGATCGTCTTCGCCGGCGCCTGCTGGGCGGTGGCGACGGTGCTGGTGCGCAAGACACCCGGCATCAAGCCGCTGAAGATGCAGGGCATGACCGCCCTGGTCGCCGCGCCGACCCTGTTGGCGATGTCGTTCCTGTTCGAGCACGACCAGGTCGCCAAGATGCAGGCCGCGCCGCCGATCGCCTGGCTGTGCGTGCTGTTCGCCGGCGTGGTCTCGACCATCGGCGCCAGCGCCTTGCTGTTCTGGCTGGTGCAGAAGCGCGAGCCCGGGCGGGTGACGCCTTACTTCCTGCTGACGCCGCTGGTGTCGTGCACGATCGGCATCCTGTTCCTGGACGACAAGCTGACCGCCCAGCTCTTGATCGGCGGCGGCGCGACCATGGTCGGCGTGGCGCTGGTGGCCCTGACCGAGAAGCGGGCCAAGGCGGCCGAAGCGGTGGTCGAGACCGCTAACCCTTGAGCGGTGGGCACTGCGCGGCCGGCTGACGGCTCAGCAGGGCCGGCGTCGCGGTGAGCTCGCTCTGTTCGCCGTCATCGGCATAGACGCCCGTGAGCAGCTTGCCGCTGACGCCCAGCGGCTGGCCGTGGGGGCGGATCAGGAAGAGGCCTTCCAGATCGTCCAGATGTTCGATGCTGACAAACCCCGCGCCGACCGTCGCATAGCCTTTGATTGCCGCGCCTGAGGCGTCGATGATCCAGCCGGGCGGCTTCTTGCAGACCGAGACGATCTCGGCCCCGGTCAGTGTCAGCTCGAAGGACTGGAGGTTCTGGTTGGCGTCCGCCGGCTTCCAGGCCAGCGAGACGAGCTCCGTCGAGGCTGAAGCTGGAGCCTTGGGAGGCGGCTTGGCCTCCTTGTCCCCCTTGGAGTCATGACAGGCGGCCGTCGCGGCCAGCAGAACAGCGAGAAGCGACAGCCGCCAGGTGCGCATGACTACTTGATCACCCCGCAGGCGGCGCGAGCGCCGGCGCCGCCGATCGGCTGGGTCTTGTGGTCGTCGGGGCTGGCGTGGACGACGATGGCGCTGCCGTCGGCGTCCAGCAGGGCGGGACGGCCGCCCGCGCCCTTCAGCGACACCAGAGTCGAATAGACCTCGGCCGTGGCCGCGCCGTCGGCGCCGGCGAAGACGTTGGGCAGGTCGCCGCTGTCATTGGAGTCCGGGTTCAGCAGGCCGTGCACGGTCGTCGCGGCGGTGTGGACGTGGGCGCCGGCCGACTTGAAGTCCGGCGCGCCGCAGTCGCCCTTCTCGTGGAAGTGGATGGCGTGCCAGCCCGGCGTCAGGCTTTTCAGCTCCAGCTTCAGCAGCACCCCGTGCGGCGCTTCGGTAGCGGTCACGACGCCGGCGTCCTTGCCGTCACCGGTCTTGACCACGGCGGTCGCGGTGGTCTGGGCCAGGGCAGGAGAGGCGGCGATCAAGGCGGCAAGGCTCAGGGCAGTCGCGATGGGGAGGCTACGCATGCGTTATTCCTTCTGAATCAACCGGAGGCTGGGGTTCCTGCACCGGTGAAGGTGGCGCCGCCGTCCTTGAAATGCTAACCCTTTTCGACGGTTCCGTGTCCGATTCTGACGGCGAAAAATCCCCTTGAGCGACGATCAAAACACTATCCCCGCTGACGGTTCTCGCGGGGATGTCGCCCCGATCAATATCGAAGACGAACTGCGTCGTTCGTACCTCGACTATGCGATGAGCGTCATCGTCAGCCGCGCCCTGCCGGACGCGCGCGACGGTCTCAAACCCGTGCACCGCCGGGTGCTGTTCTCGATGCACGAGCAAGGGCAGACGCCCGAGCGTCCGTACGTCAAGTCGGCCCGCGTGGTCGGTGACGTTATGGGTAAGTATCACCCGCACGGCGACGCCTCGATCTACTTCACCCTGGTCCGCATGACCCAGTCGTTCTCGATGGGTCTGGTGCTGATCGACGGCCAAGGGAACTTCGGTTCGGTCGACGGCGATATGCCGGCCGCCATGCGTTACACGGAATGCCGCATGGCCCCGCCGGCCATGTCGCTGCTGGCCGATCTGGACAAGGACACGGTCGACTTCGCCGACAACTACGACGGCAAGGAGCAGGAACCGACCGTCCTGCCGTCGCGGATCCCCAACCTGCTGGTCAATGGCGCGGGCGGCATCGCCGTCGGCATGGCCACCAACATCCCGCCCCATAACCTGGGCGAGATCATCGACGCCTGCCTGCTGCTGATCGACCAGCCGGACGTGACGACCGACCAGCTGCTGGACCTGGTGCCTGGTCCCGACTTCCCCACCGGCGGCGAGATCATCGGCCGCGCGGGCCCGCGCCAGGCGCTGCTGACCGGCCGTGGCTCGGTCATCATGCGTGGCGTCGCCACCGTCGATGAGATCCGCGCCGGCCGCGAAGCCATCATCATCACCGAGATCCCGTATCAGGTGAACAAGGCCAACCTGGTCGAGCACATCGCCGAGCTGGTCCGCGACAAGAAACTCGAAGGCATCGCCGACATCCGCGACGAGTCCAACCGCGACGGCATGCGCATCGTGGTCGAGCTGAAGCGCGACGCCTCGGGCGAGGTGATCCTGAACCAGCTGTTCCGCTTCACGGCGCTGCAAAGCTCGTTCGGCGTCAACATGCTGGCCCTGAACCGCGGCCGCCCCGAACAGATGGGCCTGCACAAGCTGCTGCAGCTGTTCGTCGAGTTCCGCGAGGAAGTCGTCGTCCGCCGGACCAAGTTCGAGCTGGGCAAGGCTCGCGACCGCGGCCACGTGCTGGTCGGCCTGACCATCGCCGTCGCCAATATCGACGAGTTCATCCACATCATCCGCTCGTCCAAGGACCCGACCGAGGCCCGCGAGCGTCTGGTGGCCAAGTCCTGGCCGGCCGGCGACATGCTGCCGCTGGTCGAGCTGATCGCCGACCCGCGCACGATCCAGGAAGGCGGCGGCCTGATCCGCCTGACCGACGAACAGGCGCGCGCCATCCTGGCCCTGACCCTGTCGCGTCTGACGGGCCTGGGCCGTGACGAGATCGGCAACGAGGCGACGGCCCTGGCCGACGCCATCCGCGGCTATCTGGAGCTGCTGTCGGACCGCGCCAACATCATGGCCGTGGTTCGTGAGGAGTTGGTCGAGGTCCGCGAGAAGTTCGCCATCCCGCGCCGCTGCCAGATCGTCGACGGCGACGCCGACATGGAAGACGAAGACCTGATCGTCCGCGAGGACATGGTCATCACCGTCACCATGAGCGGCTACGTCAAGCGCACCCCGCTGGCCAACTACCGCACCCAGCATCGGGGCGGCAAAGGCAAGTCGGGCATGGCGACCAAGACCGAGGACGCCGTCACCCGCGTGTTCTCCGCCTCGACCCACGCGCCGCTGCTGTTCTTCACCTCGGGCGGCAAGGTCTACAAGCTGAAGGTTTGGCGTCTGCCGCAAGGCGTCGCCAATTCGCGCGGCAAGGCGTTCGTCAACCTGCTGCCGATCGAGCCGGGCGAGACCATCACCTCGATTCTGGCCCTGCCGGAGGACGAAGCGACCTGGGGCGGCCTGGACGTGATGTTCGCGACCCGCTCGGGCAGCGTGCGTCGCAACAAGCTGTCGGACTTCGTGGACGTCCGCCGCAACGGCAAGATCGCCATGAAGCTGGACGAAGGCGACGGCATCGTCGGCGTCTCGGTCTGCAACGCCGACCAGGACGTGCTGCTGACCACGGCGGCCGGCCGCTGCATCCGCTTCTCGGTCGACGAGGTGCGTGTGTTCGCCAGCCGTGACTCCACGGGCGTTCGCGGCGTGAAGCTGGCGGGCGAGGACACCGTCATCTCGATGGCCGTGCTGCGCAGCGTCGACGCCACCCCGGCCGAACGCGCCGCCTACCTCAAGCACCAGCGCGCCATGCTGCGCGCCGCCGATGGCGAAGAGGGCGAGGATGTCTCGACGTCCGCGGATGAAGGCGACGAGGAGGTCGGTGAGGCCTCGCTGACGCCGGAACGCATCGCCGAGCTGGGCGCGGCCGAGGAAATCCTGCTGACCGTATCGTCGGAGGGCTTCGGCAAGCGCACCAGCGCCTACGACTTCCGCCGCACCGGCCGTGGCGGCCAAGGCCTTGCCGCGCAAGACCTTTCCAAGCGCGGCGGTCGTCTGGTGGGCTCGTTCCCGATCGACGAAAGCGACCAGATCCTGCTGGTAACTGATCAAGGTCAACTTATTCGGGTGCCGGTCTCGCAAATTCGTGTTGCAGCGCGGAATACTCAAGGCGTAACCATCTTCCGCACCGCGCAAGACGAGCACGTCGTCAGCGTCGAGCGCCTCGCCGATTCCGGCGGTGACGACAACCAGGGCGAGGACAGCGGGGCGGAAGAGACCCTGTAACCCCTCGAACCCTTAGAGGAAGGGGGCTGCATGCGGGTTGGGCTTTATCCGGGGACCTTCGATCCGGTCACCAACGGTCACCTCGACATCATCGGGCGGGCCGTCAAGCTGGTGGACAAGCTGGTGATCGGCGTGGCGGTGAACAGCGGCAAGGGTCCGTTGTTCACGCTGGACGAGCGGGTCGCCATCCTGGAGCGCGAGACGGCGCACCTGACCAAGATCGCCCAGATCGAGGTCCGGCCGTTCGAGAGCCTGCTGATGCACTTCGCCCGCGAGGTGAACGCCCAGATGATCGTGCGCGGCCTGCGGGCCGTGGCCGACTTCGAATACGAATTCCAGATGACGGCGATGAACCAGCAGCTGGACCGCGAGATCGAGACCGTCTTCCTGATGGCCGACCCGCGTCACCAGGCCATCGCCTCGCGGCTGGTGAAAGAGATCGCGACCCTGGGCGGCGACATCGGCAAGTTCGTCCCGGCCGGCGTGGCCGAGCAACTGCTGGCCAAGGTCGGCAAGGGCTAAAGCGGAACCTTTTGGCGGACCCCCGCGTAGGCGTCCTGAACGACGGGCCGTGACCTGCGGCTCGTCCCAGAGGGAGCCAAGCCATGCCGGGCCACACGCAGGACGTCTCAACCCCCCGCCGCGAGCACGACGCCAAGGCCGAGGCCATCGCCAAGGCCAAGGCGATCGCGCCGAACATCGCCGCACGCATCGGCAGCACGCCCAAGACGACGTTCCGGGGCGACCCGGACGTCTTCGGCCGCCTGGTCGAGGATCATGACCGCCACCGCGCGTTGCTGGCCATGATCGAGGAAACTCACGGCGTCTCCGAAGACCGCCGGACCCTGTTCGAAGAGCTGACGCGTGAGCTGAAAGCCCATGCGGCGGCCGAGGAGCAGGCGCTGTGGTCGTCGGTGTTGCGCGATCCGGCCACCACCGACTTCGCCCGCCACGCCATTTCCGAGCACAAGGAAATCGACGACATGCTGGCCGACCTGGCGGCCCGCGACATGGGCTCGCCCGGCTGGCTGCGCCGGTTCGCGGGGCTGAAGGAGGAGTACCTCCATCACATCCGCGAGGAAGAGCAGGAGCAGTTCGTCGCCGCGCAGGAGCACCTCAGCGCCAGCGACGTGCGCCACATGCGTCAGGTCTTCGAGCGCCGCAAGAAGGCCGAGAAGGCCAGTGCCGTGATCGAAAAGAAGATCAAGCTCAAGGACTAGGACCGATCGCCATTTGTCCTTCGGCTACCTCCAGACCCGACTATCCCCGCGAAAGCGGGGATCCAAGCCGAGTCAGAGGATTGTCGCTCGGTCTCACCTCATCCTGAAAACCAGCTTGGATCCCCGCTTTCGCGAGGATGATCGGTGATGGGGAAGCTCTAAGGATTACAGGCGGGCGCGGAACAGGAACGGGCCGAAGTGGCCGACCGTGTCGTCGAAGATCGTCCACAGCTCGCCGCCCTTGTCCCGCCAGCGGCGGCAGAAGGACAGGTCTTCGCCGATGGCGACGCCGTTCGGCTCGTAGACCGGGTCGAAGCACTGCAGGACGTTCTTCAGGCCCTGTGACTGGTAGTAGCTGTCGGCCGCCGACCGGTAGAGGTCGGGATAGTCCTGGCGGATCTTCTCCAGCGCCTCGCGCTTGATCAGCATCAAGCCGGCCGGGATGGTCTCGGCGCGATAGAAGTCGCCGCGCGAGACGTGTGGGGTTTCCAGGGTCATCGGAAAGCTGAGCGCCGTGGCCCAGGCGGAGTTGGCGTCCGCGCGGTTTCGGGCCTGGTGGAAGAAGCGCTGCTGGTCGATCGTCCGCTGCGGATAGACCGCGCCGACGATCTGCTGGTCGAACTCGATCAGACGTTGAACGATTTCGGGCTGAAAACTGACATCAGAGTCAATAAATAGCAGGTGGCTGAAGTCTTCTTCAAGCACACGGCTGGCCAGGGCGTTGCGCGCGAACGCAATCAAGGTGCCATTCGTCGTCGCCCACTCCATCTTGTTGCCAAGGAGTTTGGAGAGTCCCAGCAATGATGACGTATACGGAGTAGTGAGCTGTCCGTTATACGTCGGAGTCCCGACGAGAATTCGCATATACGCACCCAATATTAGTGGCGAGACTCTACTCGTCTCACCTTGAGGTTGGCGCAGGTGGCACGCACCCCGGCGTAAGGTCCAGTTTCTTTTTGTTCATGATCGCGGCGAGGGGAGGCCGATCCTCGCGATCGGCGGTGATCGTCCGACGTCGCCCCGAAGCGGCCGGAATCGTGCGGTTCAAGGGCTGTCGCACTTGTCGGGGAGGCCGTGTCGTTCTACGCCCACCCGGCCTATCCAGTTCGGGGAATTCGATGAAGCTCGCCATGACCGCCGCCGTGCTGGCGCTTACCGCCACCGCGACGTCCTTTGGGGCGGCTTCGGCCCAAACGGCCGCCGATTGGCGCACACCCGATCCGAATAACGTCATCGTCGTCGAGACCAACAAGGGCCGGATCATCGCCGAGCTCTATCCGCAGGCCGCGCCGAACCATGTCGAGCGCATGCGGAGCCTGGTGAAGAGCGGCTTCTATGACGGCCTGACCTTCTTCCGCGTGATCAACGACTTCATGGCCCAGACGGGCGATCCGCAGAACACGGGCATCGGCGGCTCGGACCAGCCCAACCTGACAGCCGAGTTCACCTTCCGCCGCGGCGCCGACACGCCGCTGGCCCAGAGCTACAAGGTCGGGACCAACGAGGCCGGCTGGGTCGGCGTGATGCCGGTGACCAGCCAGAACTCGGCCCTGGCCGTGATGACCGCCGACCGCAAGGTCGCGACCTGGGGCAACTTCTGTCCGGGCGTCCTGGGCGCGGCCCGCGCCGGCGACCCCGACAGCGCCAACAGCCAGTTCTTCTTCATGCGCCAGGCCAACGACTCGCTGGACAAGACGTACACGGCCTTTGGTCGCGTGCTGCAGGGCCTGGAAGCCGTTCGCGCCATCAAGACCGGCGAGCCGGTGCCGGACCCGCAGGACAAGATGATCAGCGTCAAGCTGCTGGCCGACCTGCCGGCCGACAAGCGTCCGTCGATCCAGGTGATGAACACCGGCTCGGCCGCCTTCAAGGCCCTGGTCGACAAGCGCCGCGCCGAGATGGGCGGCAGCTTCACCAACTGCGACGTCGACGTTCCCGTGCAGGTGAAGTGACCATGAGCCTCGCGATCGCCCTCATGGCCGCCGGTTTGGCGACCGCCGCGCCGGCCAAGCCCACCGAGGCTGACTGGCGCACGCCGGCGCCTGAGACGGTGATGGTGATCGACACCAACAAGGGCCGCGTGCTGGTCGAGCTGGTCCCCGAGGTCGCGCCCAACCACGTGGCGCGGCTGCAGGACCTGACCCGGGCGGGCATCTATGACGGCCGGACCTTCTTCCGGGTCATCGATCGCTTCATGGCCCAGACGGGCGATCCGACCAATACGGGGGAGGGCGGCACGGACCGCCCGAACCTCAAGGCCGAGTTCACCTTCCGTCGCACCGCCGCGACGCCGTTCGTGGCCATGGCCGCGCCGGCCGGGCTGGAAGTCGGCTTCATCAAGTCGCTGCCGGTCGTCAGCCAGGCCTGGAGCTGGGCCGAGGCGACCAGCGACAAGAAGGTCTCGGCCTGGGGGACCTATTGCCCCGGCGTGCTGGGCATGGCCCGCGACGAGGACAACAACTCGGCCAACAGCCAGTTCTTCCTGATGCGCCAACCCTATCCGTCGCTGGACAAGCGCTACACGGCCTTCGGTCGGGTGATCAGCGGCCTGGAGGCGGTGCGCGCCATCAAGACCGGCGAGCCCGTGCCCGCGCCGCAGGACCTGATGCAGAAGGTCCGCCTGCTGAGCGACATCCCCGAGAACGAACGCCCCAAGATCCGGGTGATCGACCCCAAGGGGCCGTGGTTCGCCGCCGAGACCCAGCGCCTGCGGGCCCTGAAGGGCGCGGATTTCTCGGTCTGCGACATTGATCCGCCGGCGCAGGTTCGTTAGCGACTACCGTTTTCCGGGCCAAACTTGGTTCACAGATGGGCGTGAACCGCGCTAGAAGCGCGATCACACATTTTCCATCCAAGGGAAGACCATGTCGGCCGACCTCGAAAACACCCTGATCCTGACGCTCGAGACCGGCCCGGTCACCATCAAGCTGCGTCCCGACCTGGCCCCGGGCCACGTCGCCCGCATCAAGGAACTGGTGCGCGAGGGCTTCTATGACGGCGTCGTCTTCCACCGCGTGATCCCGGGCTTCATGGCCCAGGGCGGCGATCCGTCGGGCACCGGCCGCGGCGGTTCGGACAAGCCGGACCTGAAGGCCGAGTTCAACGACGAGCCGCACGTGCGCGGCGTGGTCTCGATGGCCCGCACCCCGAACCCGGACTCGGCCAACAGCCAGTTCTTCATCGTGTTCGACGACGCCACCTTCCTGGACAAGCAGTACACTGTCTGGGGCCAGGTGACCGAAGGCATGGACCACGTCGACTCGCTGCCCAAGGGCGAGCCGCCGCGCGCGCCGGGCAAGATCGTCAGCGCCAAGATCGCCGCCGACGCCTAAGCGTTCCAGCGACCTGATTTTGGGAACGGCCTCGGACCTCGTCCGGGGCCGTTTCTATTTGCGGCGCAGGGTGACCACGATCGGGCGGTGATCCGAGCCGAGGGCGGGGCCGCGCTCGACGTTCACGGCGTGCCATTCCGAACCCGCATAGACGTGGTCGATCGGCAGGAACGGGGCCGGGGCGACCATGACGCGCGAGAACTTGCTGGCCGGCCACGAGGGGATGGCGCGGGTCCAGCGGCGCAGGCCCAGCGCCTTGTCCTGACGCTTCAGCGTGAACGACCACGGGGTCGAGTTGAAATCACCGGTGACGATCGCGCTCTTGCGGTCGAAGCCGGAGACCAGCTTCACCAGCTTGCGGCTCTGCGCCTGCTGCAGGCCGGGCGGCACGGGCCAGGTATAGTGGACGCCGGTGACCGTGAACGGCCCCTTGGCGTCGGCCAGGGTCGCCCAGGCGCCGGACAGATAGGGCCGTTCGGCCGGCATGCCGCCGCGCGCCAGCATCTTCTTGCGCGAGAAGATCCAGGTCTCGCAGCGGCTGACCTTGTCGCACGAGGCGAACGGATAGGCTTTTCTCAGCGCTTGGATGGTCGGCCAGGACTCCCCGGCGCCTTCCTCGATGATCACGACGTCGGCGTCCTGGTCCAGGATCCAGGCCAGGCTCTTCTCGGCGGTCTGGTTGTCGTGCCAGACGTTGAACTGGCCGATCTTGAGGTCGCTAGCGGCCGGCGTCGCGGGCTTGAAGCGCCATGACGCCCACAGCTCGGGCAGCATCAGCACCGAGCAGGCCAGCAGCGTCGCCGTCCCTAAGCCCACCATCACCCAGCGCTCGCCGCCGCGGGCGAAGATCCCGCCCAGCACGACCGCGCCGACACCCATCATCAGCCACAGCGGGGCGGCGTGGGTAAAGGCATCCAACCGGTCGCTCCAGGCCCCGCCGAGGCAAGCGATGGCCATGCCGACCCCGACCAGGCCCAGCATCAGGGCCGTACCACGGACGAGAAGACTCAAGAGCTGGACGATCAGGCGCATGATCCGCCCATAGCACGCCTTCCATGAAGGAAGCGTCGCTTACTCTCCGGGGTGGTACGAGAAGCTGAGATTGCGGATCCGCTCGGCGCCGATCTGCAAGGAGCCGGTGAAGACGGGCTTCTGCACGCCGTCGTTCGGGCCGCTGGAGCGGGCTTTCTTGTAGGCGGCCAGGTCCGGATAGAGCTCCAGCACCACCTCGCCCAGGCGCTTGTCGTTGGCGTGGTAGCGCACCGTCTTGCCGTCGACGCTGTAGCTGTCGGGCAGCAGGCGCAGGCTGACCTTGTGATAGGTCCGGCCCAGTTCGTTCTCGGCGGTCGGGCTGGTGACGTCGTCGAAGGCCAGGAAGATCGGCGCATAGGTTTCGGTGCGCTTGCCCGCTTCCCAGTCGACGAAATCGGACGGCTGGCCGATGTCCAGCGAGGTCAGTTTCCAGTTCCCGGCCTGGACAGGCGTTTCTGTGAAATAGAAGCCGGTCAGCTCGACGGCGGGGTCATGCTTGAAGGCCGTCTCGGCAGCGGTCGAGGTGGCCGGCGTGGCGACGGTGCGCTCCTCGGCCGGGGCGGGCGCAGGCGGCGCGGCGGTCTTCTGTTCGCAGGCGGCGAGCAGCAGCAGCGGCGCGAGCGCTGGGATCAGCAGGCGTTTCATGGCGTTCTTCCCCCGAAGAGTATCGTTATCCGAAACCATGCCCGTGTATCGCCAGGGTTGTCCATCGCGCTCGCGTGAGGGCGTATGTCTTGACGTCCTCGGTCCATCGTGCGCTTGAAGCCCGCCCATGCGCCTTTCCGACTTCGATTTCGACCTGCCCGAGGACCGCATCGCCCTGCGTCCGGCCGAGCCGCGCGACGCCGCGCGCTTCCTGGTGGTCCGACCCGGCCAGCCGCTCGCCGATCATGTGGTCCGCGAGCTACCCGACTTCCTGCGTCCCGGCGACGCCCTGGTGTTCAACGACACCCGCGTGATCCCGGCCCGCCTGTCGGGCCTTCGCGAAGGCCGCACGACCGGCGGGTCCGATGGCACGCCGGTGGCCGTCGAGGCGACCCTGCACCGCCGTGTCTCGCCCAGCCGCTGGAGCGCCTTCATGCGTCCGGGCAAACGCCTGAAGGTCGGCGACCGTGTCGCGTTCGGCGCCAGCGAAGACCGCGCCTGTGACGCCGACCGCTTGGACGCCACCATCGTCGAGAAGCACGAGGGCGGTGAAGTTCTGCTGGCCTTCGACGTCTCGGGTCCTGACCTGGACATCGGCATCGCCAGGCACGGCGACATGCCGCTGCCGCCCTATATCGCCGCCAAGCGGGGCGAGGACGAGCGCGACCGCGCCGACTACCAGACCGTCTACGCCCGCGAGGACGGCTCAGTGGCCGCCCCGACCGCCGGCCTGCACTTCACGCCCGATCTGCTGGAGCGCCTGAAGGCAAAGGGCGTCTCGCTGCACTTCGTGACCCTGCACGTGGGGGCGGGGACGTTCCTGCCGGTCAAGACCGACGACGTTTCCGACCACAAGATGCACGCCGAGTTTGGCGAGGTGACGGCCGACGTCGCCGACGCCCTGAACGCGGTCCACGCCGCCGGCGGCCGCATCGTCTGCGTCGGCACCACGTCCCTGCGCCTGCTGGAGAGCGCCACGGGCGAGGACGGGATCGTCCGCCCGTTCGCCGACGAGACGGCCATCTTCATCACCCCCGGCTATCGCTTCCGCGCCGTCGACGTCTTGATGACCAACTTCCACCTGCCCAAGTCGACCCTGTTCATGCTGGTCAGCGCCTTCGCCGGCCAGGCGACCATGCGCGCGGCCTATGAACACGCGATCGCGACGGGCTATCGCTTCTATTCCTACGGCGACGGCAGCCTGCTGTTCAAAGACGAGGCTTAGCTATGGCGTTCCCCTTCGAGATCAAAGCCACCGAAGGCAAGGCCCGCACCGGCGTGCTGAAGACCCCGCGCGGCGACATCCGCACGCCGGCCTTCATGCCGGTCGGCACGGCCGCGACGGTCAAGGCCATGACCGTCGACCAGGTCAAGGACACCGGCGCCGACATCATCCTGGGCAACACCTACCACCTGATGCTGCGGCCCTCGGCCGAGCGGGTGGCGCGCCTGGGCGGCCTGCACAAGTTCATGCGCTGGGACAAGCCGATCCTGACCGACAGCGGCGGCTTCCAGGTCATGAGCCTGTCGGGCATCAGCAAGCTGACCGAGGAGGCGGTGACCTTCTCCAGCCACGTCGACGGCTCCAAGCACGTGTTGACGCCTGAGCGCTCCATCGAAATCCAGGCCGACCTGCTGGGCAGCGACATCGTCATGCAGCTGGACGAGTGCGTCGCCTGGCCGGCCGAGGAGGCGAGGGCGCGCAAGGGCATGGAGCTGTCCGCCCGCTGGGCCCAGCGCTCCAAGGACGCCTTCGGGACGCGCGACAGCCAGGTGCTGTTCGGCATCCAGCAGGGCTCGACCTTCGAGAACCTGCGCCGCGAGTCCTCCGACCGCCTGCGCGAGATCGGCTTCGACGGCTACGCCATCGGCGGTCTGGCCGTGGGTGAGGGCCACGAGGCGATGTGTGAGGTGCTGGACTACGCGCCCGGCATGCTGCCTGACGACCGTCCGCGCTACCTGATGGGCGTGGGCAAGCCGATCGACCTGGTGGAAGCCGTGGCGCGGGGCGTCGACATGTTCGACTGCGTGCTGCCCACCCGCTCGGGCCGCCACGGCCAGGCCTGGACCTGGGACGGCGCGATCAACATCAAGAACGCCAAGTACGCCGAGGACGAAAGCCCGCTGGATCCCGACAGCGATTGCCCGGCCAGCCGCGACTATTCCAAGGCCTATCTGCGCCACCTGTTCAAGGCCGAGGAGATCCTGGGCCAGGTGCTGCTGTCCTGGCACAACATCGCCTTCTTCCAGGCCCTGACGGCGGCCATGCGCGCCGCGATCGAGGAAGGTCGTTTCGAGCAGTTCCGCCGCGACTTCCGGGCGCGGCACCTGAACGAGGGCTAGTAGCGAGGCCCTTGCGGCACCGGCGGGACCTCTTCCTTGGTGATCGGGAAGCGGGGCTTGCGCGGGCCGTAGGGATCGCGCGGCGGCGGCATGCCGGGCTCGACGACTGGCGCTGCGGTCGGCGGCTTGTGCTGCGGCGTGGCCGGCGGATTGCAGCCGCGCGCCTCGCCCAGGCCCTTCAGATAGGCCCGCCGCACCGCGCCCGAAGCGACCGCGCTCTGCACGAGCCGGTCGTGGCGCTCGGCCCCCGTCAATTTCCGCACCCAGCCGCGCATCGGAATCATGTCCTGCGCCGCGCTGGCCACCGCCCCCAAGGCCGCGCCGCCGGCCGCCCGGCGGCCGCGGTCCATCAGGTCCTCGTTCTCGGCCGGCGGTACGCGGTCGATATCCTCGCCCAGCGCGACGTCCAGAGGCTGGACCAGGCTGATCAGGGTCTTGCAGTCGCCGCTGGCGGGTCGCTGGTAGGGATCGTCCATCGCTTCGAGCAGCACCCTCGGGATCTTGGTGCGAACCAGGTTCACGTCGCGCAGCGGCGCCTGCATGGCGCCGGTGATGCCATCGCGGTTGGCCTCGGAGGTCGATCTGATTCGTCCGTCGTCGGTCGGTTGGACGGGCGAATCCTCATGCTGAGGAGGCGGCACGCCCAGCAGGGGCGGGGGCTGCTGCTGCCGGGCGAAGGCCGTTCCGGCCAGGCTGGCGCCGCAAAAGACCGCCAAAAGCAAGGTTCCACGCATGACTCACCCTAACCCGCCCACAGCTTTACCGTCATCCATCGGAAAAACGGCGAAACCATGCTTGCGGCGCGGAAGACCCCCGCCTATGGTCCGCGCCGCTTCCAACCGGCGCCCGCCGGACGTTAGCGGGCCGGTAGCTCAGTGGTAGAGCATTCGACTTTTAATCGAATGGTCGTGGGTTCGAACCCCACCCGGCCTACCAATCAAACCTCTGATCTTGCGGGATTTCAGAGCCCATCCGGCGCCGCATGGCGCGTTTGCGCGAGGCATTTGTTCTGCTAGCCAGAGCAGATGAACTGGTCCGCTCCCGTCTCCATCACTCTGCCCGGCGACGCCACCGCCTGGAACAGGATCCTGACGTTCCTGGGCCACTACGACAGTCGTTTCTACTGCTCGCCCGGGGCCTATGTGGATATCGGGGCCGGCTCGCTGCCCTGCGTCACCAACCTGATGCTGGTGCCGGCGGGTGAGCCGGGCAAGATCGGCGAGATCGGCCGGTTCTGCGAGATGCACCCATCGGCGCGCATTCTGGTGCGGGGCGAGCACGCCAACGACCGGCCGGTGAACATCTGCTTCAGCGGTCTGCCGATCATACACGGCAGCTTCGACGATGAGGGCCTGGCGCCCTTGCAGCCCTTCAGCATCGGCAACGGCGTCGTGGTCTCGGCCAACGCCCAGGTGCTGAGCGGTCGACGCATCGGCGACGGCGCGGTGATCGGGGCCTCCAGCGTGCTCACCAAGGACGCCGAGCCGCGGGGCATCTATGCCGGGGTTCCGGCCCGCAAGCTGCGGACGCGCGAGGCCTGCGCGCCCTGGTGGGATTTCGACATCGCCTATCTGACGGCCAACAAGGCGAGTCTGCAGGCGCTGGCGGCCGATGGTTCGGCGGCGCATGTCTATCGGTCCGAACGTCCGCGTTTTGTCCTGCGCAACGAAGGGACGTCGATGTCGCTGCTCGGCTTCCTGGACGGCGACGCGATCCGGTCGTTCGACGACGCGCCGACTAAGGTTCGGGACTATGTGGTCCAGGCGTTCGGCTCCGGGCCGACCCACTGGCTGGCCGATTGCTGGGCCTGAGGCGTCTCGCCAGTTTTTCTGCGGCCCCGACCGGGGTTTTCTCATTTGCCCCATAGGCGCGGTAGAGATTTAAGCGGCTCAGTTTCAGCAGCGCCGCCGGGACCCTTATCGGATCCGGCGCGTTCAACCTTTGCCTTGAGCTATGTGGCGAGCCCGGACCCTGGACGACGATCAGACGATGACCGCCGACACCGCCTCGCGCCGGCCGTCTGGCCCGAGCGGAAAGCGGCCGTTTTTCCGTAGGCGTTCGGCTATTCCGGGCTTTGGCCTGACGATGGGCGTGACGCTGACGGTGCTGTCGCTGATCGTCCTGATCCCCTTGAGCGCCGTGGTCCTGAAGGCCGCCAACCAGTCGCCGGCCGAGTTCTGGGCCGTGGCCACCTCGCAGCGCTCGATGGCCGCCTATCGGCTAAGCTTTGGCGCGGCGTTCGTGGCGGCAGTGATCAACAGCATCTTCGGCGTGCTGACCGCCTGGGCCCTGGTCCGTTACGAGTTCCCCGGCAAGACGATCATCAACGCCCTGGTCGACCTGCCGTTCGCCCTGCCGACCGCGGTGGCCGGCATCGCCCTGGCGACGCTGTATGCGCCGAACGGCTGGGTGGGGCAGTTCCTGACGCCGCTGGGCATCAAGGCCGCCTACAACCCGGTCGGCGTGACCATCGCCCTGATCTTCATCGGCCTGCCGTTCGTGGTCCGCACCATCGAGCCCGTCCTGCGCGACGCCGCCGAGGACGTCGAGGAGGCCGCCGCCAGCCTGGGCGCCAATCGCCTCGACACGATCCTTCGGATCGTCCTGCCCGCGCTGGCGCCCGCCTGGCTGACCGGCTTCGCCATGGCCTTCGCCCGGGGCGTGGGCGAGTACGGCTCGGTAATCTTCATCGCCGGCAACATGCCCTACAAGTCCGAGATCGCGCCGCTGCTGATCATCATCCAGCTGGAGCAGTTCGAATATGCCCGCGCCGCGACGATCGCCGTGGTGATGCTGGCCGTCTCGTTCACGATGCTGCTGGTCATCAACGCCATCCAGGCCTGGGCGCGGAGGTTCGACTGATGGCTGGCGCCTCAAACTTCGCTAAGGGGCACCGCAAGGCCACCGACGATCCGCTGTGGGCCAAGGTCCTGGTCATCGGCACGGTCATGGCCTTCCTGGCCCTCGTTCTGATCCTGCCGCTGGTCGCCGTGTTCGCCGAGGCGCTGCGCAAGGGTTTCGGCGCGGCCATCGAGGCGATCAACAACACCGACGCCCTGGCGGCCGTGAAGCTGACCCTGATCACCGCCGCGATCTCGGTGCCGTTCAACGCCGCCTTCGGCCTGTGCGCCGCCTGGGCGATCGCCAAGCACGAGTTTCCGGGCAAGCCGCTGCTGATCACCCTGATCGACCTGCCGTTCTCGGTGTCGCCGGTCGTGGCCGGCCTGATCTACGTGCTGATCTTCGGCTTGCAGGGCTGGTTTGGTGAGTACCTGGTCGACAACGACATCAAGGTCATCTTCGCCGTGCCGGGCATCGTGCTGGCGACCGTCTTCGTGACCTTCCCGTTCGTGGCCCGCGAGCTGATTCCGCTGATGCAGGAGCAGGGGACCAGCGAGGAAGAGGCCGCCGTGTCGATGGGCGCTGGCGGGCTCTACACCTTCTGGCGGGTAACCGCCCCTAACGTGCGCTGGGGCCTGATGTACGGCGTGCTGCTGTGCAACGCCCGCGCCATGGGCGAGTTCGGCGCGGTGTCGGTGGTCAGCGGCCACATCCGCGGCCTGACCAACACCATGCCGCTGCACGTCGAGATCCTCTACAACGAGTACGACTTCGTCGGCGCCTTCGCCGTCGCGGCCTTGCTTTGCCTGCTGGCCGTGGTGACCCTGGTGCTGAAGACGGCGGTCGAAGCCGCCCAGCCCGGCGTGCGCAGCGGCCGCGGCGGACACTGAACGGACTGAAGACCCATGACCATCTCCATCCGCTCCGTCGAAAAGAAGTTCGGCCGCTATCCGGCGCTGAACAAGGTCGATCTCGAGATCAAGGACGGCGAACTGCTGGCCCTGCTGGGGCCGTCGGGCTCGGGCAAGACGACGCTGCTGCGCACGATCGCGGGCCTGGAATTCCCGGACGCCGGCCAGGTGCTGTTCGACGGCCAGGACGTGACCTTCGCCTCGGCGGCCGACCGCCGCGTGGGCTTTGTGTTCCAGCAATATGCGCTGTTCAAGCACATGACTGTGGCCAAGAACATCGCGTTCGGCCTGGACGTGCGGAAGGGTAAGGACAAGCCGTCCAAGGCCGAGATCACCAAGCGCGTCGACGACCTCTTGAAGCTGGTCGAGCTGGATGGCTTGGGCAAGCGCTACCCCTCGCAGCTGTCGGGTGGCCAGCGCCAGCGCGTGGCCCTGTCGCGCGCCCTGGCGGTGCAGCCCAGCGTGCTGCTGCTGGACGAGCCCTTCGGCGCCCTGGACGCCACGGTCCGCAAGTCGCTGCGCAAGGAGCTGCGGCGCGTGCACGACGCCACGGGCGTCACCACCATCTTCGTGACCCACGACCAGGAAGAAGCCCTGGAGCTGGCCGACCGCGTGGCCATCCTCAACAAGGGGCAGATCGAGCAGATCGGCACGCCCGACCAGGTGCACGACACGCCGCAGACCGCCTTCGTCTGCGGCTTCGTGGGCGAGGCCAACAGCTTCGAGGGTCAGGTCGGCGGCGGCCAGTTCACCGCTGGTCTGCTGCGCCTGCCGGCCGGCGGCGTGCGCGAAGGCTCGGCTACGGCCTATGTCCGCCCGCACGACTTCGTGCTGGATGACAGCGGCTTCGAGGTGCGGGTCGAGCGCGCCCACGTGCAGGGCGCCCTGACCACGGTCAACGCCACGGCGCTGGACGGCCGTCCGATCGAGATCAGCGCCTCGCGCGCCGAAGCCGCCCGTTTCCAGGGCACGGTGAAGATCGCCGCCCGCAAGGCGCACGTTTACGCCGCCTAAGCTTCTCTCGGTTATACCGGCGTCGGACGAACGTGGGCCAACCTAGGCGCGCGTTGCGTCCGGTTGCGCTAAAATCGTCTCCGACGACTCGGCGGGAGTTCTAAGGTCGCATGGTCATGGTCGAGCCCACCGGCGCCGAACGTCGCGTCCACCCCCGGATGCCGGCGGCGCGCAAGATCTACATCGTGGATGATCCGCGGTCGTGGAAATGCTCGCTGCTGGACGTCGCCGAGAAGGGCGCGCGCCTGTCGACGGCCGGCATCGCCACGCCGCCGGACAAGTTCATCTTCGTCGATGCGGGCGGCCGCCGGGTGCACCTGGCCCACGTCGTCTGGCGCTCGGGCACGGAAGCTGGCGTGCAGTTCCTGCAGACCGAACGCATCGGCCCGCGGGCTGGCGGCGCCGCAGGGGCGCTGGACATCGCCCGCCGCTTCGCCGCGACCCTGACCCCCGAAATTCTTCAGTAGGTCACTGCTGCTGCTGTTGCTGCTGCTGTTGGTGCAGCTCCTGCTTCAGCGCCGAATCCGGACGACGACGGCCGCCGGCGAAGCTGGGTCGGGCCATGCGCAGGAACTCCGGCTCGGCTATGGCCGCGCGGGCCCGGCGCACCGTGACGCCCACCGCCAGCTGGCTCTCGGCATTGCCCTTGTAGACCCCGCGTGAGGGGGTGACGTCGGCATAGTCGCGGCCGACCGCCACGGCCACGTGCCGTTCGCAGGTCATCATGTTGTTGGTCGGATCCAGGCCCACCCAGCGCAGGCTGGGCAGGAAGACCTCGACCCAGGCGTGGGTGGCGTCGGGGTCCGAGCGGTCGCCGGCGTCGCGGTCGGTGAACAGATAGCCCGAGACATAGCGCGCCGGGATGCCCCACTCGCGGCAGATCGCCAGCATGATGTGGGCGAAGTCCTGGCAGACGCCGCTGCCGGCCTTCAGGGCCAGGTCGATGGGGCTGTCGGCGTCGGTGACGCCCGGCTGGTAGTCGAACGCCTTGTAGATGGTCTCCGACAGGGTGCGGACCGCCGTCAGCGGGTCGCGACGCTTCAGGTCGTCCAGGTCGTGCGCCTTGATAAAGCCCCGCAGCGCCTCGGTGGTCTCGACGAAGCCGTGCGGGCGCAGGAAGTCGAAGCACTCGCCGCGCACGAACTCGCTGCGCAGCCGGTCCCATTCGCCCATGTCCAGGTGGTCGGGGCGCTCGCCGGTCGGCTCGGTCTCGACGGCCGAGCGGGCGATGATGGTCAGCTTGTCGTGCGGCTGGGGCACGTCGAAGTGATAGACGGCGTTGCCGAAGCTGTCGGCGTAGGAGAACACCTGGGCGGCGGGCTCCAGGTCCAGCTCGAAGCTGACCAGGCGCTGGCGGGCGGTCTTCTGGGGCTGCATCCACAGCTCCATCAGGCTTTCCCGGACCGGGCGCTCATAGTGGTACTGGGTGACGTGGCGGATCTCTAGAAGCACTGGATTTGATCCTAAGCCGGGAGACGCATTTCGAGCGGATAGGCCACGAAGGTCTCGTAGATCGCTTCGTGGATGCGGGCGCACTCGTTGACGACGGTGGTCAGCAGCGGGCCGGCGCCGACGGCTTCCAGCTCGTCGACATCGGCGAACTGCAGGCGAGCCTTCAAGCGGCCGGCCAGGCGTTCGGGCGTGGCGCGCTCGCCGCCGCCCGCGCGGGCCATGGCCGACAGGTGCTGCTCGATCTGGGCGGTGGCGAAGCGGATCGAACGCGGGAAATCCTCGTCGAAGACCAGGAACTCCAGGATGTGCCGCGGCTCGATCTCGGCGGTATAGACCCGCAGATAGGGCTCCAGGGCGCAGGCCATGCGCAGCACGCTGACCAGGGCCACGTGGTCGTCGACCTGGCCGTGGGCGGGGCTCTCGGCGAAGCAGACTTCCAAGAGGCGCGAGACCAGCTGGGCGCGCTCCATATAGATGCCCAGCATCATGAACCGCCAGCTTTCGCCATGGCTCATGGTGGTGTCGGCCGCGCCCTTGAACAGGTGCAGGTCGGCGATGACGTCGTGCAGGAAGTTGGCTGAGCCGTCCGAGAACGCCTTGCCGGCGTCCTTGTCGGTGACCTTCAGGTACAGCAGGTTCAGCCGCTCCCAGGTCTCGGTGGTGATCTGGTCGCGCACCTGGCGGGCGTTCTCGCGGGCCCTGGCCAGGGACGAGACCACCGAATTGGCGTCCGAGCGGTCCAGCACCAGGGCCTGGGCGGCCTCGAACGAGTTGATGCTCTCGCCGTCATTGGCGTCGCCGACGGCGGCCATGGCGATCCAGACGGCCTGGGTCCCGGAGTCCGTCTGGTCCAGGGTGGCGTTGAGCATCACCGACGACAGGCGAGACAGGTGCTCGGCCCGTTCGATGTAACGGCCCAGCCAATAGAGGCTGTCGGCGACGCGAGCTAGCATCATGGGCGTTGCCCCCCATTGCCGGAGCCATTGGAGTGGCCGTTCTCTTCGGCCAGCACCCAGGTGTCCTTGGAGCCGCCGCCCTGGCTGGAGTTCACGACCAGAGAGCCGCGCTTCAGCGCCACGCGGGTCAGGGCGCCAGGCGTGACGATGGTCTTCTCGCCCGACAGGATGAAGGGCCGCAGGTCGACGTGGCGCGGCTCGATGCGGCCGTCGACCAGGCAAGGGGCGGTCGACAGCTGGATGGTCGGCTGGGCGATGTAGTTGTCCGGATCGGCCTTGATCGCCTCGGCGAAGTCGTCGCGTTCCTTCTGGCTGGCGTGCGGGCCGACCAGCATGCCGTAGCCGCCCGAGGCGCCGACGGCCTTGACCACGTACTTGTCCAGGTTCTCCAGCACGTGGCCCATCTGGCGCTTCTCGCGGCACAGGAAGGTCTCGATATTGGGCAGGATGGCGTCTTCGCCCAGGTAGTAGCGGATGATGTCGGGGACGTAGGCGTAGACGGCCTTGTCGTCGGCCACGCCGGTGCCAGGGGCGTTGCAGATCACCACATTGCCGGCCCGATAGGCGTTGAACAGGCCCGCCGCGCCCAGCGAGCTGTCGCGCCGGAAGGTGAGGGGGTCGATGAAGTCGTCGTCGACCCGGCGATAGATCACGTCGATCCGGCGCAGGCCCGTCGTGGTCCGCATGTAGACCATGTTCTCGTGCACCACGAGGTCGCGCCCCTCGACCAGCGGCACGCCCATCAGGCGGGCGAGGTAGGCGTGCTCATAGTAAGCGCTGTTGTAGACGCCGGGGGTCAGCACCACGACCTGCGGATCGTTGCGCCAGTCGGCGGCCATGCTCTTCAGCGTGGAGAGCAGAAGGTCGGGATACCGCTCGACCGGCCGCACGCCGGCGGCGCGGTAGGTGCCGGGGAAGGTGCGTTTGGCCGCGTCGCGGTTGGCCAGCATGTACGAGACGCCGGACGGGACGCGCAGGTTGTCTTCCAGCACCGCGAACTGGCCGTCCTGGCAGCGGATCAGGTCGCTGCCGCAGACATTGGCGTAGGCCTTGTGCGGCACATAGACGTGCTGCATTTCGCGGCGGTACGAGGGCGCGCCCAGCACCAGCTCGCGCGGCACCACGCCGTCCATCAGGATCTGCTGGTCGCCATAGATATCGGCCAGGAACAGGTTCAGCGCGTGCAGGCGCTGGGTCAGGCCCAGCTCGATCCGCTTCCACTCGTCCGCCGGGATGATCCGCGGGAAGAGGTCGGTCGGCATCACCCGCTCGGTGGTGTTGTCCGCGCCATAGACGGTGAAGGTGATGCCCTGCAGCAGGAACGAGCGCTCGAGCGTCCGCTGGCGGCCCGCCAGCTCCTCGGCGCCCAGGGTCGACATGCGCCCATGCAGGGGATCGTAGTGCGGCCGGACCTCGCCATCAGGCGTGAACATCTCGTCGTAGGCGACCCCCGGCAGGTACGCCGCCTCCGTCATCGGCAGGGTCGGTGCGTCGTCGAGGGTCTGGGTCTTCGCCGCCACGCTTTTGTCCACGTTTCTCATAACCTTGGGCGCGGCCGTTGAGACCGCGCCATCCCCGACTCTAGAGCGTTGCGCGGCGCGAGCGCGACGGATTCGACCTCCGCCGCGTGATTGCGCACGACTGCTCAGCATTTGGGCGCCGATCGCCTGCTTTGCTAAGCGCTACTAGGGCGAAGTCGTTGCATTTACTGTCGTGACATGGCGCGAACCCCGGACTACAGCAGGGCCGGGGGCGCTTCGCGCGGGGTATGTGATTTGGTGCTTGGGCGGACTACCCTGGCTTTGACGGCGGTGACTTTGCTGGCGGCTTCGGCTGCCCGCGCCGACGAGCCGATGGCCCAGATCCAAGGCGTCGACGACAAGGCCCTGCGTGAGGCCATCCGGCTCGCCCTGACCGAATCCAAGCATCCTGCCCAAAGCCGCGCCGAAGCCCGCCGCCGCGCCCGCCAGGCCGGCGAAGACGCCATCGCCGTGCTGCGCGCCGAGGGCTACTATGCCTACACCGTCGAGCCCGACGTTCTGGACGGCGAGCCGCCGCGCGCGGTGGTCAAGATCACGCCGGGGCCGGCCTTCGTCATCGCCGATCCGCGCATCGACTGGTCCGGCGCGCCGCCCGACGAGGGCACCCGCCAGCGCGCTGCCGCCTCCATGCGCCTGACCCAGGGCGAGCCAGGGCGCGCCGCCGACGTCGTCGGGGCCGAGGGCCGCATCGTCGCTCAAGTGGCCAAGCTGGGCTATGCCGACGCCGCCGCCGAGCCGCGCGAGGTCATTGTCGACCACGCCGACCACACGCTGCGCCCGGCCTTCAAGATCGCTTCCGGCAGCCTGGTCCACATGGACGGCGTCGAGGTGGTGACCAAGGGGCGAACCAATCCGGCCTGGGTCTCGCACCTGGCGCCTTGGAAAACCGCCGACGTCTATGACCCCGAGGACGTGGCCGAACTGGAGCGCCGCCTGCGCGACACCAGCGTCTATGACTCGATCTCGGTCTCGCTGGCCGGGCCTGAGAAGGCCACGCCCGACGGTTTGCGCCCCGTGGTCGTCACCCTGGCCGACCGTCGCTCACGCACCATTGAAACCAGCGCCGGCTATTCGACCAGCGAAGGCTCGGGCTTCGACATCCGCTGGAGCCGCTACAACCGACTGAAACGCGCCGACACCACCACCTACGCCCTGCGCCTGGCCAAGCTGGAGCAGCGCCTGGGTGCCGAGATCTCGCTGCCGCACTGGCAGCGGCCACAGCAGACCCTGAAGCTGAACAGCTCGGTCTTCCGCAACGACACCGACGCCTATAACGAAACCGGCGCCACGGTCGGGGTCGACCTGACCAAGCGGCGGCAGACCACGTCCTATCGCACCTTCGGCGTGTCGATGGACCTGTCCCAGACCAAGGAGCAGATCAGCCGCAACGGCTCGGTCGCGGGCCGCAAGCTGAACCTGGTCACCGTCGCGGGCCTGGCGGCCTATGCCTGGGACTTCTCCGACAGCATCCTGGATCCCAAGCGCGGCTGGCGTCTGGAGGCTCGCGGCGAGCCGACCTATGTGGTGGGCGACACGACCCTGCCGTACCTGAAGCTGACGACCCAGGGCTCGATCTACCTGCCGGTCGGCAAGGGGGCGAGCACCGTGCTGGCCACCCGGGTCAAGCTGGGCGCCATGCTGGGCGGCAGCATTCCCGACGTCCCGGCCTCGCGGCGCTTCTACGCCGGCGGCGGCGGTTCGGTGCGCGGCTATGCCTACCAGGCCATCGGCCCGCGCCTGACCGACAACACGCCCCAGGGCGGCGTCTCGCTGGTCGAGACCTCGTTCGAGCTGCGCCAGAAGATCACCTCGAAATGGAGCGGCGTGGCCTTCATCGACGCCGGCGCCATTGGCACGGACAAGACCCCGCGACGCGAGGACTTCCGAGCCGGCGCGGGCATCGGCATCCGCTACGACCTGGGCTTTGGCCCCATCCGCGCCGACATCGCCGCCCCGCTGGGCCGCCGCAAGGGCGACCCGGCCTTCCAGATCTATCTCAGCATCGGGCAAAGCTTTTGAGCGGGGAGCAGGACAAGCCTGACCTGACGGAAGCCGTCACCCACGCCGCCGAGGCGACGGGCGAGGCCGCGGTGAAGGTGGCCAAGAAGATCGGCTGGGGCGGCGCGGTGCTGATTGCCTCGGCGATCCTGGCGGCGATCCTGATCGTCATGGCCGGCGGCCTGCGCTTTGTCCCCATCACGCCGCAAGGCCGCATGTTCCTGGAGGCCCGCGCCTCGGGCCTGAAGCTGGGTCGGATCGGCAAGCTGCATATCGAAGGCCTGTCGGGCGACATCTGGAAGGACTTCGGCGTCCGCCGCCTGACCATCACCGACGAGAAGGGCGTCTGGCTGGAAGCCCACGACCTGCGCGTGGCGTGGCGTCCGACCGAGCTGTTCGGTCGTCGTTTCCACGCCGAGCGGGTCGACGCCCGAGACGTCATCGTCCTGCGCCGCCCGACCATGACGCCCAAGGGCCCCAAGTCCGGCGCCGCGCCGGTGTCGGTCGACCTGGACGCCTTCAAGTTCCGCCTGATCACCCGGTCCGCATTCAGCGGCCGCGAGGGCGATTTCGACGTCGGCGGCGACTACGAGATGGCGCGGCAGGGCGGACACAAGGGCAAGCTGGCCGTCGCCTCGCGCCTGCATGTCGGCGACCACCTGAACCTCGACTTCGACCTGGGGCGCACCCAGACCCTGCATCTGAAGGCCGACGCCACCGAGGCCAATGGCGGCGCCATCGCCGGCGCGCTGGGCCTGGCCGCCGACCGGACCTTCGATCTGAAGGCCAAGGCCGACGGCACGCTCAGCCGCGCGGCGTTCAACGTGCTGGCCCGCTCGGGGAACACGATCCCGCTGCAGGCCGACGGCGCCTGGACCGAGCAGGGCGGCTCGGCGCGTGGCCGGCTGGACCTGGGCGCCTCGCGGTGGACCCAGCGACTGGAGAAGATGTTCGGCCCCGAGGCCAACTTCACGCTCGACGGCAAGAAGGCGACCAAGGACGGCCTGTCGAACCTGAACCTGGACATCCGCGCCCAGAACCTGTCGCTGCAAGGCCATGGCCTGGCCGATCTGGCCAAAAAGCGCACCGGCCCCGACGGCATCGCCTTCACCGCCCAGGTCGGCGCGCTGAAGCGCATCGTCACCATCCCGCAGATGGGCCGCGGCCTGGCCGACGGCGTCTTCCGGCTGGAGGAGGGCGGCTTCTCGGTCGAAGGCGATGTCGATGTCGCCGATCTGGAGCTGCTGGGCTACCACCTCAAGCGCGCCAAGGGGCCGGCCATGGTCCGCTGGGCCAAGGGCGAGCTGGAGATCAAGGCGGCCGCGACCAGCTCGGGCGGCGGCGGCACGGGCCTGCTGGCCCTGCTGGGCGCCAGCCCCAAGGCCACCTTCGAGGGCGCGCGGGTCAAGGGCGGCCGTTTCCTGATCAAGGCCGCCCGCATCGACGCCCCCAACCTGATCGTCACCGGCAAGGGCGAGCGCGGCGTGCTGGGCGGCCTGTCGTTCGACGGCGAGATGCGCGTGGCCAGCATGGGTCCGGTGCGGCAGGGGGCGAAGGGCTCGCTGCTGGCCAAGTGGACGGCTTCCAGCTTCGCCAATCGTCCGTGGAGCTTCACCGTCGATAGCCGCGCGTCGAACTTCGCCACCGGCTATGCCGAGATCGACCGCCTGCTGGGCGCGACGCCACGCCTGACCGGCAAGGGCGCCTGGAACGACGGCGTGCTGAGCATCTCCGACGCCAAGCTGGACGGGACCAACGCCAGCCTGAAGTCGTCGGGCAAGATGACGGTCGCCAAGGCCCTGGGCCTGGACTTCAAGCTGGACTGGACCGCCACTGGCCCGTTCAGCGCCGGTCCGGTCGAGGTCGCCGGTAAGGCGGCGGGCGACGGCCACATCGGCGGCACGCTGGCCGCGCCCCAGGCCCAGCTGAACGCCGACTTCGACAGCATCGACCTGCCGCGCCTGCCGCTGACCAAGGCGCACCTGACCTTGACCTTCGCGCGCGGTCCCAACGCCACCGACGGCGTCGCGGCGCTGCAGGCAGACAGCCAGTATGGCCCGGCGCGCGGCCGCACCGCCTTCCGCTTCTCGCAAGGCGGCATCGAGCTGTCCGAGCTGGACGTCGATGCCGGCGGCGCGAAAGCCAAAGGCGCGATGAGCCTGCGCGATGGCCTGCCGGCCACTGCCGACCTGACTGTCGCCGTCGGCCCTGGGGCCTTCCTGCCGCAAGGCCAGGTCAAGGGCTCGGCCAAGCTGGTCGACGCCCCCGGCGGCGGTTCGGCCGCCGCGACTCTGGACCTGACGGCCGAAGAGGTGGCTTTCGGGTCGTGGAAGGTGCGATCGGCGCGGATCAAGGCCGACGGCCCGCTGGCGCGCCTGCCGCTGTCGATCGACGCGCGCGGTGACGCGCCCGGCGGCCGCTGGCGCATCGGCGGCGCGGGCCAGCTGGCCCAGGCCGGCAAGGCCTATGACCTGGCGCTGGATGCGGCCGGCCGCATGGGTCGCACCGAGATCAAGACCCGCGAGACGGCCAAGATCCACTTCGGCGACGGCCCCACCCAGGCTCGCCTGCGCCTGGCCATCGACAAGGGCCGCGCCGACATCGACGCCGACATCGGCGGGGCCGCGGTCATGCTGAAGGCCGAGCTGGCGGACGTGGCCATCACCGCCTTCAACCCCGACCTCGAAGGCGACATCAACGGCGCGTTCAACCTGCGTGGCCAGGGCGAGACCCTGACCGGCGACTTCGATATGCGTCTGGCCAACGCCCGCGAGCGCGGGGCCAAGATCGAGCAGTCGCTGGACGCCAAGATCCATGGCGACCTGACCGACAACCAACTGACCATCGTGGCCGACGGCGACAATCGCCAGGGCCTGAAGGCCGACGCCCACCTGGTGCTGCCGGTCGAGGCCTCGGCCAAGCCGCTCAGCCTGGCCATCAGCAAGAAGCGTGGCGTGCAAGGCCGGTTCTCGGCCCAGGGCGAGATCAAGCCGCTGTGGAACCTGCTGATGGGCGCGGACCGCTCGCTGTCGGGTCGTATCAGCCTGCAGGCCACGATCGGCGGCACCCTGGGCGACCCGCGCCTGCTGGGTTCGGCCACTCTGGACAATGGCGGCTTCGAGGACGGCCAGACGGGTCTGCGCCTGAAGAACGTCACCCTGCGCTCGGCCCTGGCCGACAACGCCATCGACGTCAGCCAGGCCATCGGCGAGGACGGGCAGGGCGGGTCGATCTCGGGCGCCGGCCGCATCAGCCTGGCCCGCGATGGCGTCGGCAGTTTCAAGCTGGACCTGAAGGGCTTCCGCCTGATCGACAACGACTTGGCCTCGGCCGTGGCGACCGGCTCGGCCACCGTCAACCGCTCGGCCGACGGCAAGATCAAGCTGGCCGGCGCGGTGACCATCGACCGCGCCGACGTCTCGGCCCAGAGCAAGACCCCGGTCGGCGTCGTGGCCATGGACGTGATCGAGCGCAACCGCCCGTCCGACCTGGACCAGGGCCTGCAGCGCCGTCCCAACACTGGCGGCATGATCCTGGACCTGGACCTCAAGGCCCCGCGCCGGGTGTTCGTGCGCGGTCGCGGCCTGGACGTCGAACTGTCGCTGGACGCCCATGTCGGCGGCACCTCGCTGGCCCCGTCGCTGAGCGGCGTCGCCCGCGTGGTGCGTGGCGAGTACGACTTCGCCGGCAAGCGCTTCGAGTTCGATGACGACGGCACCGTCTATCTGTCCAGCCAGCTGGACCGCATCCGCCTGGACCTGTCCGCCACCCGGGAGGACGCGTCCCTGACGGCCGTGGTGCGCATCCAGGGCACGGCGGCCAAGCCGGAGATCACCCTGACCTCCAAGCCCGAACTGCCCAGCGACGAGGTGCTGAGCCAGGTGCTGTTCGGCTCGTCGGCGGCCCAGCTGTCGCCGATCGAAGCCGCACAACTGGCGTCCGCGCTGGCTTCGCTGGCCGGCGGCGGCGGTTTCGACGTGATCGGCAACCTGCGCAGCTTTGCGCGCCTGGATCGCCTGGCCTTCGCCGAAAGCGCCACGGGCATGACGGTGTCGGGCGGCAAGTACGTGACCGACGACGTCTATGTCGAGATCATCGGCGGCGGTCGCGAAGGCCCCGCCGCGCAAGTCGAGTGGCGGATTCGCCGGACCCTGTCGCTGGTCTCCCGGATCGGCGGCCAGAACGACGCGAAGCTTTCCGTCCGCTGGAGAAAAGACTACTAAGACAGCAAGGCTGTTGCGCGGGACATCGGTTACCTCGTCTGAGGTGAGCACGATTTGCCCGCGGCCCTTGGTTATCGTGACTGAGGGAGGACCGGCCTAAATGCATCTCAATTCAGAAGATCGCGCCGTTCTGGATCACATCGCGCGTGACGGCGGCCAGATCGTCGACCGCGCCGTGGCCTGGTGCGCGACAAACTCCGGCAGTCGGCATCTAGTTGGCCTGGAGCGCCAGAGGCAAATCCTGCTCGACGCCGCCTCGCGCCTGCCAGCCGCGCCGATCGACGTGCCGCTGTCGCCCTCGCGCGAAGTCGCCGCTGACGGCCGTGAGACCGAGTTCGCCCATCCGCCTTCGCTGGCCGTCGTCGTGCGCCCCGAGGCCCCGGTCCAGGTCGTGCTGACCGGCCACTACGATACCGTCTATCCCGAGACGAGCCCGTTCCAGGTGGTCCGCACCCGTCCCGACGGCGCGCTGCATGGTCCCGGCATTGCCGACATGAAGGGCGGGATTTCGGTGATGCTGGCGGCGCTCGAGGCCTTCGAGCGATCGTCAGACGCCGCCAATGTCGGCTACCGCGTGCTGCTGTCGCCGGACGAGGAGATCGGCTCGATCGCCTCGGGGCCGGTGCTGGCAGACTTCGCCCGGCGCGGCCATGTCGGCCTGACCTACGAGCCGGCCCTGGCCGATGGGGCGCTAGCCTCGGCGCGCAAGGGTTCGGGCAATTTCCACATCGTCATCCATGGTCGCGCGGCCCATGCCGGCCGCGACTTCGCCGCGGGCCGCAACGCGGTGATCGGCGCGGCCCGCGTGGCCGAGAAGCTGCACGGCCTGAACGGCCAGCGCGACGGCGTCACGGTCAACGTCTCGCGCATCGACGGCGGCGCGCCGCTGAACATGGTGCCGGACGTGGCGGTGGTGCGCTTCAATGTCCGCTTCCCGGAAGCGCAAGCCGCCGCCTGGTTCGAGGCCGAGGTGGCGCGGATCGTCGGTGAGGTCGGCGACGATTTGCACGCCCACCTGCACGGCCTGATCACCCGCGGCGCCAAGCCGTTCAACGCCGCTCAGCAGCAGCTGTTTGGGGCGGTGAAGGACGTCGGCGCGCTGCTGGGCCAGGACATCGCCTGGAAGCCGTCCGGCGGGGTCTGCGAGGGCAACAACCTGTTCGCCTCGGGCCTGCCGAACGTCGACACCCTGGGCGTCCGGGGCGGCGACATCCACAGCGAGGCCGAGCACGCCTTCCCCGAAAGCTTCGTCGAGCGCGCCCAGCTCTCGGCCCTGATCCTGATGAAACTGGCCAGCGGCGAGATCGACGCCCGCGCCATCCGCGCCGCCATGGGAACTGTCTGATGCTTGTTGTTCGCCCCGCCGGTTCGCCCGACTTCGAGGCCCTCATGGAGTTGGCCGTGCTGTCCGGGCGCGGCTTTACGAGCTTACCCGAGGACGAGCCGACCCTGCGCGCCCGCCTGGCCCTGTCGGAAGCCAGCTTCCAGGCCAATGTGGCGCCGCCCGAGGCCTGGTACACCCTGATGCTGGAAGACCTGGAGACCAGCGACGTGATCGGCGTCGCCGGGGTCAAGGCGGGGGTGGGGCTGAAACGCCCGCACTTCTCGTTCCGCGTCGTCACCCTGGCCCAATCGTCGCCGACCCTGGAGAAGCGCTTCGATCACCGCGCTCTCGTTCTGGTCAACGAATGCGCCGGTTGGTCAGAGGTGGGCTCGCTGTTCCTGCGGCCCGAGCGGCGCAAGGGCGGGGCGGGGCGCCTCTTGGCTCAGTCGCGTTACATGCTGATCGGCCTGGAGCCCCAGCGCTTCGCCGAGATGGTGCTGGCCGAGCTGCGCGGCTGGTTCGACGAGGATGGCGGCTGTCCGTTCTGGGATCACGTGGCCAGCAAGTTCTTCCGCCTGGAGTTCGACGAGGCCGACATGATGAGCGCCTCGACGGACGGCCAGTTCATCCTGGACCTGGCGCCGCGACACCCGATCTATGCCGAGCTGCTGCCGGAGCAGGCCAGCGCGGTGCTGGGCCGCGTCCACCGCGAAGGCGAAGCCGCGCGGGCTATGCTGGAGACCGAAGGCTTTCGCTACCAGGGCCTGATCGACATCTTCGACGCCGGACCGACGGTCGCGGCGCGTCGCGACGACATCAAGACCGTGCGCGAGGCGCGGCGTCTGCGCGTGAAGATCGGCGAGGACGCTTTCGGCGAGGAGGCCCTGGTCTCCACGGGCGAGGTGGCCAGGTTCCGGGCCGTGCGCGCGCCGGTGCTGATCGATGGCGAGAGCGCGATCCTTGGACGCGACGCGGCGCAGGCCCTGGGCGTGAGTGAAGGCGACATGGTGCGGGTGAAGGCATGAGCGGCTTGTTCATCGACGGAAAGTGGCGTTCGGGGCAGGGGACGGAGCTGGTCTCGACCGATCCGGCGACCGGCGAGATCGTCTGGCGAGAGGCCACGGCCACCGAGGCCGACGTCACTGACGCCGTGACCGCCGCGCACCGGGCTTTCCCGACGTGGGCCGACCAGCCGCGCGAGGAACGGATCGCGGTCCTGCGTCGCTACAAGGAGATCCTGGTCGAGCGCACCGCCGCGTTCGCCGAGGCGCTGAGCCGGGAGACCGGCAAGGCGCTGTGGGAGACCAAGGCTGAGCTGGGCTCGATGGCCGGCAAGGTTGACCTGTCGATCAAGGCCTATGACGAGCGCACCGGCGTCACCGAGACGACCATGCCGTTCGGCCGCGCCGTGCTGCGCCACCGGGCGCATGGCGTCATGGCGGTGCTGGGACCGTTCAACTTCCCCGGCCACCTGCCCAACGGCCACATCGTGCCGGCGCTGCTGGCGGGTGACACGGTCGTCTTCAAGCCCTCGGAAGAGACGCCCATGGCCGGCCAACTGATGGTCGAGGCGCTGGAGGCGGCCGGCGTGCCGGCGGGCGTCGTCAACCTGGTGCAGGGCGGGCGCGAGACCGGCCAGGCGCTGATCAACCAGCCGATCGACGGCCTGCTGTTCACCGGCTCGGCCACGGCTGGGACCTTCTTCCGCCGCCACTTCGCCGACCGGCCCGACGTGATCCTGGCCCTGGAACTGGGCGGCAACAATCCGCTGGTGGTCTGGGACGCCGATGACGCCGAGGCCGTGGCGGCCCTGGTCGTGCAGTCGGCCTTCATCACCACCGGCCAGCGCTGCTCGTGCGCCCGGCGCCTGATCTTGCCGGACGACGCCTTCGGGCGGAAGGTGATCGAGGCGACGGCCGGCCTGGCCGAGCGCCTGTCGATCGGACCCTGGAACGGCGAGGGAGAGGCCTTCATGGGCCCGCTGATCTCGGCCCGCGCGGCGCAGGCGGCGCGCGCTGTGGCCGACACAATGGGCGGCGATCGCATCCGGTCGCTGGGTTCGGTCGAGGGCTTGAGCGAGGCGTTCGTGACCCCCGGCCTCGTGGATGTCACCGGCGTCGACACGCCCGACGAGGAGCTGTTCGCGCCGTGGCTGCAAGTGCGTCGAGTGGCCAATTTCGACGACGCGCTGAAGGCCGCCAACGCCACGCGGTATGGTCTCTCGGCAGGGCTTATCTCTGCTGAGTCAAAGCGTTGGGATCAGTTCCTGAACCGCATCCGCGCGGGCGTCGTGAACTGGAACCGCCCCACCACGGGCGCCGCCGGCTCGATGCCGTTCGGCGGGCTGGGCGCCTCGGGTAACCACCGGCCCAGCGCCTACTACGCCGCCGACTACTGCGCCTATCCGGTCGCCAGTTTCGAGGCCGAGGCGGTCGCCGATACGCACAAGGACATCAAGGGCCTGCGCGGATGAGCTGGGAAGCCAATTGCGACGGCCTGGTCGGTCCGACCCACTCCTACGTCGGTCTTTCGCCCGGCAACCTGGCCAGCGCCAAGAACGCCGGCGAGGTCTCCAACCCGCGCGGCGCGGCCCTGGAAGGGCTGGGGAAGATGCGCCGGCTCTCGGACCTGGGCATCCCGCAGTTCGTGCTGCCACCGCATGAGCGGCCGGCGGTAAGCCTGTTGAAGTCGCTGGGCTTCTCGGGTTCCGAGGAAGCGGTGATCGAAGCCGCCTGGAAGGACGCACCAGCCCTGGCCGCCGCCGCCTATTCGGCCTCGCCGATGTGGGCCGCCAACGCCGCCACGGTGACGCCCAGCGCCGATACGGCCGATAGCCGGGTGCACTTCACGCCGGCCAACCTGCTGACCAACCTGCATCGCAGCCTGGAAGGCCCGCAGACGACGCGCGCCCTGCGCCGCCTGTTCCCGGACGAGACCCGTTTCGCCGTCCACGACCCGTTGCCGGCCCAGCCGCACTTCGCCGACGAGGGCGCGGCCAACCATGTGCGCCTCTGCGCCGAGCATGGCGCGCCGGGGGTGAACCTGTTCGTCTGGGGTCGCGAGGCCTGGACGCATTGGGACGGCAAGTTCCCGGCCCGCCAGACCCGCGAGGCCTTCGAAGCCATCCAGCGTCGCCACGGCGCGGCGCGGGCCGTCTTCCCGCAACAGGGCAAGGCGGCGATCGAGGGCGGGGCGTTCCACAACGACGTGGTCTGCGTCGGCACCCGCGAGTGCCTGTTCTTCCACGAACGCGCCTTCGAGGATCGCGCCGGGATGGAGCGCCAGGTCCGCGCCGCCGCCGATGGCCTGTTCGAGCCGGCCTTCGTCGAGGTCTCGGAAGCCGACCTGCCGATGGCCGACCTCGTGGCCAGCTACCTGTTCAATTCGCAGCTGCTGGTCGTGCTTGGCGAGGACCGCCTGGTGCTGCTGGCCCCCGCCGAGACGCGGGACAATCCCCGCGCCTTCGCGGTGGCCGAGAGCCTGGCGTCCTCGAACGGTCCCATCGGCCGCGTGGAGTATGTCGATGTCCGCCAGAGCATGCGCAACGGCGGCGGGCCGGCCTGCCTGCGCCTGCGGGTGGTGCTGACCGACGCCGAGCTGGACGCCGCCAATCCGGCGCAGCGCTTCTTGCCGGGTCTGCACACGACCCTGGCCGACTGGGTCACGCGCCGGTATCGCGACCGCCTGGCGCCGGCCGACCTGGCCGATCCTCTGCTGCTGACCGAGAGCCGTGAGGCGCTGGACGAATTGACCCAGATTCTCGACCTGGGCGGCGACTTCTATCCGTTCCAGAGGGACGCGTGAGCACCTCGGTCCGTTCCGCGACGCCGGCCGACCGCGAGGGCATCGTCGCCCTGCACCAGGCCGTCGCCGCCATCCCTGGCGGCCTGGCCCGACGGCCCGAGGAGGTGACGGCGGACTACGGCGACTACGCCCTGGCCAACGACGTCTGCCTGGTCGCGGTCGAGGCGGACGGCTTCATCTGCGGCGAGATCCACGCCAGTCGCGAGAGCCTGGCGATCTTCAATCACGTGCTGGGCGGTCTGACCGTGGCGGTGCATCCGGAGCGACAAGGGCTGGGGATCGGCTCGCAGCTGTTCGAAGCCCTGATTGCTTGGGCGCGGGCGGCGCAGCCGGAGATCCTGCGGATCGAACTGGAGACCGGAGCGGCGAACCACGGTGCGATGCGGCTCTACGAGCGGCTGGGCTTCAAGCATGAGGGCCGCCAGACCGCGCGAGGGCGCTTGCCCGACGGCCGGTTCGAGGACGACATCCTGATGGGGCTGCTGCTGTTCTAGCCGCGCAGGGTCGCGAGCGCTTCGGGGAACCGCCGCGACAGCGGAACCTCCAGCGCGCCCAGCTCGACGGCGTAGTCGCCGGAACCCTCGGGCTTGAGGCCCGTGACCCGCGCCGTATTGACCAGCCAGGACTTGTGGGTGCGGACGAAACCGTGCGGGGCCAGGCGCTCCAGAACCGCGCTCAGCGACGAGCGGGTCAGCGGGCGGCGGCCGTCGGCGAGTACGAACTCGGCATAGTTGCCGGCCGAACGCACGGCCAGGATCTCGGACACCGGCACGCGGATCAGCCGCGCGCCGTCCTGGATGTCGAAGGTGGTGGGCGGGGCAGGGGTCAGGACCTCGGGCTTCTGGCCGCTGCGACGCAGGGCCAGCCAGAAGATGATCGTCGCCAGGCCGTACGACATCATGTCCTTGCGGAACTCGTACGGGAACTCAGTCGACAGCGGGCCGAACTGGTAGCGCTCGTTCAGCAGGACGTGGTGCCCCAGCTTGCGCAGCACGACGAACCCCGAGACGTGCAGCACCGAATAGATCAGCACGGTGACCAGATGCGCCGGGACGGCCAGCCACCAGCGTGGCTGAGTGCGGACCATCCAGAACGCCATCGCGCCCGGGATCATGAAGATGCAGAAGGTGACCAGCGCGCTGCTGACCTCCCAGATCGCCGGCCGGATGACGCCCAGGCGCGGCGCGTCGTGCTGGATGGTCAGGACGTTGACGAAGGCGATGGCGCCGACCAGCGCGACGCCCAATAGCCAGGCGCGGGTCAGCCACAGACGCTCCTCGCCGGTCATCCCGAAGGGCCCGCCGCTCGTCCCTGAAGCTTTTCCGGTCGTCCCAGCCAGCGACCGCTGGTCACCCAGCGCTTGGCCGGTTTGGGCGTCGTGCGGCAGGTCCTTGGCGTCGCTCTTCACCACGGACGCCTCTTCATGACCACGACCTCACCACCCCTGGACCGGCGCTACGACCTCGATTGGATTCGGGTCGGCGCGTTTTTCCTGCTGATCCTGTACCACACCGGCATGTTCTACGTGCCCTGGGATTGGCACGTGAAGACCCCGCATCCGGTCGAGGCGCTGGAGCCCTTCATGCTGCTGACCAATCCGTGGCGGCTGACCCTGCTGTTCCTGGTCTCGGGCGCGGCGACGCGGTTCATGGCCGACAAGGTCAGCGTCGGGAAACTGACCACGGCGCGGATCGCGCGCCTGCTGCCGCCGCTGATCTTCGCCATGCTGGTGATCGTGCCGCCGCAGTCCTACTACCAGATCGTCGAATATATCGCGGCCCATCCGGGCACGCCGCTGACCGTCGACAACTTCTGGATCCGCTACGTCACGGCCTCGGGCCAGTGGTGCGGGACGGACGGCAATTGCCTGATCACCCCGACCTGGAACCACATGTGGTTCGTGGCCTATCTCTTTGTCTACACGATGGTTCTGGCGGCCATGCTGCTGGTCTGGAGGAGGGCCGGCGAGCACATCCAGAAGGGCGCGGAATGGCTGCTGAAGGGCGTTGGCCTCTTCGTCTGGCCGGTGCTGTTCCTGGGGATGCTGCGCGCCACCCTCTACGCTAAGTTCGGCGAGACCCATGCCCTGGTCGACGACCCCTATGTTCACGCCGTCTCGTTCAGCGCCTTCCTGCTGGGCTTTGGCCTGGCCAAGTCGCAGCTGCTGCGCGATCGCCTGACCGCGGCGCGTTGGCCGGCCCTGGTTCTGGCGGTCGCCGCCTGGGCCGTCTGGTCATGGATGGTGTGGACCTACTGGCGCCACGACGGCCTGCCGCAACCGTCGCCTCTGGTGGGCCTGGCCGGTCGCTTCGTGTTCGCGATCCAGGGCTGGTGCGCCATCGTCGCGATCCTGGGCTTCGGCGCCAAGCACCTGGCGAACCGGGGAGGGCCGGCGCTGCGCTACCTGACCCTGGGCGTGTTCCCGTTCTACCTGGTGCACCAGACCCTGATCGTGGTCATGGCCCATCACTTGGCCAAGCTTCACCTGCCGCTGGCCGTGGAAGGCGCGATCCTGGTCGTGGCCACCTTCGCCGGGTGCTTCGCGACCTACGAAGCGGTGCGACGCATCCCGGGTGTGCGGATCCTATTCGGCCTGAAAGGTCAGCCCGCCGAGGCGGTCGCCAAACGTCCGCCGGCCTTCGCATAGGCCTGGGAGCCGCGCGTGATGACGGTGTCGCCGGGGACGATCTCGGCGACACCGATGTCGCTAGCGCCGGCCATGCGGTCATAGATCGCGCCGAAATCGCGCAGCGTCACTTCCTGCAGGGTCTGGATCGAGTCGATCACGAAATAGACCTGCTGGAAGTCGTCGATCCGGTAGTTGGTCCGCATCACCCGCTCCAGCTCGAAGCCGATGCGATTGGGCGAGGGATCGTCCAGGGCGAAGATCGACTCCGTGCGCGACGAGACGATGCCGGCCCCATAGATGCGCAGGCCCGCGGGCGTGTTCATCAGGCCAAACTCCACCGTGTACCAGTAGAGGCGGGCCAGGTTCTTCAGGCGGCCCAGGCCCAAGGCCCGCTGGCCGCCCTGGCCATAGGCCTGCATGTAGTCGGCGAAGACCGGGTCGGTCAGCATCGGCACGTGGCCGAAGACATCGTGGAAGATGTCCGGCTCCTGTAGGTAATCCAGCTCGTGCGGCTTGCGGATGAACTGGCCGGCCGGGAAGCGGCGGTTGGCCAAGTGGTCGAAGAATACGTCGTCGGGCACCAGGCCCGGCACGGCGACCACGCTCCAGCCTGTCAGGCGCTGAAGCTCTTCATTGATGCGATTGAAGTCGGGGATGCCCGTGCGGTGCAGGTCCAGCGCGTCCAGGCCACGCATGAACTCGTCGCAGGCGCGGCCATGCAGCATAGCCGCCTGGCGTTCGTACAGGGTGATCCAGACGTCGTGCTCGGCTTGGGAGTAGTTCTCCCAGCCCTGATCGATCGTCCAGTCGGGGCGGGCGCCTGGGGGCGGCCCGTTGCTAAAACCATCTCCGCTCATGCGATGACGCTACGCCCCGAATTTCGCAATTGCTGTTCGCAGTTTGCGTCAAAAGGGCAGGTCGGCGGATAGACGTTTCGCCTAGTGGGAAATCCGGGGACGAAGCTTGTACAGCCCGTGATCGAAGGACTCGAAGATCACCGCGGTCTGCGGATGGCCGACCGGCTCGCCGCTGTCGTCGGGCAGCAGGTTCTGTTCGGAGACATAGGCGACGTAGCTGTTGTCGTCGTTCTCGGCCAGCAGATGGTAGAACGGCTGGTCCTTGGTCGGCCGGATATCCTCGGGAATGGATTGCCACCATTCCTCGGTATTGGCGAACACCGGGTCCACGTCGAACACCACGCCCCGGAACGGGAAGATGCGGTGCCGGACGACCTGGCCGATCGCGAATTTGGCGAGTCGAGAGTTCATGGCGTTAAGGATAGCCGGCTCACCTGACTGAAACCTGAACGGTCTGATGTCCGAACCCGGATGACAAGCGGGCGCCTTCCGGTGGGCGAGTCACGTGATATGGTCGACTCGAAGTGAGGCTTCGCAACGTTCGCGAAGACCTGCGAGACAGGTAGAGACCATGTCGGAGGCGCCGCGCGCGCCCGGCGCCGCTCCGCAAGGCCGGCGTCGGCGGTCTCAGGATGAAGCGGCTGCGTGCTACGCGGCGCTCGACCTGGGGACCAACAATTGCCGCCTGCTGGTGGCCACGCCCACGCCGCGCGGATTCCGCGTCGTCGAGGCCTATTCCCGCATCGTGCGCCTGGGCGAGGGTCTGTCGCAGACCGGCGAGCTGTCGGACGCGGCCATGGAGCGCTCGCTGGCGGCGCTGAAGGTCTGCGCCGAGAAGATCCGCCGCCGCAAGGCGATCCGCGTGAAGGCCGTGGCCACCCAGGCCTGCCGGGGTGCGACCAATGGCCCCGACTTCGTGCGCCGGGTGCATGAAGAGACCGGCCTCAAGCTGCAGATCATCAGCCCCCGCGAGGAAGCCCAGCTGTCGGTGGCCGGCTGCATGAGCCTGTTCGACCGCGAGCAGGACGCGGCCCTGGTGGTCGATGTCGGCGGTGGTTCGACGGAGTTGTCCTGGGTCGACCTCAAGGGTGGCGGCCTCGACGCCAAGCCACGCCAGTTCGCCGCCTGGAAGCTGCCGATCAAGGCCTGGCTGTCGATCCCGGTGGGCGTCGTCACCCTGGCCGAACGTTTCCCCGAGGGCGAACGCGCCGACGAGGGCTGGTTCCGGGCCATGGTCGAGGACGTCAAGGCGCGGATCGAGGCCTTTCCGCACGCTGAGCCGATGCGCGAGATCTTCGCCGAGGGCCGGGCGCATCTAGTGGGCACCTCCGGCGCCATCACCAGCCTGGCAGGCCTGCACCTGGGCCTGCCGCGCTACGATCGCAACGTCGTCGACGGCCTGTGGATGGACCGCACCGACTGCGAGGCCGCGTCCGAACGCCTGCAAGGCCTGACCGCCGCCGAGCGCGCGCTGGAGCCCTGTATCGGCGCCGATCGGGCGGATCTGGTCCTGGCCGGCGCGGCGATCCTGCAGGCCGTGCAGGAGCTGTGGCCATGTTCGCGCGTGCGTGTCGCCGACCGAGGCCTTAGAGAGGGGCTCCTGATGTCCCTGATGTCCGACCAGCAGAAGCGCCCGCGTCGGCGCCGTCGCGGCGGCTCTTCAAAGAAACCGGTAGCCGCATGAGCGACGAAGAACCGCCCCGCAAGCGTATGGTCAAGCCGCCGGCTGGCGGCAACGAAGGCGGCCGCGCCAAGCCCGCGCGCCTGAAGACCGCCTACGGCCGCACGCCCAGCCAACAGGCCTGGCTGGAGCGCCAGATCAACGACCCGTTCTCGGCCAAGGCTCGCGCCCTGGGCTATCGCAGCCGCGCGGCCTTCAAGATCAGTGAGATCGACGACAAGTTCCGCTTCTTCCACAAGGGCGCGAAGGTCATCGACCTGGGCTGCGCGCCCGGCGGCTGGCTGCAGATCGCCGTCGAGCGTGGCGTCACGCAACTGGCCGGCATCGACCTGCTGCCCGTCGACCCGGTGGCCCCGGCGCACCTGCTGGAGATGGACTTCACCGCCGACGACGCGCCGGCCCAGCTCCTGGAGCTGTTGGACGGCCAACCAGATGTCGTGCTGTCGGACATGGCCCCGAACACCGTCGGCCACCGCGAGACCGATCACCTGCGCATCGTGGGCCTGATCGAGATCGCCGCCGAGTTCGCCATCGACGTCCTCAAGCCCGGCGGCGCCTTCGTCGCCAAGGCCTTCCAAGGCGGCGAGACGGCCGAGGTCATCGCCCGGCTGAAGAAGCACTTCGACAAGGTCCAGCACTACAAGCCCAAGGCCAGCCGAGCGGACAGCTCGGAGGTCTTCCTGGTCGCGACGGGGTTCAAGGGGCGGTAGACGGTAGCAGGCCGGTGACGTCGCGTGCGCTGTGCAGGATGCGGGCGACGAGAACCTCGTTCGGGAGGACGCGATAGTAGATCGTGTATCTCCCAAGCGGCCTGCGGCGAAACAGGCCATCGAGGACGCCTTCAGCCTCGGGATAGGCCTCAGGCGTATCGCCCAAAGCGCGGCAGGCGGCCTGAATTTCGAGAGCAATTCGGCGCGCGACGATCGGGCGATCCTTGGCGATCCAGGCAGCGATGGACCGGATATCCGTCGTCGCCGCCTTGGAAAGCCGAGCGATCATTCCTCCGCGAAGCCGGCTGTCGGGCGCGACAGGAGGTCGAGATCGGCCTCGACCATGGCGAAGGCTTCTTCCAGCGAGTAGGTGCGGCCGGCTTCGATGTCGGCCAGACCTTCCGCGAGCGCGGCCTCCAGCGCCGCCAGTTTCGCCTCGCGTTCCTGCAGCAGGCGTACGCCCGTGCCGAGCACGTCGACCCTCGAGCCATATCGACCCGTCTGGACCAATGCGTCGATGGCGGCTTCAAGCTCCGGATCCAGATCACCGCTGATCGCCATCAATGTTCTCCTTTTGATCTAATATCCGCCATCGGCCCTGGATCGGCAAGCCGGTCTCGCCAGACACTGCCCTTGAAAAATTCATCTCCATTTCGCACTTGCGGCGGGTCGACAACCGCCCCCCTCGCGGCTACATACGCGCCGCAAAATGGAGACTCCGATGGAGATTCGCGAAGGGCTTACCTTCGACGACGTTTTGCTCGAACCCGGCCCGTCCGACGTCATGCCTACCCAGGTGACGACCGAGACCCGGTTCACGCGTGAAATCAGTCTGAACATTCCGCTCGTGTCCGCCGCCATGGACACGGTGACCGAAAGCCGCCTGGCCATCGCGATGGCGCAGGCCGGCGGCCTTGGCATCCTGCACCGCAACCTCACCAACGAGGAGCAGGCCGACCAGGTGCGCGAGGTCAAGCGCTACGAAAGCGGCATGGTCATCAATCCGCTGACCATCCACCCCGACACCACCTTGGCCGAGATCCGCGAGATCACGGCCCGTCGCAAGATCTCGGGCTTCCCGGTGGTCGAGCGCGGCACCGGCAAGCTGGTCGGCATCGTCACCAACCGCGACATGCGCTTCGAGGGCGACGCCAACGTCCCGGCCTCAGCGATCATGACCCGCGAGAACCTGATCACCGTCGCCGAAGGCGTCGACCAGGCCGAAGCCCGCGAGCTGCTGCGCAAGCACAAGATCGAACGCCTGATCGTCGTCGACGAGGCCTATCGCGCCGTCGGCCTGATCACGGTGAAGGACATCGAGAAGGCCCAGGCTCACCCCCTGGCCGCCAAGGACGACAAGGGCCGCCTGCTGGTCGGCGCGGCCTCGACCGTCGGCGACGCCGGCTTCGAGCGCTCGATGGGCCTGGTGGACGCCGGTGTCGACGTCGTCGTCATCGACACCGCCCACGGCCACTCCAGCCAGGTCGCCGCGGCGGTCTCGCGCCTGAAGCGCGAAGCCAACCGCGTCCAGATCGTGGCCGGCAACATCGCCACCTATGACGCTGCCCGCGCCCTGATCGACGCCGGCGCCGACGCGGTGAAGGTGGGCATCGGCCCGGGCTCGATCTGCACCACCCGCATCGTCGCAGGCGTGGGCGTGCCGCAGCTGACCGCGATCATGGAAGCCGTCCGCGCCGGTCGCGAGAGCAACACCCCGATCATCGCCGACGGCGGCATCAAGTACTCGGGCGACCTGGCCAAGGCCATCGCGGCCGGGGCCTCGACCGCCATGATGGGCTCGATGTTCGCCGGCACCGAAGAGGCGCCGGGCGAGGTGTTCCTGTACCAGGGCCGCTCGTACAAGAGCTATCGCGGCATGGGCTCGGTGGGCGCCATGGCCCGCGGCTCGGCCGACCGCTACTTCCAGAAGGAAGTGACGGACAACTTCAAGCTGGTGCCGGAGGGCATCGAGGGCCAGACCCCGTTCAAGGGGCCGATCTCGCCGGTGCTGCACCAGCTGGTCGGCGGCCTGCGGGCGGCCATGGGCTATGTCGGCGCGCCGACCATCGCCGAGCTGCAAAAGCGCGCCAAGTTCGTGCGCATCACGGGCGCGGGCCTGCGGGAAAGCCACGTCCACGACGTGATGATCACGCGCGAAGCCCCGAACTATCCGAGCGCGGTCTAAGCGATGCGGATGGCCTTCGAGCTGCAGATGCTGGCGGTGGCGGTCCTGATCGGGATCGTCCACCTGCTGTGGGCGGCTGCCGCCGCCCAGCCTCAGCGCGGCTTGAAGTGTAATACGGGTCCCCGCGACGAGCCGGTCGTGCTGACCGGCGTCGCGGGGCGCCTGGAACGCGCCTTCGCCAACTTCCGCGAGACGTTCGCGTTCTTTGCGGTGCTGGTGATCGTCGACTATCTGGGCGGTCGTCTGGGCGACCTGACCGCCTACGGCGCGGTGGTCTATGTGGCCGCGCGCGCCGTCTATATTCCGCTCTATGCGTTCGGCGTGCCTTATGTACGCAGCCTGGCCTGGGTCGCTTCGATGGTCGGGATCTTGATGTTGCTCGCGGCCCTGGTGGTCTGATGCGAGACGGCGGACGGGTTTCAGCAGCGATCGAGGTTTTGACCGAGATCGAGACGCGGCATTTTCCCTCGAAAATGGCTCTGAAGCGCTGGGGCGAGACGGCGCGCTACGCCGGCTCCAAGGACCGCGCCTTCGTCTCGGGCCTGGTGCTGGACGCCCTGCGTCGCAAGCGCTCGCTGGGCTGGATGATGGGCGATACGAGCGCGCGCGGCGTGATGCTGGGCGTCCTGGCCTTCGTCTGGGCGTGGACGCCCGAGCGGATCGCTGAAGCGGCCTCGGAAGAGCACGGCTTCGGCGCCTTGACCGACGGCGAGCGCGAACGCCTGGCCAATCCCGTTGCGCTGGACGGCGCGCCGGCCCCGGTGGCCGGCGACTATCCCGACTGGCTGGAAGAGCGGCTGGTTCGCACGTTCGGCGCCGACCAGACCGTCGAGATGCGGGCGCTGTCGGAACGCGCGCCGGTCGACCTGCGCATCAATACCCTGAAGACCGACGCCGAGCGCGGCGCCAAGGCGGTCGCGCTGATCGGCGCTGTCCCGGCCGGCGTCCTGCCCACCGCCTTCCGCATCCCCGCGCCCGAGGCCGCCGACCGCACGCCGTCTGTGGAAGCCGTGCCGGCCTTCTCCAAGGGCTGGTTCGAGGTCCAGGATCTGGGCTCGCAGATCGCCGCCGCCGTGGCCGGTGAGGTCAAGGGTAAGCAGGTGCTGGACTTCTGCGCCGGCGGGGGCGGCAAGACGCTCGCGCTCGCCGCCGCCATGGGCAACACCGGCCAGATCTTCGCCCACGACAGCGACGCCCGCCGCCTGGCCGACACCATCCGGCGCGGCCAGAGGGCAGGGGTCCGCAACCTGCAGATCCGCTCGCCGATCGAGGCCACGCCGCTCAAGGGCCTGGAAGGCAAGATCGACGTCGTCTTCGTTGATGCTCCCTGCACCGGCGCCGGCACCTGGCGCCGCCACCCTGATGCGAAATGGCGTTTGTCGCCCGACCAGCTGGCGAAGCGCCAGATCGAGCAGGACTCGGTCCTGGAGGACGCCTCGACCTTCGTGAAGGCCGGCGGCCGCATGGTCTATGTCACCTGCTCGCTGCTGACCGACGAGAACGAAGACCGCGTCGCCGGCTTCCTCGAGCGTCACCCCGAATTCACCGTGAAGCCGATCGCCCTGGACGGCGTCGAGCACGTCACGCCCGAAGGCTATCTGCGCCTGACCCCTTATCGCGCTGGCACCGACGGCTTCTTCGCCGCCGTGCTGGAGCGATCGTCCTACACGCCCTGACCTTGACCGCTAGACCGCTGGAGATTTGCCGATGACCACCGAACCCAACCACCAGCGCGTCCTGATCGTCGATTTCGGCAGCCAAGTGACCCAGCTGATCGCGCGCCGAGTGCGCGAGGCCGGCGTCTATTGCGAGATCCATCCGTTCGACAAGGCTGAAGAGCTGGTCGACAGCTACAAGCCCTCGGCCATCATCCTGTCGGGCGGTCCGGCCAGCGTGCTGGAAGACGACAGCCCCCGCATCGGCCGCAAGCTGTTCGACCTGGGCCTGCCGATGCTGGCCATCTGCTACGGCCAGCAGCTGCTGTGCGACGTGCTGGGCGGCAAGGTCGAGGGCGGTCACGCCGGCGAGTTCGGCCGCGCCGAGCTGACGGTCGGCAAGGTTAGCCCGCTGTTCCAAGGCCTGGCCGGCGTCGGCGAGCTGGAAACCGTCTGGATGAGCCACGGCGACCGCGTCACCGCCATCCCGGAAGGCTTCGAGGTCATCGGCACCTCGACCGGCGCCCCGTTCGCCGCCATCGCCAATGACGCCAAGCAGATCTACGCCCTCCAGTTCCACCCGGAGGTCTATCACACGGTCAACGGCGCCAAGATCTACAAGAACTTCCTGGCCCTGGCCGGCCTGACGGGCGACTGGACCATGGCGGCGTTCCGCCAGGAGATGGTCCAGAAGATTCGCGACCAGGTCGGGACCGGCAAGGTGATCTGCGGCCTGTCGGGCGGCGTCGACAGCTCGGTGGCCGCCGTCCTGATCCACGAGGCGATCGGCGACCAGTTGACCTGCGTGTTCGTCGACACCGGCCTGTTGCGCAAGAACGAAGCCGACCAGGTCGTCACCCTGTTCCGCGACCACTACAACATCCCGCTGGTCCATGTGGACGCCGGCGACATGTTCCTGGGCGAACTGGCCGGCGTCAGCGACCCGGAAACCAAGCGCAAGACCATCGGCCGCCTGTTTATCGAGGTCTTCGACAAGGAAGCCGCCAAGATCGACGGCGCGCAGTTCCTGGCCCAGGGCACCCTCTATCCGGATGTCGTCGAGAGCGTCTCGGCGCGTGGCGGCCCGTCGGCGGTGATCAAGAGCCACCACAATGTCGGCGGCCTGCCGGACTACATGAAGCTGAAGCTGGTCGAGCCGCTGCGTGAGCTGTTCAAGGACGAAGTCCGCGCCCTGGGCGTCGAGCTGGGCCTGGCGCCCGCCTTCGTCGGTCGCCACCCGTTCCCTGGTCCGGGCCTGGCCATCCGCATCCCCGGTGAGATCACGCCCGAGAAGGTCAAGGTCCTGCAGGACGCCGACGCCATCTATCTGGAAGAGATCCGCAACGCCGGCCTCTACGACCAGATCTGGCAGGCCTTCGCCGTGCTGCTCCCCGTGAAGACCGTCGGCGTCATGGGCGACGCCCGCACCTACGAGAACGTCCTGGCCCTGCGCGCGGTCACCTCGACCGACGGCATGACCGCCGACTTCTTCGAATTCCCCTGGCCGATCCTGGGCAAGACCGCCACGCGCATCATCAACGAAGTGCGCGGCGTCAACCGGGTCGTCTACGACGTGACCAGCAAGCCGCCTGGCACGATCGAGTGGGAATGATTCTGGGTCCTTTTCGGACCTTCGCGGACAATCGCGGATAGCGTCTAAATCATTGAAATAATTTGTGTTCTGGCTCTCCAACGATCGGCAACGATCGGGGGGAGCCAGTTCACATTTCGTGCGTCTGACGGTATCGCCGCGACCTTGCTCGCGAGGCCGGGCGGCTGATACCGTCATGGCAAGTCAGGCCTGACGGTACTTTTTCCAGCATCAAGCCCCTGAATTTACTCAGGAAAAGTCGCTCCTAGCATGCCGTTTTCGGCGTGACGGTATTTTGCGTCGCTTTTCATGGTTTTCGGGGTGCGCAGGAGGCCGATCATGCTCACCGACGCAGCTCTCAAGCATCTGAAACCAAAGAAGAAACCGTACAAGGTCGCTGACCGTGACGGTATTTATGTGGTGGTCTCTCCCGCAGGGTCGATCACCTTCCGCCTGGACTACCGGCTCAACAACCGACGGGAGACCCTGACGCTCGGCCGATATGGCCGCGACGGCGTCAGCCTGCTGGCGGCGCGCGAGCTCGGCCTGGAAGCCCGCCGCAAGGTGAGGGAAGGGATCTCGCCCGCGATCGAGAAGCAGAGGGACAAGGCCCGCATCAAGGCGGCCAAGACCTTCGGCGACTTCGGCCGCAAATGGCTGGAGGAAGCCCGCATGGCCGAAAGCACCAGGGCCATGCGCCGCTCCATCTACGAGCGCGACGTCGAGCCCGCGTTCAAGAACCGGCTGCTGACCGAGATCGAGCCGGCAGACATCCGGGCCCTCTGCCAGACGGTGAAGGACAGGTCCGCACCGGCCACCGCGATCCACATCCGCGATCAGATCAACCTGATCTTCGCTTTCGCCCGACTGCACGGCGAGAAGGTCGAGAACCCGGCCAGCGACGTCAGCCCCTCGTCGATCTGGTCGTTCGTGCCCCGCGAGCGCGCCCTGTCGCCCAAGGAGATCCGGCTCTTCTACCCGCTCCTCGAGCAGGTTCCGACCCTGCCGACGATCAGGCTTGGCATGAAGCTCATCCTGCTGACCCTGGTCAGGAAGAGTGAGCTGCAGGACGCCACCTGGGACGAGGTCGACTTCGTCAACGCGGTCTGGTCCATTCCCGCCGCCCGGATGAAGGGGGCGAGGGCGCACAACATCTATCTGTCGACCCAGGCGCTCGACATCATGATCGCGCTCAAGACCTGCGCGGGAAACTCGCCCTACCTGTTGCCGTCTCGCTATGAGGCCGACCAGCCGATGTCGCGGGCGACCTTCAACCGGGTGACGATGTCGATCGGCGAGCGGGCCAAGGAGCAAGGTCTGCCGCTGGCGCCGTTCACGGTCCATGACCTGCGACGGACGGGATCGACTCTCCTGAACGAGGTCGGGTTCGAGAGCGACTGGATCGAGAAGTGCCTCGCCCATGTCGATCGTCGGACCTCTCGCCGCGTCTACAATGTCGCCGAGTACGCCCAGCAGCGTCGGCACATGCTCCAAGAGTGGGCCGACATGATCGACGCCTGGGTGAGGGGCGAGCGGCATGTGCCGACGCTGCGGCCGGCCGAGGTCCATGGGGTCACCTTGGATCCGCGCGCCTGAGCCAGGGTTCCCGGACCAGGTCTAGGCGTCCGAGGCGTCGGGCAAGGACAAGCCGCCCGATAGGACCGGATCGAGGACGTCTGCCTCCGCCAGCGCCCAGTCGGCCCAAGCCCCGAGGTCCTCGGCCGACTGGGCGGGAGCCGGCTGGGCCAGCACCGAGGCGACGAAGCCGCGAATGTCCTGCGCCGTCCGCCAATCCCGGGCCTGGCCGAACAGCTGCTCCCGTCGGGCCTGGAGCGCGGCGGCGCGGCGCTCGCGAGCTTGCCTCTCAGCCTCGATGCGGCGCTTTTCCAGGTCGCGCGCCAGCTCGATCCGATATTGGAGCCGTCGTTCATGGATCCGATGCTGGGTCGCGCGGTACTCCGCCTCGCCGGCCACGACGGTCTCCAAAGCGATCGCGGTCAGCTGTTCCTCCAGCTTGCCCTCGTCGCCGTCCTCCCAGACGGCCTGGTAGTTCCCGGCGCGATCCTTGTCGGGTCCGATGATCAACCGCAGATCGTCTACCGGGCCCTCCCGGATAGCCCATTCGCCGTGTTGGCTGGCCTTCGCCGAGGGATGGTCCAGGCGGATCTTGATGGGCGTATCACCGACCGTCGCGAGGATGTCGCGACCCGTGCGGCCGCGTACGTCCAGCCGGATCTGGCTCTTGGCCAAGCCCAGGCCGAGGCTGTTGAGAACCCGCATCCGGCGCCTTTCGAAGGGGCTCTCGAATTGCGGATTGTCCCAGGAGAAGCTGTAAGGGCTGGTCTGCTGGCGAAGCGCGCGCTTGGCGTCTTCCTGCACGAGCCGGCGCAGACCGGCGCACGGGCTGGTCAGGTCGCGCACGAACTTGACCTTGCCTAGACGCCGTTCAGCCCGGGCGCGCACGGCGTCTAGGGCTTCGTCGAAGACGGGCGCCTCCGGCGGCGGCTTGGCCAATTCGGCCTCGGCGTTGAAGCTGCCATAGGTCTCGGGACCGATCCGGATCCTGTCGTTGGCGCCTGGGTCGCGGGGCGGGAGCTTAAAGCGTATGACCGGTTTGCCGGCCGTCAGCTTGGCCCAGTAGCCGCGCTCGGGAACGGGTATGCCGCCCCGCATGCAGTACTTCTTGAACGCGACGTCGGACATCCCGAAGCGGGGCGCGATGACTTTGACGGGCTCGGACCAGACGAGATCGTAAAGCGACTGGCGCGTGAATTCCTTTTCCATGGGCTCCTTCCTCGTGCGGTGACGGGACGGCTAGCCGAGGAACGCCAATTTGCAAACGCCGCTGGTTGAGGCGCCAGGCGATCGAGCTATGGCGTGGTCAGCCAGTCGAGCGTTTCCTGCGGCTGAATAATCACCGCGCGGTAGAGCGCTGGCCGCCAGCCGTTGACGGGTTCGCCGAATTCGGGGTTCTCGATTTTCGAATGCAGCGCTTTCGCAACCGCCGCTGCCGAGTGGCCTGCAACGCTGGCCTTAAATGAGGCCATGTAGCTGTGAGCTCGCCGGCTGTAGCGATCACCCAGACCCAGGCGAGCGAAGTGGCGTTTTACCAGCGCGAGCTCGTCATCCGACAAAGCCCCGGCGTCGTCGATGCGATAGGTGACGGTCATTTTTCCATCTGCGAAGCTGAGGTCGGCTTCCAGCACCTGGGCATTGTCGGTTGGTTCAGCACTCGGGTGCAGGAACAAGCGCGCGTTCGTGACCTTGGCTTTGATGGCGTTGAGCTTCTTGCGATTGCAGGGCGTGCAGATCGGAACGAGGTTGCGCGCATGCAGTGAGAACTCCGGGAACACGGCCTTGGGTAAGAAGTGGTCGAGGTCCGGATTGGTGTCGAGCGAGCAGTAGGGGCAGAGGTCAGCGTCCGCGGCCGGCAAGGAGGCGATCATCTTGCCCAGCCGGCGCTTGATCGCGACGGTGCGGCCGTCATAACCATCAATCAGGGCGTCGCGATCGACCTTGGTCATCTTGATCGCCGCCAGCGCATGAACATCGGGCGACGCGTCGTCGTAGGCGGCGCAAGCCGCAGCTACGGCGGCCACGAAGGGTTCCAGGGTCGCCTTACGCTCGGGCGTCGAATCTTCCACTAGAGTGGCGAACGACGGAACGGTTCTCGCCGCGTAGGGTCCCAGCCGCCTCACAGTCCGCCGTCCGGGTCTTCTTGGGCTTCCTCCAGGCCGTACAGATGCATTTGGGCCGGAACACCCAGCGGGTAGGGAAACAGCGCTTGCACAGCCTCGGCGCTGCCATGCTGCTTGAACAGCGCGTCCAGTACGTGCGTGAAGTCGGTCTCCGGATCAGCCAGGCCCAGGACACGTCGGGTCAGTTCCCCCAGGTCTTCCCCAAAGCTCTCAAACCTGGGTGTCCGGATGTTGGGCCGATCGGCGCTATCGCGCGTGAAGACGCGAACATAGCGACTGGGGATCTGCTGCAGCAGGATCGGGGAATGCGTGGCCACGACGGCGTAGGAATCGAATTCTTCCAGCGTCTGGTTCAACGCCGCGATGACCGTGGTGAGGAGCCCGGGGTGAAGGTTCGTTTCGGGTTCGTCGATCAGAAGCAACGAGCCTTCCTCGATAAAGCCGACGATGTTGCTGAAAATTGCCGCCACGAGGCGCTGACCGGCGCTCAAGGCACGTACCGCTTCGTCCCGGACGTCCTGGTCGCCGGAACTCAAGGCTTCGGCGCGCGCGGGGTCGAGCAGCGTGGAGAGGACGCGCTGGAGAACGTCCTCCCGGTCGCTTTCGACGACCGGCTGCAGCGCTTCACCCAGCATTTTGCTGATTTCGTCGGCGTTGATCGTGCCGTCGACCGTGCGTAGACCGCAATACTTGTACGAGGCCCTGGAGCGATAGGACACACCCAGCAGTCGCGGCGCGCGCGCCGGTTCATTGGGTAGGGGGAACTCGTCGAAGGCGTTGTACGAGATGGTGATCACCCGACTGATTTCGGGGGGCGGGGTGATCTCGGCCTTGGGCATGCCTTTGCGCGTGTCTTCGGTGAAGACCTGAGGCGGCATGACGGTGGCGGCCAAGCTGGAAAGCGCACGGGTCTTGCCGGTGCCGTTGCGGCCGACCAGCAGGATGGTTCGGTTGGGCAAGCCGTTGTGCGCCGAAAAATCCAGGTCGACGACGTGGGGACCGGTGGCGCCCTTAAGCTTCATCGTGAACTTGAAGACAGGCGGTTCGATTTTCTCGCTGGGCGCGTCGATATAATGGCCGCCACGCTTCAGCGCGTGCCGTGAGGAGGCTTCCCGTTGAAAAGAGTCCTCCCACAGCTTGATGGCTGTGATGCGTTTCTGCCGCGAAGGCCTAGCGACGATATCGCGAAGCGCAGTGAGATACCTTTTTCGCAGCTTTTCGGGGAGTTCGCCAATACGGCGGTAATAGGCGATGGATTCGCCGAGGGAGGCCGCCTTGGCCGGCAGCTCGTCGATGAGCGCCGGAAGTTCTCCGCCCCGAAAGCCCTTGTCTCCCACGGCGATGCGCACCGCACCCAGGTCGATCTCGTCGTCCTTGGTACGATGCAACGTGGCTATGAACCGGCATTTCCAGCCGAAGTCGTCCCAGGCGTCCTGGTAGAGACTGACATAGGGGTATGTCAGGCCCTTCAGCGTGGGGGTCGATCGGGTCCGATAGACAAGAAACTGCATCCAGGCACTATGCCCGTCCGCCTATGGCTAAGCTAGGGTCCGCGAGTTGGTTCGTTTTTGGACCTGAGGTTGAAGCAGGATCCACCTTGGAGCATTTCATCCGCATCGGAAGGCATGGCGAAAATCTCGGGGTTTACAAGGTGACGCCCGCGCAGATCAGCCAGGTCGACATCATCGCTTCGCGGCACATTCCCGGGTCTCTGTTCAAGGCGCAGCCAGGCGACGAAGACGCGTGGGTCGAGATGCGACGGCAGTGTCCCAGCTGGCTCCCGCCGGTCAACGAGGGCACCTTCCACCGCCTTGACCTCGGGCCTGGCCGGTTTCATCGCCGGATCGCTCGGCCGATCTACGTGCGCTCGGGTACGGAATCCTTTTCAGCCGGAGGACCGACGCCAGGCATGGTCGCTGATCGCGAAGCCATCGCCAGTGGGCTGGCGCAGTTGTCGGTGCTCAACCGTTCATTGGAGCGGATTTGCCTGGTGATCGAGCCCAGGGGGCGCAACCTTGCGGCCTATGGCCACGAGACCCGAAACCTGCTGCTTTTGGCGGCTATGGAGGTCGAGGCCCACTGCCGAGCCGTGCTGCGCGCCAACGGCTATGTGCGACCCAAGTCCAACACCAATGACTATGTGAAGCTCTTGCCGGTTCTGAAGCTCGACAAATGGCTCGTGGAGTTTCCGCAGTACCCTTGGCTCGAGCCGATGGCGCCGTTCGCCGGCTGGAACGCCGGAGCGCCGACGACGTCGTTGCCTTGGTATGACGCCTACAACGCCACCAAGCATGATCGCGAGACTGGCTTGGCCCGTGCCGGCTTGCAGCAGGCGTTCCACGCGGTGTCCGCCTGCGCCATCCTGATGGCGGCGCAGTTCGGCTCCGCCGGCCAGTTGAAGGTTGGCGACGGCGGTGCGCCGGCCATCTGGCCGACATTCATTCCGGGACCCACCGAGGTCTATGTGCCGGCTTACAAATCCCACGGGCGTTGGCGGGCCCAGGACTATCCGTTCGATTGACGCTGAACGGATCTCACCGGACGGGTCCTGCGATCTCGCACGTCAGGTGCGGGCGCGCGCTCCTGGACGCCTGCTTCACCGTCGCGCTTGCGCTCGGCCAGCCAGGCCTCGACCTCGGAAAGGTCCCAGACCACGCAGCGGCGGGTGAGGGCGAACCGGCGCGGAAACTCCCCGCGTCGCTCCATCTCGTAAATGGTGGTGTCGGCCAGCGGCACGATCTGGCGAAGCTGGGCGCGCCGTATAGCGCGCGTGGGCATGGAATCAGGGTGGCGTCGAGGCATTTGCGGTGCGCTTTGGGTCATGGTCGTGCTCCTTGGCAATGACCTAAGTCCTTGGCCATCGCCCCGAAAAGCGTGTTGTCACCCACTGCCGGCCCTGGCGCGCAAAGGCAGGCAAACGGCGGTTGCGGGTTCGAGCCGTGAACCAGCGACGTCCGCGTGGCCGCGAGGGTGTGCAAGCTCCGCTGGTTCTTGCAGTCGGAGCAGCCAAGGGGTTAGCTAGGATCATGAGGCCTCGGAAGTCGCTCGATGACGTCGATTGGGACGAAGCTGCCGGCCATCTGATCGGCGCGTTTCCAGGCGCATCTTTGAGCGAGGTAATCGCTCGGGCGGAGGCTGCCGCGATCACGCTAGAGCAGTGGGGCAAGGCGCGCGAGGCGGAGTCCATGCGGCGCGCGGCGGCCCACATTCGAAGAAAGCTTTTGAACTGACCCGCCAGTTGGCGCGTAATCCCGTTCTCGCCACCGCTTCGCGAGCAGATCGCGAGGCGACCGTGACCTCGACACCACCAGAATAGTACGGGCAGGGCTTGGGGCTCCGCCCCCGGCGCGCTTCGGACCGGCTTCCGCCCAGCTTCGGCCGGCCTGCGGCCGTCCTGCAGCCGGGTCCCCGCGAAGCCGGCCGCTCCGCTTGCACCCCCGGTCTCGCCGACGGGCGTCGGGGTTCAGCGCGCCTTTTGCGCTCGAACCCCGGCCTTCGAGGAGAGCCCCATGCAAGACCCTGACGCCCTGGAGCCGCGCATCTATGTCGCCTGCCTGGCCGCCTACAACGGCGGCCGCCTCCACGGGGCCTGGATCGAGGTCGGCGAGGACGCCGACGCCGTGCGGGCGGCCATCGCCGCCATGCTGGCGGCCTCGCCCGAGCCGCTGGCCGAGGAATGGGCCATCCACGATCACGAAGGGTTCGGCGGGATCGACATCACCGAAGATGCGGGGATCGACCGCGTGGTCGCCGTCGCCGCCTTCCTGCGTGAGCGTGGCGAGCTGGGGGCGGTGGTGCTTGAGCATGTCGGCGGCGACCTGGAGGCGGCGGCCGGGGCGCTCGACGAGGACTATCGCGGCGCCTACGACAGCCTCGCCGACTGGGTCCAGGAGCTGACCGAAGAGACGACGGAAATCCCCAAGACGCTGCGCTACTACATCGATTGGGAAGCCATGGCCCGCGATGCGAAGTTGAACGGCGAAGTCTTCACCCTGCGGACGGGCCGCGACGGGGTTCACGTTTTCCTGTCGCGCTAGTGGTTCCGCGTCGCCCGGGGCGCTGTTCTTCGGTCTCGGTCAGCTCGGCGAACCACGCGGCGTAGGGGGTGTTGCGCGCCATGTGGCGATTGAGGTCGGGGGCGCCGTCGCGCCACCATACCGGTCCGCGCTCACCGAGCCCGACCTTGGCCGCATCGACCTGGGCGCGCGCGTCCGCCAGAGCGGCGGGTTCGTCGGTCTTCAGCGCCGCGCGCACGGCTCGCCGTCCGTTCATCAGCGCGGTCACCAGGGCTTGGCGCTCGCGCTCGGGAAGGCCGGGGTTGGCCGCGCGCCACAGCCGACCGCGCACCAGGATGTAACGGCCATCGGGCGTGCGCGGCGCGCTCACCGGGCAAGCTCGATCCAGGCCGGGGCATGGTCGCTGGCGCCGTCCTGGCCGCGGGTCCAGCGGTCCACGCCCGCCGAGACCATTTCGGCGGCAAGGTCGGGCGTCAGCAGAAGGTGGTCAATCCGCATGCCCTTGTCGCGTGGCCAGCGCTCGCGAAGATACGACCAGAAGGTCCAGGGCGGCGCCTCGGGGACGGCTGTGAGCAGGGCGTCAGTCCAGCCCTGATCCAGCAGCCGCTGGTAGGCGGCCCGGGCCTCGCGCGAGAGCAGGGCGTTGCCGGCGTAGGAATGGCCGGCATAGAGGTCGGCCTCGCTGGGCACGACATTGTAGTCGCCGGCCAGGACCACGGGCGCGCCGGTGGCCATCAGGCCGGCGGCATGATCGATCAGCCGCTCGAACCAAGCCAGTTTGTAGTCGAACTTGGGTCCCGGCCTAGGATTGCCGTTGGGCAGGTAGAGACAGCCGACCAGCACGCCGTTCACCGCCGCCTCGACATAGCGCGCCTGGCGATCATCGGGCGCGCCGGGCAGGGCGGTGCGGGTCAGGACCGGGGTGGCGCCGCGCGCCAAGATGGCCACGCCGTTCCAGGTGCGCTCGCCGCGCCAGACCGCGCCGTAGCCCAGCTGCTCAAGCATCTCGGCCGGGAACCGGCCTTGCTCGGCCTTCAGCTCCTGCAAGCAGACGACATCGGGCTCGGCCTCGGCCAGCCAGTCGATCAGGTTGTCCAGGCGCTTGAGGACGTCGTTGATGTTGAAGGTGGCGATCTTCACGCCGGACCGGAGGCCCCGCGCGCTGAGGCCAGTCTGAGGCCGACCGCCTCGCTGTCGGTCCCCACCGCGATCACCGCATTGCGCACGGCGTCGGCGTCTACGCCCAGGCGTTCGGCCCAACGCTGCAGGGCGCGCGGATCTCCGATGTCGATCGCTTCGACATGGCCGTCCTCGGCCCGCGTGGCCGCGCTATCCAGTCGCGCGGCCGTTTCGTGCGCGGCCTGTGGGGTCATCGACACGCCCGTCGGTCCAGGGCCGCGCACGCTGACCTCGCCCTCGACGGGGTCGACTTGGCTTGGCGTATCGTAGGCGTCGGTGTTCATGATGTCCTCCAGACTGGCCTAACCGACAGGCGGCGCGCGCGTTCCGGGTTGGCGCGGCAGGGACAAGGACGGAACCAGCAGCCTGAGTCGCGGATTCGCCTTCCAGAAGGAGACCCGCCATGTCCAAACGCGAACTCATCGAGCCCACCCCCGGCGACAAGCGCTTCGTCCGGCGCGACGGCGAAGGCCACTTCACCGAGGAGGTCGATGTCGGCAAGTCGTTGGCCGCCGACCAGCGCCGCCACTCCAGCCACGACGCCGGTCCCGGCCAGGGTGACAAGGGCGATCGCCAGAAGGCTTGAGGCCGGCCCGCCGCGATCACGTCTGGATCGGGGAACCAGATCCGGACGCGATCGCTGGATTTAAGCTCCGTCGCGTGGCGTTTCGGCGGACGGAGAAGGCCGGTTCGTGCGTTCGCCCTCTAGCGCCCGCGAGCCGGCCGATCTCTCGAAAAGCGCTGCTCGCATCCCCATTTAGGATCATGGCACGGACACCGGCGGCTCACGCTGTTCTCGACCTCTTCGACGACGACGCGACCGCCCCTCAGGCGGCGGAAGTCCTCGGCGTGGACGGCGTCGTGGCCCGTCGCGAGCTCTTCATGGCGCACGCCGCCGCCGCCAGTCGCGTTGCGGTCTACGAATTCCGCATCGCGCCCGGCGCGAGGGTCCAGGCGCTCGGCGCCGGGGCAGGCGAGCGCGACGCGCACGACCAGCTGTTGCTTGCCGTGGCCTTGACCGGCGGGGCGGTCGGCAAGTTCCCGGGCGGGCTGCGGGCCCGCGTTCCGCTGGCCGCCGTCCAGCGGTTCGAGACCCTGGCCGCGCCGCTCATCGACGGCTTCATGATCGCGTTCCAGCGCGATGCGGCAGACAGCGAAGTCCTGCTTAACCGGGTCATGGCGCACGCCCGGCGGCCGTGACTGGAACGACGCGGGCCGCCCGGCGCCGAAGTGGTCGTCACCCTGCCGCGCGAAGCGCCCAACGAAGGCCTGCGACGGGCGGCTAGGGGTTTGCTGGCACGAACCGGTCTCGAAACGTGCGGAAGGTCACCGAATAGCGCAGCGTCTCCACGGGCGGGATCGAATGCTCCCAGATCTCGCGCGCCGGCCCCGTCAGCACATAGGCCGATCGCGGCGCCGGCCGCAGCGTCGCGCGCTCCCAGCGCTCGCCCGTCGTGCGCCGGAAGCGGAACGGGCAGCTGGAAACCAGGGACACGCCGGCGACGACGTCGAACTGGGGCCGGTCGCGATGCCAGCCGATGCCGGCGCCGGGGGCGTATTCGATCGCCAGGGCCTGCCGGAAGGCTTCCGGATCGCGCCCGGCCAGCGCCGCTACCCGATCGCGAAGGGGCAGCAGGAACGCCGGGATCGGCGCGGCAGGCTCCAAAGTCTGCCGCGCGAAATCGTACGACCAGCCGAAGGCCACGACCCGGCGATTGCCCTCGTAGCCGTGGAACTGGAACGGCGCGAAGGGCAGCGCGGCGATCTCGCTCGCCAGCACGGCCTCCTCGTTGGCGTCGATCAGGTCCGGCCGGTAGAGCAGACCCTCGGGGAGGCCGGCCGCCGGGGCCGCGCGGGGCGCATCGTCCAGGGTGAAGAGGCTTGGTTGCGGGCTCATCGGTTCCTCAGCAGAAGTTGCGGCTGCGCCGCGCCCACGACAGGTCGCCACCGTCCGCGCCCCGCTCGCGCAGGGTGGCCAGGACATCGCTCAGGTCGTGCAGCTTGTAGGCCACCAGGTGAACGACCGCGCCCTCGCGCTGGATGCGGCCATCCACGCCCAGCAGGTGCGCGCCCAGGGCGATGCGCCGCTGCTTTTCGTAGAGGGTGCGCCAGATCACCAGGTTGGCCTCGGCGTCCTCGTCCTCGATGGTCATGAACATCACACCCTTGGCCGTGCCGGGCATCTGGCGCACCAGCACCAGACCGGCCGTCCTGACGAACTGGCCGTCCTTGCCGTTGGCCGCCACCTGGCAGGGGACGCGGCCGAGATCGGCCAGGGCACCGCGCAGAAGGGCGAGCGGGTGGCGGCGGAGCGAATGGCCCATGTGGCTGTAGTCCTCGACGATTTGGCGACCCTCGGTCATGGGCTTGAGGTCCGGCGCCGGCTCGTTGAGCTCGGCCGCGCCCGGCTGATCGAACAGTGGCAGGACGTCGTCGCGCAGCGCATCGATGGCCCAGCCGGCCTCGCGGCGGGCCAGGCCCAGGCTCGGAGCGAAGGCGTCGGCCTGGGCCAGGCGCGACAGGGCGCCGGTCTTGATCCCGGCGCGCCGCCACAGGTCGTCGACGGCGCGATAGGGCGCCTCGCCGCGCGCCAGCACCAGGCGCGCCGCGTCGGCCTCGGCCAGGCCCTTGACCCGGCGAAGGCCCAGCCGCACCGCCAGCGCGCCGTCGGCCCCGTCCTCCAGCGTGCAGTCCCAGCGCGAGGCGTTGACGCAGACGGGCCGCACCTCGACCCCGTGGCGCTGGGCGTCGCGGATGATCTGGGCCGGCTGATAGAAGCCCATCGGCTGGCTGTTGAGCAGCGCCGCGCAGAAGACCTCGGGATGGTGGCACTTGAGCCAGGAGGAGGCGTAGGCCAGCAGGGCGAAGCTGGCGGCGTGGCTTTCCGGAAAACCGTAGGAGCCGAAGCCCTCCAGCTGGGCGAAGGTCTGCTCGGCGAAGGCCTGGGGATAGCCGCGCTCGACCATGCCGCCCACGAGCTTGGTCTTGAAGTGGCTGACACCGCCGGTGAACTTGAAGGTGGCCATGGCCCGGCGCAGCTGGTCGGCCTCGCCCGGCGTGAACCCGGCGCACTCGATGGCCACCCGCATGGCCTGCTCCTGGAAGAGCGGCACGCCGAGCGTCTTGCCCAGCACCTTCTCCAGCTCGGGCTTGGGGTAGCTGACCTGCTCCTTCCCCTCGCGGCGGCGAAGATAGGGATGGACCATGTCGCCCTGGATCGGGCCGGGGCGCACGATCGCGACCTCGATGACCAGGTCGTAGAAGCTGCGGGGCTTTAGCCTGGGCAGCATGGCCATCTGGGCGCGGCTTTCGATCTGGAAGACGCCCAAGGTGTCGGCCCGGCGGATCATGGCATAGGTGCGCGGGTCCTCCGGCGGGATCGTCGCAAGATCCCGATCGACGCCCTTGTAGGCTTTCAGCAAATCCAGGCCGCGCTTGAGGCAGGTCAACATGCCCAGGGCCAGGCAATCGACCTTCATGAACTTCAGCTCGTCGATGTCGTCCTTGTCCCACTCGATGATCTGGCGGCCGTCCATCCGCGCCGGCTCGATGGGCACCAGCTCGTCGAGACGATCCTCGGTCAGGACGAAGCCGCCCGGGTGCTGGGAGAAGTGGCGCGGGGTGTTGAGAAGCTGGCTGGCCAGCTGCAGCGTCAGCCGCAGCCGCCGGTCGGTGAGATCCAGCCCCACGTCGCGCGCGTGCTTCTCCTCGATCTCCTCGCGCGAGAAGCTCCAGACTTGGTTGCCTAGCGCCTCGGTCATGTCCTCGGGCAGGCCCAGCACCTTGCCCACGTCCTTGACGGCGCCGCGCGGCCGGAAGCGCTGAACGACCGCGACCAGGGCGGCGCGATGGCGGCCATAGGTCTCGAACACCCACTGCATGACGATCTCGCGCCGCCCGTGCTCGAAATCGACGTCGATGTCCGGCGGCTCGTCGCGCTCCTGGGAGACGAAGCGCTCGAACAGGAGGTCGTTGCGCTCGGGGTCGATCGAGGTGATCCCCAGCACGTAGCAGACCGCCGAGTTGGCGGCCGAGCCGCGGCCTTGGCACAGGATGTCCTGGCTGCGCGCGAAGCGGACGATCGAATTGACCGTCAGGAAGTAGGGGGCGTAGCCGAGCGCGCCGATCAGCTTCAGCTCGTGCTCGAGGATGCGCCGCACCTCCGGCGTCACCCCGTCGGGAAAGCGCTCGGTCGCGCCCGCCCAGGTCAGCCGCGCCAAGGTCTCCTGGGCCGTACGCCCCGGCTCGATGACCTCGTGGGGGTACTGATAGGTCAGCTCCTGGAGGCCGAACCGGCAGCGCCGGGCGATCGCCACCGAGGCGGCGATCGCATCGCGATGGCGGGGGAAGAGCCGCTCCATCTCGATCGGCGCCTTCAGGTAGCGGTCGGCGTCGCGCTCGCGGCGAAAGCCGACGTCGTCGATCGTGGTGTGCTCGCGGATGCAGGTGACCACGTCCTGCAGCAGCCGCAGCTCCCTGTGGTGCATCAGCACCCGGTTGGTGACCACCGGCGTCACCCCGGCCGCGCGGGCCAGCTGCTCCAGTTGGTGCAGCCGCATCGCATCGCCCGGTCGCCGGCGCAGAGTCAGGGCTAGGTGCGCGTCGGGGCCGAAGATTTCGGCCAGTCGCTCCAACCGGCGGGCGCACTCGGCGTCGGGCCGGTCGGGCACCAGCATGGCGATCAGCCCTTCGGCGTGGGCGGTCAGGTCGGCCCAATCCAGGTCGCATTCGCCCTTTCCGGCCCGGCCCTTGCCCAGGGACAGGAGCCGGCAGAGCCTGGCGTAGGCCGCCCGATCGGTGGGGTAGACCAGCACCACGGCGCCGTCGCGCAGGGCCAGCTCGCAGCCGACGATCAGGCGAACGCCGGTGGCCTTGGCCGCCACATGGGCCCGCACCAGGCCGGCCAGACTGTTGCGGTCGCAGATGGCCAGGGCCGTGTAGCCCAGGGCCCGGGCTTCCTCGAAGAGCTCGCCCGGCGAGGAGACTCCGCGCAGCAGCGAGAAGTGCGAGGCGCACTGCAGCTCGACATAGTCGCCCAGGTCGGCGAGCTCGTGGTTGGAAGGGGTCATCCGAACACCCCGGCCATGAACCACCGCTGCGAGCCGGTCTCCAGGTCCTCGCCGTCGCCGTCGCGATAGATCCAGAAACGCTCGCCGCCCTCGTCCTCGACCTGGAAGTAGTCGCGCGAACGGGCCAGTTCGGCGTCGGTCTTCCACCATTCCCCGAACACCCGCTCGGGCCCGTCCGCCCGGCGCACGCGCCGGCGCTGGCCGCGCCAGGTGAAGGAGGCCGGCGGCTGGTCGGGCAGCAGGGCCACCGTCTCGATCGGCTCGGGTCGCGGGAAGATCCGCGCGGGCCTTGGCCAGTCCAGCGGCCAAGAGAACGCCTCCGGTTCGGCCAGGGGCGGGGCCTTGCGCACCGATCGCTCGGGAATGTCGCTGTCGGCGCTGGCCAGGCGATAGACGTGGTCGGCCCCGAGGCGATGGGACAGGGTGTCGATCAGGCCGGCCAGATCCGCTCCGCACGGGCCGTCCTGGCCGGCGCGGCCGCTGATCGCCGCCTCGGCCTGGCGGTAGCCGAGCGGCTCGGCGCCGGGCGCGGCCAGCAGCATCCGGTCGACCCCGAACCCGGGATCGACCTTTTCGAGCGTCTCGCACAAGAGCTTGGCCAGCCGCTTGCCGTCGCGCGCCGGGGCGCTGAGGCCGACGCGCGCGGTCTCGACCCGGTTGTCGATACGGAAGAACCAGGCATCCAGGCGCTTGGCGCCCTGGCCGGCGGCCTCCAGCGCCGCGCAGAGTTCACCGGTCAGCAGGGTCAGGTAGCGGGCCAGCGTCTCGGGCGCGCCGATCGGCTCGGCGAACACGCGCTCGACCCGGATCGTTTCGGGGGCCAGGACCGGCACGATCGGCTCGGCCTCGCGGCCGTGAGCCTGGTCGAGCCGGCGGACCGGATCGAGGCCCAGACGCCGAACCAGCGGTCCCTTGGCCGTCGCCTCCAGCTCGCCGATGGTGTCGAAGCCGTGCTTGGCCGCGGCCTGGACGAGGTCGGCGGACAACCTCAACGCCGCCACCGGCAGATCCTCCAGCGCGCGGCCCGTGGCGCCGGGGTCGACGATGAACACGGCCCGCCCGCCATGGCGGGCCAGGGCGTGGGCGCCGCCCCAGGTGTCGGCGATGGCGACCTGAGCCGCGAAGCCCGCCTTGGACAGCCGCTGGCGGATGTCGATCGCCATCTTCTCCTCGCCGCCGAACAGGTGGGCGCAGCCGCTGGCGTCGATCACCAGGCCATCGGGCGGGTCGGGCGCGACGCTGGGCGAATAGCGCTGGGCCCACAGGGCCAGCCGATGCAGGGCCGCGGCGTCGCCGGCCGCGTCGAGGTCGCGCAGCACCAGGCCCGGGACGAGCGCGGTGGCGTGGGCCACGGCCTGGCCGATCCTCAGGCCGGTACGGGCGGCGGCCAGGTTCATGTGGGCGATGGCGCGGCGGCGGCCGATCCGCCCGACCATCACCACGGGGGTCTCCGTTCCGGCGCCGGGCGCGGTCTCAGGCGGCGACGCGCCCTGGCTGGGCCTGGCCGGGCTGCGCGTCCGGGCCAGCCGGTCTGTTGGCCAGCGGGGGAGGAAGACGGAGATGACCCTTTGCGTCACAGGCTTCTAGCTCGATGTCGAAGGCGTCGCCGGCGCGGCAGCGGAGAAGTTCGAGAAACCAGCGGGAGCGGCCCACGCCGGGAACGGGAAGCGGGCTGGAGGGCAGGGCCGAGATCCGCCATCGCGTCTGGGCCGCGGTCGGCTGGCCAAGGTCCGCCGCATCGGCCACCCGCCGCCATCTTCGCACCGCGATGGCCATCTGGCCGCTCTTCTCGGCGGCCAGATGCAGGCGCCGCGAGGCGGTCATCGACAGCTTGCCGACCTCGCCGACCACGCCGGCCAAGCTCGCGTGTCGCAGGCCTTCCTCCATCGAGGCCAGGACGCCGGCTTCGTCGCCGGCGTCGGCGAAGATCACCCGTCCCGGCGGCAGGCCGACCAAAGCCAGGGACGGGGCGAAGAGATCGGCATGGCGACGGCACCACAGCACCTGACCGCCGGTCCGAGCCAGGATCCCGGCCGCAAACAGCGCGGCGGACGCGCCGTAGAGCGCCTCGTCGCCGCCGCCCGCCACCTCATGCAGCGCGCCGAAGGCCAGGCCACCGCCCGGCAAGCGCGCGTCCAGAGCCGCCACCCCGAACGGCAGCACCGCGCGCGTCGCCCTGTCCTCGGCCTCCAGGGCGCGGACCTTGCGGCGAAGCGCGTCGAGCGCGGCGGGAGCGGATGCTGGGGTCATGGCCTCTTCGAGAACGAGCGCGTTCCAGCTTTGTTCTCTTCAGGCGCCGGGAGTCAACGGGTGGCGGGGTGCGGCGCAGACGCGCGGGTGGCCAGACTCGCAGTCGCCACAAGGCTTTGGGCCGATTCAGAAAATTTCCGGCACGCTCAAGCTGCGACCGCTTCTGTCGGGCCGTCCGATTGAACAAAGGCGGGCGCTCGACGGTTAGGCGAGGACCGGAGGTCCCCATGCTCGAGAACATTCCCCGCGGCCTCGGCCACGCCCTGCGCGGCGCCCGGGCCGGCTTCGACAAGATCGCCAGCGAGGATCGCGCCTTCGCGGCGGCCGCCGATACGATCGCCCTGACCAGCACCGCCTTCGAAGATGGCGCGGCGATACCCGCGCGCCATACCGCGGACGGGGAGGGCCTGTCGCCGCCGCTGGCGTGGCGGAGCTTGCCGTCCGGAACGGCCGCCGTGGCGATCCTCGTCGAGGATCCCGACGCCCCCACGCCAAACCCGCTCGTCCATCTCCTGGCCTGGGACCTGCCGCCCGATCTCGAAGAATTGCCCGAGGGGCAGTTCAAGAGCCCCGGCCATGACGGCCTCGACGAGAACCTGGGCCGCAACAGCTTCCTGGCGGCCGGCTGGCTTCCGCCCGATCCGCCCACCGGCCATGGCCCGCATCTCTACGTGTTCCAGATCTTTGCCTTGGATCGGCCGCTGGTCTTCGACGGCCATCCGGGCCGAGAGGCCTTCATCGACGCCATCCAGGGGCGCGTAATGGCCAAGGGCCTGCTGGTCGGCGCCTACGAGCGGCCGTGAGGCCGTCCGTGCGGAGCCGGATCGCCGTGGCGGCCGCCGCCGTGCTGGCCGCCGGTTGCCAGCCGCTGACGAACCTGGGTCTGGATCGTCGGCCGGTAAATCTTGCGGACCCGATCGATGCGACGACGCGGGGGCGCCTGTCGGCGAGCCTCGACGGTCCCGGCGCATGCCCCGCCTGGCTGAGGAACAACGGACTGTCCTTCCGGCCGATGGCCGATCGCGCCGAAACCGCCGTCTGCGACGTGCGGGGGGCTGTCCAACTGGTCGAGGCGCCGCGCGTGGATCCACCACTGTCGCCGGCCCGGCCGATGATGGACTGCAAGCTGGCCGCGGCCGTCGCGATCTGGCGGCGCCAGTCGGTCGAGCCCGCGGCGCGTGAGCTTCTCGGCGCCGGCGTGCAGCGGATCGATCATTTGGGAGTCTATGCCTGTCGCGGTGTCGGCGATCCGCTGACCGGGCGTCCGAGCGCCCATGCACGCGCCCAGGCCATCGACATCGCGGGGTTCCGCCTGTCCGACGGTCGGCGCGTGACCGTGGCCAAGGACTGGTCGGGCCAGGGCCCTGAGGCGGCCTTCCTGCGCCGGGTGCGCAATGACGCCTGCCGGGTGTTCGGCGTCACCCTGTCGCCGGACTACAACGCCGCCCACGCCGACCATCTCCATCTGGAGGCGGCCGGCGGACGGCTCTGCAGCTGATCGGCCTTAGCGAGGCGGCGTGTCGTAGGGGCGCTCGTCGCCGGGATCGATCGGCGGGACCTGCTCGGGGGTCTCGGAAGGCGAGGGCGGATCGACGATTTCAGGCGGCGCCGCGGCGGGATCGATCTCGGGCGGCGGCGGCGTGACGGGCGGCGGGGCGGTCGGGTCGGTCATGGGACGCTCCTGATGACGGGCAGAACAAACGTCCGCGGCGCGGCGAGGCTCCATGGCTGCGCGTGATCGACACCGTGATGACCCGTCCCGTTCAGGGCTCGGATGGGGCCAGGCGCAGCAGGAACGGGCGCAGGCTGGGATGCTCGGCCACGAGCGGGCGCATCGCGAGGGCGACGAACGGCGCCAGGGACGGGGTCTCCTCGGCGAGCTGCGTCGTGACGGCGACGATGGTCCGCAGGTCCGGCGAGACAAGCCGCCGACGCTGATCCTCAAGGCGACCGCGCCGCTTCTGATCCCCCGTGGCTGCCTGTTCAGCGATCGCCTGGTCGCAATCCAGGATCAAGCTGGCGATGCGGCGCTCCAGCCCGATCATGCGGGCGCAAGCCATGAAGTCGTCTTCGGCCATGGGCGTGGCTTTACAGGCCGACGCTGCGGAAGTCGCCTATCCGTGAGCCGAAATTTGGCGCAGATCGGGTAGGACCTTCGCGGCCGGTCGGCGAGCGCGGTCCGCGCCTGCGTGGCGCTTCGTCACCAGCGCTGGGATCGCCGGATCGGCCTTGAGCCTTCACCGCGACTAGGTCCTGCGCCTTGGGCAAAGGTCGCCCGGGCCCCTGTCGATGCGGAGAGGGCGCACGCGCGATCCGGGCTTCGACGACGTTTGATCGACCATCGGGGTCGACTTCAGGCCGCCGCCGCTTCGCGCTGGGGCGGGGTCTCGATCACCTGCAGGTCATCGTCGGGCAGGGGGCGCTGCAGGGCGGTGGCTTCCTTCCAAGGCGCGCGAAGCCAGGTGTCGATCTCCTCGGCGGTGCGCAAGAACACCGGCATCGCCTTCTTGTGGAACGGCTTGACCACGGCGTTGGCGTCGGTGGTCAGGAAGCCGTAGAGCTCGCATTCCTCCCAGCCGGTCTTGATCTTCTTGACGCAGGCATGGGCCGTCCAAACGCCGGCGAAATAGGCCAGCGGCCGCGCTTCGTTCAGGGCGAACCACACCGGTTTGAGCGACTTGGTCAGGTCCTGGTCGGGCTCGCTGAAGGCGGTGATCGGCACCACGCAGCGGTGCTCGATCCCATGCCAGCGCCGCCAGTGCGGACTTTCCAGGTTGCGGATGTTGGTGACGCCGGGGTCGGGCTCCATGCGCAGCAGCTCGGCGAAGTCGTAGGGCTTGCCCTGCTTGTCCAGGCGATCGGCGCGCTTGCGCGCCAGCTCCTCCAGCCGGTTGCGGGCCGACGGCATGCCCCAGCGGGCGAAGTGGACTTCGTGTTCACCGTCGTGACCCAGCCTCACGGTCGGCGACCGATAGTCGGGATAGGCGAACTGCTTGTAGTAGAGGTCGATGTTGGCGGATGAGAACGGCACGCCGCCCGGCAGGCTGAGGTGGCGGCCCAGGAGATCCTCGTGGGCCTTGGCCCAACCGAAGATGTCGTAATAGAGCTCATAGAGATTGCACACCGGTCGCTGGTCCTTCCGTGTCCGGACCAGACGCTAAGCGATCGGCCGGCGAGCGCAAGCCGGGGGACGCGGGCCGGAAGACAGCCCGGCCTACCGCAGCTGGCTGTCCTTGCTGCCGCGCCGATTGATGCCGCCGATCACCACGCGCTTGTCCCGGCCCGACTGGCAGGCGACGCAGGTTCGCGCGCCCGGCAGGGCGCGGCGCCGGGCTTCGGGAATGTCTTCGCCGCACTCGTCGCAAAACAGCGAGCCCTCTCCAGTGGGCAGGCGCGCGCGGGCGTGCAGGACCCCGTCGGTGACCGTGTCCTCGATCTGGTCGAGGACGCCTCCGTCATGTGTCCATCCGCCAGCCATGCCGCGTTGATCTCCTGACCTTTACAGGTGGTTAGATGGGGCTTTTACGGTCCGGATCCAGATGACGGAGACGGCGCCTGACCCCGGCAAATCGCCGCATGGGAACGCGGAGAGCGTCAATCACGGACCGAGTGCGTGGGCTATGTCTCGGCTTCGAGGAGCGCCAAGGCCTTCTTCAGGGCCTTGTCCTTCTGATCGCGCCGCTCTTGTTTCGCGCGACGTCCAAGCTCAACGATCGTCTCACTATTGAGGTGCTCACGTCGCCGGCCGTGCCAGGCTAGATCGCCGATATTGTCGTCGATGTCGTATTCGATGAGGTCCGGCCACGACAGATGGGGCCGGCGTCGACGGCGCACCCCCTCGGGGGAATACCAGCGATTGACGACGACCACAGAGTCCTTGGGTGGCGTGCAGCGCTTGGCCTTGTTGAGGGGAAGCGCCAACAGAAACGCCAGCGCGCTTTCCGCCAGATAGAGCGGCGGCGACCACTTGCGCGCGTGATGGCTGGCCTTGCGGCCCGCGACGGCCTGCGAGGTGACAATTCCAATGAAGAGTCGAAGGTTGTCGCGCTTGAGCACCGTCTGGATGGGATGCTTGCCGTCGAAGCGCGCCGTCAGATCGGTCGTGATGCCCACATACTGGATATGGACCTCCCGCTGACGTGGTCGTGAGCCGATGGCCACGTAAAGCGCCTCTCCGACGCGCCATTCGCCCGCCGCCTCCTCCAGTGCTGCGATTGTCGCGAAGGGGCCGTACCAGTCGATCACGGAAGCATAGGGCAAGGCGTTGTTCCCAACCCCAGTTGCGGGGGCGTTATCAGACGCTACCGTTGATCACAGTCAAGCTCCAGCACCCGCTTGAGTTTCACGGCAGGCACGGCCTATCGTTGGACGGGGGACGCAAAATGCCAAGTTCGACAATCGGGAGAAAACCCGGCGCTAGCGGCGATCCAGCGTTCGCGACCCCGGTCGGGTGGGCCTAAAATGATCGATCTTGATTACCGCGCTGATCTGCTGGGCAACATCCAGCAGGCGCTGACCGGCCTGCAGGGCTTTGAAGTCATGGCGCTGGAACTGGTCCAGAACGCCGACGATGCCGGCGCTGCTAAGCTCGTGTTCGACGTGCGTGATGACGCCTTGGTCGTGCGCAATGACGCCCGTTTCACCCGTTGCGACCTAGCTAGCGTCCAATGCCCGTGGGAAGAGGGCGGCGATCCGGACGGCGCCCTGCGGCCCTGTAATTTCCACGCGATCTCGTTGATGGGCGCGCGCAGCAAGATGCGAACCGGCTCACAAATTGGCCGGTTCGGCATCGGCTTCGTGTCCGTCTACCAGATCACCGACGAGCCCATCATTCGCTCGGCGGGCGTGGAGATGCGGCTCGACCCATATCTGGGTAAGAGCCTCACCAGCGGCATACCGATCGCGCCTGTCACCGAGTTCGAGCTTGGCTGGGCTTCAGCGCCGTCGAGGATCAGGGCTGGTTTGAACGCCTCGATCACCCCCGACGACGTCGTTCCAAAAATGGTCGCGGCCGTGGCCGAGGTTATGTCGCGCGGCCTGCTGTTCTTGCGACATTTACAGCGGGTCGAGCTGCACCAAAACGGTGTGCTGCAGAACGCGATGACTCTGGCCAGAGCCGATGGCGTGGTCACGATCTCAACTCACCCGGCCAGTGGCTCCCAAGCCTGGCGCGTGCTGCAGAAGGACGCGCGGCCTCTGGCGGAGGAGCGGGGTCTTTATCGCGACTACCCCGCGCTGCGGGATCTTGATCGGTCAACGGAGGTGCAGCTCGCGATCCCGCTGGGCGATGAGCCTGTCGATGGTCGGCTCTACGCCTACCTGCCGACCGATCAATCGTCCGGGCTGCCGCTGCACATCAACGCTGATTTCTTTCCCCACTCCAGTCGGCGGGCGATTGTCCTAGACGGGCTGCAGCACGATCGGCCCTGGAACGAAGTCCTTCTGGAAACCGCGGCGACCGCGATCGCCGAGAGTTTCGACAGCTTGCGCCAAGACCTAGGACATCGGCGTTTGTGGGCGCTGGGCGGAGCGGCCTATGCGATGCGGGAGAAGCGGGCGTTCGAGCCGTTCTGGACGCAGTTCTCCGAAGCCGCGTCACAGATCGACAGCATCTGGACGATCAAGGACGAGTGGCGACCGGCCAGTGAGGCGCTGTTGGCCGCCGAAGCGCTGAGCACCGACCAGAAGATTGCGGTAGCGGACCTTGGCCTGGATATCATCCATGACGATCTGAGGGGCCACTACAACGCCCTGCAGACCTTGGGGGCCAAGCCGCTGCGCTTGCCCGCGGTCGTTGACCGTTTGGACGCCCTGTTTACCGCGACCGAAACGTCGCACGTTTCGCTCGTGCCTCTCTGGCAAGCCGTGGACTATCTGGGCGCCAATTTCGGCCAACCGCCATTTGCGTCGCCGGCCGTTGTCGAGCGTCTGAAACTCATTCCATTTTGCCGGGACGTGGACGGCGCCCGGGGGGCGCCCAAAGATCTCTGGCGACCAGCTGATGGCGTGAACGCGTCCGATGTCCGCGCCTATATCCGCGATTGTCGCTTCGCGGACCCCGAGGTCCTGTCGCTCAGTTGGTTGGGACCAAAAGTCGACGTTTATGATTTCGACGACCTAGCGCGGGATCTCGCTGCGACGATCAGCTCGACCGAAGACGCCACTCGAGTGATTGGCCCGACCCTCATCGAAGCCGAGCGCTTCTACAATCTACTCTCTGCCTTCGACTCCAAGCCGGATAGCACCGCGCGTTTGGTTCTCGCTGAGACGCCAATCCTGCGGACGGGCCTTGGCTTCCAGGTTCCTCAGCACGTCCAGATGCCCGGCGGGTTCGTTGATCCCATCGGCCACTTCGACTTGATGGATATGTCGATCGTCGACGACCGGATGCGCCGCGTGGCCCGCGACAGCCTAGGTGTCGGCGTGCTGACTTTTCAGGCTTATGTCCAGGATCATCTGGAGACCATTCTCGCCAGCGATCCCGGTCCGGCGCCATATCGCGACCTGCTCACCCAGATTGCCCGACATTCATCCCAGTTGGACGTAGACGGAGGCATCCAAGCGCTGGCGAATGTCGCCTTCATCCGCAACCGGGCGGGCGGCTGGTCGCGACCCAGCGACTGCTACTATTGGACCCCCACCTTAGACGCCTTGCTTGGCGAAAGCGGCAGCCATTGGGTTGATGAAGGTTGGATGCCTTCAGGATTGGATGGAGCCCGCCTAAGAGACCTTTTTGAAGTTCGACTGGGAATGGAAACTCGGGTTTCCATGGCCGATGCGGCGGGGAGGATCGCCGCCATCGTCGCGTCGGAATGGTCCGAGGCGTCGATACGAGTCGTCAACAGAGTAACCCGCTACATCTTGGATCGGTTCGTGGGTCTGTCACCCGACCATAGGCTCGCGCTTAGGCCGCTTCAGACCCTGAAGTGGATACCCGCTTCATTGAATGGCGAGCTCTTGGCTGAGCCGATGGCGCCAAACCAAATATATCGCGCGGTCCGGGCCCAAGGCTTTTCGTCTCAGGCGCCGGTGGTTGAACTGCCGGTCTTGCGCGGCACGACGGCGCGGTCGTTGGGTGACTTCCTCGACTTTCTGGAGATGCCGCTGCAGCCTGCCACCGCAGTCGTCGTCGGCCACCTGCAGGCCTGTATGACGCGAAACGCTCCGGCCCACGACACGGTCTACGCAATGCTGCAGGAGGGGCTGCTGAGAGGTGACACCGCCGCTATCGATGCCCTCGTCGGTCAGGCCTGCATCTATGACGGCGAAAAGGAACGTTACTACCTGCCGCGCGAGGTGTTCTGGACCCATCCACCGTTCGGGGGGCGATGGCACAACGCCACCGAACGCATGCGCACCCGCATGGAGGTCTACAGCTACCTGGGAGTGAAGCAATCACCCACGGCTGAGGACTATGCTTACCTGCTGGTCGAGATCGGTCGGCAAGGTCAGGTCGGCGCGGAAGACGTGGCTGTCCACACCCAATGTCTTTTGCGCCTGGCGACGGACCTGGAGTCTGATCCTTCAGTTGAGACGGTGTTGGAAGACATCGCCGGCCAACCCGTGCTCCTCAACCTTCTCGACACCTCTATCCTTCCCCACGCTGCGGTCTGGCTCGACAGCGAGGCGCTTTCGACGCCGTTCCAAGGCGGTCTCGATGCACAGCTGGTGAGGCAGCCACCCGTGGCCCGGGCGACGGCCGCGCGGCTGTTCCGCGCCCTGGGTTGCGCGCCGCTCTCCGATGTCGCGCATTTGAAGTTGGCGAGCGAACCCGACCGCACGCCGGAAGACCAAGTGACCGCTGCGCTTCACAGTCGCGCGGACCTACTGCTCTGGCTGGCGCCGACGCCGGAGATCGCCTCGGCCCTTCAGGATATCCTCACGAGGGTCCAGGTGGTGTCGACCCTGGCCTTGCAGGTCCGCAGCGAACTGTTCAAATCAGAGCCGCCCATCCCGTCCTCGCCCAGCGCCGCCAAGGCGTTTCTGGACGCTGAGACGCTGGACCTCCACGTGCGCGCGACGCCTGGAACTCCGCCAGACTGGCCAACGGTCTTCATGGCGATCTTCGCTCAGCTCGAACGGTACACTCACGGCGTGGACATGCGTCCCCTGGCGATGACCGCTGCCTACGTCATGTCCTTCATGACCGCAGAGGAGGCCAGACTCGCTCTGTTGGCCTCGGAGTTCAAAGCGCCGGTGATCCCAGTCGATCATCTGCCCGCGGTCGAGGCGATTGGCGACGCGGCGCCGGATGTCGAAGATGAAGAGGGCGTCCCTGAAGACGGCGAGCTTCCGCTCGACGACGCCGTAGCTGACGACCCCGTTGCGGACGATCCCCTGGCGGACGACGTCGTGACCGACGAAGAAGAGACCGTCGCGCAACAGGCCGGTGACGACGTCGTGGATGACGAAGGTGGTTCGCCCGTTGTCGATGAAGCGGTGCGTCCAGCCGTCGAGGGCCCCGGTGTTGGCGCAGGAGAGACCGGACACGCTGTTGCTGGCGGCGATCTCCGGGACTCGGCCGCTGAAGGTGCGGCCGGTGCGGCCGGTGCGGCCGAGGCCGCCCAAGGTCAAGCCGAACCCCGCGGTGGTCAGGAAGAGTTCACCTCCAGGCGCGGGTCCGGTGGATTTGGAGACGAGCCGTACGCGGGGAACGGCGCGGGCCAAGAGTCGGGCGTGTCTTCTGGCGCGGGGTTCGGCGACGGCTACGGAGGCGGCTACGGTCGCGGCTGGACGGGGTCTCGCCGTGTGACCCATGTCGATGGCGAGGTCCGGCGATCGCGCATGCTGGCCTATGTCGTTACCGAGGCTCATGACCATCGCACCGGCGATGACGACCGCCAGGAACAGGCCGATCGGTCCAGGGAGCTCAATGCTCAGATCGACGCCGGCGCCGTGGCCGCCGTCATGGAGTATGAGCGCGCCCGAGGCTGGACGCCCGAGGAACAGGCGCATGGCAATCCCGGGTTCGACGTCGTCTCGCAAGGCCCAAGCGGCGAACGAAGACTGATCGAGATCAAGGGCCTGCGCGCCGATTGGACCGCCCGGGGCGTCAAGCTGTCCTCGGTGCAGTTCTCGACCGCCCAGGCCTATCCGGGCGACTATTGGATCTATGTCGTCGAGCGCGCCTTGGACGCCACCCAGCGCCATGTGACGGCGATCGCCAATCCCTTCTCCAAGGTGGCCGAGTATTGGTTCGACGACGGGTGGCGCGGCGTCGCCGAAGATCGTCCCCCGCCTGAAGGCGGCGCCATCCGCGAGGGACAGCGCGTTCAGCACGACCTCTGGGGGCAGGGAGAGATCGTCGAAATTCACCACGGCGGCGTCGCACCCAGCGTCACCGTCGACTTTGGGGAAACCCATGGACGTCGCCGCGTGCCCGCCACCGGCGCCCTGATGATCCTGGACTAGTCATGGCGATCTGTATTCCCGCGCCCGAAATCGTCACCCCGACCTCCAAGGCCGAGGCGCGGCTGTACGCGGCCTTGTGCGAGCAGCTGGATGACGACTTCCTGGTGCTGCACTCCGTGGCCTGGATCGCCAAGCCCAGGGGGCAGGCGCGCGATGGCGAGGCTGACTTCCTCATCGCTCATCCCAAGCTTGGCCTTCTGGTTGTTGAGGTGAAGGGCGGCGAGGTGTCGCTGGACTATGAGCGGTTGCAGTGGACGTCCCGCGATCGAAACGGCGTCCTGCATGACATCAAAAACCCCTTCGATCAGGCCAAGGGCGCGAAATTCAGTATTCTTGAGAAGCTCAAGGAAAGCCCGATCTGGCAGCGCCTGAAGGTGGGCCGGATCACCCTGGCCCATGCGGCTTTCATGCCGGACATCGACAACGGCCAGCGTCTGGCGGGTCCCGACGCGCCGGCGATCCTGATCGGTGATCGAGGCGATATGGGGTCCTTGGCCACCTGGGTCACGAACGCCCTTGGCTTTTGGCGTGCGGAACCGGGCGGGGGTTCGGCGACCATGGGGCCCAGTGGCGTCGCCGCCGTGCGCCAGATCTTTGCCAGGGTCGCGTCGACCCGCGCGCTGCTGTCGACTCGCCTGCACGAGGAAGAACAGCAGCGCATCGAGCTCACCAAGCGCCAGGCCGCGATCCTGGATTTTCTGTCGCGACAGCGGAAGGCGATGATCGCTGGCGGGGCCGGCACGGGAAAGACCCTCATCGCCCGCGAGAAGGCTGTCCGCCTGGCCGGCGAAGGCATGCGCACGCTGTTGGTCTGCTACAATCGGGGTCTCGCTGATTTCCTGCGCGAGCAGAGCCAGGATGTGGAGGGCCTGGACGTGGCCGGCTTCCACCAGCTGGCCAACCTTTGGATCGACCGCGCGAAGGCCGAAAGGGGCAGGGACCTGATGGCCGAAGCCCGCCGAAAGTACCCCACGGCGGACCGCTACAATCATCAAGAGCCCGCGGCCCTGGCGGACGCCCTGGATATATTCGGTCCCCAGTACGACGCGATCGTTGTGGATGAGGCCCAGGATTTCGGCGACGACTACTGGTTGCCAATCGAGATGATGTTCACCAAGCCCGATGACGCCTTGCTCTACGTCTTCCTCGACGAGAACCAGGGCATCTATCGTCGCTCGGCCGTCATTCCGGTCCAAGGCGAGCCGTTCGTTCTCGACAGCAACTGCCGCAACACCGGGCGCATTCATGAGGCGGCCTATCGCTATTATCGCGGTGAGGTGGTCACGGCGCCGGCGCATGACGGCGTGGTCGTGGACAGCCTGGTTGGCGCAGGCCTGGATAAGCAGGCAGGCATGATCGCCCAGTTCGTCACCCGCCTGATCGCCGAAGAGCACGTCGCGCCCCACCACATTGGCATCCTCGTCGTCCAGAGCGGAAAAATGGACGCTTGCGCCAAGGCGCTGGCGGCTACGCCAATTCCAAAATCCGCCCGCTTTGGTCGGATCGAGAACTACGCCGATGGGGTCGTCACGGTGGATACAGTCGCCCGCTTCAAAGGCCTTGAGCGGGCGGTGGTCATTCTCTGGGCGTTGGACGACAGCGACCCAGTGGAAGATCGCGAAATCCTGTACGTGGGTCTGTCGCGCGCGAAATCGGTTCTGGTCCTGTGCGGTACCGCAGAGGCCTGCGGGAAAATCCTGTCGCCTCCGACTACACTCGCCTGAGGACCACTTTCGGTCGCGCAGAACCGCGGTCTGGGCATTGCCCTCCAGGATCGATGAAGGCGGGGGGGCAAAGCAGGGTCAGCGTTTGCGCGGCCAAGCCCCCGTTTTCTGCGGTAATGCGCGCCGTCATTCACCGGGTCATTCTTCCCTCGTCGCTGGTTGCGTGAGAACGGCAAGCGACAGGCCCGGCGGCGTGAGAAGCGTCGGGCCACCCTGATTTAGAGGGTTCTCGCCGGCCGCTTTCGCGCCCGGCTTCACCTGATCCCGAGGTCGGCCGGCGGTCACGCTCGGTCCCGCGGCTTTCGCCGCTCCTACGGGCGCGACACCCGGCGGGCGCCTTTATGGCGCCGCCGTCCTCCCGGCGCCGCTTCCCGCCACGCGCTGTTCGCGCGGGCTCCTCGCAGTCTTCATTGTTAGCGGCGGCCTGACGGCCGCGTGGGTTTGTCTGGCCGCTGCCGCGGCCGGGGCTTGGGGCTCTGCCCCCAGCGCGCTTCGGACCGGCTTCCGCCCAGCTTCGGTCGCTGGCCGGGAGGACGGGATGGATGGGGTTGAACGCCCTGTAGCCGGGTCCCCGCGAAGCCGGCCGCTCCGCTTGCACCCCCGGTCTCGCCGACGGGCGTCGGGGTTCAGGCGCGCCTTTTGCGCCTGAACCCCCATGCCCCAAGGAGGCAGACATGACCACTCACAGCCAAGCCGTTTCGTCCGCTGGCGTCCAGTGCGGCGAGGAGCGCATCTATCCGCTCAACAAGCTCAAGAAATCGCCGCGCAACGTGCGCAAGGTGCCCCACACCGAGGCCGAGATTGAGGCGCGAGCGGCCAGCATCAAGGCCAAGGGCGTACTGCAAATGCCCGTGGTCGAGCCCGAGCTTCGCGCCGATGGCTCCGAGACCGGCTACGCCCTGGTCACCATCGGCGAGGGCCGCCGCCTCGCCCTGCGCTTGCTGGCCAAGCGCAAGGTGATCAGCAAGACCACCCCGGTCAAATGTCTTGTCGATACGGTCAACGACCCGCAGGAAATCTCCTTGGACGAGAACGTGTCCCGCTCGGCGCTTCATCCGGCGGACGAGTACGAAGCTTTCCGCGATCAGGCCGAGCGCCGGGGTTTCGGGGCCGAGGAGATCGGCGCGCGGTTCGGCGTCACCGCCGCCGTCGTGCGCCAGCGCCTCCGCCTGGGCGCGGTGGCGCCCGACCTGCTGGACGTCTACCGCGCGGGCGAGCTGACCCTCGACCAGCTCATGGCGTTCGCCGTGTCCGAGGACCACGCCCGCCAGCGGCAGGTGTTCGAGACCCTGACCAACCGCCAACCCCACGCCATCCGCCGCGCCATGACCGAGGCCCAGGTCACGGCCGACGACCGCCGTGTGGCCTTCATCGGCTTGCCCGCCTATCTCGCCGCTGGCGGCGAGGTGGTGCGCGACCTCTTCACCGAAGACGCCGGGGGCTATTTGGACGTGGCGCTGGTGGACCGTCTGGTCGCCGACAAGCTGGCGGACATGGCCCAAGACCTTCGCGACGCCGAGGGCTGGAAATGGTCCGTGGCCTATCTGGACTATCCGCACGGTCATGGCCTGTCGCGCATCTATCCGCGCCCGGTCGAGCGCGACGAAGCCGAGGCCGCGCGGCTGTCGGCCCTCCGCGACGAGTACGCCGAGCTTTCCGAGCAGTGGGGCGCGGTCGAGGACCTTCCCCCCGAGATCGAGGCCCGGCTGAGCGGGATCGAGGAGGAACTAGCCGCCGCGCCGGAGTACGCCTACGACCCCGCCCAGATCGCCTATTCCGGGGTGATGGTCATCCTGGGCTATGACGGGGAGGTCCGGATCGAGCGGGGTATGGTCCGCGTCCAGGACATTCCGGCGCCCGAGCCCGAACCCGAGACGGACGAGACCGGCGACGAAGGGGAGGCGGCGCAGGATGGCGACGGCGCGCCGCCCTGGACAGAGGACGACGAGGCCGGGGAGGCTCCGGCGCCGGAGCCCGAGGACGAACCGGCCGGTGATCCCGCCGCGCCGCTGCCTGCCAAGCTGGTGGCCGAGCTGACGGCCTACCGTACGGCGGCCATGCGCCAGAGCCTCGGTCAGGACCCGGAGCTGGCCCTGGTCGCTCTGACGCACGCCCTGGTCCTGCGCGCCTTCGTCCAGTACGGCGCCATGCCGACCTGCCTGGACGTGCGGATGGCCTCGCACAGCCTGAGCGAGGAGGGCGGCGCGGCCGAGGGCTGTCCGGCGGCTCTGGCGGTGGCGGATCGCCATGCGGCCTGGGCCGCCCAGGTTCCGGCCAACGCCCAGGACATCTGGGCGTTCGTCGTCGGCCTGGACCCGGTCAGCAGGCTGTCGTTGTTGGCGCACTGCGTTGGCCTCAGCGTCAACGCCGTCCACGGTTGGGAGCGCCGTCCCGCCGCCTGGGCGCATGCCGACCAACTGGCGCAGGCGATGGGCCTAGACATGGCCGAGCATTGGTCGCCCACGGCCGACCGCTATCTTGCCCGTGTCACCAAGGCCCACATCGCTGCGGCCGTGAGCGAGGCGGTCTCCCCGGAGGCGGCCGCGCGGCTGGCCGGGTTGAAGAAGGACGCCATGGTCGCCGCCGCCGAGCCGCAGTTGGTTCCGGCGCGGTGGCTGCCGGTGCTGCTGCGCACCGGCAACGCTTCGGCCCGCGCCGAGACGTCCCAGGTCGAGGCGTCCCACGCCGGGACCACCGAGGCCGAGGCGGACCAGACCCGAGTGAACGCGGTCCTGGCCAGCGAGGCCGTGGCTGACGTCCTGGTCGAGCCCGACACCGCTGAGGAGGTCGATCAGCACCTCGTCGCCGCCGAGTAGGAGAGGGCGGGGCGGCTTTGGCCGCCCCGCTGTTCCGTTTCCAATCCAAGCTCCCGTAGCCTCCGGCTCGAACGAAAGGCGCCCGCCCCGTGACGGCGGGCGACGTCATGTCGGCCAACCACCTCGTCGCTGGAATGGCCGGCTTGGACGGGCGACCCCAGGCCAGATCGAAGACTTCAAGGCGGCATGCGTCCAGGCGGGATCGGAACCGGCACGCACGGGTCGTCGGCCTGACAGACAGGTAGTCGTTGCCCTCGCGCGACTTGCGCTTCCAGGCCGCTCCGATCGGCACGCCGTCAAAGGCGGCGACACGTTTATCCGGCTGTTTCCAAGCGCCGTCGCATTCGACCGCCCGAAAATGCACGCTCTTCAGGGCTAGCTTGAGCGAGCGGAGGGCGCCGACCAAGCCGTCCAGACGAGGCGAAGAGACCAAGGTGGCCAAGTCAAAGTCCGGTTCGCCTTCCGGGCCGACCCGATGCCGCGTCCTCTTTTGGCTTTGATCCGACCGAGGCGGTCCCAGCCCGCAACCTGGCCGGCGACTGTCTTCCCCTGGGCGGCGCCCATTCCTCGCGAGGCAACACAGACGCCGTCGGCGGTCCTCCGCTCCGCTGCGGGGCGCGCTCGCGCGCCTGCCGGCCGGTCCATCGCCCCGGTCCCTGGATCGCCATCGAGGCCGCGATCGGCGCGGCCCGGAAGACGAACAGGAGCTTTTCAGATGTCCACCATTGGTCATTTCGCCATCGCCTCGGACGGTTATGTCGGCGCCATCCGCTCGCTCAAGCTCAACCTCAAGAACGTCCGCTTCCGCGAAGTCGAATGCGACGACGCCAAGAAGCAGCCAGCCTATCGCATCGACGCCGCCGGCGGCGTGCCGATCGGAGCGGCCTGGAAGCGCAAGTCGCGCGAGGGCAACGACTACCTGTCGGTCAAGCTGGACGATCCGAGCTTCCCGGCCCCGGTCTTCGCCCGGCTGCACGCCGCCAAGGAAGGCTTCGACTTGGTGTGGAGCCGCCCGTCCAAGCCCGGCCAGCCCGACGACGAGGAAGGCTGATCGAAACGACGACGCCCGCCGCAATGCGGCGGGCGCCTTTCGTTCGGGGCGGGGCTAGGGGAGCTTGAGGTCGGGTCCGGCCGCGTCACACGCAAGCGTCAGCCTACGGCCCTTTCTGGAACGCCTACTGCGTCTGCGTCTGGTTCGTCGATCTCGGCAGCCCACAGGGCCCAGCGGATCGGCACGGTGACGGCGTCCGGTCCTGTTTCGCCGGGGCGCTGCTGGGAACCGGCCAGATGCACCAGCAGCTCGTTCATTCCCGCGCTTACCGCATAGGCCCAGCTTGGATGGTCGTGGCGAGCGACGCGGTTGATGTCCTTGGCCAGCTCGTAGTGAAGGATGGTGCGGCCGCCGTCCGGGTCACGCCGGGCGAAGGCGAACAGGCCATCGCCGCGCACGAACCGGCCGTCGTGGTGATGGAGGCTCATGAACGCTACACCCTCGATGATGACTTCGCTGTCCGGCATCTCGGCCTCCTCGTTACGAAAGCGAACATAAGCAGAACATCTCTCCGCTGTGGAGTCCGGATCCGCGATGCCGATCTCGGCGGGTTCGCCGATTCCACGCCAGGGCCTGTCTCTACGCGACCAGCCAGCGAGACGGATTGAGCCGCCGTACGCCTTGGCGGACAACGGTTTGGCGGGTCCGCGACGACGCTCCCAACCGCCCGCCAAGCGTCGGCTTCGCCCCCGCAGATCGCCGCCGCCTTTCTCCCCCGAGGCGGCGGCGACGGCGGCGGTCCAGGACAGCACCGGTTTCCCCCCGCCGGTTCCTGGGCCGCCGCCGATGGCGCAGCTTGCGGGCTTCTACAAAGGACAAGACCATGACCACCATCGGCCACTTCCGGCGCGAGGGTGAGGCGTTCGTCGGCCGCCTCACGACGCTGCATCTCGACGTCACGCTGAGGCTGGCGCCCGGCGACAAGTTCTCCAGCAGGGCGCCGGACTACCTGGCGTTCGTCGGGGAAAACGAATGCGGGGCCGCATGGCGCGGATCGGATGCCTCCGGTGCAATCCTCAACGTCAAGCTCGACGATCCCACCTGGCCCGAACCCGTCAATGCGCGACTGATGCCTGCCGAAGACGGAGTCTTGCCGCTCGTCTGGATCCGAAAAGCCGAGGCGCCGAACCCGCCGACGGCGGCTCCGCCCGCGCCCGCCTAGTGCGCGGGTCACTCGGTCTGGGGATCGTACGGCGGCTTGTAGAGGCGGCTGATCTCCTGTTCGAGCCAGCGTTCCGCGCCGGTGTCGCGCCGGCGGAGCAGCTCGCCCAGCTCGGCGAAGGCCTTGCGGAACGCCTCGAACGCCGACGTCCCGGGGATGCCGGCCATGGCGTCGCCGACGTCGTCGCCAAACTCGCGCAGCGCGATCCAGAGGATGGTCGAGATCTTGTTGTCCATGGCCCGCAGCGCAATGTCCGCCGAACCAAACATCACGCCCAGCAGGATGGCGACCGCGTCAGAGCGGGTGGCCTCCGCGAACAGGCGCACCTTTTCGAGGTCGAGCCGCCCTCGGCCGGCCTCGAAATTCTCATAGGTCTTGAGGGCGATGCCCATGGCGCTGGCGACCTCGGCGGCTTTCAGTCGTCGCTCGCGTCGAATGGTCTTCAGGATGAGGGAAAGCAGTTCGGACTGCCGCGCGTAGCTTTCCGCAGATTTCGTCATGCGCACTCCGCAACACACGCGGTCAACCTAAAGACGCGAACCACTCTGGGATTCATCCGCAAGCCGATCAATTGGCAACTGCTGTTGAAGCTGAACGCGGCGGCCGTATAGGCCGATTGTGCTGGCCTTGGAGCGTTTCTGCGGTTGGACTCCCGTTATACGGCGGAAACACCCGCACAGTTCTGGGGATACGCCCGCATACCCAGGTTTCAACGGCGTGGGATCGACAGCCGACCCAGTCTTGGCGGGTCATTTTGAAACCGTCAAAGCGGCGCGTCATCGACAGCAGCACACGACGGGCGTCAAGCTCTGAGCCTTTGCGGTGATATGCTGTGAGCCGTGATCGGGACCCCTTCGAGCGCGCGCTGGACGCCATCCGTTTGAAGGTGCGGGCGGGCGAAGGGCTGCAGGGCCGACCCTTGGCCATCAATCTCCTGGCGCGTGAGCTGAACGTGAGCCAGACGCCTGTCCGCGAGGCGCTCGCCTGGCTGGCGGGTGAGGGCCTCGTGGTGAGAACCCACGCCGGCTACGTCGGCCGAACCTACGAAGCCACCAACCTAGCCGAACTCTACCGCCTGCATCTGACACACCTCCTGGCCGCCCTGTCTACCGACGCCCGGCTAGCCCGGCTCGGGCCAGGGCAGGGTTCTCCGGCCTGGCCCGTCACCCCCGTGGGCGAGCCCGCCGCCGTCTTCGATGTCCTGGCCGCCCTGGGCGGCGACCGCACCCTCTTGGCGTCGCTGAGGCGAACGCGCGAGCCCCTGTCGGCCTTCCTGCCGGCGGAGATCGTCGTGATTGGCGACGGCCAAGCCAGCATGGCCGAGTTGCGCGCCGCCTATCCTGAGCTCGTTCCGCTCCGGGCCATTGCGCGCGCCTACTACAGACGGCGCATTGCGACAGCAGCCCTACTGCTGCGGGAGACCCTCGAGCGCCTTCAGATATAGGCCGGATATAGTTTGAATATACCTCCGGCCGGTCGCCTCCTGATTGGGCTGCAATCTGCAGCTGCACATCGAATGAAGGAGAAGACCATGCGCAACACGTTCACCCTCATCCGTCTGGGCTCCGCCAAGAGCCTGACCCAGAACGGCACTGGCGACCTGTTCCCGGAGGTCGCCCAACCCGACCGTTACAACGGCATCTGACACTCGTCCAAGACGGCGGCCCTCGGCCGCCGTCGCCACCGGCGGGCGGCGCTCAGACGATCCGTCGCGCCTTTGCCGACCGTCTCCGGGCGATCGGCTGACAAGGAGGACTTCGACCATGACCAAGTTCAAAATCCTCAGCCTGGGGGCCGCCTCGGTGCTCACCCAGGACGGCTCCGGCTGGCAGGCGCCCGAACTTCTCATGCCCGATCGCTACAACATCACCTGAGCGGCGGCTCGGCGTGAACCTTACGGGATCGCGATCGAAGGGGCCGGCTTTTCAAGCCAAGCTCGATGGGCCGGCCCCCATCGGCTCCTCCACACCAGATCAGGATTGAACCCATGGCGCTGCGCTTGGCCGACGGCGTGTTCGCCGTCCAAGTCTCTTCCGACCTCGTCTTCCTGGTTCCTCGGGACGACGCCTACTTTTGTCTTCCGCTCGACCCTGGCGCGCTCGATCTGACAGACGACCAAGTCGCCGCGCACGTTCCGGGGCTTGCCGAGGCGCTGGTCGAGTCCGGGTTGGTCGAGCCGGTGACGGCCAAGGCAGTCTTGTCGATGCGTGCGCCGCCTGGCGTTCCGATCCGCACCGCGCGGCGACTGATCGAGGATCAGATCAAGATCCTGGATCGTCGCCCGCGCCTGCGCCACGCCAGGGCACTGTGCGCCGCCGTTCTGGAGGCTTCCCGTTTCCGCAGTCGTCCGATCGGGGAACTCATCCGGGTCGCGACGGGACCGGACGACGCAGAGCCGTCGCCAGGCCTCCTGACCGACCTCAATGTCTTTCGGCGCTTAACGCCCTGGCTGCCTATCGACGGCCTCTGCCTGTTCCGAAGCCACATGCTGCTGCGCTACCTAACCGCGTTGGGACATGGCGCGCGCTGGGTATTCGGCGTTCGAACCTGGCCCTTCCGCGCGCACTGCTGGCTGCAGGTCGGCGACGTCGCCCTCGACGACGAGGCCGAGCGGCTGTCGGCCTATACGCCGATCATGGTCGTCTGACATGGGCTATCTCATCCTCACCCATCCGCCCGGCCGGCCGGGCCAAGCCTTCGACGCCATGGTCGAGGACTTGACGCATCAACCGGACTGGACCCTGGCCTTGAGGGCCTACGGCTTGGCCGTCTTCGTCCAAGGGCAGGCTGCGCCGGACGTGCGGCCGATCACCGGCGCGGCCGGCGTCGGCGGAGTGCTGGTCGGCCGGGCCTTCGAACGGAGGGCGGCGGAACGCGGTGTCACGGCCCGGGCCGATCTCGCAGGCCTTGCCGACCTGGATCCGCTTGAGGCCTGCCGGCTGCTTGTCGATGGCGCCTGGGGCGATTATGTCGCCGTGCTCGTGCCGCGCAGGGCAGACCCGCCCACGCTGCTGTGTCCGCCCATGGGCGGCCTGGCCGCGTTCGTCTGGGAGCGAGACGAGGTCACCGTGATGGGATCCACGGTGCCGGACGGCGCCGCCGCGCCGCGACAGGTCGCCATCGACTGGACGGTCCTAGGTGAAATCCTGGCCGACCCGCCGCGCGCGGGCGGGGCGCCGCCTCTGACCGGCATCGGCTGGATCCCACCGGGCGCGGTACGACATGGCGCGGGAGCCACCAGCCTTGTTACCCTTTGGTCGCCGGCGGTCATCGCCCGCCGATCCGGCCGGCAGCGGCCTGGCGATGCGCGGGAACTGCGGGCGCTCCTGGCCCACACCGTGGACATGTCCATCGCCGCCCAGGCTGACGGAGCGGAGCGCATTCTATGTGAAGTCTCCGGCGGACTGGACTCCGCGGTTGTCGCCACCGGTCTGGCAGCCCTCGGACGTAGCCCGGTTCGCACCACCAACTTCTTCCGCGACCAGGCCGAGGCCGACGAGCGCGGCTACGCTCAAGCGGTGGCCGATCGCATCGGCGTGCCGCTGGCGGCGATGGCGAGGCCGCCGATCACGATGAGCGAGGAGAGCCTCGCGTTCAGCGCCCGCTCGATCCAGCCCAATTTCAACGCCGTGGACATCGACTACGATTTGTTGCTGGCCAAGGAGATCGCCGAGGTGAAGGCTGACGTTCTGTTCACCGGCCACGGCGGCGATGTCGTCTTCCTTCAAATCGGAGCCGCAGAGCTCGCTGCCGATCTTCTGAGAGGCGAGCCTTGCGAGGGGCGGCGCTCGGCCAGGCTGGGCGACATCGCGCGACGAACCCGGCGGTCGGTCTGGAGCTTGGCTTGGCAGGCGATCACTGGTCGACCCGGCATGGGCTCGCCCGAGCGATTGGTGAACCGCACCAATATAGCCCGCCGGGCAGGGTCTTTGGGGGCGGGACACCCTTGGGCGAAGGACCTCAAAGGAGTCACGCCGTCCAAGCGCCTGCAGATCGCCGGTCTCGTCCTCAGCCAGCGAGTGTTCCACGAGACCTTGCGTGACAATCTCGTGCGTCAGGCTCATCCCCTGCTTAGCCTCCCGGTAGTCGAGCTAAGCCTTTCGATCCCGGCGCCGCTGCTCAGCTCAGGCGAAGGCGAACGCACGCTGGCGCGCCAAACCTTCGCAGAGCGCCTACCGCCTTCGATCGTTGCGCGGCGGTCCAAAGGCGACATCAGCGTGTTCTTTGGCAAGAGCATGGCGCGCAGCCTTGATTTCCTGCGCCCCTATCTGCTTGGCGGGCGGCTCGTGGCCGAGGGACTGGTTGATCCGGTCGCCCTTGAGCGCATCCTTGATCGCGACGCGCTGATTTGGCGCGACGACTACGGTCAGATTCTCGCGGCGGCGACGCTGGAGGCTTGGGTGCGTCATTGGGAGGCGCGCATCGGCTGCGGCTTCGTTGCCGGAGCCTCGCTCGGTCGGGCCAGTGACGTCGCGAGAAAGCCGAAGGCGCGGGCGTAGAGATCTCGTACATTAGCCGGGCTGACGACGACATGTTGTTCACCCCGGTACATCAGCAGCTGCGCGTCCTTGCCGAGCCTGTAGAGCGACGCAAAAACCGCCTCGACCTCGCTGGCGTCGGTATCGAGGTCGCCATAGATCAACATCACCGGAGGGGACATCCTGTCGATCTGCAGAGCGGGACTGTTGCGCACATAGCGGTCAGGATCCTTCCACGGCGGGCTTCCCATCCGGCCCTGGCCGCTCTCTGCCCAGGCAAGCCGGCCGGGGATCTGCAGCAGGACCTCGGGCGTGGCCAGCGCCGCCGGAGCCAGAGCGCCGTGCCGGGCGATCAGGTTTGTCACAGCGGCTGAAGCGATGACCGCGCGAAAGCGCCCCGATTGTATGCCGGCCGCCAGTGCGCCATAGCCGCCATAGCTCTGGCCCCATACCGCCAGACGATCCGTCGATAGTTGCGGATGGTCGCGGCGCGCCTGGTCCACCGCGCGTAGCATGGCGTCCGCCAGGCCCGGCATCGGTTCTGCGCCAGCGGCCAGCGGCAGGCTCGGCACTACGACAGCATAGCCGGCGGCCGCCATCAGCTGAACATTGGTGTCGAACTTCAGCTCGCCGGGACCCTGATCGACGGGCGGCGCGGCGTAGCGTCCGCCGGGATAGGGCACCACGATTACCGGTATGTCGGCCCTTCCGGGTGGTTCAGGGGGCAAGTAGAGCCAGCTTGTCAGATACTCGCCCTCGGCGCCCAGATGGCGGACGGGAAGTGGCTTGGTGAAGGCGATCGAGGCCAGGCGCGCATTGATCTTCGTCAACAGGCGGTCGTGTGAGCCTTGCCGGAGCAACAGAGATCGGACCCCGTGATCGTCACGGCGTTCGATCAGCAGTTGGCCGGGCACGGGCGAGATCGCCAGCACCCGGGCGTCGTCCGGCAAGGTCGGCAGCGCAAGGCTCGAGCCATTGGCCTCCACGAGTCTGGCCTGGCGCCGAGCGTTCGCGCCGATCACGACCGCGGACCGGCTGGCACGGCCGGCCCTCGACGCTCCCGTTGGCGCCGGGGAGCCGACCAGCGATCGGGGCGGGCCATCCGCGTGAACGGCGATCAGACCCAAGCGAGTTGCCAGTAGCGCATCGGCCCGGTCGGCCGCCAGGACCTGGGGTAGGGCGCCTTCGCTCGAGGCCGTGAGGTTGACCGGGCTGCCCGACGTGACACGCCACCAATCGAGTCTTGACGGGTCCGATCGGCGGCCCATCACGATCGGATCGCGGCCCGGCCAGGCAACGGCAGCAAGCGGAAGTTTGTCGCGGCCGCCGGCTTCGCCGACCGACAGGTGGTGCGACAGGACCTTTGCCTGACCGGTCCGCGTGAAGCGCCAGTAGCGGGCTTCGCCGAGCGGCTCGCCATCCCGCCGCACCGGCGCGACCAGTTCGTGGCCGTCCGGAGACCAGGTCCAAACGAACGGCAGGAGATCGCAGGTCGCACAAGGCCTGGTCGCCACGCCGGTCGATACGTCGATGAGCACCAGGCGCCGTCGACGCTCGAACCCTGACCCCAGCACGGTAGTGGCGGTGGGCAGGATTGCTTCCGCTTCCTCGATTAGGGCGACGGAGCCACCGCCCGGCGCTAGCTTGAGGTCCGCAAACCGGCCGCTCGCCAACCGATGCGCAGCGCCGGTCACCGGATCGATCGACATGAGATCGGCCTTGGGCGCTGGCGGATTATAACGCTCATAGGCGCCGGCGCCCAAGGCCGTCACGGAAAGCTCCCCCCGGGCCGCGGCGGACCATCCCGCCTCGGTGCGCGCCTGGACCTGCCAGCCCCGGCCCAAAAGCAGCGATGCTGTCTCGGGAGCGGCGGACAGGGCCAGGATCTCGCCGTCGTCGCGCCAGACCGCCGAGGGCGTCCAGAGCTCCGGCTGGACATGCTGGCCCGTCCACACCACCGCGCCGGAAGACAGGGTGACGACGCCGAGTTCTCTGCGGCGACCCTGAAGCCGGAACACGATAGCCCTGTCGCCGCGCGGCGACACCGCACCCAGCGTGTCTCCCGCCCCCGCCACCGGCGCGAGCAGGAGGCGAGGCGGGGCCTCTCCTTGGAGGTCGACGACGAAGACGCGGCCAAGTCCCTGCTGGATCAGGAAGTCGTGGTCGAAGGACGGGGCTTCCTTCCACGGGCCGAAGGTCTCGTAGACGAGCCAGCGGCCGTCGGCGGAGAACTCCGCATGCCCGACATCCTGCAGGGACAGCAGGTCCTCGACCACAAAGGGCCGGCCATCGGCGCGGGCCGTCGTTGCCAGGATACAGGCGAGCAGAAGCGTTGCGAGAAATCGCATTGGACGGTTCCAGTGCTGTGGGAGCGTTAGGCCTACCAGGCCTTGGTTAGTTGCAGAGCCACCACACGGCCCGCCGGCTCATAGTTGGCCGGGTCGTATCCGACGGCCGCCCGCGAGTCGTAGAAAGGCGGCCGCTGGTCGAGGATGTTTTGCACCGTCACGGCCGCCACGACACCGCGCCAGGCGCCGGCCTTGGCGCGTGCGGCGTACTGGACCTGCAGATCAGCCGTGGTCTGGGCATGCACCCGCAGCCCGTCGGGGTTGCTGAGGTCCCCGACGTGGTTGAGGCTGATGCTGGTGGTTATGGGGCCATGGCTCCAGGCCGCAGACAAACGCCCACGCAGGTCGGCGGGGTTTTCCACGAAGCCCGCCAGCTCCACTGATCGGGCTGAGGCGGTGATGCGTCGCTTGTAGGACATCAGCCACGAGAGGTTGGCCGACAGAGCCACCGGATCGCCCGCGATCGACAGAACGTAGGCCCCAGTCAGATCCAGCCCGCGCACTTCGAAGCTGCCGGTGTTGACGTAACGGGCGTCGGCGATGGCCTGATAGGACGTCGCTGGGAACAGGGCGGCCGCGGACGGGCTGGCGGTGGCGAGCACGGACTGGACCAAGGCAAGGTCCGCCGAGTTGCTGGCGGGGCTCACGAACTGACGAAAGGGAGCCAGATCCGGCGCCGTCAGGATGGTGGTCAGGTTGCTGATCGCCGGCTGGCCGATCCTGTCGTTGAACTTCGTCTCGAACAGCGTCGCGGACAGTCTCGCGCCCGGTGTCGAGCGGGGCGCGAACTCGACGCCGGCGGTCCAAGACTTGGCCGTTTCGGGCCGCAGGGCTGGGTTTCCGCCGACGCGGACGAGAGTGAGCGCCGTGGTGGGACCATTGCTGATGATGACCGGCGTAGCCTGGGCGGGATCGGTCAGCTCGCCCAAGGAGGGCGCGCGGAATGACTCGCCATAAGTGGCCTTCACCGTCAGGCTATCGATAGGCGACCAGACCAAGCCGACTTTGGGCACGGTACTGGAACCCTGGTTTTCATAATGCTCGCGGCGGACCGCGAGCGACAGCTCCAGGCGCTCCAGGCCAGGACGCCTGAAGTCGGTCCCGAACAGTGGGGCGCGCAGTTCCGCAAAGACCGCGCTGACGTCGCGCTCACCCCGCCTCGAGAAGGCCGCGACCGGGACGACGTTGCTGGAGAGGCTCCTCCCGACGCTCTTGAGGCCTTCGGTCCGGAACTGAGCCCCAACGGCCAACCGCGCCGAGCCGGCGGGGAGCCGGACGAGGGCGCCATCGGCGATCAGACTGACGGTGTCCAGGCGGCCCACGGTGTGGCGCTGCTCGAAGCCGGAGGTCACGAAGTCGAGGACGGCTTGCTTGTTTCGGCCCTGGCCGATGAAGGGATTGAAGTAGCCGTCGCGCGCGGCGCTGAAGGCGGTCAGCGGATTGTCGGCGGTGTTGCCCAGCGCTTCGTTGAGGTAGACCGAGTTGATGACGTTGGTCGACAAGCTGTCCTGCAGCTCTTCGGCGTGCAGGGCGTAGCCGTTCAGCCGCCAGTCGGCGGGTAGCCGAACGACTGCGCCCACCGTGAAGGCGCGGCTTTGCACCTCGCCGGTGCTTCTCAGGCCACCTGCCTCGTTTTGAAACGAATAGGCGATCGTGTGGGAAGCCGACCCGTTGGGCGAGACGAAGAAGGGGTTGTTCCGGCCGACGGCGAGGTTGGTCATCGGCGGATTGGCGTGGGTCGTATAGCGGCGATCGCTATAGCGGGCGTCCGCCGTCAGGGTGAGCCGCGATCCGACATCTTGGGAGAGGGCGACATAGAGACTGCCGCGCTCCTGCACAGGCAGGATGTCGAGGGTATCGCGGAAGTTCTGACGATTGACCTGGCCGGCGATGAAGTCGCCGGGCTTGAGCGCGGTGCCGTCCTGGCCGGCGGGGATCGCCCACATCGGGACCGATAGCCGCGTGACGGGATCCACGCCGAGAATGTTTCCGGGCTGGCTGAAATTGAGCCTGCGATCCGTGCCGCCCAGCGGTCGCAGATCGGCGTTGCTGGTGAACGCCCGGTCGGCGGCGCGGAGCCGATCGCGACGCTGGTATTCGCCGCTGACCAACATGGAGCCTGACTGCCAGGCGCGGCCAAAGGTCTGCGCGAACTGCCTTTGGCCGAGATCGCCGCGCGTGGAGCCGCCGATGCGGGCGCGGGTTTCGGCACCGTCGTAGCGATCGCGGAGCACGATGTTCACCACGCCGCCGACGGCGTCGGAGCCGTAGAGGGCAGAAGCGCCGTCGAGAAGCACCTCGACCCGTGCGACGGCGGCAAGCGGGATGGAGGAAACGTCGGCGAAGTCGCCCATCAGGCCCGACCCCGCCATGCGGCGGCCATTGACCAGCACGAGGGTGGCGTCGGCGCCCAGGCCGCGTAGGTTGAAGCCCGTCGCGCGCGTGTCGTTGGTCGTGGTGGGATCGGTCGCGGTGGTGCGCGCGTCATCGCTGGCCGAGCCGCCGAAGGCCTGCGGCAGGGCAGACAGCGCGTCGGCCAGGGTCGCGTAGCCGCCGCGATCAATCTCTTCGCGGCCGATCACAATGACCGGAGAGGCGTCATCCTTGACGCCCCGGATATGACTGCCGACCACGATCTCCGAAACCATGAAGGCCTCGGCCGGCTGAGGTGCCGGAGCCGGATCGTCGGAGGCGGACGTTGCGCTCGCCTGCACCTCGCCTGGTGCGCCGACGGCGTCCGGATTTGTCCGCATCGCGCCGAGCGCGGCGTTGGGCTGCATCGCCGGGCGTTTCTTCGGGTGCAGCACGAAAACGCCAGGACCCGCCTGACGGACGTCGATTTCTGCCCCGGTCAGCAGCTGGGAAAGGGCGACGGACGGCGCCAGCTGTCCGCGCACGCCGGCCGTGCGGCGACCCGCGACCAGCTCGCTAGTGAACATGATCCGCAGTTTGGCTTGCTTGCCCAGAGCGATCAGGGCGGCGTCGAGCGGTCCCGCCGGAATTTCGACTTGCACTGCGCGCTCGGCGGAGAGGCCGGCACTAGGCGCCGCGGCGAGGCAGGCGATTGGCGAAACCCAAGCCAAAAGGACGCGGCGATACGAAAACGACATTCAAACACCCCCGGCCCGCCGGCGGCCCGCGTCACGATGACGGGCGCTTGAATGCCGGCGGTAGCGGGGGAGACGCCCAACCTGGCGCTTCACCCTACCGCGCTGTGAAATAAATATGACGTCAGGGTGTCCCCGGGCCTTTGGCGTGGAGTTCGATGGTCCGGCCGTTCTTCCCAGGCCGCATCTCCAGATCAAGAACGTCGCTGGCGGCGAGCGCGAAGCCATCCACGTCGCCGGTCGGGAACGCGCCATTGATCCGCCGCTCAAGGGGCGCGTCGTCGGCGAGCACGACCTTCCTGCTGCTGTAGCGGTTGACCTCGGCGACCGCCTGCGCGAGCGGCGTGTCATGCAGAATGACCTGGCCGGAGGTCCAGCTGGTGTCGGCGCCGATGTCGGCGGGGACCGGGCGGGCGGTGGGGCCCACCACGATCTTCTGACCGGGCGCGAGCATCCATGAGCGGCCGTGGTCGGCGTCGTCGCGGATCGAAACCTTGCCCTGGGTCAACGTCACTTGAACGGCGCCGGCGCGGCGATAGACGTCGAAGCGCGTCCCCACGGCGGTGATCTCGGCGTCGCCGGCGTCGACGATGAACGGCCGGGCCGTATCGTGGGCGACCTCGAACAGCGCCTGGCCGCGCGTCAGCGTGATCCGTCGCTGGCCCTGGGTCATGCGCACGGCGATCTGACTGTTGGTGTTGAGCGTCACCTCGGATCCGTCGGCGAGGCGAAGGATCTTGCGCTCGCCCACAGCGGACTCGTAGCGCTGGGCGCCGCCGCCGTAGAGCGTCACGGCCCCCACGACCAGGCCCGCCGCCAGCATCAGTCCCGCGCCGATCGCGATACGACTCGCTTGCCGACTTTTGGGGCGGCTGCGCGCGCCCGCACGCGCGATGGCGTCTTCGGCGAGCGCATCGAGGCCAGGATCGCTGCGCAGGTCGCGCAGCTTGCCCGCCATGGCGGACAGCCGGTTGTAGGCGTCCAGGTTCTCCGGCGTCTTCCGCCAAACCTCGAACTGCTTGAGGTCCGGGTTCTCGATCACGGTCGAATTCAGGCGCGCGTACCAGTCGGCCGCTTCCCGATCGATCTTCGTTGGTCTCTGCTGTTGCTCGATCATTCTGGGTTCACGTCGCACATCTTCGCGGCGCAAAGGATCATGGCCTTGCTCATGCGTTTCTCGACCGTCTTGACCGATATGTCGAGCAACACCGCGATCTCCGAATAGGTCATGCCGCGCACATGGTTCAGAACCAAAACATCGCGCAACTTCGACGGCAGGGCCAGCATGATCTGTCGGAAAAGTACCGCTTGAAGCTGCGGACCGTGGACCGGCGCTGCGGCGACGGCGTCTTCGTCGAGGGGTTCGGTGATCCGCCGCCGCCCGTTTCGGCTCCGGTCCTTCGCCAGGTTCCTGGCGATGTGCAGGAGATACGAGCGCGCATCGCGCAGCGGTCCGACCGGCGGCAGCCGCGCGACGCGGAGGTAGGTTTCCTGGGTCAGCTCATCGGCGGCTTCGGCCCCATAGCGGCGGCGGAGATACCCCAGCAGCCAGGGCGCGTGGTCGCTGTAAAGCGCTTCTACGACCACAGATGGCCGTTGATCACCCGTCACGACCTGTCGCGGTGCACTTACCTTCTTGAGCGTGGCTTCCATGCTGCCTGCCTCGTGGGCCCGTACTCACCAGTGCCGCGTCAGGCGGCGGGTCGATTTTGGTCGGGCACGTAGCTGACTTTACTCATAGTCTATTCACAGTCCAGCCCAAATACCGATGCCTGCCCGGATGCACCTGCGGGCTGTCATCGGCGAGAATATTCGGGCGCTTCGGAAGGTGAAGCTGCTCAAGCAGGAGGAACTCGCCTTCCGAGCCGACATACATCCTACGTATCTATCTGGAATCGAGAATGGCCGGAAAAATATAACTATCGATTTGCTCGAACGAATTGCAAATGCACTCGATGTAACTGCCAAAGATCTGGTTCGCCGATAACCCTGGGTGCGGATGCCAGTTAGATTCCCAGCTGTGGATAAGGGCGAACTTTACTCATAGTCTATTCAACCGTGCCGCCGGTTCGTGCGCCGTGTCGCCATGCATCTACGGCATGTCGTTGGAGAGAATATTCGCGCGCTGCGCGAGGACCGCGACATCGCGCAGGACGAGCTTGCGCATCAATCCGACATCCATCCGACATACTTATCTGGCGTCGAATCCGGTAAGCGGAACATCACGCTGAACGTCCTCGAGCGCATAGCGAGAGCGCTGAATGTGAGCGAGGAAGTTTTGGTTCGGCGATCAGCGGAGCAATCCGAGACCTGAGGGTAAATGACACCTTTTTCTGGTGGTCATTTCCCAGCTGCACGACTTTCAATCCCGAAAACCGACGGGATTGCTCCCTACAAGATGCGGGCCAAGCTCGCTTCGTTCAGAGTTGTTGGCGTTTTACTCGCCAAGTCTGTGTTCGCTCATTGCGATGCCCCGATGGCCGCGCCGCTCGCTCGAACGAGATCGGGACGGTCGCCGGACGGCGGCGCCGACGGCGACGGACCGTCGTTCGCGAGCTTGAATGTTCCCGGCTTCGCGTGGGAGTTTCTGCGGCGAAATCCGGACTATCGCACCGACTATGGTCGGTCGAAGCCGGTCGTGGATGCGCGTTGGGGACTTCGTTTCCCTGCTGATCCCGCGCTTCCCGCGACCCAGGCCGAGGTGTTCTGGCGGGAGGATGTCGCGCCGGGGATCGTGCTGCCGTTGATTAGCGGGGCGGATTCCTCTGGAGAGCGCCTGGCGACGCGCGTCCCGGACGGCCTGGTTCGTCGGGGCGAGGACGGCCTTCATCTGCGTCTGGCGGCAGGGCTACAGCTGTTGTTCCGGGGCGAGGCGACGCCGGCCGGCCCGGTGCTGGTGGTGCTCGGCTTTGACAAGGACTTTGGACTCCGCGTGCGCGCCGTCGAGGCGCTGGAGCGCGTCGCCAGCGGACGCGCCGCGCCGCGATCGCGCCTGACGGCTGCTCAGCGCTTGCGCCTGTCGCGCAGCCTTGTGGCGCTGGACGGCTCTCAGCGCCGCGAAAGCTACCGCGAGATCGCGCGCGCGGTGTTCGGCGACGCCGCCGTCGAGCGCGACGCCTGGCGGACCGCGTCGGTCCGGGACGCGACCATCCGCTTGGTCCGGACGGGGAGGGCGCTGATGCGGGGCGGCTATCTCAACCTGCTGAAGGGCGGCCTTTGAGGGGTGGCGAAAACGGCGCCCCCGATCTTCGCCATCCCCCTGGGCGCAGACGCTTCGCCAAGGTGACCGGGCTTGGCCGCGGCCTCTCCAGGCCCGGCGACCATCGCCCGGAGTACGCCCATGTCCAACTCGTCGTCGGCCTCACTGCCGCCCAACCTGATCGGCCACCTCAATACGCCGGAGGCTGCGCGCTTCCTGAGCCTGTCCGGCCGAACCCTTGAGAAGCATCGCACCTACGGGACGGGTCCGACCTATCGGAAGATCGGCGGCCGGGTGATCTACGCTGTGGCCGATCTAGAGGCCTGGGCTGCGCGCGGGGTGCGCACCTCCACGAGCGAGCAGAGCGCCGACAACGTGCTCCCGGCCAAGCGGCACGCAGCCATCGCGCCGGCTTTCGCCACGCGCCGGGACGACTGATGAGCGCCGGCCTCGAAACCAGCGTCGAGCTCGTCTGGCTGGAAGGGCAGATCGAACGCTGGATCCGCTTCGGCCGTGTCGCTGGCGAGCAGTTGATCGATCGCCGGCGCCGGATCGTCTCGTTCGCGCCAGGATCGATCTTCGCCTTGGTCCGCTGGCGGGCAGGCGAATACGGCACGGTGGAGTCGCGGATCGCCATCCTACGCGCAATCCGGCCACATGAGGCTTTCACCACCGTGCCCTTCGTCGCGCCCGGCGCGGAGCTGCTGCTCGACATAGCGGGATGGCCAAAGGTGCAGGCCGTCCTGGCCGCGATCGACGCGCTGGAAGTCGTCGGGCTATCGCCGGAGACGGTCGCGCCGGACTACTGGCGGCACGTCCATGCCCGAGTGGTCGTGGGCTTGCCGCCGAGAACGTACACGCGCTTGCGGCATCGTGCGTGGCTACTCCGCCGGAGGATCGCGCCGTGACGGCCCGCCGACTTGCCGTCTCCGGCCTGGCCGTCGCCGGGATCGTGCTGCTCACGGGCCCGGCGCTGTTCCGGCCTGCGCCGCGCCTGCTGTACAACGCTACCGCCAGCGCGCCCGTGGGGTTCTACATCCTGGATCGCACCCAGCCAGAGATTGGCGATTGGGTGGTGGTGCGGCCGCCTCCCGGACTAGCGGCATGGATGGCCCAGCGCGCCTATCTGCCCGTCAATGTGCCGCTTCTCAAACGCCTCGCGGCGTCTGAGGGGCAAATGGTGTGTGGCAGGGCCGACGGCGTCTTCATCGACGGTCATTGGCGCGCCGAAGCACGGTCGCGGGACCGTGCAGGGCGTCGCCTCCAGCCGTTCCAAGGGTGTCGGAGGCTCGGGCGCGGCGAGGTCTTCCTGCTCAACGACGCGGCCCCTGCGAGCTTCGATGGCCGCTACTTCGGCCCATTGGCTCGTGCCTCCATCGTGGGCCGGGCGACACCCTTCTGGATCTGGAGCGACCGATGATCGCGCGGATCATTTTCCCTTCAATCCACCTTTCCTGGCTCGGCTGGAAAGCGGGCCCTTTCCTCGTCCCGGCCAAGTTTCCCCTGGCGACCGGGCGCAGCGGAGGTCAAGGGCGGCCGTCAGGCCGGCGCGGGACGCGCCTTGCCCTTGAGGTCCGTCAGCCCGATCGCATGCTTGGTGACAGAGGGACCAGCGCCCTCATGCTGCGGTTTCACGGCGTGGCGGTCGCGACGTCGGTGCTGGTTCTTGGCATCGGCGTCCTGCACGGAGCGCCAGCTGTAGCCGATGAACTGCGCGAAAGTCCCGCCGCCGCCCGTCAGGCGATCGACGAAGCATCGACCAGGTTCGGACTGTCGGCACGCCTGATCCGCGCGGTGATGGCGGCCGAGAGCGGCGGCCGCCGTGACGCCCTATCGCCCAAGGGCGCCATGGGGCTGATGCAGCTCATGCCCGTGACATGGCGGGAAATGCGCGCCGAACTGGGCCTTGGCGACGATCCATTCGAGCCGAGGGACAACATTTTGGCGGGCGCGCGGTATCTGCGCTGGCTCTACGACCGCTTCGGGTCGCCCGGCTATCTGGCCGCTTACAATGCTGGGCCCGGGCGATACCGCCAGCATCTTCGCGGTGCCCCGCTTCCCCGGGAGACCCTGGTCTATGTCGCTCGCGTCCAAGAACGCCTGGAGCGCTGGCCTGCATCGGTGGAGACGGCGCCGGATTGGCGCACGGCCGGTCTTTTCGCCAGTGGGCCCCGTGCGGCACATGAGCACGCTAAGGGCGATACGATCTTCGTCACCACCGATCGGGACCAGCGGCCATGAACCGGTGGGTCGGTGCGGCTGTAGGGGAAGCAGGAGCGGGAAACGGACCTCAAGCTGGTCGTCGGAAACCCACAAAAGAACGACGGCAAGATAAAAGCACCGGGACCCTGCGGCCCCATGGTGTTGATGGTGTTGAGGATTTTCAGGGACCTGGGGCTCTTCGTCGGGCCTTGCGTCTCTGGAAGCTACGGGTTTTCAAAGGGTTATCAGGGACCTTGAGCCTCGGAAGCCGTCATGGCGGCTGACGACGAATTCGAGCCCAGACTCGGCAAAATCCGCAACGATGGCGCGGCCGCCTCGCGCAAGGGGCGCAGCTTCGTCTCGCAGGTCATGACCGCCGCGAGGCGCTCAGGCGGCGGAGCCGTCGATGTGGGTCCGCGCGGGCGAGGGCCACGACCAGGACGCGGAAGCGGCAAGGGGCCGGCGCGCGCCAGCGCGCGTCAGGTCGTCATCAAGTCCAGGATCATCCGGCATCAGGGAGCCCGATTTCGGGCCGCGCCGCTGTCCCAGCATCTGCGATACCTTCGCCGAGAGGGTGTCAGCCGGGACGGCCAGCCGGGTGAAGTGTTCGATCGGGACGGAGCTGGCGACCACGAGGCGTTCGCCGCCCGGTGCGAGGACGACCGACACCACTTCCGCTTCATCGTCTCGCCCGAGGACGCCGCGCAGCTCCAGGACCTGCGGGCTACGACGCGTGACCTCATGGCCCAGGCCGAGCGCGATCTACACACGCGGCTGGACTGGGTCGCCGTGGACCACTGGAATACCGACAACCCCCACGTCCACGTCCTCGTCCGTGGCTTGACCGACGACGGATCCGATCTGGTGATCAGCCGCGACTACATCTCCCGCGGCTTGCGCCAGCGCGCCATCGATCTGGTCTCGCTGGAGCTGGGTCCAAGGTCGGAGCGCGAAGTCGCCGCCAGCCTGGAGAAGGAAGTGTCGGCCCAGCGCTGGACCAGCCTCGACCATCAGCTCCGAGGTCGCGCCGACGATATCGACAGCGTGGTCGATCTTCGTCCGCGTCATGGGCGGCTGACTGACGCTGACCTTCGCCTGGTCGGCAGAGCCAAGTTGCTCGAAAGCCTCGGACTGGCGCAGCAGGTCGGGACGGGGCGGTGGCGCCTGGCCGATGACCTCGAAGCCCGGCTTCGTGCGTTGGCTGAGCGCGGCGACATCATCAAGACCCTGCATAAGGCGATGGGCGAGGGGAGGGACCCCACGGCAATTGCCATCGGCGACCAGTGCTTGAACGAGCCGGTCTTTGGCAAGCTCGTGGATCGAGGGCTACACGACGAGCTCAACGGCCAAGCCTATGTCGTCGTCGATGGGGCCGATGGGCGGCTGCACTACCTGAAATTTGGGGACCTGTCGGCGACGGGCGACACGCCGGTCGGCGGCTTGATCGAGGTGCGCAGCCGCACCAATGCCGAGGGCGTGACCCGGCTGGATCTCGTCCACCGCGCCGACCTGACGATTGCCCGCCAGATCGACGCGGACGGCGCGACCTGGCTGGACCGGCAAATGGTCTCGCGCACGCCCCAGCCCCTGGCGTCGGCGGGCTTCGGCGCGGAGCTGCGCGCAGCGCTGGAACGGCGTCTGATGCGTCTGGAGGGCAAAGGCCTGGCCAGGCGCCAGGATGGCCGTCTCGTCCCGGCGCCCAATCTGGTTTCGACCCTGCGAGAGCGGGACTTGGCGCGCGCCGCCGCCAACGTCCAGGCCGAGACGGGGGGCGCTCCCGGCGAACTCGTCGTCGGCGACGCTGTCAGCGGCGTCTATCGCCGCCGGCTGGACCTGGCGTCCGGACGGTTCGCCTTGATCGAGGACGGGCTCGGCTTCCGGCTCCCGCCCTGGACGCGGGCGCTGGACGACAGGCTGGGCCAGGAGGTGAGGGGGACGGTCATGCCGGGCGCGGGCGTCGACTGGTCATTGGGACGCAAGCGGGGGATCGGGCTTTGAGGAGCAGATCACCATGAGTGGAACCAAGGTCCTCTGGGGCCAGATCCTGATCGTCGCCGCGCTGGCGCTGGCCGGCGTGTGGACCGCGACGCAGTGGACGGCATGGCAGCTCGCCTACCAAGCGCGACTGGGGCCGCCATGGTTCGAGCTTGCAGGATGGCCTGTCTACCCGCCGCCAGCCTTCTTCGTCTGGTGGTTCATCTACGACGCCTACGCACCCTCGGTGTTCGCGCGCGGCGCGTTCATTGCGGCTGGCGGCGCTCTGCTGGCCGTCGCCGTGGCGATCGCCATGTCGGTCTGGCGCGCGCGCGAGGCCAAGAAGGTGACGACCTACGGTTCCGCCCGCTGGGCCGAACCGCAGGAAGTCCGCTCCGCCAACCTGCTGGGAGAGCAGGGCGTCGTCCTCGGACGCTACGGCGAGCACTATCTTCGTCATGACGGCCCCGAGCATGTGCTGTGCTTTGCGCCGACCCGGTCGGGTAAGGGCGTGGGGCTGGTGGTTCCGACGCTGCTGACCTGGGCCGGCTCCGTCGTTGTCCATGACATCAAGGGCGAGAACTGGGACCTGACAGCCGCCTGCCGCGCGAAGATCGGCCACGTCCTTCGGTTCGATCCGACCGACCCCAACAGCAGCGCCTACAACCCGCTGCTGGAAGTGCGGCGAGGCGATAGCGAGGTACGCGACGTCCAAAACATCGCCGACATCCTGGTCGATCCCGAGGGCGCGCTGGAGCGCCGGAACCATTGGGAGAAAACCAGCCACAGCCTGCTGGTCGGCGTGATCCTGCACGTGCTTTACGCCGAGCCCGACAAGACCCTGGCTGGCGTCGCCAATTTCCTGGCCGATCCTCAGCGGACCATCGAGGCGACCCTGCGCGCCATGATGACGACGCGGCACCTGGGCGATAAGGTCCACCCGGTCGTCGCCAGCGCAGCCCGCGAGCTGCTGAACAAGAGCGACAACGAGCGATCGGGCGTCCTGTCGACCGCCATGAGCTTCCTGGGTCTCTACCGCGATCCGGTGGTCGCGCGGGTGACCCGCCGCTGCGACTGGCGCATCGCCGACCTGGTCGATGCCGACCGGCCGGTCAGCTTGTACCTCGTCGTGCCGCCGTCCGACATCAGCCGGACCAAGCCACTGATGCGCCTGATCCTCAACCAGATCGGCCGGCGCCTGACCGAGGGCTTGGAGGAGGCGCGAAACCGGCGCCGTCTTCTGCTGATGCTCGACGAATTTCGCGCGCTCGGGCGGCTGGAATTCTTTGAGCAGGCCCTCGCGTTCATGGCCGGCTACCGCATGAAGGCCTTCATAATTGTCCAGAGCTTGAACCAGATCGAGGCCGCGTACGGCGCCAACAACGCGATCCTCGACAACTGTCATGTGCGCGTGGCGTTCGCCACCAACGACGAGCGGACGGCGCGCCGGATCAGCGACAGCCTGGGCACGGCTACGGAGCTGAGGGCGATGAAGAACTACGCCGGACATCGCCTGTCGCCTTGGCTTGGCCACCTAATGGTAAGCCGCCAGGAAACGGCGCGCCAGCTGCTGACCCCGGGCGAGGTGATGCAGCTCTCGCCGGACGAGGAGGTGGTCCAGGTGTCAGGCTCACCACCGGTCCGGGCCCTGAAGGTTCGCTACTATTTGGACCCCAGGATGACCGGACGGGTGGCAAAGCCGCCGGCCTCCGGCGCTCGCCTCGCCGGACAGCCCGACGACTGGGGTGAGGATCAGGACCCTGGCGATGGCGGTAATGGAAGCGCGTCGGTTATCGATGAGGGCGGGCAGCGCATCGAGCCTGAGCTCGCCGGCATGGAGCAGCATGCGACGCCCGCGCGGGAGCTAGAGCCGCCGCCTGAACTGGACGGCGAGGGGGACGAGGTCCAGCAGGCGGCCGAGGTACAACGCCGATTCCGCACAGCCGCGCGCCAAGCCGCTCTCGATCCCGACGACGGCATCGCGCTGTGAGGCCCAGATCATGAAGGTTCAGGCCAAGGTGTTCCTGCCAGGCGATGTCGCGCGTGCGCTCGATGAGGCGGCGCGGCGGATGCGCCGATCGAAGTCCGAAATCATGGTCGCGGCTCTGGCCACCTACCTTTCGCCGGACGGCGCCGAGGCGACGGAAGCGGCGATGACTCGCCGACTGGACCGGATGAGCCGACAGCTCGAGCGGCTCGAGCGGGACATCACGATCTCGAACGAGGCGGTGGCGCTGTTCGTCAAGACATGGCTACGAAACACTCCGTCCATCGTGTCTCGAGACGATCGTGCCGCCACTGATCTTGGCCGAGAACGCTACCGACGCTTTATCGAAGCGCTCGCCCGAGGGATCAGCGGTGGCCGTTTGCTCCGGGATCAACTCATGAATGATGTCAGCGAGCCCGTCGAAGAGACCTAAACTAGGGATGCTCGGAGGGTGCGAGGCAGGCGAGATCTACGAGCAGACCTGACTCATCGCTTCCGTTTGGAAAGTCCGCTTGCTGGCAGCTGCCGTGCGCTGGCAAGGTCGGTCCTGAGGCGAGAAAACGACGCCATGGGATTTCATTCAAGCGTCCGTCTTTTAGGGCGTCTGACCGGTTTGATTGTGTCCGACGAGTTGGGCGACGGCCAGCGCCCGGACAGCTTCAGCATGCCAATCGAGGTCTCGGCGGTAACCGCGGCTACACGCTGTCTCGCCGGTTGAGGTCGTCAACCTTCAGCGTTGAACTATGGGGGTGCACTCGCTACGCATGCCTCGTTGACAACGATGGTCGGCGGCACCGCATCACCCACGACCGAAAGGCATAGTTTGACTGGCGCGCCAAAGAGTCTCCGTCCGTTCTTCAGCTACTACGGCGGCAAGTGGCGCGATGCGGTTCGCCTCTATCCCGCTCCCATTCACAATACCATCATCGAACCTTTCGCCGGGTCGGCTGGATATAGCCTTCGGTATCCGACAAACCGGGTTGTTCTCTATGAAATCGACCCGGTTATCGTCTCGGTTTGGCGATATCTGATTGCTGTGAAATCCGACGAGATCTTATCACTTCCTGATCTTCCGGAAGGAGGTGTGGTTGATGATCTGGCCATATGCCAAGAGGCAAGGTGGCTTGTTGGGTTTTGGCTTAACCGCGGCGCATCTAGTCCCCGTAAATCTCCGTCCAAATGGATGAGGGACAAGATCCGCCCTGGATCGTTCTGGGGTGATCGTGTCCGCAAAACGATCGCCAGTCAGGTTGATAGCATCCGTCATTGGGAGGTGCACAACAGCGGCTACGTCGAGTGCCCCGACGCGCTAGAAGCTACTTGGTTTGTCGACCCGCCATATCGAGAAGCAGGTCGCCACTACCGGTTCGGATCAGAGGTCATCGACTACCCCGCGCTCGGACGTTGGTGCCAAGAGCGACTTGGGCAGGTTATCGTCTGCGAAAATTCTGGCGCCGACTGGCTTCCCTTTCGTGAGCTGGCATCGACCAAAACCACAAGGGCGGCGCAGCGATCCAAAGAAGTCTGGTGGCAGAATACCTTCGGCGCCGTTGGTGATCCAGAGGCCGACAACGTCGCGTCAGATGGACGCGAAGATATCGACGAGAATGAAGCATGAGCGAACGAACCGCTCGGCTTAATCGATCGCTCCTGGGCGCTCTTGCCGCGCGCGTGGCGTGGCACAGTGATGTTTCTAGCAAACCGCTTCTAGTCGACTTTGCCGCTCCCATCGCGCTTCGCCTGAGGGTCTACATGTACACATTGGTGGGGGGTGTGGGTGAACGCGCCCGGCGGGAATACAAGGTGGTACTTCGAGTGAAGGATCATCCCATCGGCGAGTATGGTTCATTCGACCATTCAGACGGACGGTTTACCACAGTCGCCGGATATGACGCGGATCTGGACGTCTTTGTGCTGTGGGACGCGGTTCTACATCCACGCTTCAAGAATGGCGGCAATCTTCAGGTGCGAGATGAGGTCGTCCGGCAGGCGGCAGCTAGCGGAACAGCCGAACAGATTCGATCTTTGACGAGCGGGGCGAGAGAGGTGGTCCTCGCTTGCCAGAGCGGCGATCTTGGGCGTGCGTTGGAAGCCAGGATCATGGCAACGGGCGGCTTGGAGACCGGCGAATGCCAGACCTTTCTGAGCTGACCCTCCGAACGTCGTATCACAAGGGGCGCGACGATATTGCCCGAGATTTCTACCTGCCATGCATGTCGCGTTCGATACGATTTGACCGCGCCGTCGGATATTTCCGCAGTACGGCGTTCATCATTGCTTGGCCGGCCCTGAAAGGCTTCCTGCACCGGGGCGGTAAAATTCAGGTGCTTTGTTCGCAAGTTCTCGCCGACGCAGACATTGATGCGTTGGAGGCGGGTTACGCCGCGAGAGCCGATGCAAGTCTGGCGGAGCGTTTCAGGGAGGAAGTCGCGTCCCTCCTCAAAGACGATGCGGTACGGAGTCCTGCGCGGATCCTAGCCGGCCTGGTGGCGCAGAATGTTCTCGACCTTCAAATTGCCGTCCTGCGGCAGAGCGACTTGAGGTCGGCGAAGGGGCGTATTTTCCACGACAAGCTGGGCATTTTTCGAGACAGCCTCAACAACCGGGTCGTGTTCAAGGGGTCAATGAACGAGACTTGGACTGGTTTGGCCGCCGATGGGAACTTGGAGTCAGTCGATGTGGCCGCGACATGGCTCGGTGCCCGTGACCTGCAGCGCTGCCAGGCGGAGGAGGCGTATTTCGACGATCTCTGGGGCCGCGACTATCCTGGACTACTGGTACGCCCGTTTCCGCAAGTGGCGCGTGACGAGCTAAGGCGTGCGGCGCCCGCGGATCTCGAAGCGGCGATAGACGAAGCGCTCGAAACGCAATTGGCCCCGGTAGGAGATACGCGGGGGCGGGTGTTGAAGCCTCACCAGGCTCAAGGCTTGTCGTCCTGGACGGCTAATGGCCGGGAGGGGATTTTGGCCCTCGCGACCGGCGCGGGGAAGACGTTTACCGCGTTGTCGGCGATGCGCGAGGCTCTGACGCGGTTTAATGAAACGGTGATTGTCGTTGTTCCCGATCGGACTCTCTTTGGGCAATGGGATAAGGAAATTCGGGAAGCGCTGAGTGATTTGGACCTGCGTGTCTTAAAGGCGGGGGCTGGTCATACTCGCTGGCGTGCTGTGCTAAGGCAGTGGACCGCGCCCAGCGATCAGCCACGTTTGGTGTTAGCGACGCTCAAAACAGCTGCGAGCGATACCTTTCGCCAGCAGCTTTCTGGCGGCAAACACCTGATGATCGTGGCGGATGAGGTGCATAACCTTGGAGCGCGGAAGAATCAGGCGATCATGGTCGATGAGGCCTTTGGTGCTCGACTGGGCCTCAGCGCCACGCCGGAGCGCTATGGCGACCCGGACGGCACCGCAGCGATATTGAAATTTTTCGGGGGCGTCCTTCTGCCCCGATATGAACTTGCCGACGCTATTCGGGACGGCGTGCTGACGCCGTACTTCTATCGACCTCATCCAATTGAACTCGAGCAAGACGAAGCTGATGAATGGAGTCGATTGAGTCAAGAAATTCGACGTCTCCACGCCCGCGTCAAACAGAATGATACGACGGCGGGTCTTGGCGAGAAGATGCAAAACCTCCAGATCGCTCGGGCTCGTGTTGTCAAACACGCGCGAGCGAAAATAAATCTCGCCGCCACCGTGTTCTCGCAGCACTATAAACAAGGTGAGCGCTGGCTGATCTATTGCGACGATGGGCGCCAGCTGACGGAGGTCAGCGCAGCCCTTGGCACCATTGGCATCGAGGCCATGGCGTATCACTCGACTATGGACGGTGACCGTGACCAAACCCTCAAATGGCTGGCACGGCGGGGAGGGGTCATCGTCGCGATAAAATGCCTAGACGAGGGGGTCGACATTCCATCGGTAACTCACGCTCTGATCCTGGCCTCTTCGCGCAATCCCCGCGAATTCGTACAGCGACGTGGCCGAGTGTTGCGACGCTCACCGGGCAAGGCGCTGGCCTATGTCCACGACGCGATTGTTCTACCGCCGCGCACCGATACCCAGGAGAGCCAAGACCAGGAAAAGCCAGATACGCTGACAGCCGGCGAGCTGGTTCGGGCAATCGAATTTGCTGAACACGCCGCAAATCCAGCGTCGGCAACGGACCTTCAGCAGATTGCGATACGGGCGCGACTCAACTGGAATGCGTTGACTGGCTTGGGTGTGGAAGATGCGGAAGACTGATCTCAACGACATCCGTGCGGTGCTGCACAGAATCAGAGCGGCTCGATATCCCCATATCGATGAGGCGCTCCTTGACGCGATTCTCGAGGTCGAGGCTGGTGCGAGCGAGGACGATGCTCATGCGCTTCGAGAGGTGAGGCTTGCGGTGGACGCGAATCTCGCCGGGGAGCAGGACTGATGTTGCGGCTCATACGACTAGAAATTCAAGGGTTTGGACCCTTCGCGGACAAGCAGGTCCTCGACTTCCCCGACAAAGCCGGTGTCGTCGTCATTTACGGCGAGAACATGCGGGGCAAGACGACGCTGCTCAATGCCATCCGCTACGCGTTCTTCGGCAAGGTGAAGGGAAGAGGGCAAAGTCACCGAAAAATCCACAGTCTTTCAAATCGCGAGCTCGCCGCACAGGGAAAGTACGGGTTTGGCGTAACTCTCAAATTCGATTTTGATGGTGAGACATTTGAACTCTATCGGGGGCATGAGCCAAGAACGGAACACCCTGTTCACGATGGCGATTACCAATCTGAGGTCATGCTGCGAAAGGGTGCAAGGGTTTTAAGCCTTCCGGAGCAAGATCGCCTATTGGCCCAGATCTTCCCTGAAGATGTTTCTCGTTTCTTCCTCTTCGATGGCGAGCTTTTGCAGGAATATGAAGAGCTCATAATAAATGATAGTGAGGCCGGACCGCAAATCTCAGCGGCAATAGAACGGATTCTGGGTGTTCCCATTCTCAAGGCGGGGCGGCGACACCTTTCTGAACTGGTTGTCGAAAGCGACCGGCAGTCCGCGAACGAAGCAACGCGTCACAAAGATACTGAAAGCATGGGGGTGGCGCTCCAGCAGGCCATTACAATCCGCGATGGCCAACAGGCGGAGCTTGTGCGCCTCAATGACAAGGCTGCGGACCTGGCGCGGCAAAAGACCGATCTAGAGGTTAAGTTAGGGGCAGACCGGCGTTCGCAGGACCTAATGGCTCGCCGCCAGGCCGCGCTTGGGCGCGCTGACGCGGCCGCCGCGAAACAGGCGGCCCTCCGCTCAGATATCAAAAGAGCCTTGGTCGGATCTTGGCGCACTTTACTTCGCGATCCTATCCGGAAGGCCCGGGATGAAGCCCGGCTGCAGTTGCAGGATCAATTGGATCAAACGCGAGCGGAGCTTCGGCGTGCCGCGATCGATCTCGGTCATTGCGATGTTTGTGAACAGGATGTCGATGCCGGCCAGGCTGAACGGCTTAGGAAGCATTTGGCCGGACCTCAAGTGCATCAGGCGCGTCCAGCGCACCTTCAAATGCTAATGAGCTTTGATGACCAAGATGTATCCGCAGCCGTTCGCCTGTTGGCGCGGCAGATGCGGGAGCAGGCGGTAGAGGAGCAGCATGAGCGTGATGAGGCCAAGGAACTGATCAATGCCCTCGCTGATACTGACCAGCAATCGGTCCGTAGCACTCAGGCCAACTATGCCGAGGTGCTTGAGCAGGTGGGGGCGGTAAAGTCCGGAATTGATCGTCAGGCACTCGAGCTGCAGCGTCAAAGTGAACGTGTTGATGGCCTGCTACGAAAGCTTCAAAATACCGCCCTTGGCGATCTGAGTGCGATAGAATCCAAGGCTAAAATTCTTAGGGACTGCGCGGCAATATTTGAAGAGGCGGTTGAGGAATATAAATCTGATCTACGGGAGCGCGTGGAAGCGAGCGCTACTGATCTATTCCTGTCCATGACCACGGAGCAGGTCGACTATGACCGGTTGAGTATTAATTCGGACTACGGTTTAACGATTGTTCACAAGGATGGTCGTCCGGAAGACGCCCGATCGGCTGGGGCCGAACACGTTGTGGCCTTGGCTCTGATGGGAGCGCTGCAAAGGAATGCTCCTCTACGTGGTCCAATTGTTATGGATTCGCCTTTTGGTCGACTAGATGACGGGCATACTTCCAACGTTGTGAGCGGGCTGCACAAGATGGCGGATCAGGTTATTTTGTTGGTTTATGAAGCAGAAGTTGGGCGAAGAAGGGCCCGTGATCTACTTGGTTCTCGTTTAGTCGCCGAGTATGAACTCGAAAAGGTCAATAGCCGGCGTAGCAATATTCGGGAGGCCCGGTGATGGAAGACCGTCGTAGTATTGGGCTGACGACCGAAGCTCAGCGTCAGATAGACGATATCATGGCTATGGATTGGTTTAGCGAGGCTCAGGAAGCCGCCCGGTTCGCAATGGCCTATGCAATGCGAAACGGGGTGTCACCGGCTCACGCGTCCGGAGTCGACACGCGCTGGGCTAGCGGCCTTTTCGATCCCACTGGTGAGATCGTGGCGTTGATGGGCGCTCTCTATCCGGATGTTTCCACGCCAGTGCGGGCGATCGAGGGACTGGTTAATGAGGGGATAGGCCTCGTGCACGATCGGCTCGTAACTCGCGGCGAAACACCCGCTGATCTTTTGCCATAAGGACGACGACATAGCCGAGCCTACTGCCGCGCGCGCGGTGGTGCCGCGAGCGGCGTCAACGCGGGCTGGCTCCGTTCCTGGTCATCGAACGCGAAGGCAGCGCTGCAACTCGCAGCCGTCAAGTGTCAAGCTGGATGTGGAACAAGCGGGTACTCGACGCCTGGATGGCAAGTAAGGGCGGTCTTTCTAATGGGAAGCTGCGGTTGAACGTCCCGCCCCAAGCGCCGGCAGCGGCGCGAATACCAGCGGCCGCGACCGTTTTTGTCGCATGAGCCGATCATGATCTCCTCGCCAGACACCGCAGCATGTGCCCAGCGAACTCGTCATGATGCTGGGTGATCTGAAAGTTCAACCTGGTTGCTGGTGGCGCCGACCCTTTACACCTGCAATTGTGTCCGGGGGCCGGAGCCGACTCGGCTCGTAAATCAAGTCTACTGGGGCGGAACATGACCAATCAGATCATCAATGTTGCTATTCATGATCTGGAGCGCGGCGAAGACGGCTTTCGTGTGAAGACCGGCAACGATCATCTCAAAGTCACGCCGACCACCCAACGCGTTGTCGACGAGTTGTACGAGCTCTACAGTCGGCGAGCTTCGAAATCGTACGGTAAGTTCTCGGCCGCAGGCGATGCCGCGCCTACGGAGAAGCACCTTCGCGACTATCTTGCCGATAAGTCCGACTTTTCGGACCTTACCGACAAGATGATGGCGACTCTCAAGCATCAGGCCGGCCTGAAGAATTCGGCTCATGGTGGGCACGTGTTCTTCGCGCATTTTGAACGCGACAGCCGCCAGTTCCTCTTGGTCGCAATCCTCAACGACAAGCTGAGCGCAGCCCTCACGAGCTCCTACGATGTGGCGGATGTTCAGCACCTCGACATGGATGGCTTTCGCTTCGCCGGCCGTATCAACCTCACCGGCTGGGCGGCCAACGAGGAGCGTTACATCGGCTTTCTCAAAGGCAAAGGCGCGGTCTCCGAGTATTTCATGGCCTTCTTGGGCTGCGACAACTCTGTACAGGTTCGACAGGATACGACTGACCTGGTGCAGGCCTTGAAGGGCTATGCCGACGCTCAGGGCATGATCGGCGAAGAGCGCGACGAATTTCTTGGGAAGGCGAAGACGATCTGCGACAAGGCCTCGCGCAATCGCGAGGAGATCGAGTTCGAGGCCCTCGCGAACGAGCTTGCGCCGAAGGACCCAAAAGCGCTCTTATCCGTCCTGACCGATCCCGACCGGAAGCTCAATGACCGGTTCGTGCCGGACCGACGTGCGCTCAGTTCTCTGGTGAAGTTCAAGGGAAAGACGGCGCAATGGTCGGTGGAGTTCGAGCGCGATGCCTTGAGTGGTGGAAAGGTTCGCTACGATGCTAGCGAGAACAGCCTGACTTTGCTCGACCTTCCCGACGACCTTTCCGCCCAGCTCAGGCATGAGTTGGTGAAGGATGCCTAAGCTCCGTTTCGAGCAGTTGCTGGGTCTTTATCGAGACATCGATTTCGACCCGACAGGTGATGAAGGGGCCCTGGTCCTGTCGACCCAGCAGCAACTCACCGATCTCCAGTTTATCGAAACCGATGACGCCGCTGGCGAAGACGCCAATCTTGCGGTGCTCGGTGACCCGACCATGCTCACGATAGGGCAAGCTGTCCGGCTGCGCGTCGGTCCGCCACGACTGGGACTAGGCCTGCTCGCCCGCTCGTTCGATGATCTCTTGAAGGCATCGGATGCGCGGATTGCGGAGCCTCAAGCCTATTTCGTCGTCAACGGAAAGATTGAGCCGCAGACGACACCATCGCCCGTCATCATCGCTTACCGCAAGGTGCTCGCGGTCGTGGCCCTGTTGGCTAAAGCCGCCGCCTATCTAGACCCGATGCGTCAGGAGCTAGTGTTCGTACATGACGGAAAGGTGGTCGTTCCAGTGCGGTACGACGTTGCCGTCTTAGACCGGATGTCCGGGACGACAATTGATGCCCTGCTCGAAAATTTCAAGGACGACGTCCATCAGGACCAAAAGCTGGCCATTCTCGAAAATGCCGTCGTTAAGATGGTCGAGAGCCAACCGGCCGCGAAGCGCTTCACCTACCTCTTGGACAATCTCTCTGCGCTCGCGGAGACGGTGCGACAAGGCTACAAGCTATTCGCGTCCAGCTTTTCCTACACGAAGATCAGGGGCGAGGTGGAGGCCGCTAAGGTCGATTACGTCGCCAAGATCCACAAAACCCTGATCGATATTCAGGGCCAGCTGCTGGGAATCCCAGTGGCCACCATTATTGTCGCCTCCCAGCTCAAAGCCAGCAAGGCTTGCGGAGTGGAGATCTGGACTAACGTCGCGGTTCTCGCTGGCGCGTGGGTGTTCCTCGCCCTGCTTCTTATCGCCATCGTCAACCAGTGGGTTACGTTGAGCGCGATCGGCGAGGACATTGCTGCGCAGAAGAAGCGGCTTGAACGTGACTACGCCGCGATCAGCGCGCAATTTCTGACCATCTTTGAAAGTCTGACTCGCCGTGTCCGATGGCATCGTGGGGCTCTCATCGGCGTCGGCATCGTTGCGGCCGCAGGCGCGATGTTCGCAACATACGCATATTCCCGCCTCACCAAGGCGCCGCTTGCCTGCTTCGTGCCGGAACAGGTGCCGCCCGGGACGAAGCCCTCTGCAAAGCCCCCCGCTCCGGTCGCGTAGGGCAAGTCTGCTCCCGCGCCGGGGGCATCAAAGACTTCCTCGCGCCCTTAGCTAGTGGAGCGAGGACGCCTTTGGGTTCGCCTTGCTCGCGCGGACCCCCGCAACACCAAGTGAACCTTATGGCACGCAAAGTTTGCGCCGAACGAAGGTGGCGTTGAAGCACATGAAGACCGGCAACCTACGACCTGCCAACTTCTGCTTGGCCATCGGAAACTAGAAAGCACCGTGCGCTATCTTGGCATCGAGATAGACGATGCGCTGGAGATGTCAGAGCAGATCGGGCTCTGACTGCGCTTCCTGACGCTTTTTGCCTGCGGCGGCAGCCCCGACTAAGCATCGGGGAAGTAGGGCGACCCGCCTCTCTCGCGTTCCGTCATCATCCCGCCTGAGGCGCACGCCTATCGCCTGTCTTCCCACGCTAGCCTACGATCGGCCGATTTGGCTGTTGTGATCGGACGAAACGCGGTCCTTTTAGTCGTCTCCGTAAGCAGCGGAGACGAGCGTGGAACCCTCCCAGACTGAAATCGAACTGCCGCGCAGCCGCAAGATGCTGCGCACCGCGCTGGGGCCGCTGCTGCTGGCCCGGCTCGAGGATGCCGGCGTCGCCGAGGTGATGCTGAACCCGGACGGCCGGGTCTGGATCGACCGCTTCGAGGGCGGCCTGGCCGAGGCTGGGCTAGTCCTGCCGCCCGCCGACGGCGAACGGATCCTGCGCCTGGTCGCCCACCATGTCGGCGCCGAGATCCATGCCGGCCGGCCGCGCGTGTCGGCGGAACTGCCCGGGACCGGCGAGCGGTTCGAGGGCCTGATGCCGCCGCTCGTGGCCGGCCCGGCCTTTTCCCTGCGCAAGCCCGCCAGCCGAGTGTTCCCGCTGGCCGACTATGTCGCCGCCGGCGTGATGGACGCCCGCCAGGCCGGGATTCTCGCCGAGGCCGTGCGCGAGCGGGCCAACATCCTCGTGGCCGGCCCCACCTCCAGCGGCAAGACGACCCTGGTCAACGCCTTGCTCGCCGAGGTCGCCGCTGGTGGCGACCGTGTCGTGATGATCGAGGACGTGCGCGAGCTGCAGTGCGCCGCGCAGAACCTCGTGGCCCTGCGGACCGGGGAGGGGACCGCCAGCCTGGGCGAGCTGGTGCGCTCGTCCCTGCGCCTGCGGCCCGACCGCATCATCATCGGCGAGGTCCGCGGCCCCGAGGCGCTGGACCTGATCAAGGCCTGGGGCACGGGGCATCCCGGCGGCGTCGGCACCCTGCACGCCGGCTCGGCCCTGGGCGCGCTGCTGCGCCTGGAGCAGCTGATCCAGGAAGCGGTCGTGACCGTGCCGCGCGCGCTGATCGCCGAGACCATCGACCTGATCGCCGTCCTGTCCGGCCGTGGCCGACAGAGACGCTTGATCGACCTTGCCCGCCTGGAGGGCCAGGCGCCCGACGGCGCCTACCAGCTCAGCCCCGTCTGAGACCTCGCCCCCCAAACCCCTGAAAATCTGAGGAGATAGTCTCGTGCTCACGAGCCTTGCCCAGCCGCGCGCCTATGCGCCCGGCCTTCGCCCCCGCACGCCCCTGCCGCGCCTGTCGCGCTGGATCTACGCCGGTCTCGCCGCCGCCCTGGCGCTGAGCGCCGCCCAGGCCCAGGCGGCCGGATCGTCGATGCCCTGGGAGGAGCCGCTCCAGCGGATCCTGGAATCGATCGAAGGCCCGGTCGCCAAGATCATCGCGGTGATCATCATCATCGTCACGGGCCTTACCCTGGCCTTCGGCGACACCTCCGGCGGTTCGCGCAAGCTGATCCAGATCGTGTTCGGCCTGTCGATCGCCTTCGCGGCCTCCAGCTTCTTCCTGTCGTTCTTCTCGTTCGGCGGCGGAGCGCTCGTCTGATGGCCGGCGATCGCGCCCTGGGGTTCGCCGCTCCTGTCCACCGCGCCCTCACCGAGCCGATGCTGCTGGCCGGCGCCCCGCGCGCGATCGCCTTGGTCAACGGCACCCTGGCCGCGGCCCTCGGCGTGGGCCTTCGGCTCTGGCTGGTCGGGCTCGGCGTCTGGTTCGTCGGCCATGCCCTGGCCGTCTGGGCCGCCCGCCGAGACCCGCAGATCTTCGACGTCGGCCGTCGGCACGTCCGCCTGCCGGTCCGGCTGGAGGTCTAGGCCGATGTTGGACCTTCGCGACTACAATCGCCGGGGCAAGGCCCTGGTCGACTACCTGCCCTGGGCCGCCCTGGTCGCCCCGGGCGTGGTGCTCAACAAGGACGGCGCCTTCCAGCGCACCGCCGAATTCCGGGGACCCGACCTCGACTCGGCCGGCGACGCCGAGATCGCCGCCGTCGCCGCACGGCTCAATGGCGCCCTGCGCCGGCTGGGCTCGGGCTGGGCGCTCTTCGTCGAGGCCCGGCGCGATCCGGCCATGGCCTATCCCGACAGCCGGTTCGCTGATCCGGTCTCGGCCCTGATCGACGAGGAGCGCAAGGCTCGCTTCCGCCAGGCCGGCGCGCACTTCGAGAGCCGCTACTTCCTCACCCTGGTCTATCTGCCGCCGGCCGAGCGAACGGGACGGCTGGAGGGCCTGTTCGTCGAGGGACGCGCCTCACGCGAGATCGACTGGCGCGGCGAGCTGAAGGGTTTCGTCGATCGGTCCGACCGCCTCCTGGCCCTGCTGGACGGGCTGATGCCCTTGGCGGCCTGGCTGGACGATGCGGCCACCCTGGCCTTCCTGCATGGGGCGGTGACCACCTCGCGCCAGCGCGTGCGTGTCCCCGAGACCCCCATGCAGCTGGACGCCCTACTGGCGACCCAGGCCCTGGACGGAGGGCTGGAGCCGCGCCTGGGCGACGCCCACCTGCGCGTCCTGACCGTCGTGGGATTACCCACCCAGACCGTCCCAGGCGTGCTGGACGAGCTCAATCGCTTGGCCTTCGCCTACCGCTGGACGACCCGCGCCATCTGCCTGGACAAGCCGGCCGCCGCCGCCCTGCTGGGCCGGATCCGCCGCCAGTGGTTCGCCAAGCGCAAGTCGATCGCCGCCTTGCTGAAGGAGGCCCTGACCCAGGAGCCATCGCCCCTGGTCGACAACGACGCGGGCAACAAGGCCGGCGAGGCAGACCTGGCCCTGCAGGATCTCGGCGCCGACGCGGTGTCCTATGCCTACGTCACCGCCAGCCTGGTTGTCTGGGACAACGACGCGGCGATCGCGGACGCCAAGCTGGCCTTGGCCGAGAAGGTGCTGCAGGGCCGCGACTTCACCGTCGCGCGCGAGCGGGTCAACGCCGTCGAGGCGTGGCTGGGGACCCTTCCTGGGCAAGCCTACGCCAATATCCGCCAGCCGCCGCTCTCGACCCTGAACCTTGCCCATATCGCGCCGCTGTCGGCGGTCTGGGCGGGCCCGCGCGAGAACGCCCACCTGGGTGGTCCGCCGCTGCTGATGGCCCGCACCGAGGGCTCCACGCCGTTCCGGCTTTCCCTCCACGTCGGCGACGTCGGGCACACCCTGGTGACCGGTCCGACGGGCGCGGGCAAGAGCGTGCTCCTGGCCCTGATCGCCCTGTCGTTCCGGCGCTATGTCGGCGCGAGGGTCTTCGCCTTCGACTTTGGCGGCTCGATCCGGGCCGCGGCCCTGGGCATGGGCGGCGCCTTCCACGACCTGGGCGGCGCGCTGTCGGGGCAGGGCGGCGCGGTCGCCCTCCAGCCGCTCGCGGCGATCGATGAGATGTCCGAGCGCAGCTGGGCGCTGGACTGGCTGGTGGCGATCCTGGCCCGAGAGGGCGTGGGCGTCACGCCCGCGGTTCGCGATCACGTCTGGTCGGCCCTGGCCAGTCTCGCCTCCGCCCCGGTGAACGAGCGAACGCTCAGCGGCCTGATCGCCTTGCTGGCCTCGCGGGAGCTGAAGGACGCGCTGGCCCCGTACGGCCTGGGCGGCGCCTGGGGCGCCTTGCTCGACGCCGACCACGAGAGCGTGGGCGCCGACGACGTCCAGGCGTTCGAGACCGAAGGCCTGTTGGGCACGGCCGCCGCGCCAGCCGTCCTGGCCTATCTCTTCCACCGCGTCGCGCGGCGCCTGGACGGCAGGCCGACCCTGATCCTCGTCGATGAGGCCTGGCTGGCGCTCAACGATGCCGCGTTCGGCGCGCAGTTGGAGACCTGGCTGGGCGCGGTGCGCAAGAAGAACGGCTCGGTGGTGCTATCGACCCTGTCGCTGGCGCAGGTCGAGAAGAGCGCCATCGCCGCGGCCATCGCCGAGCTCTGCCTGACGCGCATCTTCCTGCCCAACGCCTGGGCCATGGATCCGCAAGGGGCGGCGACCTACCGGCGGTTCGGGTTCAACGACCGCCAGATCGAGATCCTGGCAAGGGCCACGCCCAAGCGCGACTACTACCTGAGAACCGCAGCCGGCGATCGCCTGTTCGAGCTCGATCTTGGACCCGTGGCCCTGGCCTTCTGCGCCGCCGCTTCCAAGCCCGACCAAGCCGCCATCGCCGCCCTGCTCGCCGAGCACGGCTCGGCCGGGTTCGCCCGCGCCTGGCTGGTTCATCGCGGCCTTGGCTGGGCCGCCGACCTGCTGCCGGGCGAGCCCGGCGCCGACACCCCCTTCTTTCCGGAGCCCCTGTGATGACCCTGACCCGACGCCGCCTGGCGGCGGCCCTGACGCTCGCCTTGGCGGCCTCGCCGCCGGCGACGGCCCAGGTCGCCGTCTACGACCCCAGCAACTACGCCCAGAACGTGCTGCAGGCCGCCCGCGCCCTTCAGAGCGTCAACAACCAGATCGCCTCGCTGCAGAACGAGGCCCAGATGCTGATCGGTCAGGCCAGGAACCTGGCCGGACTGCCGTATTCGTCGTTGGCGGCCCTTCAAGCCCAGGTGGCCCAGACCCAGGCGCTGATCGGCCAGGCCCGGGGCCTGACCTATGACGTCGGCCAGATTCAGGACGCATTCAAGGGGCGATATGGCGCGGCGCCGCTCGGGGCCACGGATCTCGACCTGACCGCCCGGGCCGACCAGCGCTGGGCCACTTCGGTGGCCGGCTTCGAGGACGCCCTGAAGGTGCAGGCCGGCGTCATCGGCGGCCTGGAGACCGGGCGAGGAGAGATGCAGGCCCTCGTCTCGGCGAGCCAGGGCGCGAGCGGCGCCCTGCAGGCCGCGCAGGCCGGCAACCAGCTCCTGGCTCTTCAGGCCCAGCAGCTCTCGGCGCTCACGGCCTTGGTCGCCGCCCAAGGACGCGCTGACGCCCTTGAGGCGGCCGATCGCGCCGCCGCCCGCGCCGACGCCAGGGCCCGGTTCGACAAATTCATGGGCCGGGCCGGGGAGGCTTCGCCCAAGCCATGAACCGGTCCCTCGTCTGGGGGGCCGCACTGATCATGCTCTTCGGCGCTGCGATCCTGGCGGGTCGGGCCGCGCCGAAATCGACAATGGCCACGACGCCGTCGCCGCAAGGCGATCCGGCGCTGGCGCGCTGTCGCGCCGCCGGTGAGGAGGCGCTGGCCGATCCGGCGTGCCGGCAGGCCTGGGACGGCGCCCGCGCCCGGTTCTTCGGCCGAACGCCGGAGGCGCGGTCATGAACGACACCGGCGTCATCGACCGCTTCTTCGAGGTCTTCAGCCGCTACATCGATTCCGGCTTTGGCCTGCTGGGCGGCGAGGTCGCGTTCCTCTCGACCACCCTGGTGGCCATCGACGTGACCCTGGCCGCCCTGTTCTGGGCCTGGGCGCCGGGCGAGGACGTGCTGTCGCGCCTGATCAAGAAGACCCTCTATGTCGGGTTCTTCGCCTTCCTGATCGGCAACTTCCACACGCTGGCGACCATCGTCCTGACCAGCTTCTCGGGTCTGGGCCTGAAGGCGGCTGGTGGCGGGCTTTCGGCCGAGGACTTCCTGCGACCAGGCCGCGTCGCCGCCGCCGGCATCGACGCGGCCAAGCCGATGCTGGAGGCAGCCGCCGAGCTCAGCGGTTTTCCAGCCTTCTTCGAGAACATCGTTCAGGTGGTCGTGCTGCTGATCGGCTGGCTGCTGGTGGTCGTCGCCTTCTTTATAATTTCCGTGCAAATCTTTGTTGTCGTTATCGAATTCAAGCTGACGACCCTGGCCGGCTTCGTGCTCGTGCCGTTCGGCCTCTTCGGTCGCACCGCCTTCCTGGCGGAGCGCGTACTGGGCAATGTCGTCGCCTCCGGGATCAAGGTCCTGGTGCTGGCGGTGATCACCGGCATCGGCTCGTCGCTGTTCTCCGAGTTCACCGCCGCCATCGGACCTGGGCAACCCAATCTCGAGACGGTTCTGGCCCTCGGGCTGGCGTCCCTAACCCTGTTGGGCCTCTCGGTCTTCGGGCCAGGCGTCGCCGCGGGCCTCGTCTCCGGTGCGCCCCAGCTGGGGGCCGGGGCCGCCGTGGGCACCGGGCTGTTGGTCGGCGGCATGGCCATGGCCGGGGCCGGCGCCGTGCAGCTCGCGGCGGGCGGCGGCGCGAGCCTGGCCGCTGGCGCCGGCGCCGCTGGCGGCGGGCGGTCCGGGCCGACGGGCGGCGGTGATCTCAGGCCGCCATCCGGGCCGCAGGATCCAGGACCGGCGCCAGGCGGGGCCTCCGCCTCGGGGGCTCCACCGGCCAGCCCGCCGCCGCGCGGCGACGCCTCGAACGGCGGCTCGCAAGGTGGTGAGGGTGGCGCAGGTGGCGCGCCGACCTGGGCGCGCGAGCTGCAGCACCGCCAAGCCATCGCCCACGGGGCCGGCCTGGCCGCCCACACCATCGCCAGCGGCGACGCAGCCGGCGGCGGAGCCAATCCATCTCTTTCGGAGGATCGCTGATGAATCCCTTCAAGGGCTCGCCGCGCCTTGGCGCGACGCCCATTCCCGAAACCCCCTATCAACGGGCCGGCCAGGTCTGGGATGCGGGCGTCGGCGCCTGGCGCGCCCAGGCCGCCGGATGGCGCCTGGCGGCGCTGGGCCTGCTCGTGGTCAATGCCGGCCAGTCGGCCGGGCTGATCTGGCAAGCGGCCCATGGCGGCGTCACGCCCTGGGTCGTCGAGGTCGATCGCCTGGGCGAGGCGAGGGCGAGCGCGCCGGCCGTCCAAGGCTGGCGACCCACCGACCCGATGATCGCCTGGAGCCTGGCGCGGTGGATCGAGGATGTGCGCGCGCTGCCCGCCGACCCCGTGGTGCTCGGTCAGGCCTGGCGCCGCGCCTATGACTTCGTGGACGACGCCGGCGCCGTGGCGCTCTCCGATCATGCGCGGGGCGCCGATCCCTTCGGCCAGGTCGGCAAGGTGCAGGTCACGGTGGAGGTGTCCAGCGTCGTGCGGGCCTCCCCGGACAGCTTCCGCGTCGCCTGGATCGAGCGGCGCTACGAGAACGGACAGCTGGCCGTCACCGAGCGCTGGAGCGGCATCCTGACGATCGCCATGCGCCAGCCCCGCACGCTCGACAGCGTTCGCAAGAACCCGCTGGGAATCTTCATCCATTCAATGGCCTGGTCCAAGGAGTTCACGTCATGACGACGCGTGTTGGATCGCTTCTTCTCGGGGTCTGCGCGGTCGCGATCGTTGCGCCTGCTTGGGCTGCGGCAGAACCTGGCGATGATCTTCCGGCGGCGAGCGCCGCGCGTCGGACCTACCCCTACGAAGACGGCATGGTCTACCGGGTGCTCGCCAGCCCCGGCCGGATCACCGACCTGGTGCTGCAGCCTGGCGAGCGTCTGGCGGCTTCCGGCCCCCTGGCGGCGGGCGACACGGCGCGCTGGATCATCGGCGAGACCTCCAGCGGGACGGGCGGCGAACAGCGCGTCCATGTCCTGGTCAAGCCCACCGCCGCCGGCCTGGCGACCAACCTGATCGTCAACACCACGCTGCGCACCTATCACCTGGATCTCGTGGCCGTGCCACGCGGTGGCTATCCGGAGGTGCGCTGGCGCTATCCTCAGGCGCCGCTCGTCGTCGTGGCCGCGCCGGCGGCGCCGGTCGCCAAGCCGGGGATCGTCGAGCCCGACCTTGCACATCTGAACCTGGCCTACCGGATCAAGGGGCCCCGGGTGGCTTGGCGCCCCAAACGCGCCTTCGACGATGGGCGCCGCACCTATGTCGAGTTTGGCCCGGAGGCGAGGCTGGCCCAACTGCCGCCGTTCTTCCTCTCCGCCGAGGACGGCAAGTCGGTGGAGCTGGCCAACTACATCATCCAGGGCCGGCGCATCGTCGTCGATCGCGTCATCGACCGGGCCGAGCTGCGCCTCGGGCAAGGGCGCTGGGCGCGGCGGATCTCCATCGTGCGGGAGACTGGCCGATGAGCGATCCGATCGCAACGTCCGTCGATGACGAGGAGAAAGCCATCGCCCGCACCCTGCGCCTGCGCGCCAGCCCGCCGCCGGTGACCCGGATCTCCCGCCGCGCCCTGGCGGTCAGCGGCGCCGTCCTGGGTCTGGGTCTGGCCGGAGCGCTGGGCTGGTCTTTGATCGAGCGCCGCAAGCCGCCGGCTGAACCGGCCTATGCTCCGGCGCCGCCGCCGCCCGAGCCGGTGGCCAACGCGCCGCGAGGCTATGTCGGCCCGGCCAGTGCGCCCGTGCTCGGGCCGCCGCTGCCGGGCGACCTGGGCCGGCCGATCGTGGCCAGCCAGAAGGCGCGCGATGACCGTGACGCCGTGGCGATTGTGAATGAGGCCAAGGCGCCGGACGTAACACCCGTCGATCCGGCGATCGCCGCGGCGCGGGCCCAGCGCCAAGCCGCCGCCGCCAGCGCCCTGTTCGCGGCGGGACCGCGTCGGACGGAAGGCGATCGGCCTGCCGAGCCCGTCGTCTCGCCGATCTCCGAACCGGTTCCCGACCCCCGGGTGGTGAGCACCGAGAGGCTGCAGGCGCCGGCCTCACCCTATCTCCTGCAGGCCGGTGCGGTCATCCCCGCAGCTTTGGTCACGGGCTTGCGATCCGACATCAAGGGGCCAGCCATCGCCCAGGTGACCCAGGATGTGTTCGACAGCCTGGGCGGCGGTGTCCTCCTCATCCCGGCCGGCGCCCGCTTGGTCGGCGAATACGAAGCTGGGCTCAGCGCCGGCCAGAGCCGCCTTGGCGTGGTCTGGACCCGGCTGATCCTGCCATCAGGGCGCTCAATCGTCTTGGACAAGGCGCCGGCCGCCGATCCGCAAGGTCGGGTCGGCTTGCAGGACGGGATCGATCGCCATGGCCGCGAGGTGCTGGGCGCCGCCGCCCTGAGCACCTTGCTGGCGGTCGGCGCCGAAGCCGGCGCGTCGGACGAATCCGATCTGGCCCGGGCGGTGCGGCGCGGCATGTCCGACACCGTCGGCGATGTCGGCCGGCAGATGGTCGGGTCGAGCCTCTCTCGCGCGCCGACCCTGACCATCCGGCCAGGCGCGCCGCTGCGCGTCTTGCTGACGAGGGACCTGGTGCTGGAACCCTATCTGGAAAGGAATGGACAATGAGCAAGCTGAAGCTCGGACCGATCGAAGACGACACGCCGGTGAAGATCACTCTGGATTTGCCGGCCTCGCTCCATCGTGACTTGATCGCCTACGGACAGGCCCTCGGCTCGGAGACCGGAACCAAGGCCGTAGAGCCGGTAAAGCTCATCGGTCCGATGTTATCGCGCTTCATCGAGACCGATCGCGGTTTCGTCAGGGGCAGACGGTCGGGCAAGGCCTGAGGAACCTTCGTCAGGTGCGCTGAACGCTCTTGTCGAAGCGGTCGACCGAAACCAACTCGGCTTTCACGGCTAGATTGGGGGGGATGATCCGCAGAAGCCTAGGGGTTCGCGCGACGACGTCGAGTTGGCGCGAGCGGCTTCGATCGATCCAGGCATGCGCTCTGTGACGCGTGCCTGCGGCAGGCCGGACGCTCGTCCCTAGCCGGCGGCGCCGGACCCGCAAGGCGGCTTGCTTCCTCCGCTTCGCTCCGTGCAGCGCGCCCCGCTGCGCGGCGGGCCTGCGGCCCGGCCTTGCTGCTCCGGCTTTGCCGTCTGGACCGCGCTCGTCCGGCCCGCCGCAGGGGCGCGCCCGGCAAGGAGCGCAAGCCATGTCCGACAATTCCCGATCCCTCGACGCCAAGACCGCCCGCATCGCGGCCCTCAACGACGCCCTTCGCCACCGCCCCGGTCCGGGCTGGACCTGCACCGCCGGGGTCCAGGCCCACGGTGAGGCGTTCTTCGCCAAGGTCCTGGCCGCCGTCGCCGCCTTTGACGACTTCGACGCCGACAACGACCCGCACGGCGAGCGCGACTTCGGCACGCTGCGCGTCGAGGGCCAGCGCCTGTTCTGGAAGATCGACTACTACGATCTGGCCCTGCGGTTCGGGTCGCCGGACCCGGCCGACGTCTCGGTCACGCGTCGGGTTCTGACCGTGATGCTGGCCAGCGAATATTAGAAGGTCAGGCCCCGCTTCGGCGGGGCCGCTCGGCCTCAGCCCAAGGCGCGGTTCAGCGCGAGGGCCAGGCGAACGCCGGCCCGCTTCAGTTGCAGCGCCACGGCCGTCTGGGCGGTCTGGCCGTAGCCGGCGGGGAGGGCGATTGGCGCGGTGTCCGACGCGCAGCCCGGCTTTGAGCCGAGCGTGTAGACTGTCGATTTACCGACGGCGTAGCTCTCCATGGCCCACGTCCTGGCGTCACCGCGTTCCCAGGCCTTGCGCTCAGCCGGGGTGATCTCGGCGGTCAGGCGGGCCGCCAGCTTGGTCGGATCGGGCTCGATGGCTTCGACCGCCACCGTGTCCCAGTAGCTGTGCAGGTTGACCGTGCGCGGGCCGCCCAGCGCCAGCGGCACGCAATTTCCGCCCCGGTCCTGGTTGTCGGCGGCGTGCAGCGGCTGGTGCAGGTCGCCCACGAAATGCAGCACGAACTTGAAGGCGAGAAGGCGCTCGGCCGGATCGGTCGCCGGATCGGCCAGTTCCTTGGTGAAGGCGTCAAGGCGCCCGATGATGCAGTCCTTTTCCGGCCCCGCGCTGGCGGGCGTGGCGCTCGCCGGGAAGCCAAAGCAGGCCGCCTCGATGTCGGGGTGGGCCACATCGATATTGGCGAAGTGCCAGTTGGTGGTCTGCCTGTGGTCCTGGCGCCAGGCGTCGGCCCAGGACGCGCGTGCGCCAAGGTCGGGCGAAGTCAGGATGTCGGTGTCCGCCGCCAGCAAGGCGTCAACGGCTGCGGCCGCCTTGGGGTTCAGGTAGCCGCGCGCGATCTGGGCGACCGCGGCGTGTCCCGTACGGCCCCAGGCAAGGGCTGGCGCGGGCAGGGCGGCAAGGCTCGCCAGGGCGAGCGCCAGAATCTTCGAACGCATGAACTTTCCTCGGTCTTGAGCATGGGCTGATGCGGCAGGGCGCCGGCGCTCGCAAGCCCGAAGGGCGCGTTTCTCGCTGTCGCGACTCATGATTTCGTTCTGCGCTTCGGTCCGAGGTCGTAGGAAACAGCATGGCTCCCGAAGCCTTCGTCGCCCTGGCTAGCGGCTTGGCCATGGTCAAGGCCAAGACGGTGATGGGCGCGGTGCGGCTGGCGGTCGGCGGCAAGACCTTCGCCACCGTCGGCTGGCCCGAGGCCGGCATGGCGGTCGTCAGCCTCGTTCCGGCGGACCAGAGGGGCCTGATGGCGCTGACCAAGGCCCTGGAGCCCGAGCCCGGAAGGCGCGGCCAGCGCGGCGTCACCCTGGTGCGGCTCCACGCCCTGGACGAGGCGACCGCCAGCCGCGTCGCGCTGGCCGCCTGGCGACACGCCCAAGGTCAGAACGCGGCGATCTCGGCCAAGGCGGGATAGGCGCTCGATCCAGGGACTCGCGCTTGGCGCGTAATACGCGCTAAGGTCGAGCTTCGGAGGCGCCATGGGCTGGTATGATGAGGAAGAAGCGGGGTGGCTGCCCGAGTGGGCCGTGACACCGATCATGTGGATCGGATGCCTGGCGACGGCGATCCTGCCCGCTGGCATCGTGCTTGCGCTCATTCAGCTGGTTTGGCCGCAGCCTGCGCCCGCGATCGGTGCGGGGGTCTATCTGGCCAGCGTGGGCTTGATGATCGCGGCCATCAGGCCTTGGACGGTCCGTTGAACCCCTCAAGGGCCGGGCGTCAGGATCGCCAGGACCATCGCCGCGCCTAGGCCGGCCACCACGGTGGCCAGCGCCAGGACGGCGATCCGACCGGCCGGCGACAGGAGGCGAGCGCTGGGGCGTCGGCGAAGCATGGTGTGAACCTCAAGCATGGGCTGGGACGCGGGCCGCCGACGCGATAGCGGGGCCGGGGTCCAGCGCCAAGCCCAGTTGCTCATCCTTAAGCGTCAGGTCCTTCTCGAAGCTGGACAGGGTGACCCCGACCAGCCGCACGCCCAGGCGCGGCGGATAGACCGAGCGGACGAGGTCCAGGCTCGTGCGGATCAGGGTTTCGCGCTCGGCGATCGGTCCAGGCAGGGTCCGGCAGCGGGTGGTCTGCTGGAAGTCGGCCCACTTGATCTTGACCGTGACCGTGCGGCCCCGCGCGCCGGTCTTGCCGCACCAGGTCCACACCTCATCGGCCATGGCCAGGATTCCGGCCTCGATCGGTTCGGGAGCGATCTGGTCCTGGTCGAAGGTGGTCTCCGATCCCGAGGATTTTCGCACCCGGTCGGGGTTGACCCGGCGGTGATCTTCGCCCCGCGCGATGGCGAAGAACCAGGGGCCCGACTTGCCGAAGTGGCGGCTCAGGAACTCCAGGCTCTGACGGTTCAGGTCCTCGCCGGTGTGGATGCCCAGGCCCTTCATCTTGGCCTCGGTGACCGCGCCCACGCCATGGAAGCGACCGATCGGCAGGCTGCGGACGAAGGTCGCTCCCTGTTCGGGCGGCACGACATACTGGCCGTTGGGCTTGCGCTGGTCGGAGGCGAGCTTGGCGATGAACTTGTTGTAGGACACGCCCGCCGAAGCGGTCAGTCCGGTCTCCTCGAGAATTCTCGCGCGGATCTCCCGGGCCGTCGCCGAAGCGGTAGCCAGGCCCTTGCGGTTCTCGGTCACGTCCAGATAGGCCTCGTCGAGGGACAAGGGCTCGATCAGGTCGGTATAGTCGGCGAAAATCCCGTGGATCTGCCGCGACACGGCCTTGTAGACCTCGAAGCGCGGCGGCACGAAGACGAGGGTCGGGCACAGGCGCATCGCCGTCGTGGAGGGCATGGCCGAGCGAACGCCGAACTGGCGCGCCTCATAGCTGGCGGCGGCGACCACGCCGCGCCGGGCGCCATGGCCAACGGCCAGCGGCCGGCCCCTCAGGCCAGGATCATCGCGCTGTTCCACCGACGCAAAGAAGGCGTCCATGTCGATGTGGATGATCTTGCGAATCCCGTCGCCGTCCATGGCTCGGGCATAGCACGAGTTGAACGAAAGGGGAACATGCGGGCGGGCGTCACTCGCCGGGAAGGCGTTCATAGATGACCACCCGCGAACCCTTCAGCGGCACGGTGTCCACCCATCTGTAGTGGTCGCGCAGCTCGGCCTTGACCACGGCGGCGACCGCGAAGTTGAAATCCCTCGCCACCGGCTCGTGGTCGACGATCACGGACGGCTTGGCCGCGAGGATGCGGCGCACCTCGGTCATCTGGTCGATCCCGATCGCGCCGTTCTCGCGCTTGAGGTTGAGGTGTCCGGCGAAGGGGTAGCGACTGGGCAGGCACGAGCCGGTGTAGTGGTAGAGGAGCGGGCTGCCGTCCCAGACATAGAGGCAGTTGGTCAGGCGCGGCCGGATGGCCGCGACCATGGTTTGCATCTCCGCGGCCGTGCCGCGCTTGAGGTGCATCTTGCGGATCACCACGGCATTGGCGACGCCTCCGGCCAGCAGGACCAGGCTCGCGGCGGCCACGGACGCTGTCCGGCGCGGCAGGGCGAAGAGCGGCGCCATCGCCGCCGCCAGGGGCGCGAACAGCGGCAGGGCGTAGTGGTCGAAATAGGTGCCGAACACCAAGTAGCCGACGACGGCGGCGGCCAGCCAGGCCATGACCAGCCTGAAGGTCTCTGAGCCCTTCTCGAACCGCAGCCAGGGCCGCATCGCGCAGACCAGCACGACCAGGAACACCGGCAGGTGCAAGGCTCTCCAGGCCTTGCCCAGGCGCTTGAGGAGTTCCGCAGGCGTGGCGGACGAGCGGTCGCCGATCGACAGGAAGTTGGCGTAGACGAAGGCCTGGCCATGGCCGGCGGCGGCGTAGAACGCCCAGGCCGCGGCGGTGGGGAGCACGGCGATCGATATCCAGAGACCAGCGTCGATGGCCAGCCGGTCCCAGCAGCGGCTGGCGCGCCAGGACGCCCAAAGCAGCACCAGGCCCAGGAACAGGCCCTCGAACACGACGGTGTATTTGACCTGCATGCCCAGGCCGACCAGGGCCATCGCCAACGCGCCCAGCCCGCGGATGCGCCGCGGCGTCGCCACGGCTGCCGAGGCTTGGAAGCTGGCCCAGGCCGCGCCGGCGACGAGCAGGTTGTAGAACACCGGGGCCTGGCCGCCGGTCCCGCCCACCAGGCCCAGCAGCATCAGATAGGCGACGCCCGCGACCGTGGCGGCTGGCCGGCCGGCCATCGGCGCGGCGATGCGGGCGATGATCCAGGCGGTGGCCGCCGCGAACACGGTCGCCACGACCTGATATTCGACCACGCCGTCGCCGCCCAGAAGCCGAATGGCCGCGTAGATCAGGAAGAGGCCGACCGGCTTGCGGTCCCAGATATCCACGAAGGGCAGGGCGCCGTGCAGCATGCGGTCGCCGACCAGCAGGTAAAAGCTCTCGTCGACATGGACTAGCGGATTGCCGAACTGACCGCCGCGCAGGAGCAGGGCGCTGGCCAGGAGGATGACGCCAATGGCGGGCCAGCCCAGCCAGGCGGGCTCGCCCTGAGGGAGCCCCGGGTTCCGGACCGGGCTGCTCATGGCGCCTGCACCTTGGTCTCGAGCGGTGCGGCCGGAGCGGTCTTGGCGGCGGGCGGCGATCGCCACGTCAGCTTCTGGGCGGCGCGGTAGTTCCAGACCGCGCCTAGGACCACGCCCACCGTCCCGGCCGCCCACCAGGCCGTACCAAGCGATTCCAGGGCCGCCCCGGCCAGGGCGCTGACAAGGCCGCCGGCTAGGCAGGTGGCGTAGAAGCTCGCCAGACCTCGCCAAAAGGCCGGGCCTCTCAGCCGACGGTCGCGGAAGGTCAGGCTGTTGTTGAGCACGAAGTTCCAGCTCATCGCCACCAGGATGGCCAGGGACTGTCCCAGGATGAACGGCGCGGCGGCCAGGTGGGCCAGGGCCAGCACCGAAAGGTGTATGGCCAGGCCCGTGAGGCCCACCAGCAGGTACTGCGTCACCCGCGCGGTGAGCCAGCCGCCGGTCCGCTTCTCGACCAGCAGGGCCAGGAGGTCGAAGACCACCCGGAAGTCGAGCTTGGACTCGCCGCCGGCCCGCGGGCGCAGGGCGGTGGACACCTGGGAGACGCTCGGGCGGCGGCGATCGGAGGCCACGACATCGACGAGTATCTTGAATCCCAGGCCCGAAAGTCGAGGGCGCACCCGGGCGTACCAGTCGCGCCGCATCAGGAAGCAGCCACTCAGGGGATCGGCGAGCCGCAGGCCGAGCAGGCCGCTCGACAGGGCGATCCCCAGCCGGCTGATCACATGGCGGTGGGGCGCCAGGCCCGAGCCCTGGCCGTCGATATAGCGGCTGGCCACCACGAGCTCGACCCCGTCCTGATCCATGCGGGCCATCATGGCCCCGATCAGGGCCGGGTCGTGCTGGCCATCGCCGTCCATGATCGCCAGCCGCTCGCCCCGCGCCACGTCCCAGCCGGCGATCGCCGCCGAGGCCAGGCCGCCTGTGGCCTGCCGGCGCACGAGGCGCAGCGCCGGGTGGGCGGTCATCCGGGCGCGCACGACGTCGGCCGTTCGCTCGTCGGCGGAATCGTCGACCACGATGATCTCATGGGCCAGGCCGTCCAGGCTGGCGCCCAGATCATCGATCACCCCGCCGATCGCCTCGTGTTCATCCAGGGTGCAGATGACGACCGACACCTTCGGAGACGTGTCGCTGGGGGCGGCGCGGTCGAGCGCGGGGCTGGGCAAGGTCATCGAGGGTGGGGGTCCGTCGCCAGGGAACGCCGGCGGCTGGACCGGCGTCGAACGCGCCGTCGCGGAACATGACGGCGCGCGGACCCATAGGCGCCGCGACCGGGGACGCGATTGACCCAATCTGACGGCCGTGGATGGTTTCGGCGGAAAACGGCGCGGATGGCCCGCGGATGGCTAATGCTCGACGCGCCGCGCGCGCGAAAGCGACGAAGATCAGCAGAAGATTGCAAGACCCGCCGCTTAGGCGAGCGCTAAGAGCGGCGTTCTGCCAAGCCCTGCGCCGGGCGCCGCGTCTCCGGGCGATTGGCGCGGGCGCTGGGTTTTCGCGCCGGGGCGGCGCGCGCGCGGACCGAGGGGGCGAGTGATCCAACTGTAACGCCGGCTCAGTACGCGGGCGGCCCTGAGGTAGTATGAATAGCCAGACCAGCGGCCCAGCGGCGGGGCCGGCCAAGATCCCGGCGCGGATCCTGATCGTCGACGACGACCGCGCTATGCAAAATATGCTCACGGAGTTCTTCGGCGGCCATGGCCTGAGGCCTTCCGTGGCGGCCAACCAGGCCGAGATGGTCGAGAAGCTTGGCGACGAGCCCCACGTCATCATCCTGGACCTGCAACTCGGCGAAGACGACGGCCTGGACCTGCTTCGCCTGATCCGGGCTCAATCGGATGTGCCGGTGATTATCACCACGGGCCATCGCCGCGACGAGGTCGACAGGATCCTGGGCCTGGAACTGGGCGCGGACGACTATGTCAGCAAGCCCTTCAGTCCCCGCGAGCTCCTGGCGCGAGTGCGCGCGATCCTGCGGCGTGGCGGCGGGGTCGCCGAGCAGAAGCGCACGCGCCGGCGCAATCGGGTGCGGTTTGGCGACTGGGAGCTTGATCGGCTGACCTACACCATCCAGCGGGGTCAGGAACCGGCGATCAAGCTGACCAAGGGCGAGTACGGCCTGCTGCAGGCCTTCCTCGAGGCGCCGCAACGGGCCCTGACGCGCGAGCACCTGCTGACGGCGACCCGTATCCACGACGACGTCTTCGACCGGTCCATCGACGTCCAGATCCTGCGCCTGCGCCGCAAGCTAGAGGGCGACCCCACTGCGCCGCAACTGATCGAGACCCTTCGGGGCGTGGGATACATCTTCAACGCCGCGGTGGAGGTCCCTTGAGCCGCGCCATGGCCCTGTCGCTGGCGACGACCGTTCTGGTCTCGGGTGGCGCGTTGCAGGTCTGGGCGCAGCCTGCCACGGCGAGCCCACCGGCGGCGCGGGGCCCGTTCCGGCCCATTGCCGTGGAGCCGCCCCCGACGTCCCGTCGGGAGACCCTGCAGGTCGCCTTGGGCGAGGCGTTGTTTGCCGATACGCGGCTGTCGGGCGATGGCCGGCGGGCCTGCACGTCGTGCCACGGTGTCGGCGCCAACGGCGCCAGCGGCCGGGCGCGCGACCGCAGTCCTCAAGGGCGGCCCCTGGCCCTCAACACGCCCACCGTCTTCAACGCCGCGGCCAACTTCCGCCTCAACTGGTCGGGCAACGCCCGGACCCTGGAGGAGCAGGCCAGGGCCTCGCTGCGCAATCCGATGATCATGAACGCCGACATCGGTCAGGTCATCGCCCGGCTGAGCGCCGACCGGAGCACCGTCCGGCGCTTTGGCGACGCCTTCGGCCGGCCGCCCGACGAGGCCGGCCTGCTGCGCGCACTGGCCCGGTACGAGGCGAGCCTGGCCACGCCCGGCGCGCGCTTCGACCGTTATCTGATGGGCGACACCGCCGCCTTGAGCGCCAAGGAACAGCGCGGCTATCGCCTGTTCCGGTCGGCCGGCTGCGCCGCCTGCCACCAGGGCGCCAATGTCGGCGGCAACCTCTTCCAGCGCAGCGGGGTCTATCACCCCCTGGCGGAATTTGGCTCGCCGACTCTGCGCGTGCCGTCCTTGCGCAACGTCGCGGCGACCGCGCCCTATTTCCACGACGGCAGCGCCCGGACGCTCGAGGATGCGGTTCGCGCCATGGGCCGGGCCCAGCTCAACCGTGTCCTGTCGCCGGTCCAGGTCGATGAGATCGCCGCCTTCCTTCGGACCCTGACCGGGCAGCACCGGGGACGCGCGGTCACCGCGCCGCGCCGATGAACCGCCGGTGGCTCTATGCGGTGGCCGTTCTGGTCATCGTCCTGCTGACCGGCCTCCTGCGCAACGGCCTCCAGCCGCGCACCGCAAGGCTCGACGCCATGCAGCGGGCGCTGGAGAACTTCGAGAACGCCCAGCATGTGCTGCGCCGCGACGTCATCAGCGTGCGTGCGGGCCTTCTGCAGTCCTTCGATCCCTTGGTCAGCGACGTCCGGGCCCTGCATCGATCCCTCGATCCATTGAGCCAGGCCGGGGACGCCGAGGCGGTGGCGCCGCTGGTCGCGCGCCTGCGGGCCTCGGCGGGGCGGCAGGAGGCCCTGACCGAGGCGCTCAAGAGCGACAGCGCCCTGCTCCAAAACAGCCTGGCCTATTTCGGCACCCTCAGCGCCAAGGCCGATCCGGTCGAAAGCCCAGACCCCGAGGCCGGACGCCTGTCGGGCGCCATGCTGCGCCTGACCCTCGACACCTCGCCGGAGACCCGGCAGATCGTCGATCGCAGGATCGCGGCCTTCGCGCGTCGGCCGGCGCGGGGCTCGGCAGAGCGCGAGGCCCGGGCAGTGCTGCTGAGCCACGCGCGCCTTCTTCGCCGTCTGCTGCCGGAGGCCGACGCGCAACTGGCGAGCCTGCTGGCCGACGATGACCGCTCGGCCCGCGCGGAGCTTCGAGCCTGGATCGGCCGCGAGCGGGCGGCAGCCGAGCGCACCGCCCAGGCCTACCGCTACGCGCTCTACGCCACGGCCGTCCTCCTGACCGTGGCGATCGCCAACCTGGCCTTCAGACTCGCCGCCCACGTGACGGCCTTGCGGCGCAGGTCGGCCTTCCATCACGCCCTGGCGCAGATGTCGGCCCGGATTGTCGCGGCCCATCCCCATGAGGTGAAGGCGCGCCTGGACGAGGGCCTTTCGCGGCTGGCCGGCCACGCCGGCGCGCAAGCGGCGTTCCTGTTCGGAGAGGGCGGCTATGCCTGCGCGCGCCTCTGGCCGCCCTGTCCCGAGACCCATGCCGCCGACTGGTGTCCCACCGCCCGGCGCCTGGCCGAAGCAATCGGCGAGCGGCCGGACGGCGTCTTCCACGGCAAACTGGACTGGCCGTCGCCGGCCGGCTGCGCCCAGGCGAGGCGGCCCGATATCCTCGCGGTCAGACTGGTCAACGAGCACGGCGACCGATGCGTCCTCGGCTTCGCCCGCTTCCAGGGGCGGGTCGAGGTCCCTGCCGCCGACCTCGACGTCATCAGGCTGGCCCTCGACGTCCTGGCCGGCGCGGTCAGGCGCTCGCGCACGGAGCAGCACCGCGCGGCCCTGGAGGCGCGTCTTCGCCATGCGGGCCGCCTGGAGGCGGTCGGCGCGTTCGCCAGCGGCATCGCCCACAACTTCAACAACATCCTCGGCGCGATCGGCGGCTATGCCGAAATGGCGGCGGAACATGCGGGTGAACGATCGGTGGCCGGCCGCCACGCCGGCCAGATCGGTCTGGCCGTTGTCCGGGCTCGGCGGCTGGTCGACCAGATCCGCGACTATGGGCGACGCCCCGTCCAGCCCGCCGCGCCGATCGATCTTTCCGACCTGCTGGACGAGAGCGTAGCCTTGCTGCGCGCCGGCCACGCCCGGACCGCGACCTTCGTCGTCGGCGACGCGTCATCGGGCCTGGAAGTCCTGGGAGACCCCGAGCGCCTCCAGCAGGTGATCCTCAACCTGGCCACCAATGCGGTCCAGGCGACCGGCGGCGGCGTTGTCCGCCTGGGCCTGGCCCGCCGGTCCAATCCTGCGCCGGCCGAGCTGGCCAGCGGCGTGCTGCTGGCCGGGGACTACATTGTCCTCAGCGTCGCCGACGAGGGACCGGGGATGAGCGCCGTCACGCAGGCGCGGATCTTCGATCCGTTCTTCACCACCCGGGCCGAAGGCACGGGCCTGGGCCTGGCCACGACCGCGCAGACGGCCCGCGAGCTTGGCGGCGCCGTGGGCGTTCGGTCTTCGCCGGGACAGGGGGCGCTGTTCGAGGTGTGGCTGCCGGCCTTGGGCAGGGTCCCGACAGGCCTCCCGCCGCCATCGGGCCTGGGCCAGGCCATCTTGCTGCTGGACGCCGACCCCGAACGGCTCCGCATCGGGGAGGAGGCCATCGCGGCGCTGGGCTACGAGCCCGTGGGATTTACCAGGATCGCGGCGGCCCTGTCGGCGCTCGCGGCCTGGCCGCAGCGCTTCGACGCCCTGGTGGTGCGCACCGGTCAGGCCGACCTCGTCGGCGCCTTGCGCGAGGCCGCCCAGGGCCTGGGCATGATCGTTGTCGCCGAGGGGGCAGATCCGGCGGCCCTTGGCGCGGCGGCGGCGTCGGCCGGCCATTGCCAAATCGCGGCCTGGCCGCTGGAGCCGGACATCCTCATGCAGGCGGTGGGGGCGGGCGGGCTGACCTCGGTTTGAACAAGAACGCCATCCGGCGTTCAGCTACCCAGGTCGGCGAGGCCGGGCCGCCGGAAAGCCCAAGGGCGTTTGATGCGGCCGGCGTGTCCTGAAGGGAGCCTTTGAATGTCGCTCGACCGCTATCCCGTCGGCCTGCAACTGGACGTCACGTTCGAAGCCTTTCAGGCCACGCTCACGCTGATTTCGGACGCCCAGCTGAAGTTCGAAATCAAGTCGGGGCCGTTCGCCCACGCCGAGACCGTCGATATCCACGTCGTCCCGCTTGGAAACAGCCTCTTCGTCGTCAGCTGGAAGGAGGCGGCTGGGGCGACCGTGACCCACGTCCAGGACTTCGACCGTGGCGTCATCCATTCCCACGCCACCCTTACGGACGGCCAGTTTCTGCGCATGAGCGGGCCGATGACGATCATCAAGCCGGCCGATCAGGGGGCGGACCAGCGTCCCGGGCGCAACAAGGCTCTGGTGGTCGAGGCGATGACGAGCCTCTTCCAGCGCCGTGACGCCGCCGCCGTCGAGCGCCTCTATGCCGTCGATTACGTCCAGCACAATCCTCACATCCCGCAGGGGCGGGGGGCGCTGAAGGCGCTGGTCGAGCAGCTGTCGCCCGACGTCTACTACGAGCCTGGTCTGATCGTGGCCGAAGGCGACCTCGTCGCCATCCATGGCCGGATTCGGGGCTGGGCCGACGCCCCGCAGGTGGTCGTGGATCTTTTCCGCGTCGCGGACGGCAAACTCGCCGAGCACTGGGACGTGCTCCAGGACGAGGTCGCGGCCGATGCCGCCTTGGCCGGCCTGGCGATGTTCGACCCCGATGAGGCCAAGCGCGCGCCGGCGGCTTGAGGGTTCGTGGCGGCCTGGCGTTGAGCCCTCCAGGGCACGGCGTTACGTGCTCTGGAGGGCCGCCGCTCAAGCGCAGGGTCTTCTGCTTCCGATCCAGGGCCGTGCCAGGACCGGCGAACGCTTGGCCCCCGGACCTCCCGATGCTCGACGAGGGAGGCCGCAGGCGGCGCTTCTTGATCCGACTTTCCGGCCAGGGACTTGAAACGGCAAGGAAAGACGGGTTTCAGCCGTAACAGGGCGTCTAGGACGCGCAGCGGATCGTGGTCGCGGCGAACTGGTCATGAGGCCCGCTGGCGCGCGGCAAGGCGCGGGCCTGGCAAGGCTTGCCGGCAGGATCGACGGCCGCCTGGCCGGCGGCCACGCGGCTCAGGCGGGGATCGAACACCGAGTAGGTCACGCCCGCGCAGACATAGGCATTCTGGTAGGGCGAGGATTTGTGACCCGGATTGATGCGGCTGATCAGGGTACAGGGACGATCCTGGTCGTCGCGGACCAGGGGCGCGGCGTGCGTCGGCAGGGCGGGCGCGATGGCCGCGGCGGCCAAGGCGAAGCTCACGACGAAGCGGCGGGCAAATTTCAACATGGGGCGTCTCCGGGATTATTCAGCCCGCGGGCGCGGGATCGGCGCGCGGACGAAAGGGGAGCCCTGGTCATAGATCGGCGCCCAGCGCTGGCCGCCCAATGCTTGGTTACAAGCGTCATGCGTGGCGTTGTTTCGGGTTACAGTCGTCGCTTTTATGACGTGCTGGCGTCAGTCTGCTGACCTGCACGCCAGGTGAATTCGCAGAGCACGATCCGAGGGTGCGACGAATGTTTCAGCTGTAGTCATTTGGTGATCCGAAGACTGTGATCTTCGAGTGACTTTGACGCATGCGGCTCTAGGAAGGTCCGTCGTTCGCCCGCTCGTCGAGCGTGGGCGAGACGCCAACGCATCCCTCCGAAAGGCGCGACACGCTCATGATCGATGCAGCACATTGGGCCGTCGGCCTCTGGATCTTCGTTCCGGCGGCCATCGCCTTTCGCCTGGCGACCCTGGCCCTGTCGCGGCGTAACGAGGCGCGACTGCGCCAGGCCGGCGCGGTGGAGGTGGGCGACCGAAACAGCCGGGACCTGACCCTGGCTCACATCGTCATCTATCTGGCCGCCATCGCCGAGGGCCTGCTGCGCGGCCTGCCGACGGACGTGCTCTCCGCCTCCGGCGTGGCGCTCTACGGGTTTGGCGCGGTGATGCTCATCCTGGTCATCCGCGGCCTAGGCCGGATCTGGACCGTGAAGGTCTTTCTGGCTTCGGACCATGTCCTGGTGCGCAGCTGGCTGTTTCGCAGCGTGCGGCATCCCAACTACTATCTGGCCATCGTGCCGGAGCTCGTGGGGCTGGTGCTGGCCATGCACGCCTTCGTCACTCTGGCCGCGATGCTTCCGATCTACGGCGCCTTGCTGGCGATCCGCATCCGGCTCGAGGAAGCGGCGATGCGCGAGCGGTTCGCCGCCTACTGACCATCGAGATTGCGCACGACCCGCCGCGCGGGCGCAGTTTTCATCAATCCGGCACGGGCTCCAAGTCCTACGACCGGGGATGCCAAGTCGTCGAGCGCTCGCCGCAAGATGATGTGGCCGGATCGACAACACTCTCATCATCATCTCTAGCACGGCGCAGTGGCGCCGCCAGCAAGGCCGCCGCCATGCCCGCCCATTACCTCGCGCTCAATTTCCTCGTCGCGCTGTTTGCACTGATCAATCCGATCGGCAATCTGCCGGTGTTCGCGGCTATGACGTCCAGCGCCAACCCGAGAGCGCGGCGCAAGATCGCCCTCTATATCGGCGTGTTCATCATCGGGCTCCTGGGCCTGTTCTATCTCACCGGCTTGGCCCTGCTGCAGGTGTTCGGCATCTCGCTGTCAGCTTTCCGGATCGCCGGCGGGGCCATCCTCTTCCTGCTGGGCCTGGACATGGCTCGCAACGACCTGGCGGGCGGCGACGAGACCGATGAGCTGGCGGCGCTGGTCGATCATCCCACCTATGCGCGCCGCTTGTTCGAACGCATCCTCGTGCCGTTCGCCATCCCGATCCTGATCGGACCCGGCGCCATCTCCACGGTCGTGATCTACGCCAGTGAAACCCGCTCGCAGGGCCTGGACGCCATGGTCGCGGGGGTCATCGGCATCATCGCTGCCTCGGTGGCTGTCGTCGCCGTTCTGTGGGCCACGCCGGTGATCTCGAAGCTGCTGGGGCGGGTTGGCATGACCGTGACAGTGCGAGTGCTGGGTCTGATCCTCTGCGCCATGGCGGTGCAGTTCATGATCATGGGCGCGGCCGACGCCACCCACGGCTTCATCCGCCAGGATACCGCGCGTCCTTACTGAGCCGAGCGCCGGTTACGGCTGTAGCCGGAGCCGGCGCCGCCGACATTCCCGCGTAGCCGCGCGCCGATAGGGTCGGATCGACCCCGCCGCCTCGACGCCGCTGGCGCTCCCAACAGACCTTCGAAAGAGAGCGCGGCGGACGCCGCGACCATCGCCCATGAAAATGATCGTCGCCTACGTCAAACCCTTCAAGCTTGAGGACGTGCGCGAAGCGCTCGTCGAGGCCGGGGCCGAAGGCCTGACCATCTCCGAAGTCCGGGGCTTTGGCCGCCAGAAGGGCAAAACGGAGATCTATCGGGGCGCCGAGTACGAGGTGACGATGATCCCCAAGATCAAGCTGGAGGCGGTCTTGCCCGATGAGTCCGTGCCGGGCGCCCTGGCCGCGATCCAGGAAGCGGCGGCGACCGGCCGTATCGGCGATGGCAAGATCTTCGTCCTGGACGTGACGGCGGCGCTGCGGATCCGCACCGGGGAGACGGGCCTGGCCGCGCTCTGATCAGCCGCGCGGCCGGCGGTGATCTCGATAGATCGCCAGGCCCGACAGCACCGCCCAGGCCACGCCGGCGCTCCATCCGGCAAGGACGTCGCTGCTCCAGTGGACGCCCAGATAGAGACGGCTCAGCCCGACCAGCAGCGCCGCGAGCACGGCCAGGGCGAGAATGGTGGCGCGCAGGCTGCGGCTGCGCGTCCCGCGCATGATGACGATGGCCGTCGTCAGCAAGATCGCCGTCGCCAGCAGGGTATGGACGGACGGAAAGCTCGACCCCTGAGCGTCGATGGCGCGATAGGCCAGGCCAGGGCGTTCACGCTGGATGAGGGCCTTCAGCGCTTGGCCGATCGCCAGGCTCCCGATGGCGCCCAAGGTGATGAGGATGGCGTCACGCCCGCGCCCGCGCAGGGCCAGCACCACGACCACCAGGCCGGCCAGCAGGCCAAGCGCCGTTGGCGACACCCGCGCGGTGACGGCGATGGCGGCGTTGAGCAGCCACGGTGGTCCGAGCGCTCGGCCCGGCTCGACCGGCGCGCGCAGGGCGTCCAGAACCTGGGAATCGAAGGCTTGTGCAACGCCCGCCAGGACCAGGCCCACCGTGGCGATGAAGAGGCCGGTGGAAACGCACGCGACCAGACGCAGGGGGCGGTGACCGTCGCGGCCGAGGGCAGGCGGCATGTCGCGGATCCTCTGGGAGGGGCGGGGGCCGGCCAGGCCGCGATGGGCCTGGCCGGCGAAGGGTCAGAAGAACTGGGAGGCGTTGCGCTTCCGGGCTTGCTCCAGCGCCTGGGTCAGGGCCGTACGAGCATCGTAGAGGGCGAACTCGCCCGCCAGCGCCTGGGCGCGCTGCTTGAACCCCTTCTGGCCCAGCACCTGCTTGAGGGCTTCGGCCATCTGCGCATTGGTCGGCTCGTCGGTGTCCAGACTGACGCCAGCGCCCGACCAGGCCACCCGCGCGGCGACCTCCTTCTTGTCCTCGGTCGTGCCGGCCACGACGATCGGCACGCCTTGGGCCAGAGCCTGGAGCACGCCGCCGAAGCCGCCGTTGGTCACCAGGGCGTCGATCTTGGGAAGGATCCAGTCGAACGGCAGATAGTCGGCCACCCGCACATTGTCGGGCAAGCGCTCGGCGCCGGATACGGCTCGGCCGCCGCCGGTGGCGACGATCAGGGTATTCTTGTCGTCGGCCAGGGCCGCCACCGTCGGGGCCAGCAGGCGCTGCATGTCGCCGTTAGCGACCGTGCCCTGGGTGACGAGGACCACCCGGCGGTAGTTGTCGAGATCCGAGGCCCAACTGGGCGCATCGACCGGAGCCGGAGGCTGGGGCGGCAGGCCCATGAAGCGGAAGTTGGCCGGTAGGTGTCCGGACGGGTATTCAAACCCCGGCACGCCTGACTGCAGGTAGATGTCGGCGTTGCGGATGTTGGCGCGCAGGAAGTCGCTGTTGGGCTCGCCCAGGTTCAGGCTAGCCAGGACGTCGGCATAGATCGCCTGGATTGGTTCCAGCAGGCCCGCGACCATCGGCGCGACGACATCGCGATAGTGGATCCGCTCCTCGGGGACGTCAGTGAAGGGCGCGCCCGGACCAAACGGCCCCAGGTCGGTGCGCGGCAGGGGCGGCGGGCAGATGCCGCATTGGATCACGGTCGGTCGCGGCGCGTGATTGCGCAGGATCAGCGGCAGGGCGCCGTAGAACAGGCCCTCGGTCAGAATGACCTCGGCGGGCCATTGCAGCAGAAGCTGGCGCAACCCTTCATCCTGCTGCGCGATCGCGCCCAGGAACATCTTCTCGAAATCGAGCGCGACCTGGTCGTGGGCCGGCAGCGCGGCGCGGCCTTCGAAGCAGGCGTCAATGTCGGTGAGGTCGAAGTCGACCGGGGCGGGAAGGGGATGGAACTTCAGGCCCAGGCTCGTGACCCGCGCCTGCATGGTGGTGCCGGTATAGACGCAGATCTCGTGGCCCTGCTGGGCCAGGAAGCAGCCGACGCCGAGCATCGGGTTGATGTGGCCGCCCGCTGGCAGGGCGGCGATGATGATCTTCATGGGGGAGCCTTGTCTGAACCGCATCGGGCGCGGCGGAGACGCTCTCACTAGACGCTCGCGCCGCGGGGCTCTTGGCGGCTTGCCGCGCCCGGTGGCGGATCATGCTGTCTTGTCGCTTTGCGCCCCTTTTTTCCCTGGGCGAGGGGACGGCTCCAGACCTAGGCCGGCCCGCCCAGGCGGCGGTAGGCGCCGGGCCCCACGCCAGTGGCGCGCTTGAAGAGCCGGCTGAAATGGCTCTGGTCGGCATAGCCGCAGGCCATGGCGATCTCGGCCAGCGGAAGGTCGCCCGCCAGCAGCTCGCGGGCGCGATCCAGGCGCCGGGCCTGCAGCCAGACGTGGGGCGACTGGCCCGTGGAGGTCTTGAAGGCCCGCGAGAAGTGGGCCACCGAAAGGCCGCACTGGGCGGCGACCTCGGGCAGCGACAGGTCCTTGCGCAGGTTGTCGGCCAGCAATTCCTTGGCGCGCGACAGCTGCCAGGGCGCCAGCTCGCCGTTGCGGAAGACATGGGGCCGCATGCCGCCATAGGTGTGGGCGACATGCCCGCCCAGAGCCATGCCGACATGGTCGAAGAAGAGGCTGCTGGTCGGGGTGGCCATGTCCAGGGCGGCCAGCAACAGCGGGCGCGCGGCGGTGAGCACCGGATCGACCGTGCGCCATTGCTCGGGCGGCCGCAGGTCCTCGACGGGCGCGGCGGCGACATCCTCCGCCAGGTCCCGCAAGGCGAGCTTCGGGATGTGGATGTGCAGGCTATCGACCGCGGTGGAAACCAGGCCCACCGGCTCGGTCGCCAGGTCGATGATGTGGATATGGCCCTCGGGGCTGCTGAGGGCCGGCTGGAACTTGCCGTCCACCCAGAAGTCGTGGGCGGGATGGTCGCGTAGCTGGTAGATCAGCAGGAAGCCGTCCTTGTCCGCCATCGAGAAGGCTTGCGGCTGCAGCACCTCCTCGCGCTTGAAGCGCCTGACGGTAATGGCGGCGCGGCGCGTCGCGGCCCGGACAGACCGGGTCTCCGGGGCGAGAAAATCCACCGGATCGAAGAGCTGGCTGGGGAGCGGCTTCAACATCGGGCGACCAAGGGGCGGCGAGCGGCGGCCAGGCGCGGGGAGCGCCGATGCGCCTGAAGGATGCGACTGAACTTCCAGCATCGTGCGGTTTCCGGCTTGTCGTTTCCTGCTACCGCCGCGACCCCGCTGATCCGTGGGATCGACGGCGCGGCGCGCAAGCCAAGGTCTTGAGGTGAGCTCCCGCCGTGGGCCATCAGGAGCAGGGGAAGCTCCGGCGCTGTTCGGCTCCGGAACCCAGGCTGCACCCCTTGGCGGGCATGACGGGGACCATCTCTATGTAGGGCGTTTGCGGTGTCTCGCCAGGGGCCAGCCGCATCGGCGCGGCCGGGCCTGTTGGACCAAGCGACCGGATGTACCGGTAGAGCGAGCGCTTGTTGGCGTCGGTCATGGCGTGGGTGACCGGCCATGGCATCGGCGGGGCGTCGGTGCGGCTGCCTAGCATGGCCACCCAGTCGTCCTCGGAGATATTCTCCGCCGTCAGGCGCAGATTGCTGGCGTAGGTGACGCCCCAGGGCCCGTGGAAGCCGACGGGGCTCCCCTTCAGCCATTCCGTTTCCGGCGTCTTGCCTTCGGCCTGCAGGAAGCCCGCCGTATGGCAGTCGTTGCAGCCGCCGACCCGCGTCAGATAGCGGCCAACCTCGATGTCGCTCGCGCCCGAGACCTCGGTGACGGCCGGCGGAGCCTTGGCGGCGGGCGCGCAGCCCGCGGTCAGTCCCGCCAGGAGCAGCAGAGCCGATAGGGTTTTCATGATCTGATCCAATGTCCGGTCTGGCCGCCCTGGATGCCGGACCCCGGCTACCGGCGGATGTCTCCGCGCGAGCCGATGGGTTTCAGCTGAAACCGGGGCAGGGGTATCGCCGCCCTTGCGGGTGCGTGGGGAAGGGTCAGGGCGCGGGGGCCTCACCAGCCGAGGTCCAGCTGGCAAGGCCCGCATCCTGTAGGGCCAGGCCGGTGATGGCCGCCCAATCCAAGGCCTCGCCGCCCTGGGCGATCAGGCGCGTCGAACGCTCGCGCAGCAGCCCGCCCAGCGGCATGGGAACGTCCAGCGCCTCGGCCTCGGCCAGGATCAGGTTGATGTCCTTGCGGCCCAGAGCCGCCCGCATGCCCGGAGGCGAGAAGGCTTGGGTCGCGATCAGCGCGCCGTAGATTCTGTAGATCGGGCTGTCGAACAAGGTTGTGGTCAGGACCTCTAGGAACTGCTCGCGATCGACGCCGCCCTTGCCGACCAGGGCCATCGCTTCGCCCATGGCCTCGATGGCCGAGGCGGTGAGGAAATTGACGCCCAGTTTGACGAGGCTGGCCGCGCGGGGGTCCTCCGACAGTACGAAGACCTTGCGGCCCATCGCCTCGAGCAAGGGCTGGGTCCGCTCAAGGACCTCCGCGGGGCCGGCGGCGAGAATAGCCAGCTGGCGGGCGGCGGCGGCGGCCGGGCGTCCGATGACCGGCGCCGTGACCAGATGCTGGCTGGCCGCCGCATGCGCGGCTTCCATCCGGCTCACCAGGGCGCCGCTGAGCGTCGAGCACGCCACATGGACCGCGCAGGGCGCCAGGGAGGCGATCAGGCCTTCCGGAGCGAAGGCAACGGCCTCCATCGCCCTGTCGTCGGACAGCATCGTGAAGACGAAGTCCGCGCCGACGCAGGCTTGCGCCAAGCTGGACGCCACCCGGGCGCCGACGAGCGTCTTCAGCGTCTCGGGCGCGGGGGTGCGATTGTAGACCGTGACGGCGTGTCCCGCCGACAGCAGGCTGGCCGCCATGGGCGCGCCCATCCGGCCCAGTCCGATAAAGGCCAGGTGCATGATCTCTCCGGAGGGATCTGGACGCCGGCGCGGACGCGCGTCGGCGTCGAAGGGTCAGCGCAGGTGGTAACCGCCGTCGACGATCAGATCGACGCCGTTGACCCCCGGGGTGTCCAGGAGGAAGAGCGCCGAGCGCGCCACGTCCTCGGTGGCCAGCAGCCGGCCCTCGGGCGTGCGCTCGATAATCGCGTCGACGAACGGCTTGGGCGCGGTCTGGAACATCTCGGTGTCACCGATCGCTCCGGGCAGCAGGGCGTTGACCCGGACGGGCGCCAGTTCCACGGCCAGGGTGCGGGTGAGGCCGATCACGCCGCCGTTGACGGTCGAGATCGAGGTCGATCCCGGATAGGGACGCACGAAGCCGAGGCCCGCGAACAGGACGATGCTGGAGGCCGGACCCAGGCGATCGGCCAGGGTCGCGGCCACCGTCGAATAGCCGATCAGCTTGAGGCCGACAGCGCGCTGGGCCGCGACCATGTCGTAGTCGCGAATGGTGTTGCGATCGCGCTCCACGGCGTTGAGCACCAGATGGTCGATCGGACCCAGGTCGGCGAGCGCCGCGCGGATGGTTTCGGGCTTGGTCAGATCCAGCGCCAGGCCGCGGCAGCCTTCGCCTAATTCGGCGGCGGCGGCGGCGGCGCGACCGGCGTCACGGCTGGTGAGAATGACCTGCTCGCCGCGTTCGGCCAGCAGCCGGGCGACGGTCTTGCCGATGCCGCCCGTAGCGCCCACGACGAGGGCCGTCTTCTTGGAATTGGACATGGTGGTTCCAGTTGGTAGCTAGGGTTTTCAGAGGCGCGCCGCCGGCGGTCGAGACCGCGACGGTCCGGAGGGCCATCGCGGGAGACCGCGACAGGCGCCGTGTTCGCGGGCTGGATTTAGAGGTTCAGGGCCCAGCGATCTTGCCGACTTCGCGCACGCCTGCCGCGATCCTGCTGTCGTCGTGCAGGGCTAAGGCCAGGGCCAGGGCGTGGGGCATCGGCCGCGGCGAGAGAGCCGGCGGCAGGGCCGCTGCGCTGGAGCGGGAGATGGACTATGCGGCTCGACCGCGTGTCGTCGCGGCGCGGCCGGCGGTCACGTGGTCTGGTTCAGGCGGTCTGGTTCAGGCGCCGCCAGGCGACCGGACTTGCGCCGACGTCCCGCTTGAAGATGCGCGAGAAATGGCTGTGGTCGCCAAAACCGCAGGCCCGAGCGATCTCGGTGATCGACGGGCCCTTCTTTATCAGCATCGCCTGGGCGGTCTCCATGCGCCGGCCCTGGAGCCACGCATGGGGCGTCACGCCTGTCGCCTGCTTGAAGCCGCGCGAGAAGTGGGCGACCGAAAGGCCGCAAGCGCCGGCGATATCGACCAGGGCGACCGAGCGGGCCAGACTTTCGTCCATCAAGGCCTTGGCGCGCTTGACCTGCCAGGGGGCCAGGCCACCGGTGCGCGGCTTCTCGGCGCGAACGCCATAGGCCTCGGTAAGATGGGTCACGACGCCCCAGACCAAATGCTCCACATAGAGCTTGCTGAGGTTTCCCGCGTTCAGCGCGTGGGTCAGCATCGGGGCCAACTGGATCATCTTGGGGTCGTGGGTCATCCAGCCCGCCGGAGCCCGCAGGCCCTGGTAGGTCTCAGGGCGCGACGGCGGCGCAAGGTCATTGAGCGCCTGCTGCGGAAGCAGGATGTGCAGACTGTCGAGAGCGCCCTCTGTGCGAACGCTGGCCGGTTCGCTGACATCGATCAGGTTCATCTGGCCGGAGCTGACCGGCGGGGTCGGGACGTGCTTGCCGCCGAGCCAAAGGTCATGGGCGGGATGGTCGTTCATCTGGAACACGAGCAGTTGGGCGTCCTGCGGCTCCATCGCCATCGTCGTACCCCCGGGCGCGGCGTCATGGCGAACGCGCGTCACCGTTACCGCCGATCGCTCGGTCTCCAGGCTCAGCTTGGAAGCGCCGCCTTCGATCGGGTGAAGCAGGACGGGGTGGTACACGGGACGCGATCCAATGGGAGAGGAGGCAAACCAGATGGGAGGACGACAGCATCGCCACCGAAGCTGTTGCAGATGGCGATCTGACGCTCGCTTTTCAATGTCCCGACCCAAGGGCGGAAATAGGGCTCGCCGATATACCCAGGGATAGACGCGCTAAACCCGCGCCATGGACCAGCAGACGGATGGACGGCTGGGGGCGCGCCAAGCCGCGCCATAAGGTTTGGCTCATCGAACACCGGTTCGCCGGCAGCGGAGGTGACCATGACCTATCATTTCGCAGACATCGCGCCGGGTTCGTTGCCGTTGCGCGGACAAGCCCGCCAAGCCAGCGGCGGCTGGCGCGACCCGCGCGGCGGCCTCCGGACGGAACCGCGGTCCTGGCCAGAGGCCGTCGATGGCGCCGAATCCGGCGAACCGGATCCCGCCAGGGATCGCCGCCGTCCCCCGCAGCGGAACACGCAGTTGGCGCCGTGGGGCGTGAAGAAGGTGATCGCCTTCATCGAAGCCAATGTGGACGCGAGCCTCGAGATCGAGACCCTGGCTGGCCTCGTGCGACTCAGCTGCGCCCATTTCACGCGATGCTGCAGGAACACCTTTGGGCTTCCACCCCACGCGCTGGTCATCCGTCATCGCATCGCCCGGGCCCAGGCCCTCATGCTCGGCGGCCATGAGCCCCTCAGCCAGATCGCCCTGGCCTGCGGCTTCGCCGACCAGGCGCATTTCTCGCGGACGTTCCGTCAGTGGGTCGGCGAGACGCCACGGGCATGGCGCCGCGAGAATTGGGTCGAAGCGGCAGCTTGAGAGGGCGTTCGCTGAACGCCTTGCTGTGCGGGCGGCCCGACGTTCCGGGCCGCCCGCCGCAGTCTACTTCTTGGGCTTTGTGCCAAACAGGTTCGGCGCGTTCGCTGGCCCAAAGGTCAAGGTCACCAGAAAGGTCTTGTCCTGCAAAAGATCCGAGTCGCCGTCGGCCTCGCCGTAGCTCACGCCGGCCCACACCCCGCCTTCGGCGTTGCTGATAAGCCGTTTGCCGGAAACCAGCCATCGCTCGCCCTCTCGCGAGAACGCCGATTGGGTGGGGTCCTTGGCGTCGATGTCGATCCATCCATACTGGCCGGTCAGCTGGGTCTTCTGCGTTACCCGCTCTAGGCCCACCCAGATGTCCGTACTGTTGGCCTTGAACTCCTTGATGGTGTCGTCGCCGGTGTCGAGCGTCTCATCCCGGCCGATCCGACCGCTAACACCCACCATGAGGTAGCGAAGCGGCCCCTTGCCATCCACGCCCGCCTTGGCGCCGAAGAGTTTGGCGACCGGATAGCGAAAGCCCACCCACGCGGCGGCGCCGGCCGGATCCAGATCCTCCAGGTCGCCCTGATTGCCGGTCCACAGCGTGGCCAGGCCAACATTCAGCTGAGGCTGGTAGAGGGCCTGCAGCGAAGCCTTTTGCGCGCAGGCCTTGGCCTCTTCGATCAGTCCCAGGTCGGTGCTGAACACCAAGCTGGCCTTGGTCACGCCTTCTTGGCGATCCTTGATCAGCTTACGTAACGGCGCGACGTACCTGGCGCGCTCATCGTCGGTGAGGGCTGGTTCTTGTCCCTCGCCCAGTTTGGGCATCACCTGCAGAGCATCGAGCCGACCTTTGAAATAGCTGACCGCATTGGCGTCTTTGTTCTTGGCTGCGTCGGCAATCAGCACCTGCAGCGCGCTGATCACTTTGGCGTCCGGCTCGGGCGGCGCGGGCGGCGGAACACCGCCGACGGGGTCGAACAGCCGCGCCAGGGTGGCGCGGCTTCCGGACTTCAGAGGCTGGCCGCTGGCGATGGACTGTTCCAAGATCTGAAGGTTCGTCACGTCCGTGGAGAACCGCGTGGTTGCTTCGCGCTGGGCCTGCTTGTTCGGAATCTTGTCGACGCAGTCGTCATAGAGGTAGCCGCGCGTGGCGCTGCCCGGGAGTAAGGCGCTCCTCTGAAGGACCGGGTCACTGGCCTTCAAGAGAGAAGTGCTCAGGGCAAGGGCCATTCTGGACGCCTTGGCCTTTTTGGGATCGCCATCGCCATCGTCGCCGTTCGTCGCCGCCCATCCCAATCGCAAGCGCTGCAACGCTTGGAGGGCGCCCGGCGTGTTGCGGTAGGCCTCCAATGTCTGATTTCTCGGGATGCCGAAGAGCCAGGCGGGGGCCACATCGAGGGCGGCCGACTGGCCGGCGGCGCCGCTGCCGAGGGCGGGCAGGCTGATGACGAAGGGCTTCAGGCTCGACGAGGTCGTCGTCTTGTCAGCCGAGAGCCCCGCCAGATTAAGCGCTGGCAAGGAGGGCGTCCCGTAGTCAAATCCGAAGATGCCTTCGTTCTCCGGCAGTTTCGAGACGATCGATGCGGTCGCCGGCTCCTGGGCCTCGGCATGGGTCGCGATCAGAACGGCGAGGGTCGTCAGGACAAGCGCTCTGGCCAGCATCAGTTCAGCTCCACGCTGAAGACGAACTGAGCCGTGGTCGCGCTGGTGATCTTGCCAAGCCCGACCTCGCCGTGCGGTCCGCTTGGGACGTCTTCGCCGTTCAGTTCGGCGGCGAGAGGCTCACCATCCTGACTGATCGCCAGCCACGCGTGCGCCGAGCCGCCGATCGAGAACGGCTGCATGATGAGGAGGAAAGGAAGTGGGTTATCGGATCGCGTCCAGTGGGCGACCATGCCGCTCGGGATCGCGTAGTCGAAGGCGCCGCCTCGCGGATCGCCAAGCTTGGGTTGGATAAGGGCGCCCGGCAGCCCCATGTCCGCGCCCAGGCCCGCGCCGAGATAGCGCAGCTCGATGGTTCCGTTGGCCCGATCACCCAGATAGGCGCGTAGGAACAAGCTCTTGTTTCTTCGACCTTGGAATAGCATGCCTCTGTTCCCCCTGGACAAAGCGTTGAATGGATCGGTGTTGGCGTCATGCGCCTTCGACCTTGCTCCCGACGATCTTGTCGATGTCCGGAGGCTTGACCGGATCGATCATCGAGATCCCGGACAGCAATTTTTGAGACCACGTGCGCTTGGGTGGCATTGGAGGCGTCGACTCCGGGCCAAGCGCGCCGCCCCAAGACTCGAACCGTCTCAGAAGCGCCAGCGCGCCGTGGTAGTCGTACTTGGCAAGGTACGCCTCGAAGACGTCACGGCGCTTGGCCATGCATCGCGCGAGATAGGAGAGCGGGAAGAGCACGTCGTAGACACTGATCAGGTCGATCTTGATCCACTGAGCGGCGCGCTCGAATTGATAGAAAAGATGGTCGTAGCTGTCGCGGATCAGCATCTCCCGCGCGGTGAACTTGTCGGTTCGGACCACGCGCAGCGCCTCGTCGATCTCATCCCACCAGAGAACCAGTTTCTTGCCGTTCAAGACGACTGGCCGTCCGTTCCAGTCCAAGCAGAGCATGGCTGCTTCGGCGTATGGGTCGTCCTCCATCTCGTTGAGGACGATCCGAGCCTGTTCGGATTGGCGCCATCGGAGTTCACGTTCCTGTAGACGCTGCTTTTCGCGGGCTTGATGCACGGCCTTGTAGGCGGCGTGGAGCGACGTGAGGGCGAAAATCGCGAGCAATATCTGCTGATAAGCGGCCATTTCGCCGCTCACCAAGAGACAGGCTGGCGGCCGATCGCGACTGCCCAGCCTACGCGTCGTTGTCCTCCGGCGATATCCACCCGAGGCCGCGCGCTGAAACAGGTGCTCGTACGCATTCCCCGGCCACTCCATTCCGGCACGCCAAGGCTAAGCTCGCCTCGCGCAGCTGCCGTGCTCATGATCGAAAGTGGGGCTCCCCGCCAAGGTCAAGCTGCGCTCAACCTTGGCGGGCGTCAATTGAAAAAACACCGTTCGGCAATGCGCAGGTCAGAAGCGATATTGGAGAATGAGCATGGCAAAATCGCTGTCCTTCCCGCCTATCGCCTTGATGGCGGCGCCGGCCTCCTGGCGCACGACCTGGGCCTGTAGCCTGATGTTGCGGCTGGCTTGCCAGCTCGCGTCGATTTGCAGAGCATTTCCGACGGCCTTGGCCTCGGAGGCTGCGGAGCCAGGCAGAACCTGCATGGACTGGAGATAAATGGCGTCGCTCCCGGTCGCGCGATCGCGCACCGTGTAGCTCACTTCCAGGCTTAAGCCCTTGACGGGTGAGACCCCCAGGCTCGTCCTGACGGCGCTAAGGTTGGACCAGCTGGTCAAGGCGCTCTCATTGAAATAGGCGCCGCGCGGGAAGAGCGGATTGAAGGTCTCCAGCTTGCCATCGGTGGGATCTTGATCGCCCGAGCCGACGTCGTAGCGCAGGCCCAGGCGCGGCTTCCACGAATGCGAAAGGGTGTATCCGGCGCCGACGCTGCCGCCCCAGGCGCGTATCTGCCGGCCGGCGAACCGGCCGCCCTGGATCATGCCTTCGGCCTCGACGTCGATCGGGCCGCGCGCGCCGGCCAGGCGTGCGCCCAGCGACTGGCGATGTTCATCGCCGCTGGTGCTTCCGAACCGCACGTCGTCTCGATCCAGGCCCAGTGCGTAGAGATCCAAGGTGAGGTCCTTGGCCAGGCGGGCTGATCCGTAAACGCCGTAGAAGCGCTGGCCCCCATTGCGCTGGTCGTTGAAGACGCCGGGTTCGACCAAGACTGGCTGGAGGTAGAAGACGTCCAGCCTTAGGGATGGCGTAGCGCGGGTGATCCGTAGACCGTCGAAGGCCTGGCGGATGTTGGGGCCTTCGCGCACGGCGATGAACCGCTGGCTAGGGCTGAGCATGAGCTCCTGACGGCCGGCGCGAAGGCGCCAGGCGGCGTTGGCCCGCAGGTCGATGAACAGCAGCTGGGCGTCCAAGCCATTGCGGTCGATCGGCGAGGGGGCATCGGTCTTGCCCAGGTCGCGATGCAGACCAAGCTCGCCATAGACCCGCACCCTGTCGCCGAGATGCAGATCGGCGCTGAACAGGAACCGGGCCAACCCGAACGTGTCGGCTGGCTCGCCGCCGACGCCGAACTGGGGCGCATCGATAGTGTCGATACGCACCCGGGCCTCGCCGCCGAGGCTGAGATGGCGTGAGCCATTCGCGTTGAGCGGAATGAACCGGATCGCATCGGCTCCTGTTCGGTCGGCGGCATCGCGCAGGTAGCCGTAGTCCTCGTCCGATCTCACGGACTTGAAGGCGGGTGCGTCACCGGCCGCCGCCGAGGTCGCGGCGAGCGTACAGACGGCGGCGAGAAGGCAGGCCGGGCGCGGCATGGTGGGTCCTTTCGCGAGCTGGCAGGCAAGGACAGGCCTCGCTTGCCGGCCTGGTCTCACACGGCCCAACAACCGCAGCCGAGGGAGCCCCAGAACGAGCGGGCGTCGGCGGTCGGCGCCTCGCGGCCCAGGGCGGAGGCATGGTCGTGGCCGTGAACGCCGCAGGCGCTGGCGCATCCGCAAGCGCTGGCCAGGGCCATCGCGGTCTGGCGCGAACGGTTCTGGTAGCCGCCGAAGGTGCGGACCGGCGACCAGTCCGGCATCGCCGGCGGCAGGTCCGGCGACAGCTTGGAGAACGCTCCCTCACCATGGACAACCTGACCGCCGAGCAGGGTCAGCACCGAGCCCAGGTGCGGGATCTCGTCCTCTGGGACGGTGAAGAAGTCGGCCGAGAGCACCGCGAGATCCGCCAGCTGGCCAACGGCGATCTGACCCTTCTTGCCTTCCTCGTTGGAGAACCAGGTGTTGGCAGTGGTCCACAGACGCAGGGCTTCCTCGCGGTCCAGCCGATTGGCCTGCGGATAGAGACGTGTGCCCCCGACCGTCTTGCCGGTGATCAGCCAGTTGAGGGAGACCCACGGATTGTAGCTGGCCACCCGGGTGGCGTCGGTGCCGGCGCCGACCGGCACGCCGGCCTTCAGCATCTTGCTGATCGGCGGGGTCATCTCGGCGGCCTTGGCGCCGTAGCGGTCGATGAAATACTCGCCCTGGAAGGCCATGCGGTGCTGCACGGCGATCCCGCCGCCCAGCGCGGCGATGCGATCGATGTTGCGCTCGCTGATCGTCTCGGCGTGGTCGAAGAAGAAGTGCAGGCCATCGAACGGGATGTCCTTGTTGACCTTCTCGTAGACGTCCAGGGCACGGTCGATGGTTTCGTCGTAGGTCGCGTGGAGGCGCCAGGGCCAGCGCTGCTCAGCCAGCAGGCGGATAACCGGCTCTAGGTCGTCCTCCATGTTGGCCGGCATCTCGGGCCGGGCCACCCGGAAGTCCTCGAAGTCGGCGGCGCTGTAGACGAGCATCTCGCCCGCGCCGTTGTGGCGATAGGTGTCGTCGCCTTGGCCCGGCTTTACGGTTTTGGACCAGGACTGGAAGTCGGCCAGCTCGCCCTTCGGCTTCTGCGGAAAGAGGTTGTAGCTGATGCGCAGCGTCAGCTGGTTGTCGGCATGCAGCTTCTCGATGATCTCGTAGTCGTCGGGATAGTTCTGATAGCCGCCACCGGCGTCGATCACGCCGGTCACGCCCAGACGGTTCATCTCGCGCATGAAGTGGCGGGTGGAGTTGAGCTGGTATTCTGGCGGCAACTTGGGTCCCTTGGCCAACGTCGAATAGAGGATCATGGCGTTGGGCTGAGCCAGAAGCAGGCCGGTGGGATTGCCGGCCGCGTCGCGGACGATCTCGCCGCCGGGCGGATTGGGCGTGTCCTTGGTGTAGCCGACGGCGCGCAGGGCTGCGGCGTTCAGCAAGGCGCGATCATAGAGGTGCAGGATGAACACCGGCGTCTCGGGCGCGGCGGCGTTGATCTCGGCGATCGTCGGCAGGCGCTTCTCGACGAACTGGTGCTCGGTGAAACCGCCGACCACGCGAACCCACTGCGGGGGCGGGGTGTTCGCCGCCTGCTTCTTCAGCATGGCCATGGCGTCGGCCAGGGTCGGCACCCCATCCCAGCGTAGCTCCATGTTGTAGTTCAGGCCGCCGCGGATGATGTGCATGTGGCTGTCGATAAGGCCGGGGATCACCCGGCGGCCGCCAAGATCGACAATCGTGGGATTGGCCCGCGCGGCGGCGCGAACCTCGCCCTCGTCGCCGACCGCCACGAAGCGGCCTTCGCGGACCAGCACGGCGCTGGCGCGCGGATTGCCGCGATCGAGCGTAGTGATCTTGGCGTTGGTCAGGATGAGATCCGGTTGGGGCATGTCGGCGTTCCCGGGCTGGGCGAGGAGGGACGAGGGGAGCATGGCCGCGCCCAGAGCCAGGGCGCTGCGGCGGGTAATCGGGGTCATGCCTGGTCCTTTCGGCGCAGGGATTCGGACGCACGGGCGCCAAGAACCCGGTCGGCGCATTCGCCCGCCAGATAGGCCATGACCGGAGCCTTGGCGGCCAAGCGCTTGGCGATCGGGACGGCCTGTTCGCCCAGCAGGATGCCCAGCAGGCCGATCAAGGCGATGGTAGGCGGGGCCGGGGAGCGGACATTGAGCAGCGCATAGAAGACGCCCACGAGAAGGCCGGCGCCGAGTGAGAGCAGGTAGGGCTTCATGGGAATCTCCAATTTGCGGTAGGCGGCGGCGGGACGCAGACCCCGCCGCCAGCATGGATCAGGCGGCCTGGGCGTGGCCGCCCTCGGACGCCCCGAACATGGTCTTGGCGTAGGTGATGCCCAGACCGTAGGCGCCGCCGAACTTGCGGGCGATGCCGCCGGTCAGGTCGTAGGTCTCGGTGCGGGCCCAGTCGCGCTGCAGTTCCAGAAGGTATTGCAGCGAGGTCATCGGCCGGGCGCCGGCCTGGACCATGCGGGCGACGGCGCGCTCGTGGGCTTCGGCCGAGACGTCGCCGCTGGCGTCGGTGATGACGTAGACCTCGAAACCCTGCGACAGCGCCGACAGGGCCGGCCCGACGATGCAGACGCCGGTCCACAGGCCGGCCAGGACGATGCGGTCCTTGCCGATGGCGTTGACGCGCTTGATCACGTTGGCGTCTTCCCAGGTGTTCATCGAGGTGCGGTCGGTAACCTCCGCACCGGGGAACGCGTCCAGGATCTCGCTGAAGATCGGGCCGGAGAAGCTCTTCTCGGCGACGGTGGTCAGGATCGTGGAGACGCCGAACCCGGCGGCGGCCTGCGCCACCAGGGCGGTGTTGTTGCGAAGCTCGGTGGCCGAGATCGAGTGGGTGGCGAAGGCCATTTGCGACTGATGGTCGATGAGGATCAGGGTGTGATCCTTGGGCGAGATCAGGCCCTGGCCGGGCGTCGGGGTGGCGGTGATGGACATGGTCGAGCTCCTGTTCTGCGGGAGAGGGTTGATGCGCCCAGATTGGCGCACCGCCTCGACATCGCCCATTGAACAGGGGGTTTTCGGACGCATACGCGGGTATGCGCCTCCAACCCCAGGCATAGGCTGTTCCGATCGCGTCTTGGCGTAAGGCGCGCGGCCCGTTAGAGAACGCTGTGCGCCGAACCAGGGGGGGCTGATGCGCAATCCGATCATCGCCGGCGACCTGCGCCAGCCCGAAGGACCTGCGTTCGACGCCAGCGGTCGCCTGCATGTCGTCGAAATGGACGAGAGCCGCGAGTGCTTGACCCGGCTCCAGGCCGACGGATCGCGCGACGTCATCGGGCGCCCCGGAGGACGCCCGACAGGGCTGGCCATCGATGGCGACGGTTGTTTCTGGGTGGCCGGCGGCGTTGGCAACAGCCTGGTCCAGCTCGATCCCGAGGGTGTGGTCAGACGCACGATAGCGGGCGACGACAGAGGTCCGTTCTTGTTCCCGAACGACCTGGCTTTCGGCCCCGACGGACTCCTCTACATGACGGACTCCGGCATGCGGCCGGACGTCTTCATCCAGGGCCTGGCCATTCGGCCCGACTTTCAGACTGCGACCTACGACGGAAGCCTCTTCCAGATTGATCCAGTTGCGGGACGGGTGATCCGTCGCCTGGACGGCGGTATGCGCTTCACCAACGGCATCGCCTTCGCGGCCGACGGCTCGCTTTTCGCCAACGAGTCGCTGACAGGCTGGATCTATCGCTACGCGATCCTGGGCGACGACATCTCGCGCGAGCCTTTCGCCAATGTCCTGATCGCCGCGCCCGGCGAGCAGTTCGTCGGGCCGGACGGCATGGCGTTCGACACCCTGGGTAACCTCTACTGCACCGTCTACGGGCAGGGCGAGGTGACAGTCATCGATCCCTCGGGCGCGATTATCGATCGCTTGCCGACCAACGGCCGCCTGCCCACCAACGTCGCCTTCGAGCCGAACAGTCACACGATGGTCGTGACCGAGGTCGAACACGGCGTCGTCGAGCGGCTCGAGGGCCGCGCGCCAGGCCTGGGTCTACATGCGCCCATGGGGCAACCGGAGCGCTCGGTGGTAGACGCCGGCTAAGACTTGCGCCTCAGCTGGCGGAAGGGAGATCTCGCACCAGGATGACGGTGGATCCCAGCACGGCGACAGCCGCGAGGATAAGCGGCAACGCGAGCCCGCCCCAATTCAAAAGCAAGGCGCCGACCAGGGCTCCGGCGAAGATCGACAGCACCGCCGCGGAGCGCCGTCCGACATTGGTGTTCTTTCCGCCGGCTAGGGTGGAGTCCGCGGCGATCCCCGTCACCGTCAGCGTCAGGACCGTAGTCGTGAGGTCGGCGACCTTGAGCTGGCGAACCGTCGCGTTGCGGACCCCCATGGCTGTCGCGGTCAGTCCGATCATGGCCATCAGAGCCCATGTGGGCGTGGCAAGTGCGGGATCATAGCCGATCGAGCAGGCAGCGGCGGCGAGCAGCATGACCGCCTCGACGCTCGCCACGACGAGCAACCACCGCCGACGGCCGGACGTTTGGCCGCGCCGTTCCAGCCGGCCCGCCATGCCGGCGCCGAGGGCAAAGAAAGCCAGTGCCGCCACGAAGAGCGGCCACTTGAAGCCGGGGGCGCCCGCCAAGGCGAAGGCCAGAAAGACCACGTTGCCGGTCATGTTGGCGGTGAACACCTTGGAAAGACCAAGAATGCTGACCGCGTCCACCAGGCCGGTGGTGAATGACAGCATGATCAGCAGCGCGACCATGGGGTCGCGCGGCTGAGCCGTAGGCTTGACGGCGGAGTTCACGAGCGTTGCTCCGGCCGGCGGTCTGCGATCATGGCTGCGAGCACCAGGCCGCCGATCAAGCCCAGGTGCTCGAAGAAGGCGTTGGTCGCCATGAACCGCTCCTGGCCTTCCATGCGCCAGAACGCGTTAGCCACGAGGGCCGCCAGTAGGGTGAAGACGCCGAGCATCCCAGCTCCGAGCCACGCCCATCGGCCGAAGAGCACAAGACTGGCCCCGACAAGTTCCACGATGATGGTCACGATCGCGAACAGCGCCGCCGGCTGGAGACCGAAATGCGCCTGCTCGGCGACCGCGCTGGGGAAGTCCAGCGCCTTGACGATCCCGCCGAGGAGATAGGCCCCGACCAGGGCCAGGCGCGCCAGGAAGCTCGTCGTCGGCGCTTCCAGAATAGCGATCACCCAGCGCGGCGCCGGGGTGGAAGGGATCGACGCCATGGGACCTTCTCCATCAGGGGGGCGCCCCGTCTTTTACGAGGCCTTGATGCCGCCAACCTGTCTGGAAGGTGCGCCGTCCGCCATTGAACGGGGGTTTGGCTTCACATACCTGGGTATCTAGCCGAAGCGCTCGATCAACAGCTCGGTCAGGACCCGGATCTTTCTTCCGGGGTTCTGCCCCGGCGGACGAACGACAAAGATCCCGCCTTCGACGAGAGGGTAGCGCGGCATCAAGGGTACGAGCGCGCCGCTGGCCAGATGGGCCTCGATCAGAAAGTCGGGCAGGGCGGCGATGCCGATACCGGCCAAGGCCGCGGAGACCAGGGCCGTCCCGTTGTCGGCCTTGAAGCGGCCTTGGGGGTGAACGGTGCGGATCCTGTCGCCGTCGACGAACCGCCACGCTTCCGTTGCCTGCATGAGCGCTTCGTGCGCGAGGATGTCCGGCGGCGTTTCTGGCTGGGCGTGCAGCGCGAGATAGTCCGGTGAGGCGACCAGCGTCCCGGCGATCGGTCCGATGCGCCGGGCCACCAGGTTGGAGTCGCTCAGCGTCCCGACCCGCACGGCGCAGTCAAAGCCTTCCGCCACGATGTCCACGAACCGGTCGCTATAGGCGGCATGAACCTGCAGGAAGGGATGTCGTCGCGCCAATTCCGCAAGCACGGGAGCCAGGTGTGTTGGTCCAAACGAGAGCGGCGCAGCGATCCTGAGGCGTCCGCGCAACGCGCCGTCGGCCGACAAGTCCTCCCGGGCGGTCTCGATTTCCGCCAGAGCCCGCGCTGCATGGTCCCGGAAGGTGGCCCCGGCCTCCGTCAACGCCGCGCCACGAGCGCCGCGCGCCAGCAACTGGGCGCCAAGCGCTTCCTCGAGCCGTTGAAGCCGCCGACTGACGATCGACTTGGACAGCCCAAGACGCCGGGCGGCTGCCGATACCCCGCCAGCACTGGCGATCGCTACAAACGTCTCAAGGTCCTCGAGATCCACAGTCATGCCTTCGGGTTGCTTCGTTCGCCATGGGGCGCCGGGCCAGCTTAGGGCCACGCCCCGTGGGCGTCGCCGGCGGCGTAGGTGAGGGGGCGCCTATTGGCCGAACGCGAACTGGAGACGCGCATCGGACTTGAGCTTGGCGCGCGCGATCGGACGGTGACGAGCGAGCACCAACCATCCAAGACCGCCCACGATCCCCACGGCCAGGATGGTCACCAAGGCAGGCCCGGCCGCGCTGGCGCCAAGATCCAGGACGGCCAGGCCTTTGCCGGCCAGGTAGCCTGGCGTCACGAAGGCCGCCACCCAGATCAGGCCAGACAGCGCATTGGCCAGGTGGAACTTCCCGGCCGGCATGCGGAGCATGCCCGCCATCACGGGCGCGACGGCTCGCAGCGGACCGGCAAAGCGGCCAAGAAAGATGGTCAGGATCCCAAACCGGCGGATGGCCAGGCGTGTCCGGGCGATCGTTCGTCCATGTGGCGCAAGGAGCCGGTGGCGCAGCAGCTTGGCGCCGACACGCCGGCCCAGCCCGTAGGATGCGGCGTCGCCGATGACGGCCCCGATCGTCGCCCAGAGGAGGACCGAGGCGGCGTCGAGCAGGCCGGTGGCGATCATGCCGCCCGCCAGGATGAGCAGCGCCGTGGCAGGCAGAAAGGCGCCGACGACGAGCATGGACTCGCCGAAGGCCGCCAATCCGAGGATGACGCCGGCCCAGGCGCGATGCTCGCTGACGAAAGCGGACGCTGATTGGGTGAGGGTCATCGACTTTCTCGGCTTGGGGTTATCGGGAGGGTCTCGATTGAGCCGCGCGAGGCTTTGTGGATCCGAGGACGATCGAGGCGGTGACGAGGGGCGGCGGACGACCCACGGAACGTGCGCCGCCCGGCCTCAGCGAAAGATCGGGGTGGAGCCCGACGCCGTACGCCGATCGCCGCTTTCTTCGAGGCGAAGGCGAAGCGCCTCGATCCTGGCCTCGCCCTGGGCGAGCGCCGCCGCGGACGTGTGAACCGAGTAGTAGCCAAGGTGCAGGTCATGGGCGTGGGGGCGCGCCGAGCCGAGCACGAAGGTCGCGCCTTGCTCCGCATCGGCGACCAGGCGGATCGGCTGCTGCGACGGTTCGAACATGGCCAGATGCGCGGCGGCGATGGGCTCGCCGCTGACGAGCGCGCCGCGAGAGACCGCGACCCAGCCCACGACGTGTCCGGCGGGCGGCGTGTAGGTCCATTCTTCGCCGGGCTTGAGCGTCACCAGCAGGTAGTTGATGTCGGCTGGCGAACGCACCGGGCTTTCGGCGCCTTCGTAGCGACCCAGGATCAGGCGAGCCGGGCCAACCGTCGGCGTCGCATCAGCCTCGATGTACTGGCTGTCGACAGGACCGTTTTCGGTTTCGGGGGGAAGGGCCAGCCACAGCTGGAAGCCCTGCATGGTCGCCGAACGGCCAGCCGAGATCTCCTTGCCGTGCCACACCCCACCGCTGGCGCGCATCCATTCGACCCCACCATAGGCCAAGGTGCCCTTGCCCGCGTCGGGATCGTCGTAAGTGACGTCGCCCTCGGTGAAGACCGTCACGGTGGCGATCCCCGAATGGGGATGCAACGCCATGGACTGGTTCAGCCGGCGCATGTCGCCGCCGAACAAGTCCAGGAAGACGAAGGGCTTCAGATGGCCGCCAAGGTCGGACGGGCTCATCAGCCTGCGGATCGCACCGTGGCCATGGCCCGCGGTTTGAAACGCCACTTTCCGGGGCTCGTCGAGAACGGAAGCGACGGGCGTTTGAACTGCGACCGAAGTCATGGCTAGGGCCTCCAAAGCCCTCGCGAGGGCGGGTTGATGCGAGAAGGATTTGGCGTCGCGCAGAGCTGCGCGGCAGATCGGCGAACGGCGACCCTGCGTCGCAAAAACAGCAACGATGCGGATCGACGCCTTAGTCGAGGTGGACGTAGAGGCGCGCGATGCGGCCGCCTTCGACGATGGCGATGTCGCGGCCGAAGGTATGCGGCGCCTGGCCCGGCACGGCGGCCTCCCACGGCAGAACGAAGAGGTCATGATGACCAGTGGCGGAAGCGGTCGGCGTAAAGACCGTGCCAGGCGGCAGCAGCCCGTGAAGCGCGCCGACGGCGGCGCTGATCGCGTCCTTCCCAGTCACGACGTCGGTGGGCTCGTAAAGGACGCCGTCAGGAACCCAGAGGCGTTCCAGGGCCGCCAAGCGCTTGCCCGCGTCACGCTCGTTGAACACGCTGTCCAGGTTCGCATGCAGCAGCGCGCCGGCGGCCGCCAAGTCGATGTGCTTTTCCATCTGAACTCTCCGAGGTCGCCCCGAAGGGCCTTGTCCCGAAGATGCGCGTGGTGCTGGCCAGGGGCCATCGTACGGGCGGCTGTCTGACGCATACTCGGGTATGCGCTGCGCGGCCTTGTGAGACGGCCTCAGAGCGGAACTGTGAACCGGAAAGTCGCGCCCCTTGGCTGACCCGGGACGACCGAAATCTCGCCGTCGTGGGCTTCGACGATGGTCTTGGCGACCGACAGGCCCATCCCCATCCCGGTGGCCTTGGTGGTGTAGAAGGCATTGAAGAGCTGTGACGCTCGCTCTACGTCGATGCCGGGCCCGGTGTCCCCGACCTCGACTGAAAGTACCTCGCCGTCGCGCCGTGACCGCAGCGTTATGACCCGGACGGGATCGGCTTGCTCGGCCATGGCCTGCGCAGCATTGACCACCAGGTTGATCAGCACTTGCTGCAACTGGATCCGGTCACCCGTCACATCCGGTAGGTCCGCTTGCAGGTCCAGCCGCAGATCGGCTCCCAGGCCTGACACCTGACGCGTGACCAGCTTGACCGTCTCATCGATCATGTCGTTGAGCGAAAACGGCGCGCGCTGGGATTCGCCCTTTACCGCCATCGACCTGGTCCGTGAGATGATCTCGGACGCGCGCGTGGCCTCCGAGACAATGTGCCTGATAGCGTCCAGCGCCTCGCTGACCTCCGGTTCTGGTCTGTCGAGCCAGCGCCGTGCGGCGTTTCCGCTGGCGACTGCGGCCGCCAGCGGCTGGCCGACCTCGTGCGCGATCGACGCCATCAGCTCGCCAAGGGTGGCGATCCGCGAGGCGTGAGCCAGGTCCGCCTGCACCCTGGCCAACTCGCGCTCGCGCAAGACGCGCGCCCGAATGTCGGTGACGCCCAGCACGGCCGTGTTGCGCGAGATCGCGTGTTTGGGGAATGCACAGGTCAGGTGGACGTCCACCGCCTCGCCATCAGCGGTCTTCAGGACGGTCTCCGTCTCGAAGCTGGGCTCGCCAGAGAAATAGGCGCTGAAGTACTTGGCAAAGGCGGGCTGGCTGGACGGGACAGTGAGCTGTTCGAGCGACAGGCCCGCGGCCGTGGCGTTATCTAGGCCGAACAGCGCCATGGCGCGGTCGTTGCCGTCCACGATCTTCACTGCGGAGAGCAGTTCACCCACGAGGGCGGCGTCGGCCAGGATCTGCTTGACCGGATTGGCTCCCGCTGCCGCCATCGCGTCCAAGACGGCGTTGGCCTGGGTGAAGTCCAGCTCCCAGAACGCCATCGAGGCGCCATGGAAGACGCTGTTGAAGCGGTGTTGATGAAGCGCCACGTCGAAGACGAGGATGTAGAAGCCCTCGAACGTCCCATCGATCATCTGGGGAACGTAGCGGATCGCGGCATCTCTGAACGTGCCGTCGAGGTGAGGGACTTGGGCGTCGAAAGAGACCTGCTCGCCGCGGGAGACGCGCTCGATGAAGGGGCGGCGGCGAGCATAGCCCTCGTCACCGAGGAAACCGCTCATATGCAGACCGACAAGATCCTCGGGCGCGCGACCATACCAGCGGCGGTGATGATCGTTGGCGAACCGGCAGATGTGGTTCTTGTCAAAGAAGGAGATCAGCGCCGGGACAGCGTCTGTAATTGCACGCAGTTGCTCTGAAGCATCCATTCCCGGCGTTCCAAATACTTCGTCAATGGCACAAATGCGAATGGCCCGGATTGACGCGCGTGGCTAGCCCGGTCAGATCGGATTGATGGAACATTCGCCAGCCAGCCAGTCCAACTTCAAGCCGGTGGTCTACGTCGTCGATGACGACCAGGGTGTTCGAACCGCTCTGGACCAACTTTTCCGGTCGGTCGGCTACGAGACGCGCGCCTACGCCAACACCGCTGACTTCATGGCGTCAGGCGCTCCCGTTACGGCCGGCTGTCTGGTCCTCGATATTCGCCTGCCAGGATCAAGCGGGCTGGATTTCCAGGCGCAGCTCGCCAACGCAGGCGTGAACATGCCTGTGATCCTGATGACGGGACATGGCGATATTCCCATGACTGTCCGGGGCATGAAAGCCGGCGCGGTGGATTTCCTCCCCAAGCCTTTCCGCGAGCAGGACATGCTCGATGCGGTTGCCGCTGCGCTCTCGCGCGACGCCGCGCAGCGTTCGGAGCGGAGCCAATTCGACGAGGTGCGCGCCAAGTTCGAGGCCCTCACGCCCCGCGAGCGCGAGATCATGGACCGCGTCGCCATGGGCAAGATGAACAAGCAGATCGCTTTCGAGATCGATCTGGCGGAGATCACGGTGAAGATCCACCGCAGCGGGGCGATGCGAAAGCTCGGCGCCAAGACCCTGGCCGATTTCATCACCATGGCCGAGACGCTCAAGCACGGTCGCTGATGCGACATTACGGCCCAACATCCTCGCGTATAATTTCGGAACGCGAGCCGATCTCGCATCTTGGTCTAGTAAGCGGCGCGTCGTCGCTTGCCTGAGCAGGAGCGTTTGAGTGTCGGACCAGCGTCTGATTTCCGTCGTCGACGATGATGAGGGCGTTCGTCGCTCCCTCGCCGGGCTGGTCCGCAGCGCCGGCTACAGCGTCGCGACGTTTGCGAGCGCGGAAGCCTTCCTCAAATCTCCGGAAGCCAAGGACAGCGTCTGCCTCATCAGCGATGTGCAGATGCCCGACGGCATGAACGGGATCGAGCTGACGCGTCTCATCGGCGCCTCGATCAGCGTCATACCGGTGATCTTGATCTCGGCTTTCTTCGACGACAGGATGCGGGAGGACGCTCTAGCGGCCGGCGCGCACTGCTTTCTGAAAAAGCCTTTCGACGGCGACAAGCTGATCGACTGCGTGGATCGGGCGCTACACGCCTAAACGGCTCGCACCCACCAAATCTGACACGCTCCAACCCTGACCCATCACGACTAAGGCCGGCCGGCTCTGGGGAGAGCCGACCGGCCTTGACGACCGATAGGGGGGATATCGGCCGTCAGGTCTCCCGGATCGAGCGGTCGCTCCAGATCAGGGGAGGGCTTCAAGCAGCTTGGGGAAGCCGCCTGAAGGGTTGCGCTTAGCCGAAGAGTTTGGCGGCGGTTTTGGCGACGATCTCGCCTTGGTGACGGGCGCCGTCGAGCTCGATCTGGGTGGGCTGACGCGAGCCGTCGCCGCCGGCGATGGTGGTGGCGCCGTACGGCGCGCCGCCGGTGATTTCGTCGACCGTCATCTGACCTTGGTGGCTGTAGGGCAGGCCCACGATCGTCATGCCGAAATGCAGCAAGTTGGTGATGATCGAGAACAGGGTGGTCTCATTGCCGCCGTGCTGGGTGCCCGACGAGGTGAAGGCCGCGCCGACCTTGCCGTTCAGAGCGCCCCGCGCCCACAGGCCGCCGGCCTGGTCCAGGAAGCTGGCCATCTGCGAGGCCATGCGGCCAAAACGCGTGCCGACGCCGACGATGATGGCGTCATAGTTCTCCAGGTCCGCGATTGTGGCGATCGGGGCGGCCTGATCCAGCTTGAAGTGGGCGCTCTTGGCGATTTCCTCGGGCACAAGCTCCGGAACCCGCTTGATATCGACGCTGGCGCCGGCGGCGCGAGCGCCCTCGGCGACGGCGTTGGCCATCGTCTCGATGTGGCCATAGGCGGAATAGTAGAGAACGAGAACCTTGGCCACTTTGGCCTCCTTGGTTGGGGGGAGTTAGCGCGTCTTCCAAACGGCTGTCGGGAAGACGCGCAGGGTTGATGGTCGTCAGGCCGCCGCTTCGAGCGCGACGGGGGTGGCCAGCAGCTGGTACTCCCAGCCCAGCGCGACGCCGGTCCCGCCAGCGTGTTCGACGAGCACTCCGCCGAGCGCCGGCACGGTGTCGAGACGAGCCCAGTCACGCTGCCATTCGGCGCCGATCGCCAGCCAGGTCATCGGATTGGCGCCTGCGGCGACCATGCGCTGGACCGCGACTTCGTGGGCTTCCTTGGACACGCCGCCAGAGGCGTCCGTCACGATCGTGACGTCCCAGCCTTCGCCGAGGGCGTGGATCACCGGCATTGCCAGGCAGACCTCGGTCCACAGGGCGGCCATGATCACGCGCTTGCGGCCGGTCGCTTTGACGGCGTTGACGACGGCCTGATCCTCCCAGGTGTTGATGAAGGTTCGGTCGATCGGGGTCTGGTCGGGAAACACCGCTTGAAGAGCCGGGATCAGGTTGCCGCCTCGGCCCGCCACGACGGTGGTCAGGATGGTGGGGACGCCGAACGCCTTGGCCGTCTTGGCCAGGCCCACGGTGTTGTTGATCACCATGGTCGGCTCGTGGCTGTGCAGGTTGGCGAACTGGAAGGGCTGGTGGTCGATGAGCACCAGCACGCTGTCTTGCGGGGTGAGGAGGGCTTGCAGCCCAGTCTTCGCGGTCATCGGTCGTCTCCTTGGGTTTAGCGCCCTAGGCGGCGCCGATGAGCGAACACTGCTCGCTCGAGCCGACCGCAACCATTCTACGAACGGTTCTCAGCGGCATACCCGCGTATATCGAGGCGGAGGGGCGAGGCTGGGCTTCAGTGCGTCGCATCGCGTCGCTTTGGCTTGGCCGTGGAGCCGAGGGCTTGGGACTGTCGGGAGCCGGGGAAGGGTATGACGTTCTGCGCCAAGCGAAGATCGCAACCCATGCGGTCAGGGTCGATCTCGGCGAGGCGAACGAAGCCCTCGATGAACGCGTCCAGCTCCGTAGCGGCATGTTGCGAAGCGGGAAGAGGCCGATCGGGAAGCTGTCGCCTCACGAGGCGCGGACAGCTTTGCGCGAACCGATCAGAGTCCTGAACCCTGAGGGTAGAGGTGGCGTACCCGACCGGGACGCTGAGCGCGGCGCCGGCCTTCTCGGCATCGTACTGGAGGAGGGCCTCGGCAAACGCCCGTCTCGGATCTGCGGCGGCCAACGCTCTAAGGGCGGCGGACTCGCTGGGGCCGGTCACGCGATGGACCCCGTGGGCGACGCTCTCGATGAGCTCCGTCAGGCGGCCTCGTCGGACTGGAACTGGCGGCAGCTAAAGACAGTCGTGTCGCGTCGCTCATCATGATCGACACTGTGCTTCCGCCTACGGACCCGGCTCCGTCATGGTTCCGCGCCGTGGGGCGCACCTTGGCCGGCGGGGCGCCATTCCCTGACCAACCACGTGCGCGGCTTTGACATCGAGATGGTTCAGCAGAGCCAGCGCGTCGTCGCGGAAGGTCTCAAGGTCCAAGCGCGCGTATGGCGCAGTGCTACCCCCGTGACCGCGCAGGTCGAGCGACAGCACTCGCCGCCGATGGGCGAAGGCTTGAAATTGAGATGCAAAGCTCGACTGGTCAGCTGTCCAGCCATGCAGGAACAGGATCGGCGCCAAGCCGAGTTCGCCGGGGCCCTCGTCCCGGTAGGCCAGGCGGAGGCCGTCGTGAGTGAAGGCTGTTTGTGACGCGCTGAACATTCGGACCGTTTACGGCGAGCCACAGCCGTTTGATTGATCGATTGGAACGTCCCCAGGCAGATCCTGCGCTCATCAACGCCGGGCGCGTGGAGCGCGGACGCGGCGCCAGCGTCCGCTGACTGAGCTCAAATGTCGACCACGGCCGGCACGCAAATCGCGAGCTTCAGTACAAGCTTGACTTATTGGCGAGCCTGAGGGGAGCTTGTTGGCTGGAGTGCCATCCGGCAGCGTCCGCATTGGGGAGGGCGCGTTGCTCAACGGTTTCCTTGGCAAGCTGTTAGCTGTGGCTCTTGCAGCAATCCTTGTGCCCATAGCCCTCAAGTACCTGAAGTTCGCCCTTAGGGGCGGCGTGTGGATATTTCTAGTTACGCTTTGCCTCCTTGCGGGGGCTGGCACCGCGGGGCTCTTAGGGAGGCCTGCTTTAGCCTCTGTGACGCTTGCGACTGCGCTCATCGCGCCGTACGCGCTTCGGGAGCTCCGTAGGTACGTTTTGGACCGGCAGCGCTATAGGGCGCTGGAACCAGATGACCTGTTTGGATTGGCAAACTTTATCTCCGACAAGGAGGTACGCTTCTTCAGGCGAGCGGCGGCCGCACGAGTCACATCGGAGATTGATCGGTTCATCCTAGCTGCGGACAGTCTCTTCCGGATTACTGGCTCGCCGATCTTCCGGCTGATGACAGCGCTGATGATTACCTACCGCAACCGCGGATTTCGGCCGGTCCCTATCAGCATCGATTGCAACTTCGATTTCAGCCAAACCAACGCTTACCTTGGCATCATTAACGAGGCTGGGTATTGGGCGCGATATACCGCTGCCGCGGAGGAACAGTTGGCCGCCGCTCGCGCTGCTCTGTCCGCGCCTGGGATCGATGACGGCCAGATCCAGCAACTGAACGCTAGCGTTAAGACGTATCAGCGCTACGTGAACGTCGGGCGAATTGCTGAACGTTGCGGGCTTGGCCTTGGGGAAGTCCCGGAGAACGATCCTGCCAAGCAAAAAGCGGAGCAAGACTGCGCCTTGGCTATGGCTCAAGTTCTTGGCCGGTTCATGCCGCCATCGACATTTGACGTCAACGGCTCCGACGCATCCTTCGCGCTGTCGCACTGGGTCACGCCGGGCGTCAATGGATCGATGCTGCCCGGCCTATGGGTCAAGGGTGACGACAGAGAGCAGGCCATAGCAAACGGCGACGTCTTGATGTCGGTGCAGATCGCGCATCTGGATATCCGATGGGAAGCTCGGACTGACGCGGAGGCATTCCGTGGCGAGCGCCGCGAGGCTTTCGTTTTCGGCGGAGCTCCCGTTGGGCCGCGCCGAGTGCAAGTTTACAGGTCCTCTCTTCTTATGGCCGTACTCAAGCATGTGACGCTCGACTTCGCAAAAACCCTCGCCGGGCCGATAATCTCGCCATTGGCGAACGCCGACGCAGACGGACGCCCTAGTCAGAACGTCCTCCGCGACGTCGGGAAGGATCTCGCTGAGGAAATCAAATCCAAGACTGGTGAACAGATCGAGTCTGTTCTCGGATCTGTAGCAACCGCGTCAACGCTTGTGGCGCTGGACGACGTTTATGCCAAATATGGCGATGAGATAAATGGGAAGGTGAGGGAGGCATACGGTTGGGCGTTGAATGAGATGTTTAAGGGGCTGGAGGGTGACATGAAGAACTATTTCTTCAGCACGCTAGACTTTGATATAGACATAGAAATCGACATAGATATCGGTTAAATAGGTGCTGCATTTTTACGCCGCGCCAACATCGATGGGTTTCGTTCAGTGGTTTCGCGCTCTTGAATCGCATATCGCGAAATCTGTTCAGCGCGAGATCAATATTTCCGTCGTTTTGAAGAGCGCCCCAGTGCTCGACCGGTCTGCCGCCTCGAATCCGGAAAACATTGACGACGTGCGGGTCCTCCGGCCGGCCACGGATCGCGACCAGATCGCCCCTGGGCGATCATCAGGCCACCCTCGTGAGCGAAGGCGGTTTGTGACCCGTGAATGTGTGGAGGGTTTACGGCGGGGCATTGTCATTCGATTGATTTAGCGTTGGGGCGTTCTAAGGCAGAGCCAGCGCCCATTGCCGCTCAGCTTTGCTGTTGGTGCCGCCCAGACGCTGGCAGGTGAACGTTGACGATAGATGTGGCTGAATAGATCTGGCGATCTGCTTCCGCACGATCACACGATCCATGTTTTGTCAAATTTAGAAATTCCCCAATTAAATCAAAACGCTCGAAATCGACGGTATTGATCACGGGTATACACAAACGTGTTATTAAAAAAGCCCAGCAAATACAATTTGCTGGGCTCGAAATCATGATTGAGTGGGAGTGAGGGATCGCGGAAATTACAGACTTATTTCCGCTGCTATACAAATTCCCAAGCTTTGAAATTTTCGGCTGAGCCGGCCCGGACCTGGCGCTATACGGCGCGAATGAAAATCGTTCGCACTTAAGCGAGCTTCAGGTCCGGGATTTCAATCACATGTCGATCAACCGCGTGTTCCGCGGCGCGCCGTCGCGCGCCCTGCTTCTGGCCTCGACGGCGGCCCTTCTGGCCACGCCGGTTCTGGCGCAGACCTCCACCGAGGTGAGCGGCGTCACGATCACGGGCCAGACGTCCTACAAGACGGGCGCCATCACCTCGGCCACCAAGACGCCGACGGCGCTGATCGACGTGCCCCAGGCGGTCAACGTCGTCTCGGTCAAGCAGATCGAGGACCAGGCCGCCAACGGCATCGGTGACGCCGTCCGCTACGTGCCGGGCGTCTTTTCCTCGCAGGGCGAGAACAACCGCGACACCCTGAGCTTCCGCGGCAACCTGACGACGGCCAGCTTCTTCGTCGACGGCGTGCGCGACGACACCCAGAGCTATCGCGACCTCTACAACATCGAGCGCCTGGAGGTCTTCAAGGGCCCTAACGCCATGATCTTCGGTCGCGGCATCACCGGGGGCCTGATCAACCGCGTGACCAAGGTCGCCGACGGTCAGCAGCATCTGGGCGCGCGCGTGGAGGTCGGCAGCTACGATCACTATCGCGGCCAGGTCGATCTGGGCGCGCCGGTCAGCGAGACGATCTCGCTGCGCGCGACGGGCGTCTGGCAGGACAGCCAGAGCTTCCGTAACGGGGTCTACAACAAGCGCTGGGGCTTCAACCCGACCGCGACGTTCAAGCTCGCGCCCGACACCACCCTGTCGATCGGTTACGAGCGCTTTCACGACAAGCGCATCGGCGATCGCGGCGTGTCGTCCTATCTGGGCAAGCCGCTGGAGACGCCGCGCAGCCAGTTCTTCGGCGACCCGGCCCAGAGCCCCAACTGGATCGACTCCAACGCCGGCACGGTCTTCGTCGAGCACCGGTTCAGCGACACGATGTCGATCCGCAACCGCACGCGCTACGCCTACTACGACCGCTTCTACCAGAACGTCTTCCCGGGCGCGGTGAACACCACGGCCCAGACCAACCCGGCGGGCCTGGCGGCCGGCGTCTATGCGCCCGGTTCGATCGTGGCGATCAGCGCCTACAACAACGGGGCCAAGCGTCGGAACCTGATCAACCAGACCGACTTCAACGCCAAGGTCCAGACGGGCGGGATCGAACACACTCTGCTGGTCGGCGCCGAGTTTGGCCGTCAGACCACCAGCAATCTGCGCACCGAAGGCTTCTTCCCCACGGCGACCAGCGCCAGCGGCGTGCAGACGATCTTCGTGCCCGTGTCCGCCTCGCGGATCAGCCGTCCGGACATCCAATGGCGTGAAGCCGCCACCAGCGGCCATAACTTCAGCATCGCCAAGCTGGCGGCCGGCTACGTCCAGGACCAGATCGAGCTGTCGCCGGCGCTGCAGATCGTCGCCGGCGTTCGCTACGAGCACTACCAGACCGACGTCACCAACCGGAACCCGTTCCTGGCCGCCGGCACGCAGCGCGACTTCAGCGCCACCGACAATCTGTGGTCGCCGCGGGTAGGGGCGATCTTCAAGCCGGCCGCCAACACCTCGATCTACGCCTCGTATTCGAAGAGCTACCTGCCACGCGGCGGCGACCAGCTGTCGGCGCTCAGCCTCTCCAACCAGAGCCTGGATCCGGAAAAGTACGAGAACTACGAGCTGGGCGCGAAGTGGGACATCCTGCCGACGTTCAACCTGGCCGCCGCGATCTTCCAGCTGGACCGCGACAACGTGCTGGCGCTGAGCGATCCCAACAACGCCGCTTCGCCGACCATCCCAATCGGCCGCCAGCGGTCCAAGGGCGTCGAACTGAGCGCCCAGGGCGAGATCACCCGCCAGCTCAGCATCGTGGCCTCCTACACCTATACCGACGCCAAGTTCCTGGACTCGCAGTCGGCGACGGTGCGGGCCGGCAATCGCGTCAACCACGTGCCCAAGTCGTCGGGCGCGGTGTGGCTGCGCTATGACCCGACCAAGACCTTCGGCGGCGCGATCGGCGTGACCAGCATGGGCAAGCGGTTCGCCGCGACGGACAACACCGTCTCGCTGGCCGGCTATACCCGCGTCGACGGGGCGCTCTACTACCGGGTCAATAAGACCTACGATCTGCAGCTGAATGTCGAGAACCTGCTCGACAAGCGCTACTTCCAGTACGCCGACAGCAACAACAACATCTCGCCGGCCTCGGGGCGGGCGGCGAAGGTCAGCCTGAACGCCCGCTTCTGACGGCGACGCGGCGCGGGTTCGGCCCGCGCCGCGCCAGGGGGAGGTCAGAAATCAGGCAGGGTTTCGGCCTCTCCCGTCGCTTCACGGACGGTCGCGTCCCGACGCTGGAGGTAGGCCGACCGCATGCTGGCGTAAGGATCGGTAGCGTCGTCCAGCGCGCGGAGGCCTCCATCGAGTTTGACGCGGGTGTTCAACCGGCTCGCGTTCTGGCGGACCGTGCCAAACGTCGTCCCTTGGCCGCCGCCGATCCGGGTGACGGGGTCGGCTGCGCCATCGACCAGCCGGCCGACGGCGTCGCGAACGGTCAAGGGACCCAGCAATGGAACATAGAGATAGGCGCCTGGACCGACGCCATATCGGCCGAGCGTCTGGCCAAAGTCGCTACGGTGATGGGCGATGCCCATCTTGCCGGCGACATCGAACAGCCCAAGCAATCCGGCCGAGGAATTGATCACGAAGCGCGACGTCGCTGTCTCTGCCCGCCGGGCATGGCCTTGGGCCAGATCGTTGAGGACCGTCCGGGGTTCGCCGAGATTGGTGATGACCGCATCGACCCTGGCTCGCGCGGAGGCGGGCGCGACGGCCACATAGGCGTGGGCGACGGGCCCCAGGACCGCGTGGTCCAGGGCCATGCCGAGGCCGAAGCTCACGCGATTGAGGCGCTGGAGAGGGTCTTTGACGGGTGTCTGGAGCGTGGCCAGCTCGGCGGCCAGCGGATCGGGCTCGATGGCCTGGGCCGCGGCGCCTGTCGCGATCGCACAGCTTAGAAGCAGGCCGGTCCAACTGCGGCGGAAGGCCCAATGCGCGAGACGGCGTTCCGTACGAACGGGCAAACAAGACGATCTCATGGGCGATCCTGCTGTGGATGACGTCGATGTCGCCAATGACGCCACGGGCAGACCCACCTCTCACGATATCGCCGATGTCCCAGGGAGCCGCCGTCCCGTGTGGACATCGCCGAGACCGACTGATCATCTGTGTGCGGACAGCTGCGTCGCCAAATCGGTGAGAGGGCTGCGCGACGATGTCGTCGTTGACGCACGGGCCATCGGGGCCCTGGATCGTTCCGGAGGTCCCTAGTGTCCCAATCGTCCCTGGACCGTCGCGCGCTTCTGGCCGGCCTTGCCGCCAGCGCGGCGTGGACCGCGCCGGCCGCCGCCGAGGATCAGGCGATCAGCTTCGTGGCGCTGGGCGACTGGGGCCGTCGCGGTAAGCGCTCCCAGCGCCAGGTCGCCCGGGCCATGGGCGCGGCGGCGCAGGATCTGGCCAGCCGCTTCGTGCTGGCGGCCGGCGACAACTTCTATCCGGCGGGCGTCACCTCGGTGGACGACTCTCACTGGCGCACATCCTTCGAGGATGTCTATGACGCGCCGGCCCTGCAGACGCCTTGGTACGCCGCGCTCGGCAATCACGACTATCGCGGGGTCGCCCAGGCTCAGATCGACTACACCGCACTCAGCCATCGCTGGCGCATGCCCAGCCGCTATTTCAAGATCGGCGGCGAGGCGCTGGGCTCGAGCCTGCTCGATCTTTTCGTGATCGACACCGCCCCGCTGGTCGACCACAGCAACTACGACGAGATGCTCCAGCAGATGGCGCGCGGCCATCGCGAGCGCTACGACGGCGCCGAGCAGATCGTTTGGCTGGAGCAGGCGCTGAAAGCCTCGCGCGCGCCGTGGAAGATCGTGATGGGCCATCACCCTGTCTATTCGGGCGGCCACGGCGACAGTCCCGAGCTCGTGGAAAAGGTCGCGCCGCTGCTCGAAGCCCATGGCGTCCAGGTCTATGTCAACGGCCACGACCACAGCCTGCAGCACATTCGCCGGGGAAGCGTCGACTATGTCTGTACCGGATCCGGCGCGGACGCCCTGGACAAGGTCGAGGCGGTGACGGGCACGCGGTTTCATCTGTCGCGACCCGGCTTCGCGGCCTTCAGGCTTGAGGCCGAAGCGCTGGACCTGGAATTCTGCGACCTCGAAGGCCAGTCGGTTTATAAGACGCGGTTGCCGCGCCGCGCCTAGAAGCGGGCGGTCAGGCGCACGCTCAGGGTCCGGGGACGCGGCGGGGTGACGATCTGGTCGCGGGTGATCAGGAACGGATTGCCGAACGAGAAGCTGTTGGCGTGGCTGTTCAGGGGATTGTCCAACGTCGCCGCCAGGGTCCAGCCTGGCGTCGTCAGGCTGGCGACGCCGCGCAGGCCCAGATACTCGCCCATCTCGTGAGCGGTGTCGGCCTCGAAGGTCAGATAGGAGCCGCCGACATAGGTGGCTTGGCCCTGAAGCCTCAGCGTCGGGCCACGCGCCAGATCCTGGTGATAGTCGAAGCCGAGGCTGGCCGAAGCCCTCGCCACGCCGGGAAGACTGACGTCCTTCTTCGTGCTGAAGGCCGGGTTGAGCTTGGTGACTTCCGGGTCGTTGAGCAGCGCCGCGGCGCGCAGGTCCAGCCGCTCGCTGACCCGGAAGGCGGCCTCGGCTTCGACGCCCCAGTTGTCGCCATTGCCGATATTGGCGGTGTAGGCCGCGCCGTCGGCCATGTACTGGTCGCTCTGCACCGACTCCCAGGCTGCGTAGAACACCGCCGCGCGCCCCTGCAAACGGTCATCGAAGGCGCGCAGCTTGAGGCCCAGTTCATAGTTCCACAGCTCGTCGGCCTTGTAGCGGCGGGGCGGGGTCAGGGGGGCGTCGAAGACCTGGCCGATGCGGCCGGCGGTGTTGAAGCCGCCGGGCCGATAGCCCTCGGCGGCCTGGGCGTAGACCAGCAGGCCTGGCCGCGCGTCGTAGCTGACCAGCACCTTGGGCGAGAAGCCGGCGGCGTCGGCCGCCTGGTCTGTCTGGCGCTGGCCCGCCGGCTGGGTGACCAGGGAGGTCGTGTCGAACTTGAAATCGAACCAGCGTATGCCCGCTGTCGCCGACAGGCGCGGGGTCGCATCGAACGTCGCTTCGCCGTAGAGCGCGACTTCCCGGATCTCGTCGCGTCGCCGCTCGGCATAGGCGGCCGTGGAGCCGGCGGGGAGGGCGTGCAGGCTGGTTTTCAGGCGGATCGACCCCGTCGAGGCGAAGGCGCCGACCAGGCCGTGCAGGCGACGTTCGCCCGGCGTGGCGTAGGTGACTTCCGCCACGGTCAGGTCGATGCCCTTGTCCTCGTCGAACGCCGCTGGCGCGCCGGACAGGCCGTAGAGCGTCGAGACCGAGGTGGCGTCGTAGCGGCTGTCGAAGTGATGGGACAGCTGCGAGACCGAGCCCGTCACGCGCCCCCAGCCGCCTTCGCCGGTCAGGGTCAGGGAGAGGTGATCGAAGTCGTTGTCGTGCGGTTCGCGCACGACCGTGTCGCGGACCTTGGGGCCCAGCCGCCGCAGGCCGTACTGGGTGTCGTGATTGTCGATCCACTGCTGGGTGACGCCCAGCGTCAGGGTCCAGCCTGGCGTCAGGGCCGCGCGCAGGCTGGCGCGAACGCCCGCGCGCTCGGATCCGTTGACGCGGCGCAAGTCCAGGGCGCGATTGGCGATGTAGCCGTCCTGGGTCTCGAGATAGGCCACGGCCCGCAACGCCACGCGACCGTGGATGAGCGGCAGGTTGGCCATCGCCTCCAGCTCGTCGCTGCGACCGCCGCCCTGGGTCCAGCCCAGGCCGGCCAGAACGCTGGCCTGGTAGCGATCCAGGTCGGGCTTGCGGGTGGCGATCCGCATCACCCCGCCCAGCGAGCCGCCGCCATAGAGCGTGCCTTGCGGGCCGCGCATGATCTCCACCCGCTCGACATCGGCCAGCCGCAGGTCCGGATCGGGCGCGCTATAGGTGATCGGCACGTCGTCGAGATAGAGCGCCACCATCGACTGGGTCTGGCCGGTGAAGGCGCCGTCCGACAGGCCGCGCAGCAGCACCTTGTCGCGGCCAGGGCCCAGATTGGTCACGGTCATCCCCGCGATCTGGCTGGTCAGGTCATAGAGGCTGGCCACCGCCTCGCGCTCGATCGCGCCGCCCGAGACCACCGAGATGGCGTAGGGCGTGCGGCCTGGCAGGTTGGGATAGCGCTGAGCCGTGATCACCACCTCGCCCAGGCCCAGCGGCGTGATCGCCGGCGCGGGCTTGGCTGGCCGCGGCGCGGCGGCCAGGCGATGGATGATCACCGTGCGCGGATCGGGCTGGCTGTAGCTGCAGCCGCTACCGGCCAACAGGCGGTCGAGCGCGGCCGAGGCCGAGAGGCGTCCGGCCAGGGCCGGGGCCTGGCCTCGGCAGGCGTCCAGGTCGCCGCCCAGCGACAGCTCGGCCTGCAGGGCGAAATCGATCAGGGCCGCGTGGACCGGCTTGGCGGCGATCTGCAGGCGCACCACGGGAGATTGGCGGCCGGCCAGCAGGCGCGGCCCGGCCTCGGCCGAGCCGGCGAGGCCCGTCAGGCCAACGCCCAGGGCCGCGGCCCACAGGCGGCCGCCGCGGTCGGTTCTGCCCCCCACGGTCAGCGGCGCGCCGACTTGGCCTTGAGGATGACCCCAGTGGGCGTCGCCTCGGCGACAATAGGCGCGAACAGTTCCAGGCGCCGGATCATGGCGGCCTCCTCGTCGACGAGCAGCACGCCCGACACTGTCACCGAGGCGGCGTTGGGATCAACGCGGATCGGTGTCGCGACATAGCGATTGAGGTTGGCGACGACCTGGGTCAGCGGCGTCTTGTCGTAGATCAGCTTGCCGGACTTCCAGGCAAAGGCGGCGTCGGGCTGAACCGTGGTGACCTTGGCGGCCGCGCCCGGCGTCTTGGCCAGCTGCTGGCCGCGGGCCAGGCGCACGGCGCCTTCCGGGCCGCCCGAGACCGACACCAGGCCGCGGCGCACCGAGACGGCGAGGTCTCCGGCGTGGTTGAGGATGTTGAATTCCGTGCCCAGAACCCGCACCTGCCGGTCGCCCACGGCCACCGCGAAGGGGCGTTCCTCCAGGTGGGCGACGTCGAAGCTGGCCTCGCCATCGACCAGGGTCACGTCGCGCTGCCGGGCGCCAAGGCTGACGCGCAGGGTGGTGCTGGCGCCCAGGGTCAGTCGCGAGCCGTCGGCCAGGGTGATCTCGCGCGTCTCGCCGCGCCCGGTCGAATAGTCGGTGAAGGTGGGCTGGGTGAAACGCGGAACAGCGACCAGACCCACGATGGCCGCGGCCGCCGCGACACCGAGCCCGATCAGTAGACCGCGCCGAGGCGCTCCGGTGGGCCGGCGCAGGGGCGTGACATTGGCCGCCAGCGGCGCGGCGACGACCGGATCGGGCGCGGTGTCATTGGCGGGCAGCTCCTCGAGGTCGAGCCACACCGCCTCGACCGCCTCATAGGCGGCCGCGTGCGCGGGGTCGGTTTCCAGCCAGGCCTGGAACGCCGTCCAGTCCTCCAGGGCAGGATCGCCCTGCAGCCTGGCGAACCAGTCGGCGGCGGCCTGCTGGATCGGATCGTGGTCGACGGACTTCGTCATCGGCGGTTCGCGCTTCCTTCGCGCCAAGTCTGCAACGGGCGTCGTCCCATTGACGTCACGCCGCCGCAACCGTCTCTCCACATCCCGGTAAGGTGAGGCCAATAGGTCACAGTCGTCATCGGCCCACCCGCTTGACCAGATGGCTCAGGGCCAGGCTGACGTGTTTTTCGACGGCGCTGCGCGAGATGCTCATCCGCTCGGCGGTCTCCGCGTGGGTCAGGCCCTCGAACTTGTGCAGGCGGAAGACGCGCTGGGTCAGCGGCGCCAGGGTCTCCAGCGCCTTCGACAGCTTCTCCAGCCGCTGGCGGGCGATCACCGCGCTTTCGGCGTCCGGGGTGTCGGCGATGTCGAGCACGCCGACCGTGGCGTGGTTCGTCCGGCGCCACTCGGTGTCGCGCGCGCCGGCCCGCTTGGCCTGGCGCAGCCGGTCCAGCATCAGGTTCGAGGCGAGGCGATAGAGATAGGCCTGCGGGTTTTCGATTGGCTCTTCGGTGACCGCCTGGACCTTGAGGTAGAGCTCCTGGACGAGGTCCTCGACCTCGCCACGACCGCCCAGCCGCGCCAGGAAGAACCGGCGCATGTCCTCGCGCCGCTGCAGATAGACGGCCGCCAGCGGCGAAAGATCGGCGGGGGCGTCTTTCATCGCGCGCGGGCGCCGCAACGGTATGGGAGCAAGATCGGAATCTGGCTGTCGGCGTTGGTCTGCATCGCCAGGCGTTCGGGCCGCTGAAGGAGTCGCTGGTACCCCAAGAGACATGGCTTGGTGGCGCTGCGAAGGCAAGCCGTCCGAAAGGCGGTGAAGGCTGGCGGCGGTCACGGCAACGCCGCCCGGCGCGCGCCGAGCGCCTGGGCGATGGCGACGAACAGCGCGGCGATACGCTCGGTCACCCAGCTGACGGGGTTTTCGCCAGGGCGCTTGCGGCTGGCGACCCAGGTGGCGATGCAGATCGTGGCGAAGACGGCGGCCGGCAGGCCGACCGTTAGGGCCGCCGGCAGCCCGACGCTCGTGGCCATAGCCTCGCCGAGGATCATGGAGGTCTCGAACAGGAAGAGCAGGATCCCGCCGGTCGCCATGGCCGAGCCCGATCCGGCGCGCTTGGCGCTGAGACCGAAGGGCACGGCCAGCAGCGGCAGCAGGGGCAGGATCAGGGCGCGCGACATGCGAGCGTAGAAGTCGGCGAGCAGGGTCTGCCGGGGCAGGGCCGGCTGGGCCTTGCCGAAACCTCGCTGCGCCAACTCGATCAGCGTCAGCTCGCTGACGTCGTCGCCCCGGACGCGGAACAGCTTGCCCGACAACGATAGCGGCACGTCGAACGAGAAGCTCGCGAAGTCGGTGACATAGACCTGGGCGTCGGGCGTCGTGCTCACCTGCCGGCCGTCGTGCAGGTCCAGCGTGACGCTTTGGTCGCCGGCGTCCTTGCGCAGGACCGCCGAGATCGCCGTCAGGACGTCTTCCCGTCCGTCAGGTTCGATCCTGCGGATGAAGACGTGCTCCAGGCGCCGCCCAGTGGCGTCGGTGCGATCGGCGGTCAGGAAGAGGGGGCCCGTGGAGAGCAGGGCCTTGGGACGGACGTCGCCGTTCCATCCGGCCTTCTCGGCCGCGTGCAGCACGGCATGGTAGGCATAGCGGCTGTAGGGCTGGACGAAGCCAAACAGCAGCACGCTGAACATCATCAGCGCGATGCCCAGGCCCACGAACGGGGCGGCGAAGCGGCCCAGCGACAGGCCGCTAGCCAGGATCGCGTCGATCTCCGAGCTCTTGTTGAGGCCGTTGACGACCACGAAGAGGCCAATGAAGAAGCCGCCGGGCAGGGTCAAGCCGACATAGTGGGGGACCAGATTGACCAGCAGCTCGCTCAGATATTTTAAGCCGTCGGTCGTCTGGGACAGCAGCTGGAAGGAGCGCATGATGCGCTCCATCAGGAACGCCACCATCGTGCTGATCAGCACCGCGGTCATCGGCGTCAGGGCCCGCCTCAGGAGATAGCGGTCTAGCGTCTTGAGGATCATGAGCGCGCGGGAGCCTTCAGAGCGCCGCCAGGCCGGCGGCCTGTGGATCGGCCATCGCGCCGTGACGGCGGGCGGCGATCCTCGGCGCGGTCACGGCCGTCCGCGCGCCCAGGGCCTCGGCATAGACCTCGACCACCTCGTCGAGGATCTCCGACCAGCGATAGACGGCGCTGCGCTCCAGCGCCTCCGCGCCCAGGCGTCGTCGGGTTTCGGGGGCGCGGATCAGTTCGCTGAGCGCCTCGCCATAGGCGGCGGGCTGGTCGACGCAGAGCCGGGCGTTGCGGCCGTGCCGCAGCAGGGCGCGGGTGTTGGGCGCGTCGGCGCAGACCATGGCCAGGCCGCAGGCCATGGCCTCGAGATTAACGTTGCCGAAGGTCTCGGTGGTGCTGGGATTGAGGAAGATGTCGCCGCTGGCCAGGGCCGTGGCCAGGGCTTCGCCCGACAGGAAGCCGGCGAAAACCGCGCCCGGCAGCCGCTCTTCGAACCAGGCGCGAGCAGGGCCGTCTCCGATCACCAGCACCTGCGGCTTGTGGCCAGCCGCCTCGACCAGGCGGATAGCCTGGGCGAACGCCGCCAGGCCCTTCTCCATAACGATCCGGCCCAGGAACACGATCACCGGACGGTCGGGATCGAAGCCCTGGCTCAGCCGCCAAGCCTGGCTGCGCCGCGCGGGATTGAAGAGATCGGGATCGACGCCGCGCGCCCAGGTCCGCACCTGCGTGGCGGGGTTCTGGGCTCGCAGCTCCTCGCCGATCGCCTCGGTCGGGGTCATGACGTAGTCGCAGGCGCCGTAGAACTTCCAGAGCTGGCGGCGCACCAGCGGCCGCAGGCGGCCAAGGCCGTAGTAGTCGAGATAGGTGTCGAACAGGGTGTGCAGGCTGGCGACCACCGGGACCTTCAGCGCGCGGGCGAACTTCAGCGCCGCCGAGCCCAGGAGGTCGGGGGCCGAAAGGTGGACGAGGTCGGGCTTGAAGGCCTCGACGTCGCGGCGCACCAAGCGCGGCAGGCCCAGCGCCAGGCGGTAGTCGCCCCGAAACGGGATCTTCACCGACGGCACGGAGACGAGCTCGCCGGCCGGTTCGAAGGCGGGATTGGGGCTGGTCGGGGAATAGACCCGGACCTGCGCCCCGATCGTGCTCTCCAGGTGGCGGACCAGCCGGTTCAGTGACTTGTTGGCCCCGTCCAGGGTGTAGTTGTAGTTCCCCGAGAACAACGCGATCCGCAACGGGCGCGCACCATGCATGTGCGTCTGCGCCTTGATGTCCATGCTGGTCTTTCCACGTGTACGCCCCGGTCCCAGCCGACCAAGACGGCGCGGTTGCCTCACCCCCACACGGAATTTCGAAAATCGGTGAGACCCGCGTCGGCTCGCGTCGTCGTTGGCCCAGGGCGACGGGGCCTATTCGGAAAAACATGATGCGGGTTGTGGATGTCGCCGAGTTCTATTCGCCCACCGGCGGGGGCGTGCGAACCTATATCGACCGCAAGTTCGAGGCGGCTGCCCAGCTGGGCCACGAGCTCTTCGTCATCGCGCCCGGACCGACCGACGGCTTCGAGCCCCGCGCGGCGGGCGGCGTGATCCAGGTCCGCGCGCCCCGGCTGCCGTTCGACGCCAATTACCACATGTTCTGGGACGCGGCGCCGGTCCACCGCACGCTCGACTTCCTGACCCCGGATCTGGTCGAGGCCTCGTCGCCCTGGCGGGGCGCCGGGATCGTCGCCAGTTGGGAGGGCCGAGCCCCGCGGGCCATGTTCATGCACGCCGACCCGGTGGCGTCCTATCCCCAGCGATGGCTGGCGCCCGTCGCCACGCCCCAGCGGATCGACCAGCTCTTCGGATGGTTCTGGAGCTATCTGCGCCGGCTGGCCGGCGGCTTCGGCTCCGTCGTCGCGGGCGGGCCCTGGCTCGCCGACCGGCTGACGGGGCAGGGTGTCGGCGCGGTGGCCAGCGTGCCGCTGGGCATCGACCGCGGCGCCTTCTCGCCCGGCAAGCGCGACGCGGCGCTACGATCACGCCTGCTTGCGGCCTGCGCCTGTCCCGACGACGCCAGGCTCGTTCTGGGCGTCGGACGCTTCCATCCGGAGAAGCGCTGGCCGATGGTCATCGAGGCGACGATGCGCGCCCGCGCCGATGCGCCGATCGGTCTCGTCCTGATCGGTGACGGGATCGATCGTGTCCGGGTGGCCCGCGCCGCGGCCGGCAATCCCCATGTGCGCATCCTGCCGCCGATCCGCGACCGCGGCCTGCTAGCGGCCCACCTGGCCAGCGCCGACGTCCTCGTGCACGGCTGCGAGTCCGAGACCTTCGGCCTGATCCCGGCCGAGGCCATGGCCAGCGGTCTTCCGGTCGTCGGACCCGATCGCGGCGGCTTCGCGCATCTGGCGCAGCCGGCGACGTCGGAAATCTATCGCGCCGGCGACACCGGGTCCGCCACGGCCGCCATCCGCCGCCTGCTGGCGCGCGATCCTGGCTTGCTGAGGGCCGCCGCCATCGACGCGGCCGCCAAGGTCCGCCGTGACATCGACCACTTCGCCGACCTCTTCGATCACTACGGGGCGGTTGCGGCCGGGGCGCGGGCGTAATGCGTAGGGTGAAGACCTCGCGCTCATGGGCCTGGCTGGGCGGCGTCCTGTCGGTCGGGCTGGTCGGCGCTATCGTGCTGCAGCTGGGCGGGGCCAGCGGCGATGTGGTGAAGACGGTCCGCCAGCTGCCGCTCGTCGTCTGGCCAGCCTTCCTGCTGCTCTATCTGACACAGACGCTCTTCGACTACGCGATCTTCCGGCGGCTCTGGACTTTGCCCCTGGCCGGCCTCGAGGCGCTGCTGCGCAAGAACGTCATTAACGAGGTCGTGCTCGGCTACAGCGGCGAGGCCTTCCTGTATGTCTGGGCGCGGCGGGCGTCCGGGGCCGTGGTCGCGCCTTTCGCCGCGATCAAGGACGCCAACATCGTCTCGGCCCTGATGGGCAATCTCCTGACCTTGGTCCTGGTGGTGGTCAGCGCCACGCAGCTGCAGGACCTGGATTTCGCCCGCCGGCTCGGGCCGGCCCTGTGGTCGGGCCTCATTCCGGTGGCGATATCGCTCGGCGTCCTGGCCTTCGGGCGCAGGGTATTCTCACTGCGTCCGAGGCAGCTCGTCTATGTCGCCGCGGTCTGCGGCCTGCGTCTTGCGGCCTGGACCGGGCTGACGGTGCTGGTCTGGAGCCTGGCGCTGCCGGAGGTCGCGCCGGGCCTGTGGGTCGTCCTCCTGGCGATAAGGCTGCTGGTGTCGCGGATCCCGCTGATCTCGAACAAGGACCTGGTGTTCGGGGGGCTGATGCTGCTGCTGCTCGGCGCACACTCGGCCGTCGCCGTGCTGCTGGCGGCGCTGGCGGTCATGACGCTGGGCCTGCACCTGGCCGTCATCGTCGGGCTCGGCCTGGCCGATCTGGCGCGCGGCCTGCGGCGCGCGGCGGCATGGCCAGGGCCGGCGGGCCAGGCCGTCGTCGAAGCTGGCGGCGTCCATGACTAGCTGGGGCCTGAAGATCCCGGGGCGGGACATCTGGCGCGTGGGCCTGGTCGAGGCGCCCATCGCCGACGTCGCCCGGCGCGGCTTTCCGGCGGACGCGCGCGTCCACTGGCTTCCCGAGGAGGGCGGGCGGAAGTTCCTGGCCGATCCTTTCGGGGTCTGGCGCGACGGGCGCCTGCACGTCTTCGTCGAAGCCTATGACTACCGGACCCGGCACGGCGTCATCGAGGTGATCGAGTTGGACGCCGGCTTCGCGCCCGTGCGGCGGTCGGTGGTGCTGCGCGAGCCCTGGCATCTGTCCTATCCGCAGGTCTTCGAGGCCGAAGGTGAGATCTGGATGTTGCCGGAGGCCTACAAGTCCGGCGTGCTGACGCTCTACCGCGCGGCGGCGTTTCCGCATGTCTGGGAGCCGGTGGTCCGGCTGGAGCTCGATACTCCGGCCATTGACGCCACTCCGTTCCGCCACGACGGCCTGTGGTGGCTGGCCTATTCGCCGACCGGGCCGCAGCGCTGGAAGCAGGGGCGGCTTCACTTCGCCTTCGCCGAGCGCCTGACCGGGCCCTGGCGCACGCACCCGGGCAATCCGGTCCGCAACGACCTCTCTTCCAGTCGGCCGGGCGGCACGGCGTGGGTCGAGCATGGCCTGCCGCGGCTGCCGATGCAGGACTGCACGCGCACCTATGGCGGGGGCATCCGCCTGCTCACCATCCTCAGGCTGGACACCACGCACTTCGAGGCCGAGGCGGCGGCTCCTCTGAGCTTGCCGCCCGGGGCGGGCGCCTATTCGCAAGGTCTGCACACCCTTTCTGCCTGCGGTCCGATCACCTTGTTCGACGTCAAGCGTATCGACCGCTCGCTCCGGGCGCCTCGCCGCGAGGAGGCGGCTTAAAATCGATGAGAGGGTCCAAAGCCCATGGCGTCGTTTGGCCATGCGCATCGGCTTTCTCTTCAATCACGACCAGATCCACCAGGTGGCCCACAGCCTGCCCATCGCCCTGGCGCTGGCGCGCGCCGACCTTGGCCTGGAGATCGTGGTGGCGACCACCAACCGGCGGATGACCGCCGAGGTGGTCCGCCTGGGCGGCGGGCTGATCGGCCACGGCGTCGACCTGGTCGAGCTTGGCCTGACGCGGAGGACCTCGCAGGTCCTGGCTGCCGCCGCCCAGGCGGTGCTGCCGGCCGCCAAACTCCTGGTCTACGGCGACAATCTCGACTTCTTCCGCGGGCTGGACATGCTGGTTGTGGCCGAGAAGGCCTCGCTGATCCTCAAGACCCGCTACGGTCTCGACCACCTGAAGATCATCCATACCCGGCATGGCGCCGGCGACCGCGCCATCGGCTTCGACAAGGCCAGCGCCGGCTTCGACCACGTGCTGGTCTCCGGCCGCAAGATCCGCGACCGCCTGGTCGGCGAGGCCGGGGTCGATCCGGACAGGATCTCGGTCGTCGGGTATCCGAAGTTCGACCTGCTGGCGCGGGGCCGGCCCACCCATCCGCTGCTCGACGACGGCCGGCCGGTGGTGCTCTACAATCCCCACGTCTCGCCGCACTTGTCGTCCTGGTACGAGGCGGGCCGGCAGGTCCTGGACTGGTTCGCCGCGCGCGACGACTACCACCTGATCTTCGCGCCGCACGTCATGCTGTTCGAGCGGCCGTTCGTCGTCACCATCGACAAGCTGAGGCTCGACCGGGCTGGCCGGATCGAGGAGCGCTATCTGCGCGCGCCCAACATCCACATCGACCTGGGCAGCCGCGCCTCGACCACCATGGCCTACACCCAGCGGGCCGACATCTATCTCGGCGACGTCTCCAGCCAGGTCTACGAGTTCCTGCTGCGGCCCCGGCCGTGCGTCTTCCTCAACACCCATCGCCAGGCCTGGCGGGACGATCCCAACTACGGCCACTGGCGGGCCGGGCCGGTGATCGAGACGCCCGACCAGCTGGGGGCGGCCCTGGACTCGGCGCGAGCCGAACACGAGGCGCGCTGGCGGCCGGCGCAGAAGGCGATGTTCGCCGAGAGCTTCGACCTGACCGAGGAACCTTCGGCCGTCCGCGCCGCCCGGGCCGTGGCGCGCCTGGCCGGCCTGGACGGGTCGGCGGCGGCTCTTGCCGAACCGGAGCGAGCCCATGGCTGAACTGCGCATCGCCTATGTGATCAATTCGGTCGAGGGCGGCGGCGCGGCCCTGCCGGTCCCGGCCGTGGCGCGGGCCCTGATCGCCCAAGGGGCGCGCCTGGAGGTCTTCGCCCTAACCCGTCGTGACGGCCGGGCGGTGGCGGCCATGGAGGCCGCGGGCCTGACCGTCCACGTCCGGCCGGGCGGCGAGAAGGATCATCGCAAGACCCTGGCCTGGCTGGACGCGCGCCTGCGCGACTGGCGGCCCGACGTGATCTGGACGTCCCTGACCCGGGCGACCCTGCTGGGCCAGATCGTCGGCGAGCGCCTTGGCGTGCCGGTGGTCAGCTGGCAGCACGCCGCGCGCCTGAAGCTGGCCAACCTTCTGCTGCTGCGCCTGCGCCAGGCGCGTTCGCGGCTGTGGATCGGCGACTCCCACAGCGTCACCGACCTGACCGCCGAGCGGCTGGAGATCCCGCCATCGCGTCTGGTCGCCTGGCCGCTGTTCGCTGCCAATCCTGACATATACCGGGCCTATCCTTGGCGTCCTGGGCAGACTCTGGAACTGGGGTCTTTGGGGCGGCTGCATCCGGTGAAGGGCTACGACATCCTGATCGAGGCGCTGCTGCGGCTCCAGACGCAGGGCTGCTGCTTTCCGGCCGCGATCCGCGTGCGTATCGCCGGCGAGGGCAGGGCGCGCGCGGCCCTGGAGGAGCGCGCCGAGCGCCATGGCCTGACCTTCATCGAGTTCACGGGCTTCAACGACCGGCCCCTGGAATTCCTGGCCGACCTGCACCTCTACCTGCAGCCGTCACGGTCCGAGGGCCTGTGCATCGCCGCCCACGAGGCCATGCAGGCCGGGCTTCCCGTCATCGCCTCCAGCGTCGGCGAGCTGCCCTACAGCATCGAGAACGGCGTCACCGGCCTGACCGTGCCGCCCGGAGATCCCTGGGCGCTGGCCGAGGCGCTGGGACGTCTGCTGTCGCGCCCCGAGCGCCTGGCCCAGATGGGCGCGGCCGCCCGGACGCGCGTGCTTCAGCGCTTCGGGCAGGAGGCGTTCGACCGCACAGGCGCGGCGATCTACCGGCGGCTGCCGGGCTTCATCGCCGAGGCCGGCCGGGCGCCAGACCGCACGCCGAGGCGACTGCATGATGCGGGGGGCAGTCCCTGCGCGTCCTGACCTTCCTGCACAGTTTCGAGCCCGGCGGCGTCGAACGCATCGCTTTGCGGCTGGTGCGGCAGTGGCGCGCTCTGGGCGTCGACGCGCCCCTGTTCCTGGGGCGGACCGATGGCGACATGCGTGAGGATGTCGGCGCGGACCTGGATTTCATCCTGCCGCCCAAGGGCGGTTCGAGCCTGGCGAAGATCGAGATGCTCTGGATGATCTGGGTGCTGCCCAAGATCGTGCGCCATGTCCGCCCCGACGTCCTGTTCTGCGCGGGCAACACCTATGCCGTCGTGGCGGTGGCGCTCAAATTTTGGCTCGGACGCGATTGCCCGCCCATTCTGCTGAAGGTCAGCAACGACCTGGATCGTCGCGACAAACCAGGGTGGTTTCGGTTCTTGTACCGCCGGTGGCTCAGGGCCCAGGGCCGCCATCTGGATCATTTCATCGGCATGGAGACGCCGATGATCGACGAGATCCGCGAAGGCCTCGGCATATCGGCGGACCGGATCACGATCATCCCGGACCCCGCCTTGTCCAGGCCGCTGATCGAAAGACTGCGGGCCGCGAAAAGCTCCGGTCGGTGCGAAGACGCGGGCCGGCGGTTCGTCTGTGTGGGCCGGCTGACGCCGCAGAAGAATATCGCCCTAATGCTGCGAGCGTTCGGATGCGGCGCTCGCGAGGGCGATACGCTGACGGTGATCGGGGATGGCCCGGAACGCGCGAAACTCGAAGCCCTCACGCGTGATCTTGGGCTTGAGGAGCAGGTGATGTTCCGGGGCTATGTTCCTGAGCCGGCAAACCTTTTGCCCGAGTTCGACGTCCTGCTGCTCTCCTCGAACTATGAGGGTGTGCCCGCCGTCGTCCTCGAAGCTCTGGCCGCCGGACTCCCCATCGTCGCCACCGATTGCAGCCGGAGCATGCCGACCCTGCTCGGCCACGGCGCGATGGGCCAGCTTGTCCCGGTCGGCGACGAGCAGGCGCTGGCTGAAGCGATCACAAAGGCCCGGCCGTCTTCCCAGGACGAGCACCTGAGCCTCGTTCAAGCTCAGCGCTTCACGATCGAGGACGCCTCCGAGGCCTATCTCAGGGTCATGGCGCGGCTTTGTCAGGGGGCTCCGTACTCGAAGCCGGGGTCCTTGGCCTTGCCGCCGGCCCCGAACTTCCAGGACAGGCTGACGAACGCCGTGCGGCCCAGCTGGCGGCGTTCGAACTGATCGCCGAGAGCCGGGGTGTCGATCACCGTGCGGTCACGCTGCTTGTTGAAGAGGTCCGACACCGTGAACACGGCTGACAGGTCGCTGGTCAGCTTGCGCCGGTAGCCCAGGTTGACGCTGCTGCTGGGCAGGCGGTGGCCTTGAGCGGTCAGGCGCTTGCCGCTGTAGCTGGCGCTGACCTGGACGAAGTCATTGGGCGAGAGAGCGTAGTCGACGCTGGCCTTGCCGGTGTAGCCGACCGCCGAGCGTTTGCCCGCGAAGCCCAGATTGGCCGCGTCGATCTGATTGTAGAAGACGTTGGTGCTGAGGTTGTAGCTCAGCGCGCCAGCGAGCTTGCCGCTGGCCGACAACTCCACGCCGCCGGAGGTGCTTTTGCCCAGGTTCTCCTTGGTGGTCAGCAGCACGGTCGGGCTGATGTAGCGGCTGACCTCGGTCATGCCGTTGAGGCTGCGGCGGGCATAGGCCGTGGCCGCCAGGGTCGCGCCGTGCGTCCGGGTCTCGTAGCCGATCTCGAATGCGTGGGTCTCCTGCGGCATCAGGTTCGGATTGCCGGCCCGGGCGCTGAAGGCGTCGATGACCACGAAATAGGGGTTGAGGTCCTCAGGCTCGGGACGCGCCACCCGCTTGCTGTAGCTGAGGCGCAGCTTGCGATCCTCGCCCAGGTCCCGCTCCAGGTGCAGGGTCGGATAGGCGCGGAAGTAGTCGGTGCTGTTCTTCAGCGCGCTGGTGAGCTGGTTGGTGTCGATCAGCGTCTCTTCCAGCCGCAGGCCCGCCAGCAGGGTCCAGTCGCCGAGCGGTCGTTCGTAGGTTCCGTAGAGGGCGTGGACGGTGCGCTTGTAGAGGAAGCGGTTGGTCTGGGACGGATCGACGACGTGCAGGTCGCCGACGATCGTGCCGCCGTAGTTGTCGTAGTCGTCATCGTCGCGCTGCAGGTCGTAGCCGAGCTTCAACTTGGCCTTGCCGGGCAGGGCGCCGGCATATTCGGCAGACAGCTCGCGGGTGATCTCGTTGGCGCGGGGGATCAGCTCTTCTCGAAGGTCCGCGCCGGAGGGGCTGCGGAAGCGGCTGACATAGGCGCGACGGCGGTCCTCCTTGGTCTGGCCGCGCTGCAGGTCCAGCGTGAACTCGCCATCATTGGCCAGGGTGCGGCGATAGCCGGCCGAGATCTGGGTGCTGGTCTCGTGGCCGCGTCCAGAACCCAGCCGGTCGTAGTCCCTCAGCACCGTCCCGCCCGGATCGGCCGCCCGGTTGCGCTCGCCGATCGTCAGGGTCTCGGCGCGGCGGTTGTAGCTGACCGCGCCGTTGATCCGGCTCTTGGCGTCGAGGTCGTAGTCGAAGCCGACCGAGACGATCTTGGCGTCTCGCTGCTGGGTGCTGACCACGGTCTGGTCGCTGGCCGCGACCCCGCCGGCGACGGCGTCGCGGCGCAGGCGGTGGTCGGTCGTCGTGCGCTTGCGGGTCTCGTGGCGCAGCGAGGCCGAGCCGAAGAGGTTCAGGGCGCCGGACTTGTAGGCCGCCGTGGCGCCGAGATTGTAGCGACCCTCGGTCCCGAGGCTGGCCTGGGCCGTGCCCGAGCGGCCGGGGCGGCGGTTCTTCTTGGTGACGATGTTGATGATGCCTGACGAGCCGTCCGGCTTGAACTGGGCCGACGGGTTGGTGATCACCTCGATGGACTCGATGGTGTCGGCCGGCATCTGCTGCAGGATCGCCCCGCGATTGGCCGCGGACATCATGGTCGAGGGCTTGCCGTCGATCAGCACCTGGACATTGCTGTCGCCGCGCAGGGAGAGGTTGCCCAGCACGTCGACCTCGACGGACGGCAGGTTGCGCAGCACGTCGCCGACCGAGCCGGCCGTCGCTTGCAGGTCATGCGCCACCGAATAGGTCCGCCGGTCGATGGAGGTCGTTGCCGCCGGCTTCTGGGCGGTGATCACCACGCCGGAGACTGACGGAGCCTGCGCTTGCTGGGCCAGGGCCACAGCGCCAGGCGCGCAACCGGCCGCCAGGGCCGCCATCAAGGTCTTCCGCATGGTGTCGTCCCGCCCAGTAAAGCTGTGGCGGGTATCGGCGGTGGCGTCTTCGCGGCCCATGTCGATCAGATTGATAATTCCCAACCTGGCTCCGCGACGATTGGGAATCGGTAATGTCGCGGCCATCGTGGGCGAAGACGGGCCGGCGCATCGTGGGCGTCAGTCGGGGTCCTCGAGGATCCCGCTTTGAAAGGGAAGTCGCCCATGAAGAAGCTGATCATCGCCGCGGCCCTGATCGCCGCCGCCACGCCGGTCCTGGCCCAGACGGCCAAGACCTTCACCGGTCACGAGCTGGCCAAGTCCGCCAAGGTCTCGATGCACGACGCCGAAACCATCGCCCTGAAGGCCCGTCCGGGCGTGATCAAGGATCGCGAACTGGAAAAGGAGAAGGGCGGCAGCGGCCTGCGCTATACGTTCGATCTCGTCGGCAAGGACGGCAAGAAATACGAAGTCGGTGTCGACGCCGCCGATGGCAAGGTCCTCGAGAACGGTCTCGACAACGACAAGGACTAGGCGGTCTCCGGGAGCACGATGACGGCATGAAGATTTTGCTGGTCGAGGACGACAAGGAGGCCGCCGCCTATCTGCGGCGCGCCTTGTCGGAAGCGGGTCACACCATGGACCACGCGGCCAATGGCCGTGAGGGGCTGATGCTGGCCGCCGGCGAACCCTATGACGTCATCGTGCTGGATCGCATGCTGCCTCAGCTGGACGGCCTGGCCATCCTGCGCACCATCCGCTCGGCCGGGGTCAAGACGCCGGTCCTGCTGCTGACGGCGCTGGGCGGCATCGACGATCGGGTCGAAGGCCTGGAGGCGGGCGGCGATGACTACCTGGTCAAGCCGTTCGCCTTCGCCGAGTTCCTGGCCCGGGTGAACGCCCTGGCGCGCCGACCGCCCCCTCAGGAAATGGTCTCGGCTCTGCAGGTGGCCGACCTGCGTCTGGATTTGCTCAAGCGCGCGGTCACCCGCGCCGGCCAGCGCATCGACCTGCAGCCACGCGAGTTCCAGCTGCTGGAATATCTGATGCGCAACGCCGGACGGGTCGTGACCCGGACCATGCTGCTGGAAAGCATCTGGGAGTTCCACTTCGACCCCAAGACCAACATCGTCGAAACCCACATGAGCCGGCTGCGCGGCAAGGTCGACCGGGGTCATGCCCAGGAGCTGATCCACACGGTGCGCGGCGCCGGCTACTGCCTGCGCGAGCCTGACTAGGTGCTGCGCTCGACCAGCCTGCGCCTGGCGGTTCTCTACACCCTGGGCTTCGCGCTCTCGGTGGTGCTGCTGGGCGCGCTGACCCTCTACAGCACGCGCGCGGCCCTGTCGGACCAGTTCGACGCGCGTATCCGGTCTGAATCCGCCGCCTTGGCCCAGGAGTTCGCTACCGAGGGGCTGGATGGCGTCGTCCAGGCGGTGCGCGAGCGCGATCGCACGCCGGGCGCACTGGACTACGGCCTGATCGGGCCGGATGGCCGGTCGCTGGCCGGCCGCTTTTCGAGCACTGCGGCCAAGCCGGGCTGGGCGACCCTGGCCGCGCCCCAGCGCGACGGGGAGATCGAGCCCATCCGCGTACTCACCACGGTGCTGCCGGACGGCTACCGTCTGATCGTGGGTGACGATGAGGAGCGTATCGAGGCCCTCGACACCGTCGTCCTTCGCGGTTTCGCCGGCGCCTTGGCTGGCGTGGTCATCATCGGCGTGGCTGGGGGACTGGCCTTCAGCCGCGACGTTCACCGGCGGCTCTCCGCCATCTCGGGCACGGCCGAGGCGATCATCGATGGGGATTTGAACCGGCGCGTGCCCGCGCGCGGCTCTACCGACGACATCGATCGGCTGGCCCATACCTTCAACCGCATGCTGGATCGGATCGGCGCCCTCATGGAGAGCCTGCGCCAGGTCTCCAACGATGTGGCCCACGATCTACGCACGCCGCTGACGCGGCTGCGGCAGCGCCTGGAGGCGGCCCAGAGTTCGCCGGGCGAACAGGCCGAGGCCATCGATGGGGCGCTGGGTGATCTCGACTCCATCCTGGAGACCTTCGCGGCCCTGTTGCGGATCGCCCAGATCGAGGGCGGCGCGCGACGGGCGGGGTTCCGGCAGGTGCGCTTGCGCACGCTGGCCGCTACGGTGGTCGACGCCTTCGCGCCCTCAGCCGAGGAGGCGGGCCAGTCCCTGTGGCTGGAGGCCGGCGAGGATCCGGCGATCGAAGGCGACGCCGAGCTTCTGACCCAGATGCTGGTCAACCTGATCGAGAACGCGCTGCGCCATACGGGCGAGGGGGCGCAGGTCCGGGTCGGGATCGGCCTAAGCGATCGCGCGCCGGTCCTGTGGGTCGTCGACAACGGACCCGGCGTCCCGGCCGGCGAGCACGCGCGCCTGTTCGACCGCTTCTACCGCCTCGAGCGCAGCCGCTCGGATCCGGGCAACGGCCTGGGCTTGGCGTTGGTCGCCGCCGTCGCCAAGCTGCACGAGGCCACTGTGCGCCTGAGTGACGCCGAGCCTGGTCTGCGGGCCGAGGTCGTCTTCCCGCGCTGACTTGTCGCGGCAAGATTGGGAATTCGCAATCTTGCAGCCATGCGACCGTCAAGCGGCGCAGTCTAAGCCAAAAGGATCGAGGAGATCCGGATGAGCACCTCTCTTAAGCCGCTCGCCATGGCCATTGTCGTCGCGGGCCTGTGCTTGTCGGCCTGCGTGGCCTATGCGCCCGCGCCCGTGCGGCTGGAGGCCTATCCGGATCACCGCGCGGCGGCGCGTCTGTCCGCGCCGGCCGACGGCCATGCCTGGACGGGGGCCGAGCTGCTGGCCGAGGCGCTACGCAACAATCCGTCCGTCGCGGAAGCGGCGGCCAAGTACCGGACGGCCCGCGCGGCGGCCAAGGTCTCGCACGTGCCGCCGCCGGCCAGCCTGACCCTGACGGCCGAGTTCGCCAAGTCCGAGCCCAAGCAATGGCTGTACGGCGCCGTTTCGGACATCCCACTGGACATTGGCGGCCGACGCAAGGAACGGATCAGCGCCGCCGATCTGGCGGCCCTGCAGGCGCTCTACGATTACGGCGAGGCGGTCTGGACCATCCGCACGGCGCTGGCCAAGGCGCGGACCGAACGGGCTTTCGCCGATGAGGAAATCACCCAGGCCCGCGCGATCGAAGCCATCCGCCAAGCTCGCGCCGATCGCCTGGACCAGCGTGTCGCCGCCGGCGAGGACGACCGCAGCCTGGCCTTGATCGCCCGGGGCGAACTCGAGACGGCTCGTCGTCGGGTGACCGACGCCCAGGGCCGCCGCGCCGCCGCCGACGCGGCGTTGGCTGGAGCGTTGGGCGTTCAGGCCTCTGCCGTGCGGGACCTGCGCCTCGCGTCGGCGACTACGCCGCCGGCCAACCTCGATGTCCCGGCCGCCGCACGAACCGCCGCCCTGACACGGCGCGACGTCCTGCGGGCGGTGGTCGACTACGACCTGGCCGAAAGCGCCCTGCGGCTGGAAATCGCCAAGCAATATCCGGAGGTCCGCATCGGGCCCGGCTACACCTATGATCACGGTGTCGCCAAGCTGCCGTTCAACCTGGCCCTGACCCTGCCGCCGCAGGACCTCAACCGCGCGGCCATCGCCCAGGCCGAGGCCAAGCGCGCCGAGGCCGGACGCTCGCTCGAAGCCGTCCAGGCCGCCGCGCTCTCGGCCATCGACGCCGCCGAAGCGGTCCTGGACGCGACGCGGACCACGACGGCCCAGGTTCAGGGGCGCGACATTCCCAACGCCGACGCCCTCGCGGCGACGACCGCCCGCAGCCTGAGGGCCGGCGCCGCCGATCGTGTCGACGATCTGGGCGCACGGGCCCTGGCGCTGGAGACGCGGCTCAACCTGCTCGACGCCCGCAAGGCGCAGGCCTTGGCCGGGATCGATCTGGAGGACGCCCTGCGCGCGCCCTTCGATCCGGCCGAACTCAACTTGCTCGAAACCACGTCCCGCACCCTAGGAGACGGACAATGAAGTCTGGCGCGAAAACCAGCGCCCTCGCGGCCCTGATGGCGGTCGCCTTCGCCGGCCACGCCTTCGCGGGCGTCGAACTGGACGCGGCGACCCAGAAGCGCCTGGGTGTGACCACCGCCCCTCTGGCGGCGGCGCGTTATGCCGGCACGATCAACGGCTTTGCCCGCGTGCTGGACCCCGTGCCGCTGGCGACCCTGGACAGCGACCTGCTGGCCGCCCAGGCCGCCGCCCGGGCCTCGGCAGCCGAGGCCGCTCGGACCAAGGCGCTGGCGGCCGCCGACGCCACTATTTCGCTCAAGACCGCCCAAGCCGCCCAAGCGGTGGCCAGCGCCGACGCCGCCAAGCTGGCCCTGCTGCGCCGTCGGATCGGACTGGAGTGGGGCTCGGCCTTTGTGTCTGACGGACCCCGAGCCCGGTTGCTGGCCGATCTGGCGGCCGGTCGCGCGGCCCTGGTGCGGATCGACGCGCCGGCCGGCGCGGCCAACGCTCGCGGCGTCCAGCTGGAGCTCAGTGGTGGCGAGCGGCCCGTCGTGACCCTGCTGGGTTCGGCGCGGACGGCCGACACCCGCCTGCAGTCGGGTGGGCTGATCGGCGTGGTGCGCGGTCCGGCGGCCGGCCGGCTGGCGGCGGGTCTTACCGCACCGGCCGTGCTCAGCGGACCAGTGGGAACGACCGGCATTCTCGCGCCGCGATCAGCGGTGATGCGCGCCCAAGGCAAGGTCTTCATCTACGTCCGCCAGGACCCGACCCATTTCGAGCGCCGCGTCCTGAGCGGCGTCGTCCCGCAGGCGGATGGCCTGTTCGCCACAGGCGGCGCGAAGCCGGGCGAGCCGGTGGCAGTGTCCGGCGCGGCCGCGATCTTCGCGGCCGAGAACGCCCCCAAGGGCGGAGACTGATCCATGCTCAGCGCCATTGTCCGCTGGTGCCTGGAAAGGCCCCGCCTCGTCGCGCTCGGCGCGATCCTGCTGCTGATCTATGGCGGCGTGGTCCTGTCCCACGCCAAGTTCGACGTCTTTCCAGAGTTCGTCCCGGCCCAGGCCGAGATCTCGACCGAGGCGCCGGGCCTGACCGCCCAGCAGGTCGAGCAGCTGGTGACCCGGCCGGTCGAGCAGGCCGTCAACGGCGCCTCGGGCGTCCAGACCGTGCGCTCGGACTCCCAGCAGGGCCTGTCGTCGGTCAGCGTCGTCTTCAAGGAGGGCTCCGATCCCTACCGCGCCCGCCAGGTGGTGGCCGAGGCGCTGGGCGAAGTGGCTGGGACCTTGCCGGCGGGTGTCGCCCCGCCCAAGGTCGCGCCGCTGACCTCCTCGACCATGGACCTGCTGAAGATCGGCTTCACCTCCGAGCGCCTGTCGCCGATGGAGCTGCGCGATCTCGTTCAGTGGACCGTTCGGCCGCGTGTCCTGGCGGCGGCCGGCGTGGCGCGCGCCACCGTCTATGGCGGCGAAGTCCGTCGCTTCGAGGTCCGCGCCCGGCCTGACGATCTGGCCGCCCGCGACCTGTCACTGGCGGACCTCGTCACCGCCGTGAAGGCGGCGACCGGCGTCAGCGGCGGGGGCTTCATCGACACGCCCGAGCAGCGGATCCTGATCGACGCCCGTGGTCAGGCGCTCACGCCCGCCGACATCGGCGCCGCGCCGATCCCGAGTTCAGTGGGTGGCGCGCCTGTTCGCGTCAGCGATGTCGCCGACGTGGTCGACGCTGCCGCGCCCGACGTCGGCGAGGCCGTGATCATGGGCAAGCCCGGCGTGCTGATCAGCTTGTCCAGCCAGTATGGGGCCAACACCCTGGACGCGACCCACGCCGTCGAGGCGGCGATGGCGGAGTTGAAGCCGGCCCTCGACAGCCAGGGCGTCAAGGTGTTCGCCGACCTGCACCGGCCGGCCAATTTCATCACCGCCGCGCTGGGCGGGATCACCGAGGACCTGGTGATCGGCGCGGTGCTGATCGCGCTCGTTTTGCTGCTGTTCATGCGCAATCTGCGCGCGGTCCTGGTCTCGTTCATCTCGATCCCGCTGTCGCTGCTGACGGCGGTGATCGTACTGGACGCTCTGGGCTGGACGATCAACACCATGACCCTGGGCGGCCTCGCCGTGGCGCTGGGCGTGGTGGTCGACGACGCGGTCATCGATGTCGAGAACATCGTCCGTCGCCTGCGCGAGCGCGGCGATCGGGCGGCGGTCGAGGTCGTGCTCGGCGCCTCGCTGGAGGTGCGCGCGCCGGTCATCTACGCCACCGTCGTGGTCGCCCTGGTCCTTGCCCCGGTCCTGATGCTGGGCGGCCTGCAAGGCGCGTTCTTCTCGCCCCTGGCCGCCGCCTTCATCCTGGCGACGGCCGCTTCCCTGGCCGTGGCCGTGGTGGTGACCCCACCGCTGGCCCTGCTGTTGCTGGGCAACGCCCATGTGCCTGAGGAGCCCCGGGCGCTGGAACGCGCCAAGGTCTGGCACGAGGGCGTCCTGACCCGCGCCAGCGGCCGTCCGGGCCTGGCCGTCATCGGCGTGATCGCCGCCGCAGCGGTCACCGGCGCTGGCTTCCTGCTGTTCAATTCCGAACTGCTGCCCAACTTCCGCGAAGGCCACTTCGTGCTCGGCGTCGCCGGTCCGCCGGGGACCTCGCTGGGCGTCATGCGCAAGTACGGGCAGGGGATCACCCACGACCTCCTGGCCGTCGACGGCATCCAGAGCGTCGAGCAGCAGATCGGCCGCGCGTCCGGCGGCGAAGACGCCTTCGGGACGGAGCGCAGCGAATTCCACGTCGAGCTGAAGCCCAAGCTGTCGGGCAAGGACCAGGACCGCATCCAGGAAGAGATCCACAAGGTCCTCGACAGCTATCCGGGCCTGGAGACCGAGGTGCTGACCTTCCTCGGCGACCGCATCGGCGAGTCCCTGTCGGGCGAGACCGCGTCGCTGGCCGTCGGCATCTATGGGGCCGACCTCGACACGCTGGACAAGACGGCCGCCGGCATCGCCGCGGTGATGGAGAAGGTCTCCGGCGCGACCGATGTGAAGATCCAGATTCCGCCGAGCACGCCGGTCGTCCGCGTCGACCTGAACCTGCCGGCCCTGGCCCGCTACGGCCTGGCCCCGGCCGAGGTGCTGGATGCGATCCAGACGGCCTATCAGGGCGCGGTGGCGGCCCAGGTCTATCAGGAGAGCCGGGCCCTCGACATCGCCGTGACCACGCCGCCGGAGGTTCGCCAGGACCCCGAGGCCGTCGGCGACCTGCTGATCCGCGCCCAGGGCGGCCAGGTCGTAGCGCTGAAGGACATCGCCAAGGTCTATCTGACCGACGGCCGGACCAGCATCGCCCACGAAGGCGGCCGGCCGCGCCAGGTGGTGACGGCCAACCCGACGCCCAAGGACGCCCAGAAGGTGACCAAGGCCGTGCAGGACGCCATCGCCGAGTCGGTCAAGTTGCCGCCCGGCGTCTATCTGGACTACAGCGGCACGGCCGAGGGGGCGGCGAGCGCCGGGCGGCAGCTGCTGTTCAATGTCGCGATCGCCCTGATCGGCGTGGTGGCGGTGCTGCTGATCACTTTCCGCAGCGGCCGCTCTGTCGGCCTGATCCTGGCGTCGGCGCCGTTCGCCCTGGTCGGCGGCGTCGCGGCCGTGGCCCTGACCGGCGCCAGCCTGTCGCTGGGTTCGCTGGTCGGCTTCGTGACCCTGTTCGGCGTGGCGGCCCGCAACGCCATCTTGCTGGTGTCGCACCTGGACCACCTGGTGCTGGTCGAGGGCGAGGCCTGGTCGCTGGCCGCCATCGCGCGAGCGACGCGGGAGCGGGTAACGCCGATCCTGATGACCGCCCTGGTGACGGCGTTGGGCGTGCTGCCGCTGGCCATCCAGACGGGGCAGGCCGGCCGAGAAATCCAGGGGCCGATGGCCATCGTCATCCTCGGGGGCCTGGTCACCTCGACCATCGCCAGCCTCGTGGTCCTGCCCAGCCTGATCTGGCGCTTTGGACGGCCTCCTGTGTCCGGCGCTCCCGCATGAAACCGGTCGGCGCCCAGCTTGCCCGCGTCGTCCTGATCGTCGCCCTGCTCAATCTCGTCTATTTCGGTGTGGAGTTCGCGATCGCCGTCCGCATCGAGTCCGCCTCGCTGCTGGCGGACGCCGTGGACTTCCTCGAGGACGCTACCGTCAACCTGCTGATCCTGGTCGGACTGGGCTGGACCGCCGCGAACAGAGCCAGTCTTGGCCGGGTATTGGCGTTGTTGCTGCTCGCGCCCGCCCTGGCGTTCCTCTGGACCCTCTGGCGCAAACTACAGGCGCCGGTGGTTCCCGCGCCGGATCTGCTCTCGCTGACCGGGTTGGGGGCTCTGATCGTCAACCTTAGCTGCGCCTTCCTCCTGGCGCGCTACAGGGACCATGAGGGCAGCCTGACCAAGGCCGCCTTCCTGTCGGCGCGCAACGACGCCATCGCCAATGTCGGGATCATCCTGGCGGCGGGCCTCACCGTCGTGACGCGATCCATTTGGCCCGATCTCCTGGTCGGCTGCGCCATCGCCTGCATGAACATCGACGCCGCACGGGAAGTCCTGGCGGCCGCTCGGGGCGAGAGCGACGCCGAGGCCTAGAAGGCGCTATTGGGCGCGGCGTGAAGATACGGTCCGTAGAGGCGTTGGGCCTTGCCGAAAGCGTGAGGGCCCAACGCCACCGCGACGATCGCCACGGCGGCGATGAAGGCCACACCATCGCGCGTGGGGCGCGTGTCCGGCCTGGCGCCGGCGGCGAAAGCGATGGCCAGGCTCGCCAGCGCGCCGCCCAGCGCCATGCCAGCGACGACGTCCGAGGGCCAGTGCGCGCCGACATAGACCCGGGAGACGGCCGTCACGAGGACGGCGGCGCAGGCCAGCAGCCAGGCCAGGGGCCGCCAGCGGCGGGCGAGACCGCGCGACGCCATCCAGGCGAGAGTCAGGTAGAGAGCCGCGGCCGAGGTCGCATGGCCGCTGGGGAAGCTGTAGGCCTGGGCGCCGGAATAGAGCGTGGAAGGGCGCGCGACATGGAATGCGGTCTTGAAAGCCGGGGTGATCAGCGCTGAACCGGCCATGACGAATACCAAGGCGAGCGCCCACCGCCACCGTCGCCGCCAAAGCAGATAGAGCGTGGCCAGGGCGGTGATCGCGGTGCGCTGGCTGCCATCGCCCAGCGCGGAGGCCATCATCATGAGGTTGTCGAGCCAGGGCGCGCGCAGGCCCCGGAGCTGGCCGGCGAGCGCTGCATCGGTCCGGACGATGGGTCCTTGACTAACGACGTCCGCGCCCAGCTTGAGCACGTAGAGCACGAGCAGGACGCTGAGACCGACGGCGATCAGGCGCCAATGGACGAGCACGCGGTCGGCGATGGCGCCAAGCGCTGTCTGGGGAGGCGTGGAGGGCTGAGGCATCGGATCTTCCGCGCGCGGGGCGGATCCGCGAGCGCGGCAGAATGCGATCTCTAACCTTGGCGGTAGGTGGCCGGAACTATACAAAACCCCAAGGTTTTAGGTAGGCGTAGAGTCGCGCGCTTCTGAGCAATTGGAAGTCGAAGTCGGATCCTATCTGCCGAATGGGCCGAAGATGCTGCCGGCGGCTTTGTATTGAGTCAACTGTCGGCAACATTGAGATATCTCAATCTTCCGGCCTTTCGCTCCGGTCGTCTGAAATTCGCTTGTAGAACAACGTCGTCCCTCGCTGATGCGAAAGTGTAGTCGTTCGGACATCAAGTCTTCACACGCCAAGCCGTCCCCGGCCGACTAATCCGCCGCCGAACCCGACCGGAGCGCTCCCTTTCGCTTCGATCGTCAGTGAACGGGGGATAAAACCGATGACGAAGTTCTCGAAGGCGCGCCTGGAGGTCCTGGCCTCGGCGTCGATGCTGGCCCTGGCGCTGTGCGCGGGCCTGGCCAACGTGGCCCATGCGGCCGACGGTCCGGCGGCTGAGCAGGAAAAGGAAGTCGACGCGGTCGTCGTCACCGCGCTCAAGGGCCACGCGGCCAATGTCGCGCCGGTCTCGGCCTCGCTGACGGCGACCGAACCGCAGGCGGTGATCACCCGCAAGTTCATCGAGGAAAGCGCCCCGCGCGTCGGCGACTACACGACCACGGCGATCCTGGCGCCCTCAATGGCCACCATTCCCAATTCCAACGGCTCGGGCGCGACCGACGGGGCCAAGATCACCCTGCGCGGCTTCCAGGACGGCGAGTTCAACGTCACCTATGACGGCATCGCCTGGGGCGACACCAACGGTCCCAGCCACCACTCCAACTCGTTCTTCCCGTCCTCGACCATCGGCGGCGTCGTCATCGACCGCGGCCCAGGCCAGGCGACGGACCTGGGCCAGGCCAATTTCGGCGGCTCGGTGAACCTGTTCTCGCTGCCGTTCGAGGACAAGCTGTCGGCCCGTCAGACTCTGACGCTGGGCAGCTTCGGCACGAAACAGGCCGTGACCACCCTGGCCACCGGTCCGATCGCCAAGCTGAACGGGGTCAACGCCACCCTGAACTTCATGGAATACAAGACCGACGGCTACCTGACCAACAGCGCCAGCGATGGCTACAACCAGTTCCTGAAGGTCGGCGCGCCGCTGGGCGAGAAGTGGAACCTGACGGCCCTCTACACCCACAACTACAACACCTACTACCAGGGCGACGCCAGCGGCAACGCCACGGTCGCCCAGACCGAGCTCTACGGGAAGCGGTTCGCGCTGAGCGACGACCCGACCCTGCAGACCTACAAGGGCTACAACTACACCAAGAAGGAAACTGAGTTCGGCTATGTCCGCCTGGAGGGCGAGCTGGCCGAGGGCCTGCATGTCCAGAACACGGCCTACGAATACTGGTATTCGAACAAGACCCTGTCGGCCAACGACAACGGCGCGGACGCCTCGATCGGCGCCACGGCGCTGGCGGCGGCCAACAAGGTGATCCTGACGCCGGCCGCGGCCTATCCGGCCGGCGGCGCGGGCTACGCCTCGGGTCTGAAGGTCAACGGCCTGCCGGGCTACCTCAAGCGCAACAAGTACCGCGTGCGCGGCGATATCCTGAAGTTCACCAAGGACTTCGACGCGGGTGTTCTCACGGTCGGCGGGGAGTACGAACTGGCCAAGACTGGCCGCTCGCGCCTCGACATCGACCTGATCACCAAGGCGCCGGACTATCGCGAGAAGGCCGCCGTGGTCGCCGGCGACAGCGCCTGCGGTGACTGGGCCAAGCAGAGCGCGCCGGGCAAGGCGTGGGACGGCGCCTGCCAGGTCCCGCTCAACATCGCCTACAACGAATATTCCGGCTGGCATCAGTACCAGCCCTTCGCCCAGTTCGAGTGGAAGCCGAACGACCGGCTGACCGTGACGCCGGGCGTCAAGTACGTGCACTTCAAGCTCTATGTCCGCGCGCCCGCCGTGGCCGTGAAGGGCTCGATCCAGCCGGCCGATGTGTCGGGGACCTTCACCAAGACCCTGCCGTTCCTGACGGCCAACTACCGCGTGGCGTCGAACTGGTCCGTCTACGGACAATATGCCCAGGGCTTCCTGGTCCCCAGCATCAGCATCTTCTACGTCAACAATCCCGGCTCCAACAAAGTCGTGCCGCAGGAGTCGACCAACTACCAGATCGGCACGGTCTACAACGCCGGCAATCTGACCCTGGACGCCGACGCCTACTACATCGACTTCAAGCACAAGATCCAAACCCAGACCGAGCTGACCACCGGCGAGACCTTCCAGACCAACTTCGGCGGCGCGACCTACAAGGGCGTCGAGCTGCAGGCGACCTATGTGCTGCCCTACGGCTTCAGCGTCTTCGCCAACGGCACGGTCAACCAGGCCACCGGCAAGGACGACCCGCTGAACCCCGGCTACAACGGCCACCAGCTGGCCAAGGTCCCGCGCGGCACGGCGGCGCTAGGCGTCCGGTCGGAGCGTCACGACGTCCTGGCCCAGGGCGACAACCTGATCGTCACGCTGAACGACAAGCTGATCGGACCGCAACTGGCCACCGCTGCTTCGGGAACCACGCCGCCGACAGGCCTTGTGAAGTCGTTCAACCAGGCCGACCTCTCGGCCACCTATCACCTGGGTCACTACAGCTTGCAGGCCCAGGTGCTGAACCTGTTCGACACCAACGACATCACCTCGTTCAAGGGCAAGGCCCTGCTGGCCGGCACGAACCTGCCGGCCGAGACGGTCGCCCAGGGCGGGGCGGCCAATGTGTTCACCTATCAAGTCGGCCGCAGCTACCAGATCACCCTCAAGGCCGCGTTCTGACGCGCGCCCTGGACAAGGAATTCCCCATGCTCCGTCATCTCCTGATCAGCGCGGCGATCATCGCCGCGCCCCTGCCGGCGATCGCCCAGACCGCGCCCGCCAAGCCCGAGAAGGTTCTGCAGCTGCTGGTTCCGGCCGATGTCGATCCGGCCCGCCTGCTGCCGCCGCCGCCTGCCGAAGGCTCGGCCGCCGAGAAGGCCGACCTGGCCGAGATCCGCCGTATCATCGCCGAGGCCTCGCCCGAGCGTCGCGCCCAGGCCAAGTGGGACGACGACCACGAGGATCCCTCGATGTTCGTCCCGACCTTGGGCGAGCGCTTCGATGTCGCCAAGCTGCCCGCCACTCGCGAGGTCCTGGCCATCGTCCAGAACGACGCCTCGATCGCGGCCGGCGGCGCCAAGAAGCTCTTCCTGCGCAAGCGGCCCTGGGCGGTCGACGCCTCGATCCAGAGCTGCGATCCGGGCGACAAGCCGCTGACCTCCTATCCCAGCGGCCACTCGACCCTGGGCTATTCGCTGGCCATGACCCTGGCGGTGCTGATCCCGGAAAAGGCCCAGGTGCTGATGGCGCGGGGCCAGGACTACGCCTACAGCCGCGTGGTCTGCGGTTCGCATTACGTCACCGACACCCGCGCCAGCCAGGCCTTGGCGGCCGCCTTCGTCGCCACGCTGCTGAAAGACCCGGCCTTCCAGGCCAAGCTCTCGGCCGCGCACGCCGAGCTCAAGGGCGCGGGCCTGGCCCAGTAAGAAAATCGATGTGGCCGGCGCCGAGCGGCGGCGTCGGTCACCGTCTCCGACACTGTACGAGGACTACCGCATGAAGATCGTTTCTCTCGCCCTGGCCGCCGGCCTGGCGCTTGTCGGCGCCGCCGACGCAGCTGCGCCGCCGCTGAAGATCACCCAGCGCATCGCCGGGCCTGACGGCCCGTGGGACTACGCCAATTTCGATCCGGCCCATCACCGGCTCTATGTCGCGCATGGCGCGATGATCACGGCCATCGACGTCGACACCGGCAAGGTGACGCCCAGCCTGCTGCCGGCCCAGAAGGCGCACATCGCCTTGCCGCTGCCGGGCGGCGACGAGATCCTGATCACCAACGGCGCAAGCAACACCGCGGTCCTGGCCAACGCCATGACCGGCGCGGTGCGGGCCACCATTCCCACCGGCACGAGCCCTGACGCGGCCCTGATCGAGCCGACGACCGGCCTGGCCCTGGTCATGAACGGCCACGGCGGCGACATCACCCTGATCGACCTGAAGGCCGGTCAAGCGGTCGGCGCGATCCCGGTCGGCGGCACGTTGGAATACGGCGCGGCCGACGGAGCGGGCCGGGTGTTCGTCAATATCGAGGACACCGGCGAGATCGTCGTCATCGACATGGCCGCGCGCAAGGTCAGCGCCCGCTGGAAGCTGGACGGCTGCGAAGAACCCAGCGGCCTGGCCTATGCGGCGTCCTCGAAGGTGCTGATCTCGGCCTGCGCCAACGGCGTGGCCAAGGCCGTCTCGGCCGTCGACGGCAAGATCGTTTCGACCCTGAAGATCGGTCCCAAGCCCGACGCGGCCTTCTTCGATCCCGCGCGCAAGCTGGCCTACATCCCCAGCGGCGGCGACGGCACGCTGTCGGTGATCGCGGTGCGCAGCGCCACCGACGTGGCGGTGGTCGGCAGGATCACGACTCAGCCGGGTTCGAAGACCGGTACGATCGATCCGACGACTGGCAAGGTCTACCTGCCGTCGGCCAAGTACGACGCGCCCGCCAAGCCCGGCGGCAAGCCGGCTCAGCAACCCGGGACCTTCGCGGTCTTGGTCCTGGACCGCTAGGCGTCCGGCTCCGTCGTCGGCGGAAAGACAAGATCGACCACAAGGCCCGGCCCGGCGTCGCCCAGCACTACGCGGGCGCCGCTGCGCCGGGCGATGGCCGCGACGATCGACAGGCCCAGGCCCGAGCCCTTGGTGGTGCGGCTGGCCTCCAGGCGCACGAAGGGCTTGAGGGCCGCCTCGCGGGCCTCGGCCGGCACGCCCGGGCCGTCGTCGGCGATCCGCAGGCGCGATCCGCTGTCGCCCGTCGAGGTCTCCAGCCTGATGCGCGCCCCGACCGGCGTATGGCGCAGGGCATTCTCCAGCAGGTTGGCGCAGACCTGGGCGATCAGCGCCGGGTCGGCCGCCGCCGGGGCCGCGACGCAGGCCACGTCCAGGCGCCGGCCACTGGCCTCGATGTCCGGACGGAAGGCCTCGGCGACATGGGAAGCCGCGCTGGCCAGGTCCATGATCGCGTCCGGCCGGTCCTGGCGGCTGATCTCCGAGAGCTGCAGCAGGGCGTCGAAGGTGCGTAGGATCTCGCCGACGTCGTCGTCCAGCCGGGCCACCGCCAGGGCCTGCGGTGAGGTCGGGTCCAGCGTGCCGCGCAGGCGCTCGATCTTATGCCGTAGCCTGGTCAGCGGCGTGCGCATGTCGTGGGCGATGTCGGTGGTCACCTGGCGTAGCTGGTCGATCAGCGCGCCGATGCGATCGAGCATGCCGTTGAAGGCCAGGGCGAGCTCATCGAGGTCGTCGGGCGTGCGGCTCGGTCGGACCGGCGTCCGGACATCGAGGCGTCCGGCCGAGACCAGGCGCGCCGACCGCGCCACCTGGGCGATGCGCCGCCAGGCCTGGATGTTGAAGGCGAACGAGGCGCCCAGGCAGAAGATCGCGCCCAACGCGCCGCACAGGAACAACACCTGGTTCACGGCCCGCATTTGGCCGGCCGCGATCGCAAGGTCCTGGCCGACCGACAGCCGCGAGCCATCGGCCAGGCGCTCGGTAAAGATCAGGAACCGGTGCCGGCTGGCGTCGGTGCGCGATGGCACGCCGGCCAGCTCGGTCCAGCCCATGGCGCTGGGCTCGGGCAGGCGGCCGGCCTCCAGGGTCCCGTCGGCCCGGACCAGGCGGTAGTCGAAGCCGCGCCACAGCCTCGTGCGCTTGGCGACCGTGTAAGGCAGATGTGGCCGGCCCTTCTGCACAACCTCGTCGCGCAGGGAGGCGATCTCGCCCTTCACGTGCTCGCGCATGATGTCGCGGTCGAGCCGGCTGATGGCCGCCTGGGCGAGATAGCCCGCCAGGGCGAAGGCCAGGATGACGATGACGACCTGGATCAGCGCCAGGCGCATGCCGGTGTTGCGGCTCAGCCGAGCCAGCCCGCGCGGCGTTTCGGCCAGGGTCTCGGTGTCGGCGGGGCCCATCATGCCGCCGGCGGCCGGACGACGTAGCCTTCGCCGCGCACCGTGGCGATCAGCGACGGCGATCCGGCCGGATCGACCTTGGCGCGCAGGCGGCTGAGGTGGGTCTCGACGATGTTGGTACGGGGGTCAAAGTGAAAACCCCAGACCTTCTCGAGCAGCATGGCGCGGGTGACGACCTGGCCTGCGTTCAGCATCAGATATTCGAGCAGCTTGTACTCGAGGGGCAGCAAGGCGATGGGCTGGCCGTCGCGCGTGGCTGCGCGTTCCAGGCGGTCCAGGGTCAGGTCCGCGCAATGGAGCAGGGTGCGTTCGCGCAGCGGCGCTGGCGAGCGGCGGGCGAGGGCGGCGACGCGGGCGTTGAGCTCAGCGAACGAGAACGGCTTGACCAGATAGTCATCGCCGCCGGCGTGCAGGCCATCGACGCGATCGTTCACCGCGCCCATCGAGGTGACGAAGAGGATCGGCGTCTGGACACCAGAGGCCCTGAGCCTGCCGACGACGGAGAGCCCGTCGAGGCCGGGGATCATCCGGTCGACGATCAGCACGTCGAAAGCGCCGGTCAGCGCCATTTCCAGGCCGGCAAGGCCATCATTGGCCAGTTTCGCCAGACAGCCCGCCGCGGTGAGCGCCTCGCACATGTGCTCGGCCGTCTCGCGTTCGTCCTCGATCACAAGGACGCGGATCGGCTCGGGCGCGCGGGCGGCGGAAACGGCGGGTTCAGTCATGGCGGGGCGCATTTCTCGAAGACCATCGGCGCTTTGCGTGACGCGCGCGCGACCGTGGCCGAAGGTCAGGGGACGGGACGCGGATACTTCAGTCGGCCCCAGCGGGCCCGCACCTCAGGATCGTCGGCGATCGCTTCGAGCAGGCGCAACGACTCTTCCTCGCCGCGCACCGTCTCGCGCGTCGGCGGCGCGGCGTCCGGGCGCGGGGCCAGCTGCAGCTGGTAGACCACGAGCGACCCATGCCGGAAGGCCGCCTCCAGCGCCGACAGATAGTATTCCCACATCCGGCAGAAATGTTCGTCGAACAGCGCTGCGGTTTCCTCGCGGCGGGCCATGAAGGCTTCGCGCCAGGCCCGCAAGGTGCGGGCAGGGTGGTCACGCTGCTGTTCGACGTCGGTGATGGTCAGGCCGGCGCGCTCGGCCGATCGCGCGATGGCCGACAGCGAAGACGCATGGCCGCGCGGCCAGACATGCTTGGCCATCCAGGGGTCGTAGGGGCCGCCTCCACCTGCGTGGCAAGTGGTGTGAAGCAGCATAAGGCCGTCGGGCGCCAATCGCTTCCGGCAGGCCCGGAAGAAGGCCGTCTCGCCGCCCAGACCCGGATGCTGGAAAGAGGCCACCGAGACGATCCGGTCGAAGACTCCCTCGGCGCTGTGGCAGTCGGCCAGCCGGAAACCGACCCGGTCGGAGAGGCTTTCGGTGCGGGCCCGCACGGTCGCGCGGGCCAGCTGTCTGTAAGAGAGGGTCACGCCCAGTACGCTGGCCGCGCCGGCGACCTTGGCGAGGTAGATGGCGAGGCCGCCCCATCCGGAGCCGATATCCAGCACCCGATGGCGCGGCTCGATCATCAGCTTGGCGGCGATGTGGCGATCTTGCGCTCGCTGGGCGTCCGCCAGCGACTGGCCCGGCGTATCGAAATAGGCGCTGGAAAAGCGCCAGTCCGAGCCCAAGAAGTGACCGTAGAAGGCGTCGCCGATCTGATCGTGGCGGGCGGCCTCGCTTTGCGCGGCCGCATGATCGCTCATCCTGCGCCAGGCCGTGAGACCAGCTCGCAGGCGGCCGAGTACGCCAGCGATCGGCGACGAGGAGGCCCGGCCGTCGACGCGTATCCGGCAGAGGAGGTCGTAGACCGAGCCCTTCACCATCACCAGGCGCCCGGCCGTGAAGAGCTCGCCGATCTGTAGGCTGGGGTTACGCAGCAGCGCCCAAGCCGCCGTCTCGTCCGTCAAGCGCACGACCACGGGTCCGTCGGTCGGAGGGCCGACCCGGACCGTTTGGCTGGATGCAAGTTCAATATGCAGCGGGCCGTGCGTAACGAGCGGCGTCAACGCCCGGCGCAGCAAGGTGGCGGCCAAGGTCATCGGGTCCCCGTGTCTGGTTCGCTCGGGATCGACGCCATGGACGGGCGAGCGCCTCACCGTTTCTCGGACTCCGGCTCAACGCTGTCGCGGGCGACCAGGTGGACCACGAGGTCGTGGCCATCGACCTTGCAGCCCGCGCTTACGAGTGCGCCGATCAAGCGTTCGATGGCTTCGGGGTTTTCGATGGTGATGGCGGTTTGAGCGCCGCCTCCGCGAACTTCGAGTTTCGTGGCGAAGGGAGCGGCATAGCGGATGGCGCGGCCATTCTCGGCGATAATTAACACCCGGGAAGCGACCAGACCGCGGATCAGGACATAGACGTGCGAGCGGCTCACATTCAGACCAAGGTCCCTGGCCCGAGCCCAGACCTCGCTGACCGAAAGGGGTGAGTCCGTCTCGTCAAATATCCTCGCCAGCCGTTCGTGATCCCGGATGAGGACGACGCGTTGAGCTTGGCAGCTCTCGTCGATCGTCAGGCGCAGGCGCGGCGGCGCATCGCCGGGGGCGGCGGGGGACGAGGAGAAAACCGCTGTATATCGCTGGCGCAGGGCTCGGTCGCGGGCGTTCAGCTGGTCGACTGGAGGCGGATGAGCCATGGGAAGGTTCGATAAGCGGCCGGGGAGGGCGTTCGAACCCTTCCACTAGACCTCCCACGGACGATGTCGACGACCCGCTGACAATATTGGGAAATTGTATAGGCGCGGAAATCTTCCGGTCTGCTAAGCCGGTGTCGGAGCACTTCATGGACACCTTTACCTTCGTCTGTCTCAGTGAAAAGCAGGTGGCCACGGCCGTGGATGTCCAGGTCCTTCCGGACGGCGAATATCGTCGCCACGCCCTGCAGCTGATGCACGAGCACGCCAGCGCCGTGGCGGTCGAGGTCTGGTCGGGCGATGAGGTGATCGCGACAGTCGACCGCAACGGTCCCTGGCCTAGAGCCGCCCAGGCTGAAGGTGATTTGGCCCCCTGAGGCGGGGATCGAGGCGGGACGCTCAGGCTCGCAAGGTCAGGAGCAGGACGCCGGCCCCGACCAGCAAGACGCCCAGCCAGTTCGTCGGCGACAGCTTTTCGCCCAGGAACGCCACGCCAAACACCGCGACCAGGATGACGCTGAGCTTGTCGACCGGCGCCACCCGCGCGGCGTCGCCCAGCTTCAGGGCCTTGAAGTAGCAGAGCCACGAGGCGCCGGTGGCCAGGCCTGACAGGATCAGGAAGAGCCAGCTCTTGGCGCCAACCGTATCGAGCGGCTGCCATTGCCGCGTGCCGGTCAAGAACGCTCCGAGCGCCAGCAAGATGACGACCGTACGGATGAAGGTCGCCAGGTCGGAATTGACCTGGCTGACGCCCAGCTTGGCGAAGATCGCGGTGAGGGCGGCGAAGCTCGCCGAGCCGAGCGCCCAGCCGATCCAGTTGGTGGTCGTTCCCATGCCAAGTTCTCCGACAAGCCAAACGGCAGGCTAGACGCCGGGTTCGCGACGGCGCCAGAGCTGAAGGCAAACATTGGGAAATCCCAATGTTCATTGGGAATTATCAATGTTAGTTGCGAATGCTTCGCATTGATGTGTCGGGATTGTGTAGTTAAGAGCGCCTCTCAGTTTCAAAAGGCGCTTGGCCCTCCCTGGTCGAGCAAGTCTGGGGATTATCGACATGAACACCTTGTCTTCGCCGGGTATCCGGAGCCGGAGCCGCCGCGCGCTGAGCGTCGCCGCCGTGGCGGGCGTCGCGGGCCTGGGCATCTCGGCCGCTCATGCGGAAGCCGTTTCGGCCGACGGCGCGATCGCCACCGCGCCGGCCGACGAGCAGACCGAAGTCAGCGGCGTCCAGATCGATGGCAAGAAGGCCAACCTGTCGCCCAAGCAGACCGCGCCTCTGCGCGACACGCCCAAGTCGATCACGGTGATCTCGCAGGACCTGATCCAGCAGACCGGCTCGGCCAGCCTGGTCGACGCCCTGCGCACGGTGCCGGGCATCACCTTCGGCGCGGGCGAGGGCGGCAATCCGGTCGGCGACCGTCCGTTCCTGCGCGGCTACGACGCCCAGTCGGCGACCTTTGTCGACGGCCTGCGCGACATCGGCGCCCAGTCGCGCGAAGTCTTCAACACCGAGAGCATCGAGGTCGTGAAAGGCGCCAGCGGCAGCTATGCCGGCCGCGGCGGCGCGGGCGGCGGCGTCTACATCAACAACAAAGCCCCAAACCGCACCAATTCGATCGGTGGTCAGGTCGCGGTCGGCACGGCCGACTACAAGCGCGCTACGTTCGACGTGAACCACGTGATCGCTGACGGCGTGGCCGTGCGCCTGAACCTGATGGTCCACGACGCCGGCGTGGCCGGTCGCGACGAGGTCCACCAGAAGCGCTGGGGCGTCGCGCCGTCGATCGCTTTTGGCCTAGGCACGCCCAACCGCGCCACGGTCAGCTTCTATCACCTGCAGAGCGACGACCTGCCGGACGCGGGCATCCCGTACAACAACCCGACCTTCACGGCCCGCACCGACGGTCGGCCGCGCGTGCTGCAGACGGGCAATGGCGAGCCGATCAAGGTCGACCGCAGCACCTTCTACGGCGTCAAGGATCGCGACTTCCGCAAGGAGCGCGTCGACATGGCCACCGTGCGCCTGGAGCACGACTTCAGCCACGACATCCACCTGCGCAACACCACCCGCTATGCCGAAAGCGCCCAGGACTACATCTGGACCCAGCCGGACGACAGCAAGGGCAACCTCTATTACGGCCTGATCTGGCGTCGCCCCAACAGCCGCGTCACCGAGGTCAGCTACCTGACCAACCAGACCGACTTCTATGGCAAGTTCAACACCGGCGCGGTGATCCACAACTTCGCCACGGGCCTGGAGTTCTCGCGCGAGGAAGGCGAGAACGACAGCTACAACGTCTTCTACAACGGGGCGCTGGCGGCGACCTACAACACCTGCAACGCCGCAGCGATCGCCGCCTTCGTCTGCACCAGCGTCAACAATCCCAACCCGAGCGATCCCTTCAACGGGACGATCGTGCGTAACAACAACCCGACCAACGCCCGCACGATCACCAAGGCGCTGTACGCCTTCGACACGATCGAGCTGAACCCGCAATGGCAGGTGAACCTGGGCGTTCGCTACGACGACTATGACGCCCGCTTCATCAGCGCCCGCGCCACGACAACGCCGTTCGCCCGCAGCACGTTCAACCGCAATGATAAGCTGTGGAACTACCAGACCGCCGTCGTCTACAAGCCCGTCGAGAGCGCCGCGCTCTACGTCTCGTACGCCACGGCCTCGACGCCCTCGGGCAGCTCGATCGCCCAGGGCAGCGAGAGCACGCCGCTCAGCAGCGACGTCAACGCCGCGCTGAGCCCAGAGAAGAACCACACGCTGGAAGCCGGCGCGAAGTGGGATGTGTTCGGCGGCAAGCTGTCGCTGACCGGCGCGGTGTTCGAGGTCAAGACCGACAACGCCCGCATCACCCAGACCGACGGCACGGTGGCCATGGCCGGCGAGAAGCGCGTGCGCGGCTTCGAGATCGGGGCCTCGGGCTCGATCACCGACAAGTGGGACGTCTTCGGCGGCTACACCTATCTGGACGCCATCCTGGTCAAAAACGGCGGCTCGGGCGCGGCGGCCGGCCTGACCGACGGCCAGCCCTTCCCGAACACGCCCAAGAGCAGCGCCTCGCTGTGGACGACCTACAAGGTGCTGCCGCGCCTGACGATCGGCGGCGGCGCCAACTACATGGCCAAGGTCATGGGCAGCACCAATCCGAACCTGCCCAAGTTCGTGCCCAGCTATTGGCGCTTCGACGCCAACGCCAGCTACGTGATCAACGACCATCTGACCGCGCAGCTGAACATCCAGAACCTGACCGACAAGACCTATTTCAGCCAGGCCTATCCGACCCACTACGCCACCATCGCCCCCGGGCGCTCGGCGGTGTTCTCCCTGAACGCCAAGTTCTAGTCCTCCCCTGACGACTTGGCTCAAGGCCGCCCTGGTTTAGGCTGGGGCGGCCGCTTTGTTTTCATGCGAACCCCGATGACCGATCACGACTCCAGTCCCGCAGATCCCATGGTCTCCCAGGTCGCGCGCCGGATGGCGGGGCCGCCGGACGAGGCGCGGGCTTGGATGCTCGGCCTTGCCGAGCGCGGCGTGCCACGCGCCCAGGCGCTGCTGGGCCAGATGATGCTCGACGGCTTCGGCGGTCCGGCCGCGCCGACCGAAGCCCTGGCCTGGTTCATCAAGGCCTCGGCCGGCGGCGACGCCCTGGCCTTCAACATGGTGGGGCGGGCTTACGAGAACGGCTGGGGGGCGCCGGCCGACATCGTGGTGGCGGCGCAATGGTACCGCCAGGCCGCCGAGCGCGGCGACGAATGGGGCATGTACAACTACGCGACCCGGCTAATGCTGGGCGACGGCACGGCGGAAAACCGCGCCGAGGCCCTGCAATGGTTCCAGCGCGCCGCCGCCCTGGGTCACGCCAAGTCGATCAACATCGTCGGCGGATTCCACGAGGACGGCTGGGAAGTCCCGCAGGACTTCGCGATCGCCGCCGAATACTACGCCCGCGCCGCGGCGGCCGGCGATTTTCGGGGCAGCTTCAATCTTGGCCGTGTCCTGGCCTCGCGCGGCGCCGTCGCCGAGGCCTTGGCCAGTTTCGAGCAGGCCGCCACGACTGCGACGCCGGCCTTCATCGACAAGATGATCGCCTTCCTGCGGGCGGCTCCGATCGAGGCCTATCGGGCGCTGGCCGATCGCCTGGAGGCCGCGCGATGACGTCAGTCCGCCAGGCTGATGACGATGCGGCGGCCGGCCGCGTCCACGCCATGACGCGCCAGGGCGTCCAACAGGTGCTCGATCAGGGTCGGATCATGCTCGGTCGCCGAAGGCGCGTCGGCGCCGGCCGAGATCTCCACCGCGACGGCGGGCGGCGTGGCGTATCGCGTGCGGCGGTCGGCGACGCCGATCTCCCGCAGCACGCCGACCGCGACCAGGTCGTTGGCCAGGCGATGCAGCGACGATCGGTTGACCTCCAGTTCCAGCTCGACGGCCTTCCACCAGACCGTTTCCAGGTCGATAGGGGCGGGGACCATGTCGAACACCTCGGCCAACCGCCGACGCTTGGCGGTCAGGCGCACGCCCAGCATTTCGCAGCGCGCGACGACGCTCGCCCGCAAGCCGCCCGGGGCAGGCGCCGCGGCGGTTTTGGGCTCGGGCGTCGCGGCCTGGATGGCGAACTGCCCGCCCAGGCGAGGACGCAGTCGCCGACCGTTCAGACGAAGCATTGCGCTGGCTTGGGACATCGTGTTTCGATCGGCTATTGTATTGCGAGCAAGTCGCGTTATCAGCAGATAGCGCCTCGGCTGACGGTGTCGACGCCTCGTGGACAATGTTGGGAAAATGTATAGTCGGGCCAATCTGGCGCTAATGTTCGAGGTCCCCTGCAAGCGAGTGCGGGGCGTCACGCCTTGAACGTCTTTTTGCTTGAGGATGACGCCGAGACCGCCGACTTCGTCGTGCGTGGACTGAAAGAGCGCGGCCATCAGGTCGAGCTGTCGATTGACGGGGTCACCGCCCTCCAGCGCCTGTCGGCGGCGAGTTTCGACGTCGTGGTGCTGGACCGCATGGTGCCGGGCATCGACGGTCTTTCGCTCCTCAAGGCGCTGCGCGCGGCGGGCGACAACACCCCTGTCCTGATGCTGACGGCGATGTCGCAGATCCACGACCGGGTGACGGGGCTGGAGGAGGGGGCTGACGACTACTTGGTCAAGCCGTTCGCCTTCTCCGAACTGGCCGCCCGGGTCATGGCGCTGGGGCGCCGACCGGCCACCGCCGAGCCGATGGCCATGCTGCGGATCGCCGACGTGGAGATGAACCTCCTGCGGCGCGAGGTTCGCCGGAGTGGACGTCCCGTGGAACTGCAGCCGCGGGAATTCATGCTGCTGGAACAGTTGATGCGCAGCCCGGGCCGTATCGTGACCCGGACCATGCTGCTCGACCGGGTCTGGAACTTCGGCTTCGACCCCAAGACCAACATCGTCGAGACCCACATGTCACGGCTGCGCTCCAAGCTGAACGAAGGCTTCTCCCGCAGCGCGATCCGCACCGTGCGCGGCGCCGGCTACATGATGGACGACGGTGTTTAGGCGCCTTCCTCGGACGATCGGCGGTCTGGCGCTCACCGTGGCGGGCGTGTCCTGCGTCCTGACCCTGGCCGTGGGCGCGATCACCTTCGACAAGGTGCACCATGAGATCGAGCGCCAGCTGGACCGGCGGATCGAACTCGAGACCGCGTCCTTGCTGGCGACCTATGCGCGGAGCGACTTCGACGTCCTGGTCAGCGCCGTCAGCGACCGCACCCAGCCTTCCAGCCGGCGCATGATCGGCTACCTCAACGCGGCGAGCGAGGAGGGCAATGGCATGGGCTATCTGGTCCTCGATGCGCAGGGACGGCGACGGGCCGGTGACTTCAACGGTCCTGTTCCGCCCGCCGGCTGGAGCGAGTTCGCCCGGTTTCGGCGCGCCGACGGGTCACAGGGTGTCGCCCAAGCGATGAACAGTCCGCTGGAGCGCGGCGGACGCCTGATCGTCGCGGCCGACCGGGGCGGTCTTCACAAGATCGATCGTTCGCTGAAGCGGCTGTTCCAGATCAACTTCGGCATCATGATCGCCGCCAGCCTGCTGGCCATGCTGCTGTTCGGGCGCGTGGTGCAACGCCGGTTGAACGCGATCCAGACGACGGCCGAAGGGATCATGGGCGGCGATCTCAAGCGCCGGATGCCGATCGATGGTTCAGGCGGCGAGTTCGACCAGTTGGCCCAGGTCCTCAACCGCATGCTCGATCGGATCGGCGACCTGATGGGCAATCTGCGCCAGGTCTCCGGCGACATCGCCCACGACCTGCGCACGCCGCTGACCCGTCTGCGCGCGCGTCTCGAGGACGTCGAAGCCATCGCCACGACCGAGCCGCAGCGCGAGGGGCTGGCCGGAGCCTTGCAGGAAGTCGACGGTCTGCAGGATCTGCTCTCGAGCCTGATGGCGCTTTCGGAGCTGGAAGGGCGCTCGGTGCGCGATCGGTTCGGGCCGGTCGCGCTGGAGGCGGCGATCCGCGAGCTGGCTGAAGCCTACGGACCGGCGTTCGACGCCGCGGGCATGACGCTGGATCTCGATCTGCATCCGGTCGAGGTGCGTGGCGAACAGCGTCTCCTGCAGCGCGCCCTGGCCAACCTGCTCGACAATGCGCTGGTCCATGCCGGGCCGAAGGCTCGCGTGGCGGTCAGTCTGCGTGACGTCGCCGGTCTTGTGGAACTGGAAGTCGCCGACGACGGCCCCGGCGTGCCGCCTCAATCACGCGACCTGATCTTCAAGCGCTTCGTCCGGCTCGACGCCGCACGCTCTTCGCCTGGACATGGGCTGGGTCTGTCGATCGTGTCGGCGATCGTCGCCGCGCATGACGGCAGCATTCGGGTGCGCCCCACCGAGCGGGGTCTAGCCATCATCATCACGCTACCGGCCGGTCGCCAGACGTAGCGACACGTTCAGTCCGGGGCCGGCGTCGCTCAAGCGCAGTTCCGCGAAGTGCGCCCGGGCGATAGCCGCGGCCAGGCTCAGGCCCAGACCGTTGCCTGGCTTGTGGCGGCTCTGTTCCAGGCGCGAGAACCGGCGAAGGACGAAGGCGTGCAGGTCGTCTGGGATGCCCGGACCATTGTCGCGGATCGACAGTTCGGCATGGTCGCCAGCCCGCGCCAACCGGACCTGGATCGTGCTGCCCGGCGGCGTGTGGCGCGCGGCGTTCTCGATCAGGTTGACGATCAGCTGGGACAGCAGGTGTCGGTCGCCGTCCAGCACGATGTCCGGCGCCAGGTCGGCGACCAGGGCATAACCTTCCGCCTCGACGTCGGGACGCAGCGCGTCGATGCAGCGCTCGGCGACCGCCGAGAGGTTCGTCGGCTGGAACGCGCCGCGGACCTGGAAGCTCTCGATCTCCGAAATCCGTAGCAGGGCCGCGAAGAGATCCAGCAAATCCTCGGCGTGCCGCGAGGCGTGCGCCAGAGCCTCCTTGGCCTGCTCGGCGCTCAGGTCCTGGCGCATGGCCGCGTCCAGGACGTTGCGCAATCGGGCCAGGGGCGTGCGCATGTCGTGGGCGATGTCGCTGGACACCTGCTGCAGGTTCTCCAGCAGCGCCTCGTTGCGGTCCAGCATGCGATTGAGCGTCGCCGCCAGATCATCGAACTCGTTGGCGGCGGGATCGCGCGGCACGCGCCGGGCCAGGTCGCCGTCGATGATCGCCTCGGCGGCGGTGGTGATCCGGGCCAGCCGATGTCGGATCACCGAGCCCAGCAGCCATGCGCCCCCGACGCCGGCGGCCAGCATCAGCGAGAAGGCGATGCCGAAGGCCTTGAGGATCGCCAGGTCGATCTCGCCGATCGGCGCGCGGTCCGCGGCCACGGTCAGGCGAGCGCCGTCGGGCAGGCGGGTCGTCAGGGCCTGGGAGGTCCGTCCGCCCTCCGAATGCAGGAATTCCAGCCAGCCTGGTTGCGGCGTCGCGGCCCGCAACCCGCCGGCTAGACGCTGTCCTGCGGCGTCGTCCAGGATGTAGCCCATCCCGTCGCTGCGTTCGGTCGCTTCGCGTTGCTTGATCCCGGTCGCCAAGGCCGGAAGCCCGCCGTGGCGGTGCAGTGTCAGAAGGCCATGCGTCTCTACGGCGATCCGATGGTCGAGCTGCCGCTCCAGCGCCTCGTGCGATACCGTATAGACGGCGAAGCCCAGCACGATGGTGGTGATGGCGAGAGCGGCCGCCACGAGGGCGACCAGACCCGCGGTCGAGCGGGGAAGGCTTCTGATCATTCGCTGCGGATCATGTAGCCAGAACCGCGCACCGTGATGATGGCGTCCTCCGTGAAGCCGGCGTTCAGCTTGGCGCGCAGCCGGCTGATGTGGGTTTCGACGATGTTGGTGCGCGGATCGAAGTCGAAGTCCCAGACCTGCTCCAGCAGCATGGTGCGGGTCATCACGCGATGGGCGTTGCGCATCAGGGCTTCCAGCATCGTGAATTCGCGCGGCTGCAGGTCGAGCCGACGTCCGCCTCGGCGGGCGATGCGCTTTTGCAGGTCGAGCTCCAGGTCCAACACAATGAGCGCCCGTTCGGCCTCCGGTGGCGCGGGACGGCGGGCGATGACGTTCAGTCGCGCGTGCAGCTCCGAGAAGGCGAAGGGCTTGATCAGGTAGTCGTCGGCGCCGTTCTCCAGCGCCTCGACCCGGTCGACGATGCGACTGACGGCGGTCAGCATCAGGGCGGGGGTCCGCACCCCGCCGGCGCGCAGCATCTTCAACACGGACAGGCCGTCCAGCCCCGGCAGCATGCGGTCCAGGACCATGACGTCGAAAGACTCGCTCGTGGCCAGGAACAGCGCGTCATTGCCCGAGGTCGCCAGGGAGGTGACATGGCCGACCTCGCGCAGGCCCTGGGTCAGGAAGGCGGCGGTCTCTTCGTCGTCTTCGGCGATCAGGATCTTCATGCGCGCAGTCTAGCGTCCCGGGCCGCCGGGAGCGACCTCCCAGCCGCCGCCCAGGGCGCGGAACACCGCCACCTGGGCGCGGGCGACGGAGGCCTCGGCGGTCAGCGACTGCGCGGCAACGGCGTTACGGGTGCGCTCGGCGTCGACCACGACCAGGTAGGTATCCGCGCCCAGACGGTGGCGGGCCTGGGCGCGTCGGGCGGCCTCGGCGCTGGATGTGGCCGCCGCCGCGAGGGTCTCGCGCCGAGCCGTGCGCGCCTGATAGTCCGACAGCGCCGTCTCGACCTCCTCCAGCGCCCGCAGCACGGTCCGCTCCCAGCTTGCCAGGGCGGTCGCGCGTGCGCCATCCGCCGCGCCGATCCGGGCGCGGATCGCCGCCTGGTTGGGGAAGGCCCAGGTGATGAGCGGCGTGAGGAAGGCGTCGCTGCCGCCGCCGATCAGACCGCCCGAGCCGCCGAGCTGCATGCGAGGATAGAGATCAGCGCGCGCGACGCCCAGTCGAGCCGTCGCACCGACCAGGCGGTGCTCGGCCTCACGGACGTCGGGACGCCGCGCCAGCAGGGCCGCGCCGTCGCCGACCGGGAAGGACGAGGCGATGCGCGGGATCACCGCACAAGAGGCGTCGAAGCTGGCGGCCGAGGCGGGCGGCAGGCCCTCCAGTGTCGCCAGGCGGAAGAGCGCGCGTCGGCGATCGGCTTCGAGGTCCGGGATCGTGGCGGCGGCCTGGTCACGCAGGGTGGCGGCCTGGGCGCGTTCCAGCGGCGACACTTCGCCGGCTTTCAACTGCTCCTCGGCCAGGGACAGGGCGTTGGCCTGTGTCGTGGCCAGCTCTCGGGCCAGGGCCAGGCCGGCGTTCGCCACGCAGAGATCGAGATAGGCGCCTACCGTGTCGGCTGCGACGGTGACCGCCGCTGCATCATGCGCCGCTCGGACCGCTTCGGCATCTGCGTCGGCGGCCTGAGCGGCCTGGCGCAGGCGGCCGAAGAGATCGACTTCGAACGCCACGGCCGCGCCCAGCTCGTAGCTGGTCTTGGGCACGGCGGTGGTGCTGGGCTGGCGATCGGCGCGCTGGGGACCCGCGCCGCTCTCGAGCACCGTCGAGGGCAGGCGCGCGGCGTTGGACTGACGCGCCGCCGCGCGGGCGGTCTCGAGATTGGCCAGCGCGACCTTGAGGTCGAGATTGGCCGCCAGGGCGCGCTGCACATGGGCGTCCAGCGTCGCATCGTCGAACAGGCGCCACCAGCGCTCCGGCGGCGCGCCGGGCAGAGCGTCCGCCGCTTGTGTTCCGATGAACGGCGCCAGAGCCGTGGCGGGCGGAGTAGGGGGCGGCGACGTCGTGGTCGCGCAGGCGGCCAGCATGGCCGACGCCGCCAAGATGGTGAGCGTGCGCCTCATCGGGCCAGGCCTTTCGGTTCAGGAGCGCGGCCGAAGCGACCATACAGGGTCGGCATCAACAGCAGGTTCAGCAGGGTGGAACTGACCAGGCCGCCCAGGATCACCAGCGCCATCGGGTGCTCGATCTCGTGGCCGGGCTTGTCGCCGTTGACGACCAGGGGCAGCAGGGCCAGGGCCGCGCAAAGGGCGGTCATCAGGATCGGGGCCAGCCGCTCCTCGGCGCCGCGCAGGATCAGGCCCGGGCCGAAGGTCTCGCCCTCGTGCTGCTCCAGATGCTTGAAGTGGCTGAGCATCATGATGCCGTTGCGGGCCGAGATGCCCAGCACGGTGACGAAGCCCACGACCGATCCCAGGGACATGGTCCCGCCCGACAGCAGCACGGCGATCACCCCGCCCAGCAGGGCGAAGGGCAGGCTGACGGCCACCAGGGCGGTGATCCGCAAGCTGCGGAACTCCAGCCAGACCAGCAGCAGCACGCCCAGGAAGCACAGGGCGCCCAGCATCGACAGTCGCTGCGACGAGGCTTGGCGCTCGGCATATTCGCCCAGCACTTCCGGGTGGTAGCCTTGGGCGAAGCGTATCCCTGCAACCTTGGCCTCAACCGCGCGGGCCACGGCGCCCAGGTCGCCGCCGGCGACGTTCAGGGTCACGTCGATCCGGCGTGAGCCGTTCTCGCGCTTGATCTCGTTGGCGGCCGGCGCGATGCGCACCCGCGCCACTTCCGACAGCCGGACCTGGGCGCCCAGCGGCGTGGCGATCAGCAGGTCGCTGATCGCGTGCAGGTCACCCCGAGCGGCCGCGACGCCCCAGACGACGACGTCGTTGCTGACCTGGTCGCGATAGACCTCGCCGACCTTGGTCCCGGCGATCACCGTGCTAACGGCGCGGCGCACCTCGCCCGGCGTCAGGCCATAGGCGGCCAGGGCCTCGGCGCGGGGCTGGATCTGGATCTGCGGGATCAGGGTCTGCTGCTCGACCTTCAGTTCGGTGACGCCGGGCACGTCGGCGAGGGCGGCGCGCACCGTCTGGGCGGTGGACCGCAGGCCGTCGACCTCGGGGCCATAGATGCGGACCACGATGCTGGCGCCGGCCCCGGTCAGGACCTCCTTGATGCGCTCGCGCAGATAGGTCAGCACGTCGCGATAAAGGCCAGGATAGCCGTCGATGGCCTCCTGGATCTTGGCGACGCTGGCGTCGTAGTCCGCTTTCTCATCCAGGCTGATCCACAGCTCGGTGAAGTGCGGGCCATAGACCTCGTCGCCGCCTTCGGCCCGACCGATGTGCGAGCCAAAGTTGCGCACGCCCGGGATGGACCGCAGCTCGCGGCTGGCCTGGATCGTCACCCGCTCCATGGCCTCGATCGAGGTCCCGGGCTTCTCGACGAAGTGCATCAGGAAGTCGGTTTCGCGGAAGTTCGGCAGGAACTGGTCCTTGGTGAACAGCGAGCCGACCCCCGCCAGCGCCAGGCCGCCGATGATGATTCCGACCGCCAGGCGAGGGCGGTGCAGGATGCGCGGCAGGAAGGCGCGATAGCGGGCCTTGAGGCGGCGCACATAGCCGGGCTCGCGAGAATGCTCGGCGGCGTTGGGCAGCAGGAACAGACACAGCGCCGGCGTCACCGTCAGGGCCACCAGCAATGAGGTCCCGATCGCCAGGATGTAGGCGGTGGCCAGCGGGCGGAAGAACGAGCCCGAGACGCCTTCCAGGAAGAAGATCGGCAGGAAGACCAGCATGACGATCAGGCTGGCGAAGACGACGGCGCTGCGCACTTCCAGCGAGGCCTGCAGCACCACTTGCAGGGGCGGGGCGGGTGTCGCCAAGGCCCGGTTCAGCCGCAGGCGGCGGCCGATGTTCTCGACGTCGATGATGGCGTCGTCGACGATCTCGCCCAGCGCGATGACCAGGCCGGCGATGACCATGGTGTTGATGCTGGCGCCGCTCCAGGACAGCACCAGAGCCGCGCCCAGCAGCGACAGTGGAATGGCCGTCAGGCTGATGGTCGCCGAGCGCCAGTCGCGGGTGAAGGCGATCAGCACGATGGCGACCAGCGCGCAGCCCAGCCACAGGGCGTTGGTCAGGTTGCCGATCGAGCGCTCGATGAAGGTGGCGGGACGGAAGATGGTCGAGTCGATCTCGACGCCGGTCAGGCCCGGCTTCAGGTCGGCCAGGGCCGCTTCGATCCCGCGCGTGACGTCCAGCGTGTTGCCGCCCTGTTGTTTCTCGACGATCAGCAGCAGGCCTGGGCCGTCATTGATGATGGCGCTGCCGATCGGGGCGGCGTGATCGCGTACGACCTCGGCTACGTCGCCCAGGCGCACGGGCGCGCCGCCGGACAGCTTGATCACCGTGCGGGCCAGATCCTCGGCGGTGACGGCGGGGGCCAGGTGACGGACGGCCAGGCGCTGGTTGGGCGTGTCGACGAAGCCGCCGCCGCCGATTACCGCCGCGTCGCCGGCGGCGCGCTGCACCTCGGCCAGGGTGACGCCGGCCGCATTCAGGCGAGCCGGGTCGACCAGCACCTGCAGCTGCGGATCGCGCTGACCCCAGACGGCGACGTTGGCGACACCGGGCACGGCCATCAGGCGGGGCTTCATCGTCCAGCGCACCAGCTCCGACAGCGCCATCTGGTCCATGCTCTTGGACGAGATGCCGATCTTCATGGCCCGGCTGGTGGCCGACAGCGGCGGCAACATGACCGGCGGTCGCACGCTGACCGGCAGGCGTGGCGCGACCATGGCCACCCGCTCCTGGACCAGCTGGCGGGCGCGGACGACGTCCGTGCCTTCCTTGAAGATCAGGACCACCGAGGACAGCCCCAGCACCGACTTCGACCGCAGGGTCTTGAGGCCGGGCACGCCGTTGACGCCGGCCTCCAGCGGCACGGTCACCAGGTTCTCGATCTCCTCGGTCGACAGGCCTGGACCTTCGGTTTGCACCTCGACCATCGGCGGGGCGAACTCGGGAAAGACGTCCAGCGGGACGCCCTGCGTCGCCCTCAGGCCCAGCAGCACCAGGACGAGGGCGATCGCGATGACCAGTACGCGCTGCTGCAGCGCGCTTCGAACAAGCCAGCTCAGCATAGCTATTTGGCTCCGAATTCCGTGCCGAACAGTTCGGCCGCGCCGGCGGACACCACCTCGACGCCCGCGCTGAGGCCGCGCGCCAGTACGATGCGGTCGCCCTGATGGCTGGCCGCCTCGATGCGCCGTCGCTCGAAGGTCTGGGGCTTGGTGCGGACATAGACCCACTCGCCGCCGTGGATGTCGTTCAATAGGGCCGAGGCCGGGACGACCAGTCCGCTCTCGTCGCCTCGCACCGGCAGGGCGACGGCGACCCGTTCACCCAGCCGGAGACGACCGTCCGGATTGGCGAGGGCGTAGTAGAGATCCACGGCTCCGGCGGTCGGGCTGGCCGACGGCGGCCCGGCGACGGGACGAGCGATCAGCAGCTGGTCGTCGCCGAGCGGTCGCACCTGAGCTGCGCCGGCGCGGTCCAGGCGGGCCAGATCGCCGGCGAACACCGAGACCTTCACCCAGAGGTTGGCGGCGTGCGTCGCGCCGGTGAGCCGGGGGCCCAGCAGCGCGCGCTGTTGGCGGGCGGCAGTCAGGTTCGCCCGGGCCGCGCCCATGACCGACTCGGCCTCGTCCTGAGCTCGCAGGCTGCCCGCGCCTTCGCGGACCAGCGCCTGAGCGCGGTCGAAGGCCTTGCGGGCGACGTCGGCCTCGGCGGTCAGGCGGCCGACCTCGCCATCGGCGCGAGCCTGGGCCGCGGCTAGGGCTCCGAGGTCCTGAGCGGTGGTGATCGGCAGGCCGCCGGCGAACGGCGCGGCCATGACCTCGCCATGGGTCACGCGGCTCTGGCGGGCCGAACCGCGCTCGACCCGGGCGTACCGCAGTCCCAGCCGGGTCTCGGCCTGCGGCGTCAGCGTCAGGCGCATCAGCTCGGTCTCGTGGCCAATGGCCTCGACCTTCGCCGGTTTGGGGTTGGAGGCGGCGGGCTTGCCTTGGCCGCAGGCTGTCAGCGTCAGGCAGGCAGCGAGGACGGCCAGGGTCTCCGGCGCGCGGCGGAGGGCAGGGGGCGGTAGGGGCGCCAAGACACGGTCTCCTCGTTGGATGATCCGTGTCGTTGATGGCGGGCGCGCCCTTGGTTCCCGATGGCCGGAACTATACGATCCGCGAAGGTTCGTCCGAGAGCGAGAGGCGGAAGAGGCACGGCGCGGGCGCCAGCGCTGGCATCGTCAATGCTACCGGTAACAAATTGTCGTTGACTCTATTGCGCTCAGATTGCTTGTCTCGCGCCAGACCTGACAAAACGGGCGATGGGAGGGGTGCGATGACCATGGATCGACGAGGACTTATGCTGGGCGCCTTGGTGGGAGGCGCGGCGCTTGCTCCGCCCCATGTCGCCCGCGCCGCGACACCGGTCGGCCCGGCGCGAGGCCCTACGCCGCACATCTTCAGCGTCCGTGATTTCGGCGCCGTCGGTGACGGGGCGACGATCGACTCGCCGGCCATCAACAAGGCGATCGACTACGTGGCGTCGCTGGGCGGCGGGACGGTGCATTTTCCGCCTGGAACCTACGCCTGCTACACCCTGCGCCTGAAGAGCAACATCACCCTGCATTTGGGCGAAGGGGCCGTGATCCTGGCCGCCGCGCCCAATGGCGTCGCGCCCAACGGCTATGACGATCCCGGTCCCGGCGCGGGGAACGCCTTCCAGGACTATGGTCACAGCCACTGGAACAACAGCCTGATCTTCGGCGAGGGCCTGCACGACGTGTCCATCGTCGGGACCGGCCTGATCTGGGGCAAGGGCCTGACCCGCGGCAACCGTTTCCCGGGCGATGCGCCTGACATCTCCGGCCCCGGCGTCGGCGACAAGGCCATCGCCCTGAAGAACTGCCGCAACGTGCTGCTGCGCGACTTCAAGGTCCTGCAGGGCGGGTGGTTCGCGCTGCTGGCTACCGGCGTCGACAACATGACGATCGACAACCTGATCGTCGACACCAACCGCGACGGCCTGGACATCGACTGTTGCCGCAACGTCCGCGTCACCAACTGCACGATCAATTCGCCTTGGGACGACGGCATCTGTCCCAAGAGCTCGTTCGCGCTCGGCTATGCCCGGCCAACCGAGAACCTGACGATCTCCGACTGCTTCCTGACCGGCAACTACGAGATGGGCTCGGTGATCGACGGGACCTGGAAGAAGATGCCGCCGGGCTTCCACGGCTATGGTCGGATCAAGCTAGGGACGGAGTCGAACGGTGGCTTCAAGAACGTCACCATCACCAACTGCGTGTTCGACCACTGCTACGGCATTGCGCTGGAGACGATGGACGGGGCGCTGACCGAAGATATCGCCATCAGCAACATCACCATGCGTGGTCTGGGCTTTCCGCCGCTGTTCCTGCGCCTGGGCAGCCGCATGCGCGGTCCGGCGGGCGCGGTGGTGGGCAAGCTGCGGCGGATCACCATCCAGAACATCGTCAGCCATGGCGCCACGCCGCAGCCGTCGATCATCGCCGGCGTCGCGGGTCACCCGGTCGAGGACGTCAAGATCAGCGACGTCTATTTCCACTCACAGGGGGGCGGCTCGGCTGAGCTGGCCAGGCGTCGGCCGCCCGAGGCCGACAAGGCCTATCCCGATCCCGACATGTTCGGCGACCTGCCGGCCAGCGGCTTCTTCATCCGCCACGCCCGCAACATCGAGATGAGCAACGTGGAGATCGTCACCGAGGCGGCGGACGCGCGTCCGGCCTTCTGGCTGAACGATGTCGAGGAGATCGATCTCTTCCGACTGCGCCTGCCCAAGGGGCCGAGCTTCCTGCTCGACAACGTCACCGGCTTCCGGTCGTTCGGCAGTCGCTGGCTGCCCGATCGCCGGATTGACGAGACGACGACCCAGTCGTTCTAGGCGGAGCCTTGTGATGCGCGTGATGGGATTTCTGGCGGCGACGGCCCTGGCCTTGGCCGCGCCAGCGCTCGCCGCGCCCAAGCCGGCAGCCGTCTATCGCAACCCTGTGCTGCCGGCCGACTATTCCGACCCGGACGTGATCCGGGTTGGCGACACCTACTATCTGGTGGCGTCCAGCTTTCACTTCTCGCCCGGCGTGCCGATCCTGACGTCCAAGGACCTGGTCCACTGGACGATCGCCAGCCACGTGCTGCCCAAGCTGCCGTTCGCGCCGGAGTACGACCTGCCCGGGCCGGTGCCGACCGACGATGCGGGCAAGCGCATGCCGCGCGACCAGCGCACCTCCGGCCAGCGCTATGCCGGCGGGGTGTGGGCGCCGTCGATCCGCCATCACGACGGCAAGTTCTACGTCTATTTCGCCACCCCCTATGAGGGGATTTTCATGTCGACCGCGACCAAGGTCGACGGGCCGTGGAGCGCGCCGGTGGCGGTGGTGGCCGGGCCGAACTTCGAGGACCCGTGCCCCTTCTGGGACGACGACGGCCAGGCCTATCTGGTCCACGGCAAGGTCGGCGCGGGCCCACTGGTGCTGCACCGCATGGCCCCGGACGGCCAGTCGGTGCTGGACGAGGGCAAGGTCATCGTCGAGGACGCTAAGGCCCTGCCGGTGCTGGAGGGGCCCAAGCTCTACAAGCGCAACGGCTGGTACTACATCTTCGCGCCGATCGGCGGGGTCGATACGGGACCCCAGGCGGTGATGCGCTCCCGGTCGATCTGGGGGCCTTACGAGCATCGCGAGGTGCTGGTCCCGGGCAACGGCCTGAAGGGCCCGCACCAGGGCGGTTGGGTCGAGACGCCCTCGGGCCAGGGCTGGTTCATCCACTTCAACAGCGAAGGCGCCTATGGCCGCATCGTCCATCTGCAGCCGCTGACCTGGAAGGACGATTGGCCGTTCATCGGCGAGCCGATCCCCGGCGCGGGGCCGGATGCGCAGGGCGGCCGGCCGGTCCTCACGCACGCGATGCCCGATGTCGGCGGACGCTTCGCGCCGGTTTCGCCGCAGACCTCCGATGCGTTCTCGACCGCCAAGCTCGGGCCTCAGTGGGAGTGGAACCACAATCCCGACGACAGCCGCTGGAGCCTGACGGCGCGATCCGGCTTCCTGCGCCTGACGGGTGGGCCGGCGGTCAATCTGGTCAGCGCTCGCAACACCCTGACCCAGTCGCTGCAGAGCCGAAGCTCGGTGATCACCGCGCGCCTCGACGCCAAGGGCCTGGTCGAAGGGCAGCGGGCGGGCCTGGCCATGTTCGGCGCGGGGATCGGGGCGATCGGCGCGATCCGCAGGGATGGCCAGATCCGCGTCGTCTTCTCGCTCCGAGGCGTCGACACCCTGGGGCCGGCTTTGCCGGCCGACGCGGTCGACCTGCGGGTGGCTGTCGCCGACCAGGCCGCGCACTACAGCTACAGCCGCGACGGCGGAAAGACCTTCGTCGACATGGGCGGCGGGGTCCTGCCGCGCTTTTCCTGGTGGAAGGGCGCGCGGCCGGCGCTGTTCAGCTATGGCCAGCCGGGGCAGAGCAAGCCTGGTGTCGCTGACTTCGACTGGGTCGACGTCAAGTCGGTGGCGCGCTGAGCAGGGCCGGGGAGGGGACGCGTCGTCTGTTGACGGTGACGCGCTCCAGCCGCAGCGCGTCGGCATGGGCGATGACACTGGCCTTGGTGACCCCGTCGAAGCGGCAGTCGCTCAGCACGATCTCGCCCAGCGGCGCGTTCGGCAGGCCTTGCAGGTCGAGGACCTGGGCGGCGGCGTGGGCCCGCATCCGCTCGATCCGGACCTTGCGCAGCACCGGCGTGAAGCCGCCGCGCGCGCCTTCCTCGTAGTTGAAGTCGCAGAGGATCGCCGCGCGCGACACGCGCCCGACGGTGACGTCGCGGGCGTAGATGTCCTGGATGATCCCGCCGCGCATGGCGTTGTTCTTGAAGCGCAGGGCGTACCAGAGATCCTCGCTGTCCATGTGGCAGCGCTGGACGAAGACGTTGTCGACGCCGCCGGAGACCTCGCTGCCGATCACCACCCCGCCGTGGCCGTCCTTCATCACGCAGTCCTGGATCAGGATGTTGCGGGTCGGCTTGGCCAGGCGGCGACCGTCGGCGTTGCGACCGGACTTGATGGCGATGCAGTCGTCGCCGCAGTCGAAGGTGCAGCGTTCGATTAGCATGCCGTCCACCGACTCCGGATCGCAGCCGTCAGTGTTGGGGCCGTGGCCGATGAACGTCACGTCACGGACGGTCACGTTGCGGCACAGGACGGGATGCAGGGTCCAGAAGGGCGCGTCGCGCAAGGTGACGCCCTCGACGAGCACGTTCTCGCAGTTCTGGAACTGCACCATCGGCGGCCGCAGGTACGAGCCTTCGCCGAAGACGCGCTCGGCGAGCGGGAGACCGCGTTCGGCCATGGCGAAGAGGGTCTCACGGGCCTTGCGCTGGTCGGGCATGCCCGGGCGCCAGCCAAACTGCGCGCCACTGCTCCAAGACCACCAGGCCGGGCCCTGGCCGTCGAGCGTTCCGCTGCCGGTGATCGCCACGTCATGCTCGCCGTCGGCAAAGACCAGCGGGGCGTAGTTGATCAGCTCGACCCCTTCCCAGCGCGTGGCGACCATCGGGTAGCGGGCGGGATCGGTGCTGAAGACCAGGGTGGCGCCTTGCATCAGGTGCAGCTCGACGCCGCTGCGCAGCCGGATCGCGCCGGTCGGCCATCGGCCAGGCGGTACGACCACCCGCCCGCCGCCGCCCGCCACGCAGTCCTGGATCGCCTTGGCGATGGCCGCGCTTGTCGCATCCACATCGCCTTGGACAGCGCCGGCGCGCGTGATGTCCCATCGACGTGCGCCGAACGTCGGCGGCCGGATCTCGCGCCGGATCGCCACGGCTGCGGCCCACGCGTCAGGGGCGGCGGTCGCCACGCCCGGAAGGGCGATGGCGCCTGCCAGCAAGCTTCGACGAGATAGCGTCAGGCGGGTCATAGCCAGGTCCTTGCAATCAGCCAGATTGATAGCCGGCTCAGATAGCCCCGGAATACCAATTTATGGACACCCATTGCATATGTCGGAATTTGAGGTACCGTTACCATAATGACCGCAAATGATAGCGGTACCTACGGGAGGGGACTATGAAGAACACTCACAAACAACGCCTGTTCATGGGCTGTGAAACGGCCATCGCGCTGGCGGCAGCCATGCTTGTGCCAGCGCTGGCACAAGCTCAAACCCAAACTCCGGCGGCGGCTGAGACCGACACCGTGACCGAGGTGGTCGTGACCGGCTCGCGCCTGTCGGCCCGTGGCTTCAAGGCTCCGACGCCAGTCACCGTGATCGGCGCGGAAGAGATCGGCCTATCGGGCACGCAGAACGTCGAGACGCTGCTGAACGACACGCCCCAGTTCCTGGGGTCGCAGAACAACGGCCCGACGGCCAACACCGTGCCGGGCGGGACCGCGACGCTGAACCTGCGCGGCTTCGGCGCCCAGCGTAACCTGGTGCTGGTCAATGGCCGGCGCTTCACGATCACCGGGCCGGACCAGACGACCGACATCAACACGATCCCGGCGGCGCTCATCAAGCGCGTCGAGACCGTCACCGGCGGCTCGTCGGCCGTCTATGGCTCGGACGCCATCACCGGCGTCGTCAACTTCATCATGAAGGACGACTTCCAGGGCGTGGAGCTGACCGGCGAGGCTCGCCAGGACACCCACACCAAGACCAAGACCTACACGGCCGACCTGACCTTCGGCGCGAACTTCGCCGACGATCGCGGCAATGTGGTCGTGGCGCTGAACTACCTGGATCGCGGCGGCTACACGCGCGGCGACCGTGGCGGCTGGGCCACGCCCAGCATGGCCGACGGGTGCGTTACGGCCGGCACATGGAGCGCCACGCGTCCGGGCACGCCGCAGGCCATTGCGGCCGGCCAGACCTGCGTGTCGGCGGGAGGGCGGCCGGGGCTGATCTTCGGTGGCAGCGGCACCATTCCCAACGGCCGGTTCGTCACCGTCGGATCGCCCTCGAGCCCCGGCCTGACGGCCGCGCTCGCCGCGGCGGGGCTCGGCGGCATGGGCTCGCGCGGCTTCACCTTCGACAACGCGGGCAAGGTCGCCCGGCCGGCCGTTACGCCCGGCGACGACTACGATCTGGGTCCGGCCGCCTATCTGGTCATTCCCCAGCGCCGCTGGATGGCCAACCTGGCCGGTCACTACGACTTCAATTCGCACATGACGGGCTATGCCGAGGCCCACTACAGCAACAACCGTGTCTCGATGCAGCTGCCGCCCAGCGGCATCGGCGGCAACTTCCTGCTCAACACCAACAATCCCTATCTGACGCCCCAATTGCAGGACGTGCTGCGTCAGCTCGATCTGGCTGAAACCGGCACGGTTCGCGTCACCAACGGCACGTCCTCGCTGACCACGGTCGCCGGCGACGGCCTGGCCGTCCTGAACGTCAACCGCCGCCTGCCCGACGTGGGCAACCGCCTCAACACCGCTGACCGCTCGGCCTTCCGCTCGGCGATCGGCCTGCGCGGCGACGTGGGCAGCGTTTCCGAGGGCTTCCTGCGCAATCTGCGGTACGACGCCTATTACACCTACACGCGCACCACCGACACGAGCATCTCCAGCGGGGCGGCTTCGCTCAGCAAGTTCCAGGCGGGCCTGCTGTCGGTGGGCGGTGCGGCCCCGGTGCTCAACATCTTCGGCGCCAACCTGTCGCCGCAGGGCGCCAGCTCGATCGCGGTGTCGTCGACCAACTACACGGAGTCCTCGCAACAGGTCCTGGCCGCCAGCCTGGCCGGTGAGCTGTTCGACACCTGGGCCGGCCCGATCGACTTCAGCACCGGCGCCGAATACCGCAAGGCCTCGGCGCGGTTCGTCCCCGACAGCTTCCTGGCTTCCGGCGACGTTTCCGGCTTCAACGCCGCCCTGCCGACCAAGGGCTCGGAGTCGGTTAAGGAAGTCTACGGCGAAGTCCGTGTGCCGCTGCTGAAGGACTCGCCCCTGGGCGAGCGCGCCAGCGTCAACGGCGCCTTCCGCTATTCCGACTACGACCTGGCCGGCGTCGGCGGCGTGTGGACCTATTCGGTGGGCGGCGAGTACGCGCCGATCTCCGACATCACCCTGCGCGGCCAGTTCCAGCACGCCATCCGCGCGCCGAACGTGGGCGAGCTGTTCGGCGGCAACACCACCAGCGGCCCCTCGGCGGTCGATCCCTGCTCGAGCCGCCAGCCGACGGCCCAGCAGACGGCGGCGGTGCGGGCGATCTGCGTGGCCACCGGCGTGCCGACGGCTTCGGTCTTCACCCTGTCGGTGCAGCCCAACACCTTCATCAACCAGGTCTCGGGCGGCAATCCGAACGTCGGTCCCGAAGAGTCGGACACCACGACCTTCGGCCTGGTGCTGCAGCCGCGCTTCGCGCCCGGCCTGGCGCTGAGCGTCGACTACTTCAAGATCAACCTGGACGGCGCCATCGCGCCCCTGGGCGGCGGCATCGCGAACACCCTGAGCCTCTGCTACAACACCATCCAGGACGCCAATAGCGTGTTCTGTAAGGCGATCACCCGCGACCCCCTGACCGGCCAGATCGCCGCGCCGGGCTATGTCACCACCACCAACGGCAACACCGGCGGCCTGAAGACCTCGGGCGTCGACTTCGACGCCAGCTACCGCTTCAACCTGGCCTGGGGTCCGTTCGGCGAGAGCCGCTTCGATATCGGGACCAACTTCACCTACACCGATGAGTTCACCGCCACGCCCGTCCAGGCGCTGCCGGCGACCAAGAACTACTGCGTCGGTTCGTTCGGCCCGACCTGCGGCCAGCCGATCCCAGAATGGAAGGGCACGACGCGCATCACCTGGCGCTCGGGCCCGGCGACGCTCAGCCTGCGTCACCGCTACATCGGCGAAGTGACGGTCGACACCTACCTGCTGCCCAAGCGCCTCGGCGCGGCGTTCCCCGACAAGGCGACGCTGACCACGCCGGTGATCAAGGCGCAGAGCTACTTCGACCTGACCGGCGCCTATGACGTGACCAAGGACATCTCGGTCACCGCCGGCGTCCGCAACCTGTTCGACAAGAACCCGCCCATCGTCGGTTCGTCGGCGCCGTCGAACAACACGTTCTCGGCGACCTACGATGTCGAGGGCAGGGTGGTCTACGCAAGCGTGACCGCCCGGTTCTAGCCGGACCCCGGCTTGGCGATGGGTCCTTCACCCCTGTCGCCAGGCTTGAACGACCTCCCCTACGGTCGGCGCGAAAGCGCCGGCCGTCTCTTTTTGGGCGCCAGGCCTCGCGAAGGTCCAGTTTCTGGCGGAGCGCTGACGACGGCAGTTGGATGCTACGCAGGTTTAGTCACGGAACCGCCCCGGCCAGCACGGGTTTGGCCCTCGACCCGAACGTCGGGCTTCGAGGAGGCGACCATGGACGACGGCTTCATCACCGAGCGCGGCGAAGGCGACGAGACCCATCAGCGCGTGCCGGACGGCGGTCCGCACAGCCCTGAAGGTCATCTGACCACCAACCAGGGCATCCGGGTCTCCGACAACCAGAACCAGCTGAAGGCGGGCGCCCGCGGGCCGGTGCTGCTGGAAGACTTCGTCCTTCGCGAGAAGATCTTCCACTTCGACCACGAACGGATCCCCGAGCGCATCGTCCACGCCCGCGGTTCGGCCGCCCACGGCTATTTCGAGGCCTACGAAGGCGCGGCGAAGCTGTCCAAGGCCGACCTCTTCCAGCGCCCCGGCGAGAAGACGCCCGTGTTCGTGCGCTTCTCCACCGTGGCCGGTGGCGCGGGCAGCGTCGACACGCCCCGCGACGTGCGCGGCTTCGCTGTGAAGTTCTATACCCAGCAGGGCAACTGGGATCTCGTCGGCAACAACATCCCGGTGTTCTTCATCCAGGACGCCATGAAGTTCCCCGACCTGGTCCATTCGGTGAAGATGGAGGCCGATCGCGGCTATCCGCAGGCCGCCAGCGCCCACGACACCTTCTGGGACTTCATCAGCCTGATGCCCGAGAGCACCCACATGATCATGTGGGCGATGAGCGACCGGACCATCCCACGCTCCTTGCGCACCATGCAGGGCTTTGGCGTCCACACGTTCCGGCTGGTCGACGCCAAGGACAAGGTGACCTTCGTCAAGTTCCACTGGAAGCCCAAGCAGGGCGTGGCCTCGACGATCTGGGACGAGGCGGTGAAGATCGCCGGCGCCGATCCCGACTTCCAGCGCCGCGACCTCTTCGAGGCCATCCAGCGCGGCGACTTTCCCGAATGGGAGCTGGGCGTCCAGGCCTTCGACCAGGCCTTCGCCGACAGCCTGCCGTTCGACGTGCTGGACCCGACCAAGATCATTCCGGAAGAGGTGCTGCCGGTGCAGCCGATCGGGCGGATGGTGCTGGATCGTTATCCGGACAACTTCTTCGCCGAGACCGAGCAGGTCGCCTTCTGCCCGGGCAACATCGTACCTGGCGTCGACTTCACCGAGGACCCGCTGCTGCAGGGGCGGCTGTTTTCGTATCTCGATACCCAGAAGAGTCGTCTGGGCACGGCCAACTTCCATCAGATCCCGGTCAACGCCCCCAAGTGCCCGGTGATGAACTTCCAGCGCGACGGCATGATGCAGATGCTGCAGCCCAAGGGCCGCGCCAACTACGAACCCAACAGCCTCGCCGAGACAGCGGGAGAGGAGGGTGGTCCGCGCGAATGTCCGGTCACCGGCTTCCGCACCACCAGCGTCGGCGCCGACCTGGGCGCGGAGAAGCTGCGGGTCCGCCCGGAGAGCTTCGCCGACCACTACAGCCAGGCGCGGCTGTTCTTCCGTTCGCTGGATCCGGCCGAGCAGGCGCACCTGGCCTCGGCCCTGGTGTTCGAACTCTCCAAGGTCGGCATCGAGGCGGTGCGGACACGGATGCTGTCCAACCTCGTCAATGTCGATCCCGACCTCGCCAAGCGCGTCGGCGCGGGCTTGAACATGCCTGTGCCCAAGGCCTCGAAGGCGGCGGTTCCGGTCCAGGACCTGGCGCTGTCGCCAGCCCTGCGGATCATCAACGGACCGTTGGAGCCTGCCGACATCAAGGGCCACGTCATCGGGGTTTTGGTGGCAGACGGCTCGGACGCCAAGGCGGTCGACAAGCTGAAGGCGGCGATCAAAAAGGCCGGGGCCGTGGCCAAGGTCATCGCGCCGAAGATCGGCGGAGCCAAAGGCGCGGACGGGACCCTGATCCCGGCCGATGGCCAGCTGGCCGGGACGCCGTCGGTGACGGTGGACGCCATCGCGCTGGTGCTGTCCGAAGAGGGCTGCGCGGCCCTGCTCAAGGAAGCCGCCGCCGTCCAATTCGTCATGGACGCTTTCGGTCACCTGAAAGCGATCGGCGCTAGCGACGCCGCCCAGCCCTTGCTCGACAAGGCTGGCGTTGAGCCGGACGAGGGCGTGACCGACCTGGGCGGTGACTTCATCACGGCGGCGGCCAAGCGGTTCTGGGATCGCGAGCCGAAGGTGCGAACCTTGGCCTAATCCTGGCGGGCGCCACGCTCAAGCTCTGTAGAGATCCGCGTCCGGATCGTTCGGGGCGCCCGACAAGACCGCTTTCGACCCGAGAGGCGTTAGCTCTGGCCTCGGCTGCTAGACGGCCGGGCGCATGCGCAGCACGTCTTCGCAAAGGGCTTTGACCTCGGCCTCGGACATCGTCCGGCCCATCAGCGCCACCCGCCAGAACACGGCGCCCAGCAAGGCGTCGATCGCTCGGTGGATGGCGTCGTCGGGGGTGTCCTGACCCCAGGCCGTACGCAGGGCGACGGCGAACTTGGGCCGATCCTCGTCGACGATCCGGTCCAGGGCGTCGGCCAGCTCCGGCTCGGAGGCGCGGGCCTGGGACAGGGCCAGCAACGCCCGCCGGCCCGGACCCGACAGGAAGATCACCAGGCCCGCCACCCAGTCGACCAGGCTCTCCAACGGCTCGCCCATGCGCACGGGGCGGGCGCGCACCGTGTCGTCGATGAAGCCCTGCAGGGCTTCCAGCACCATCGGCTGCTTGCCGGGCCAGCGGCGGTAGAGGGCGGGTTTCGAGCAGCCGGCGCGCCGCGCCACCTCGTCCATGGTCAGTCGGTCGTAGCCGACCTCGCCCAGCGCCTCCCAGACGGCCAGGCGGACGGCGCGTTCGACCTGGGGATCGCGCGGCCGGCCCCGGCCACGCGGCGCTTCGGAAACCGTCGTCTCGTCTTGTCTTGAAACCGCCATCAACGCTTCACCGGATTGAAGATTATTATCGTTACGTCACCGTTACGTATTTAGCGTCAAGGCGGACGGTAGGCTATGAAAATCATCAAGACACGAAGCGGACGCAACACCCTGACCGCATCGGTCTCGCTGGCGGCCCTGGGCTTGGCCTGCGCGGCTCACGCTCAGAACGCGCCAGACCCCAAAGCGAGCGAGATCGAGGAGATCGTCGTCACCGCCCAGTTCCGGGAGCAAGCGGCCAAGGACGTGCCGCTGTCGCTGAAGGCCTTCTCGGGCGAGACGCTTGAGCGCTTCGACCTGCGCTCGTGGGAGGACGTGGCCAGCCTGACGCCGGGCGTCTTGATCCAGCAGCAGAACGACAGCTCGCCCAGCTACGTCATCCGCGGCATCGAGGCCCCGACCGCCGACGCGGCGTCGGAGCCGGGCATCTCGATCTTCGTCAACGGCGTCGACTCCAGCCGCACCAAGGGCTCGCTCAGCGAGCTCTACGACATCGACCGCGTCGAGATCGCGCGCGGCCCGCAGAGCACGCTTTATGGCCGCGGCGCGGCGGTCGGCGCGTTCTCGATCCGCACCCGCATGGCCGATCTCGACAAGGCCTCGATCCAGTTCGAGGGCCAGGCCGGCAACTACAAGGCCTACAGCGCCACGGCGATCGTCAACGCGCCGATCGTCGACGACAAGCTGGCCGCGCGCCTGGCCGTGCGCCGCCGCGAGCGCGAAGGCTACATGGAGAACCTGGCCGATCCGGGCCACAAGCTGAACGACGACGACCTGTGGGCCGCGCGCCTGTCGCTGCGCTGGCGTCCGATCAACGACCTGACCTTCGACCTAGTGGCCGGCTATCAGCGCGACCAGGACGGCGACACGGTGGCCAAGGCCATCGCGCTGCCCTCGCCGGGCGGCGACACCAGCGCCTTCTCGACCGCGGCCCAGAACCCGATGGAAAACAAGTTCGACCGCGAGGTCAGCACGCTGACCCTGCTGGGCGAGTGGAAGCGCGGCGACTGGACGATCAACAGCATCACCGGTTGGCGCAAGATCGACTTCGACAACGGCTGGGACCCGGACGGCACCAGCTACAACTTCCTCTATGGCCGCGAGGACCAACGCGAGGAAAGCGACAGCCAGGAGCTGCGCTTCGCCTACGACAATGGTGGGCGTCTTCGCGCCCAGTTCGGCGGCAGCTGGTTCCGCGACGTGGTGCATGACGGTCTGACCCTGGGCGCCAACGAGCAGTATCTGGTCGGCGGCTTCCCGGCCCGGCTGACTCCCGTCCCGGCCATCCCTGTCGGCGGCGGTGTCTTCCTGCCGGTGTCGACCCGCATCGACTCGCTGAAGAAGATCGCCAGCAAGCGCACCAGCGTCGCCCTCTACGGCAATATCAGCCTGGACGTGACCGAGCGCCTGACCGTCGAGCTGGGCGTGCGCCAGGCCTGGGACGACGCCGACCTCGCCGCCGCCACCTCGGTGATGTCGCGCGACGGCCGCGCGCCGATCGCGGTGCCCAACGGCCTGCTGGGCAATTCGAAGGGCCAGACCTTCACCACCTCGGGTGACTTCTCGGCGTTCACCCCGCGCCTGGCGGTGGTCTACAAGCTGACCCCGGCCGTGAACCTCTATGGCTCGGTCGCCAAGGGCGTGCGCGGCGGTTATCCGCAGATCAACATCACCAACCCGACGCCGACCACGGTCCTGGCCACGCCCTCGCCGGTGAAGGCCGAGACCATCTGGAGCTACGAGGTGGGGGCCAAGGGCCGCGCGCCGATCACCGGCGGCAGCTTCGACATCTCGGCCTTCTACTACGACTACACCAACTTCCAGACCCTCAGCCTCGACATCACCCAAGGCACGGTCAACGCCGGCGCCGCCAAGGCCTGGGGCGTGGAGGCCAGCTACGATCAGCGCCTGACCGACACCCTGCGGATCTTCGCCGGCTACAACTTCCTGCACACCGAGTACCAGGACTTCCGCGATCGGGTCGGGGGCGTGGTCTACGACCTGTCAGGCAACCGCTTCCGCCTGGCGCCGGAGAACACCTTCTCGGTCGGAGCGGACTGGACCCAGCCGGTCAGCGACAAGCTCTCGGCCTATCTGCGGGGCACCTACGCCCACCGGTCGGCTTACTTCTTCAACAGCGACAACCTGCCCAGCGAGCAGCAGGAAGCCTTCGGCCTCTTGAACCTGCGCACCGGCCTGGAAGCCTCCGACGGGCGCTGGGCGGTCGAGGCCTACGGCACGAACCTGCTCGACAAGGACTGGGTCCGCGACATGGGCAACGCCGGCAAGAGCTTCGGCGTCCCCACCGCCATCCGCGCCGACCCGCGCTTCGTCGGCGTCCGCCTGACCGTCCGCCGCTAGGAGATTTGATCATGAAGACCCAAGCCCTCGCCCTGCTGGCGGCCCTGACCCTGGCGGCGCCCGCCGTCGCCCAGGACAAGATCGACGCCCTGAAACTGAACCAGATCCAGGTGATCGGCACCCACAACAGCTATCACCTGTCGGCCGACCCTCGTGTCCTCGACTATGCCGCGCCGCAGGTGACGGCGGCCATCGAGGCGGTGCTGGCGCGCCTGACGCCCGAGCAGCGAAAGGCCTACGAGTCGGAGTTTACCAACGGCTCCACGCCCGACATCCGCCGCACCCTGGCCTATGTCGAGCCGCCCCTGTCGACCCAGCTTTCGGCCGGGATCCGCTCGGTGGAGCTGGACCTGCACCACGATCCGGAAGGCGGCCGCTTCGCCGACCCGATGGCCTATCGCGTGCTGAGCCAGAAGGGCGAGACGGATCTCGCGCCGTTCTTGACCCAGGACATGGACAAGCCGGGCCTGAAGGTCCTGCACATGTCGGACATCGACGTGCGCAGCCAGTGCCCGACCTTCCGCCTGTGCCTGAAGGATCTGCGCCAATGGTCGGACGCCAATCCGGGCCACACGCCGGTGTTCATGATCATCGAGCCCAAGGCAGGCGCTCTGCCGCTGCCGGGCGCGGTCAAGGTGCTGCCGTTCGACGCCGCCGCCTGGGACGAGTTCGACCGCTCGATCCTGGAGATCATCGGCCGCGACAAACTGATCACGCCGGACGACGTGCGCGGCTCGCGCGCCACGCTGGAAGAGGCCGTGCTGGCCGGCGGCTGGCCCACCGTGGCCAAGGCGCGCGGCAAGTTCATCTTCCTGGTGCTCAGCCCGGCCGGCCAGCAGCAGTACCTGGCGGCCTATCTCGACGGCCACGCGGCGCTGAAGGGGAGGGCGGCGTTCATCGACTCCAAGCCGGGCGACGCCCACGCGGCCTTCATGCAGGAGGACAACGCCCTGGCCGACACCAAGGCCGTCACGGCCCTGGTTAAGAAGGGCTACATCGTCCGCTCGCGCTCGGACATCGACACCGAGGAGGCCCGCCGCAACGACACCGGCCGCCGCGACACGACCTTGGCCACCGGCCCGCAGGTGGTGTCGACCGACTACTATCAGGCGCCGAACCTGTTCGGGAACGACTATCATGTCGCGCCCTTCAAGGGCGGCGCGCGCTGCAATCCGGTGACCGGCGGAGGCTGCTGACATCAGCGACGTTTTAGGGCGCCGCCTGCACATAATCGACGTTGTGCGGCGCCCGAAATGTTCAATCTCTAGGCGCGAAGCCATCTCGACGGCGACGACCCGACGCCTCCGCAATCTATGGCGGATTTGTGGCGTAACAGCGTTACTCTTGTAACGTTTGTATCGGGGAGCGGCTGAGTCATGTTGCAATTGGATATGTTGAAGAGCCTCCGGGGGCGCCTTCTGACCGGCGTCGCCATCGCGGCGGGATCCGCCTTGAGCCTTGCGGCCAACCCGGCCTCCGCGGCCGAACAGGCCGAGATCCTCCAGCTGGCCCTCCAGGCGACCGGCGCGCCTGCCCCGCAACAGGGGGAAGCCAGCCAGGTCGAAGAGGTGGTCGTCACCGGCTCGCGCATCGTGCGCAATGGCAATGAAGCGCCGACGCCGACCACCGTCCTGTCGGCGGCGGACATCCAGGAGCGCAACCCGACCAACATCGCCGACTACATCACCCAGCTGCCCTCGATGGGCACGGGGAACACGCCGCGCACGACAACCTTGTTCGCGAATGCCACCGGTGGCGCCAACCAGCTGAGCGCCCGCGACCTGGGCGTCACGCGCACGCTGGTGCTGCTGGACGGCCGCCGCGTGGTCGGCTCGGGCATGTCTCCGGCCGTGGACGTCAACATGCTGCCGCAGAACCTGGTGCAGCGGGTCGATGTCGTGACGGGCGGCGCCTCGGCGGCCTACGGCTCGGACGCCGTCGCCGGCGTCGTCAACTTCATCCTCGACACCGGCTTCACCGGCCTCAAGGGCGGCGTCAACTACAGCAAGACCGGCCATGGCGACGGCGAGATCGTCTCGACTGACCTGGCCTATGGCCGCAAGTTCGCGAGCGGCCGCGGCCACGTCCTGCTGAGCGGGAACTACTACAAGGGCGATCGGATCGATTTCTACGACGATCCCCGCGACTGGTTCCAGCCGGGGCTGCGGCTGATGAACAACCCGAACTGGACGGCCACGAACGGCCAGCCCGGTCAGATCGTCCGCACGGACGCGGGCTACAACAGCACCCCCGGCGGCGTGGTCGCGTCCGGACCGCTGATGGGCATGGCCTTCGGCCCCGGCGGGACGATCCAGAACTTCGTCTTCGGTCCGATCCAGCAAGGCCAGGTGCAGGCCGGCGGCACCATCGAGTCGATGCCCATCCGCGGCGCCCTGCTGCCCGACGATGAACACTGGAGTCTCTTTGGCCGAGCCAGTTTCGAGCTGACCGACAAGATCACCGCCACCTTCGAGGCCAGCTACGCCGGCAACGACACCGTCAACTGGTCGGCGGTCTATAACCGCCAGGGCGCCACCGCGATCACGATCAACAGGGCCAACCCGTTCCTGCCGATCGCGGCGCAACAGGCCATGGACCGGGCCGGCGTCACGACGTTCCAGATGAGCCGGCTCTTCTACGACATGATCAACACGCCGGGGACGCATATCGGCGAGGCCGGCTATTATCGGCGTCAGGACCGGATCCTGGCGGCGCTGGACGGCCGCTTCCTGGATAGCGGCCGGTGGCGGGCCTACTACCAGCACGGCCACAGCAAGGTCTGGTACACCCGCGACAACAACATCATCCTGGACCGCTTCAACCGGGCGATCGACGTCATCGCCAACCCCGCGACCGGGGGCGTGGCCGGCGTCGCCGCGGGCGCCGCGATCTGCCGCTCGACCCTGGCCAATCCCACCAACGGCTGCGTGCCGATGAACCTATTCGGCGAGGGCTCGCTGGGCGCGGCGTCCATCGCCTGGGTCACGGGCGCGGCCGAAGGGCTGCGGACGCGGCAGGATCTGGATTTCAACCAGGACGTCTGGTCGATCGACGGCCAGTACAGCCCGTTCTCGACCTGGGCCGGGCCAGTCTCGATCGCCGCGGGCTTTGAGTATCGCAAGGAGACCTTCTCCTCGACGGCCGACGCCTATTCGCTGCAGTCGCTCTGGAACGTCGGCAACTACAAGGGCGGCAGCAACGGCTACAACGTCAAGGAAGTCTTCGGCGAAGCCCTGGTCCCGCTGCTGAAGGACACCGTCGTGGCCAAGAGCCTGGAGCTCAATGGCGCGATCCGCCGGACCGACTACTCGACCAGCGGCGCGGTGACGACGTGGAAGGCGGGGCTGACCTGGGACATCAATGACGACCTGCGTCTGCGCGGCACGCGCTCGCGCGATATCCGCGCGCCCAACCTGAACGACCTGTTCGCGCCCAGCAGCCAGTTCGTGAACGCCTATCTGGACCGGACCCAGACCGGCAGCCCGCAGGTGCCCAACATCACCCTGAGCGGCGGCAATCCGAACCTGAAGCCGGAAATCGCCGACACCTGGACCGCCGGCGGCGTCTATCAGCCCCACTGGGCGCCCGGCCTCAGCCTGTCGGTGGACTGGTACAAGATCGATATCGCCGACGCGATCACGGCGGTCGGCGCGCAGCAGATCATCGACATGTGCTACGGCTTCAACCGGCCGCAGAACCCCGCCGCTTGCGACTCCATCGTCAAGGCGCCGGGCGCGACCAACCTGGTCAACGCCACCATCTATACCAGCGGCATCAACGCCCAGACCGTCGCCGTCGAGGGGATCGACTACGAACTGGGCTACCGCACCACGCTGGACCGGTTCAGCAAGGCGCTGCCCGGGGCCGTCAACTTCCGCCTGCTGGTCTCCCAGCGGCTCAAGGACGAGACGATCCTGCCGGGCGACGTCGCGCCGCCGACCCTGGGCACCTTCGCGAGCCTGAAGTGGCGCGGGATGCTGACCACGACCTATGTCGTCGGCGCCAGCCGCACGACCCTGACCACCCGCTACCTGGGCAAGGGCAAGATCACCAACCAGCCCGAGACCAGCCGCACCGGCATTCCCGAGGCGTTCAACAAGGTGGACCCGGTCTGGTACGTCGAGCTGGCCGAGAACTACGACGTGACCATCGGCGGCCGACGGGTGACGCTGTTCGCAGCGGTGGAGAACCTGTTCGACCGCGATCCCGAACCGATCCCCAGCAGCGGCACCTCGTTCGGCACGAGCGCGCCCTACGACCTGCTGGGCCGCTCCTACCGAGCGGGCGCGCGTTTCAAGTTCTAGGCAGTCACTGAGACAAAAAAGAACCCGCGCGGGTCAGCCTGCGCGGGTTCAATCTTATTCGGATCCGGGCGCTTGCTAGCGTCGCGGGGCGCGTCCGCCGAAGGTGACGATGCTGTCGTCGCCGCTGGACGACAGCGCCGACACGCCGATGAAGACGTCGTCGACGATCACGTCCTTGAGCGTGGTTTCCGTCGCGCCGGCCGGAATGTCCCGATGGTCGGTCCAGTCCTGCTTGTCGTTGCGACGCCAGTGGACGCGGTAGCCCGCCGCGCCGGGTACGGCGGTCCAGGACACGGTCGTATCGCTGCCCAGGGCGCCGCGCAGCAGCACCTCGTCGGGCGCGGCCGGCGCGGCCGCCAGGCGGGCGATGGTCCCGACATTGATCGCCGTCACCTTGGCCAGGTACGGGAAGTCCATCTTGTCGACCGTATCGCCATATTCGACGCCATTGGCGGTGCGCAGGTCCTGGTGCTGCTGATTGTAGTTCTCGATGCCCACCGAGAAGCGGACCGCGGGATACCCCAGCCGCAGGAAGGGCTCATGGTCGCCGCCGCGGCCGAAGCGGTCGGGCCGCCGGTCCACGAAGGCGTCCAGGCCGCCCGGGATGCCTTGCGCCACATGGTCGACGGCCTTGGCGAGCGCGCGGCTGGGGCCGTCGTCCTCGCCGCCGTTGCCGCGGCGCACCAGCTGTTCGGGGACGCCCTCGATCGCCCGGATGCCCTCGGAGAACACCCGCACCCGGTCGGCGACACGCGTACCGTTCTGGCCGACCGTGTTGCCGACGATGTCGTTGTTGAGCACGGCGGTGACCTTCCAGCCGCGCTCCTTGGCCGTCTCGGCCAGCAGGGTCCCGCCCAGCAGGCCCTGTTCCTCGCCCGAGAGCGCCGCATAGACGATCGTTGCGTCGAACGTCTTGCCCGACAGCAGCCGCGCCGCTTCCAGCACCAGCGCCACGCCCGAGGCGTCGTCATTGGCGCCCGGCGCGTCGCTGGTGAAGTTCATGACATCGGTGACGCGGCTGTCGATGTGGCCCTGCACGATCACCACGCGGTTGGGATCGCGGCCGGGCTGGATGGCCAGGACGTCGACCACGTTCACACCCTTGGGGGCGCGGTCGTTGGTGAACACGTGCTCGATGGTCGAGACCTGCAGACAGCCGCCACACTTCGCGCCGATCCGCTTCATCTCGTCGGCATACCAGCGCCGCGCCGCGCCGATCCCGCGCGTCGGATGATCGGGGTCGGACAGCGTGTGGCGCGTCCCGAAACTCACCAGCTTGGTGACGTCGGCCTTGAGCCGGGCCGGATCGGGCGCGGTCTGAGCAGAGACCGCTGTGGGCAGCAACAACGCTGCGAAGACCATTGACGAGAAACGCACGACTTCCCCTTCGCTTTACATGAGCACAGTGATCTTAGGTCCAGATCGGCGATGCGCACACAGGTGATGATGTCTAGGCGCCTCGAAGCCAATGGCGCGTCCGGCTGCCAATCCGCCGCTCAGTCCGTGCCTTGAGTTCACGCAGTAAGATCGTGCTCTTCAACTAGAGCCCGTACCGGCGTCCTTCCTCCGCGATCACGAAGTTGAAGAGGCCGATCTTTTCCAGTTGCCGCTTGACCGCCTTGCGGCTCGAGCCTGGCGCCCCGGAAGGCTTGATGTGCGTGACCAGGATGGGCAGGGCGCGCATGCGGGCGTCGTCCTGCGTCAGGCCACGCAAGGCCTGCAGCTCGGTGTTCAGCCACATTGGAGTCAGGTGCCCATAGAGCCGGGCGTCCGGGACCGGGTCGGGATAGGACACCTCGATCAACATGCCCCGCAGCCGTCCTTGCCGCACCAGCGGGGCCACGGCGCGCCAAAGATCCGCCAGGCTGCTGGCGTGCTCGACCGCGTCGGGTCCGGTGTCGCCCAGGCAGAGGAAGGCGTCTTCTCCACTGCGGAGTAGGAACGCGGTCGACGTCACGCCGCCGTGTGACAGCGGGTAGGCCGTGACGGTCATGCCGGTCTCGGAGATCGGCGCGGGCCCTGCGCCCGGCTGCAGGTCCTTGTAGTGATATTTGGCGATGCGCGGCGGCGTACCGCGGTCGCCCATGTTGGGCCAGACAGCCCAGTTGAAATAGTGATCCGCCAGCGCCTGATTGACCTGCGGCAGGCCTATGATGGCCTTGGGCGTGTCGTCGGGAGACGCCAGCACCAGTCCCGCGACATGGTCCAGGTGAGCGTGGGTGATCAGATAGGCGGCGATCGAGTTCATCACCGGGCCGCGAGAGGTCTTGCCGGGATAGCTGCCCTGGCGCACCGCCCGGTCAAGGCCCGAGGCGAGCGTGCCGGCGTCGCACATGACGCCGGACCGGGCTCCGCGCGCGGTGATGTGATAGGCGCTGGTCGGCTCTTCCACACCACCCTTGACGCCCAGCGCCACCACATCGAAGGCGGGCGGCGCGGGCGCGGCCGCCGACAGCAGGAGCAGCGCCGGAATCAGCGCCCAATTAAGCGCTCTGGGAAAACCCCGACCTTGCATTGTTCAGCCCCCGGACAGATTCGCAGCTTGTCGCGCCAAGCCCGCGATGGCCAGGCGGAGGGAGGAGGGGACGTCACGACCCGTGCGTCTTTGGCGCGCCTGGCGCTGTCCGAAGCGGCAGGGCGAGCATCAGGCGCCCGGTCCGGCGTCACACTGAAGTAAGATTTTATTTCCCACCCGAGGCTCGCTTGACCGGCGTCCGCGCGACGCCGTTGCATCCGACTGAAACAAGGGTTTCAACGTCCTGGTGATCCCGCCGCGACGTCGGACCCTCTGCGTAGTGTTGCGGGGCCGAGTTGGGGAATTTGCGATCATGTTGAACCTGTCCGTCTGGACACGCCGCGTTCTGGTGGCGACAGCCTTCGCGGGCATGACGGCGACCGTAGCCCTGGCGCAGGCGCCCGCGTCGCCGCCCAGCACGGCCGCGACCGCCGCGCCCATCCCGATCCGCGTTGTCGTCGTGACGGCCTATGCGCTGGAGGACAAGGCCTGGATGGCGCAGGCGCCCCAGACCCTGGACTTCCCCAACGGGGTCGCTCCCTTGGGCTATGACCCGGCGAAGGGCGTCCTGATCGTGCGGACCGGCGTGGGCACCAACCATGCCGCCATCACCACCTTCGCCCTGGCGACCGATCCGCGCTTCGACCTCTCGAAGGCCTATTGGGTGATCGCGGCCATCGCTGGGGTCAATCCGGACGAGGCCTCGCCGGGGTCGGCCGCATGGATCGGCAATGTCATCGACGTCGATTTCGGCAAGTGGGTCGATCCGCGCGAGGCCCCGCCTGAGTGGGTGGGCGGCTATCCGCCGTTCCAGCCGCCGCGCGCCGACCGTCCCAACAGCGTCTACTATCCGCTCAACATCGGGCTGCGCGACTGGGCCTATGACCTGACGAAGGGCGTCCAGCTTCCGGACACCGAGGCCCTGAAGGCGGCGCGGGCGCGGTTCTCCAGCTATCCGAATGGCTCCAAGCCGCCGTTCGTGCTGACCGGCGACGAGATCTCCGGCCAGGCCTACTGGCACGGCGCGATGCTGACCAAGCGCTATGCCCAGCTGGCGACCGACTACAGCGGCGGCAAGAGCCGGTTCGTGATGACCGCCATGGAGGACACCGGCGTCGCCAACGCCCTGCGGCGGCTCACCACCGTGGGCAAGGCCGACTACAGCCGCCTGATCGTCCTGCGCACGGCCAGCAACTATTCGCAGCAGGCCCCGGGGGAGGGGCCGGTCGACAGCATGAACCGTCCTTATGCCGGGGTCGGCGACGCCGCCGCCTACGCCGCCCACGTGGTGGCCGGCAAGGTCGTCGACGAGCTGTCGGGCCACTGGACCGTCTATCGCGACAAGATTCCCGGCGACGGGAAGTAGCGACGTGAAACGGCGGGCCGACCCCTTGCGGTCGGTCCAGCCGCGAGGACGCGCAAAGCGTCCCGACCCTGGGGGAAACCGTCAGAGACCCTGACCTCGTGGTCCGCCGCGCGCTTCGTCGCGCCTTGGCGCGATTGGGGGCGCGACCGCGGCGTGGTCAGGGCGCAGTGGGTGTAACGGCTTCAGTTCGGTGTGGCACGGGGGGACCGCGACGCACCATCTTCAGGGGACACATATGCGACATCTCTATGCCGCGAGCGCCATCGCGCTTGCCTTGTCGGCCACCGCGACAGCGGTCGTCGCGCAGGAAACCACCTCGTCGATCCGCGGTTCGGTGACCGCAGGCGGCGCCGCCGCCGTCAAGGCCGCCGTCACCGCGGTGCATGAGCCCTCGGGCACGACCGCCAGCGCCACCACCAACAGCGCGGGCGCCTTCAACCTGACCGGCCTGCGTCCGGGCGGTCCCTACACGGTGACGGTGACTGTGCCGGGCTTCGCGCCGGTGACCTCGCAGAACCTCTTCCTCAGTGTCGGCCAGCCCTACCTTCTGCCGGTCGCCGTCGGCGACACCCAGGTCGAAGAGCTGGTGGTCACCGCTTCGCGGGCGGAGAAGAGCGGGCCCCTGGTCACGGTGTTCGACCGCGAAAGCGTCGCCAGTGTGGCTTCGGTCTCGCGCGACATCCGCGACATCGCCCGTCGCGATCCGTTCGCGTCGTTCAACCCCAGCACGCGCGGCGTCTCGATCGCGGGCCAGAACGGTCGGACCAACCGCTTCTCGGTCGACGGCGTGCGCTTCTCGGACAACTTCGGCCTGAACCAGGGCGGCCTGCCCAGCGCGCGGGGGCCCATCCCGCTGGACGCCGTCGAGCAGCTGTCGGTCAAGATCGCGCCCTACGACGTCTCCGAAGGCGACTTCCAGGGCGGCTCGATCAACGTCGTCCTGCGCTCGGGCGGCAACAAGTTCACCGGCGCGGGGACCTACACCTACTCGAACGACAACCTGATGGGCACGAAGTCCAAAGGGGCGGCCTTCGCGCAGGAGATGACCTCCAAGACCTATGGCGGCTTCCTCTCGGGTCCGATCATCAAGGACAAGCTGTTCTTCGCCTTCGCCTATGAGAAGCTGGACGAGACGGTGCCGTCGGTCTTCGGCCCGCCCGGTTCGGGCAATGCGGTGCCCAACCTGACCCAGGCCCAGATCGACCAGGTCAGCTCGATCGCCAAGAGCGTCTACGGCTACGACACGCTGGGCGTGCTCACCAGCCGTCCGGAGACGGACAAGAAGTGGACGCTGAAGCTCGACTGGAACATCACCGACAACCAGCGCCTGTCGTACTCGACCATCCAGAACAAGGGCGAGACGGTGGCCCTCAGCGGCGGCAGCTCGTCGGCGACCTCACCGGGGCTGGGCCTGGGCTCCTACGCCACCCACGAGCCCGAGCGGGTCGAGACGCATTCCGTGCAGCTCAACTCCACCTGGAGCAACGCGTTCAGCACCGAACTGCGGGTCAACTATCGCGACTCGATGAAGGCCCCGATCTCGTTCGGCTCGCCGGGCTATAGCGACATCACCGTCTGCCTGGACCCCGTCGCGGTCGGTTCGCTGAACCAGTGCACCCAGACCGGCACGCCGCGCCTGGTCTTCGGCACCGAAGCCTTCAGCCACGCCGATATCGTCGGGCAGAAGCAGTACGGCGCCGAATTCATCGCCCGCTACAATCTCGGCGACCACGCTTTCAAGGTGCATGCCGCCTACAGCCGGCTGAAGATCACCAACACCTTCGTCGCCAACTCCCTGGGGACGTACTATTTCGACTCCCTGGCCGACTTCCAGGCCCGCCAGGCTGGCCAGCTGCTGTTCCAGTATTCGATCACCGGATCGCTGGCCGACGTCAGCGCCAGCTTCGACTATGACCAGCTGACCTTCGGCGCCCAGGACAGCTGGGACATCACGCCGGACCTGAACGTCACCGCCGGCGTGCGTTTCGACGGCTACAAGATGAACGACCAGGCGCCGCTGAAGACGTCGTTCGTCACGCGCTACGGCTTCGCCAACAACGCCAATATCGACGGCAATATCGTTGTTCAGCCGCGCGTGGGGGTGACCTGGCGGGCGACCGACCGTTTGACGCTCCGTGGGGGCTTTGGCCTGTTCAACGGCGGTTCGCCGGACGTCTTCGTCGGCAACAGCTTCTCGAACGCGGGCGTGTTCACCAACACGGTCACGATCGGGCGCGCCGTCGGCGCCACCGGCTGCACCATTCCGGTGACGGTGACCAACGCCGCGGCGATCTGCGCGGCGGCCCTGAACAATGTGCAGGGCAACAAGGTCGATCCGCTGGTGCTGGGCTACCTGCAGACCAACACCGCCGCCTTGGGGGCCTCGCCGACGTCGTTCTTCCTGCCCAGCTTCAAGCTGCCGGCGCAGTGGAAGACCAACCTGTCGGTCGACTATGTGGCGGACTTGGGCGAGCGGCTGGGCGACGGCTGGCGCTTTGGCGGCGACCTGTTCTACGGGCGCACCGACTCCGCAGCCTATTATACCGACCTGCGCCTGACCCGCGTGGGGACGGCGCCCGACGGTCGCCCGATCTATGCCGACACCTACACCAACACGGCCAACAGCGACCTGGCCATGCTGAGCACCGACAAGGGCAAGTCGATCATCGCCGTCGCTCGGGCCAGCAAGTCCTTCGACTTCGGCCTGGATGCGGGCGTCAGCTACACCTACTCGGACGTCAAATCGCTGTCGGACATGGGCAGCTACGCCTCGGGCGGCTCGACCGCCAGCGGTACCTATGGCGGCCAGCCGATGGGCGATCCGAACCAGCCGGCCTATGGCACGTCCAGCTATGAGGTGCGGGATAACTGGAAGTTCAACGTCGACTACGAGCACGCCTTCTTCGGCAACTACAAGACGCGCTTCAACCTGTTCGGCGAGCTGCGTTCGGGCTCGCCCTACAGCCTGACGATGAACACCACCTCGTCCAACAGCCGCTCGACCCTGTTCGGGACGACCGGCGGCACCAACCGCTACCTGCTGTACGTGCCGGACGTGTCGAGCATCACCGCCGACTCCAAGGTCAGCTACGCCTCGACGGCGGTCTATGAGGCGTTCCGCGACTTCGTGAAGGCCAATGGCCTGAGCCAAGGCATCATCGGCAAGAACACCGAGAAGAACCCGGACTACTTCAAGGTCGACCTGCATGTCGAACAGGAGCTGCCCGTGCCGCTGCTGTCGTCGGCGCGCTTCAAGCTGTTCGGCGACGTCGAGAACCTGCTGAACCTGATCAACAGCGACTGGGGATCGTACCGGACCTACAACCCGCTGACCTCGGTGGTGAACGTCGCTTGCGCCCAGCAGGCCGGCTCCAGCTGCAATCAATACTCCTACACCGCCTTTACGGCGCCGACCCTGCAGGCCAACGCGCAACTGGGCGTCTGGCGCGTACGCCTGGGCGCGCGCTTCGAATTCTAGTTTTTACAGCTTAAGTATCGGCCTCGGCGTTCGCGCCGAGGCCGTTTTCATATGGGGGAGAGCGTTTGATGTCCGCATGCATGAAGGGTCTTGCGGCCCTGTTCGTCGCCAGCTGCCTGGCGTCGGCCGGTCCGGTCATGGCCGGGACCCCTGCGGACGTCGAACTAGACGCCTTGCTGGCCAAGGCGGCGACGTCCCCGCCGTTGCTGCGCATCCTGCTCACCAAGATGCCCAAGGGCGCGGACCTGCATAATCACGCGGGCGGTGGCACCTATGCCGAGGACTTCATCACCTGGGCGGCGGCGACCGACGGTTGCTTCTCCAAGGTCAGCCAGTCCCTGGTCCCGGCGCCGTGCGGCGACTCGGGCGCCGATCTGGTCGCCTTGAAAGGGCTGCCCGAGCGCGATCCCGACCTCTACAGCGACATCGTCGACGCGCTTTCCACCCGGCGTTTCGAGCAGGGCGTGGGCGAGCCCGAGGTCTCCGGCCACCGGCGGTTCTTCCGCACGTTCGGCCGCTTCGGCCGGGGCGGCGGCGCGGATCGCGGCGTGAACATCCAGGCCGAGGCCCTGCGCCAGGCCGCGCTCGACAACACCCTGTATCTGGAGCTGATGGCCGGCTCGAGCGCCTCGCGCGCGGTGGTCGAGGCCTCAGCCGCCATCCCGTGGACCGATCCCTGGATACGGACAGCGGACGGCGCGCCGCCCGAGCGCCTGGACGCCAAGATCCTGCAAGCCCGCCTCGACCGGTTGAAGCCGACGATCGCCAAGGCCCTGCCGGCGGCGGCGGCCGTGGCGGACGCCAATGACAAGGCCATCGCCGCCCTCAACCGCTGTGGGACCGCCAAGCCCGAGCCGGCGTGCGACGTCACGCTGCGCTATCTGCTGTCGATCTCGCGTCAGCGCCCGCCCGAGGTGGTGTTCGGCCAGATGGCCGCCGCCTTCGCCCTGGTGAAGACCGATCCGCGCTATGTCGGCATCAACATTCTGGAGCCCGAGGATGGCCCGGTGTCGCTGCGGGACTACCGGCTGCACATGCGCCTGTTCGCCTTCTTCAAGGCGCTCTATCCCGACGTGCCCCTGACCCTGCACGCGGGCGAACTGGCGATGGGCCTGACGCCGCCGCGCGACCTGCGTTTCCACATCGCCGAGGCGGTCGAGATCGCCGGAGCGCGCCGCATCGGCCACGGGGTCGATATCGCCTATGAGGACGACGCCGAAACGGTGCTGGCGCGCATGGCTCGCGACAAGATCGCTGTCGAGATCAATCTGACCAGCAACGACGTAATCCTGGGCGTGAAGGGCAAGGACCATCCGCTGTCGCTGTACATGGCGGCCGGCGTGCCGGTGACCCTGTCCACCGACGACATGGGCGTTGCGCGCAGCGACCTGACCCAGGAGTACATGCGCGCGGTCCTGGAGCAGGGCGTGAGCTATGGCCGGCTAAAGCAGATGTCCCGCGACAGCCTGACCTATTCGTTCCTGCAGGGCGTCAGTCTGTGGGATGGTCCGTGTACGAACGTAAGCGGCCCGACGCCGTCGGCGGCCTGCGCGGCCGTGCTGAAGGCCAGCCCCAAGGCGCGCGATCAGTGGCGCCTGGAGCGGGCCTTCGACGCTTTCGAGACCAGCATGAAGGTGATCGTCCCGAAGCTGGCGCCCTAGGCAGCCCATCGCGCGACATCCAGGACGGCGCGCGCGAAGGCCTGGGGCGCTTCCTGCGGCGGGTTGTGACCGATGCCGCCTGTCAGCAGGCGGTGCTCGTAGCGGCCCTTGAACTTGCCGGCATAGGCTTCCGGCGGCGGATGCGGCGCGCCGTTGGCGTCGCCTTCCAGGGTGATGGTCGGGACCCGGATATCGGGGCGCTGGGCCAGCTTGGCTTCCAGGGCGTCGAAGCGCGCTTCGCCCTGAACCAGGCCCAGCCGCCAGCGGTAGTTGTGGATCGTGATCGCCACGTGGTCGGGATTGGCCAGCGACGCGGCCGAGCGTGCGAAGGTCGCCTCGTCGAACGCCCACTTGGGCGACGCCGTGCGCCATATCAGTCGCGCGAAGGCGTCGCGATTGGCCTCATAGCCCAGGCGGCCGCGCTCGGTGGCGAAGTAGAACTGGTACCACCAGGACAGTTCGGCCTCGGGCGACAACGGCGCCTGGTTGGCCTGCTGGCTGCCGATCAGGTAGCCGCTCACCGACACCATGGCCTGGACGCGTTCGGGCCATAGCGCGGCGACGATGTTGGCGGTGCGCGCGCCCCAGTCGAAGCCGCCGATGACGGCCTTGTCGATGTTCAGGGCGTCCATCAGCGCGATCACGTCGACGGCCAGGGCGGCCTGCTGGCCGTTGCGTGGCGTGGCGGCCGAGCGGAAGCGGGTGGCGCCGTAGCCGCGCAGGGACGGAACGATCACCCGCTTGCCGGCGGCCGCCAGGATGGGCGCGACCTCGGCATAGGCGTGGATGTCATAGGGCCATCCGTGCAGCAGCAGTACCGGCGCGCCGTGGGCGGGGCCCAGCTCGGCATAGCTGATGATGAGGTCTTCGGTCGCGACCTCGCACAGCGTCCACGGAACCGGAGAGGCGGCGGCGATGGCGGGCGCCAGCATCGTGAGCGCGCCGGCGGCCTGCAGGATGTTTCGGCGCGAGAGGTTACGCATGACGGACCTCCGTCGAGCGGACGACCAGGCTCTGGGCCAGACCGGCTAGCGCGCAGGCCGCGCCGCCGATGACGCCGGCCGCGCCCAGGGCAAGCAGGGTCTGCCCGGTGGGCGCCAGGCCCGAATAGAAGAAGCTGGTCAGGCCCAGGAAATAGGCGAGGGGATTGTTCAGCGTCGGCAGTCCGCGCAGGGACAGGACCAGCACGACCACGCCCGCCACGGCCAGCGGCGTGGCCAGGACGCCCAGAGCTGGCGTCAGCGCCGTGGCGGTCAGGGCCGTTCCCGCGCCGAAGGCCAGGCCCAGCAGGAAGGCGCCGGTATTGGCCAGGCCGCCGCGCCGCGATGGTCCGGCCAGGTCAAAGGCGACCCAGCCCAGGAACATGGCCGGGGCGGACAGCATGGCGGTGTTGGTGCCGTAGGTGGCCGCCGCGGCGACGGCCGCGACGCTCAGGGACACAGCATGGAAGCGCACGGGCGCTTGGTCGGATGACATGAATTTCCTCCTGGAAGACGAAGGGGCGCCGCTCGGCGACGCCCCTCGGGATGCGGATCAGGCGACGGTCAGCGTCACGTCGATGTTGCCGCGGGTCGCCTTCGAGTACGGGCAGGTCTGGTGCGCGGCCTCGACCAGGCTCTGGGCGAGCGTCTTGTCCAGGCCCGGCAGGCTGACGTTCAGGCGGGCGCGCAGCAGATAGGCCTCGCCGGTCTTGGCCAGGTCGACCTCGGCGTCGACGGCCACGTCGGCCGGCAGGGTCACGCCCTGGGCGCGGGCGGCCAGGCCGATGGCGCCGATGAAGCAGGCCGACCAGCCGGCGGCGAAGAGCTGCTCGGGGTTCGTGCCGGGCGCGGCGCTGCCGGGCGGCGACAGGCGCACATCCAGCTTGCCGTCGCTGCTGCGCGCGGCGCCGTCGCGGCCGCCGGTGACATGGGTTTGAGCGGTGTAGAGCACGGTGTCGATGGGGGAGGTCATGGGGAGGTTCCTTTAAGATCGGATCCGAATTGATCGGATACGATGTAATAAGTTTGGCGATCCAAACTTGTCAACCTTCCGATTTAATCGGATCCGAATTATATTGTTCGTACCGTACGACGCCACGCTCGCGAAGGACCCCGATGTCGAAGCCCGATCCCGCCGCCAAGGCCCCGAAACTGGCCGATTTCCTGTGTTTCGCGGTCTATTCGGCCAATCTCGCCTATGGCCGGGCGTACAAGCCCATCCTGGACGAGCTGGGCCTCACCTACACGCAGTGGATCATCATCGTGGCGCTGTGGGAGGAGGGCAGCCTCAGCGTCAAGCATCTGGGCGAGAAGCTCTTCCTGGAATCCAACACCCTGACGCCGATCCTCAAGAAGCTGGAGGTCGACGGATATCTGCAGCGCCGCCGCGACCCCGCCGACGAGCGCCAGGTCATCATCACCCTGACTGAAGCTGGCCGCGCGTTGCGGGAGAAGGGTGGTCAGCGCACGCTGGTCCAGGCCACCGGGCTGGAACCCGAGGAGTTCGCCATGGTGCAGAAGGCGATCTCCAAGGCGCGGGACAATCTGTTGCGCCATGCCGGCGGTGGCTGACCACCCACGGCGGTGAAATTGGGTTAGCCAATTTTAGGCGCTTGATCCGCCGGACACAGGAGCTGGGCCGGCGATGTGTCGACGCGAGGTCCCAAGATCTATCTCATTGAAAATAAGCGCTATTGCTTAGCGCCTGGACCCTCCGTGCGTATGCGGAGGAGGCGTTTCCGCGCGCCTCGACCTGCCGCCATCCGGCAACTGGTCTGTCCGCATTGATAAAATCCAGTTCATTAGTAATTGACTTGCTCACGCTAAACGCGTTCCATCATGTAAATGGTAAGACCATTATGTGGGATAATGGTGTGCGATCGTACAAAGGCGCCTTAAGGTGCGTTGCGCGAGGCGGTTGCCGATTCACGTCGGGAGCCGGGTTCGCACGCGTTGTCGCATTGAAAAGAGTCGGGTGAGGAAGTGACGAAGACAAACGGTTCGATCGGCGGCGTTTGCCGCGCGGCGCTGCTGGGCATGACGATGATGGTCGCGCCGGGCGTCGCGAATGCCGCGGTGATCGGCAAGAACCAGCCGGCGCGTTCGCTGACCGCCGAGCGACTCACTGAACTGCCGGCGGCGCAGCGCGCGGCCTGGGCCGCCTACATCAAGCGCTCGCAAGCCCAGATGCAGACCGACAAGGCGACCCTGGCGGCCGAACTGCCCGCCGGCCAGACGCCGCCCCCGCCGCCCGAAGCCGGCAGCGGTCACATGCCGCTGGACAAGGACGCGGCCTGGTACGCCAGCGCCGAGGCCCGCGCCATCGCCGACACCATCGTCAGCTTCCAGACCCCCGCCGGCGGCTGGAGCAAGAACCAGGATCGCACCAAGCCGCCGCGCCTGAAGGGCCAGCGCTACGCCAACAATGCCGAGCACATGGCGCTGGACGACAGCTTCGACACGCCGACCGACCGCTTCTGGACCTTCGTGGGCACGCTGGACAACGGCGCGACCACGACCGAGATGCGCTTCCTGGCCAAGGTGCAGCAGCAGGCCCCGGGCAAGGACGGCGACGCCTATCGCGCCAGCATCCTCAAGGGCGTGAACTACCTGCTGGCGGCCCAGTATCCCAATGGCGGCTGGCCGCAGATCTACCCGATCGAGGGCGGCTTCCACGACGCGGTGACGTTCAACGACAACGCCGTGGCCGAGGCCGCCATGATCCTGGAGGACGTGGCCGAGGCCAAGGAAGGCTTCGACTTCGCTTCGCCGGCCCTGCGCAAGACGGCCGGCGCGGCCTCGGCGCGCGCCATCCGTCCGATCCTGGACGCCCAGGTGGTGGTCGGCGGCAAGAAGACCGTCTGGCCCCAGCAGGTCGATCCCCTGACCCTGAAGCCCAGCTCGGCGCGCGACTACGAGATGCGCTCGCTGGCCAGCGCCGAGAGCACCGACATCCTGCTGTTCCTGATGCGCCAGCCGAACCCGACGCCCGAGGTGAAGGCCTCGATCCATGCCGGCGTCGCCTGGCTGAAGGCTCACGCCGTCCGCGACAAGGCCTTCACCAAGGTCAGCGACGAAGAAGGCCGCAAGCTGGTCGACAAGCCCGGCGCGCCGGTCACCTGGTCGCGCAACTACGACATCGTCACCGGCCAGCCGATCTTCGGCGACTGGGGCAAGACCATCCACGACGACGTCAACGAAATCTCCAAGGGACGCCGCAACGGATACTCCTGGTATTCGTCCGGCCCGCAAAAGGCTTTGGATGCGTATGAGCAGTGGGCGCCTTCGCATCCGTAAGGTGCGAAGAGCCTAGGTCACCGATCAAGACTGGAAAGGAAGATCAACGCCCCGCGCCGGGGCGAATGATGACGCTTGTCTGAAAACAAAAGTTCTGTCGATGCGGCCGTGAAATCGCGGCCGCATCCGCCAAGACACAAGAAAAGAGGCCGATAGGCCGGGGTAGGGAACAACATGAAACTCTCGAAGAACACAGATGCCGTCGCTGTGAAGCTGATGGTCGGCGCGTCGATCCTGGCGCTGGCCGCCGGGGCGGCGAGCGCCGCCCGCGCTCAGACCGTCGCCACGGCCGCCGCGACGCCGGCCGCCAGCGAGCAGGTCGAGGAGATCATCGTGGTCGGGGCGCGCAAGGCCGAGCAGTCGGCGATCCAGCGCAAGAAGCGCGCGGCCACCAATCAGGACTCCATCGTCGCCGACGACGTCGGCAACTTCCCCGACAAGAACGTTGGCGAAGCCGTGGCCCGCATCGCCGGCGTGGCCCTGGATGTCGCCGACGACGGCCAGCAGGGCGGGTTCTCCATTCGCGGCCAGAGCGCCGACCTGGTGCGCGTCGAGGTCGACGGTATGTCGATGTTGGCCACGGGCAACCAGGACGGCCGCTCGGTGACCGGCCTGGGCGACATGTCGTCGGACCTGATCAAGAGCGTCGACGTCATCAAGGGCCAGACCGCCGACATGACGCCCGGCGGCGTCGGCGGCACGGTGAGGATCGAGCAGCGCGGCGGCCTGGATTTCAGCAAGCCCATGGTCAAGCTGAACGTCCAGTACCAGAACAGCTCGCTGGAGAAGAAGTGGTCGCCGCGCATCAGCGCTTTCGCCACGCGCAAGTTCTTCGACGACCGCCTCGGGATCCTGGTCAACTTCACCTATGACGACGTGCGCACCGTCACCGACACCGCGCGGGTCTCGGACAAGCAGGCGGGCTACATCCCGCTGGGTGACCATGACAACTCGGCGAGCAAGAGCTTCACGACGCCGTACGACCCGATCGCGGCGGCCGTGACCAGCAAGGCCGGCTGCGCGTCTTTGCCGGCGCCAATAGGGACGGCGGCCGACTCCCGCCTGAACTGCTACGCCCAGTTCGAGGACTTCGTCCCGTCGCTGGTGCGCTTCAGCCGGGGCGTCCGCGAGGACAAGCGTTATTCGGCCCAGTTCCGCGCCGACTTCCGGGTCAACGACAACCTGACCGTCTTCGCGTCGTACAATCCCAACATCAATGACCAGGATTTCAACAACTTCAATCTCAGCGTCGCCAGCCCGACGGGCACGACCAACACGGCCGGCGTCCTGGCGACCAGCATGCGCAACGTCACGGTCAATCCGAACCACTACGTGACGCAGTTCGACCTGATCCGCGGCAACGGTTCGACGACCCTGAACTGGACGACCCAGGACCGCTACATCGAACGCCACGACCAGCAGCACTACCTGCAGGGCGGCGCGGACTTCGCGGCGGGCAAGTGGATCGCCAAGGCTCGGATCCAGTACGGCATGGCCAAGTCCACGCGCGAGGACGAGGCGTTCAGCTTCGTGGCCTCGATCCCGTCGGCGACCTTCAAGATGGTGCCGGAGAACGGCCTGTGGACCATCCTGACGCCGAACTCGGTCGATCTGAACAACCCGGCCTCTTATTATCCGGTGCTGGGCGCGAACGGCCTGAGCGCCACCTCGCAGCTGGAATACACGCCCCAAGCCGACAAGAGCACCGAGCTCAACTACCAGATCGACGTCACGCGCGAGTTCGATCACTTCGGTCCGGTCAAGACCTTCAAGTTCGGTATCCAGCGCCGTGACCACGACAACACCACCTGGCGCGAAGGCGGTTTCGACCTGTCGCCGGGCGTAACCCTGTATCGCGCGCGCGCCCTGGACCTGGTCCAGTTCTGCTTGCCGTCGGCGGCGCCGGCGTCCGCGCCCTGCAAGTTCGGCACGGCTGATCGTCCCAGCACCACGGTCCAGGACCAGCGGTACCGCACTTACACCCTGACCCAGGACCAGTATCAGTCGCTGATCAAGAACAGCCTGCAGGACATTCCGGGCGGTCAGTTCTTCGGCGGCATGCCCGATCGCGGCACGCTGCTCGACAGTTGGGCGGCCTATGATTTCAAGAAGTTCTTCGGCGAGCTTGGCCAGAATGCCGACCTGAGCCGGCACAATATCGACTGCCTGTATCGCTGTGTGGCCTCGGACGGTAAAACCTATGACCGCCCATCGTTCTCGACCACGGAGAAGACGACCTCGGCCTACGCCATGGTCGACTTCGAGACGCGGCTGGGCTGGATGCCGGTCATGGGCAACTTCGGCGTGCGCTACCAGCAGGTGGACGTCACGGGTCAGCCGTCGGTCGTGCTCAACAACCTGACCATCAACCCGGCCGCGCTGGCGGACCTCAACGCCGGCAAGGTCGTCGATCCGAACTCGGTGATCACCGCCACGCTCGTCGAGCGCAGGATGACGGACATCAAGCGCAAGTCGAACGACTTCCTGCCCAGCTTCAACCTGGCCCTGTGGCCGATCGAGGACCAGTTCGTGGTCCGCTATTCGATCGCCAAGCAGCGCGCGCGACCCAAGATGGGGGAGCTGACCGGCACCAGCTCGGCGACCTGCAACAAGATCGACGCGACGACCCAGGCGGCGATCGAGAAGCTGATCGCGCAGTATCCCGGCCAGTTCAACGATCCGAACTCGGACGAAGACGACGCCAGCCTGATCCGCGGCGATGCGGTCAGCAACTGCACGGGTCGTATCGGTAATCCCGAGCTGAAGGGCTATGCGGCCACCACCCAGAACCTGTCGGCCGAGTGGTACCCGAACGCCGACACGCAGCTCAGCGTGGGCCTGTTCGCGATCGACGTGAAGTCGGGCTATCCGGACCCCGTCACGATCGCCAACTACGATCTCGACGGCGAGAAGTACGCCGCCAACACCTATGTGGACGGCCCCAGCGGCCTGAAGCAGAAAGGCTTCGAAGTGGCGGGCCGCACGGCCTTCACCTTCCTGCCGTGGCGGCTGAAATATACCGGCGCCGGCTTCAACTACGCCAAGAACGAGTCGAACGAGACCAACACCCAGATCGACCTGTTCACGGGCAAGGCGCTGCCGCCGGCCAAGCAGTCCAGCTTCACCTACAACCTGAACCTCTGGTACGACGACGGCCGGGTGAACGCCCGCATCGCCTACCAGCGCCGCGACCTGTACTACGATCGCACCGAAGTGGCGGGCATCAACCGGATCCCGGCGGCCGGCGGCGGCACGACAACCAGCTACTACAAGGTTGTTTCGCCGATCTTCAAGATCGGCACCAAGTCGCTGGACGCGCGGGCTTCGTACAAGTTGACCAAGCAGATTCAGCTGTTCGCCGAGGGCAAGAACTTGCTCGACGACAAGATGTCGCGCTTCGCGCCGGACGAGTTCCGCAGCATCGGCGGCGGCACGCCGTATGTCTACGACACCACCTTTTCGGGCCGGCGCTACTATGTTGGCCTGATCGCGACGTTCTAGGGTTCAAGACGGGACCGGCCTCGCGAGGGGCCGGTCCCTGGAGTTTCAAGCATGCGGGCGACACGACGTGGATTCCTGCTCGGCGCCAGCGCGCTGGGCCTCTCGACGGCCTTGCCCGCGACGGCGGCGAACCGGCCGGGTCTGGCGCAGTTGGCGGCCGGGTTCGCCCAGCCGCCCGCCGACAGCCGGCCCATGGCCCGCTGGTGGTGGTTCGGCGGCGCGGTCGAGGCCGACGAGATCGTCCGCGAGATCAAGGCGATGAAGGCCGGCGGTTTCGGGGGCTTCGAGATCCAACCGGTCTATCCGCTGGCGCTGGACAATCAGAAGCTCGCCATCCGCAACAAGCCGTACCTGTCGAAGGACTTCCTGGACATGGTCTCGGTCGCGGTGCGGACGGGGCGCGCCGAAGGCTTGCGCGCCGACATGACCCTGGGCTCGGGCTGGCCCTTTGGCGGACCGCATATCGACCCCGAGATCGCCGCCTCGAAGGTCGTCAAGCTGGACCTGCCCGCGCCCAGCGGCGCCGAGGGCGCAGACCTGCCGGCGCTCGAGCCGGGCCAGCGCTACATCGCCGCCTTCGTCGGGACCTCGCCGGCCGACGCCCAGCCTGTCGAGATCCGAGGCGCGCGCGCCGTGTTCGCCAAGGCCTCGGCGGACCGGACCCTGTATCTGGTCCAGCAGGCGCGCACCCGCCAGCAGGTGAAGCGTCCGACGGTGGGTTCGGAAGGCTTCGTGCTCGACCACCTGAACGCCCGCGCCGTCCGCAAGCACCTCGACACCGTGGGCGAACCGTTGCTGGCGGCGTTCGGTGAGGACCGACCCTACGCCATCTTCAGCGACAGCCTGGAGGCCTACGGATCCAACTGGACCGACGACCTGTTGCCTGAGTTCAAGGCTCGTCGCGGCTATGACCTGGTCCCGCATCTGCTGAGCCTGTTCCACGACACCGACCGTTCGGCGGGCGTGCGTTACGACTGGGGCCTGACGTTGTCGGAGCTGGTCAACGAGCACTACCTGTCCCAGGTCAGCGCCTGGGCCAAGTCGCGCCAGACCCTGTTCCGGTCGCAGACCTACGGCACGCCGGCCGTGACCCTGTCCTCCAACCGCCTGGTCGACCTGGCCGAGGGGGAGGGCGCCGAATGGCGGCAGGCGAACTCGACCCGCTGGGCCAGCTCGGCCAACCACCTGTATGGCCAGCCGGTGACCTCTGCCGAGAGCTTCACCTGGCTGCACAAGGGCGCCTTCCGGGCGACGCCGCTGGACATCAAGGCCGAGGCCGACGTCCTGATGCTGCAAGGCGTCAACCAGTTCATCGTCCACGGCTGGCCGTACTCGCCGCCCAAGGTTCCCGAGCCCGGCTGGGCGCTCTATGCGGCGGCGGTTTTCAACGACCACAATCCGTGGTGGCCGGTGATGGCCGACGTGAACCTCTATCTGCAGCGGCTGAGCCACCTGTTGCGCCAGGGCGCGAGCGTCGCCGACGTGGCCCTGTACGTCCCCACCGAGGACATCATGTCGGGCTTCCAGCCAGGCAAGGACGTCTCGATCAACGACGTGCTGCGCAAGACCTTCCCGGAGGCCGTCCTCGAAGGGCTGCTCGACGGCGGCTACAATTTCGACCTGATCGACGGTGACGCCATCCTGCGCCGAGGGATCGACCACAACGTCCTGCTGCTGCCGCACATCGAGCGCATCGCGCCGGAGGCCTATGAGCGCATCCGCGCCTTCGCCGAGGCTGGCGGGATCGTCATCGCGGTTGGCGCGCCGCCGTCAAAGGCCCCTGGCCTGAAGGACGCCCAGAGCCACCGTGTCGCCGAGCTGTCGAAGGCGGTGTTTGCGTCCAAACGCAACGCCGTCACGGACGAGGCGAGACTGGTCAGGACGCTCAACGGTTTCCTGCCGCCTGACCTCGGCGGAGCGCCCAAGGGCGTCGGCTATGTCCATCGCCAGCTGGAAGGCGGCGACCTCTATTTCGTCGCCAACACCACCAATGCGCCGGTCACCGCCAAGCTGGCGTTCGGAGCCTCGGCGGAGCTCGGCCAAGCCTGGGATCCGGTGACGGGGACCGCCGACAGCTTCAAGCCCGGCAGCGAGGTTCGCCTGGCGCCGTTCGAGTCCCGCGTCTTCGTCTTCGGTCGTGACATGGCGCCGCCGCGCGAGGTTATTCCGGCGGAAGAACGCAGCCTGCCCCTGACAGGCGGCTGGCGCATGAAGGTGGGCGCCGCCGCGCGAGAAGCCTTCGGCTCCTGGACCGATGAGCCGTCGCTTCAGCACTATTCCGGCCAGGGGACCTATACCCGTGACGTCGAGCTGACGGCAGCGGACCTGAACGCGCCAGCGATCGCGCTCGATCTCGGGGCAGGCGGGCCGGGTGTCGCCAACGAGCGCAAGGGGCCTGGCTACTACGCTCAGTACGACGCGCCAGTTCGTGACGCGGCCGAGGTGTTCGTCAACGGCCAGCGGGCCGGCGCCATCTGGTGCGCGCCGTTCCGGCTGGACCTGAAGCCCTTCCTGAAGCCCGGCCGCAACCGGCTGGAGATCCGCGTCTACAACACCGCGATCAACGAACTGGCCGGCCGTCCGCCCACCGACTACACGGCCCTGCGCAACGTTTATGGCGACCGCTTCCAACCGCAGAACATGGCAGAGTTGAAGCCCTTGCCGTCGGGCCTGATCGCCGAGCCGACCCTGAGGTTCGGCCCGACCTAGGGCTGGTTGCTCTAGTCGCGGACCTCTACGAAAGCGGGATGATGAAGCCGAAGATCCTGATCAGCCGCTCCTGGCCCGAGGCCGTCCAGCAGCGCTTGGCCGCACGTTACGACGTGACGCTGAACGCGACCGACACGCCGATGACGATCGCCCAGCTGCAGGCGGCGATGACCCAGCACGACGCCATCTGCCCGACGGTGTCGGACAAGATGCCCGCCGAGGTGCTGAACACGCCCGGTGCGCGGGTAAAGATCGTCGCCAACTACGGCGTGGGTTTCGAGCACATCGACCTGAACGCCGCCAAGGCCGCCGGCATCGTGGTGACCAACACCCCCGACGTCCTGACCGACGCGACGGCCGAGCTGGCCGTGCTGCTGATGTTGATGACCAGCCGGCGGGCCGGGGAGGGCGAGCGTGAGCTGCGGGAGGGGCGATGGGCCGGCTGGCGGCCGACGCACCTTCTGGGCCAGTCGCTGACGGGCAAGACCCTGGGCCTGGTGGGCTACGGCCGCATCGCCCGCGCCACCGCCCGGCGCGCCAAGGCGGCGCTGGGCATGGAGCTCGCCTACTACAGCCGCCGGCAAGTGACAGACGAAGACGGCGCGACCTATCACGACAGCCTGGAAAGCCTGGCGGCGGCCTCGGACCTGCTGTCGCTGCACACGCCGGGCGGGGCCGAGACGCATCATCTGGTGAACGCCGCGCTGCTGTCGCGGATGAAGCCGACGGCGATCCTGATCAACACCGCGCGCGGCTCGGTCGTGAACGAGGCGGATCTCGCCAAGGCCCTGACCGATGGCGTCATCGCCGGCGCCGGTCTGGACGTCTATCAGGGCGAGCCCAAGGTGAACCCGCTGCTGCTGGCCGCGCCCAACACCGTGCTGCTGCCTCACCTGGGCAGCGCCACGCTCGAGACACGCACGGCCATGGGCATGCGGACGGCCGACAATCTCGACGCCTTCTTCGACGGAAAGCCACCCCGTGACCGCGTCGCTTGACGCCGTCGAACAGGCTCTGGACGGCTGGCGCGGCGACGGGCCGTTCGTCCTGGGCGTCTGCGGCGCGCAGGGCTCGGGCAAGTCGACCCTGGCGGCAGGGCTGACGGCGCGGCTGGAGGCGCGGGGCCTGAGGGCGGCGACGCTGTCGATCGACGACCTCTACTTTTCCCGCGCCGAGCGGGCGCGGTTGAGCCAGGTGATCCATCCACTGTTCGCGACACGGGGCGTTCCCGGCACCCATGATACGGAAGCGGGCATCCGCGTGCTGGACGCGGTCCGCGCCGGCGCCGACGTGGTGCTGCAGCGCTTCGACAAGGCCACGGACGAACCCGCATCGACCGGGACAGCGGTGAAAGGGCCTTTGGACGTCCTGGTCTTCGAAGGCTGGTGCGTCGGCGCCCGTGCCCAGGACGACATCGCCCTGAGGACGCCGGTCAACGCCCTGGAGGCCGAAAGCGATACCGACCTGGTGTGGCGCCGTTTCTCCAACCTGGCTCTGGCCACGGACTATGCCGAACTCTTCACCCGGATCGACAGGCTGGTGCTGCTGGCCGCGCCGGGCTTCGAGGTGGTGCGGGACTGGCGCATCCAGCAGGAGCACGACCTGCGCGCCCGCGTGGGCGATGGCGCTCGCACGATGACCGACGCCGAGATCGGGGTCTTCATCCAGCACTACGAGCGCCTGACCCGCCACATCCTGTCCGACATGCCGGCCTATGCGGACCTGACGCTGCGGCTGGATGAACGTCGCGGCCTCAAGGCCTGACGTCAATCGGCACGATTTCCCCGCCGACGTGATGAGGACTTCGCGCGCCGCTGCGTTTTGCCTTCTCGAAAGCCGGCATCGGCTGGCCGGAGGCTCTGATGAGAATGGCGCGAGAGGAGGCCGACGCCGCCGCGCGCGCGGACGTCTTCGCTCGCCAGGCCGCGGCGATGCGCGGTCCTCTCGCCGCCTACTTCCGGCGACGTGTGCGCAACGCCGGCGAGGTCGAGGACCTGGTGCAGGAGGTGTTCCTGCGCCTGACCGTGCGCGGCACGCCCGACAACACCGACCACGCCAGCGCCTACATCTTCCAGACCGCCGCCAGCGTCCTGGCCGACCGCTACCGCCGCCGCACGGTCCGTCATGCCGACGAGCATGTCGCCCTGGATCCGGACCTGAGCGGTGAGCAGGACTTCGATCCGGCCCGGATCTATGCCGGCAAGCAGGCTTTGAACGCGGCCGCCGCGGCCCTGATGACCATGCCGGAGCGGACGCGGACCATCTTCCTGCTGCGCCGGATCGACGGCCTGCGCCACCAGGCGATCGCCTCTCAGCTGGGGCTCTCGGTCAGCGCGGTGGAGAAGCACATGGTTCGCGCCATCGAGCATCTGATGGCCCACGCGGGAGACGCCCGATGACCCGCGTGACCCCGGCCCAGGCCGCCGCCCAATGGCTGGCCCACGACGACCTCGACCAGTCGCCCCAGCGCGAGCAGTTCGCCGCCTGGCTGGACGAAAGCCAGGAGAACCGCGACGCCTGGGGCCAGGTGCATCGGGTGTGGGCGATTTTCGATGACGCCGACGACAGCGACCTGATCGCCGCGATGGCGCGGGCGGCCCGTCGGGCGGGACCCGAGCCCGTCGCTAAGCCTTGGCTGCCACGCCTGATCGCGGCGTCGATCGCCATCGCGGCGGTATCGGCGGCGCTGTTGCTCGGGGCCGGGCAAGACTGGTTCAGGCGCGAGGCCAGGCCCGTGCAGGTCGCGACGGCGCCCTCGCTCACCGCCGAGGGCCGGCCCGACTACGTCACCGGCAAGGGGCAGAAGTCCGTAGTCGACCTGCCGGACGGCACGCGCGTGACGCTGGACGCCGACAGCGCGCTGGACGTGGCTTTCGCAGGAGGGCGACGCGATCTGCGCCTGCTGAGCGGCCACGCCTTCTTCGACGTCGCCCACGATCGCGCTCATCCCTTCGCCGTGCAGGCGGACGGACGCGTGGTCACGGCGCTGGGCACCCAGTTCGATGTGCGACTGACGCCGGGCGCCGTGAGGGTGGTACTGGCCGAGGGGATCGTCTCGGTGGCCTCGGCTGGCGGACAAGCGGTCAGGCTCGCGCCAGGCCAGGCGTTCGCGGCCAGGACCGGCGCGGCGGGTGCGGTGTCGTCGACCAATGTGGACGAGGCTCTGGCCTGGAAGCAGGGCGTGGTGGAGTTCCGCGACCAGCCGCTGTCCGAGGCCGTGGCCCAGCTGAACCGCTACACCCGCGCTCGGATCGTCATCCGTGATCCCAAGGTCGCGGCGCTGCGGATCACCGGCGTCTTCAAGACCGGTGACATCAAGCGGTTCGGCCGCTCGGTGTCGCAGGTGCTGCCGGTGCGGATGATCGCCCGCGACGTCGACACCTACGAACTGGTCTCGACCCGGCGCTGAGGAGTTCCGGCAACCTTGCGTTCCCCCTTAGGGAGCGTCGCAGGTCGTCGCTCGAAACCCTTGAGCGAGAACCGAAAATGACATCGCCCCTGACGATCCGCGACCCGCTCGCGGATCACCTGCTGACGCCGCAGAACGCCGCCCTGCTGATCATCGATTTCCAGCCCGTGCAGGTCTCGTCCATCGTCACGATGGAAAAGCGCCTGCTGATCGCCAATGTCACGAACCTGGCCAAAACGGCCAAGCTCTATGACCTGCCGGTGGTGCTGACGACGGTGAACGTGGCCACGGGCCTGAACACCCCGACCATCAAGCCGATCACCGACGTCCTGCCCGACGTCCAGCCGATCGATCGCACGGCCATCAACGCCTGGGAGGACGAGGACTTCGTCGCCGCCGTGAAGGCCACCGGCCGCAAGAAGCTGATCATGGTCGCCCTGTGGACCGAGGTCTGCCTGGCGTTCCCGGCCTTGGACGCCCTGGCCGAGGGCTATGACGTCTTCGCGGTGGTGGACGCTGTCGGCGGCACCTCGCAGCTGGCGCACGAGGCGGGCATTGACCGTGTGGTGCAGGCGGGCGGCAAGCCGGTCAGCTGGATCCAGGTGGCGTGCGAGCTGCAGCGTGACTGGAAGCGCAAGGCGACCGCCGAGGGCTTCGCCGACATCGTCCTGCGGGCAGTGGGGCACTAAGGAAAAGGGGAGCAGGGCGGTCCGTCCTGCTCCCCGATTGCCGTCAGGGCTTGGGCGCGTCGGCCGGCTCGACATAGTCGGTGCTGGTCGGGCCATAACCGGAGATGTAGACGACCGCGCCTTCCGGACCGGTCATGGCGAAGTGCTCGACGCCCGCCGGCTCGCTGTAGAAGCTGCCCGGCGGCAGGACCTTGACCAGGCTCTCATCTGCCTTGCGTCCGTAGCCGAACCGCCAGACGCCGCCGACCACGATGGCGGTGCGGTCGTCGCGGTGCCCGTGGGCGGCGATGCGCGTGTTCGGCGGGACCTTCAGCGCGATCGTGTAGGGGCCGGCCTTGGTCGGATCGCCGTACAGCACCGTGGTGCGGATGCCGGTCACGCCCGAAGTACCGGCCGTGGCGCCGCCCTGGGTCAGGCCCTGGATTTCCGGTGGGGTCAGCCGCACCTGGCGCTCTTGGGCCGACGCGGAGCCGGCGATCAGCAGCAGTGCGGCGGCAAGGATGAGACGACGGCTCATGGCTTGGCGTCCAGGAAGTTACGCACCAGCGTCACGGTGGCCTTGGGGTTTTCTTCCATGATCCAGTGGCCGGAGTCCGGAACCACGCCTTCGGTGACGTTGCTGGCGGCGAAGCGCATCACCGTCGCCATCATCGGGCCGAACGACTTCTCGCCGCCCAGGGCCAGCACGGGCATGTCCAGCTTGCCCTCGGCGACGAAGGCCTTGTTGTCGATAGCGTCCTGGTCGAAGGCGGCGAATTGCGAGAAGCCGCCGTGCATCGCGCCCGGCTGGGCGTAGAGCTTGGCGTAGTGCTGGCGCGAAGCCTCGGTGAAGCGGGCCGGCGTGGCCGAGAACTCGTTCCAGAAGCGGTCCAGATAGATGCGCTCACGGCCGGCGACCAGGCGCTCCATGTCGGGGCCGCCGAACCGGAAGTGCCACAGCAGCGGGTTCTTGAGGATCTCCTCCCACGGGCCGACGCCGGGCAGGGGCGCGTCGATCAGCACGAAACGATTGACGCGATCGCGGTGCTCGGCGGCGAAGGCGTAGCCGACCATGTTGCCGATGTCGTGGGTGACCAGGTCGACCTTGGTGATCTTCAGAGCATCGAGCACGCCGGCCACGTCGCCGCCTTGGGTCTTCTTGTCATAGCCGCTCGACGCCGGCTTGGACGACAGGCCTAGGCCCCGCAGGTCGGGGACGATGACGGTGTGGTCCTTGGCCAGGTCCGCGGCCATCGGCTCCCACATGTCGCCGGTCTCGCCATAGCCGTGCAGCAGCACCACGGCTGGACCCTTGCCGCCGACCCGGACGTGGATCGTTACGCCGTTGGTCGCGATCTCCTGGGTCTTGAAGTCGGCCGGGAAGGGTTTGACCTGCGCCATCGCGGAGGTCGAAAGGGCTAGGGCCGCCAAGGCGACTGGTATGAGCTTGAGCACGGGCTGTCCTCCGAAGTGCGGGGCGTCCGGTCGGACGCCTTCACCAGGGGGAACGCAGGTTTTCGAAGAACCCTCACCAGGGCCTAGAAGTGGCCCGACAGGCTGAGCTCGAAGCGCCGCCGGCGCGGGTCGCCGCGATAGTCGTAGCCCATGTTGGCCGGGTCGGCGACGATCGGCGGGCTGGTGTCCAGCAGGTTCTGGACGGCGAAGCGCACGTCCAGCGACCGCAGGGCGTGGCCGGCCGGGAAATCGAAACGGCGGCGGGTCGCCAGGTCCAGATAGACGCGTGACGGGATGTAGGTCCGGCCCTGGTTGCGCGAGGTGGTCTGGATGATCCCGCTATAGGGCGACCACAGCGGGCTGGAGCGTCCCAGGTACTGGGCGTTGAGGTCCAGCAGCAGCGGGCCGCGCGTCCATTGCAGGCCCGCATTGCCGCGCCATTCCAAGGGGCCGTCGCGATAGCCTACCCGGTCCAACCAGGGCGTCTCGGGCCTGCGCCGGGTCCGCAAGGTCGGCTGCCAGGTGGCGGCGCCGTAGAGCTGGGTCTGGCCGCCCCGCACAGACGGCAGCGCCCAGTCGAGCTGGACATCGATCGTCTCGGCGACGGTGCGTCCGATGTTGGTCACGCCAGTGTAGAGGGCGGTGATCCGGCCGGCGGAATAGCCCAGGGCCGCGTCGGTGGGCGACAGAGGCTCGCGGACGACGTGCCTGGCATAACGCGCCTCGTCATTGATGACGGCCTGTGGGGTCAGGCCGAGAAGGCCGATCTCGTCGCGGATCTCGACCCGCGAGGCGTCGATCGAGACGCGCGGACCGCCGCGGCCCGACGGATTCAGCACCACGCCGACCGACCGCGTCAGGCCCTGTTCCTGGCCGATGTCGTGCCAGCCGTTGCGGCTCCAGATGTAGGGGCCGTCGGCGGAGAGGGCGCGCCCGCCGCGCTTGGGATCGGTCAGTCCGAAGGCGGCGATGGGGACGATGCCCATCTGCTGCAGCTGGCTCATGTCGGGCGGTGATTTTCCCGTCGCCGCGCTGGCGCGCAGCATCAGCCAGTCGGCCGGAAAGGTCCGGAGGCCCGCCGTATAGACGTCGGCCGTGTGACGGGTCGTGGCGCGGGTTCTGACGGTCGCTACGCCGTTCAGGACGATGTCGGGGAAGGTCATCCTGACCTGGTCGCGACGCACGGCCAGCTGCAGCTCCAGGCCCCGCGCCGGGACGAGCCGCGACGTGCGCGCCAGCAACGGCGCCCGCAGCTCGACATAGCCGGACGCTACCCGTTGGACCCGGTCGGGCGAGATGTTGAGGATCGTTCCGGCTTCGTTGATCTGCACATATTCGGTTTCCGGCATGCGCTCGCGCCGGATCTCGGTCAGCACGGTGGCCGTCAGCGGACCGCCCGGCAGCGTCATCAGCGGGCCGGCCGCGCGGACGACCCCGCTGCTGAACTGGGTGATGATCCGCGTGTGGTCGCTGCTCGGAATGGCATAGGCCATAGCCGCCGACTGCAAGGTCGCGAAGTCCCCCAGAGGCATGATCGGCGCCAGGCCCCGCGCGTTGGTCGAACCGGTCCGCAGGGCGGTGTCGAGGCCGGAGGGCGCGATCAGGCCCTCACGCTGATAGTCCACCAGCGCACGGCCGACCGTGTAGTCGACGGACGCCTTCCAGCGCCCGGGCAAGGTGGCGATCAGGCCTCCGGTCAGCCGGCGGACATCGACCGTGGTGGTCTTCTGGTCGGCCAGGCCGGGCAGGGGGAACGAGAAATTGACCGCATTGGCGAACAGGTTGCCGGCGGCGTCGGCGGCGATGATGCTGCGCGTGTTCATGGCCTTGGGCGTGTAGGCCCGCGCCCGGTCGTGCAGATCCAGGCCATCAACGAAGGCCTCGACCCGGTCGCCGATCCGCCGACGGGCGCTGAACAGGATGGAATAGGTCCTGGGCGTCGAGACCAGCGAGGTGTCGTCGCCGGCCATGCCCTTGGCAGGGTCGGTAGGCAGGCGGCCGGCATTGGCGATCAGCAGGGCCGCCTTCTCCTGGTCCGTGCCCTGGAAGCCGATCGGCAGGAAGGTGTAGGCGCCGCTCAGAACCGTTCCGTCGTCCAGTCGCAAGGACTCGCCCGTGGCGTTGCGGACGGTGATCGCGTTCAACGCCCTGTTCTGGATCAGATATTCGGCCGGGTTGTTCTTGGCCTGCAGCTCCAGGGAGCGACGGGCGTAGTCGCGCTGGCCGACAGTGAGCGCCTGGGCGGCCGAGTAGGAGGCCGACAGCATCACGTCGGTGCGCCCGTGGTCGGGCGTGAAGCCCAGGCGGGCCTCGACGCGGCCCCGGCCGGCGTCGCCCCGACTGGACATCCCGGAGACCACGGTCAGGTCAGCGCCCCGGTAGTCGCGCTTCAACACCACATTGACGACCCCGCCAATGGCGTTGGGGCCATGGATGCCGCCGGCCGTGGCGGTCAGGGTTTCGATCCGTTCGATCGCGCCTAGTGGGATGGCGTTGATATCGCTCTGTTCCAGCCCGGTCATGCGCGTCGGCAGGCCAGGCAGGCGGCGGCCGTCGACCAGGACCAGGGTCCGCTGCAGGCCGACGCCACGCAGGTCGATCGCCGAATTGGGCGCGCCGGTGTTGTTCACCTGCTGGCTGGGCGAGACGACCTGGCCGTTGGCGGACAACCGCTCGCGCAGGTACTGGTCGACATTGTCCTGGGACGCGACGGCCAGGTCGCGCGGGCTCACGACCCTGTAGGGCTGGATGTCGTTTTCGGTGCGGCGGATGTCGGCGTTTTGCGTGCGGCGACCCGGGACTAGCACTTCGGAGATTGCGCCGTCGCCCGGGTCGACGATCTCGCGCCTGGGCAGTTCGAACAGCACGAAGACGCCGTCGACCGTGACCCGGTAGCCGACGCTCGAACCGGTTAGCAGCTGGGCGAGCGCCTGCTGCGTGGTCAGCCGTCCCTTTACGGCAGCGGTTCGCCGTCCTCTGACCAGGTCCGCGGAATAGAGGATGTCGACGCCGTTTTCGCGCGCCAGTTCGCTCAAAGCGTCCTGCAGTGCGCCGGCGCGGAGGTCGATAAGGGCAGGGGTCGCGTGCGCGGTCGCCGCCGTGGCCAGCAGAACGCCGACGCAGGTCCAGAGCCGGAATGCGGGTCGGTGCGGATGCATACCTTCCCCCAAAGGCGCCGGATCACCAGCGCGGTATCTAGGCCTGTCCCGGCGGACACGCGAGTCCCATCGCGTCGATCGTCAGCAAACTGACACGTCCGCTCGTTAGTGCAGCGCTCCAAGGAGTCGGCGAGTCGCCGACGGGACACCGCGCGATGGCCTGGCTACGTGAGATCGACAAGTGGTTCGCCGAGGCGGTGCTGCCGTCCGCGCCCGTCTATCGCGCCTATGCCCGCAAGCTGACGGGCGACGCGGTCGAGGCCGAGGACCTGGTGCAGGAAGCCTATGCCAAGGTGCTGGGCGTGCCCGACTGGCGACGCCTGGAGCAGCCCGAGCGCTTCGTCCTGACCATCATCCGCAACCTGGCCTTCGAGCGGTTCCGCCGGGCCAAGGTGGTGGGCATTCGCCAGATCGGGGTGCTGGAGATGGAAGCCCTGCCAGACCCGGCGCCGGACGCCCACGCCGTGACCAGCGCCCGGGAGGAGCTGCTGCGGGTGCTCGAGGCGGTCGATCGATTGCCGGAGCAGTGCCGGCGAGTGGTCACTTTACGAAAAATGGAGGGGCTTTCGCCGGGCCAGATAGCGGTTCGGTTGAACTTGTCCATCTCTACGGTTGAGAAGCATCTGGCCAAGGGGCTGATGCTCCTGACCAAGTCCCTGGCGGCGAGTGAAGGCCGCGGGATCGGGAGTAAAGCGGGTACATGGCGAAAACGGGCGATCAAGACAGAAACGCGCTGATCGCCCAGGCTTCGGAGTGGCTGGCGCGTCTGGACGCCGGTCGTGCCGACCCCGCCGAGTTCGAGGCCTGGCGCGACGCCGATCCGCGCCGCGCCGCCGCCTTCGCCGAGGTCGCCGCCGCCTGGAGCAAGCTGGACGCCTTGCGCGACGCCGAGCCGCTGCGCCGGCCGGCGATGAACCGTCGCGCCTGGCTGGGCGGAGGCCTAGCCCTGGCCGCCGGTCTCTCCGGCGCGGCCTATCTGGGACGCGATCAGCTGCTGCGCGCCCGCACCGTCACCGGCGTCGGCGAGCGGCGCACCCTGGCTCTGCCCGACGGCAGCTCGGTCGAGCTCAATACCGACACCGAGGTGCTGTGGCGCTTCGACCGCAAGCATCGGCGGCTGTGGCTGCGGCGCGGGGAGGTGGCCCTGACCATCGCCCAGGACGTCCTGCGGCCGTTCGAGCTGTTCACTGAGCAGGGTCTGGCGCGGCTGGCGTCCGGCCAGTTCAACGCCCGCCTGCGTCCGGCGGGCCTGGACCTGATCGTCCTGGCCGGCCGCGCGGCCATCGAAACCGCCGCCGGCGCGGGGCAGGCGGCCGTGGAGACCGCCACCGACGCCCGTCAGGCCCTGGCCATCACCGCCGCCGGCGTGGCCGTGGCCGCGGCGCCCGAGGCCGAGGTCCAGGCGGTCCAAGCCTGGCGGCGTGGTGAAATCGTTTTCGAAGGTCAGCGGCTGTCCGAGGCGGTCGAGGAATACAATCGTTATCTCGTCCGCAAGCTGGTCATAGAAGACGCCAAGGTCGGCGCCATGCGCCTGGGCGGCCGGTTCCTGACCGACAATCCCGAAACCTTCCTGGAAGCCCTGCGGACGACGTTCGGTCTACGGATCATCGAGGATGGTCCGTCACGAATTCTTCTCAAATCTCGATAGAGGTTTTTCCCGGCCCTTTCATCTTCCCGAGCGAGACGCCGATTTCCGGCGAGACCAAAACGGGGCGAAATACGATGACTAGGTCTTGGACGCCGCGCATCGGCGCGTGCTTGCTTCTGGCCACGACGGCGCTGGTGACCCCTGTGGTCGCTCAAGCCCAAACGGCCGCGCGGGTGGAGTTCAACATCCCGGCCGGCGACACCGCCCAGGCCCTGACCGCCTTCTCGCGCCAGGCTGGCGTGCAGATCCTGTTCCCCTATGACGTCGCCGCCAAGCACCGCACGAGCGGCCTGCAGGGCGCGTTCGGTCGCGAGGACGCGGTCCGCAAGCTGATCGACGGCAGCGAGCTGGAGATCGCCTCGGCGACCGCCCAGGTCATCACCCTGCGCCAGCGGGGCGCCGGCCCTTTGGCCGCGGGCGCGGCCGCCGCTGACGTGTCGACGGTCGAGGAACTGATCGTCACCTCGCGCGCCGGCTCGGACGCCCGCACCCGCCTGGCGACCAGCTACGCCGTCACCACCATGAACGAAGAGGCCCTGCGCCTGCGCTCGCCGATGGGCGTGGCCGACGCGCTGAAGTCGGTGCCCGGCTTCTGGGTCGAGGCCTCGGGCGGCGAGGCCAGCGCCAACATCCGCGCCCGCGGCATCCCGCAGGAAGGCTTCTCGGCCATCGCCCTGCAGGAAGACGGCGCGCCGATCCAGCATGACGGCGGCCTGGGCTACCTGAACGCCGACCAGTCGTTCCGCCTGGACGAGACCATCGACCGCATCGAAGTGGTGCGCGGCGGCCCGTCGTCGATCTTCGCCTCGTACGCCCCGGGCGGCACGGTCAACTTCATCACCCGCAAGGGCGACGTGAAGGAAGGCATCATCAAGGTCCAGGGCAGCGACTATGGCCTCAAGCGCGTCGACGCCTATTACGGCGGTCCGATCGGCGACTGGCGCATGGGCGTTGGCGGCTTCTGGCGCGAGGACGACGGCATTCGTGATCCGGGCTTCACGGCCAACAAGGGCTATCAGGTCCGCGCCTCGATCGGCCGTGACTTCGAGCGAGGCAGCTTCGACTTCAACATCAAGCACCTGGACGACAACGTCATCCTGTTCGCCGGCGTGCCGCTGAAGTTCAACGCCGAGGGCGAGCCCAGCGCCGCGCCGGGCTTCGACCCGCTGACCGGCACCCTGTCGGGTCCCGAGACCAACAAGCTGACCCTGCGCGGCCCCAAGGGCCCGTTCGACTGGGACCTGTCGCGCGGCACCGAGGTCAAGCTGACCCAGGCCACCGCCGAGCTGAAGTACGAGATCGCCGACGGCTGGCATCTGCAGGAGACGCTGCGCTACCGGACCTCGGAGTCCAAGCGTATCGGCCTGTTCCCCAACACCCCGGTGACTGGCGCGGCCCGCATCGCCCAGTACCGCACGGCCCTGCTGGCCGCCACGCCGGGCGCGACCGACGTGCAGCTGCGCTACGCGACCAACCCCAGCGAGGTGTTCAACACCACGGGCGCGGGCCAGAACGGCAATGGCCTCGTGCTGGACGGCTCGCTGCGTTACGTCTCGGTCCCGCTGGACGAGCTGATCAGCGACACCCGCCTGCTGCACAAGTTCGAGATCGGCGGCCAGACCCACGACGTCGCGTTCGGCTTCTACCGCGCCCACGTCGAGGAAGCCTTCAACCGCTATTCGGCCAACGCCCTGCTGGACGTGCGTGAGAACGCCCGCCGTCTGGACCTAGTGGCCGTCGACGCCTCGGGCAAGATCCTGTCCAGCCTGACCGAGAACGGCATCAGCCGCTACGGCGCCGAGTTCGCCAACGGCGACGGCAAGTCCAACACCACGGCCCTGTACCTGACCGACGAGTGGCAGGTGACGCCGGCCCTGCGCATCGACGCCGGCGTGCGCTGGGAGCGGACCGAATTCACTGGTCGTAGCGAACGCACCGCCACGATCAATCTGGGCCTCTCGCCGACCCCGGCCGACGACACGGTGCTGGCTGGCTCGGGCGTCTATGATCGCCTGAACAAGAAGTTCGAGCACAGCGGCTGGACCGTCGGCGCCGACTATCGGATCAACGGGCAGATGGGCCTGTTCGCCCGCTACACCTCGGCGTTCCGCCTGCCGTCGCTGGGCGACTACATCACCAACGCCAGCAACACCTCGCCTTTCATCCAGACGATGGATCTGATGGAAGGCGGCTACAAGCTGAGCACCGGCAAGCTGGACCTGTACGCCACGGTGTTCCACACGGCCTATGACGCGCTGAGCTTCGGCAGCCTGGTGTTCAACCCGACCACCGGCGCCTACGTCTCCCAGACCAGCATCACCGACACCAAGACCCTGGGCCTGGAGCTGGAAGGCACGCTGCGTCCGGTCTCGTGGTTCGACCTGGGCTTCAGCGCCACGATCCAGGATCCCAAGTTCGGCGACTACAAGTTCGAGGAGGCCTGCACGGTCGCCGCCTCGGACCCGACCTGCCAGGTCAAGCCGCCGGCCGGGACCGCCAGCCGCACCCGCGACTTCACGGGCAAGCAGCTGATCCGCGTGCCCAAGACGGCCTTCCGTCTGACGCCGGGCGTGAATCTGCTGGACCGCCGCCTGCGCCTGGAGAGCAGCATCGAGCGCTACGGCGACCGCTATTCGGACGCGGCCAACACCTCGAAGCTGTCGGCCTACACCCTGGTCAACGCCACGGTGCGGTTCAACGTCACCGACCAGCTCTCGGTCTACGCCTACGGCACCAACCTGACCAACGAACTGGGTCTGACCGAGGGCAACCCTCGCGCCGGCCAGATCATCAGCGGCGAGGCCGGAGCCCTGTACGGCATCGGCCGTCCGGAGTTCGGTCGGGCCTTCAAGGCGGCGCTTCTCTACAAGTTCTAAGGCGCGCCGCCTGATCCTTTTCCCCTGAAACTTGGGCGGCCGCAGCCTCGGCCGCCCATTCTTTTGGATACGCCCATGCTTCGCTGGCTCGCCCTCGTCCTGCTGCTGATCGCGTCTCCGGCCCTGGCGCAGGAGGGCAAGCCCGACCTCGTCCTGACCGGCGAGATCACCGGCGCCGACCATCAGACCTACAAGCCCGTGCCGTTCGACGTTCCGGCCGGGACCACGCGCGTCACGGTGGCGTTCGACTACACCGGCCGCGAGAACAAGACGGTGGTCGACTTGGGCCTGCTGGATCCCGTCCGTTTCCGAGGCTGGAGCGGCGGCAACAAGAAGGGCTTCTTCGTTTCGACCGAGGCGGCGACGGCCAGCTATCTGCCGGGGCCGCTGCCGGCCGGGAAGTGGACCCTGCTGCTGGGCGTGCCCAATGCTCGGCCGAACTCCAAGGCGACCTACGAGGCCAGGGTCTGGTTCGCGCGGGGCCCCGTTGCGCTGCCGGCGACCCTGCCCAAGGCGACAACGCCCGGCTGGTATCGCGGCGACCTGCACACGCACACCGCCCACAGCGACGGCGGCTGCACCACGGGCGACGCGCCGCGTGCGCCGTGTCCAGTCTATCGCACCGTGCTGGCCGCTCAGGCCGCCGGCCTCGACTTCATCGCGGTCACCGACCACAACACCACCAGCCAAGCCGAAGCTCTGACGGAGCTGCAACCGGCGTTCCCGAACCTGCTGCTTATGACCGGTCGCGAGATCACGACCTTCCAGGGTCACGCCAACGTCTTTGGTCCGACGGCCTTCATCGACTTCCGCCTGGGCTCCAAGACCGTCCCGACCATCCGCAGCCTGCAACAGGCGGTGAAGGCCGCCGGCGGCGTGTTCTCGATCAACCACCCGGCTGTGCCGTCGGGCGAGATCTGCATGGGCTGCGGCTGGACCGCCAAGGACACCGACTACGGCGCGGTCACCGCCATCGAGGCCGCCAACGGCGGCAACGAGAAGGCGTTGGGCGGTTTCGAAGGCATCCTGTCGGGCGTGCCCTTCTGGGAGGCTCAGCTGAACCAGGGCCGCCGGATCACCGCCATCGGCGGCAGCGACAACCACGACGCTGGCATCCCGCACGACAAGCCTTCAGCCGTCGGCCGTCCGGCCACGGTGATCCACGCCGAAGGGCTCTCGACCGAAGCCCTGCTGGCGGGGCTGAAGGCGGGGCGGGTGTTCGTCGACCTAGATGGAACTCGCGATCGGATGCTGGACCTGTCGGCCCGCACCGGCGATCGGACGGCGGTTATGGGCGGAGCGCTGGCGGCTAAGCCGGGCGAGGCGGTGGTCTTCACGGCCTCTGTCACCGGCGCCGATGCGGCGAGCCTGGAGATCATCCAGGACGGCGCCAAGGTCACGCCGGCGATCTCGGACGGCAGGTTCGAGATCCGGATGGGGCAGGGTGCCAGCTGGGTGCGGGTCAATGTCCGCGACGCCGCCGGTCGCCTGCTGCTGATCGGCAATCCGATCTACCTGACACAAGCGCCCTAGCTATGCCGGGACGGCATGGCGAACGCTGATTTAGGCATGGGCGGCGAGAGGACTCGCCGCCTAGTCTCCCGCGATAATCGGGAGGCTTTCAGTATGCGCGACGGGTTGATGATGGCGGGGGCCGTAGCGGCCCTTCTGGTGGCGGCGACGGGGGCTCAGGCGCAATCGACCAACAGCTTCCCGGCCAAGGTCTGCGACGTGCGTGAGTACGGCGCCGGCGGCACGCGCATCTGGTTCGACACCGAAGCCTTCCAGAAGGCCATCGACGCCTGCGCCTCGGCCGGCGGCGGCACCGTGCGGGTGACGCGCGGCGAATATCTGATCGGGCCGATCTGGCTGAAGTCCAACATCCGTCTGGAGATCCAGAAGGGCGCCGAGGTGCTGGCCGGCACCGACGCGGCGCTGTTCCCGCATGGCGAGCGCAGCGGCGTGATCAATGTCGACGGGGCCGAGAACGTGGCCATCGTCGGTGACGGTCTGGTCGACGGCCAGGGCCAGGTCTGGTGGGAGCGGATCCGCGCCGTGTGGCGCGCGATCCCCGACTTCGCCACCAACGGCCAGGCCCGCCAGCAGCAGAAGGACGAGCGTCCGCGCCTCGTCTGGATCAACAAGAGCAAGAACGTCCTGTTCGAAGGCTTGCGCTTCGAGAACTCGCCGTCCTTCCACCTGGTGATCAACAACAGCGACTACATCACGATCAACAAGGTCCGCATCACCGCGCCGGCCCACGCGCCGAACACCGACGCGATCGATCCGATGAACACCCGCCACGTCGTGATCACCAACAACATCATCAGCGTCGGCGACGACATCGTGGCCATCAAGTCGAACGGCCCGGACGAGCGTTATCCGGACGCGGTGTCGTCCGACATCCTGATCGCCAACAACACGATCCTGGAAGGTCGTGGCATCTGCATCGGCAGCGGCGCCAGCGGCGGCGTCCAGCGCGTGCGGGTCGAGAACAACACCTTCGAGGGCTCGATGTACGGCCTGCGCATCAAGTCGATGCGCGGCAAGGGCGGGACGATCAAGGACGTGGTGTTCAAGAACAACACCATGAAGGACGTCGAGACCCCGCTGGTCTTCACCAGCTACTACGCGTACCGCCCGCTGGACCTCGCGTCGGCCGAGAAGCAGTTGCAGCCGGGCGGCTTCATCCTGGGCAACCAGATCTGGCCGGGCCCGACCGATCCGGTCCAGCCCTTCGTCCACGACAAGACGCCGGACATGTCGGGCATCGTCGTCGACGGCGTCACCGCCACGGGCGCGGACCTGGCCGGCATCGTCACCGGTCTGCCCGAAAAGCCGATCGGCATCACGCTGAAGAACATCAAGATCACGGCCAAGAAGGGCCTGCTGGTCCGCAACGCCGAGGTCCTGACCCAGGGCGTGGCGATCCAGTCGTCCGACAAGACGCCGTTCCGCCCCGAGGCGGGCGGCCTGGTCAAGGCCGCCAAGTAGTCGTCAGGCGTTCGCGGCCTGGTCGGGGATCTCCTCGGCCTCGCCCGGACCCTTGAAGCCACCCAGCTCCGACCAGAACCCCTCGGCCGCCAGGCTCTGGCGGGCGGTGGGGCGGAAGACGCGGATGTCGACGGCCACGTCCCATTCGGGGCCGCCGGCGCGCACCAGGCGGCCCTCGGCGACCTCCAGCTCGGCCAGGGTTTCCGGCAGCCACGCCACGCCGCGTCCGTCGCGGGCCATCGGCATCAGGCTGGCGGCCAGACGGGCCGAGAACACCTCACGCAGGCCCGAAGCGCGATCGATGAACCGCTGGGACTCCAGGATCCGGCCCAGTCCCGACTCGGCGCTGTAGCTCAGATACGGGATGTCGGTGTCGCCCTCGGTCAGGGTCCAGCGCGGCGCGCCGGTTTCGTCGGGCGCGCAGAAGGGGACCAGAGCGTCGCGGCCCACCATCACCGAGCGGAACTGCGAGCCGAAGCGGCCCGGTGCGGCGGCGTGGTGATGGCACAGCAGGAACTGGGCCTGGCCGTGCAGCATCAGCTCTTCACAGGCCTGCATGCTGTCGGAGATCAGCCGCACAGGGCCAAGCGGTGCGCGCGACTCCAGCAGGCGAATCCACTGCGGGAAGAAGGTGAAGGACAGGGCGTGGGTGGCGGCGAAGCGCAGGGTCGCGGCTTCCTTGCCGCCGGCCTCGCGCGCTTCGCGGCGCAGCTGGATGATCCGCCGGATCAGCTCGTCGGCGCCGCCACGGAATTGCTGGCCGGCGGCGGTCAAGGCCACCCCGTTGGCGGTACGGTCGAACAAGGGCGCGCCGATCCAGTCCTCCAGCGCCCGGATACGGCGGCTGAACGCGGGCTGGGTCACGTTCCGGTTCTCGGCGGCGCGTGAGAAGTTGCCGGTCTCGGCCAGCGCCGCGAAGTCTTCCAGCCAGATCAGTTCCATAGTTGATGCCTGTTGCGCATAGCGACCATCGAGAATGGCATTGGCCCGTCCGAGGGGCTCCGGCCTAGGGTTTGTCTGACAAGTGGAGAACCCCGTGCGAATTCTAGACATCCGCGAGAAGACGGTCTCAATCGCCTCGCCGATCGCCAATGCTTATATCGACTTTTCAAAGATGACCTGCTCGGTTGTCGCCGTCATTACCGATGTGTTGCGGGACGGCAAACCGGTTATCGGCTACGGCTTCAATTCCAATGGCCGGTATGGCCAGGGCGCCTTGATGCGCGAGCGCTTCCTGCCGCGCCTGGCCGAGGCCGCTCCCGACAGCCTGATCGACGAGAAGAACGACAACCTCGACCCGTTCGCCATCTGGAAGACCCTGATGACGAACGAAAAGCCGGGCGGTCACGGCGAGCGCTCGGTGGCGGTCGGCACGATCGACATGGCCATCTGGGACGCGGTCGCCAAGATCGCCGAGAAGCCCCTGTATCAGCTTCTGGCCGAGCGCTATCGCGGCGGCCAGGCCGACGACAAGGTCTGGGTCTACGCCGCCGGCGGCTACTACTATCCGGGCAAGGACGACGCCCAGCTGCAGGCCGAGATGCGCAGCTATCGCGACCGCGGCTACAAGGTCGTGAAGATGAAGATCGGCGGCGCCTCGCTGGACGTTGACCTGCGCCGCATCGAGTCGGTGCTGGAAATCGTCGGCGACGGCCAGAACCTGGCGGTGGACGCCAACGGCCGCTTCGATCTGGAGACCGGCATCGCCTATGCCGAGGCCCTGAAGCCCTACAATCTGTTCTGGTACGAAGAGGTCGGCGACCCGCTGGACTATGCCCTGCAGGCCGAGCTCTCCAAGCACTACGAATTGCCGATGGCGACCGGCGAGAACCTGTTCTCGCACCAGGACGCCCGCAACCTGTTGCGCCACGGCGGCATGCGTCCCGACCGCGACTACCTGCAGTTCGACTGCGCCCTGTCGTATGGCCTGGTCGAGTATCTGCGCACCCTGGAGGTGCTGGAGCAGAACGGCTGGTCGTCGCGCCGGATCGTCCCGCACGGCGGTCACCAGATGTCGCTGAACATCGCCGCCGGCCTGCACCTGGGCGGCAACGAGTCTTATCCCGACGTCTTCAAGCCGTTCGGCGGCTTCGCCGACGGCATCCGGGTCGAGGACAGCTATGTCGGCCTGCCGGACGTGCCTGGTGTCGGCTTCGAGGCCAAGTCGGAGCTGTACGCCCTGATGCGGACCTTGACCGAAGACGTAGCGCACCGCGCGGCCTGATACCAAAGACAACGGGACGACCCGGCGAAGACAGCCGGGCGTCCCCGGGGGGACTAAACACTTGAACCTCAAGCGCCTGTTTTCACAGATCTACATCCAAGTTCTGATCGGCATCGCGATCGGGGCCGCGATCGGCATTCTGTGGCCCCATGTTGGCGCGGCGCTGAAGCCCGTCGCCGACGGCTTTATCAAGCTGATCAAGATGCTGCTGGCCCCGATCATCTTCGGGACCGTAGTGGTGGGCATGGCCCGCATGGGCGACCTCAAGGAGGTCGGCCGGATCGGCGTGAAGGCCCTGATCTATTTCGAGGTGCTGTCGACCATCGCCCTCGTCATCGGCCTGGTCGTCGTCAACGTCATGCAGCCGGGCGCGGGCCTGAACATCGACGCGTCGAACCTGGACGGCAAGGCCCTGGCCAGCTTCACCGAAGCCGCCAAGGAACAGGGCGTCATCCCGTTCCTGCTGGACATCATCCCGACCACCTTCGTCGACGCCTTCGCCAAGGGCGCCATGCTGCAGGTGATCCTGCTGGCGGTGCTGACCGGCACGGCCGTCAGTCAGCTGGGCGAGCGCGGCAAGCCGCTGGTCGACTTCATCGACGTCTTCCTGGACGCGATCTTCAAGATCGTCGGCATGGTCATGCGCCTGGCGCCGCTGGGGGCGGGGGCGGGGATCGCCTTCACGATCGGCAAGTACGGGGTCGATACCCTGTGGTCGCTGGGCCGGTTGCTGATCGCCCTCTACGTCACCTCGATCGCCTTCGTGGTCATCGTGCTGGGCCTGGTCATGCGCTCGACGGGCCTGTCGTTCTGGAAGTTCCTGAACTTCATCCGCGAGGAGATCTTTGTCGTCCTGGGCACCTGCTCGACCGAGGCCGTGCTGCCCCGGATGATGAAGAAGCTGGAGGACATGGGCTGCGCCAAGCCGGTCGTCGGCCTCGTCCTGCCGGCGGGCTACACCTTCAACGCCGACGGCACCTGCATCTACCTGACCCTGGCCACGGTGTTCGTGGCCCAGGCGACCAACACCCACCTGTCGCTGCTGGACCAGCTGGTGATCCTGGGCGTGCTGCTGCTGACCTCGAAGGGGTCTGCGGGCGTGGCCGGCGCGGGCTTCATCACCCTGGCCGCGACGCTCTCGACCCTGCACGCCATCCCGGTCAGTGGCCTCGTGCTGCTGCTGGGCGTCGATCGTTTCCTGAACGAGGCGCGGGCGGTGACCAATCTGATCGGCAACGGCGTCGCCACCGTGGCGATCGCCAAGTGGGACGGCGCGCTGGACATGGACCAGGCCCGCGCGACCCTGGACAAAGGCGCGACCAGCGCATGACCCTTTCTCAGTTCGAGCTTACCCCGAAGAGGAGCGCCAAGTTGGTGCGTCGATCGAACAAGGCCCTGCGGGCCGCTCTCCTGGCTTCTGCTGCTCTGGCCCTGCCGACCATCGGCAGGGCCGATGGCCTTCTGTTCCACCTCACGGGTGACAAGGGCCTGAAGGCTGATGTCGCGGCCGGGGAGGCGACGCCGAACTTCGCCGACAAGGTCAAGATCAAGACCGACCCGACGCACGGCGCCTATATCGAAGCCTCCAGCGAGCAGGTGCTGAGCTGGATGGCCCCGGGCAACATCTACGCCCAGCGCGGCACGCTCAGCTTCTACTGGCGCGCCCGTGAGCCGGTGGGGACGACGCCGTTCCCGCTGTTCCGGGTCGGCTATGCCGACCACACCAGCTGGGACATGGCCTGGCTGCGCATCGATTGGAACGGCAAGGGCTTCGACGCCTTCGTCACCGACGACAACCTGGCCCGAGTCCGGGTCTCGACCACTCAGGCCGCGCCCAAGCCCGACCAGTGGGTGCTGATCACCTTCGCCTGGGACGAGGCGAAGGGGATCTCGCTCTATATCGACGGCAAGCCGGTGGCCTCGAAGCTGCAGACGGCGGCGCTGGACGCCGGCCTCGACCAGTTTGGCCCGCACAGCCGGGTGGTCTCGCCGCACCAGGTGCAGAGCGCCTATCAGTTCATCCGCGGCGGCGATGTCGACGACATCCGCATCTATGACCACGCCCTGAGCGACGCCGATGTCGCCGGGCTGGTCTCGGGCCAGGAGCCGAGCAGCGCCGCGCCGGCGCCGGACATGAAGGCCTGGGCCTACCGCTACGGCTGGAACCGCCCGACCGATCCGCCGCCGTATCTGGCCGACGCCGCGACCAAGATCCGCAAGGTCGAGTTCACCGAGCAGTTCGATCTGAAGGAGCGCATGAGCCTGGGCTCGGACGGCATCGCCGAGACCACCTGGCCGGGCGTCTACAATCGCTCCAAGCTGCCGGGCCGCCACGACTATTTCGAGCTGCCCGACTGGAACGTCTACACCGAGGGCGGCAAGGGCATCACCTTCACCCTGCCCAACGAGCCGTGGAATCGCCTGGAGTTCCAGGGCGCGGCCTATGGCACGCTGACCGGCCCCGACAAGCTGCTGATCAAGCGGCCGCAGGGCGAGCTGCGCACCCTGAACCAGTTCACGACGCGCACCGGCGGCCAGCTGAAGTTCGAGAACGTGGTCCAGGAGACCCCGATCCAGGAACTGGGCGCCTACTTCGTGGCCGGCGGCGCTGAGCCTGACGAGACGACGCTGAGCTACAAGGTCAAGCTCGACGCCGACGTCGGCGTCTATCCGTCGCTGGACGAGCTGACGACCTTCGTGAAGGGCCGCTTCGGGCCCGGCGAGCGGACCATGGTCGCGGCCCTGCCGGCCAGGGCGCCGAGCGCGCCGCGCAAGGCCGAGACTGGTCCCAGCCTGCCGATCGCTCACATCCTGATCCCGGCCGACTTCCGCCAGACCCGCGCCGCCGGCCCGGTCGGCAAGTTCCAGTATGGCTGGCAGGGCATGGATGAGGGTCTGGACGGCATCGCCATCGATATTCCGGCCCTGAAGGTCGCGGCGCTGGCGGGTGGCCTGTTCCCGCTGAACATCAAGATCAAGGACCCGCTGTGGCCGGGCCGCGACCTGCTGGACGTCAATGTCTCGGTCAAGCCGGGCGAGGCGCGGACCGTGTTCCTCGACACCCGCGACCGGATGATCATGCCGGGCAAGAGCCTGCTGATCACCATCGCCGGAGCCGGCGCGGACTTCGACGCCCGCCAGCTAGACGGCATGAACGTCCGCCTGAAGTTCAAGCCCGCCGACGCGGCCAAGGCCGAGCACGTCGCCGACCGCCTGGCCCAGGCGCGCGACAACCTGGCCTTCCTGGTGGAAGAGCACGACGTCTCCAAGCGCCTGGCGCGTTATGCGCGCCTGGATCTGGAGCTGTCGGACCTGCTGCGGATCGATCCCAAGAACCAGCACGGCCGCGAGATGTGGGCCGAGCTCAATCCCGAGCAGCCTGGAACCCCGGTCACCGTCCCGACGGCGCCGGCCGGCGTGCCGCTGTGGGCCTTCCTGCAGACGGAAGACCTCAAGCGCGTCCGCAAGTTCATCGAGTGGTGGATCGACAACCGCCAGGTCAGCTACGGCGACTTCGGCGGCGGCATCTCGGACGATGACGACCTGACCCAGCAGTGGCCACCGCTGGCCCTGATGGGTGACATCCCCGACAAGGTCACCGCCTCGCTGAACGCCCTGGTCGACGCGGCCTACAAGAACGACATGCTCCCGGGCGGCCTTGGCAAGATCAAGACCGACGAGCTGCACTCATACGAAGAGGCGATCAACGCCAAGTCCGAGGCCATGTACACCGGCTATGGCGACCCCAAGGTCGTCGAGCGGCTGATGGAAACGGCGCGGGCCTATCCGACCGTGATGCAGAAGGCCGAGGACGGCCACGTCCACGTGATCAGCCGGTTCTTCTCGGCCACCGACGTGTCGCGCGACGGGCCGTGGGGCTGGTCGCACCCGTACTCCTACCTGATCCTGCATCCCGGCATCGCGCTGGCCGACTTCAACGACGACCCGACCGTCAAGAAGCTGGTCGTCGACCTGGCCGACGGTCACATGGCCCACGGCAAGCAACGGCCCGACGGCTCGTGGGTCTATCCGGAGGACATCCATTCGGCGACCGGCGAGAGCCGTGGCGAACTGGTGGCCGGCGCGCGGGGCAATGTCTCGACCGCCCAGCTGTTCTGGGCCGCCTGGCGCTGGACCGGGGACGAAAAGTACCTGCGGCCGCTGAAGGGCGAGATGGTCAAGGGCAAGCTGGCCGATCTCGACGAGCTGAACGCCGACGTCGTCGACAAGCTGGGCATGCGCGACACGTGGGGCGCCAAGCTGAAGGCCGACGCCGATGCGGGGGCCGAAGACGCCTACACCCTGTACCAGGCCTGGAAGACCAGCGGCGACACCAAGTACCTGGAGAAGGTCTTCCACGACGAGGTCGTCACGGCCGAGCAGCGCATGTGGATGATGACCGACGCCCACTGGTGGTCGGACCGGGTGGAGCTGTTCAGCGACACCCTGCAGCGCACCCGCCTGGGCGGCATGGCCCTGCGTCGCAACCAGCTGGTCCCCGGCCACCTGGTCAGCTGGCGCTTCGACACGCCGACCGCCGCCGAGGATGTCGGCATCCTGGTCACCGGCACGGGCGAGAAGACCTTCAAGGTCACGGCCTTCAACCTGACCGACAAGCCGATGCACGCGGTGATGACCGGCTGGGACGTCTCGGCCGGCCAATGGAGCGTGACCCGCGCGGTGGATGGCGCTGCTGATCCGGCCGCCCAGGTCGCCCTGGAGCGCACCGCCGGTGTCGACCTGACCTTCGCCCCCGGCAAGACCACGACCTGGGAGTTCACGCTGAAGACCCCGGCCGATGCGCCGGCCAAGCGCTTCGACCTGGGCATCGGCGTCGACGACGTGAAGGCCAAGAAGGGCGGCGGCATCGACGTCACGGTCCACAGCCTGGGCGCCAAGCCCGCGCCGGCCAGCGTCGTGATCCTGGAGGACGGGCAGGGCAAGGAACTGGCGCGCGCCAACGTTCCGGGCCTGGCCGCGCCGCTGGACCTGAAGCCCAAGACCGCCAAGGTCGCGCTGAAGGGCGAATGGAAGACCGGCTACCGCGTCCGCCTGTCGGCCGCCGGGGCCGAGATCACCCAACTCAACAACGTCGTAACAGCCAAGCCCTAGGACCCATGGCCCAGACCATCATCGCTTCCCGAGAAACCTTTCAGAGCCTGCGGGCGCGGCTTCCCGCCGTGACCCGCGAGCACCTGTTCGACTGCTATGCGATCAGCGAGACCACCTGGAACAAGCTGCGCGATGGCAAGCCCGTGAAGTGCGTGACCTTGGAACGAATTTTGGCTCGATTGGCGCGTTTGGAGCAGCGCTTAGCGGCCTGATGCCGAACCAGCATAACCGCGTTCCAACACGGCATTGGCGGGAGTCGACGACCCGACCCTAGTCTTCCTGTCAGACGCCCAAGCTCGCGCACTTCGAACCGCGCGAGCCCAAGCGGCGTCCCAAAACAAAGACGGCAGGAAACCCGTTAGGGGAGGGATTATGCGTACCAAGGAACGCCAGCTGTGGCTGGCCAGCGTCTCGGCTGTGGCCATCGGCTTGAGCTTCGCGGGAGCCGCGTCGGCTCAGCAAACCGCGCCCGCGGAAGACAACTCGGTGACCGAAGTGGTCGTCACCGGCTTCCGCTCCAGCCTGGACAAGGCGCTGAACGTCAAGCGGTCGGAAGCCGCGGCGGTCGACTCCATTCTCGCCGAGGACATCGGCAAGTTCCCGGACCTGAACCTCTCGGAATCCATCCAGCGCATCCCGGGCGTGGCCCTGGCGCGTGATGGCGGCGAAGGCCGTCAGATTTCGGTGCGGGGCCTCGGTCCCCAGTTCACCCGCGTCCGCATCAACGGCATGGAAGCCCTGACGACCGCCGGCGGCGCCGACGCCTCGGGCGGCACCAACCGCGGCCGTTCGTTCGACTTCAACGTCTTCGCCTCGGACCTCTTCAACGCCATCACGGTGCGCAAGACGGCCTCGGCCGACACGGAAGAAGGCTCGCTGGGCGCGACCGTCGACCTGCGCACGGCCCGTCCGTTCGACTACAAGGGCTTCACGATGGTGGGCTCGGCGCAGCTGGGCTACAACGACCTGGCCAAGTCGAAAAACCCGCGCGGCGCCTTCATGATCGCCAACACCTGGGGCGACGGCAAGTTCGGCGCCCTGCTGTCGGTGGCCTATTCCGAGCGCAAGCTGCTGGACGAAGGCTCTTCGACGGTGCGCTGGGCGACGGGCAACGTCTTCTCGCCGGGCTTCAACGCCTTGCCGAACGCAGCCGGCCTGCCGAGCACGGTCAATCCGGCCGAGGCCGCCAACAACGCCGCGTTCCACCCGCGCTTCCCGCGCTTCGACATCTTCAAGAATGACCAAAAGCGCCTAGGTGGCACGCTGTCGCTGCAATATGCGCCGACGGACCGGACCGAGATCGGCCTCGACGTTCTTTATGCCGACTTCAAGGGCACTCGCGAGGAGCAGTACCTGGAGGCCCCGTCCTTCAGCGTCGGCGGCGCCTGTACGGTCGCCAACGTCAGCAATTCGTGCGGCATCGCCCAGACCCAGGTGGTCTCGGCGACGATCGACGCCAAGACGAACACGATGACCAAGGGCGTGTTCAACAACGTCGACCTGCGTGTCGAGGACCGCTTCGACAAGCTGGACACCAAGTTCACCCAGGTTGGCCTGTCGGGTAAGCACCACTTCACCGACGATATCGTGGTCGAGGGTCTGATCGGTCACTCCAAGTCGGATCACCAAAACCCGATCCAGACGACCGTCCAGTACGATCAGTTCAATATCCAGGGCTACTCGTACGACTACACTCAGGGCCGCGGCCCGGTGATCGGCTACGGCAACGCCAAGCTGACCGACCCGAACGCCTGGGTGCTGACCCAGATCCGCATCCGTCCGCAATCGGCGGTGAACACCTACGACGTCGCTTCGCTGGACGGTACGTGGGACAACCTGGGCATCTTCAAACTGTCGGCTGGCGTCTCGTTCAAGAAGTACGACTTCGAGACCACCGAATTCCGCCGCTCGAATGGCACCAGCACCAATATCGAGCCGACCGTGCCGGCCGCCCTGGTGGCGATCGACAAGTCGACCTACGGCCAGGTGGTCAATTTCGCGGGCTTCGACAGCCTGATCCCCGACACCATGAAGGCCGCCAGCGTCCTCAGCCTCTATGACCAGACCGCCTATGGCGGCACGTTCAAGATGGGCAAGGAGCCGGCGCTGGGCAACAACCGCGGCGTCCGCGAAAAGGACAGCGGCGGCTACGTCCAGGCCGATTGGAACACCGAGCTGGGCGCCTGGCCGTTCCGCGGTAACGTCGGCGTCCGCTATGTCGAGACCCAGCAGGACTCGAACGGCTACACCTATCTTTCGGGCGCGCCGCTGCAGATCGAGGCCAGCCGCAAGTATCACGATACTCTGCCGTCGCTGAACATGGTGCTGGAGCCGCGCGACAACTTCCTGATCCGCTTCGGCGCCGCCAAGGTCATGGCCCGTCCGGATCTGGGCAGCTTGACGCCGGGCGCGACGGTCAGCGTCTCGGGCGCGGGCCGCTCGGTCACCGCGGGCAACCCGAACCTCGATCCGTTCCGCGCAAAGGCCTACGACCTGTCGTTCGAATGGTACTTCAAGAAGTCGGCCCTGCTGTCGCTGGCCCTCTTCCAGAAGGACATCTCCAGCATGGTCCAAACGCAGCAGAGCAACATCGCCTTCACGGGCAATCCGTTCGGCCTGCCCGACAGCGTGGCCATCGCCGCCTGCGGCAACACCAACGGCTGTAACCCCGCGGCGCAGTGGCAGTTCAGCACGCCGGTCAATACCAAGGGCGGCACGCTGAAAGGCTTCGAGATCAACTATCAGCAGCCCTTCAGCTTCCTGCCGGGCGCGCTGAAGCACACCGGCATCCTGCTGAACTACACCGGCGTGAAGTCCGAGATCGACTACCTGAACGGCGCGGGCGCGGTCATCGCCACCGGCGACCTGACCGGCCTGTCGCGCAGCTCCTACAACGCCACCCTCTACTACGAGGACAGCAAGTGGAGCGCCCGCGCCTCGGCAGCCTATCGTGACAACTACCTGACCCGCATCCCAGGTTCGGAAGCGGGCACTAACGCCGATGGCACCAAGGCGACGCTGAACGTCGACGCCTCGCTGCAGTACACGCTGAACGAACACTTCAAGCTGTCGCTGGAAGGCGTGAACCTGACCGACGAATACCAGGACCAGTTCAACGACAGCGTCGCCGACCGGACCTCGTTCTACCACCACACGGGTCGCGAGTTCATCCTGGGCCTGCGGTATACCTTCTAGCCTGGGCATGAAGCGGCTTTAGCTTGTCCTCCCTTGCTAGAGCCGCGGCCAGGCGCGCGGACGCCAATACTCCTCCCGGCGTCCGCGCGCCTGGCGACACTTGTAAGCGGTGTGGCGATGCGTCTTCGAGTTCTCAGCGGCGTCGCCGCCATTGGCCTGCTGATCGTGCCGTGCGTGGGGTATGGGCAGATCGCGGTCTCGGCCAATGACGGCAAGCAGGTGCTGGACGACGGCGAACAGGTGGTCCCCGCCACGCCGCTGCCCGACACCGTCTCGCTGATCGACCTGGGCGCCTCGCCCCCCAAGCTTCTGGGCTCCGTCGCGGCCCCGACCAGCGTCATTGGCCCTCCCGCCAGTGTCGCCGTCGCGCCCGACGAGTCCATCGCCCTGGTCACCGCGGCCCGCAAGCTCTCCCCAGCTGGGCCCGGTGGCCAGGGGGCGGATGACCAGGTCAGCGTCATCGCCCTCAAGGACGGTCCGCCGCGCGTGGTCGCCACGCTGCGCGCGGGGCAGGGCGCCTCGGGCGTCTCGATCAGTCCCGATGGCAAGCTGGCCCTGGTCGCCAACCGCGCCGAGGGCACGGTCTCGATCTTCAGCATTTCTGGTCAGGCCGTGCAGCCCGCCGGGACGGTGGTCATCGGCGACGCCAAGTCCGCGCCGGCCGAGCCGGTGTTCTTCGACGGCGGCAAGCGCGCCCTGGTTAGCCGCGATGGCGACCACAAGATCTCGGTGCTGCGCATCGACGGGACGACCGTGACGGTCGAGCCCAAGACCCTGGCGCCCGGCCTGCGTCCCTATCAGATCGACACCGTCGGTCCGCGCCGCTTCGCCGTGGTCGGCAACATCGGCGGCGGCGGCAAGGACGTCGACACTGTCAGCCTGATCGACCTGGTCTCGGAAGCCTTCCCGCGCGTCGTCGACGTCGTGGCCGTGGGCCTGACGCCCGAGGGGCTGAAGATGTCGCCTGACGGCCGCTTCGTGGCGGTCAATGTCAACAACGGCTCGAACGCCAGCCGCAAGTCGCCGCGCTACGCCAAGGACGGCCTGGTGCAGGTCTGGCGCATCGATGAGCCCGGCAAGCTGGTGAAGGTCGCTGAGGCCAGGACCGGCGGCTGGGGACAGGGGATCGTCTGGTCCAAGGACAGCAAGACCCTGCTGGTCCAGTGCATGGTCGAGCAGCGGCTGGACGTCTTCGGCTTCGACGGCAAGCGCCTGAAGGCCAAGGGCGTGATCGCCATGCCGGCCGGGCCGGCGGCGATCCGCACCGCCGAGCCCTAGTCGAGCCTCTTGGTTTTCAGCCAGCCCTGGATCAGCTTGGCGACTTCGGTCGAGTGCTTCTCGATCATGACCATGTGGCCGCCGCCGTGCAGGCCCACATCCTCCAGCCGCGTGAAGTCGGTCGCGACGCCCGCTTGGCGCAGGTAGCGCACCGTGCAGTGGTCGTAGCCGGCGTGGTACGAGGCCTCGGACACCAGCACCAGGACCGGGAGTTTCGACAGGTTCACCAGCTTGCGGGCCGGCTCGGCCTGCAGCCAGCAGCGGACCAGATCAGGCTTCTCGGGCGCGGCGTCCTGAACCCTGGTCAGGTCGGCCGGCGAGGTCAGCGCGGGCGCGTAGGCCAGCGGCGTCGTGGTCAGGCCGTAAGGGCGGCTCAGCTTGTCGGGATCGGAGTCGCCCCACGGCGGCGGCGCGCCGAAGAAGGGCGGGCCGCTGGGCTCGACCGCGACGATCGCCTTGACCAGCGCCGGCCGCGCCTCGCCGATGGCCCAGCCGAACGCGCCCGACTGCGAGTGGGTGACCACGATGGCCGGGCCGATCTTGTCCAGCAGGGCCGCGCCGGCGTCGGCCACCAGCTTGGCCGAGACGTCGCCGCCGGCGCTCTCGACCTGCGAGGCGTAGAACTGGTCGAAGATCGGATCGCCGGGCTTGCCGGTTCCGGGGAAGCCGGTGTGCAGCTTGGCCTGGGGCCAGCCCTGCGGTTGACCCGGGGCGGGCTCGAAGTTCTGGGTGGCCGTGAAGCGCTTCTGCAGGAACTCCGGCGTCTGGCGTTTGACCGCGCCGTAGCTAGCTTCATAGCCCGAGGCCCCGCGACCCGGCTGGTCCATCAGATAGACGGTCCAGCCGGCGTCGGCGAACACCGACGCCCAGCCGGGCCGGCCGTCCGGCGTGGCCAGGAAGTTCGTCACCGTCTGACCGGCGCCGGGGATGAAGACCAGCGGCGTCGCGTGTTTCGGCTTGGCTGGCTTCATGAACAGGATGTGCGCCTGGCCAGCCATCGCCTGGCCTTCGCGCACATAGTGTCCGCCGACGAAGAAGGTCCCGACGGCGGGCGCCTCTATTGCCTTGGAAGACTGGGCTTGCGCGGCGGGGGTGAGACAGGCCTGGAGGCAGACCAGGGCGATAACGGCCAGCAATCTGTTCATGGCCTATCTCAACCCCCGCGACGGGGCTTGGCCAATGCCGAAACGGCTTGGCCTCATGCTCCTCTTAGTAGCTGGCCCTCAGGGTGAAGGCGACGGCGCGCGCGTCGCCGGGCGTGCCGACCACCAGGCCCGAGTTGCCCGAGACCACGGTGATGTTCTGGATGTACTTGGCGTCGAAGGCGTTGCGCACCGACACGAACGCCTCCCAGCCGCTGTCCGACTGGAAGCCGGCCCGCAGGTTGACGATCTCGTAGGCCTTGATGCGGGTGTAGATCGAGTCCGAGCTGTCGGCGAAATAGGCCGAGCGGAAGCTGGCGTCGACGCCGGCATAGGCCTCGCCGGTCAGACGGCCCAGGCTGGTCTTGGTGCGGTATTCGGCGCCGCCCGAACCGGCCCACTTCGACAGGCCCGGCAGCGCCTTGCCCGACAGATCGCAGGCGGCCGTCGAGGTGCCGATCCGCTCCAGCGGGCAGGGGCCGTTCTTGAAGCTGGCGTACTTGCCGTCGGTGTAGGCCAGGTTGCCGTAGAACTTGAAGCCGCCGATCGAGCGGGTCGTGGCGTCCAACTCGGCGCCGCGCACCTCGACCTTCTCGACATTGGCCAGGTAGCCGCGCAGGGCGCCCGGGCCACTGTCGACGACATTGGCCTGGAAGTCGTCCACATCGGTGGCGAACACCGCCAGGTTGGCCGTCAGCAGGCGATCGAACCACTGGGTCTTCACGCCCAGGTCGATGGTCGAGACTTTCTCGGGGCGGATCACGGCGGCCGACAGCGAGGGCTGGCTTGAGCTGTTCAGGGGCAGGGCGGTCATGTTGATGCCGCCCGACTTGAAGCCGCGCGAATAGGTGCCGTAGACGTTGAAGTTCTCGTTGAAGGCATAGACCGCCGCGATCTGGCCCGACAGCGAGCCGTCGTCGGTCTTGGCCGAGAAGGTCTGCGGCCGGGCGATGCCCAGGCGGCGGTTGATCAGGGTGGTGTCGGTGGTCGTCGAGCCGCCAGCGGTGGTCTGGTCGTAGACGCCGTCCTTCTTTTCCTTGGTGTAGCGCAGGCCCGGCGTCAGGCTGAACCGGTCGTTGACCTTCCAGGTCAGCTGGCCGAAGGCGGCGTAGCTGGTGGTGTCGATGCTGCTGTTGTTGAACACCGTGTAGCCCGCCAGCAGCGAGTCCGGCGAGTTGGTGCCGGGCAGCAGCCAGTACGAGGCGTCGTTGCCGTACTCGGTCACGCCGTGGGTGGTGACGTTCTGGTCGAACCAGTAGAGGCCCGCCGTCCAGTTGATGGTGTTGTCGCCGTTCGAGGACAGGCGGAACTCCTGGCTGTCCTGCTTCTGGTGCGACGGGTTGGCCGAGCGGCGGGTGACGTCCAGGGCGGTGTAGTCGCGGTCGTTGCGCGGCTCCCAGTCCCAGTTCCGGTGGGCGGTGACCGAGGTCAGGGTGACGTTACCGAAGTCGTAGTCGACGATCACCGAGCCGCCGCCGGCGAACTGGTCGGCCTGGATGTCGTCATCCACGTCCGACAGGCGGTCATAGGGGTTGGTGCTGGCCACCTTGTAGTTCCGGCCTGCCGCCAGAGCCGCATATTGCTGGGCGGCCGGCTTCAGGGTCGTGCCGACGGTGACATAGACCTGGGTGCAGCATTCGGGATGCTGGGCGCTGTAGTCGGCGGCGACCTTGATGGTCAGCTTGTCGGTCGGGGTGTACTTCAGCTGGCCGCGCACGCCGACGCTGTCGCGGGCGTTCTGGCGAAGCTTGCTGATCGGGTTGTAGAGGTCGCCATCGCGCCAGGTGCCGACGACCGACAGGCGGGCGGCCAGCTTGTCGGCGATGATCGGGCCGGCGGCCGTAGCCTTGACCTGCCGGAAGTTCAGGCTGCCGACCGAGGCTTCGGCGTCAGCCTCGAAGGTGTTGGTGGCGTCGCGGGTGGTGATGTTCAGGGCGCCGGCCGTGGTGTTCTTGCCGAACAGCGTGCCTTGCGGGCCGCGCAGCACCTCGATCTGCTGGATATCGACGAAGTCCAGGGTCGCCGCGCCGGGACGCGAGACATAGACCTGATCGACATAGATGCCGACGCCTTGCTCCAGGCCGTCATTGGCCAGGCCGTACGAGGCGCCCAGGCCTCGGATCGTCAGGGCCGTGTTGCGGGCGTTGGGCGAGAGCACCTGCAGGGTCGGCACCAGCTGGGTCAGGGCGACGATGCTGTTGACGCCGGTCTGGGTCAGGGTCTCGGCCGAGGTCACGGTCAGGGCGATCGGCACCGACTGGGCGCTTTCCTCGCGGCGGCGGGCGGTGACGAAGACCTGGCCCACCAGGCTGGCGTCGGACTGCGCGGTGGTCTCGGCGGGAGCGGCAGGCGCCGGCTCGCTGGCCAGGACGGCGGTGGCCGCGCTGGAGCACAGCAGGCCCAGCAGCAGGCGGCGGGAGAAGGCGGTCGCCGAAGCACCAATGATCACGTGTAGCCCCCAAATCGGAACGTTGTTCGATGAGGCGGGATCAAAACTCTATTAAACAGATCGAATAAATCGAGTTTGGCTCGCTCGTGGCCCAGATTTTCTGGATGTGGGCGTTCAGGCGCCAGGACCAGACAGCGTTGTCCGCTTGGTTCTCGCGCAAATCGCATTTTTGTTGAGGGTCGGATCACCAGGCGCGTCGTAAGGGAAAGGAGTCGTCTTGACCGGCGACCCGCACAGCGGCCGAAGAGCCGCGTAGGGGAGGTGAACATGGATCGGCGCGTCGTTCGCGCTCGCCGCCGCGGGCGTGTCGGGGCTCTGTTGGGCCTGGCCCTGCTGGCGCCTGCCGCGGCCATGGCCGCCAACCCCGTTACGACCTTCGACCAGGACGCCTCCAATCTCAGCCTGGCCTTGCAGCGCCTGGGCCAGGCCGCCGGCGAGCAGCTGCTGTACGCCCCCGAATTGACGGCCGACCAGCGCGCCCCCGCGCTGCGCGGGCGGATGAGCGTCGACCACGCCCTGGCGCAGTTGCTGGCCCGCACCGACCTGGCGTTTCGGCGTACGGCTTCCGGCGTCATCGTCATTTATCGTGTGAAGCCCGTCGTTCGCCCGCAGCGCGAGCCCACGCCCGTTCGGACCGCTCAGGAGATCGAGCCTGTCGTAGGCTTGGAGGCGGTGGTCATCACCTCCGGCAAGCGTATGGAGACGCTGGGCCGCTCCGACGCTTCGGTGCAGGCGCTGTCCAGCCAGATGATGGAGCGCGCCGGCGTGCGCGACTTCGACGACCTGGCGCGCCTGGCGCCGACCCTGACGATCTCCAAGACCACCCAGCCGGGCAACAACAGCATCAATGTCCGAGGCGTGGGCACCTATTCCTATTCGATCGGCACCGAGCCCAGCGTGGTGGTGGTGGTCGACGACGTGCCTCAGGCCTTCCAGGCCATGGCTTTCACGGCCCTGGCCGATGTCGAGCAGGTCGAGATCCTGCGTGGTCCGCAGAGCACCCTGTTCGGTAAGGCCGCCTCGGCGGGCGTCATCTACATCACCACCAAGCCGGCCAGCGACGCCTTCGCCGCCCATGCCGAGACGCTGTTGACCGACGACCACGAGCAGCGCGCGCTCGCGACCCTGACCGGGCCGATCTCCGACGATCTGAAGTTCCGGCTGTCGGCCGCTTACAGCCGCTATCGGGGCAATGTCTTCAACCTGGCGACCCGCGAGTGGCTGAACGCCCAGTCCGACGTCAACCTACGGGCCAAGCTGGTCTGGACGCCGGGCGACAACTGGACGGTCGCCGTCTCGCCCTACCTGACCCGGACCCTGTCCTCATGCTGCGTCGGGGCCGACACCTATGTCTCGCCGCAGGCCACGCTAGGGAAGGGCGAACTGTCGCGCGCGGCGGTCCTGCGCGGGATCGTCCCTGGCCCAGACAACTACTTCGCCCGCTACGACGTCAACGCCCGCGGCAACGCCACGGACAAGGGCGTCAACATCCGCGCGGTCGGCGCGGTGGGCTCGTGGCGACTGACCTCGATCACCGCCCTGGACCGCTACTATCTCTACGATCGCCAGGACACCGACGCGACGGACCTGGACTACAGCCTGCAAGACCCCCGGCTGCCGCGCGGGGGCTCGTCCAACGGCGGCTATTTCCGCATCCGCGCCGAGAGCCAGGAACTGCGCCTGAACAGCCCGACCGGCGGCCGCTGGGACTATGTCGGCGGCGTCTATGTCGGGCACACCAAGGCGGCGCGCTATTTCGTGCGCGGCTCCAACAGCCTGGGCGACTACAACGGCCTGTCGTCGCTGCCGACCACCAACAGCACGGCCTATTCGCGCTATATCTCCGGGACCTTCAGCACGACCTACGCGGTGTTCGGCCAGGGCGCGTTCGCGGTGAACGACCGGCTGTCGATCCTATCGGGCGCGCGGATCAGCCACGAGAAGATCGGCTATCGCTTCGACGACCTGGGCAACGGCGTCGTCTATGGCGCGCCGAAATGCTCGAAGGCCTCGCCGACCGTGCCGATCGAGACCTGTCACAGCGACACCGCGCTAAGCGGCCGCATCGGTCTGCAGGGCGTGGTGAGGCCGGGCGTCACCGCCTATGCGACCTATTCCACCGGCTACAAGGGCCGGGCCTACGACCTGACCAGCAGCCTGACCACGCGCACCCTTCTGACCTCCGGACCCTATGCCGGAAAGCCGGTGGCCGACGCGATCGCCGCCCAGCAGCCGGTCGCCTCCGAGACGGTCGAGAACTACGAGGTCGGGGTGCGGGCCATCTCGGCCGATCGGAACCTCAGCTGGAACCTGACGGCCTATCAGGAGCGGTTCTCGGGCTTCCAGGCCCAGAGCCGCGACGACGCCACCGGCCTAAATGTCCTCAACAGCATCGGCAGCGTGAAGGCGCAGGGCGTGGAGAGCGAGTTCAGCGCCCGCCTGACCGAGCGCCTGACCCTGGCCGGGGCGGGGGCCTACAGCCGCGCGGTGATGGACGATTTCGACAGCGCCGCCTGCTATTTCGGCCAGACGGCGGCGCAGGGCTGCGTGGGCGGGCGGCAGGACCTATCGGGCAAGACCCTGTTCAACGCGCCGCGCTGGTCGCTGAACCTCAACGCCTATTACCAGCGCCCGGTGGGCGCGGACCGTCGGCTGGAGGTCAATGCCGGCTATCGCTGGCGCTCGCGGGTCTATTACAGCCTGCTGCAGGACCCGGCCTCGATCGAGCGGCCCTACGGCGTGTTGGACGTCTCGGTCGGTCTGGGCGGGGCGGGCTGGCGGGTCACCGGCTTCGTCAACAACGTGCTGGACAAGCGGTTCGCCGTGACGCGCGGGCGCGACGTGCAGTGGAACCTCCTCGGCGCCGACGGCCAGCCGGCCTTCGCCACCCACTGGAAGCCCGCGCGCGACAGCGGCCGCCACCTGGGCGTCCGCCTGGCGATGGATTACTGAAAATGAGCACGCGCGCATTGAGGATCGGCTCGGCAAGCGCGTCGGAACCCAATGGGCGCGGCGAAGATTCGTGCTGTAGGGAGGACTTGTCGTAGGCCATGGCCGCGCAGCCGAAACTCGATCCGCGCGAACAGGCCTTCCTCCAGCGCCTGTCGGAGGCCTATCGCGGGCCGCTGACGGCGTATTTCGAGCGCCGCGTCTATTCGCGCGACGAGGCCGAGGACCTGACGCAGGAAGTGTTCCTGCGCCTGGTGCGCCGGCCGGACGGGGCGGATATCGACAATCCCGAGGCGTTCCTGTTCCGCACGGCCGTGAACCTGCTGCGCGACCGGTCCCGGCGCCAGAAGACCTTCCGCAGCCACCTGAGCGAGACCGAGCTTCGCCAGGACCGCTTTGAGGGTATTTCGCCCGAGCGCGTCTTAGGAGACAGGCAGGCGTTGCAGGCGGTGATGCAGCGCCTGGCCGAGCTGGATGAGCGCACCCGCGACGCCTTCATCCTGCATCGGCTGGAGGGATGGAAGCACGCCGAGATCGCCCGGGCTTTCGGCGTTTCCGTCAGCTCGGTCGAGAAGTACATCATCAAGGCCCTGGCGCACCTGATGCGGTCGCCCGGTCCGTTTCAGAGTTGAGCCGTTGTCGAACCCGCTTCAACAGTCCCTGATCGACGAGACCGCCGCCGGCTGGGCCGCGCGACGGCTGGGCGGGGCTGCGTCCGACGAGGCCGGCTTCGCGCGCTGGCTGGAGCAGGATCCGGCCCACGCCGGGGCCTATGACCGTGCCGAGGCCGTCTGGCGGCTGATGGGCGAGGCGGCGGGGACCGACGACCTGGTGGCCGTCCGCCGCGAGGCGCTGCAACGGGCCCGCGCGCGGCGTCATCGCACGGCGGGTCCCGACCGCCGCCTGGTCGCCGCCGGCATCGTGGCCGCCATCGCCGCGCCGGTGGGCGGGCTGTGGTGGATGCGCCATCGCGCTCAGCAAGGCGCCTTGTTCCAGACGGCGCTGGGCGAGCAGCGCACCCTGACGCTCTCTGACGGCAGTCGGGTCACCCTGGACGCCCTCAGCGTTATGCGGGTGCGCTACACCGCTGCGGTGCGCTCGATCGACCTGGTGCAGGGCAGGGCCTATTTCGAGGTGGCGCACGACACCAGCCGCCCGCTGCGGGTGCATGCCGGACCGCGCACGGTGACGGCCGTCGGCACCGCCTTCTCGGTGCGCCGCGAGCCACGCGAGACCACCGTCGTCCTGGCCGAGGGCAAGGTCGCCGTCAGCAATCACGAGAGCGCCGCGACCCTGGCCGTCCTGACCCCGGGGCAGTCGATGCAGATGACCGACGGCGTGCGCGCCGGCGAGCCGCGCAAGGTCGACCTGGACCGCGCCCTGGCCTGGCGCCAGGGGCAGCTGGTGTTCGACAACGTGGCCCTGGCCGACGCGGCCGCCGAGATGAACCGCTACTCGACCCTGCAGGTCGTGGTCGCCGACGCGCGGCTGAAGTCGCTACGCATAAGCGGCACGTTCCGCACGGGTGAGAGCCGGGCGTTCGTCGAGGCGGTGCAGTCCTATTTCCCGGTGCGGGCCCAGAGCTCGGCGACCACGGTCGAGCTGCACGCCGCGCCCTAGACAGCGCTGCCCTCAAAAAACTTTCGATTTCCATTGAGGAGGTCGCCGACCAGCGCGTCGGAACGGTCAAGAGCAAGGTCGGAATGACCACTCGGGAGGACCGTAGACTTGTACCTGACACCGGTTACCAGCGTAGCGCGCGGCGTTTCGATCTCGACCCTGATCCTGTTGGGCATGGGCGGTGTCGCCCAGGCGGCCGAGGCTCCGGCCAGCGCCATCCCGGCCTACGACGTCACGGTCCAAGACCGCATTCAGCCCCAGACCGAGCAACTGCTGATCAAGCTGGTCAAGGACGGCCGCAAGCTGGAGCTGGACGGCCAGCCGGTGTTCAACGGCAGCGACAAGTTCCTGCCGGGCAAGATCGCCATCGGCCTCGTCGACTTCCTGGTCACCCTGCCGGACAACGATCCGCGCCTGCCAACCTACCTGGCCGACTTCCGCAAGATCGCCAAGCTGACGGCCGACGACGCCAATGACAGCTGGGGCGCTTACTACTACCTGTCGGCGCTGAACAAGCTGCGCGAGGCCGGCCGTCTGAAGGACGCTGTCGACCCGCTGACCCTGGCCAAGCTGCGCGTGCGGCTGGACTGGCGGATGTTCGTTGACGTCGACACCTACGCGCTGATCGACCACCCCAACAACTACTACTGCGTGGCCTTCGCCATCGCCCGCCTGCGCACCCGCATGGGTTGGGACGACGGCGCGCCGGCCGAGAAGCTCTACGCCAAGATCGCCGAGCACTACGACCTGTACTCCGGCCAGTACGGCTTCGCCGACGAGACCGACGGCGAAGGGCGGTTCGATCGCTATTCCGTGTTGCTGGCCGGCGAGATCGCCCAACGCTTCATCGAGACCGGGGGCAAGCCGCCCCAGCAGGTCCTGACCTGGCTGCGCAAGTCGGCCGACGTGATGCTGATGCGCCTGGATGCCGAGGGGCAGGGCTTCGAGTACGGCCGCAGCATCGGCCCATATGGCGAGACGGCGATCATCGAGACCCTGACCGCCGCGGCGGTGCTGGACCTGCTGACCCCGCAGGAAAAGGAACTGGCCTATGCCTACTCCGCCCGCGCGGCCCAGCGCTACGCCGAGTTTTGGCAGGACCCGAAGACCGGTTCGGTGAACCTGTGGGACGGCGGCCGCCGCACTGACGACTATCGCGGCAAGTTTCGTATCCTGGGCGAGAACCTCTCGCTGGCGCACCAGTACGCCTATACCAGCGCTCACTGGGCGCGGATGGGCTACGCGGGCAAGTCGCCCGCCAGCGACTGGGCCAAGGGCCTGTCGACCCTGCCGCGTCGCCAGGTGACCTGGTTCCAGCGCGGCGACTACGACCGCCTGCTGGTCAGCGTGCGTGACGGCAGCCGGATGATCGCCTTGCCGGTGATCAATGGCGGCGAAAGCCAGCACAATCACAACCCGTATTTCCCGATCCCGTTCTCGCCGGGAATGCTGGCGGGCTCGCCCGACGGCGTCGCGCCGTTCCTCACCCCCCGCCTGACCCTGGAAGATGGCTCGGCTCTGATGCCGCTGGCCTATTTCAAGGACGCCAAGGTCGAGGCCAAGGGCGCCAAGACCACGGTGTCCTGGCGCCAGGACGAACTGGACAAGATGGGCGAGCGCGCGCCGGTCGCCGACAAGCGCGTCTCGGTCAAGACGACCTATGTCCTCGAGCCCGGCCGCATTACTCGCACCGACGTCTTCACCCCGGCCGCGGGCGTGAAGGTCAAGGACGTCGAGCTGCAGTTCGGCTCGTTCTCCGGCGGCGCCAAGCAGGCCGCCGGGACCACCACCTTCACCGACGGGACGGTGCGCCGCTTTGCGGTGGAAGGCCTGAAATCCTGCCAGTCCGGCCCGGTGGGCCAGGACAAGGAATACCGATCCGCGACGGGCGCCATGACGACCAAGGTCGTCTGCCATGGCGCGCCGACGGGTGAAGCGACGCCGTTCAAGATCACCTGGCGTCTGGACTACCGCTGAGGGGAAGGACCTCGGCCAAATGACCATAAAAGAAGGGGAGAACCACCAATGAAATCATCGTTCTATCGCAATCTTCTGCTGACCGCCGCCATCGTGCTGCCGGCCCAGGCGCTGGCCCAGGCCGCGCCGGCCCCGGCGCCCGCCGAGGACACGATCGAGGCGATCGTCGTCACCTCGGCCCGCGCCACCCAGCGCAGCTCGATCGAGACCAAGCGCAATTCCAGCGTCATCGTCGACGGCATCGTCAACGACGAGATCGGCGCCCTGCCGGATAACTCGGTGGGCGACACGCTGGAGCGCATCACCGGCGTCACCGCCGACCGCTTCAAGGGCAACGCCAACGAGCTCAGCGTCCGGGGCCTGGGTCCCGCGCTCAGCTTCTCGACCTTCAACGGCCGCGAGGTCTCGACCGCCGGTCCCGACCGTTCGGTGGCCTTCCAGCAGTTCCCGTCGGAACTGGTCAACGGCGTCCTGGTCTACAAGTCGCAACAGGCCGACTTCCTGGACGGCGGCATCGCCGGCGTCATCGAGCTGAAGTCGATCCGCCCGATCGACTACGGCAAGCGCCGCATCCAGATGGAAGTGCGCGGCGCCTATCTGCCCAAGGATGACGACATCCGCGGCCACAACGGCCTCGGCTATCGCGGCAACATCTCCTACACCGACAGCTTCGACACCAAGTTCGGCGAGATGGGTGTCAGCCTGGGCTACCAGCGCCTGGATCAGGCCACGCCCGAGGACTACTACATCACCAACTCGGCCTTCGTGCCGTGCACCACCTATGCCGGGGCCCCGGGCACGGCGACGGCCAACTGCTCGAACGCCACGACCGCGCCGACCGGCTCGACGCTGGGTCCGCGCTACTTCGCCACCAGCTCGCGCACCTTCCAGTCCAAGGTCACGGACGAGAAGCGTGAAGCGCTGATGGGCACCTTCCAGTGGAAGCCGACGTCCAACCTCGACATCAGCATCGACGGCCAATACTCGACCCGCAAGAGCGGCGAGTACCGTAACCAGTTGGCGATCACCGAAGGCCTGCGTGGCATCCAGCCGCTGGTCGTCGGCGGCGTGTCGAACGACGACAGCGCCGGCGCCCTGCTGAAGTACAGCGGCAACTCGAACCTGGAGATCCAGGTCGAGGACCGTCAGCGTAACGAGAAGTATATCGGCGGCGGCGGCGCGGTGACCTGGACGCCGACCGATCGCCTGACCATCAGCGGTGACCTGTCCTACTCGCAGTCGCATCGCACCGAGCTGCAGAAGGCCACCAACATGCGCTCCAAGTCGCGCGTGGCCTATACGCTGGACGGTACGGGCGACGAGGTCCCCTCGGTCACCTTCACCAATTTCGACATCAACGACCCGGCCAACTTCCTGTTCGGCACGCCGACCAGCAACAGCAACTATGCGCGCTATCGCCTGGTCACCGACCGCTTCGACAAGATCGGCGCGGTGCGGGCCGACGTGACCTACGAGCTGGGCGACGGCTTCTTCCAGAGCATCAAGGTCGGCGGCCGCCTGTCGGATCACCGCCGCACCCAGGACGCCAACAACAACAGCGATCAGCCCATCCCGGTCGCCTATGACGGCCGCACGCCGACCCAGCTGGTGGCCGACGCCAACGCCAATTGCCGCGTGCCGTTCTCGACGTCCGACTTCATGGGCGGCAAGACCAACGTGAAGAGCTGGGCGCTGTTCGACAACGACTGCCTGTTCAAGACCTATACCGGCAAGGACAGCTTCACCCTGCCGTCCAACGCGCCCGGTCCGGAAGACTCCAACATCCGTGAGCGGATCAGCACCGCCTATGTGATGACCAACTTCCGCACCCAGCTGGGCGACACGCCCGTCTCGGGCAACGCCGGCGTTCGTTACGTCCGCACCCGCGTGCTGTCGAAGGGCTTCCGGGGTGAGCTGACCGTGACGCCGTCGATCGGCGGCGCGGCCGCGACCGTGGTCCGCACGCCGGGCACGCCGCTGCAGGAGATCGAGGGCACGGGCGGGTACGAGTACTTCCTGCCCAGCGTCAACGTCGCCTTCGACCTGACCGACGTCGTGAAGCTGCGCCTGGCCGGCTACAAGGCCCTGTCGCGCTCGGGCATCGAGGACTTCAACGTCGGCATCAACCCGATCGCCGACACCACCGCCACCACGGTGCAGGGCGTGCTGGCCAACAGCACCACCGGCAACCCGAACCTCAAGCCGATCCGCGGCTGGAATCTGGACGCCTCGCTGGAGTTCTACGTCAACCGCGACACCTCGTTCGCGGTCGCCACCTACTACAAGTGGCTGAAGGGCGCGGCGTTCGACGCCCAGGAGCCGCGTGAGACCAGCATCATGGCCAACGGTGCGCTGGTGACCTTCAACGCCATCGCGCCGGCCAACGACCCCGCGACCCGCGACCTGTACGGCATCGAGTTCTCGGGCAACCACGCCTTCACCTACCTGCCGGGCCTCCTCAGCGGGTTCGGCGTGCAGGGCAGCTTCGCGATCACCGAGGCCAATTTCGAGATCCCGGACCCGTCGACCGTCAGCCCCTATATGGGCGCGGCCAACCTGAACGGCCTGTCGAAATATACCGGCAGCGGCTCGGTCTACTGGGAGAACGAAAAGCTCTCGCTGCGCGCCTCGTATCGCTACCGTTCGGACTACTTCAAGCCCAACAGCAGCACCAACCGCAGCGCCAAGGGCTCGGGCTATCTGAACCTGTCGGCGTCGTATGACCTGACCAAGCAGGTCCAGCTGAAGCTGCAAGCCCTGAACGTCACCGGCACGCGCGACGTCATGTACAAGGCCGGCGAGGACTCGATCACCGAGGTCTCGGACAACGGTCCGCAGATCTACTTCGGCGCCCGCCTGCGCTTCTGATCCTATTCGGTCGGCGGGTCCTTCTTTAAACCCCCGCCGGCCGACACCTATCCCGCCGCCATCGCGGTCCGTCGGTCGTCCGGATTCCCCATCGCCTCCCAAGCGCGGAGCTCCTGACCGACGGATGATCCCCCAGCCAAGGCGCTGCGGGGACGCGGGATCCCTTTATCCGCTGCGTACCCCGGGTTCGCACTTCGGGAGACGTGGCAGGGCAGCGGTCGCGAAACCCTTCCATCGCGGTCGCCGATCAAAAAGGAAGGGGGGAGAGAACCATGTCCTGTAAATCCATCCTGCTGGCGTCAGCGGCTTTCGTCGGCCTAGCCGGCGCCGCTCACGCCCAAGACGCCGCGCCCGTGTCGTCCACAGTCGAAGAGATCATCGTCACCGGCACCAAACAGGCCCAGAACATCCAGAACGTGCCGTCGTCGGTGCTGGTGGTCACGGCCGCCAACCTGGAGCGCGGCAATGTCCGCGACTTCGACGACCTGCCGCGCGCGGCGCCATCGCTGACCATCTCCAAGACCACCCAGCCGGCCAACAACAGCATCAACATCCGCGGCATCGGCACCTACGCCTTCTCGATCGCCACGCAGCCCAGCGTCGCCGTGGTCATCGATGACGTGCCGCAGGCCTTCCAGGCCGCCGCCTTCGCCGCCCTGGTCGACGTCCAGCAGGTGGAAGTGCTGCGCGGCCCGCAGAGCACCCTGTTCGGCAAGGCCGCCTCGGCCGGCGTCGTCAACATCACCACCGAAGCGCCCAGCAAGGTCTTCACCGCCAAGGCCGACGCCCTGGTCACCGATGATCACGAGCGCCGCCTGCAGGCCAGCGTCTCGGGCCCGGTCAGCGATACGGTGGCCGTGCGGGTGGCCGCCAACTACAGCCACTATCGCGGCAACATCCTGAACCTGACGACCGGCAACTGGCAGAACGGCACCACCGACTACACGGTGCGGTCCAAGATCGCCTGGAGCCCGACCGACCGGTTCACCGCGACCCTGTCGCCTTACTACACCAAGACCGAAGGCACCTGCTGCGCGCCGGCCCAGTACTTCCTGAGCCCCGGCGTCACCTTCAGCCGCGCCAACCTGCCGGCCTCGACCATCCTGGCGGGCATCACGCCGGGCAAAAACAACCGCCTGACGCGCCTGGACCTCGATACCGAAGGCTTCGCCGAGGATTACGGCACGGGCTTGCGCCTGGTCTATGACCTGCCGAACGGCGGCTCGCTGATGTCGATCTCGTCCTACGACAAGTACCGCCTGGAGGACTTCAAGGACTCCGACTCCAGCGACTTCGACTTCAGCACCCTGACGGTTGGCGGCGTGAACTTCGCGACCGCGCCCAAGGGCGGGGTAGGGGACGGCGGCTCGTTCGACGTCAAGACCATCACCCAGGAACTGCGCCTGACGTCGCCCAACAGCGGCGCGTTCCGCTACGTGGCCGGCCTGTTCTACAGCAAGACCGACAGCACCCGGGACTACGTCCGGGGCTCCAACACCCACGGCAGCTTCAACGGCGTGATCTTCAACGGCCAGCAACAGCTGCCGACGACGAACTCGCTGGTCTATTCCAGCTACCTGACCAACTCGACGTCCAAGACCTATGCCGCCTTCGCGCAGGGCTCGTACGACATCACGCCCAAGCTCACCGTGATCGGCGGCTTGCGTTACCACCACGAGAAGCTCAGCTACGACTTCCTGGATCGCGACACCGGCGTGACCTACGGCAAGCCTGGCTGCTCGACCAACACGCCCACGCCGTCGCTGAAGATCTCGACCTGCGACAGCGACAGCGTCGTCACCGGCAAGGCCGCCGTGCAGTACCGGTTCACGCCGGGCTTCATGGTCTTCGCCAACGCCGCCAAGGGCTACAAGGGCCTGGCCTACGACCTGACCAGCATCCTGACCACGCGCACGCCGACCACCGCCGCCGGCTCGTGCTTTGGCCTGCCGGTCGCCGACTGCGTGGCCTCGCGCCAGCCGGTGCCGCCCGAGACCAGCAAGTCGTATGAGGCCGGCTTCAAGGGCGCGTTCTTCGATCGTCGCCTGACCTGGAACATGACGGCCTTCTTCGAGGACTATCGTCACTTCCAGGCCCAGAGCCGCGACCTGGATCTTGGCCAGAACATCCTGCAGAGCCTGGGCAAGGTGACGTCCAAGGGCGTCGAGACCGAGGTGGCGATCTATGCCGGCGGCCTGACCCTGAACGCTAACGGCAGCTACAACATCGCCCGCATGGACACGTTCCTGAACGCGCCCTGCTACGCGGCTCAAACTGCGGCGGAGGGCTGCGTCGGCGGTCGCCAGAACCTGTCGGGCAAAAACCTGCCCAACGCGCCCAAGTGGACCGGCACGCTGACGGGCCAGTACGACTGGCGCCTGAACGCCGAGTACGGCGCCTTCATCCAGGCCTCGTATCGCTGGCAGTCGGACGTCAGCTTCAGCCTGGTCCAAGACCCGGACGCGGTGCAGGAGGCCTACGGCATCTTCAATCTCGGCGCCGGTGTCCAGAAGGACAACTGGAAGCTCAGCGTCTTCGCCAACAACCTGTTCGACAAGAACTACGCCCTGACCAAGGGCCGCGATAACGCCTGGAACTTCAGCCGCACGGCGACCCCGGCCACCCTGGCGGTGAACTGGAAGCCGGGCCGCGACAGCGAGCGCTACTTCGGCGTCCGCGCTCAGGTGAAGTACTAGTCCATCTCGCGAGGGCGGCGTTCGCGTCGCCCTCGCTTTCGTTCGGAGCGTATCCATGAACCGACGCGACTTCTTCCTCGGGACGGCCCTGGCGCTGACGGCGTTCGGGGCCGCGACGGCGACCCCGATGGACATCGCGGCCATCGACCGGGCGCGGATCCTCAAGGCCGCCGACCGCTATCTCGCCGAGAAGCCGGTGACCATCACCGCCTTCGCCGCGCCGCGCAGTCCGGGCAGCCGGCAGGACTACTATTCCGAAGCCGACTACTGGTGGCCCGATCCGGCTAATCCGAACGGGCCGTACATCCGCAAGGACGGCTACTCCAACCCCGACAAGTTCACCGCCCACCGCGACGCGGTGATCCGGCTGGGCGTCCAGCTGCCGGCGCTGGCGGCGGCCTACAAGGTGACCAGGGACGCCCGCTACGCCGAGCATGCCGAGAAGCATCTCCAGGCCTGGTTTGTCGCGCCCGACACCCGGATGAACCCCAACCTGGAGCACGCCCAGGCGATCATCGGCGTCAACACGGGCCGGGGCATCGGCGTCATAGACACCCTGCATCTGGTCGAGGTCGCCCGCGCCGTCGGCGTGCTCAAGGCCGCGCGGCCCAAGGTCGGCGTCTACGCCCCGACCGTGGCCTGGTTCGACGCCTACCTGACCTGGATGAGCACCTCGGCCAACGGCGTCGACGAGCGCGACCAGAAGAACAACCACGGCACCTGCTGGGCGCTGCAAGCGGCCGCGTTCGCCAATCTGACCGGTCGCAAGGCCGAGCTGGACGTGGCGCGCGGCCGGATCAAGGCGCTGGTCCCAGGCCAGATCGCCGCTGACGGTTCACAGCCCTTGGAGTTGGTCCGCACCAAGCCCTACGGCTACTGCCTATTCAATCTGGATGTCCTAGCCGCCTGCGCTCACGTGATGTCGACGCCGACCGACAACCTCTGGACCTTCAAGGGCGCGCAGGGCGGCTCGATCGCCGACGCCCTGGCCTACATGGCCCCGTTCATCGCCGACAAGAAGACCTGGCCCAAACCGCCCGACGTCGAGGCCTGGGACGGCTGGCCCGTCCGCCAGCCCAGCCTGTTGTTCGGCGGCCTGGCCCTGAAGCGCCAGGACTATCTGGATCTCTGGCGTAAGCTTGACCCGGACCCGACGCAGGCCGAGATCATCCGCAACTACCCCCTCCGCCAACCGGTGCTCTGGATCGATGCGTAGACTGTTCCTGGCGGGCCTCGCCGCCTTGCTCGCTTCTTCGGCCCAGGCCGCCGACGTCAGGCGCGAGCCGTTCGGCGCGACCAAGATCGGCGTGCCGGTGGCGAAGACGATCCTGCGCAACGACTTAGGGATGACGGTCTCGGCCATCGACTACGGCGCGACCCTGACCATGGTCAGCGCCCCGGACCGGGCCGGCAAGTTCGAGAACGTGATCCTCAACCTGCCCAGCGTGGCCGCCTACGAGACGAGCGCGCGGCGCTGGGCCTCGGTGATCGGGCGTTATGCCGGGCGGATCACGGACGCGAAGATCACCGTCGACGGCAAGCCCTACGCCCTGCCGGCCGGCAACAACCACATGACCCTGCACGGCGGTCCGAACGGATACGACAAGCGGGTCTGGACCAGCCATGCGGTCAGCGACGCCCAGTCGGTGGGCGTGGCTTTCGAACTGCACAGCCCGGACGGCGACCAGGGTTTCCCCGGCGGGCTCGACATCACCGTGACCTATCGGCTGATGCGCAAGGCCAACGAGCTGCACATCGACTACGCCGCTAAGACCTCGGCCCCGACGGTGCTGAACCTGACCAACCACGGCTTCCTGAACCTGGCGGGGGCCGAAAGTGGCGACGTCCGCGACCAGACCATCTGGCTCGACGCCGACCGCTATGCCGAGGTCGACGCCCGCAAGGCCCCGTCGGGCAAGCTGCTGCCGGTCGAAGGCACGGTGCTGGACTTCCGCAAGGCCCGCCGCGAGGGCGAGGCGATGAAGCTGGACGATCCGCTGCTGTCGCCCTCCCAGGGCTTCGACCACAGCCTGGTCTTCCGTGCGGCCAAGCCCAGCCTACGCAAGGTCGCCTGGATGGAGGACCCCGTCAGCGGTCGCCGTGTCACCCTGCTGACTGATCAGCCCTCGGTGCAGATCAACAGCGGCAACGGCTTCGACGGGACCGAGAGGGGTCCTGGCGGCGCGACCTATCCGAAGTATGCCGGCTTTGCCTTCGAGACCCAGCACCTGCCCGACAGCCCCAACCAGCCGGCCTTCCCGTCGACCGAGCTGCGGCCGGGCAGGGTGTTCAAGTCGACCACCATCCTGAGGTTCTCGAAATAGCGCGCTCACAATACTGACTGTCGAGTAAGTCAATATTGACACGCGCGTCAGTGTGATGCGACGGTGAACGCTGTTCGCGGAATAGCGCCAAAAAGGCGCGGCCGGCGACAGGGAGGGAACCATGAAACGCATCGCCTACACGGCGTCGGCGCTGGCGCTGACCATTGCCGCGCCCGCCATCGCGCAAACCACTTCCAAGCCGAGCTCGGGCGCCGAGCAGGTCGACGAGATCGTCGTCACCGCCACCCGGCGCAGCGAGCGCCTGCAGGACGTGCCGCTCAGCGTCACCGCCTTTTCGCAGGCCGAGCTGACCAAGAAGGGCATCGTCAACTACGAGGGCATCGCCCGCGAGACGCCTGGCGTCGTGCTGAACCGCGCCAGCGACAACAATGTCCGCTTCACGGTCCGGGGCATCTCGACCAACGGCTGGGGCGCGGGCCTGCAGACCACGACGACCATCTATCTGGACGAACTGCCGCTCACCACGATCGGCAACACCGTGACCCTGGATCCCAACCTCTACGACGTCCAGCGGGTCGAGTTCCTGCGCGGGCCGCAGGGCACGCTGTTTGGCTCGGGTTCGCTGTCGGGCGCCCTGCGGGTGCTGACCAAGAGCCCGGACCTGACTGGCTATGATAGCTCGGCCCTGGCCGACATCGGCTACACCCCCGACAGCGAGGGCTGGCGCCAGCGCTACAACGCCATGGTCAACCTGCCGCTGATCAAGGACGAGCTGGCCCTGCGGGTGGTCGGCTTCTACCGGGACGAGGACGGCTACGTCGACAACCTGGGCACCGGGGTCAAGAATTCCAACAAGCTGAAGAACTGGGGCGGGCGCGGCATCCTGCTGTGGAAGCCCAACGATCGGCTCAGCGTCCGCCTGCTGGCGTCCTACGAGGACAGCAATCCCAAGGACTCGGCGCTGACCTCGCCGAACCTGGGCGATCTTAAGCGCTACAGCACCGTTCCCGACCAATATACGTCCAAGACCCAGGTCTATAACGGCACGGTCGAGTACCAGTTCGACGGCGCGCGCCTGACCAGTTCCTCGACCTATTCGGTGGCCGACAGCCTGTTCAATGTCGACTTGGCCGGCACCTTCGCCCTGGCCGTGCCGTTCTATCTGTTCGACAGCTTCACCTCGAAGACCTTCGTCCAGGAGACGCGCCTGGCCTCGGACGGCGGCGGCAAGTTCGACTGGGTGGCGGGCGGCTTCTATCTGCACCGCGACACCGACCTGAACGGCGAGAACCGCTCCAATGCCGCCTTCCTGACGGCGCGCAAGCTGACCGGCCTGCCGGGCGCCACCTTCTCGAAGTTCGGCAGCGACACCCGCACCTACGAACTGGCCGGTTTCGGCGAGCTGACCTACCACCTCAGCGACAAGCTCTCGGCCAGCGGCGGCGTGCGCTACGGCAAGTACGGCGGCGAGGTCGACACCTATGCCGGCTTCAACTCGGCCTATTTCACCTATGCGCTGCTGAACCTGTCCGGGCCGCTGGTCCTGACGCCCAATGCTCCGGCGACGACCAAGTACCCGTCGGCCTCGAAGGCGTCGTGGAAGGCCAGCCTGACCTACAAGCCGTCGCGGGATCTCACGACCTACGCCACGGTCTCCACCGGCTATCGCACGCCCGTCTACAACGCCCGCGCCGGCAGCGTCAGCACGGTGACACCCAGTGACCTGATCATTCCGGCGGGCGCGGGCTCGGATAACCTGACCAACTACGAGGTCGGTCTGAAGGGCCGCTTCCTGGACGGCCGGCTGACCGCGGCCCTGGCGGCCTACTATATCGACTGGAAGAACATCCAGGTGCAGGCCAACCGCCAGTCGGACTCCATCCAGTTCGCCACCAATGTCGGCCGCGCCGCCTCCAAGGGCCTCGAGGCCGAGGTCAGCTTCACGCCGGCCAAGGGCGTGCTGCTGGGCGTCAACGGTTCGCTGAACGACGCCAAGGTCACCGAGTTGAGCACCTCGGAGGCGACCATCTCCGGCGCGGTCGACGGTTCGCGCCTGGCCTCGCCGCATGTGCAGGGCTCGTTCTTCGGGACCTTCAGCTATGACCTGCAAAGCGGGGCCCAAGGCTTCACCAGCTTCCAGGTCCAGCACGTGGGTTCGTTCCCGAACGGCTTCCCCAACACGCCGGGCAAGGCCGGGACCCAGAGCCCGCTCTACGGTTTCACCGACCGCTACACCTATGTGAACCTGCAGACCGGCGCCCGGTTCGGCAGGACCACGGTGACGGTCTATGGCGAGAACCTCGGCAACAGCCGGGCCACGACCTACATCCATCCGGAAGCCTTCGTGTACAGCCGCTTCGCCGTGCTGCGGCCGCGCACCTTCGGCGTTCGCGTGGGCTACAACCTGTGAGCCGGCTCTGGGCCTGCCTGACCCTGGCCGTCGCCGTCCTGGCGGCAGCGGCGGTGCGGGCGGAGGAAGGGCGGGTCCAGGTCCGCCAAGGCGCGCTGCAAGGCGTCTCGGAGGCAGGGGTCTCTGCTTACAAGGGCATTCCGTACGCCCAGCCGCCGGTCGGCCCGCTGCGTTGGCGGGCGCCGGTCCCGGCTGAGGGCTGGACGGGCGTGCGAGACGCCAAGGCCTTCGGCCCTGCATGTCTCCAACCGCCGCAAGCGCCGAACGGGCTCTATTCCGGCGGCCTGGCGCCGATGTCCGAGGACTGCCTGACCCTGAACGTCTGGGCGCCGGCCGGGGCCAAAAAGCTGCCCGTGATGGTCTGGATCCACGGCGGTGCGCTGCTGGGCGGGGGCAGTTCCGAGCCGCTCTATGACGGCGCCAAGCTGGCCAGGCAGGGCATCGTCTTTGTGTCGATCAACTACCGCCTGGGCTTGCTCGGCTACTTCGCCCATCCGGCGCTCAGCGCGGAGTCGCCCCAGAAGCTGTCGGGCAACTACGGCCTGCTCGACCAGATCGAGGCGTTGCGCTGGGTGCGCGACAACATCGCGGCGTTTGGGGGCGACCCAGCACAGGTGACGATCGCGGGTGAGTCCGCTGGCGGTCTGTCCGTCATCGCCCTGATGACCAGTCCGCAGGCGAAGGGGCTGTTCCAGCGGGCCATTGTCCAGAGCGGCTACATGCCGGCTTACCGCGCCCTGCACGAACCGACCCTGGGCCTGCCCTCGGCCGAGGCCGGCGGCGAGGCGCTGGGCGCGGCGGCCGGGGCCAAGACCGCCGAACAGCTGCGGGCCACCGATCTGGTCACCCTGTTCAAGGCGGGCCTGGCGACCGGCTGGCAGCCAGAACCGGTGATCGACGGCGTGACGCTGCCGCGTCAGCTGGTCGACACCTTCGCGCGCGGCGAGCAGGCCAAGGCCGACGTCCTGGCCGGCTTCAATGAAGGCGAGATCCGTTCGCTGCTGTTCCTGATGCCGCCCGCGCCGGCGACGTCCGAGGCCTATGTGGCGGACGTGAAGGCGCGTTTCGGCGCCAAAGCGAAGACCTATCTCGTCGTCTATCCGGGCGCGGCCCCCAAGGCCGATGTCATGGCCTCGATCCGCGACGGGCTCTACGGCTTCGCGGCTCAGTATCTGGTGCGTCAGCAGGCGGCGGCCGGGCAGGGCGGCTATCTCTACTATTTCCGCCACAGCACCCTAGCCCAGAAGGCCCGCGATCTGGCGGCCTTCCATGCGAGTGAAATCCCGTACGTCTTCGGCCAGGTCGGCGAGGGCGCTGCGCTTGGCCCGAACTGGCCGCGCCCGCCGCTGACCGCAGAAGAGACGGCGCTGTCGGACGCCATGCTGAACTACTGGGTCTCGTTCGTCCGAACCGGCACGCCGACCGCGCCGGGCGAGACGGCGTGGCCGCGCTTCACAGCCAAGGAGCGCGGCTACCTCGACATCGACGACCGGCCCATGGCCGCGCGCGACCTGCAGCCGGCCGCCTATGGCTGGGCCGACGCCCTGGTCGCCGAACGGCGCGCGAAGGGGCAGGCGTGGCGGCTCGACATCGGCTTCTCGGCCTTCCCGCCGCAGGGTCACGTTGACGACCTCGGCACGAAGCGGCAACCAGAGGCTCGATGAGCACCGACCAGACCCAAGAGGCCAAGGCGCCCCGCCACAAGGCCCGCGCCCGCGAACAGTCGATCGAGCGGATCCTGGACGCCGCCGAGCAGCTGTTCGCCGAGTTCGGCTATCACGGCGTCACGCTGAAGGACGTCGCCGCGCGCATCGGGGTCAGCTCGACGCTGATCCACTACCACTTCAACGGCAAGGAGAGCCTGTTCGAGGCGGTGTGGGCGCGGCGGGCCCCGGTCTCGGCGCAGAATCGTCTCGACGCGATGCGGCGCTATGCCGAGGAGGTCGGCGACAAGGTCACGGTCGAGGGCGCGCTGCATGCCTGGATCGACACCGACCTGAATGTCCAGATCCACGACACCGAGCAGTGGCTGGCCTTTGGCCAGATCAGCGCCCAGGCCAACAGCGCCGCCGGCTGGGGCGCCGAGAAGATGGGCAAGTACTTCAACCCCGTCGTCCTGGCCCTGATCGACCTGCTGAAGAAGGCCATGCCCGACTGCGACGAGGCGACGATCTTCTGGGGTTACCACTTCGTCTCGGGGGCGATGACCCACAACATGGCCCGCACGGGCCGGCTGGATCAGCTGTCTCATGGCCTGTGCTCGTCCAACGATTTTGAGTCCATCCGCCAACACATGGCGACCTTCATGGCCGCGGGCTTCAAGGCGATCTGCCAATGCCCGCCGGCGGAGACCGCGAAATGACCAAGACCCTGGGCGGCCTGTTCGACCTCGCCGGTCGCGTGGCGATCGTCACCGGCGGCTCGCGCGGGCTGGGGCTGCAGATCGCCTCGGCCCTGGGCGAGTACGGCGCCTCGTTGGCGCTGGTGGCTCGCAAGCAGGCCGAGCTGGACGCCGCTGTCGCCGAGCTGGCGGGGAAGGGGATCCAGGCCGAAGGCTTCGCCGCCGACCTTGGCGCGCCCGACGCCGCCACGGCCCTGACCGAGCGGGTCCTGGCCCGCTACGGCCGCATCGATATCCTCGTCAACAACGCCGGCACGGTCTGGGGCGCGCCGGCCGAGGACTATCCGATCGAGGGCTGGAACAAGGTCATCGACCTGAACGTCACGGGCCTGTTCCTGCTGACCCAGGCGGTGGCGCGCGAGGCCTTCCTGAAGCAGGGCAAGGGCGCGGTGGTCAATGTGGCCTCAATTGAGGGGCTGATGGGCCACCATCCCGACCAGCTGGGCACGATCGCCTACAACACCGCCAAGGGCGCGGTGGTGAACATGACCCGGGCCTTGGCCGCCGAGTGGGGCCCGCGCAACATCCGGGTCAACGCCGTGGCGCCGGGCTACTTCCCGTCGAAGATGACGACCGCGACCATCGGCGAGCATGGCGAGCGGATGCTGCGCGACACGCCGCTGGGCAAGCTGGGCGGCGAGACCGACCTGATGGGGCCGGCCTTGCTGTTGGCCTCGGACGCCGGCGGCCACATGACCGGTCAGATCCTGGTGGTCGACGGCGGCGCGACGATTATTTGAGCGCTTTCCGCTGGCGATTACGGTCCAGGGTCAGGGCGACCAGGGTCGCGATGGAGCCCGAGGCCAGGTAGAGGCCGATGGCCGGCAGGCCCCAGACCGAGGCCAGGCCCAGGGCGGCCAGCGGCGCGAAGCCCGCGCCGATCAGCCACGACAGGTCCGAGGTCAGGGCCGCGCCGGTGTAGCGATAACGCTTGGAGAAGCGCGAGCTGACCGTGCCGGCGGCCTGGCCAAACGACAGGCCCAGGATCGCGAAGCCAACGACCACATAGATCGTCTGGCCGACCGAGCCGCCGTCCAGCAGGCGCGGGGCCAGCAGGCTGAAGCCGCCGATCAGCAGGGCCGACAGGGCCAGCTGGTTCTGGCGGTTGATGCGGTCGGCGATCCAGCCCGAGGCCAGGATGCCCAGCACGCCGACCACGGCGCCGACCAGCTCGATGCGCAGGAAGGTCAGGGCCTGAGCGTCATCATGCAGCGCCACCCACGACAGCGGGAAGACGGTGACCAGGTGGAACATGGCGAAGGTGGCCAGCGGCGCGAACATGCCGATCAGCACATTGCCGCCCTCGGCCCGCAGCAGCGAGGCGATCGGGGAGGGGCGCAGTTCGCGCTTCTCGAACAGCGCGCCGTATTCCTCGGTGGCGACGATGCGCAGGCGGGCGAAGAGGGCCACGACATTGATGGCGAAGGCCGCGAAGAACGGATAGCGCCAGCCCCAGTCCAGGAAGTCGGCCGAACCCAGGCTGGCGACGAAATAGGCGAACAGGCCGCTGGCCAGCATGAAGCCGAACGGCGCGCCCAGCTGCGGGATCATCGCGTACCAGCCGCGCTTGTTCTCGGGCGCGTTCAGGGCTAGCAGCGAGGACAGGCCATCCCAGGCGCCGGCGAGCGCCAGGCCTTGGCCGATACGGAAGGCCGCCAGGGCCCAGATAGCCAGCGGGCCGGCGACGGCGTAGCCCGGCAGGAAGCTGATGGCCGCCGTCGAACCGCCCAGCAGGAACAGGGCGACCGTCAGCTTGGCCCCGCGACCGAAGCGCCGGTCGATCATGCCGAAGATCACCGAGCCGATCGGCCGGGCGATGAACGCCAGGGCGAAGATCGCGAAGGCGTACATGACGCCGGTCAGGCGATCGACGAACGGGAAGAACAACTGCGGGAACACCAGCACCGAGGCGATGGCGTAGACGAAGAAATCGAAGAATTCCGAGGTTCGGCCGATGACCACGCCCAGGGCGATCTCGCCCGATCGGACGCCGTGGGAATCGGCATGCATCCGCCGCGCGTCGCGCTCCAGGCCGGATGAGGTGGGTACTGTGAACTCTTGAGCCATGAACTGACGCGCCTATTCCTCGTTTCCGTCCCAGTTTCCAAATGTCGCGCCGCCTTTTTGGCGGTCTGGAGGCGAGCATGGGGCCAAGGGACGCGATCTGGCAAACGCCTTTGCGGCGCTTCCGCTCCGAGCGTGACCGGGGCCTAGGACAAACGGTCCAATGTCGCAGTGCAGCAGACTGCCCTATCGGCCGCGCTATGCGTCCGAAACTCCTTCCGTCGCCCCGTGTTTTGGCCAAGTTGGCCCTGTTGCCCGCGCTCCTGGCGCTGGGCGGCTGCGACTGGGTGGTGATGAACCCGTCCGGCGATATCGCCATGCAGCAACGCGACCTGATCATCGTCGCCACCGTGCTGATGCTGGTGATCATCGTGCCGGTGATCGCCCTGACCCTGTTCTTCGCCTGGAAGTACCGGCGCTCGAACGAGGACGCGCCCTACGATCCCGACTGGCACCACTCCACGCGCCTGGAGATCGTGATCTGGGCCGCGCCGCTGGTGATCATCACCATCCTGGGCGCGGTGACCTGGACCAGCACCCACCTGCTGGACCCGTACCGCCCGCTGGACCGCCTGGCGCCCGGGCGCAGCGCCGAGAACGTCAAGCCGCTGAAGGTCCAGGTCGTGGCCCTCGATTGGAAGTGGCTGTTCATCTATCCCGAACTGGGCGTCGCCACGGTCAACGAGCTGGCCGCGCCGGTCGACACGCCGATCGACTTTCAGCTGACCAGCTCGTCGGTGATGAACTCGTTCTACGTGCCCGCCCTGGCCGGCCAGATCTACGCCATGCCCGGCATGACCACCCAGCTGCATGCGGTGATCAACAAGCCCGGAACCTTTGACGGCTTCTCGGCCAATTTCAGCGGCGAGGGCTTCTCGCACATGCGCTTCAAGTTCCACGGCATGAGCCGGGCGGACTTCGAGCGCTGGGCCGCCGACGTCCGCAAGGGCGACCAGCGCCTGGACGGTCCGCGCTACCTCGTCCTGGAAAAGCCCAGCCAGAAGGCCCCGGTGCAGAAGTTCGCCTCGGTCGATGCCGGCCTGTTCGACAAGGCCGTCAACCGCTGCGTCGAGCCTGGCAAGATGTGCCAGCACGACATGATGCGCATCGACGCCAACGGCGGCCTCGGTATGGCCGGCGTCTACAACGTCACCACCCTCGAATACGACAAGCGCGTGCGGCGCGGCCAGGAGGGCGGCCTGCGAGCCTTCGTCGCCGCGCTCTGCGCCCCAAAGTCCGCCGAAGCGCGCTGATTGAAAGTCTAGAGAGCCATGTCCCCGGACCTCGTCAAATTCATCTTCGGCCGTCTCACCTGGGACGCCATTCCGCTGCACGAGCCGATCCTGCTCGTGACCTTCGCCATGGTGGCTCTGGGCGGTCTCGCCGTCCTGGGCCTGCTGACCCGCTACAAGCTGTGGGGCTACCTGTGGCGTGAGTGGCTGACCAGCGTCGATCACAAGAAGATCGGCATCATGTACATCATCCTGGCGATCATCATGCTGCTGCGTGGTTTCGCCGACGCCCTGATGATGCGGGCCCAGCAGGCCATGGCCTTCGGGGCCAACGAAGGCTACCTGCCGTCGCACCACTACGACCAGATCTTCACCGCCCACGGCGTGATCATGATCTTCTTCGTGGCCATGCCGCTGGTCACCGGCCTGATGAACCTGGCCGTGCCGCTGCAGATCGGCGCGCGCGACGTGGCCTTTCCGTTCCTGAACAATTTCAGCTTCTGGATGACGGTGGGCGGCGCGGTGACGGTGATGCTGTCGCTGTTCGTCGGCGAGTTCGCCCGCACCGGCTGGTTGGCCTATCCGCCGCTGTCGAACCTGGCCTACAGTCCGGATGTCGGGGTCGACTACTACATATGGGCGCTGCAGATAGCCGGGGTAGGGACAACCCTCTCAGGTATCAACCTGGTCGTGACCATCATCAAGATGCGCGCGCCGGGCATGAGCCTGATGAAGATGCCGGTCTTCACCTGGACCTCGCTGTGCACCAACGTCCTGATCGTGGCGACCTTCCCGATCCTGACCGCCACCCTGGCCCTGCTGACCGCCGACCGCTACCTGTATACGAACTTCTTCACGAACGACTTCGGGGGCAACCCGATGATGTACGTGAACCTGATCTGGATCTGGGGGCACCCCGAGGTCTACATCCTGATCCTGCCGGCCTTCGGCGTGTTCTCCGAAGTGGTCTCGACCTTCTGCGGCAAGCGCCTGTTCGGTTACAGCTCGATGGTCTACGCGACCGTCGTCATCACCATCCTGTCGTACCTGGTGTGGCTGCACCACTTCTTCACGATGGGCTCGGGGGCGAGCGTGAACTCGTTCTTCGGGATCACGACGATGATCATCTCGATCCCGACCGGGGCCAAGATCTTCAACTGGCTGTTCACGATGTACCGCGGCCGCATCCGGTTCGAGGTGCCGATGCTGTGGACGCTGGGCTTCATGGTCACCTTCGTGATCGGCGGCATGACCGGCGTGCTGCTGGCCGTTCCGCCCGCCGACTTCGTCCTGCACAACAGCCTGTTCCTGATCGCCCACTTCCACAACGTGATCATCGGCGGCGTGGTGTTCGGCATGTTCGCCGGCATCACCTACTGGTTCCCCAAGGCCTTCGGCTTCAAGCTGGATCCGTTCTGGGGCAAGGTCTCGTTCTGGTGCTGGCTGGTCGGCTTCTGGGTCGCCTTCACGCCGCTGTACGTGCTGGGCCTGATGGGGGTGACGCGCCGCGTCAGCCACTTCGAGGATCCGAGCCTGCAGATCTGGTTCGTGATCGCCGCCCTGGGCGCGGTGATCATCCTGGGCGGCATCCTGGCCTTCATCATCCAGATCGTCGTCAGCATCCGCAACCGCGAGGCCCTGCGCGACGAGACCGGCGACCCTTGGGGCGGCCGGACGCTGGAGTGGTCGACCTCGTCGCCGCCGCCCGCCTACAACTTCGCCTTCACGCCGGTGGTCCACCAGCTGGACGCCTGGTGGGACATGAAGGCGCGTGGCTATGAGCGCCCGACGACCGGCTACATCCCGATCCACATGCCGGCCAACACTGGCGCGGGCGTGATCCTGGCCGGGATCAGCACGGTGCTGGGCTTTGCGCTCATCTGGCACATCTGGTGGCTGGCGGCGCTGTCGTTCGTGGCCCTGATCGTCACGGCGATCGCCCACACCTTCAACTTCAAGCGCGACTACTACATCCCGGCCGAGGAGGTCGTCCGCGTCGAGGATGCGCGCACCGAAGCCCTGCGGAGCTTGACCTGACCATGGCCTCTCATGCCCTGACGGAAGCGGACAAGAACCGCTTCCACATGACCGAGGAGCACCATCCGGAGAACGGAACCCTACTGGGGTTCTGGATCTACCTGATGAGCGACTGCCTGATCTTCGCGGTGCTGTTCGCCACCTACGCCGTGCTGGGCCGCAACTACGCGGCCGGGCCGTCGGGCGCGGACCTGTTCGACCTGCCGCTGGTGGCGGTGAACACGGGCCTCTTGCTGTTCTCGTCGATCACCTACGGCTTTGCGATGCTGTCGGCCCAGGCCGACCGCAAGACGCCGACCCTGGTCTGGCTGGCGATCACCGGCCTGTTCGGCGCGGGCTTCCTGTCGCTGGAGCTCTACGAGTTCGCCCACCTTATCCACGAGGGCGCAGGGCCGCAGCGCAGCGCCTTCCTGTCGTCGTTCTTCACGCTCGTGGGCACCCACGGCCTGCACGTGACGTTCGGCATCATCTGGCTGGTCACCCTGATGGTCCAGGTCGGCCAGCGCGGCCTCGACGAGGCCATGAAGCGCCGCCTGATGTGCCTGTCGATGTTCTGGCACTTCCTGGACGTGATCTGGATCGGCGTCTTCTCGTTCGTCTACCTACTGGGATCGCTGAAATGACCGCCGCTGGCCACGACACGCACCACGCCCCCGGCGCCCACGAAGGGCACGGACACGACGCCGGCCACGGCTCGCTGAAGGACTACGTCATCGGCTTCGTGCTGGCGGTAATCCTGACGGCGATCCCGTTCTGGCTGGTCATGGGCCACGTCCTGCCGACCCCGCAGATGACCGCCGTGGCGGTGATGGGGCTGGCGGTGATCCAGGTGCTGGTCCACATGATCTACTTCCTGCACATGAACTCGCGTTCGGAAGGCGGATGGACCCTGCTGGCCCTGATGTTCACCCTGATCCTGGTGGTGATCACGCTGAGCGGCTCGCTGTGGGTGATGCACAACCTCAACACCCACATGATGCCGCTCGACGCGCACGACATGAAGCAGATGCCGTGACGACGGGAAGGCGCGCACGATCGATCGCCCTGATCGGGCTGTGCGCCGCCTTCACCGTGGTTTTCGGGCTGCTCGGCGCCTGGCAGGTTCAGCGCAGGGCCTGGAAGCTGGACCTGATCGCCAAGGTCGAGCACCGGATTCACGCAGAGCCCGTTGCCGCGCCAGCGGGCTGGTCGAGCGATGACGTCTATCGCCGTGTCCGCGTCTCCGGCGTCTTCGATCATGGCTATGAGACCCTGGTCCAGGCCGTCACCGAGAAGGGACCCGGCTTCTGGGTCCTCACGCCCCTGAAGACCGATCGCGGCTTCACCTTGCTGGTCAATCGCGGCTTCGTGCCGGCCGAGCACAAGGGCGCCGCTTCACATCCCGCTGGCCCCGTCGTGGTGGTCGGCTTGATGCGGGCGACCGAGCCTCATGGCGGCTTCCTGCGAGCGAACCAGCCGGGGCAGGGGCGGTGGTACTCCCGCGACGTCCAGGCCATCGCCGCCGCGCACAAGCTCACCAACGTCGCGCCGTACTTCGTGGACGCCGACGCCACGCCCAATCCCGGCGGCTGGCCCCTAGGGGGTCTTACGGTCGTGCGTTTCCCCAACAGCCATCTTATTTACGCCCTGACCTGGTTCGGCCTGGCCCTGCTGACGAGCGGCGCTGGCCTGTATGTCGCGAGCGACGCGCGGCGGAACCCCGAAGGAGACGTATGAGCCCGACCGCCAGCATCCTGTTCTCCGGCGTGGCGGGCTGGCTTTCGGGCGCGCGGGCGGCGGACAACGCCAGCGGTCCGGCCGACGCCATTGCTCGTCAGAACATGCTGCAGCTGATCCACCTGCGCTGGATCGCGGTGCTGGGCCAGGTGGTCACCATCCTGGCGGTGCATTTCAGCCTGGGCTTCCGCCTGCCGCTGGCCGCCATGATGCTGGTGCTGGCGGCGTTGGTGGCGCTGAACCTGTTCAGCCTCGCGCGTCTGAAGCGGACGACGGCGTTGGGCCGCTACGATCTCTTCCTGGCCCTGGCGCTGGACGCCCTGGCCCTGACCGTCCAGCTCTATCTGAGCGGCGGAGCGACCAATCCGTTCACGACCCTCTACCTGCTGCACGTGATCCTGGGCGCTGTGCTGCTGGAGGCCTGGGCGACCTGGGCGATCGTGGCCCTGACCAGCTTCTGCTTCGTCATGCTGGTGGCCTTCAACCGGCCGATCGTGGCCACGGGCCTCAGCGACCAGACCTTTTTCGATCTGTTCCTGATGGGCATGCTGGTCGGCATCGTGCTGGACGCGGTGCTGCTGGTGACCTTCGTCGATCGCATCAACGCCAACCTGCGCCGCCACGACGCCCGCCTGGCCGAGCTGCGCCAGCGGGCCGCCGAGGAGACCCACATCGTCCGCATGGGCCTCTTGGCCTCCGGCGCCGCGCACGAGCTGGGCACGCCGCTGGCGACGCTGGACGTGATCCTGGGCGACTGGCGGCGCATGCCGATCTTCGCCAGCCAGCCCGACCTGGCCCAGGAGCTGGAGGACATGCGCGGCGAGGTCCAACGCTGCAAGACCATCGTCACCGGCGTCCTGCAATCGGCCGGCGAGGCGCGCGGCGGCGAGGTGCGGGCCAGCACCCTGCGAGCCTTCATGGACGAGGTCGTGGCCGATTGGCGCGCCACCCGCAACGGCGAGGCCCTGGTCTACGAGACCGACCTGATCGCCCCGACCCCGATCGTCGCGGAATCGACCTTGAAGCAGGTGATCCACAACGTCCTCGACAACGCCTTGGACGCCTCCACCGGCGCGGTGCGGCTGTGGGCGGGCGTGCGCGAAGACCGGCTGCTGATCGAGGTCGAGGACGACGGCCCTGGCTTCACCGCCGAGACGCTGGAGAACTTCGGCAAGCCCTACAACTCGACCAAGGGCCGGGCCGGCGGGGGCTTGGGTCTCTTCCTGGTGGTCAACGTCCTGCGCAAGCTGGGCGGCCGCGCTGGCGCCGAGAACCTGCCCGAGGGCGGGGCGCGCGTCGTTTTGGACCTGCCGCTGTCGTCCCTGGAGATCAGCCGTGCCGACTGACCGCAAGCTGATCATCATCGAGGACGACGAGAAGTTCGCCGCGACGCTGAAGCGCTCGTTCGAACGGCGGGACTACGAGGTCGTCCACGCCCGCGGCCTGGACGAGGCGATGGCGGCGCTGGAGACCTTCACGCCGCGCTATGCCGTGGTCGACCTGAAGCTGGCCGGCGAGTCTGGTCTGGCCTGCGTCCGAGCCCTGGCCGAGCGGGATCCGGCCATGCTGATCGTGGTGCTGACGGGCTTCGCCAGCATCGCCACGGCCGTCGAGGCCATCAAGCTGGGCGCCCGCCACTATCTGGCCAAGCCCTCCAACACCGACGACATCGAGGCGGCGTTCCACAAGGGCGAAGGCGATGTCGACGCCGCCATCGGCGAGCGGGCGACGTCGATCAAGAACCTGGAGTGGGAGCGGATCCACCAGACCCTGGTCGAGACCGACTTCAACATCTCCGAGACCGCCCGGCGGCTGGGCATGCACCGCCGGACCCTGGCGCGGAAGCTGGAGAAGCGCCGGATTACCTGACCTTGGGCAGGGCGGTGATCGGCTCCAGCACGATGTCGCGGAAGAAGGTCTCGGCGCCTTCCGATTGCAGCTGGATCGCGCCGTGAGTCAGGGGCTGGCCGCCGGCCTTCAGGTCGCGGACCTCCAGCACCGGCACGCCGTTGACCACATGCACGGCCCGGTCGCCCAGCACGTAGAGGTCCAGGGTGTTCCACTCGCCGGCGGGCTTCTCGGCGTCGCTATAGGCCTCGACATTCCAGTCAGCCGTGCCGCCCTTGGCGGTGACGGCGCGGCCGGTGGGGGCATAGCGCAGGTTCGGCTTGATCAGGGCCGGATCGTCGACGGCGTTGGTGACGACCGAGATCGCCTCGCCCACGGGCACGACCATGCCGATCGAGCCGGTCATGATCTCGAACTCGACCGCCTGGCTCCAGGTGCCCCAGACCACGCCGGGCGCGCCGTGCGAATGGTAGAGCAGGCCGTTGTTGGGCGCCTGGGTCTCGCGCGGCGCCCAGCGGCCCTTGCCCCACTTGTACTGCAGGCGCAGGTGGTAGTCCTTGAAGTCGCCCTTGTGGACCAGGCTGCCCCAGATCTTGCCGTTGACGTAGAGGGCGGGGCGACCGTCCTCCTGCACCACCTTGAAGATCTCGGCGCTCTGGGCTGTGGCGCCGATCGGGGCCACGGGCGGGTGCTTGTAGGTGAGGGCGGGGTCGGCATAGCCCAGCCAGGCGTCCCAGTCCTTCAGGTCCTTGCCGTTGAACAGCGACACCGTCGGACCGGTGGCCTTCGGGATATCGGTCAGAGTCAGCGGCGCGGCGAGGGCGGGCGCGGCGGTGGCCAGCGCCAGGGTGAAGGCCAGGGTCTTGAGCATGCGTCCTCGCACTCGAGTTTCGAGCGCACCCTAGCTGGCAGCGCTGTCACGGCAAGGCTCGCGTGGTCGTAGACCTAGATTGCGTTGGCCCTGGCGATCCGGCCCAGGTGCAGGGCGCTGGGACGCGGCGTGCGCTTGAAGGTCTGGCGGTCGACTGCGACCAGGCCGAACGGCACGCCGTAGCCGGAGGTCCACTCGAAATTGTCCAGTAGCGACCAGTAGAGATAGCTGTGCACCGGGATGCCGTCGTCGATGCACTGCCGCACGCCGGCCAGGGCCTGGTCGATGAAGGCGATCCGGCGCGTATCGTCCGTCACGGCCACGCCGCTCTCGGTGACATAGACGGGCTTGCCGATCGCCCGGTGCGCCCAGCGGATCGTGTTGGCCAGGGCCTGTGGATAGAACTCGTAGCCCGACAGCGTAAGCTCCGCGCCGGGCGGCGGGGTTTTCACGCCGTGCGCGTCGACCACGAACCGGGTGTAGGTCTGGACCCCGAAGAAGTCGGCATGGCTGCGCGCGACCTCGACCCAGTCGCCATAGAGTTTGCGCTGATAGAGTTCGACCAGGGCCGGGTCGTCCGACTGGATGTCCTGCGTCGTCAGGGTGATGCCGACGGGCAGGGACGGGCGCGCTTGCTTGATGGCGTCGTAGGTCTGGCGGTGGGCTTCGATCATGATCGGCGTGACGATCGCCGGATCGGCATAGGCCAGGCGCGAGAAGCGCGGCGAGTCCGTGGCCTTGGCGGCGGCGGCGATGGCCGCCTTGACCACCGGGACCACGGCCTGGATCCCCGGCATCAGGTCGACGAGCAGCCGGATATTGGCCTCGTTGAACGTGGTCGCCATGTGCATCAGCGGCCCCAGGCGCTCGACCACCTTGCGGCAGAAGCGGGCGAACAGGGCCGGCGCGTCGGCGACCTCGAAGCCGCCGCGCTGGGCGAACCACAGCGGCGTGGTGAAGTGGTTCAGGGTGACGATGGGCTTAAGGCCCCGCGCGCGACAGGCCTCCAGCACGCGAGCGTAATGGTCCAGCTCGGCATTGGAGAAGAAGCCTTCGCTGGGCTCGATCCGCGCCCACTCCACGCCCAGGCGGTAGGTGTTGAAGCCCAGGCCGGCGGCCAGGGCGAAGTCCTCGCCGTAGCGGTGATAGCTGTCGACGGCGTCGCCCGAGCGCTCCTTGAACATGGAGGGCTTGAGGTTCTCCATCAGCCAGGCGTCGCTGTTGGTATTGCCGCCTTCGCTCTGGTGGGCCGAGATCGCCGTGCCCCACAGGAAGTCCTTGGGCAGGGCGCGCTTGGGTTTGGCGACAGCCGGCGACGCCAGGGCCGCGGCGGCTCCGGCGATGAGAAGGTCGCGTCGGATCATATTGGTTCTCAAAGAAAAATGGCGGGCGACACGAGGCCGCCCGCCAGGCGCGAGGTAGACCTTAGAACGCTTTCTTGACGCCGATCTCGAAGGTCCGGCCCAGCGGATTGCCGGTCCATGGATCGTAGCCGAACTCCTCCTGGGCCGGCGGCGGATCGCGGTCGAAGATATTGGCCACGGTTGCGGTCAGGGCCATGTCGTCGCCCAACTGGATCCGGTAGGTGAAGTCGGTGGTGATCCACTTCTCACCATCCTCGCCGTACTGCACGCCCGCCCGCTCATCCTTGACCGCCGAGACGAAGTTGACGCCCAGGCGGAAGTTCTGGCGACCCAGCCCGTAGTTGACGCCTAGGTTGGCGCGCCACTTCGGAGCCGCTTGGGCGAAGGTGGCGAAGTTCAGTGTCCCCAGGCGATCATCGCCGGTCGAGATGGTCACGCCGTCCAAGGTGGTCGGGCCGGTGCGCAGCTCGGTCACGCGGGTGGCGTTGACGTTGATGTCCAGGTCGCCCGGGCCCAGCGGCAGGCCGTACTTGGCCTGGATGTCGAAGCCCTTGGTCGTCTGGCCGGGGCCGTTGCCGTAACGGGTCGAGACGGCCGAGAAGGTGCCGACACCGCTCATGCCCACCGTGCAGCCGTTGTTGAAGCTGATGCGGGCCAGCAGCGGCTGCTTGGTCGCGTCGCAGGTGGTGATCGTGCCGCCGGCGCCGTTGAACACCAGGCTGGCGATCTGGTTCGGGTCGGCGACCTGGCCGATCTGGTCCTTCGTACGGATGTCGAAATAGTCGACGATCAGGCGGAAGTCGTGGCCGTCGGCTAGGCCCCGGCTCTGCCAGATCGCGCCGATATTGCCGGTCTTGGCGGTCTCGGGCTTGAGGTCGGCGTCGGTGATGAACTGCGCCGCCAGCCAGTTGCTGGCCGCCACGGTGTAGGTGCGCGCGGCCACCGTGATGGCGCCCGGCGTCACGCCCAGCGGCGGGGTCTGGTAGTTGGTGCCGTACGAGGCGCGGAAGGTCAGCGGACCCCAGACGTTCCACTTGCCCGACACCTTGTAGACCGTCGCGCCCAGGTCGTTGGAGAACTTCTCCCTGCGGGCCGCCAGCTGGATGTCGACGTTCGAGAACAGCGGCACCTGCAGCTCGCCAAACAGCGAGTACTGGCTCTGCTCGGCCTGGCTGGGCAGGGTCGGGGCGAACAGCACGAACGGCCCCGGCGCGTCGGGTGTGCAGCCCCGGAAGTTCGGGCTGGTGGTCGGCGTCGGGGTGGGGTTGAGATTGCCCGAGCCCGGACCGTTGGCGCTGGTGGTGTTGCTGGGCCACTCGCACTGGATCGAGCCGTTGTTGAACGCGCTGGGCACGTTCACGCGGTTGGCCAGCGAGCGGTATTGCGCGCCCAGGGCCCAGCCGATCTCGCCGCCGGGCAGCTTGATGCCCGACTGGCCGTTGAACACCAGGTCGGCGGTGAAGTTGTGGCTGAGGGTCTCGACCGCGCGCGGGTCGAACATCCACAGGGCCAGGTCCTCGGGGTTCTCCTTGCCCGCGACATAGTTGGGATTGGCCAGGCCTCGGACCGGCTGGCCCTTGAACGAAGACGAGAAGGGGTTCCAGTACTGGCAGCCGTTCTTGCCGGCGGCGGCCGCGTTCTGGGTGCCAAAGCGGCTGGGATCCAGGTCCACGGCTTGGCACTTGGGACCGCCGAAGCCGTTCAGGGCTTCCTGTAGGCGATAGCCGATCGTGTCGGCGTGGGTGTTGTAGTTGTAGGCGTCGTTATAGGTCAGGGCGAAGTCGTAGCCGACCTTCTTGGCGAACGGGGCGAGATCGCCCAGGTCGCCCGTCAGCCCGGCCGAGACGCGCCAGACCTTGTTGTCGATGCGGTCGGCCACGCCGAAGCCGTCGCCGCCCGAGTAGTACGGGTTCCCGCCGTGACCGAAGAGGCGGTAGGTGATCGGGGTGAAGCCCGAGGCGCCGACGATGCCGTTCTTGGCCGCGAACTCGGCCGCGAACGGGTTGGTGATCGGCACGTAGAACTGATTGACCGCGCCCGTGGTCAGGGCCGGGCCACGCGACACCGGCTGGGCCGGCGAGCCCATCACCTGGGGCAGGTTCACCCGGCCGTACGACGCGTCCATGTGGAACTTCATCGTGTCGGTGATGTCGGCCTTCAGCTGGGCGTACAGGCGGTAGGTGTCCTGGTTCTCTACCAGGCGGTAGTAGGGGATGTAGTTGTAGGCGCAGGTGAAGGCGTTGTCGTAACGACCGCCGACGGCCGCGCAGCTGGCCGGCGTGAAGTCCGAGACGATGCCGCCCAGGTTCGCGCCCCACTCGCCGACGTCGGTGGCGGTGGGCGTGGCGGGCAGGGGACCGCGCGGCTGCCAGCCGGTCAGGTTGGTCAGGGTCGACCAGGGCGCGGGGTTATAGCCGGTCACCGGGTTCAGCGAGGCCTCGGTGAACTTGCGCTCCAGGGTGTTCAGGCGCGAGCGATGTTCGTACTCGGCCGAGACCAGCAGGTTGACGCGGTCCGCGCCGATGCCGCCCATCACGCCGACCGAATAGTCGCCCTTCGAGCCCTTGATGTGCTTGTACTGGCCTTGCGCCTCCAGGCCGACGAACTTGTCGCGGGTGATGAAGTTGACCACGCCGCCGGTGGCGTCGGCGCCATAGATCACCGCCGCGCCATCCTTCAGCACCTCGGTGCGGGCCAGGGCGATCGACGGGACGTTGGCGGTGTTCTGGTTCATCCGCCGGCCGTTCAGCAGGACCAGCGTCTTGTCGGCCCCCAGGCCGCGCAGATTGTAGTTCACCGAGCCGACCAGGGCCGGGCCGCCGAAATAGTAGCTCTCGCCGGTCGTCGGGCCCGAGATCGTCAGGCTCTTGGCGAACTCCAGCGCCGTCGGTGAGCCCTGCTTCTCCAGCTCCGCTTGCGAATACACCTCGACGGGGAGGGCGGCGTCCAGCGCCGAGCCCCGGATGTTGGAGCCGGTGACGACGATCTCTTCGACTTGGGTCGATTGATCCTGAGACCAGGCAGGCGCGCCGAAGCCCGCGATCCCGATGAGCAGCGCGACGCCCGACGCGCCGGATAGCCCGATTTTCATGTGGCGAACCCTCCCGTTGAATGAGTCTCTTAACGCTCATTCTCACAAGAGTGAGTGTTGTAGCATCGCCTTTACGGCGTCAATGATCATTGTTCGACCAGATGGTCGTAGGCCCGGGATGGGGTGGTTGCCGCTATGGGAACGATTGACACGAGCGCGCCGCACCCCGACTACGCGACGTATCGAAGGACCCAGGAGGACGGCTTGGCGGGAGCGACGGCGGAGCAGGGCAGGGCGCGGCGGACCAAGGCCGAGCAGCGCGCCCAGAGCCTGGAGCAGATCCTGGACGCGGCCGAGTACCTGTTCTCGCAGAACGGCCTCTATGGCGTGACCCTGCGCGACGTCGCCGTGCGGGTCGGTATCCACACCACGCTGCTGAACTACTATTTCAAGGACAAGACCAACCTGTTCGAGGCCGTGTTCGCGCGGCGCGCGGGGGTCACGTCCGGTCGACGGATGATCGCCCTGGAGCAGTACGAGCTGGCGGCGGGCGACAAGCCGACCGTCGAGGGCGCGTTGCACGCCTTCCTCGACACCGACCTCGACCTCTACTGGGAGGGCGGCGAGCACTGGATGAACTATGCGGCCTTCTGCGCGCGGGTCAGCAACACGCCCGAGGGCGCGGCGCTGATGGACGAGCACTTCGACCCGGTGGTCCTGAAGCTGGTCGGCATCCTCAAGCGCGCCCTGCCGGACTATGCCGACGAGGAGATCTTCTGGGGCTACCACTTCGTGTCGGGCGCCCTGATGAACACCCTGGCGCGGACGGGCCGGATCGACCGCCTGTCCAGCGGCCTGTGCCATTCGGACGACTTCCCGGCGATCAAGAAGCGGATCGCCCGCTTCATGGCCGCCGGGTTCATCGCCCTGAAGGTCTAGGCTCTCTCGGCCTTACGGAAGATCCGGGCCAGCCACAGGAAGAGGCCGATCGCCAGCACGTAGAATGGCGTCAGCGTGTACAGCGCCATCTGCAGTGAGTTGTGCGGATGACTGGCTTTGAAGAAGTCGCTGGCCGCGCCGACATAGGTCGGGCCAAGGCCCAGGCCGATGAAGTTCATGACCAGCAGCAGCAGGGCGCCGGACATCACCCGCTGCTCAGGCCGCACCTCTTCCTGGACCAGCGCCACCGCCGACGACAGGTAGAAGTAGTTCAGGAAGGTCGGGCCAATCAGGAAGGCCAGGGCCAGCGGCCAGGTCGGGGCCCAGACGAAGCCCAGATAGAACGGGATCGCCAGGGTCAGCGAGATCACCGGGGCCAGGGCGTAGACCGTCTTGGACTTGCGGGCGTAGCGGTCGATGACCCGGCCCGAGATATAAATGCCGGCGCTCATGCCGATGCCGACGACCAGGGCGTACCAGACGGCGACTTCGCTGAGGGTCATGCCCTTCTCGCGCATCAGGAACAGGGTGGTGAAGTTGCCCAGGCCGTAGGTCACGAACTGGGTCGCGCCGCTGCCCAGCGAGGCCAGCACCAGGGTCGGGCGCGAGAAGAACATCCGCAGCGTCGACCAGAAGCCGGCCTTCTCGAGCTTGAGGCCCGCGCCGTCCAGGCCGCCGCGCTTGGGCTCCTTGACCATCATGGGCAGGATGGCCGCGGCGATCAGGCCGACGACGCCCAGGATGATGAAGGCGTAGCGCCAGTTGAAGGCCGCCGCGATCGCCGCGCCGAAGGCGATGCCCAGCGCCGCGCCCACGGGCGGACCCAGGTTATAGATGCCCAGCGCCGTGCCGCGTCGGCCCGGTGGGAAGTAGTCGGTGATGATCGCGTAGGATGGCGGCACGCCGCCGGCCTCGCCGAAGCCGACGGTCATCCGCGCGAAGGCGAACTCGCCATAGCTGCGCGACAGGCCGCAGGCCACGGTCGCCGCGCTCCAGATCCCGCAGGCCAGGGACAGCACCGCCACGCGGTTGGTGCGGTCGGCCAGCCAGCCCACCGGAATGGCGATGAAGCAGTAGAACATCGCGAAATAGAGCCCGCCGATCAGCCCCAGCTGGCTGTCGGAGACATGCAGCGTGTCCTGGATCGGCTTGGCCAGGATCGACATCAGCTGCCGGTCCAGGAAGTTCAGGACGTAGACGAACCACAGCATGCCCAGCACCAGCCAGGCGCGGCGATCGGGAGTTGGGTGAGTTTGGTCTGGGCGCGCGGATAGAGCCGCGGCGCCATCGCGCTCGAGGTCGTTCAAGGTTTCCTCCCAGCTGCCCGTTCTCGAGCTTTGCTTGATGTGAGGATGACCTCAATCTCGATCGTTCGTCAATATTCACACGCGTGTGAGTGAGTGTTGACAGCGGCGCGGATCGCCGCCACCGTGACCCCACAACGTCGACGCAAACGATCGACGCTCACTGGGGAGTGAACGCCATGAAGTCTGGGCTGCTTGCGTCGGCGTGCGCCGTCGCGCTCGTCGCGTTTTCGACAACACCGGTGCTGGCTCAAGAGGCCGGCGCGGATCAGGGGAGGGGCGACCGCAAGGACGCCGAACTGGTGGGAGAAGTCGTCGTCACCGCCACCCGCCGCCCCGAGAAGCTGCAGGACGTGCCGCTCAGCGTCACCGCCTTCGACCAGAAGGAGCTGACCGCCAAGGGCATCGTCGGCTACGAGGGCCTGGCCCGCCAGACGCCGGGCGTGGTGCTGAACCGCGCCACCGCCAACTTCAACAATTTCACCGCGCGCGGCATCGCCACCAACGGCTATGGCGCCAACCTGCAGAGCACGGTCGCCGTCTATATCGACGAGCTGCCGATCTCGACCATCGGCAACACCACGGTGCTGGATCCCAACCTGTTCGACGTCGAGCGGGTGGAGTTCCTGCGTGGTCCGCAAGGCACCCTGTTCGGCTCGGGTTCGCTGTCGGGCGCGCTGCGTATCCTGAACAAGGCGCCGAACCTCTCCAGCCGCGAGGGCGCGGCCCTGGTCGATGTCGGCCTGACCGGCTCGGACTCAGTCCGCCAGCGCTACAACGGCATGCTCAACCTGCCGATCATCGAGGACAAGCTGGCCCTGCGCGTGGTCGGCTTCTACCGGCACGAGGAAGGCTATCTCGATAACGTCGGCACGGGCGTCCACAACTCCAACACCCTGGTGAACTGGGGCGGTCGCGCGAACCTGATGTGGAAGCCCAACGACCGCCTGACGGTGAAGGCGCTGTTCTCGTACGAGGACAGCAACCCCAAGGACTCGTCGATGATCAGCCCGTCCCTGGGCCGCGAGAAGCGGATCTCGGACCGGCCCGACCTGTTCGTCGGCAAGTTGCGCACGCACAATGTCACCATCGACTACCAGTTCGACGGCGCGCGACTGACCAGCTCGTCGACCTATTCCAAGTTCGACCAGAAGTTCTTCGTCGACCTGGCCGGCACCTTCGGCGGCGGCGTGGCCTTCGCGCTGGACGCGGGCGGTTTCCAGAAGACCTTCGTCGAGGAGGCGCGGCTGGCGTCGGATCCGGGCGGCAAGGTCGACTGGGTGGTTGGCGGCTTCTACATGGATCGCCGGCTGGACGTGGACTACTTCTACCGCTCCAACCCGGCCTTCCTGATCTCGCATGGCATCACCGGCCTGCCGGACGAGTACTATCAGCGCCAGTACACCCACTTCCTGTCGCACGAGAAGGCGGCCTTCGGTCAGTTGACCTACCGCTTCAGCGACAAGGTCTGGGCCACCGGCGGCATCCGCTACGGCAAGGTCGACAGCCAAGGCTTCACCGAGGCCGGCGGCTATACCAGCGCCTATCTCACCTACGCCCTGCTGGGCATCCGAGGGCCTCTGGCCCTGACCCCCTTCACGGCGGCGACAGGCGTCAAGGCGACGGGCAGCAAGCCGTCGTTCAAGGTCAGCCTGTCGTACAAGCCCTCGTCGGCGCTGACGACCTACGCCACGGTCTCGACGGGCTTCCGCACCCCGGTGGTCAACGGCTTCGCCGGCCGGCCCAGCCTGGTCAATCCGAATGACCTGATCATCCCGAATGGCGCCTCGTCCGACGACCTGACCAACTACGAGCTGGGCGCCAAGGGGCGGTTCCTGAATGGTCTGGTCTCGGCCAATGTCGCCGTCTACCTGATCGACTGGAGCAACATCCAGGTCCAGGCCAACCGCGTCTCCGACAGTGTCCAGTTCGCCACCAATATCGGCGCGGCGCGCAGCAAGGGTATCGAGCTGGAGCTGCTGGCCTTCCCGGCCAAGGGCCTGACCATCGGCCTGAACGGTTCGCTGAACGAGGCCAAGGTCACCGACCTGACCCCGGCCGAGGCGGCGATCTCGGGCGCGGTCGCCGGCGCGCGGCTGGCCTCGCCCAAGGTGCAGGGCTCGCTGTTCGTCAACTACGGCTGGGACCTGACGCCGACGGCCAAGGCCAACCTGTCGGTCTCGCTGCAGCATGTCGGCTCGTATCCGGGCTCGTTCCCGCACGTGCCAGGCCAGCCGACCGTGACCAGCCCGACCTACGGCTTCACGGACTCGTACCAGAACGTCAACGCCACCTTCGCCGTGGCCATGGGCCAGACCACGATCGGGGCCTATGTCGAGAACCTCTTCGACGACCACTCGATCACCTATGTCCACCCCGAAGCCTTCCTCGCCAGCCGGTTCGCCACCATGCGGCCGCGCACGGCCGGGGTGCGGCTGGGCTATGCGTTCTAGGGGGGCGGTGATGAGCAAGCGTCTTCTCGTCTCGGCCCTTGCGGTTCTGGCGCTCGCGCCGGCCGCCTATGCCGAGCCCGTCATCAAGGCTCCGGCCGGCGCCGTTCGTGGCGTCGAGGCAGGCGGTCTCCAGGTGTTCAAGGGCATCCCGTACGCCGCCCCGCCCGTGGGCGCATTGCGCTGGAAACCTCCGGTCGCTGCGCCGGCCTGGACGGGTGTGCGCGACGCGCTCGACTTCGGCCCTGCCTGTCTGCAGCCCAAGCCGCGTCCGGGCAGCATCTACGCCTCGCCGCTGAAGGCGTTCAGCGAGGACTGCCTGTCGCTGAACGTCTGGACGCCTCAAAACACACGGGGCAAGGCCAAGAAGGCCCCGGTGCTGGTCTGGATCCACGGCGGCTCGCTAATCGCCGGGTCCAGCGCCGAGGGCATGTACGACGGCGCGGCCCTGGCCAAGCAGGGCGTCGTGGTCGTCTCGATCAACTACCGCCTGGGCGTCCTGGGCTACATGGCCCACCCGGAACTCAGCGCGGAGTCGCCCGATCATGTCTCGGGCAACTACGGCCTGCTCGACCAGATCGCGGCCCTGAAGTGGGTGAAAGCCAACATCGCCGCCTTCGGAGGCGACCCCGGCAACGTCACCATCGCCGGGGAGTCGGCCGGGGCGCTCAGCGTCATGTACCTGATGGCCTCGCCGCCGGCGCGCGGACTGTTCCACAAGGCTATCGCCCAGAGCGCCTACATGGTCTCGACCCCGCAGCTGCGCGATCCGAAGTTCGGCCACATCCCGGCCGAGACCATGGGCGCGGCCACCGCCGCCAAGCTGGGCGCCAAGAGCCTGGCCGAGCTGCGGGCCATGGACGCCGAGACCATCACGACCTCGGCCCTGCTGGCCGGCTTCCAAACCTTCGGCGCGGTCGATGGCAAGATCCTGCCCAAGCAACTGGTCGACACGTTCGACGCCGGCGAGCAGGCCCACGTGCCGATCCTGGCCGGCTTCAACAGCGGCGAGATCCGCTCGCTGCGCTTCCTGGCCCCGCCGCCGCCGGCCGATGCGGCGGCCTATGAGAAGGAAATCCGCGCCCGCTACGGCGACCTCGCGGACGATTTCCTGAAGCTTTATCCGTCTACGGATGTTCCCGAAAGCGTGCTGCTCGCCCCGCGCGACGCTCTCTACGGCTGGACCTCCGAGCGGCTGGTCGCCAAACAAACGGCGGCTGGGTCGCAGGGCTATCTCTACTACTTCGACCACGGCTATCCGGCGGCCGAGGCGGCGGGTCTGCACGGCTTTCACGCCAGCGAGCTGCCCTATGTCTTCGGCACGCCCGACAAGACGCCGCCGGCCTGGCCGAAGAACCCCGACACGCCGGCCGAAGCCAAGCTGTCGGCGGCCATGATCGGCTACTGGACGTCGTTCGCTCGTGATGGCGTCCCCGCAGCGAAGGGCGAGCCCGCCTGGAAGCCCTACGGGACCGCGCGCGCCTACATGACCTTCGCCGAAGGTCCCCAGCCTGGCGCGCACCTGCGCCCGGGCATGTACGAACTCAACGAGACCGTCATGTGCCGACGCCGCGCCCAGGGCGACACGCCCTGGATCTGGAACGTCGGCGTGGTCTCACCCCCAATGCCTCCCGGAGTTACCCAGTGTCGATGATTGACGGCGAGATGCAGGCGTTCGCCCTGACGCTCGAAAAGTTCCTGGACCATGCCGCCAAGTGGCGATCGAACGGGGAGGTGGTGACCGGCCGCGAGGACGGGCGGATCGATCGGATCACCTATGCGGACCTGCGCGACCGCGCCCTGCGGGTCTCGTCCGTGCTGGAAGGCCTGGGCGTGAAGACCGGCCATCGGGTCGCGACCCTGGCCTGGAACAGCCAGGACCATGTCGAGGTCTGGTTCGCGATCATGGGCATGGGCGCGGTCTGCCACACGCTGAACCCGCGCCTGACCGCCGAGCAACTGGCCTCGATGGTGGTGCAGTCGGAGGCCGACATCCTGATCGCCTCGGCCGACCTGGCGCCGCTGGCGCGCAAGATCATGGACGCCGCGCCCGGCGTGACGAAGCTGCTGGTCATCGACGGCGAAGCGGCCGAGGGCCAGACCCTGGCGCCGCTGGTCGACGCCGAGACGCGCCGCGCCGTCTGGGGCCAGTTCGATGAGACCGCGCCCTGCGGCCTCTGCTTCACCTCCGGCACCACCGGCGCGCCCAAGGGCGTGACCTACACCCACCGCTCCAGCTACCTGCACACCCTGCGGGTCCTGCAGGTCGACGGCATGGCGATCTCGGGCGCGGACGCGGTGCTGGCCGTGGTGCCGATGTTCCACGCCAACGCCTGGGGCCTGCCGTTCGCCACGCCGGCCGTCGGAGCCAAGCTGGTCTTGCCCGGCCGCAACGCCGACGGCGCCAGCCTGGCCCGCCTGATCGCCGCCGAGAATGTCACGGTCTGCGTGGGCGTGCCCACGGTGTGGCTCGGCCTGATCGAGCACCTGGAGGCTACCGGCGAGACCCTGCCGTCGCTGAAGCGGATCATCGTCGGCGGCGCGCCGATGCCGCCGGCCCTGATGGAGCGCATCGAGCAGCGCCTGGGCGTGCGCGTCCAGACCAGCTGGGGCATGACCGAGCTGTCGCCTTGCGGCACGCTGGCGCCGCTCAGCGCCCCGGCAGAGGCGGCGGTCTCGGGCCGTCCGGCGGTGGGCGTCGACCTGCTGCTGACCGACGCCGACGGCGTGGCCTTGCCGCAGCAGCGCGACGTCGAGGGCCATCTGCGGGTGCGCGGGACCTCGGTGATCGAGCGTTATTTCGGCTTCGAGACCTCGGCCACCGACGCCAACGGCTGGTTCGCCACGGGCGACTTGGCGCGCATCGACGCCGAGGGCAATCTGATCATCACCGGTCGCGCCAAGGACCTGATCAAGTCCGGCGGCGAGTGGATCAATCCGGCCGAGATCGAGGCGGTGGTCTGCGCGCTGCCCGAAGTGTCCCTCGCCGCCGTGATCGGCCGCACCCATCCCAAGTGGGGCGAGCGGCCGATCCTGCTGGTCGAAACGCAGGGCGAGGTCAGCGACGAGGTCCTGCTGGCGTCACTGCGTGGCCGCGTGGCCAGCTGGTGGATCCCGGACGCGGTCTTCCGCCTGGATCGCATGCCTCTGGCGTCGACCGGCAAGATCGACAAAATTCGGCTGAGGTCGGAGTACGGCGCGGGCTGACGCCCCGCCGGTCCGCAACGAATGGAAGTCCAAGTGTCCGAAGCCCAGCCGCGCCGCCGCAACACCAAGGCCGAACAGCGCGCCGAGAAGATGGAGCAGATCCTCGACGCGGCCGAATACCTGTTTTCCAAGCACGGGCTGCACGGCGTCACGCTGAAGGATGTCGCCAAGATGGTCGGCGTGCACCACACGCTGATGAACTACTACTTCGACGACAAGAAGACCCTGTTCGATGCGGTCTTCGCGCGGCGGGCGGTGATCACCAGCGAGCGGCGGATGCGGGCGTTGGAGGACTACGAGACGGCCTGCGCGGGCAAGCCGACGGTGGAGGGCGCCTTGCGCGCCTTCCTCGACACCGACCTGGATCTCTATATCGAGGGTGGGGAGGGCTGGAAGAACTACGCCGCCCTCGGCGCCCAGGTGGCCAACACGCCCGAGTGGGGCGCGGACCTGATGGACCAGCACTTCGATCCTGTCGTGCTGCGCCTGATCGACCTGCTCAAGCGGGCGCTGCCTGACTGCGCCGAGGCCGACATCTTCTGGGGCTACCACTTCGTCACCGGGGCGCTGATGCTGACCCTGGCCCGCACGGGGCGGATCGACAAGCTGTCGGGCGGGGTCTGCCGCTCGGACGACTTCCATGCCGTGAAGGAGCGGATGGCCGCGTTCATGGCCGCCGGCTTTTTGTCGGTGTGCGGCCGCAAGGGGGCGCCGGCCTAGTTTCCAAGCGCCTCCGCTCAGGCGGAGCTGCATTCAAAACATTCACTGTCGAGTTAGTGAAGAATTGTGCGAACCTTGTTTCGCGAAACGAGAAGGGGATTTTCGATGTTGCTCGAAGGACGTGTCGCCATCGTCACCGGCGCGGGCGGCGGCCTGGGCCGCGCCCACGCGCTGTATCTGGCCAGCCAGGGCGCCAAGGTGGTCGTCAACGACCTGGCCCAGGAGGTGGCTGATCGCGTCGCCGCCGAGATCGCGGCCCTGGGCGGCGCGGCGATCGGCGTGGCGGCTTCGGTCACCGACGAGGCCGCCGTGGCCCAGATGGTCGAGCAGGTCGTGGCCCGCTGGGGTCGGGTCGACATCCTGATCAGCAACGCCGGCATCCTGCGCGACAAGACCTTCGCCAAGATGAGCCTGGATGACTTCCGCCTGGTGTCGACGTGCACCTGATGGGCGCGGCGGTCTGCGCCAAGGCCGTGTGGGGCATCATGCGTGAGCAGGGTTATGGCCGCATTGTCCTGACGACCTCGTCCTCGGGCCTGTACGGCAATTTCGGCCAGGCCAACTACGGCGCGGCCAAGATGGCGCTGGTGGGCCTGATGCAGACCCTGGCCATCGAGGGCGAGAAGTACAATGTCCGGGTCAACTGCCTGGCCCCGACGGCCGCGACCGGCATGACCGAGGGTGTGCTGTCGGAAGAGAGCCTGCAGCGCCTGAACCCGGCCCTGGTCAGCCCGGGCCTGCTGGCCCTGGTCGCCGACGACGCCCCGACGCGCGCCATCCTGTGCGCCGGCGCCGGCCACTTCGCGACGGCCAACATCACCCTGACCGAGGGCCGCTACATTGGCGGCACCGCCGACGCGGGCGAGCAGGTCATCCGCCTGTGGGACGGCGTGGCTGATCGCAAGGACGAGATCGTGCCGGCCTACGGCTTCACTCAGGCCGAGCGCGAAGTCGCCAGCGCGGGCCTGATGAGCAAGGTCGCGGGAGGCCGCGCGTGATGCGTCAGGCCGTCATCGTCTCCACGGCGCGCACGCCGATCGGTCGCGCCTATCGCGGGGCCTTCAACGACACTCCGTCGCCGACCTTGGCCGCCCACGCCCTGACCCATGCGGTCGAGCGCGCGGGCGTTGATCCGGGCGAGGTCGAGGACTGCATCCTCGGCTGCTCGCTGCCGCAGGGCTATCAGCAGACCATCGGCCGCACGGCGGCGCTGCGGGCCGGTCTGCCGGTCACCGTGCCGGGCATGACGATGGATCGCCAGTGCTCCTCGGGCCTGATGACCATCGCCACGGCCGCCAAGCAGATCATCGTCGACCGCATGGACGTGATCGTGGCCGGCGGCGTGGAGTCGATCTCGCTGGTCCAGACGCCGGAGTTGCGCGTCGACCAGGATCCCGGCCTGCTGGCCCTGCACGCTGACGCCTACATGCCGATGCTGGACACGGCCGAGACGGTCGCGGCCCGCTACGGGATCACGCGCGAGGCTTGCGACGTCTATTCGGCGGCCTCGCAGTACCGCGCCGCCGCGGCCCAGCAGACCGGCCGTTTCGACGCCGAGCTCGCGCCGATGACGGCGACCATGAAGGTGGTCGACAAGGCCACGCAGGAGGTCTCGCAGCGTGAGATCACCCTGGATCGCGACGAAGGCGTCCGTCCCGAGACGACGCTGGAAGGCCTCGCCGCGCTGAAGGCCGTTCGGCCAGGCGGCGTGGTCACGGCGGGGAACGCCAGTCAGCTGTCGGACGGCGCCTCGGCCTGTGTTGTCATGGAGGCAGGTCTAGCCGAGAAGCGCGGCCTGGCGCCGCTGGGCCGCTATGTCGGCATGGCCGTCGCGGGGACCAAGCCGGACGAGATGGGCATCGGCCCGGTCTTCGCCATCCCGAAGTTGCTGGAGCGCTTCGACCTGTCGATCGACGACATCGGCCTGTGGGAGCTGAACGAGGCCTTCGCCTGTCAGGTCCTCTATTGCCGCGACCATCTGGGCATCCCGGACGAGCTCTTGAACGTCAACGGCGGGGCGATCGCCATGGGTCATCCTTACGGCATGTCGGGCTCGCGTCTGGTCGGCCACGCGCTGATCGAGGGCAAGCGCCGCGGCGCCAAGCACGTGGTCGTCACCATGTGCGTCGGCGGCGGCATGGGCGCGGCGGGGCTGTTCGAAGTCCTTTGATCGGATAGCGCGCCGTCAGAGCGCGCGGGGGAGAGAACCATGGCCCACACGCGGCTGCCTTCGGGCTCGTCGATCATCAAGATCGCCGTGACGGCTTCGGCCGGCGCGGCGATCGAGTGGTACGACTTCTTCATCTACGGGACCGCTGCGGCGCTGGTGTTTCCCAAGCTGTTCTTCCCCGCCGACCTGCCGCCGTTCGTGGCCCAGATCGCGGCGTTCAGCACCTTCGCGGTCGGCTTCCTGGCCCGGCCGATCGGCGGCCTGCTGTTCGGCCACTTCGGCGACCTGTTCGGTCGCAAGCGGGCCCTGGCCGTGGCGCTGCTCATCATGGGCGCGGCAACCACCTGCGTGGGCCTGTTGCCGACCTACGCGGCGGCCGGCGTCCTGGCGCCGCTGCTGCTGGTGCTGTTGCGCTTCGTCCAGGGGCTGGCCGTCGGCGGACAGTGGGGCGGGGCGGCTTTGCTGGCGATCGAGAGCGCGCCGCCGGGCAAGCAAGGCTTCTACGGCAGCTTCGTGCAGATCGGCGTGCCGCTGGGCGTCGTTTTGGCCAATGTCGTCTTCCTGCTGGCGGGCGTGCTGCTGCCGGCCGATCATTTCCTGGACTGGGGCTGGCGCGTCCCGTTCCTGCTGAGCGTGGCCCTGGTGCTGATCGGGCTTTACGTCCAGTTCGCGCTGGAGGAGCCGCAAGCCCCCAAGGTCGAGACCGACCAGCCCAAGGCGCCGCCGCTGGTGCGGATCCTCAAGGAGCACCTGGGCGACGTGCTGCTGGCCGGCGGCGCGTTCGTGGCTAACAACGTCTGCTTCTACGTCGCCATCACCTATGCGGTGGCCTATGGCGCGACCACCGTCGGGGTCGCCAAGGAGACCATGCTGTCGGCGGTGATGATCGGCAGCGTGGTGATGGTGCCCGTGCTGATCGCCTGCGGCGCGGCCTCGGACCGCTACGGGCGGCGCGGCATCTTCATGCTGGGCGCGGTGTTGTGTGGCCTGTGGGCCTTCGCCATGTTCCCGCTGATCGACACCGGCTCGCCGCTGGCCATTACCGTGGCGATCTCGGTGGCGCTGGTGCTGATCAGCCTGATGTACGGACCCCAGGCGGCGTTGTTCGCCGAGCTGTTCCCGGTCGAGGTTCGCTACTCCGGCGCCTCGCTGGGCTACCAGATCGGCTCGGTGTTCGGCGGTGGCTTCGCGCCGATCATCGCCACGGCGCTGTTCGAGCGCTTCCGCTCCAGCGGATCGATCGCGGTCTACATGGCCGCGATGTGCCTGGTCTCGCTGGCCAGCACGTGGATGCTGGCCAGGCGGGCGAAGCGCTAGCCGAGGGCCTTGGCCAGCCGCAGCCACAGCTGCTGGTCGAAGTCCTTGTCCGTCGCCGCCTGGCCCGTGCGCACGACCACCAGCTTGCGGCTGGGCACGACATAGAGGCGGCGGTCCATGAAGCCGAGGGCGGCGACCAGGTCGGCCGGGGCGGCGGGGATCAACTGGCCGGGCGCGCGGACGCCGCCGCTCTTGATCGTCTCGGACCCGCCGTTCAGCCACCACAGGCGGCCATACGCGGGATTGGTCGCCGAGCGCTGGAACAGCGACTTCAAGGCCGCCTCGGAGACGATGCGGCGACCGTCCTTGGCCCTGCCGCCATCCAGCACGATCTGGCCGAAGATGGCGGTGTCGCGCGGCGTGGTCACCAGGCCCGTGGCGTTGCCGACATTGCCCAGGGCGGCCGGCCGCTGGCGCCAGGCGGTGTTGCTCATGCCGGCCGGAGCCGTCAGCCAGTCGCGGGTGATGGTCTCCAGCGAGGCCTTGGCGGTCGCCGCGACCACACGTTTGGTCACCGCATAGACGGGGGTGTTGTAGAAGAACCGGTCGCCGGGCGGGGCCACGAAAGCAAAGCCCTCGTTCAGGCCCGAGGACATGGTCAGCAGGTGGATCACCCGGATCGCCTGCTCCTGCTCCGGAGCGGCTTTGGACCAGCCCTTGCCGACATAGTCCGAGACCGGTTTGTCGACGTCGATCAGGCCCTTGTCGATGGCTGCCGCGACCAGCATGGCCACGAAGCTCTTCTGCTGCGAGGCGACGTCCTCCAGCAAGGCGCCGTCGGACGCCGTCCCGTAGGTGAAAGCCTGGCGGAAGGCGTCGGCGTCGGCGGGCAGGGGCCAGTTCTTCTCGACCAGGGTCTTGCGATCCTGGACGATCAGGAAGCCGGTGGTGTTCTGACCTTGCACGTAGTCCAGCACAGGCTGGAAGTCGGGCGCCGCCAGGGCAGGGGAAGCGGCCAGGACGCCCGCGCCGGCGAGCACGGCGCGGCGGGAAATCGCGAACGTCATGTCGGTGTCCTTCTAGGCTTTGCGCGCCCGCGCGGGCCGGGTGTCCTCGGCGGGCATCATGCCCTGGCCGCGCGAGATCATCAGGCGCATGGCCTCGTTCTGCATGTGATAGAGGATGTTGCGCGCGCCCTCGGCGGCCATGGCCCCGTCGCGCTTGGCCAGGCCCGCGCGCACCACGCGCCAGTGGTTGAACGGCGCGCCGCCGGCGCTCTCGGCCAGGCTGACATAGGAATAGTGCCAACGGGTCTTGCGGCGGATCGACTCGATCATCTTCTGGGCGTCGGCGCTGGAGACGCTGGCCAGGCGGCTGAAGATGTCCTCGCTGAGATGGATCAGGTCCTCGGCCGAGGCGCCGGTCTCGTAGTCCGACAGCAGCTTGTCGACCAGCTCCAGGGTCTCGGCCATGTGCTTGGGCGTGGCGCGGATGCAGGCGAAGCGTGCAGCGCAGCCATAGAGGGCGGCGCGCACCTCGTAGAGGTCGAACACTTCCTGCACGGTCGTGGCCGCCACATAGGCCCCGCGGTTTTCTTCGATCACCACCAGGCCGTCATCGGCCAGGATGCGCAGCGCCTTGCGAGCGATCGAGCGGCCCACGCCAAATTCGTTGCAGATCCGCGCTTCGCGCAGCCACTCACCTGGGGAAATGACGTCGTCCTGGATCTGGCGACGCAGCGAGGCCGCGAGGTCGACAGCGCCGGGCGGGTCTTGGACTTCAGGCATGGAGACGAGGGCCTCAGGAAAAACGGTGACGGTCATTCTGGCGCTTCGAATGGGATCCGGAAAGTCGGACTGGCTTAAACCCTACGGTATTGATAGAAATTCGGATCAGCGATCCAGAGAATATTGTTCAACAATCTATCTAGCATCGTCGTACCGTCTGTGTATCCTTTTTATCAACGGCGCACAAAAGCGTCAGAAGGAGGGGGGTATGCGACAGCTATTTTTGTCCGCAGCGTCAATTTCGCTCGCGGTTGCATCTTCGGCGGCGGCTCAGACGAGCAGAGCGCCCGACACCATCCAGGCGATCGAGGAGATCGTCGTCACCGCGCAGCGCAAGGAAGAGAGCCTCAAGGACGTTCCGGCGACGATCTCGGCCGTGACCGCCGAGCAGCTGGACGCCATGGGGCCGACCACCAGCACCGGCGATCTTCTGCGCACCATGCCGGGCGTGCGGTTCAACGACCTGCAGTCCAACAATCTGAGCGAAATCTCGATCCGGGGTTCGGGCACCCAGCGCGCCACGGGCGCGGACTCGGGCGTCGGTTTGTTCGTCAACGGCGCCTATGTGGGCTCCAGCACCCTGGGCGGCCGCAACTTCCGCCACATGGACTATTTCGACCTGGAGCGGGTCGAGGTGCTGGAGGGGCCGCAGGGGGCGCTGTACGGGCGCAACTCCGAATACGGCGTGGTCAACATCGTCTCGGCCAAGCCGAAGTTCAACGACAGCGGCTATATCAGCGCCAACTACACCGGCGACCTGCAGCAGACCAAGCTGACCGCCGTGATCAACGAGAAGGTCACCGACGAGGTCGCCGTCCGCGTCGGCGTCCAGGGCATCAGCCAGGGCAAGGGGTTCTTCTACAACCCCAACAGCGACAAGTACTACGACCACACCGACGGCTGGATCTTCCGCGGCCAGGTTCGCTACCGCAAAGGTCCGCTGGACGTCACCTTCCTGGTCGATGCCCAAGACCTGAACCTGCCCAGCTTCCTGAACACCTATGTGCTGCCGCCGGGCGTCAACACCGCGATCCCGCAGGGGCTGACCCAGGATCGCTTCGTGATCCCGCACGATGGCAAGGACGGCGTCCACCAGAGGGCCCAGCGGGCCATGATTCTGGCCGACTACGACCTGGGCTGGGGCAAGCTGACCTCGACCACCATGGCCACGCACTGGATCTCGCGGCAGGACTACGCGGCGGCGATCGACTTCGCCAAGGAGTCCGAACTGCAGCGCAGCGGCCAGCTGGGCCTCTACCCCTTCGGCCAGACCTCGACGGTGGCCAAGGACCGCACCTTCTACCAGGACTTCCACCTGGCCGGGCAGGCGCTGAACGGCAGCGTCGACTGGCTGGCGGGCGCCGACTACCTGATCCAGCATGACCTGAACGGCACCGACACGGCGACATCGCCCTGCACGTTCCGCCTGAACGCGGGCATCTGCACGGGCACGCCCAATCAGCCGCAGTGCTATCTGCCGACGCCGACCTCGACGGCCTGTCCCGCGATCTTCCCGGCCGCCTTCGGCACCTCGGCCCGCGCGCCGCTGCGCAACGAGTCGATCTCGGGCTACGGCCTTGTCCGCTACCGCACCGGCAACTTCACCTTCGCCGGCGAGCTGCGCTATTCGCACGACAAGAAGAAGGCCAGCCAGGAGACGGTGCTGCTGTACACCAGCATCCCGGCCTCGCCGCGCGCGGCCTATGTCTTTGGCGCCGACCGGACGAACTACACCCTGACGGCCAGCTATCGGATCCCTGGACCGATGCAGTCGCTGGTCTACGCCAAGGTCGGCACCGGCTATCGCGCGGGCGGCGTCAATGCCCGCACCTCGTCGCCAGCCGCGCCGAACCCGTTCCGCTCCACCTACGACAACGAGGATACGACCAGCTACGAGGTCGGGTTCAAGGGCAATCTGGCGCGCAACATCTATCTGCGGCTGGCGACCTATCGTTCGACCACGGACAACGCGATCACCTCGATCACCGACGGCTGCACGGTGCTGAACGCCTGCCAGCGGGCGGGCACGATCTTCAACATCAACGGCGGCACCGTTCATGCGCGCGGCGTCTCGGCCGCGATCGACGGCCGCTTCCACATCGCCGACGGCCTGCTCAGCGTCAGCGTCAACGGCGCGCGTCAGCGGGCCCGCTACGTCGAGACGCCGAACAACTATTCGGGCCTGCCTGTGGTCGGCTCGTCGGTCGCCCAGATCCCGAACTGGACGGCCTCGGCCACGGTCGACTACCGTCGCCGCATCACCGAGAAGGTCACGGGCTTCGGCAACGTCACCTACAACGCCCAGGATGGCGGGGTGCAGGACACCGTGACGGTGGCGACACCGGCGATCTATCTGCGCCCGGTCGACCTGATCAGCCTGCGGGCCGGGGTCGACATCGGCAAGATCCAGGCGGCGGTGTTCGTCCAGAACCTGGCGGACAAGACCATCGCCCTCTTGCAGTTCCAGAACGCCGGCGCTCCGCTGGCCAATCGCTACAACGCGCCCCGGACCATCGGGGCCAACGTGACCTACCGCTGGTAAGGGAGATCGGCATGAAGGCCTCGCGGCGGGATCTTTTGGTAGGGGCGGGCGTGCTCGCGGCGGCGTCTCAGGCGAGGGCGGCTTCGGCCGCTCCGCCGCAGGACGCGGCCTGGTTCCAGGCCGTGCTCGAGCGGTTCGCCGGCTTCGGGGTGAAAGCCTCGGGCGGGGCGGGGGACACCGCTAGCGGCGCGTGGCTGGAGGGCGACCTGAACGCCCTCGGCTATCGCTGCGAGCGCCAGGTCTTCGACGTGCCTTATGCCGAGGTCCGCAAGGCGACCCTGGTTGTCGGCGACAAGGCGGTAACCGTCTTCCCGCAGGCGATCGTCAAGACCACCGGCGCGGACGGCCTGACCCTGCCGATCAAGCCGGCCGGCGCGAGCGGCAGCCTGGACGGGGCGATCGCCCTGGTCGTGCTGCCGTTCAGCCGTTGGGTCAGCATGGCCCAGCCGGCCATCGGTACGGCCCTGAAGGACGCCTTCGATCGTGGCGCGGCGGCAGCGGTCGTCGTCACCACCGGTCCGACCGGCGAGGTGATTGGCCTCAATGTCAGTCCGTCGCAGCCCGGCTTCCAGAAGCCGGTCGTGCTGCTGGCGCCGAAGGACGCCGCGCCGTTCGTCGCCGCCGCCAAGACTGGAGCGACGGTGACCCTGACCGTCGACGCCGAGGTCGGTCGGCGGCCGGCCTACAACCTGGTCGCTCGCCTCAATCGCGGCGCGGCCAAGACCCTGATCGTCACGACGCCGCGCTCGGGCTGGTTCACCTGCGCCGCCGAGCGTGGGGCCGGCGTGGCGGTGTGGCTGTCGCTGGCCCATGCTTTGGCTGAGGCCAAGCCCGGCGTGAACCTGGAATTCGTCGCCACCAGCGGCCACGAATACATCTATCTGGGCGGCGAGCAGTATCTGGAGCATCACGCGCCCAAGCCCGCCGACACCAAGCTGTGGTGTCACATCGGCGCCAGCGCGGCCGCGCGGGACTGGCACGAGCTGGCCACCCTGCGGCCGCTGCCCAGCGCCGACAGCCAGCGGGTGCTGACCGCGACGCCGGACCTGATCGCGCCGACCAAGGCCGCGTTCAAGGGGCTGAACGGCCTGGAAGCAGTCTATGAGGCCAACAAGTCCAATGCCGGCGGCGAGCTGGTGAACGTGATCGAGGCCGGCTACCCGTCGGCGATCGGGCTCTATGGCGGTCACCGCTTCTTCCATACGGCGGGCGACGACATGCGGTGCGTATCGGGGGAGCTGGTGCTGCCGGTCGCCAAGGCGTTCCGGACAGCGATCGATGCGGCGTTGAAGGCCTAGGCCGGCTTCTGCGCGGCCTTGGCGGCCTGGAAGCCGGGGCGGGCGGCCAGGCGATCCCAATAGGCCGCGACCTCCGGGCTGAACTTGTGCGAGAGGCCCAGGTCGCGGGCCAGCAGCAGAGCGTAGCCGACGCAGATGTCGGCCATGGTGAAGCGTCCGGCGCACAGCCACTCGCGGTCAGCCAGGGCGCGGGTCAGGTGGCGCAGGCGCGACAGGAACCACTGGGTGTAGTCGTCGGCGGCCTGCTTCAGCCGACGTTCCTCCGGCTCCAGCTGGGTGTAGCGCAGCACGATCGTCTGCGGGAACGTCAGGGTCGCCTCGCTGCGATGCAGCCAGTCCAGCCACAGGCCGTAGTCCGGCTCTTCGACCCCGACGGCCAATGGCGAGGGACCGTGGCGCGTGGCCAGGTACTGTGGAATGGCGGCGCTCTCGGTCATGCGCACGTCGCCGTCGATCATCAGCGGGATGGTGCCCAGAGGGTTCTGCTCCAGATATTCCGGCTGCAGGATGCGGGGCGGGAAGGGCAACAGGTGCAGGCGATAAGGCAGGCCCATCTCTTCCAGCGCCCACAGCGCGCGGAACGAACGAGCGTCATGGCAGTGATAGAGCTCGATCATCCCGGGCCTCCCCCAAAGTGCGACCCACACGAGATCGCTGGATGATTGTTGAACAATCATTCCATTATTGATCAACGAAAATCTTGCCGCCGAAGCGAAGCGGCCATACGCTTGTATCAAACAACAAGATCGGGGAGAGCGCGATGAAGATCAAATCGCCAGAAAAGCACGGTTTCGACGCGAGCCGCCTGAACTTCGTCGATGCGTTCCTGAAGGAGCGCTACATCGACTCGGGCAAGCTGCCGCACGCCCAGCTGCTGATCAGCCGCGACGGCGAAGTCGTCCACTTTAGCAGCCAGGGCCAGGCGCGCGAGGGCTCGGACAAGGCGATCGATGAAGGTTCGCTGTTCCGCATCGCCAGCATGACCAAGCCGGTCACCTCGGTCGCCTTCATGATGCTGGTCGAGCAGGGCAAGGTCGCGATCGACACGCCCGTCAGCCATGTCCTGCCCGAGTTCAAGGGCGTCGGCGTCCATGCGGGCGGCGGCGGCGACGCGCCGTTCATGACCAGGCCCACGGCCGAGCCGATGCGCATGCTGGATCTGCTGCGCCACACCTCCGGTCTCACGTACGGCTTCCAGAACCGCACCAATGTTGACGCCGCCTATCGCAAGGGCAAGATCGAGGACTGGCACGACAATCTCGACCTGGACGGCTTCGTCGGCGCGCTGGGCAAGCTGCCGCTGGAGTTCTCGCCGGGCGAGGCCTGGAACTATTCGGTGTCGACCGACGTGCTGGGCGCGGTCGTCCAGCGGGTGTCGGGCATGCCGCTGGACCAGTTCTTCGCCGAGAACATCTTCAAGCCGCTGAAGATGCACGACACCGGCTTCGTCGTGCCGAGCGACAAGGCCGATCGCCTGACCGACTGCTGGATCTGGAAAGGCCCTGACCAGCCGCGCGGCATCCTGGATCGCGCCGAGGAAAGCGCCTGGCGCAAGCAACCCAAGCTGCTGTCGGGCGGCGGCGGCCTGGTCTCGACCGCCCTGGACTATCACCGCTTCTGCCAGATGTGCGCCAATGGCGGCGAGCTGGACGGCGTCCGTATCCTGGGACGCAAGACGCTGGAGCTGATGACCCTGAACCACCTGCCAGGCAAGGGCGACCTGGCCACGCAGTCGCGCTCGCTGTTCAGCGAGACCCAGAACGCCGGCACCGGCTTTGGCCTGGGCTTCGCCGTCACCCAGGATCCCACACGCGCGATGATCCCGGGTTCGGTCGGCGAGTATTATTGGGGCGGGATGTTCTCGACCTCGTTCTTCATCGACCCCGTCGAGAAGCTGCACATGGTGTTCATGACCCAGATGAGCCCGTCGTGGATCTATCCTATCCGCCGGGAGCTGAAGACGCTGATCTACTCGGCCCTGACCTAGCTACTCGGCCGCGTAAACCAGCGGGTGGGTGTGAGCCCACAGGTGGGCGCGATAGGTGTCGAAGCATTGCTCGCCACAGATCAGACGCATGACCGCGCCCTCGGCGATGTGGCGGGCCCGCGAGGGATCCTCCGACACCAGCGGGACCAGGGCCTCGGCGTTCCAGGCCTTGGAGTGCTCGATGTCTAGCTGGGCGTGCAGGGCGAAGTACTTGCGGGCCTCGGGCGAGACGCCGTTGCGCTTGAGGCCCGCATCGACGCAGGCCACTCGGGTGGGGGCGGTCAGCTCGACCACGCCCAGGGCGCCGATCGACTGCCAGACATAGCGCCGCGTCGTGGCGAAGGCGGTCATGACATTGGCCAGGCACAAGGACTGCCACAGGGTGCTGTCGATGGTCGGCGTCAGGCCCAGGGTTTCGGTCGTCCGCGTCAGCATCGGACCGTGCATGCCTTTGGCGCTGCCTCGGCCCATCTCATCCCAATAGTTGCGAGCCAGCTCCAGCTTGGCGCGGTCGGGGACCTTGACCTGGGTCATGGCGACCAGGTCGTCGAAACCGGCCTCGCCAGCCGCTTCCTGGGTCAGGAACCACTTGAGGTCTTCCAGCGAGGCGGCGCCTTCCAGCCAGTCGAACAGCGGATCCCATTGGCCGGGACCGTGTTCCTTCAGCGCCTCGAACCAGGCGATGAAGCCGTCGGCGTCCTGCGGCACGTCCTCGACCAGCGGGGCGATATGGGCGCGGAAGGCTTCGACGAACGCGCCTTCGATCCGGCGCATCCGCAGTTCACGATCCAGATCCTCTCGCCAGCCCTCGCTCGGCGTACTGGGGGCGAGGCGATCATGGTTCCAATGCGCCAGGCCCTTATGCAGGGCCTCGGCGTCGGGAAACTGCGGGCTGAACGCGCCCAGGCGCGAAAGACGTTCGCCACCGTACACGGATGACCTCCCTCATGAGTCCCGCCGGAGGGCGGGGTGGGAAGGCAAACGGCGGATCCGGCGATTGTGTTCCTATGTCGGAAAAACGACGCCGGGTAAGGCCAAGTCTTTGACTAACAAAGGATATGCCTTTGAACTCAGCCCGCGTCGGGCGTGAGCGAGACATCGACCATGATCTCGCCGGAAATGGCCTCCAGCGCCGCCTGGACAGCCTCGGCCTTCAGCGACGGCGGCAGGCGCAGGCGGGCGTCCATGTGGAACAGCGGCGCGCCGGAGTGGGGCTCGACGCTGAGGCGGGTGTCGAAGGCCTCGATATTGGCGTTGATGCCACTGAGGACGCCGGTCACCTGGTGGACGATGCCGGGGCGGTCGCCGCCGACCAGGCTGAATCGGACGACGTCTCCCTCGGTGGCGCCGCTCTCGATCGTCGGCGCGATACGGACTTCCAGGCCCTCGGCGTCTACGGCGCTGACGGCCTCGCGCAGCGCGTCAACGCGGTCGCCGTCCAGCTCGACCAGGACCGAGCCAACATAGAGGCCGCCCAGCTGGCTGAGATGGCTCTCCAGCCAGTTGCCGCCGGCCGACAGCACCGCGCCCGCCAGCGCCTGGGTAAGGCCGGGACGGTCGCTGCCGATGACGCTCAGGATCAAGGTGGCCATGGATCACTCTCTACGAAAGACGGGAGCGAACGAGCCATGCGCGTCCGCCTCCGTCAATCGTGGACCGATGTCAGGCAAGCCGCTTGGGATCGATCATCACGTGGCGGATGCCGCGCCGGTTGACGGTGTAGGTGACGTGCACCTTGCCGTCCTGCGCCTGGATCACGGCGGGATAGGCATAGCCGTCGGGCACGACCTCGGTCTCGAGCGTCAGCACCTCGCGCCAGCTGACGCCATCGTTCGAGATGGCGATGTTCAGCGGCACGCGCGGACCCTTGCCCGGCGAGGTCGGGCGGTGGCCGGCGTGGTTGTAGACCAAGAGCTGGCGGCCGTCGGCCAGGGTCACAGCGTCCGTGCCGGAATTGGGATTAGGCAGGTCGATGGCGGCCAGCGGGCTCCAGGTCTTGCCGTCGTCCTTCGACCAGGTCTGGGCCAGGGCGCCTTGGCGGGTGCGGGCCACGGCCTCCAGCGAACCGTCGGCGTGGAACAGGATGCTGGGCTGAATGGCGTCGACCTTCAGGGGGGAGGGCACGAGATCGGTCTTGGTCCAGGTCTTTCCGCCGTCCTCGCTGCGCTCGAAATAGAGGCTCCAGCCGCCGCCGTCGGCCTTGGTGACGCCTTCGGACTGCTCGACGCTGACGGGCGACAGCCAGGCGCCGCTTTTCAGCACGACAGGCTTGTTCTTGATCGGGCCCAGGATGCCGTCGGGCAGGCGCTCGGGCTTGCTCCAGGTCCTGCCGTCGTCGGCCGAGGTCATGACCATACCCCACCAGTCCTGAGGGCTGGGGCCGACCTTGTAGAACAGGAAGAGCTCGCCGCCGGGCGGTTGGAACAGCACCGGGTTCCAGGTCGGCAGGCGCGGCTTGCCATCGGGCTGGACGCCGTTGGCCAGCTCCTTGGCGTCCTGCCATTTGCCGTCGATATTGCGGGCGAACCAGATGCCGACGTCGGGATGGCGCTCGTGCGTGCCGCCGAACCAGGCCGCCGCCAGGGTTCCGGCCTTGGTCTCGACGATCGTGGAGGCATGCGACTGCGGGTAGGGGGCGTTGGTGTAGACGGGCTGAGAGACCAGGACCGCGCTGGGAGCCGCCTTGGCCGGCGCACCGGCCAGGCTGGCGAGGCCGCCCAGGCCCAGACCGGTCAGCAACGAACGCTTGGAGACGACGGCCATGGGAACCTCACACGCTTAAGGACTTTCGAGAGCTTGCGTTTGCGCTCGAATGCTTCTGGTATCGCTACCGCGTCCGGGCGGGAACAGGGAAGTGCGTATGAGTACCAAGGTCAGTCGCCGTACGGTGGTGGGTCTCGCCGCCGGCATGGGCCTGCTGCCGTCCCTGGCCGACGCTCGTGAGCCCGGCCTGGCGGCGCGGGACCTGCGCGTGGAGTGGCTGACCGACCCCGTGGGTATCGACACCCGCCGCCCGCGTTTCCGCTGGCTGCTGGAAGCGGGCGAGGGCGCGCGAGATGTGCGGCCGACGACCCTGCGGGTGATCGTCGCCAGCTCGCCCGAGCGCCTGGCCGCTCGCGTGGGCGACGTCTGGGACAGCGGCCGACGCAAGTCCGGCAAGTTGGACATCGCGCCGCCCAAGGACCTGCCGCTGGCCTCGCACACGCCCTACGTCTGGGCGGTCGAGATCGATGGGACATGGAGCGCGCCGGCGCGGTTCGTGACCGGCATCCTGGATCCTGCCGAGTGGCGCGCCCACTGGATCATGGCCAAGCCCGAGAAGGTGCGCGGCGACCACGTGCGCGGTTGGAGCAAGGAACTCACCGACCCGGCCGAGACCGCGCCGCCGCTGTTGCGGAAGGACTTCGACCTGAAGCGTAAGCCGCGCCGCGCGGTGGTCTCGGTCTGCGGGCTGGGCCACTTCGAGCTGACCGTCAATGGCGCGTCGGTCACGACCAGCGTGCTGAACCCCGGCTGGACGGCCTATGACAAGACGGCGCTCTACACGACCTACGAGGTCGAGGGGCTGCTGCGGCCCGGCGCCAACATGCTAGGCGTGCGGCTGGGCGGCGGCATGTACGACGTCGAGAAGGTCGCCGGCCGCAAGTCCAAGTTCGTCGACAGCTACGGCCGGCCCCGACTGCTGCTGCAACTGAGTCTGCATCACGACGACGGCTCGGTGCAGCACGTCGTCAGCGACGAAAGCTGGCGCGTGGCCGAGGGATCGATCGTCTTCGCCTCGATGTTCGCCGGCGAGGACGTCGACGCTCGTCGCGAGCGGCCCGGCTGGGACCTGCCCGGCGCCAGCGACGACGGCTGGCGGCCGGCCTTGCCGGCGCCCGATCGCAAGATCCGGCTCAAGGCCCAAGGTGTGCCGCCGGTCGCCATCCACCAGCGCTTCGAGACCGTGGCGATCACCGAGCCCAAGCCGGGCGTCTTCGTCTATGACCTGGGCCAGAACTTCGCGGGCCGGCCGGAGATGGTGGTGCGCGGCCCGGCGGGCGCGGCGGTCAAGCTGACGCCGGCCGAGGTGCTGGGCGAGGACGGCCTGGCCTGGCAGCGCAGCTTCAACGCCGGTCCTGATCGCTGGGTGCTCTACAACTACACGCTGGCGGGTAAAGGCGAGGAGCGGTTCGTGCCTCGCTTCAACTATCACGGCTTCCGCTACCTGCAGGTCGAGGGCGCGGTTCCGGCCGGCCGGGCCAATCCGGATGGCAAGGCGGAGATCGTCTCTCTGGTCGGTCAATTTCTGTATGCGGATCTTCCGCAGGTCGGGACTTTCGCCAGCAGCGACAAGCTGCTCGAGCGAACTCATCACCTTATCGAGCGCGCGGTGGTGTCCAACGCCTACAGCGTGCTGACCGACTGTCCGCATCGCGAGAAGCTGGGCTGGCTGGAGCAGGCGCACCTGAACGCGCTGACGGTGATCTACAACCGCGACGCCTCGACCATGTACGAGAAGATGATCGGCGACATCGTCGACACCCAGCAGCCGGACGGCATGGTCCCGGGCATCGCGCCCGAATACACCGCCTTCCTGGAACCCGACGGCCGCGACCAGGACGCCCGCAACTCACCGGAATGGGGATCGGCGGTGGTGCTGGCGCCGTGGGCGGCCTACCGCGCTTATGGCGACAAGAAGGTGCTGGCGGACGGATATCCGGCCATGCGCCGTTACGTCGACTACCTGGCTGCTCGCGCGCAGGGCCATATCGTCGATTTCGGCCTGGGCGACTGGTACGACGTCGGTCCCGGCAAGCTGGGCGCCTCGCAGCTGACCAGTCGGGCGCTGACGGGGACGGCGACGTCCTATCAGGCTCTCACCACGCTGGCGTTGATCGCCGAGGTGCTGGGTCGGCCCGCTGCCGAAGCCGCCGACTACCGCAAGCGCGCTGAGGTGATCCGGACGGCGTTCAACGCCAAGTTCTTCGACGCGACGGCGGGCTCCTATGATCGCGGCAGCCAGACCGCCAACGCCATGCCGCTGGCCCTGGGCATGGTCCCGAAGGGGCAGGAGGGCAGGTTGCTGGACGCTCTCGTCCGTGCCGTGCGGGCCAGCCAGAATGGCGTCACAGCCGGCGATGTCGGCTTCCACTACGTGGTGCGCGCCTTGGCCGAGAACGGTCGCGACGACGTGATCTTCGACATGATGTCGGTCACCGACCGGCCCAGCTACGGCTACCAGCTGGCGCGCGGCGCGACGGCCTTGACCGAGGCCTGGGACGCTGACCCGACCAAGTCGTTGAACCACTTCATGCTGGGTCATGGCGAGGGCTGGCTGTTCGGCGGGCTGGCCGGGATTGCCGTCGACTTCGCCGCCGCGCCGGATCGGGTGATCACGGTCGCGCCCAAGCCCGTCGGGACGGTGGCGTCGGCGGAGGCGACCTTCCGCTCAGCCTTAGGCCCGGTTCGCAGCGCCTGGCGCAGGGAAGGGGGCGTGCTGGCCCTCGACGTCGACGTGCCGGCCGGCGCGCGGGCGACCGTGCGGCTGCCGACCAGCGCTCCGGCCCAGGCGCGCGAATGCGGTGTCGCGGCGGCGACCGCGAAGGGCGTGCGCTCAACCCGCGCCGTCGCCGGCGGGCTGGAGATGGTCGTGGGTTCCGGTCGCTACCGGTTCACCGCGCCCGTCTAGCGCGGGCCGAAGGCCGCCATGAAGGTGCTGACCGCGGCCTCGACCTCGGTGTCGACCTCTTCGGGCGTGGGCTGGCCGATGTAATTGACCAGGCGCGCCTTCAGCATGCGGTTCTGGCACAGGCCGATGAACTGGTGGCCGGCGGCGATCGGGTCTGAGACCTCGATCCGGCCTTCCAGCTTCATGCGCGCCAGGAAGCCGCCCAGCAGCCGCGCGCCGCGCAGCGGGCCGGCCTCGTAGAAGGTGCGGCCCAGGTCGGGCGAGCGCTCGGCCGCCGTGGCGATCAGGCGGAAGTGGCGCATGTTGCGGTCGGACATGACGTTGGTGACATAGCGCCGGCCCAGGCGGGTCAGCGCCGCGCGCACGTCGTCGACCTCGTCGTCCAGCAGCTGGAACATCTCCGCGCCCTGCCAACCGCAATAGCGCTCGATATGGGCCTGGAAGATCTCTTCCTTGCTCTTGAAGTAGTTGTAGAGCGTGCTCTTGGAGCCGCCGACCTTGGCGGCGATGGTCGACATCGAGGCGGCGTCGAAGCCTTCCTCCAGGAACACCTCGGCGGCGACGTCGAGGATGGCCTCGCGGCGGGCGTTACGGTCCAGGTTGGGCTTGGCGTCGATCATCGAAATTCTTTCCGACCGTACGGTACGGTCGCCTTGACTGTAGCGCAAGAGGAGCCTACTTGCACTCCTGCATATGACTATACCGTACGGTCACATCAAGGCGCCTCCCCATGCCGACCTTCTCTTCTCGCCGTAGCCTTCCATTCTTCGCTGCCGCCAGTGCTCTGGTTCTGGCCGCCTGCGCCAGCCTGCCGCCGGCGCAAGCCGCGCGGGTGGCGAAAGCTCCGCAAGCCTACGAAACCGCCCAGACCCTCGCGGCGCCGACCGCCGATTGGCCGGCCGACGCCTGGTGGGCCGCCTATGGCGACGCCCAGCTTAACGCCCTGGAAGACGAGGCCCTGAAAGGCTCGCCGACCCTGGCCGCCGCCGAGGCTCGCCTGCGCCGCGCCCAGTCGCTGGTCGCCCAGGCCAAGTCCGCCGACCTGCCGCAGGTTTCGCTGGGCGCCTCGGCCGCCGAGAGCAAGCAGAGCTACAACGCCGGCATCCCGCCGGCCTTCGTGCCGCAGGGCTATAACGACATCGGCCGCCTGGCCCTCGACTTCAGCTGGGAGCTGGACTTCTGGGGCAAGAACCGCGCGGCCGTCGCCGCCGCAACCTCGGAAGCCAAGGCCGCCCAGGCCGACGCCGCCCAGGCCCGCCTGACCCTGTCGACCGCCGTCGCCTCGACCTATGCCGAGCTGTCGCGCCTGTACGCCCAGCGCGACGTCGCCGCGGCCGCCGTCAGCCTGCGCGAGCAGACCAGCAATCTGGTGTCCAAGCGCGTCGCCAACGGCCTCGACACCAAGGCCGAGAGCGAGCAGGCGGCCGCCGGGCCGCCCGCTTCGAAGGCTGAACTGTCGGCGATCGACGAGCAGATCGCCCTGACCCGCAACGCCCTGGCCGCCTTAGTCGGTGCCGGCCCCGATCGCGGCCTGGCCATCGCCCGTCCGGCCAATGCGACGATCAAGCCGTTCGGCCTGCCGCAGAACCTGCCGGCCAATCTGATCGGCCGCCGCCCCGACGTGGTCGCCGCCAAGTGGCGGGCCGAGGCCGCGACCTCGCGCACCAAGCAGGCCAAGGCGATGTTCTATCCGGACATCAACCTGACCGGCTTCATCGGCGCCCAGTCGCTGTATCTGGACAAGCTGTTCTCCAGCGGTTCGGACATCGGCCAGGTCGGCCCGGCCCTGCGCCTGCCGATCTTCGAAGGCGGTCGCCTGCGCGCCGGCCTGCGCGGCGCCGAGGCCGATCGTGACGCCGCCGTGGCCAGCTATGACAGCGCCCTGACCCAGGCCCTGCGCGAGGTGGCCGACGTCACCGCCAGCGAGAAGGCTTTGACCTCCCGCCTGGCTGACGCCCGCTTGGCGTTGACCGCCAACGAGAACGCCTACCGCATCGCCCGCCTGCGCTACGAAGGCCAGCTGTCGACCTACCAGTCGGTGCTGCTGGCCGAGCAGTCGGTCCTGGCCCAGCGCCGGGTCGTCGCCGACCTGGAAAGCCGCGCCTTTGCCCTCGACATCGCCCTGATCCGCGCCCTCGGCGGCGGTTTCACCGGCGCCTGAACCCTCACGACATTCGTTCCTTAGGACTTGCACCTATGTCCGATCAACAACCCGCTGCTAACAACAAGCGCCGCCGCCAGCTGACCCTGCTGGGCGGCGCCGTCGCCATCGGCGTCGTCGGTTACGGCGCCTACTGGCTGGCTTTCGAAAGCCACTATGTCGAGACCGACGACGCCTATGTCGGGGCTGAGACCGCCCAGGTCACCGCCCTGTCGCCCGGTCCCGTCGCCAAGATCTTCGTGGTCGAGACCCAGGCCGTGAAGGCCGGCGACCCGCTGGTCATCATCGACGACGCCGACGCCCGCATCGCCGTCGCCCAGGCCGAAGCGGCCCTGGGCCAGGCCGAGCGCAAGGTGAAGGGCTACTTCGCCAACGACACCGCCCTGGGCGGCCAGTTCGAAGCCCGCCAGGCCGACGTCGCCCGCGCCGACGCCCAGATCGTCGCCGCCAAGTCGGACGTCGAGCGCGCCCGCGTCGACCTCTCGCGCCGCCAGGCGCTGGTGGGCGAGGGGGCTGTCTCCGGCGACGAGCTGACGACCGCTCAAAACCGCTTGCAGAACGCTCAAGCCGCCCTGAACGCTGCGCAAGCCGGCCGCGCTCAGGCCCTGGCCAGCCGCGACGCCGCGATCGGCACCCGCGAGGTCAACACTGTGCTGATCTCCGGCGCTTCGGTCACCGAGAACCCGGAAGTGAAGGCCGCCCAGGCCCGCCTGGACGCCGCCCGCCTGACCCTGGCCCGCACCGTGGTCCGCGCCCCGACCGACGGCATCGTCGCCCGCAAGTCGGTGCAGGTCGGCCAACAGGTCGCCATCGGCTCGCCGATGATGGCCGTGGTGCCCACCACCCAGGCCTATGTCGACGCCAACTTCAAGGAAGTGCAGCTGAACAAGGTGGTCCCCGGCCAGCCGGTGGTGCTGACCTCCGACCTCTACGGCGGCGGCGTGAAGTTCCACGGCAAGGTGCGCGGCCTGGCCGGCGGCACCGGCTCGGCCTTCTCGCTGATCCCGGCCCAGAACGCCTCGGGCAACTGGATCAAGGTGGTCCAGCGCGTGCCCGTCCGCATCATCCTGGACCCGGCCGACCTCGCCAAGCACCCGCTGCGCGTGGGCCTGTCGATGAAGGCCAAGATCGACGTCGCGAAGTAAGGAGTCGCCATCATGGCGTCCGAACAATCTCAAGCGGTCGGTCCGCCGCCGATGACCGGCGCGCTGCTGGCGATCACCTCGATCGCCCTCGCGCTGGGCACCTTCATGCAGGTGCTGGACAGCACCATCGCCAACGTCTCGATCCCCACGATCGCCGGCAATCTGGGCGTCAGCTCCAGCCAGGGCACGTGGGTGATCACCGCCTTCGCCGTGGCCAACGGCGTCTCGGTGCCGCTGACCGGCTGGCTGATGGGCCGCTACGGCGTAGTGAAGACCTTCGTGGTCTCGGTGATCCTGTTCACCGTCGCCTCCCTGCTGTGCGGCCTCTCCTGGAACCTGGAATCCCTGATCCTGTTCCGGATCCTGCAAGGCGCGGTGTCGGGACCCATGATCCCGGGCTCGCAAGCCCTGCTGATCATGATCTTCCCGCCCGCCAAGCGCGGCACGGCCCTGGCCATCTGGTCGATGACCACCCTGGTGGCCCCGATCTGCGGGCCGATCCTGGGCGGCTACATCTCTGACAACATCTCCTGGCCGTGGATCTTCCTGATCAACGTGCCGGTCGGCATCCTGTGCGCCGTCATCTGCTGGCGGAACATGGCCAGTCGCGAGACCCCGACCCGCAAGCTGCCGATCGACCGCACCGGCTTCATGCTGCTGCTGATCTGGGTCGGCGCGCTGCAAGTGATGCTGGACACCGGCAAGGAAGCCGACTGGTTCTCGTCGCCGGCCATCGTGGTCGAGCTGGTGCTGGCGATCGTGTTCTTCATCGCCTGGGTGATCTGGGAGCTGAACGAGAAGCACCCGATCGTCGACCTGTCGCTGTTCCGCTCCAGCAACTTCACGATCGGCACCATCGCCTTCTGTCTGGGCTATGCGGTGTTCTTCGGCAACAACCTGCTGCTGCCGCTGTGGCTGCAGACCCAGATGGGCTACATCGCCACCTGGGCTGGCCTGGTGGCCGCGCCCAGCGGCGTGGTCGCGGTGCTGCTGACGCCGTTCGCGGCCAGGATCATGACCAAGGTCGACGCCCGCTGGACGGCCAGCCTGTCGCTGGCGGCGTTCGGCCTCTCGTTCTTCATGCGCTCGGGCTACAACTCGCAGGCCGACTTCTGGTCGCTGGTCATGCCGATGCTGGTGCAGGGCGTGGCGATGAGCACCTTCTTCATCTCGATGGTGACCATCTCGCTGAATGGCATCCCGCCGCAGCAGACGCCGCAGGCCTCGGGTCTGTCGAACTTCTCGCGGATCACCGCGGGCAGCTTCGCCGCCTCGCTGGCCACGACGATCTGGGACCGGGGCGAAGCCGTGCACCAGACCCGCCTGGCCGAGACCATGAGCTCGGGTAGCCCTGCCTGGATTGACGCCGTGAACAAGCTGCAAGCGGCGGGCATGACCCATCTGCAAGCGGTCGGGGCGGTGACCCAGCAGGTCGTCAACCAATCCTACCTGCTGGCGGCGCTGGACTTCTTCCGCGTCTCGGCCTGGCTGTGCGTGATCCTGATCCCGCTGATCTGGCTGACCAAGAAGGCCATGAGCGGCGGTGGCCCGGTCGCCGCCGACTAGGATCTCACTTTCATAATGTGAGATTGACTCCTATAGAATGGAATGGCGGGGCGTTGATCCGAAACGATCGACGCCCCATCGTTCAACCGCGGTCCACCGCGGACAAGCGTTCTGGGAGTCATCGATGCGACGCGCGCTTCTGGCCGGTCTGGCCTTCTCCATCCTCGCCGCGCCGGCCCTGGCCCAGCCCATCGACCGCCACGCGCTGGTCAGCCGCCATGACGTCAAGCTGACCAAGGTCGACCCGTCCGCGCCCCTGATGGTCGGCAACGGCCAGATCGGCTTCACCGCCGACATCACCGGCCTGCAGACCTTCCCGGAAGCCTATTCCAAGATCGCGCCGCTGCTGACCGAGGCCCAGTGGGCCTGGCACGCCTTCCCGAACCCGAACAACTATACCTATGCCGATGGGACCACGCCGATCGACGTGCGCGGGACCAAGCAGCCCTACGCCTACATGAAGGACTGGAACGAGGCGGCCAGCCGTCCGGCCCTGGCCTATCTGCGCGAAAACCCGCACCGCTTCTCGCTGGGGCGCGTGGCCCTGGACCTGCGCGACAAGGCGGGCAAGCCGGCCAAGTTCGAGGACCTGACCGCGACCGAGCAGACCCTGGACCTGTGGACCGGCGTCCTGACCAGCCGCTTCGTCTATGACGGCGAGGCCGTGACGGTCCGCACCAGCGTGCATCCGACCCTGGACATGATCGTGGTCGACGTGGACTCGGCGCTGGTCGAGCAGGGGCGGCTGAAGCTGTCGGTGAAGTTCCCGGGCGTCTCCAAGGCCCTGAACCCCGATCCGTCCGACTGGAGCCATCCGGAGCTGCACACCACCAAGGTGACCGGGGAGGGCGCTTCGCGTCTGGACGTCTCGCGCCAGCTGGACGCCACCAAGTATTTCGCCGCCCTGCAGGCTGATCGCGCCGTCGACTTCACCGCCGCCGGCCCACACGCCTATGTCGTCGCACCTAAGGCCAAGGGCCGGACACTGGGGCTCGAGGTCGCCTTCTCGCGCCAGGCCGTGGCCAAGCTGCCGACCGTGACGGTCGCCGACCAGGCCACGCGCGCCCATTGGAAGTCGTATTGGACTGAGGGCGCCGCCGTCGACTTCTCGGGCAGCACCGACCCCCGCGCCGCCGAGCTGGAGCGCCGGGTGGTGCTGTCGCAGTACCTGATGGCCCTGAACGGCGCCGGTGAAGTCCCGCCGCAGGAGGAGGGGCTGTTCTCCAACAGCTGGAACGGCAAGTTCCACCTCGAGATGCACCCCTGGCATGCCGGCCACTTCGCCCTGTGGAACAAGCCGGAATATCTGGAGCGCAGCCTGCCCTGGTACGTCGGCCACCTGAAGGACGCCAAGGCCCGCGCCGCGAGCCACGGCCTGAAGGGCGCCTGGTGGCCCAAGATGGTCGGCCCCGACGGCGTCGACAGCCCCAGCAAGGTCTCGCCCTTCATCATGTGGCAGCAGCCGCATCCGATCTGGATGTCCGAGCTGATCTGGCGCGACAAGCCGACCAAGGCGACCCTGGCCAAGTACGGCCAGCTGGTCTCCGAGACCGCCGACCTCTTGGCCAGCTTCCCGCACCGCGACGACAAGGGCCGCTTCGTGATCGGCCCGCCGATCATCCCGGTGCAGGAGAACTACGACCCGCTGACCACCTTCAACCCGGCGTTCGAGCTGGAATACTACCGCTGGGGTCTGGAGACCGCCCAGCAGTGGCGGATCCGCGCCGGCCTGGCGCGCAAGCCCGAGTGGGACGCGGTGATCAAGGGCCTGGCCCCGATGGCCACCAAGGACGGCCTCTATCTGCCGACCGAGTCGACGCCGGACTTCTGGGACGTGGCCAAGAGCAAGGACTGCTCCAAGCACGCCGTCGGCGAACAGTGCATGAACCGCGACCACCCCTCGTTCCTGATGGCCTATGGCCTGATCCCCGGAAAGGCCGATCCCGAGACCATGCGGCGCACCCTGCGGGCCGTGGAGAGTGACTGGGACCTGCGCCAGACCTGGGGCTGGGACTATCCGATGATCGCCATGACCGCCGCGCGCCTGAACGAGCCGGACAAGGCCGTCGACTGGCTGTTCTTCGACGCCAAGAACAACAAGTTCGGCGTCTCGGGCATGACCCCGCGCGTCCACCTCGACGCCCATGCCCAGGCCTTCCTGGCCACGGCCAAGGACGGCGAGCCGGTCGGCCCCGACGGCCCCGGCTACACCCGCGCGGCCGAGACCTACTTCCCGTCGAACGGCTCGCTGCTAGCGGCCGTGGCGATGATGGCGGGCGGCTGGGATGGCTCGAAGGGGCCGGCGCCGGGCTTCCCGAAAGACGGCAAGTGGAGCGTCCGCGCGGAAGGCTTCAAGCCGATTCCGTAAGGACCATTTTTCCTCGGATTCTTGCCGAAGCCGTCTTCGCCGAGGGGCGAGGGCGGCTTCCTTTACGTCAGCTTGGCCGTTTCGACAGCGTTATCAAAACCGGCTGAAGCTGAACTGGTAACGCCAACGAATAGTCGAGCAAAAACATATTCATACCGGACTTTTGCGCCGGTTTTGACGATCGACCTAGTTAGCCGCTTGCCGTGAAATCGCGGCCAATTGGTAAGACCAGAGTTGCGTTTCTTTGCAACTTGTCACAAGATATGGATAGATATCCCACATTCTGAGAAGTGTGGTTAGTGAAGACACCGGTGTCACGCACCGGTAGGGGAGAAACACAGGATGATTTTCAGCACGTTCAAAGCGCGCCTGCTCGTGTCGTGCGCGGCCATGACCGTGGCTAGCGCTGCCAGCGCTGGCGCCGCCATGGCCCAAACCGCTGCCGCTCCCGCCGCCGAAGACACCCAGGTCGAAGAAGTCATCGTCAGCGGCTACCGCTCCAGCCTGAGCAAGGCCCTGGGCGCCAAGCGCACCAGCATCGGCGCCATCGACGCCATCCTGGCCGAAGACATCGCCGCGTTCCCCGACCAGAACCTGGCCGAAGCCATCCAGCGCCTGCCGGGCGTGACCATCGACCGCGTCGGCGGCGAAGGTCGCCAAATCTCGGTGCGCGGCTTGAACGCCGACTTCACCCGCGTGCGCATCAACGGCGTGGAAGCCATCGCCACGGGCGGCGGCAACCGCAGCCGCGGCTTCGACTTCAACGTCTTCGCCTCGGAACTCTTCAACAGCATCACGGTGCGCAAGACCCAGTCGGCCGACGTGGCCGAGGGCTCGCTGGGCGCCACGGTCGACCTGCAGAGCGGCCGTCCGTTCGACTACACCGGCTTCAAGGCCGCCGCCTCGGCCGAGGGCAGCCTGAACAGCATCACCGACCGCATCCTGCCGCGCGCGGCGGGCCTGCTCAGCTGGTCCAACCCCGACAAGACCTTCGGCGTGCTGGCCTCGGTGGCCTATTCGAAGCGCCAGCCCGTGGCCGAGGGCTTCAACACCACCCGTTGGCAGGGCGCCGACGCCAGCGACAACTTCGCCAGCTGCTCCAAGTGCACGACGCCCGAAGAGCTGGCCAAGGTCCAGAACGCCTTCTATCCGCGCATCCCGCGCTACACCGCCTCGAAGATCGACTCCGAGCGCCTGGGCATCACCTTCTCGACCCAGTGGCGCCCGAACGCGAAGTCGGAACTGGCGCTGGACGTCCTCTATTCGGACCTGAACCAGTTCACCGAGAGCCCGAACCTGGAAGCCATCTCGTTCAGCCGCTCGAACGCGGCCGGCGTCGGCTCGACCATCGTCCGCGACTACGCGCTGAACGATCGCAACACCTTCACCTACGGCGTGTTCGACAAGGTCGACGTCCGTTCGGAGAACGGCACCCAGCGCGACCACACGACCTTCACCCAGGTGACCCTGACCGGGAAGTACGAGTTCACCGACCGCCTGCGCGGCCAGGTGCGCCTGGGCGTGGCCAATTCTGACTACCGCATGCCCGAGCAGATCTCGTTCCAGCTCGATCGCAACGACGTCAACGGCTACACCTACGACGCCCGCAAGAACGACCGTACGCCGATCATCACCTACGGCTTCAACGTCGCCGACCCGAACCTCTACACCCTGACCGAGATGCGCTCGGCGGTGCAGACCTCGCTGAACATCACCCGCACGGCCAGCGGCAACCTGGAATTCGACGTCGACGAGCACCTGAAGCTGCGCGGCGGCGTCGACGCCCAGCAATACGTGGTCAAGTACCGTGGCGCGAGCCGCAACCAGGTGCTGACCGGCTCGAACCAGATCGTCGGCGTGGGCGCCTTCTCGAAGGTCGTCTCGTTCGGCCGCGACTTCCCGTTCCCGGGTGGCGACCGCAGCTATGTGGTGGCCGATATCGACAAGGCCCTGGCGGCCACCAAGCTGCTGAACTTCCCGCTGATCGTCCAGCAGGGCGACACCCGCGACGTCGAGGAAAAGGACCTGTCGGGCTTTGGCCAGGCGGTCGTGGACGCCACCGTGTTCGGTGGCAAGCCGCTGCGCGCCGACTTCGGCTTCCGCGTGGCCCACACCAAGGTCACCTCGCAGGGCTTCATCGGTTCGGGCGTCTATCTGACGGCCAAGAACGACTACACCGACGTCCTGCCGTCGATGAACGTCACGCTGGAGCCGCGTGACAACTTCATCCTGCGCGGCGGCATCGCCAAGGTCATGGCCCGTCCGACGCTGGGCAGCCTGACCCCCGGCGGTTCGGTCGGCGCCACCACGCGTACGGTCAACTTCGGCAATCCGGACCTGGAGCCGTTCCGCGCGACCAACTTCGACCTGGCGGCCGAATGGTACTTCGCCTCGGAATCGCTGATCGGCGTGGCGGTCTTCTACAAGAAGATCGACAGCTTCATCGCCAGCCAGACCACGCGCGCCGTCTATAGCTCGCTGGGCCTGCCGGCCAGCCTGCTCAGCACCAGCGCCGGCGTCTCGGTCAACGACATCTTCGACGTCACCAACCCCTACAACGGCGAAGGCGGCTGGCTGAAGGGCGTCGAGTTCCAGTACCAGCAGCCGTTCAACTTCCTGCCGGACGCCTTCCGCGGCTTCGGCTTCATCGGCAACTTCACGTATGTCGACTCGAGCGTGAACTACGGCACCACCGCCGCGCCGAAGTACAACAAGCTGACTGGCCAATCGAAGACGACCGCCAACGCGACGATCTACTTCGAGCGCGGCAAGTTCAGCGCCCGCACCTCGCTGGCCCGTCGCTCGGGCTTCCTGACCCAGTTCCCGGGCTCGAACGGCAACAGCGAGCACGGCACGCACGGCAGCACGTACTACGACTTCTCCTCGAGCTATAAGATCCGGCCGAACCTGGTGGTCACGCTGGAAGGCATCAACCTGGGCGACAAGTTCACCGACGCCTATGTCGACACCGCCGACCGCGTCAGCGACTACCGCCACACTGGCCGCGAGATTCTGCTCGGCGTGCGCTGGACGTACTAATCTTCCTTTTCTCGACTAGGTCCTCCCTGGGGCTCGGCGTGATCCATTCCTCGCGCCGAGCCCACCTTTTTCGGAGAATATGACGTGATCGCTCGCAGAACCGTTCTTGGCCTGGCCGCGGCGGCCCTGGCGACGCCCGTCCTGGCTCAGCAGCCGGCACCGGTGGCGACGACCGCTCCGAAAGACTGGATCGACCCCAAGACCGGCCACCGCATCGTGCGCCTGTCGGAGGAGGGCGGGAGCAAGAACCTCTACTTCCACCAGCACGGCTACACGCCCCAGGGCGATAAGCTGGCGATCAGCACGCCGTCGGGCATCGCCCTCGTGGATCTCACGACCTTCAAGCTGACCACGCTGCCGAAGACGAAGGACGCGGACTTGCTGTTCTTCCCGCGCAATTCGCGGCGGCTCTACTACTCGGTCACGGCGCCTGGTGAGGGCCAGCCGACCGATCGTCCCAAGACCATCTACGCCCTCGACATCGACAGCGGTAAAGCCAAGGTCGTGGCCAAGCTGGCCCAGGGCGGGATCACCTCGATCAACGCGGACGAGACCCTGCTGCTTGGTGTCGTGACCTATGGCGGCAAGCCGCTGCAACCCAACACCGTCGACGACCGCAAGCGTTTCGGCCAGGCCGAGTACGCGGCCAACGGTCCGGACGGCAAGCCGCTGTCCTTCGCCAAGGCCAAGGGCGTGCGGATGACCGAACGCTTCGAAACGCCGACGCCGATGGAGATCTTCACGGTCAACCTGAAGACCGGCGAGCGCAAGGTGATCCACGCCTCGGACAAGTGGCTGGGCCACGCTCAGTTCTCGCCGGCCGATCCAGCCCAGGTGATGTTCTGCCACGAAGGCCCCTGGCACCGCGTGGACCGCATCTGGACCATCCGCACCGACGGCACGGGCCTGACCAAGATCCACACCCGGACCATGAACTTCGAGATCGCCGGCCACGAGTTCTTCTCGGCCGACGGCAAGTGGGTCTGGTACGACCTGCAGACCCCGCGCGGCCAGGTGTTCTGGATCGCCGGCCACGAGCTGGCGACGGGCAAGAAGCTCTATCGCCGGGTCGAGCAGAACGAGTGGTCGGTGCACTACAACGTCGCCAAGGACGGCGTGCTGTTCGCCGGCGACGGCGGTGACGCCGACATGGTCGCCCACGCGCCCGACGGCAAATGGCTCTACGCCTTCCGGCCCGAGACCATCCGCGACGCGGCCCTGCCGTACTACACCGAAGACCTGATCACCGTGGACAAGATGGCCAGCGAGCGACTGGTCGACATGTCGGCTCATGACTACCGTCTAGAGCCGAACCTGACCTTCACGCCGGATCAGAAGTGGATCGTCTTCACGTCCAACATGCACGGCGCCAACCACGTCTACGCCGTCGAGGTCGCCAAGAAGAGCGCCTGATCTGAGGGGAGCGGGAATGAACGGTATCCGTCGCAGCGCCGGTCTGGCTCTGGTTCTTGTCGCTAGTCTCACGAGCGGCGGGGCCTTGGCCCAGACCGCGCCGGCGGCGGTCGGCGGCCCTCGTCCCAATCTTGTCGACAACATCGAGCGACCGATCCGCTACCGGCCCGACGGCGGCGACTTCGTCATCGAGAATGGCGTCGAGACCTTCAACCGCCCGCTCTATGGCGGCGACACGGCGTTCCGCGTGGACGGCGGCGACAAGCCGGAGTTCGTGCTCTACCTGCCGGGACGCGGCGGCAATCTGCGGCTGGCCCTGGTTAGCGCGGGCGGCGCGAAGTGGCTGCATGAGGCGGCCAGGATCACCACCCGCTACCGGCCTGGCGAGCTGATCTACGAGATCCGTGATCCGCTGCTGGGCGATGGCGTGCTGCGCGTCGAGGCCGTGGCCTATGCCGTGACCGAGGGCCTGTCGCTGCGGATCGAGGGCTCGGGTTTGCCGCCGGGCCTGGAGCTGGTCTGGGCGTTCGGTGGCATCACCGGCCAGCGCGGCGCTCGCGACGGCGACATCGGTACCGAGAAGGTCCCGATCGCCGAGTGGTTCCAGTTCAAGCCGGCCTTCGCCGAGATCAACCGCGTCGGGCTGGACGACAACGGCTTCAAGCTGACCGCGCCCCAGGCGGTGATCCTGGGCGCCGCCAGCGGCCCGGCCCGCTACCAACGGGGCGAGGCGGGGGCGTGGAACGATCTGCCGCGTCTGCTGGCCAGCCAGGGCGCGGAGCAGGGCAGCGTCGCCCTGGGCCGCGCCAGCTTGTCCTCGAACACGCCGCTGACCCTCTCCTTGCAACGCGTCGATCCCGGCGTCGCCGATGACCTGGCCGACTACAAGGCCGTCCGGGCCGCCCGACCCGAGGACAAGGTCACACCGACCGCCCGTCCGCCGGCCTTCGCCAAGGCCGAGCTGGCCACGCGGTTCGAAGAGGCTCGCGCCCACTTCCAGGCCCTGCGCGCGCAGGTGCGGATCGAGACGCCCGATCCCTATATCAACGCCGCCATGGCCGCCTTGAACGTCGGGGCCGAGGCCACCTGGGACGGGCCGCAGCAAGCGGTCATGCACGGCGCGGTCGCCTGGCGCACCAAGCTCTTGGGCTGGCGTGGACCGTACTGGCTGGACGCCCTGGGCCGCGCCGATCGCGCCGACCGCCACTTCCGTGACTGGGCCAAGGGCCAGAACGTCTCGCCCATCCCGGCCGCGATCCCGCCAGCCGACGAGGACGCCAACCTGGCGCGGGCCGAGAAGGCGCTGCACTCGAACGGCGACCTGTCGAACTCCCACTACGACATGAACACCGTCTATATCGACGCGCTGTTCCGGCACCTGGAGTGGTCGGGCGACCTGAAACTGGCCCGCGACCTGTGGCCGACGATCGCCCGGCACCTGGCCTGGGAGAAGCGGCTGTTCCGCCGCGAATTCGGCCCGCGCAAGCTGCCGCTCTACGAGGCCTACGCCCAGATCTGGGCCAGCGACCATCTCTCGTACAATGGCGGCGGGGCGACCCATTCGTCGGCCTACCAAGCCTATCACAATCGCATGGCCGCCAAGGTCGCGCGGCTGATCGGCGAGGACCCGACGCCCTACGACCGCGAGGCCGACGCCATCCAGGCGGCCATGCGCGAACTGCTGTGGATGCCGCAGGAAGGCGCCTTCGCCGAGTACAAGGACCTGATGGGCGAGCAGCGGCTGCACCCGTCGTTCGCCCTGTGGACCTACTACCACGCCATCGATTCCGAGATCGTTCCGCCGGCCGACGCCTGGCGGATGTCCGACGCCCTGGCGCGGCTGCCGCGTATCCCGATCAAGGGACCGGGCGTGTCGGCCGACGCGGCCTACGGCATGTACGCCAGCACGGACTGGCTGCCCTACGCCTGGTCGATCAACAATGTCGTCACCCAGGAGAACCTGCACACGGCCCTGGCCCTGTGGCAGGCGGGGCGGGCCGACGAGGCCTTCCGGCTGACCAAGAGCGGCCTGCTGGCCAGTATGTTCATGGGCATCTCGCCCGGCAACATGGGCACTCTGGCCTGGCCGGACGTCTACCGCCGCGAGTCGCAGCGCGACTTCGCCGACAGCGCCGGGGTGACCGCGCGGACCATGGTCGAGGGGCTGTTCGGCCTGCATCCCGACGCATTGACTGGGACGCTGACGATCCGTCCGGGTTTCCCGGCAAGCTGGGATCACGCGTCGATCGCGCACCCGGCCTTCGCCTATGACTTCAAACGGCAGGGCGATGAAGATCGCTGGACGTTGAAGCCGGGCGACCGCCGCTTCAAGACCGTGGTTCTGCGCCTGCCGGCGCCGCGTGAGGGCGTGGCAAGCGTCGAGATCGACGGCGCGAAAGCGGCCTGGAAGTCCGCGTCCGACGCCATCGGCGGTCCGGCCATCGAGATCACCGCGCCGGGCGACAAGGCCGTCGAGGTCGTCGTGCGCTGGAGCGGCGTGGCCGTCGCCAGTCCCGCGACAGGATCGGCGAAGAGCTTCCAGCGCGTCTCGCGCAACGGCCTGACCTGGCTGGCGCCGGTCGCCGGTCCGGTTCCCGCCAAGCCGGCGACGTCTGCGGTTCCGGTCACTGTCGCCGGCCGCATGGACCCCGTCACCATCACCTTCAACGACCGCGTCACGGCGATCTACGCCAAGAACAAGTACCGCTCGCCCCGGCCGCGTGGTCCGTCGCTGGGTGTGCCGGCGCAAGGCCTGGGCGGCTGGGCCGGGCATGTGAACCAGATGGCGACGATCGACGATGCGGGTCTGCGCCGCGTCGCGGCCGGGCAGGGCGGCCAGATCACGACGCCGTCGGGCGTGGTCTTCCGCACGCCGGGCGCGGCCGACGTCCCGAACATCGCCTTCACGTCGCTGTGGGACAACTACCCCAAGCAGGCCGTCACGCCGCTGTCGGGCAAGGCCAGCCGCGTCCACCTGCTGATGGCGGGCTCGACCAATCCGATGCAGAGCCGCTTCGACAATGGCGAGGTGGTGGTGACCTATCAGGACGGGACGACGGCCCGTCTGGCGCTGCGCAATCCCGACACCTGGTGGCCGATCGAGGAGGACTTCTTCCTCGACGACTACCAGTTCCGCGTCGACACGCCGCCGCCCACGCGCGTGGACCTGGCGACCGGCCAGGTGCGGGTTCTGGATCCCGTGACCTTCAAGGGCCAGGGCCGCGAGGTGCCTGGCGGGGCGGCCACGGTGCTGTCCCTGGCGCTGGACCCCCGCAAGCCGCTGCGCGACCTGACGGTGCGCACAACGGCCAACGAGGTGGTGATCGGCCTGATGGCCGTCACGCTTGAGCGCCCGAACTAAAGCCCCGTGACGCCCGTCGAGGCCGAGACCTCGGGCGGCTTGCCGTCCAGGGTGTCGACCTTGCTGCGGGTGAAGGTCCAGTCCTTGGCGTTGGCGATGCGGCCGCCGGCCTGGACGTCCAGGTCCAGGTTGTCGAACGCGAAGCGCTCCAGCGGCAGGTCGGGGAAGGCCGCGACCTCGAAGGCGGTCTTGGCCCCGATGGCCTTGATGTCCTTGATGCGCACGTCGCTGAGGCGGCAGCGGCCCTGTTCCGGCGGCACGTGCTGGGTCATCACCTTCCAGTACGGCGGCACGTCGGTCATGCCGGCCGGGATCTCGGCATAGCTGTAGCTGGGATTCCAGTTCAGGTTCACCCGCAGGACGGTCGGCACGTCGTGCAGGACCATGCCGGCGATGTCGATATCCTTGACCGTGCCGCCGCGCGTATGGGCCGACTTGAACAGGATGCCGACCGGGGTCGGGTTGTGCACCGTCAGGCCCGCGACCTTGATGTCGTGGAAGCCGCCCGAGGTCTCGCTGCCGAAGGTGATCCCGGCCGAGGCGTCGCGGATCACGCAATCGCGGATAACGACGTTGTAGGTCGGCCGGTTTACGCGCAGGCCGTCGGCGTCGCGGCCGGCCTTCAGGCACAGGGCGTCGTCGTTGCAGGCCACGTCGATCCGCTCGACCAGCACGTCGTGCGAGCTGTCGATGTCGACGCCGTCGGTCGAGGGGCCGCGGCCGCCTTCGTTGTTGCGGATCTCCAGGTCGGCGACGTGGATGTCGTGCGAGTAGCAGACATGCACGGTCCAGAAGCCCGAACGGCGCAGGCGCGGCCCGGCCAGCTCGATCTTCTCGCTGTCGAACACCTGGATCAGGCGCGGGCGCTTGCAGTCATAGTCGGCGGCCCAGCGCAGGCCCTTGGGATCGTATTTCCGGCGCAGGGCCCAGTAGCTGTCCCAGAACACCTTGCCGTCGCCGTCGATCGTCCCTTCGCCGACGATGCGGACGTTCTTCTGCTTGTAGACATTCACCAGCGCCGCCGGCCAGGTCAGCTCGATGCCGGCCACGCGGGTCGCGATTTCCGGATAGTCAGCGAGGTTCTGCGAGCCCAGCAGGGTCACGCCCTTGTCCAGGCGCAGGGTGACGCCCGACTTCAGGAAGATCGAGCCGGTGCGGTAGACGCCCGGCTTCAGGGCCACGGTCGCGCCGGTCTTGGCGGCCTCGTCGATGGCGGCCTGGATGGCCTTGGTGTTCAGCGCCTTGCCGTCGCCGACCGCGCCATGGGCGTTGGCCAGGATCGCCTTGCCGGCCGCCAGGGCCAGGGTGGGGGCGGAAGCGGCCACGAGGCCGAGCTGGAGAAGGGCGCGTCGTTGCATGTGAGCCTCGGACCTAGTGAGCCGGGTTGAAGTCGGGCTTCTGGGCGAACACGTAGGCCTCCCAGTCGGCGCGCGAGTGGAAGTCGAGGCCTTTGTCCCAGGCCGCGCCCATGTAGTAGACGAACGGCTTGCCGGGCGTGACCTTGACCAGCACCAGCCAGTCGCTGTCGGTCTCGACGACGTCGACGATCTGGCGCGGATCGATCAGCAGCGACACGCCCATCGTGCCCTTGTCGGGGTCGGTGACATCCCAGAACGAGAACACGCCCTTGGCCTTGTCGGCGCGCAGGTCGCCGGCCGTCTTGGCGGTCGGGGCCTTGGTGATGCCGATGGCGACGGTGATCGGGCCCTTGGCGTTGGAGCCTAAGGTCGAGACCATCCGCGTGAAGTTGGTGCCCATCGGCAGGGTGAAGGTCCGGCTTTCCCAGACCTCGCGCTTATCCCCGACCTTCCAAGGGGCGTAGCTGACCTTGAACGAGGCCGCGTCGGGGCCGTCCTTCAGGATCTTGTAGTCCTTCCAGTTGCGCGACACCCACAGCTTGCCGCCGTCCCAGACGCCCAGGCCGCCCGCGCCGCGGTAAGTCTTGACGTTGTAGTAGTCGATGCCTTCGCCGTGATAGGCGTGCTGGTCGCCGGTGCGCAGCTGGCGGGTCATGAACGGGTAGCGGACGCTCTTGCCCCAGGCGTCGACGCCCGAGGTCGAGGGCGGCTCGTACTGCTCCAGGGCCGGGCCGTAGATGCGGTGGGCCGTGCGGTCGTTCTCCCACAGGATGTCGTCATAGCGCTCGGGCGCGTAGCGGACCGTGGCGCGCGGCGTCTCCTGGCCGGTCGGCGGCGGGGCCATGCGGAAGATCATCTTGGGCGGCGTCGGCTGGCCCGGCGCGGCGGGCGGGACCTGGGCGGGGGCCAGGCCCGGGCCTTCGATCAGCGGGTCGTAGGCGAGGGCGGCGACGGCCTTCATCTCGGTGGCGTGGCGGGCCTCTTCCTCGGGACCGCGCACGGTGCGCGGCACGGCCGGGACCGGCATGGTGGCGGCGACGAAGGCGGCGGCGTCCGGCGCGGGCTCGGCCAGGGGCAGGGCGGCCACGGGCTTGGAGAGGTTCATCACCTCCAGCCCGGCCAGCAGGAAGGCGCCGGCGCCGTAGGGGCCGATGTCGTCCGCAGCCGTGGTGACGGGCTGGTCGCCGGTCTTCTGCACCGCGCCCAGCATGCCGTTGGGCAGCACCTGGGCCTCCAGGCCCTTCCAGCCCTTCACGACCACCGGCAGATAGGTCGCGCGGTCCAGGACGCCGTGATTGATCCCCCAGGCCAGGGCGTAGACGAAGAAGGCCGAGCCCGAGGTCTCGGCTTCCGGGAAGCGGTCGGGTTGCAGCAGGCTGGACGACCACAGGCCGTCGGCGCGCTGCAGGCCGGCGATCCGCTTGGACATGGCCTGGAAGATGGCGACGTAGCGCGGCCGCTGGATGTAGTCGGCCGGCATCGACTCCAGCACACGGGCCATGCCGCCCATCACCCAGCCGTTGCCGCGCGACCAGAACAGCTTGCGGCCCTGTTCGTCACGGCGCTCGATGAAGCGCTCGTCGCGGTAGTAGAGGCTCTCGTCCGGATCATAGAGGCGGGCGAAGGTGCGCCACCACTGGGTGTCCATGGCCTTGAGATACTTTGCGTCGCCGGTCTGGGCGCTCATCCGGGCCAGGACGGGCGGGGCCATGAACAGGGCGTCACTCCACCACCAGACCAGGTGCTCGGGGATCGGCTGGCGGGTCAGGTGCGGCAAAGCCCAGTCCAGGCGCTGGCGCAGGGGCATGATCACGCCTTCCTGGCGCCGGCGCGCATAGAGCTCTTCATAGAGGTCGCCGATCGCCATCTCGTCGGCGTTCAGCATGTTCTTGGGCGTCTTGGCCCCGCGTAGGGCGTAGTTGTAGTGCTCGGCCGCGTCGGTCAGGAACTTCAGGGTGTCCTTGTCCTGGGTGACGCGGGCCAGGCGCGCGGCGCCGACATAGTAGGTGGCCGAGACCCAGTTGGACGAGATCTCGCGCACGGCCCCGCCGGTGGTCAGCGGAATAGGCTCTGCGCGCATGGCCTTGATCTGGGCGGAATTGGCGCGGTTCAGTACCGCAAGCACCGCGTCGGCGGAGGGCAGGGCTTCCTGTTTCGCCGAGGCAGTCTTGGGGGCGCGGGCCGGCGCGGCGTGGGCGATCGCGCCTGTCGTCAGCGCGGTGCCGGCAAGCGCGAGGGCGATCAAGGTGCGGTGGTTGGAGACGACTCGAAACATCCGTGATTTCCTCCGCCCAATGCCACTGCAACCGGTGTCATTGTCATTATGTGGAAGCCTATGCCACAAAGTGGAACGCGTGAAAAGAAAATCGGGGAGATGATATGACGCTCGAATGGAGCCGCCGCGAGGCTTTGGCCGCGGCCGCCGCCTTGCCCGTCCTGGGCCTGGCGACATCGGCCTCGGCCGGCAAGAAGCTTAAGGACCAGGCCGTCTGGACCTTCGACAACCTGACCAAGATCGGCGGGATCGAGGCCCATGCCGAGGGCGCGCCCAAGATCATCGACAGCCCCGTCGGCAAGGCCGTCCAGTTCGACGGCGTCCAGGATGTGCTCTTCGTCGAGCAGCACCCCCTGGCCGGGGCCGAGACCTGGACCTTCGAGGCCGTGTTCCGCCCGGACGGCGGCAACGAGGCCCAGCGCTGGTTCCACCTGCAGGAGATGGCCCCGGAAGGCGCGCCGCCCTCGACCACGCGGTTCCTGTTCGAGATCCGCACCGTCGGGACCGAGTGGTGGCTGGACGCTTTCGTTACCGGGCCGGGCTACAAGCACACCCTGATTTTCCCGGACAAGCGCTTCCCGGTCGGCCAGTGGTTCCACGTCGCCCAGAGCTTCGACGGCAAGATGTATCGCGCCTATGTCAACGGCGTCCTCCAGGGCGAGGCCGAGGTGCCGTTCAAGCCGCAGGGGCCGGGCCGGGCCTCGATCGGTTCGCGGATGAACAAGGTCGACTTCTTCAAGGGCGCGGTCCACGAGGCCCGCTTCACGCGGCACTATCTGGAGCCCAAACACTTCACCGGCGTACGCTAACCTTTCGAAACGTCACTGGAAGCTGCGCCAGGTTGCGCGGCGCGGCGGACGGGAAACAAGCCAGCCACGCGAGCGCCAAGCGTGGCGGCTAGGCCTTCGGGGATTGTCCTCGAAGGTTCCCGATGCCGCGCAAGCTTCTCGTCGCCACGGCCGCCGCCGCCCCGTTGCTCCTGTATGCCGGACATGCCTTCGCCGAGGTCGAGGTCACCAGCAGCACGCGGACCACGCCAATCACCACCGCCAGCCCCAACGACGGGGCCGCCGACGATGTGAAGGTGACCGAAGACGGCGTCATCACGCTGAGCACGGCGGGCGGGATCGTCACCCTGAACAGCGACAATGCCGTCACGATGAACGGCGGCCTGGCCAGCGTCGGTGTCGACGATTCGGTCGGCATCCTCGTCATCGGCGGCCATACGGGCAGCGTCACCAGCGCCGGCTCGATCAGCCTGACCGAGGACTACGACTATGAAGACACCGACGAGGATGGCGACTACGACGGCCTCCTCGCCAAGGGCTATCGGCGCTACGGCATCCGGCTGACCGGCGACCAGCCCTTCACCGGCGCGATCACCAACACCGGCACGATCACCATCGAGGGCATGGACTCGGCGGGGATCAGCATCGAGGCGCCGCTGGTCGGCAACCTCGTCCACTCCGGTTCGATCAGCGTCACCGGCGATCGCGGCTATGGCGTCCATATCGCCGCGCCGGTCACTGGAAAGGTCCAGATCGAGGGTTCGACCAGCGTCATCGGCGAAGGCTCGGTCGGGGTGGCGGTCGACGCGCCGATCGAAGGGGCGTTCGTGCTGCAGGGCTCGGTCTATTCGACCGGCTACCGCGTCACCTCGCGCTACAGCGATCCCGACGACCGGGCGCTGCTGGACGCCGACGACAAGCTGGAAGGCGGCGGCGGGGTCAACATTACGGCCAATGTCTCCGGCGGGGTGTTGCTGGACCGGCCGCCGACCGACACCAACGACGACACCACCGACGACGAGGACGGCGACGGCGTCGCCGACAACGCGGAAGGCACGGCGTCGATCTCGGTCTATGGCGGCGCGCCGGCGCTGAAGATCGGCTCGAACACTAACACGGTGACGATCGGCGCGGTGGGCGAGGGCGACAACGCCTATGGCCTGGTCATCAACGGCTCGGTCAGCGCCGCCAGCGTCTATGACGGGGTCGAGACCACCGGCGTGCAGATCGGCGGCGACGCGGGCTACGAGACCTTGCTCGCCAATGGCATTCGCGTGACGAGTTCGATCACGGCCGGAGGCTATGAGGCCCAGACCAACGGCCTACGGCTGAAGGCGGGCGCGATCGCCGACACCATCTGGAACGAGGGCTCGATCAGCGCCTCGACGGTGTCGGAGGGCGCGTTCTCGGCCCGGGCGCTGGTGATCGACGCCGGCGCGGTCTCGCGCGTGCTGAACAACGATGGGGTGATCACCGCCACGGTGTCGGGCGAGAAGGGCAACGCCTACGCCATCCTCGACGAGGCCGGGACGCTGACGACGATCAACAACACCCGCACGATCGCCGCTTATGTCGTGGCCACCGACGACGAATACGACACCGACGACGACAATACCGACGCCTCGGACGAGACGATCACCGGCAAGGCCATCGCCATCGACGTCTCCAAGAACACCACCGGCGTCACCATCACCCAGACCGGCGTCAATGACGGGGACGACGGCGATGACGGGGTGGCCGACACCGACACGGATGGCGACGGCGTGGACGACGCCGACGAGCCGGCCATCATCGGCAAGATCCTGTTCGGCGCGGGCGACGACACCCTGAACATCCTGAACGGCTCGGTGATCGGCGCGATCGACTTCGGCGCTGGCCTCGACACCTTGAAGATCGACGGCGGCGCCTATGTGCTGACCAGCCTGTCCGACAGCGACGGCCGGCTGAACATCAGCATCGGCGACGGCATTCTCGCCTTGACCAACACCAATGACCTGAAGATCACCAACCTCAGCCTGGGCGCCGCCAGCAAGCTGGTCTTCAGCGTCGACCCGGCCGCCGGGACCTGGGGTCGCATCATCGCCGACACGGCCACGATCGAGTCGGGGACGAAGCTGGGGCTGGTGCTCAATAACCTGCTGACCAACGCCTCGACCTTCGAGGTCATCCAGGCCGGCAGCCTGACCGCCGGCACGATCGACCAGGACCTGCTGGGCAGCGCGCCGTACCTCTATGTGGCCAACGCCTATCAGTCGGGGAACAGCATCAATATCGACGTGCGCCGCCGCACGGCCACCGAGGCCGGCATGACCACCAACCAGGGCTCGGCCTATGACGCGGTGTTCGCGGCGCTGTCCAAGAACGAGGACATCGCCAGCGCCTTCCTGGCCCAGAACACCCGCGACGGCTTCTACAACCTCTACAACCAGATGCTGCCCGACCAGGGGCTGGGCATGTTCTCGGCCCTGCAGTCGGTGAACCAGCAGATCTCGGCCGCCACCGCCGTGCGCCCCGACCTGGGCGACCGCTATGGCCCCGACAGCATCTGGGTGCAGCAGATCAATACCATGGTGAAGCGCGAGGACGGGACCGATCAGGGCTCGGACGCAGCGGCTTTCGGGTTCGTGGCCGGCTACGAAGCCATGGGCGATGCAGGCGGAGCGCTGGGCGTCACCCTGGCCATGGTCAATGTCGAGGAACACGATACGACCGCCAAGGCCGGCGAGCACACGGTCAATACGATGGTCCAGGCAGGGCTCTACTGGCGGCGCGCGGTGGGCGGCTGGCGCTTCAACCTGGGCGGCGGGGCGGGCTACGGCTGGCTGACCGGCGACCGCAGCTTCTACAGCGAGGACGTCAATGGCGACGGCGTAGCCGACGCCTCGGTCACCAATGTCGCCCACTGGAACGGCGCGACCGCCAACGCCTTCGCCGGCGTCGCCTACGAGCAGAAGATCGGCCGCATGTTCATCCGGCCCGAGACGCGATTGGACTATCTCTATTTCTCGGAAGGCAAACGCAGCGAGACGGGCGGCGGCGATGGCTTCGACCTGATCCGCGACGCGCGAGCGTTCAGCAATCTCAGTGGCGATGTCGGTCTGGTGCTGGGCGCGCAGTTCGGCGAGGCAGTGTGGTGGCGGCCTGAGCTGCGGGTCGGTTATCGCAAGACGCTGTCGGGCAGCATCGACGACACCGTGGCGCGGTTCCGGGACGGAGAGAGCTTCACCCTGACCTCGATCGCCGACAAGCAGGGCGCGGCGACCCTGGGCTTCGCCATCCGCGCGGGCTCGGCCCTGTCGTACCTGGCGCTGGAAGGCGGGGCGGAGGCGGCCAAGAAGACCACCCGCTACTACATGCGCTTCTCGGGACGGGCGATGTTCTAGCTTCTTGCATGAGGATTTGGCCACAATCGCGCCTTAATTGCGAACCTCGCAATACAAACGGAAAGTATTTTCGCCGCTCCGCCCAGCTACGCCTTAGCCGCGACAGAGGACGGAGTGACGGGCATGCGGCAAAGGATCTTACTTCTCGATGCGGACCAGTCCGCGCGGTCGCAGATGCACGACCTGCTGTGTCGGCACGAGTACGAGGTGGTCACCGCCTCGTCGGCGCGGCAGATGGACAAGATCCTGACCACCGTGCCGGTCGATGCGGTGGTGCTGGACATCATGCTGCCGGGCGAGGGCGGGTTCTCGGTCTGCAACCGCCTGCGCAGCCAGCAACCCCAGCCGGGCGTCATCGTGGTCAGCGCCATGGCCGACGAGAGCGACATCGTGGTGGGTCTGGAGATCGGGGCCGACGACTATGTGGCCAAGCCCTATCGCCAGCGCGAGCTGCTGGCCCGCATCCGCTCGGTGCTGCGTCGGCGCCAGGCGGGCCTGCGGGTGCGCCGCGACGACGACAAGGCCAATATCTACCGCTTCGACGGCTGGCGGCTGAACATCATCACCCGGCAGATGTTCGACCCCTATGAGCGCAGCGTCGAGCTGTCTTCGGGCGAGTTCACCCTGCTGAGCACCTTGCTGGCCAGCCCGCAGCAGATCGTGCCGCGCGCCCGGCTGCTGCAAGATCCCAACACCGGCGACCGCTCCGAGCACGAGCGCCAGATCAACGTCATCGTCAGCCGCCTGCGGGCCAAGCTGGCGCGGGTCGAGGGCGGCGACCTTTTGATCCGGACGGTGCGAGGCCAGGGCTACCTGCTGACCGTGCCGGTCGAGAGCATCCTCGTCGACTGAGAGACGAAAACCGTCGCCGCCCAGATTCTGACGGCTTCACCTGCTTCTCTTCGCAGTCTAGCGTGCGCCCGCGATCCGGGTGGCGCGTGTCTAGAGAGTTGGAAGAGGGCTTCATGAGCCGTAGAAATACGCTGCTGGCAGCGGCCGTTGTGGCGCTGTCGAGCCTGGCTGGCGCAGCGCTGGCCGCCGATGTCACGCCGCTTAAGGCGAGCGACGTCTATGGTGTCTGGCGCAATCCCAAGGGCAGCGTCCACATCGAGATCAAGCCGTGCGAGACCCGCACCTGCGGCTATGTCGTCTGGGCCAATCCTGACGCGCGCGCCGACGTGAAGAAGAAGAAAAACGAAGACCTGGTCGGCATGCAGCTGCTGCGTGACTTCTCAGCTTCCGATCCGAACGAATGGAAGGGGCGCGTCTACGTGCCCGACCTGGACATGACTTTCTCGGGCCAGATGCGCCTGCTGGACCGCGCCTCGCTGCGCGCCAAGGGTTGCTTCCTGGTCCTGTGCAAGACCCAGGTGTGGACGCGGGTCGACACCGCTTCGGCGTCGACCGGCCGGGCGCTCTAGGGCCCATGTCGGAAGGGGCCGAGTTCCGGGTGGAGGTGGACGGTCCCGTCCTGGCCAGCCGGGGCGGCCTCTACGGCGCGGGCGATGTCAGCTGCGCCGCGCCCGCCCGGACCCTGGCTCGCCACCGTTATGCGCGCTCGGCAATCGGGGCGGTGGTGTCGGGTGTGTTCGGTTACCAGACCCCCGTCGGCTCGGCGACCGCCACGCCCGGCGCGATCGTGCTGGGCAATGCGCAGGAAAGCTTCGGTTGCCTGCACCTGGACGGGGCCGGCAATCGCCGGGCCGTTCTGGCCTTGGACGACATCCTGATGGACGAGCTGGCCGAGGATCTACGTTGCGCTGACGGCCGCTTCGCCGTTGCGACCGTCGCCTCCGGCCGCGAGACCGCGCCGCTGTATGGCGCGATCCGCCAGCTGGCGCGCGATAGTCGTCCTCAGGAAGAGGCGGTGGTCGCCGTCACCGCCGCCGCCCTGGCCCTGGGCCGCCGCGTGCGCCGCCGCGACGCCAGCCGTATCGACCACGGCCGGGTGCGCGAGGTCGCCCACGACGTCCAGCGCCGTTATGCCGAGACCCTGCCGCTGACGCAGCTGGCTGCCGATGCGGGCCTGTCGCGCTACCACTTCATCCGCGCGTTTCGGGACGTGACGGGGGAGACGCCGCGTCAGTTCCAGATCGGGGCGCGCTTGAAGGCCGCCGCCGATCAGCTGCTGGACACCAAGGCGCCGATCACCACGATCGCCCTGAACGTCGGCTTCAACGACCTCTCGCACTTCAACCACACCTTCCGCGAGGCGTTCGGTTGTTCGCCCCGGGCGTGGCGGCAGGCGGCTTAGCCACCGCAACAAACCCCAAGTTCCGCCGGCCGCGCCGTGCTGCCTTGCCTCACCGAGGTTTCAGGGGAGTCGGAGCAGGTGATGGTGTCGGGGAAAGCGGTTCCGTATGCGCTGGGCGCGTTTCTGCTGGGCGTGCTGGGGCTGATCTCAAGCGACTTCGCCTTCCAGTGGCAGCCCGTGCCGGACAACGTTCCTCTCCGGTCCGTGCTGGCCTCCGCCTCCGCCGTCGCGATGGCCGCCGCGGCCCTCGCGGCGGTGCTGCCGCGCCTGGCGAAGGGCGGCCGGCTGCTCCTGGCGATCTTCTTCGGTCTTTGGGCCGTCTTGCTCCATGGCCCCCGCGTGGTCGCGCAACCTGGCTCGGTCGCCGAATGGCTGGGCCTGGCCGAGAGCGCGACGATGTCGGCGGGCGGCGTCGCGCTCCTCGCGCTATCCCTCGGGGGAGACTTGCGACGCCGCCTGGCTTTTTCGACCCGCATCGCGTTCGGGCTGTGCCTGCTGGTCTTTGGCCTGTCGCACTTCGTCTATCTGAAGTTCACGGCCCAGATGGTCCCGGCCTGGCTGCCTTGGCCGACCGGCTGGGCGGCGGCGACCGGGGCTGGGCACGTGCTGGCGGGGCTGGCCTTCCTGTCCAATCGCGGACTGAAGGCTGCTGGTCCCGCGATCACCGGCATGATGGCCAGCTTCGTGGTGCTGCTGCACATCCCGCGCATCATCGCTGAGCCGGCCAGCCGCATGGAATGGACCATGACCTCGGTGGCCCTGACCCTGACCGGCGCGGCCTTCGCCCTGTGGCGGCTGAACGTCGAGGACTAGCCCTCCAGCGATAGCAGGGCGAACAGCGCGCCTTCGGTGTCCGACAACCGCCAGCCGCGATAGCTGAACACTGCGCCCTTGCGGAAGTCGGCAACCGCCTGGGCGCGCAAGGCGGGCAGGGCGTCGGGGCCGCGTCCGGCGGGTAAAAGTCTCTTCGTCAGTTCACGGATGGAGGTGGTCGGATGCTGTTTGCGCCAGGCCTCACCGATCCGGCGCACGGCGGCAGGATCGAGGCCGTCTGGCGTGCGGGCCAGGGCCGGCGTGGCGGCCAGCGCGAAGAGGGCGGCCAGCAGGTCGCGGCGGCTGGTCATTGGACGGTCTCGCTCTTGAGGTGGTCAGCCAGGCGCATGACCAGCGCCAGGATGGTCAGGGTCGGGTTGGCGATGCCGGAGGTGGGGAACACCGAGCTGCCGGCGACATAGAGGTTCCTGGCCTCGTGCAGGCGCAGATCCGCATCGACGACGCCCTTCTTGGGATCGACGTGCATCCGCGTCGTGCCCATGTGGTGGCGAGAGGCGCTGGAGATGGCCAAGAGCTTGTCGCGCGGGATCGCCCAGCACATCCGGCCTTCGCCCGACGCGCCCAGGGCGGCGGAGAGGCCGGTGATCGAGCGCTCGAGGTCGACATAGTCTTTCTCACCATAGGTCCAGGTCAGCCGCACGCGCGGCATGCCCAAGGCGTCCTTGTGGTCCGGATCCAGGGTCACGCGGCTGTCGGGATTGGGGAAGTGCTCGGTCATGGCGAAATAGCCGAGCAGTTGGCCGTCGCCCTGACGGACATTGGCCTTGGCGATGGTCTTGCTGTCAGGATCGGGGACGTCGGCCCGGAACAAGGTGGCGGTGAAGTTGCCGGTCTTCATCCGCGTCTGGGCCTTCAGGCCGGAGCCGATCACACAGTGCGCCGCCATCCGTTTGGTCGGTGCGTAGAGCTCCAGCGGTTCGGCGCGGGAGACGGCCAGGGCCGTGCCTTCGTTCCCGGCGTCGCCATCGTTGGAATAGGTCACGTGGCCTTGGAAGAAGCGCCCGACCAGATCCTGGCGATTGCCCAGGCCGTCGGAGGCCAGCAGCAGCCGGACGTTCTCGATGCCGCCGGTGGCTAGCACGTAGCGGGCCGCCTTGGCTGTGTGGCGCTTTCCGTCCAGGCAGGCGATGTCCAGACCGACGACCTTGTCGCTCTCTCGTCGGACCTTCACGACATTGGCGTGCAGATAGACGGTGATGTTGGCGGCCTCGGCGAACTGGGTGCGGAAGGCGTCAAAGGCGGCCTTGTTGGTTCCGCCCGAGAACTTTGAGAACTCGCGCGGGGCCGGGAAGAAGCCGTCGCTGGGGTCCAGCGCCAGCGGTTGCAGTGCGGGCTCGGCCGAGGCCTTCCGCTCCAGCGGAAAGCGCGGGATCTCCAGCAGGTCGCAGGCCCGGTCGTAGTAGGGCTGCATCTGTTCTCGCGTGACTGGCCAGCCGCTATGCGGAATCCAGGCGCGTTCGGCGAAGTCGGCCGGGTCCAGCGGGGCGCACTTGCCGCCCCAGACCAGGCCCGAGCCGCCCAGGGCGCGAACCCGGGACTGGATCGGATACTCGTCGAACGGCCGGTCGGGATTGCCCGGCGCCGTCTGGACGCCCGAGCCGGCGTAGAGGGCCTGGTTCTCCATGTCGATCTCCAGGCCGCCGCTCTCCAGGATCACGACCTTCAGCGGGCCGCCAGCCAGTTCCTTGGCCAGGGCGATGCCGGCCAGACCGCCGCCGATGATCACGAGGTCGGCCTCGATCGGGCTGGCGTCAGGCAGAGTCCGGGCGTCGATGATCGCCATCGTTTTGAAACTCGCTGATTTTGTTGGGGAAGTTCGGGCGCGCTTAAGAGCGCGCGCCCCGGCTCTTGAGGTAGGCGACGACGTCGAGGCGGCCGTTGCGCTTGGCTTCGCTCAAGGGCGAGCGCGTTCCGCCATTGGCCGGCACTTCGCGGTTCACGTCGGCGCCGCGTTCGATCAGATATTTGACGATGGTCAGGTTGCCAGCCTGGGCGGCGTTGATCAGCGGGGTCTCGTCATTGGGCACGAAGATCTCGACATCGGCGCCGCGTTCCACCAGCAGGCGGACGATCTCGAGATTGCCCGACAGCGAGGCCTGGATCAGCGGGGCGCCGTCGCCGCGCACCGGCAGGTTCGGATCGGCGCCGGCCGCCAGCAGCATCTGCACCAGGTCCATGCGACCGTGGCGGGCAGCCTCGATCAGCGGGGAGCCGTCGCCGGGCAGGACGGCATTGGCGTTGGCGCCCAGGTCGATCAGCTCGCGGACAGCCGCGGTGTCGCCAGAGCGGACGGCGTCGAACAACGGTTGGCTCAGATGGCGGGCAACGGCGCGCTTGGCCTGTTCCGGCGATTGCTGGACGACCTGAGCCGGCTGGGCGGCCCAGGCGGCGACCCCGGCCGACAGGCTGAGGATGGCGACGGCGGCGGCCCCGGCCAGGTGGCGGCGGCGATTGGCGTGATGGTGGGCGAGCAAGGTGAAACGCTCCTTCAGTTGTTTGTTGGCGGAGGCGGGCCAATGACAGCCCAGCGGCGGGGCGCTGTGAGCCAGCTGGGTCTTCAGCATGGCTTCGCCATAGGTCCGGCGGGTCTTGGGGTGACGGGCCAGCACGGCGGCGTCGCAGGCGATCTCCTGGTCGATGCGCAACACGGCCGCGCCGACATGGATCAGCGGGTTGAACCAGAAGAGGCACTGCAAGGCCGTGACGGCGGCGTTGATCTGGGCGTCGCCGACGGCCAGGTGGTTCTGCTCGTGCGCCAGGATCAAGGCCTGTTCCTCGGGCGAGAACCGGGCCGCGAAATCGGCGGGCAGCACCACGCGCGGCGCCAGGGCGCCGATCACGGCTGGGCCGACGCCGGGACGGTCTGACCAGAAGAGGCCGCCCTCGGCGCTGAGCTTGCCCAGCGAGCGCACGAAACGCCGTTGGCGCTCGGCCTGGATGGTGAGGGCAGCCAAGGTGACGGTAAGCCAGAGGCCCAGGGTGATCTCGGCGATGGGGAGGATCCGCGTCTGCGGGGAAACGGGTTCAGGAGCCTGCGCCGTCGCAGCGGGGGTCTGCGCTACAGCGGCAGGCTTGGTTGCGACAGGCGCGGGCAGGGTGATCGTCCGCGCCGGGATCAGCAGGGCCAGGATCGACAACGGGACGACCAGCCACAGCGCATAGGCGCTGCGAGCGCCGAACGCGGCCCGGACCGGCTTGCGCAGGACCAGCACCAGCAGCACGGCCGCCGCCAGGGCCAGATTGGCCCTCAGCAGGAAGGGAAAGATCTCACTGGCCATCGTCGAGCTTCTCCAGCAGGCGGCGCAGTTGGGCGACATCCTCTGGGGCCAGCTTCTCGCGCTTGGAGAAATGGCTGACCAAGGGCGCCAGGCGGCCGTCGAACAGGCGGTCCAGCAGACCCTGGCTCTCGGTGTCGACATAGTCGTCGCGGCCGATCAGCGGGCGGTACAGGAAGCGGCGGCCCTCCTTGTCGGCGGCGACCGCGCCCTTGTTCAGCAGGCGGTTGAGCAGGGTCTTCACCGTGCCCTCGGCCCAGCCCTGGTCCTTGGCCAGGATCGCCGTGACGTCCTCGGCGGCCTTGGGGCTGTCGGCCCACAGGACCTTCATGACTTCGCTCTCGGCGGCGCTGATGCGGTGCGGGTTCGTATCCATGCTCTGACGATTACGCACGTAAACGATCGCGTCAAGCCAACGATTACGCACGTAAACGAAATGTAATGCAGCGTTTGCCGGAAGGCCGAAGCGGCGTAATCCTGGCGGCGACCAAGGAGGGAGCCGGATGGCCGAGACGTTGCAGATGGGCCTGCCGGGCTTCGACCCGCCGACGCCGACCGACCGGCTGATGTTCCTGCTGTATCCGGACGCCCAGACCGCCGAGCAGATCGCGCGGGAAGCCCGCCGGCTTAAGGAGAGCTTGGGCCTGCGCGGCCAGCCGCTGTCGACCGACCGTTTCCACATCACCCTGCATCACCTGGGCGACTATGTCGGCCTGCCCAATGACATGGTGGCCAAGGGCAAGATGGCCGGCGAAGCGCTCTCGGCCGCGCCGTTCGAGGTGGTGTTCGACAAGGCCGTCAGCTTCGCCAACCGGCCGGGGAACAACCCCTTCACCCTGCAAGGCGGGGAGGGTGTCGCGGCCCTGATCGACTTCCAGAAGGCGCTGGGCCTGAAGATGGCCGGCGCGGCCCTGAAGCCCGACAAGCAGTTCCTGCCGCACATCACGCTGCTCTACGACGGCCAGGTCGTGCCCGAGCAGGCGATCGCACCCATCCGTTGGACGGTGGACCGCTTCGTGCTGGTGCAGAGCAAGCTGGGCCAGACCCAGCATATCGTCCTGGCCGAGTGGAGCCTGGGCTGATGACGACCGCCGCCGAGGTCCTCCAGGAACTGGAAGCGCTCGGCGACGACGGTTACCGCGAGCGCATGGCCGGCTTCGCGATCACCTATGAGAAGGCCTTCGGCGTCCCGGTCGGTGAACTGCGCAAGCTCTCCAAGCGGTTGGGTCGCGACCACGCCCTGGCCCAGGCCCTGTGGGACACCCGCTGGTACGAGGCCCGGCTGCTGGCCGGCATGGTCGATGACCCTAAGCTGGTCACGCCCGAGCAGATGGACGCCTGGCGCGCCGAGTTCGACAGCTGGGCGGTGACCGACACCCTGTGTTTCGACCTCTTCGACCGAACGTCCCACGCCCTGGACAAGATCGACCAGTGGGCGACGCTGGAAGGTGAGTTCGACAAGCGCGCCGCCTTCGCCCTGCTGGCCAGCGTGGCCCTGCATCGCAAGGAACTGCCGGACGAAGTGTTTCTGGAGCGCCTGCCGCTGATCGAAGCTGCGGCCACGGATCCTCGGAACTTCGTCAAGAAGGGCGTCAACTGGGCGCTGCGGGCCATCGGCGTACGCAAGAGCCCGGTCCTGAAGGCCGCCGCCCTGGACTGCGCCGCGCGACTGGCGGCGAGCCCGGATGCGACGGCCCGCTGGAACGGCAAGGACGCCCTGCGTCAGCTGAGCCGCAAGGCTCAGGCCGGCTGAGCCATTTCCTCCAGCAGCGTATCGAGCAGGCCATAGCCCGACTCCATGCCGTCCAGCATCGGCGTCGCCAGGGCCCCGGCGCGGCCCTCGGGCGAGGCGTATTCGATCGTCATGGTCATGGTGGTGATGCCGCCGACCTCGGCCAGCAGGGTGGTGATCCGCGTGCGGCCGCCGGTCCAGTCTTCGTCGAAGATCTCTTCGTGGACGGTGCGGGCAGGGGCCTCGACTTCGAGGTAGACGCCGCCCATGCCCATGTCGACGCCTTCGGTGTTGCGCCAGACGTAGCGGAACTTGCCGCCGGGCCGCAGGTCGATCTCGCAGACGGGCATGGTCCAGCCGGGCGGGCCCAGCATCCAGCGCTGCACCAGGGCCGGCTCGGCCAGGGCTCGGAAGACCAGGTCGCGGGGCGCGTTGAACACGCGGGTGACGATCAGGTCGCGGTCGCCGGACTGGACGACGGTTAGTTTGCTCATGGGGCGTCTCCTTCTTTGGTCTGGGCTTTGAGGTCCTCCAGGACCTGGTCGAGTTCGGTGAAGCGGGTTTCCCAGAAGGCGCGGAAGGCCTCCAGGAAGGCGGTGGCCTCGGCCAGCGGCTGGGCCTCCAGCCGGCGGGGCCGGCGCTGGGCGTCCTTGCCGCCCGAGATCAGGCCGGCGGTCTCCAGCACCTTGAGGTGACGCGAGATGGCCGGCTGGCTCATGGCGAACGGCTGGGCCAGTTCGCCGACCGAGGCCGGACCCTGGGCCAGCCGGGCGATGATCGCGCGACGGGTCGGGTCGGCCAGGGCGGCGAAGGTGGTGTCGAGGCGGGCGGCGGCGAGGCTCATTTATAACGTACTCGTTATGTAATGAGGTGGTTATGGATTCGATCGCGCTAGCCGTCAAGCGGTTGGCTCGGCTAGGGCAGGGAGAGGGCGCGGATTCGCTGGCCCTCAGGAGGCCCCGCCATGACCGCCACGATGTACGGCATCAAGAACTGCGACACCGTCGCCAAGGCCCGCAAATGGCTGGAAGATCGTGGCCACGCCTACGCCTTCCACGACTACAAGACCGCCGGCATCGATCGCGCCACCCTGGAGGGCTGGGTCAAGGAGCACGGCTGGGAGGTGATCCTGAACCGCGCCGGCACGACCTTCCGCAAGCTGGACGAGGCCGACAAGCAGAACCTGGACGCCGACAAGGCCATCGGCCTGATGCTGGCCCAGCCGTCGATGATCAAGCGTCCAGTCCTGGACCTGGGCGACAAGCGCCTGGTCGGCTTCAAGCCCGATATCTATGAGGCTGCTGTAAGCTAAACCGCGAATTGTCCACGCGTTTCGTCGCCTTCTAAGCGAAGTTTAAGACGACAACTTGCGGGGGATCAGTCTATCACTGGACGGAGCGTCCGGTTGAAACGGACTCAAGTGGGGGCATAGGCGCGTGGGGGAGTTCGCCATCTCGCGGTACGAGCTGGTCATCTTCGACTTCGACGGCACGCTGGCCGACAGCGCGGCGTGGATGATGCGAGCCGTCAATCCGATGGCGCGCCGATATGGCTTCAAGACCGTCACCGACGATGAGATCGAGATGCTGCGCGGCCGCAGCACGCGCGAGGTCATCCGTTATCTGGGCGTCTCGCCCTGGAAGCTTCCGCTGATCGCGCGCGCCGGCAAGAAGCTGATGGCCGCCGACGCCCACACGATCCCGCTGTTCCCCGAGACTGCTCGGATGCTGCGCGCCCTGAACGAGGCGGGCGTGAAGATCGCGGTGGTCAGCTCCAACAGCGAGGCGGTGATCCGCCGGGTGCTAGGCGAGGAGCTGGGCAACCTGATCAGCCTGTACGCCTGTGGCGCGTCGCTGTTTGGCAAGGCCCGCAAGTTCAAGCAGGTGACCCGCCAGGGCGTGTCCCGCGACAAGATCATCTGCATCGGCGACGAGACCCGCGACATCGAGGCCGCCCGCGCGGTGGGCCTGGACTGCGGCGCCGTCAACTGGGGCTACGCCAAGCCCTCGATCCTGGCCCAGCACCAGCCCACGGTGTCGTTCAGCACGATGTCCGAAATTATTTCGTACGTCGGCGCATCCAACGCGGCGGTCGGCGGCGACTAACCTTCGAAAGCGCGAGAGATCGCGCCGCTGATCGAAGGGATCGACCGATGGACAATCTGTTCTGGCACTTCTGGTGGCTGATGTTCCCGCTGGGCTTCATGGCGCTTCGGGTCTTCCGGTCTTGGCTGGACTACTGCGCCCGCCGCGACGCGGCCCAGGTGCTGCGCGAGCTGGCCGCCGCCGGCCGCGAGCCGCCCGCCGCCCTGATCAACCGTCTGCTCTAGGGGAAGCTTGAGATGCGTGAGGAATTCTTCTGGCAGTTCTGGTGGTTGATCTTCCCGGTGGGGTTCATGCTGCTGGGCGCTTTCCGCACCTGGCTGGACTATCGCGCCCGCCGCGAGGCCCTGGACCTGATCAAGACCTATGTCGCCTCCGGCCGCGAGCCGCCGGCCGAGCTGCTGAACAAGATCAGCCGCCGCCTGCATCGCGACGACGACTATGACGACGAGCGTCCGCGCTATCGCCGCCGCCGCGAGCGCAGCTGGTACCAGGTGGTGCTGTTTGGCTTGCTGGCCAGCGGTTTCGCGGTCGCCGCCGCCACCGACATGTACGGCGCGGGCGAGGCCTTCGTGATCGTGGCCTTCGTGCTGGGCGCGCTGTGCGCCGCGACCCTGGTGCAGGTGATCCTGGATCAGAAGGGCCCGACCATCTGATGGACGCCGCGCTCGTCAGGCAGGCGCGCGCGGGATCCCAGGCTGCTTTCGCCCGACTGGTGGCGATCCATGAAAAGCCGTTGCGGGGCTTCCTGCGCAAGAGCGGCTGGATCGACGCCGACGATATCGCTCAGGAGGCCTTCGTGGCGGCCTGGGCGGGGCTGCCCAAGCTGCGCGAGGACGAGGGCTTTCGGGCCTGGCTCTACGGCGTGGCCTGGAAGAAGGCCCTGTCGCAGCGACGCGGCGCCCAGCGCGCGGCCGCCCGCGACGAGGCCTGGCGGGGCGAGCAGGAACTGGAGACCGCCGCCGAGGTCGGGGCCGAGGATCGCATGGCCCTCGAAGCGGCCCTGGCGACGCTTCCGGAGGATCAGCGGGCCTGCGTCACCCTGTGCCTGGGCCAGGGCTGGTCGCACGCCGAAGTCTCGCAGGCCCTGGGGCTTCCGCTGGGCACGGTCAAATCGCATGTTACCCGCGGCCGCGAGCGGCTGCTGGCGGTGCTACAGCCTTCCCGATCCGATCGGATCGGATAAGAGGGCTCGTCAGGAAAAACGGGAGCATTTCGAAGAAATGCTCAAGGGAGGTTCGCAATGAACCTGGACGATCAACTCTCGGCCTTCCTGGGTGAAACCCCCAAGCAGAGCCGCGCCGACATCTTCACCGCCGAGGTGATGAAGCGGGTCGAGCAACAGGCGTTCCTGGATCAGCTGAAGACGATCGTGATCGGGGCAGGGGCGAGCGCCCTGGTGCTGTGGGCCTGCGCGCCGGCGCTGAACGCGGCGGTCTCGGCGATCGCGCCCAGCCTGGCGCCGACCGCCGCCATGCTGGCCTTTGTCGCGGCGGTGGTGATGGCTGGCGGCCCCGGCGTCTGGCGTCGCCTGGGCTTGTCGGCGGGCTGAAATCAGCCTTACGAAAGTTTCATGCGGGCGGGCGCCTCCAAACGAGGTCGTGAACGCCTCTTATCAGTGAAGGCGGCGCGGGGGCGTCGTCACCCCGTTAGGAGAGCACTGCCATGGAAGGCATTTTCGTTCCGATCGCGTTCTTCAGCCTGATCGCGGCCATCTGCATCGTTCCCGTCTGGCTGAAGAGCCGCGAGCGCAAGGAGATGCAGGCCACGATCCGCTCGGCGATCGACAAGGGCCAGGCGCTGCCGCAGGAGCTGATCGACGCCATGACCAAGGACGTCCGCCAGCCCGCCACGGCGCTGCGCGACCTGCGCTCGGGTGTCATTTGGCTGGCCGTGGGCCTGGGCCTGGCGGGTCTGGGGACCATGATCGGCTTCGAGGAGCACGACGCATTCCATCCGATGCTGGGCATCGCCTTCATTCCCGGCATGATCGGCCTGGCGCTGATCCTTCTCAGCTTCTTCAACCCCAACAAGGAACCGCGGGTTTAAGCGGAAGGCCTTGGGAGGGGCTTGAAGTCGATGGGCATGGAACGCCCGCCTACCGGTCACGACGTCGAACTCGCCGCGCTCGCGGCGGCGGGCGATCGCAGGGCCTACGGGGAGCTGGTGCGCCGGCACGGTTCGGCCGTGCGGGGGCTGCTCCGACGCCTGGGCGCCGACAGCGCCACGGCTGACGACGTGGCCCAGGACGCCTTCATCACCGGTTTCGAACAGGTGGCGGAGTTCCGCGGCGAGGGCGCCTTCGGCGGCTGGATCAAGAAGATCGCCGCGCGGCTCTATCTGAAGAAGGTCAAGCGCGAGGCGCGGCTGATCTTCTCGGACAATGTGGAGCCGGTCGAGGAGATCACGGTGCGCGAGGCGTCCGGAGACGGCGCCGCGGCCAGCCGGATCGACCTGGACGAGGCGTTGAAGACGCTGTCTCGCGGGGAGCGCCTGTGCGTTTCCCTCTGCTACGGGGCCGACTGGTCTCACGCCGAGGCGGCCGAAGCCTTGAACATCCCGATCGGCACGGTGAAATCCCATGTCAAACGTGGTTTGGACAAACTTCGGGCGAAACTCGCCCGACCAGAGGAAGGGACGAGGAGGGAAGCCCATGGCTGAACCCGATTTCGAAGCCCAACTAAGTCGCCTGTTCGCCGAGACGCCGTCGTTCCCGGACGCGGCGCTGTTCACTGCCGAGGTCGCGTCCAAGCTGGATCGCGGCTGGGCGATGCGGCGGCTGTTCATTGGCCTGGCGGGCACGGCGGCTGGCCTGTTCGCCGCGTTCCAGATCCTCAGCAGCCGGTTCTCCAGCGAGATCTCGCAGCTGTCGCGCAACAGCGGCCATAACCTGCAGACCGAGATCGACGCTGGCGTGGCCAAGTTCAACGGCCTGCTGACGGGCGCTCCGGCCAGCGGTGAGGCGATGTGGCTGGCGGCGGGCTTGGCGGTGTTGGCTTTGGCCTTCGCGGTGACGCGGGCGGTCGAGGACCTGTAACCACTGTTCATGTTGCGGTGCGGCGCGATCCGGCCCACAAACGGCGCCCGAAATGCGTCTAGGGAGGGTTCGCCCGTGTCCGCCCATCGTGAAGAGACGGTCCGCCGTCTGGCCGCCCCCGACATCGCCAGCCGTAAGGGCGGCGTGCCCGTCGTCTGCCTGACCGCCTACACCGCACCCGTCGCGGCGGCCCTGGACGAGTCCTGCGACCTGCTGTTGGTGGGGGATTCGGTCGGCATGGTCGTCCACGGCCTGCCCAACACCGTCGGCGTCACCCTGGAGATGATGATCCTGCACGGCCAGGCGGTCATGCGCGGCTCCAGGCGGGCCATGGTCGTCATCGACATGCCCTTCGGCTCGTACGAGGGCTCGCAGGAAGAGGCCTATGCCAACGCCGTGCGGATCATGAAGGAAACCGGGGCCCAGGCCGTGAAGGTCGAGAGCGGCCCGACGGTGCCTGACACCATCCGCTACCTCACGCAGCGTGGCGTGCCGGTCATGGGCCATGTGGGCCTGCGCCCGCAGGCGGTGCTGGTCGACGGCGGCTTCAAGGCCAAGGGCAAGGACGCCGCCGAACGCGAGCGGATTCTGGAGGAGGCCAAGGCCACCGCTGACGCCGGCGCCTTCGCCGTGGTGGTCGAGGGCGTGGCCGAGAGCCTGGCGCGCGAGATCACGGCCGCCATCGACGCGCCCACCATCGGCATTGGCGCTTCCGCCGGTTGCGACGGCCAGATCCTGGTCACCGACGACATGCTGGGCCTGTTCGACTGGACCCCGAAGTTCGTCCGCCGCTACGCCGACCTGAAGACCGAAATCACCCGCGCCGCCGCCGATTACGCGCGTGACGTGAAAGATCGCAGCTTCCCCGGCGAGGGCGAGACCTACTACGCCAAGAAGTCGTAAAAGGGCTCGTTGCGGCTACGCGCGGCACGCTATAGGTTCGCCGCCTCGGCGAGCGGCCCTCCGCTAGCCACAATCTGTCTTAAACCAGCGACGTCGCCTAAGTTCTGGCGCGACGTCCAAGGGCCTGCCGCCCGTTTCGGAGCCTCGTTTCGTGGTCGATGTTTTTGACGAAGTCGAAGAGCAGCTTCGGTCGGAGCGCTATCGCAGCCTGGCGGTGAAGTCGCTGCCCTGGGTGGCGGCGGCGACGGCGGCCGTGGTGATCGGCGTCGGCGGCTATTGGGGCTGGACCTCGTATCAGACGACCCAGGCCGACAAGGCCTCGGAAGGCTATCAGGCCGCGCTGGAGACCGCCCAGAAGCAAGGTCCGGCCAAGGCTTTCGGCCAGTTCAAGACCGTCGCCGACACCGGCTCCAAGGGCTACAAGGCCCTGGCCCTGCTGCAGATGGGCGACATCCGCGTCGAAGAGAACAAGACGACCGAGGCGGTCGGCTATTTCGACGAGGCCGCCAAGGTCGCGCCGAATGTTCTGCTGGGTGACCTGGCCCGCCTCAAATCCGCCTTCGCCCTGATGGACACCGCCTCGTTGAAAGACATCGAGTCGAGGTTGACGCCGTTGGCGGGGGAAAAGAGTCCGTACCGCGTGTACGCCAAGGAAGCCCTGGCGTTCGCGAAGCTGCAGGCCGGTGATCTGGCCGGCGCGCGCGCGGATTTCGTCATCCTGGCCAACTCGCTCGACTCAAGCACGTCCGAAGAGGTGCGCCAGCGCGCCCAGGCCGCCATGCAGTTGATCGACTCGGGCGCCGCCAAGGAACTGGGCGCGGCCGTGAAGGCCGCCGCCAAACTGCCTCCGATGCCGCCGATGGGTCAGCTGCCCGCCGGTCTCGCGCCCAACGCCGCCGCTGCCGGCCCCAACGCCTCTCAATGAGCCGCCTGATGATCTCCAAGCGTTCCGTCGCCCTGGTCGCGCTGATGTCCGCGTCCGTGGCCATCACCGGCTGCTCGACGGCTTCGAAACTCAATCCCTTCGGCGGCAAGGACAAGAACAAGTCCACGGCCAGCCAGGGCCAGCGCATCTCGATCATCGCCTTCGACCAGAAGGTCGAGGCCAACGAGACGCTGAAGGGCGCCGACTTCTTCCTGCCAGAGCCGGTCGCCCAGACCGAATGGCGCCTGCCGGGCGGCAACGCCGAGCAGTCGATCGAGCACGTCGACGCCGGCAAGGGCTTCCAGATCGCCTGGAAAAAGGGCTTCGGCAAGAAGGGCGGCAAGACGTTCCACGTCACCGCGCCGCCGGTCTCGGCCGATGGCCGCATCTACGTGATGGACGGTGAAGCCGACGTCGTGGCGCTGGACGCCAAGTCGGGCTCGCAGATCTGGCGCAAGGACCTGCGTCCGGCCGCCGGCCCGACCATCAAGGGCGGCTTCATGGGGCTGATCCCCAAGAAGAACGATCGCCTGGGCTTCGGCGGCGGCGTCGCCGTCGGTCCGGACGGTAAGCTGTACGTCGCCTCGGGCTTCCGCTTCGTGGCCCAGATCGACGCCGCGACCGGCAATATCGGCTGGACCCAGCAGACTTCTACGCCGATCCACAGCGCCCCGACCGTCGCCGACGGCCGCGTGTTCGTGGTCTCGACGGACAACGAACTGCTGACCTACGCCACCGAGAACGGCGCGCCGGGCTGGACCTACCAGGCCCTGAGCGAACCGGCCCGCATCCTGGCCGCCTCGAGCCCCGCCGTCAGCGGCGACACCGTCGTGGCGGGCTTCGCCTCGGGCGAACTGGTGGCCCTGCGCGCCGCCAACGGCAACGACCTGTGGAGCGAGGCCCTGAGCCGCGCCAGCCGCACCAACGCGCTGTCGGAAATCCGCGACATCCCGGGCCGCCCGGTGATCTACAAGGGCGACGTCTTCGCCGTCAGCCACTCGGGCGTCTTCGCCGCTACCGACTTGCGCACGGGCCAGGCCCGCTGGAGCCTGCCGGTCACCGCCATCACCACCCCGTGGGCCGCCGGCGACGTCGTCTATGTCGTCGACAAGGCTGGCCAGGTGATCTGCGTCTCGCGCGAGAACGGCTCGGTCTACTGGATCCAGGATCTCAACAACACCGAGAGCCTGTCCAAGAAGCAGAAGAAGAAGCGCGCCAAGCACCCGATCCTGTGGTCGACGCCGATCCTGGCCAATGGCCGCCTGATCACGGTGTCCAGCAACGGCGAGGCCGTGGCCCTGAACGCCAAGACCGGCGCCAAGGAAAAGACCCTGAAGATCGGCGCTCCGGTGCTGATCAACCCGATCGCGGTCGGCGACACCATCTACCTGGTCACGGACGAGGCCGATCTGGTCGCCATTCGTTGATCAAAACGGGTCTTTCGGGGCCCGCTCACAACTTGAAATGCTCTTGAGCCCGGGTCCGCGAAAGCTGGCCCGGGCCTTCGCTTTTCCAGCGCCTTTTGCGGGAAACGTGAAAATCGACTACTGGACGCCTTATGCCTTTGAAACTCGCCATCGTCGGCCGCCCCAATGTGGGCAAGTCCACGCTGTTCAACCGTCTGGCCGGCAAGAAGCTGGCCATCGTCGACGACCAGCCGGGGGTCACTCGTGACCGCCGCTACGCCGACGGCCGCCTGGGCGACCTGGACCTGCACCTGATCGACACCGCCGGCTTCGAGGACGTCGCCGACGAGAGCCTGGAAGCGCGCATGCGCGCCCAGACCGAGCTGGCGATCGAGGAAGCCGACCTCTCGCTGTTCATCTATGACGCCCGCGAAGGCGTGACACCGCTGGACGAGGTCTTCGCCACCCTGCTGCGCCGTCGCGGCAAGCCGGTGATCATCGCCGCCAACAAGGCCGAAGGCAAAGCCGGCCAGTCGGGCATCGGCGAGGCCTACAAGCTGGGCCTGGGCGAGCCGATCCCGATCTCAGGCGAGCACGGCGAAGGCATGGCCGAGCTGTACGCCGCCATGCTGGAGGCCGTTCCCGAGGACCAGTACTCGGATGACGAGGACGACGAGGACAAGCCGATCCGGCTGGCCATCGTCGGCCGTCCGAACGCGGGCAAGTCCACCCTGATCAACCGCCTGATCGGCGAGCAGCGCCTGCTGACCGGCCCCGAGGCCGGCATCACGCGCGACTCGATCTCGGTCGACTGGGTCTGGGGCGACAAGAAGGTCCGTCTGGTCGACACCGCCGGCCTGCGCAAGAAGGCCAAGGTGCAGGAGAAGCTGGAGAAGCTCTCCACCCAGGACACCATCCGCGCCATCACCTTCGCCGAAGTCGTGGTGCTGGTCATGGACGCCACCCACCCGTTCGAGATCCAGGACCTGCAGATCGCCGACCTGACCGAGCGCGAAGGGCGCGCCCTGGTGTTCGTGCTGGCCAAGTGGGACCTGATCGAGGACCAGGCCGCGACCCTGGCCGCCTTCCGCGAGCACGCCGAGCGCATGCTGCCCCAGGTGCGCGGCGCGCCGGTGGTGGCGCTGTCGGGTGAGACCGGCAGCGGCGTCAACAAGCTGATGCCGGCCGTGTTGAAGATCCACAAGGACTGGTCGACCAAGGTCAAGACCCGCGACCTGAACGACTGGCTGCAGATGGCCATGCAGCGTCACCCGCCGCCCGCCGTTTCGGGGCGCCGCGTGAAGCCGAAGTACATGGCCCAGACCAAGGCCCGTCCGCCGACGTTCGTGCTGTTCTCCAGCCGCGCCGATCAGATGCCCGACCACTATCGGCGCTATCTGATCAACAGCCTGCGGGAGAGCTTCGACCTGCCGGGGGTGCCGCTGCGCATCACCATCAAGTCGGGCGCCAACCCCTATGCCGACGGCGAGGCCAAAGGCCATAGCGGCCGGGGCAAGCGCGAGTTCGAACGCCGCGAGCGCGAGGAGGAACGCATCCGCGCCTCGCGCAATACGGTCAAGAAGTCCAAGCGCATCGCCGACGAAGCTGCCGCCAAGGCCGCGATCGAGGCAGGCCTGCCCGATCCGCGCTTGGCCAAGCCGGTCAAGAAGAAGGCTCCGGCCGCGCCGAAGCTCGCCGCCGCTCCCGTCGAGGGCGCCGCGCCGGCCGAACCGGGCAAGGCCGCCGTCAAGTCGGTCAAGAAGCTGGGCCCCAAGGTCCAGAAGAAGGTGTCGACCACGCCCAGCTACAAGGTCGGCGTCAAGTCGGCCGGCGGCAAGGCGGCCGGTCCCAAGCGTCCGGTGTCGGGCGCGCGGACGGTGCGGGGCAATACCGGTCCGGGCAAGAAGCGCTGATGATGAAGGCCGCGATCGCCCTGGCCTTCGCGGCCGTCCTGTCCGGGCATGCCGTCGCCCAGACATTGCCGCAGCGCCTGACGTTGCCGAAAGGCGCGGTCCTGGCCGTGAGCGTCGAGGAGACCAACACCGACGTCTTCCTGGGGGAGACGCGAACGGTGACGGGCGTGATCGGCTATACCGAAACCGTGGATGCCGCCGGCGACCGCGTTCACGTGACGCGGACCTTGCGGGATCGGTCGGGCCAGTTCGCGGGCGATCCGGGCGACTGGATCGCGCGGGCGGCCAAGCTCGGCTTCTGGGCGGACGCGCGGATGTCACCGCAGTCGATCGAAGACTATCCGACCTTAGTGACCGCCATCTTCGAGACCGGTCCGTTGGCCAAGGCCTCGGAAGAGGATCGCGCCGATGCGGGCCTGTCGCCCAGCCGTCGACGTATTTTCGAGAGTTTGACGCCCGAAGTGGCGGCGCAAGGGCTGATGCCCGCGCAGATGCTGCTGGCCGAGCCGCAGGGCCAGGCCCTGATCATGGGCAAGCCGCAGCTTCAGCCCGGCGCGAATGGCGTTCCTCGCACGCTAACCTTCACTGGTCTGGACGCGCAGGGGCGAGCCAAGGTGACCCTGGACGCTCGCCAGGAGGGGCGGATCGGTCCGGATGGCCATCTGGTCGTGACGGTCCGCTGCGACTACCTGATCGACCAGACCACGGGCCTGGCCCTGCAGGCGACCTGTGTCAGCGGCCGCGACCTGACCGCGCCCGGCGACATGTCCCGCAAGACCACGGCGCGCTTCGTCATGTCCCAGAAGCTTGTGACCACGCCCTGAGCCTAAACTTCGCCATACGCGTTTAGCCCTCTGAAGCTGAACCGGAGGATGGCGATGCGGAGGATGGGGCTAGCGTTCGTGCTGGCGGCTCTGCCGGCGATGGCTGCTGCCGCCGACTACAAGCCCGTGGTCTGTAAAAGCGCTGTGACCTATGCCGGTTCGCCGCTGCATGCGCCGGTCACGCCGCAGCTGTTGGCCGAGGTCCCCAAGGCCGCGCTGGATCCGCAGACCGTCGCACGACTGGAGGCGGGCTTCCTGCAGGCCAAGGCCGCGACCAAGGCGCCGGCCATGACCGCCGCCATCCTCATCCCCGGCAAGGGCGTTTGGGAGAAGACCGACAGCGGCGACCAGCCGCCGATGCTGTTCTGGGCCAGCGCGGGCAAGAGCCTGATCGCTATCGTGACCCTGCAACTGGTCGAGGCCGGCAAGCTGAAGCTGGAGGACCCGATCGGCAAGTACGTCGCCGGCGTGCCCAATGGCGACGTGGTGACCATCCGCGACTTGCTGGCCCACACCGGCGGCCTGTTCAGCGCCAACGAAGACCTGAAGGCCAGAGCCGAGCACCGCGCTCACACGCTGGACGAGGACGTGAAGATCATCGCCCGCCACGGGGCGTTCTCGTGTCCCGGCGAGCGCTGGCGCTATTCCAACACCGGCTACGCCTTGCTGGGTAAGGTCATCGAAGAAGCCGACGGTCAGCCCTGGCAGGCCTCCGTCGAGACGCGGATCATCAAGCCTCTGGGGCTGATGTCGCTGCGCGTGCTGGCGGACGTCGACAAGGCCGAGGATGTGGCCAAGCTGGTCTCGGTCAAGGACGCCCCGATCGAGCCGGCCTGGGCTGGTCCAGCGGGCCCCGCCGTGGGCTCGGCGGGCGACATTGCGCGGGTCTGGGCGGCGCTGCTGGGCGGCAAACTGCTGAAGCAGGAGACCGTGCAGGCGATGTTCGGGAAGCTTTATCCGATGTTCGACGCCGGCAGCTTCTACGGACTGGGCGCTATGGTCGTGGAGGTCCCGGACGCGGACGGGACCAAGAGCCTGTGGCTGGGCCATCTGGGCGGCACACCGGGCGCGAGCGCGGTCGTGGCGTATTCGGTCAAGGATGGTGTGATCGTGGCCGCCGCCCTGACCGGAGACGGCTCGGCGGCGGCCACGGCGAACCTGCTGCTAAGGCAGGTCCGCTCCTCCCACTAGAACTCTTCCCACTCCTGGGCCGGCGCGACGGCCGCCGAACCGCCCGGACGGGCAGTCGCGCGAGCGCGCGGCGGGGCTGGAGCGCGAGCGTGAACCGGCTCGGGACGACGCGCGGGCGCATGATGGGCGCCGGTCTGGAAGCGCGAGACCTGGCGGGCCAGGTCTTGGGCCTCGCCGCGCAGGGCGGCCGACGAGGTGTTGGCCTGCTCGACCATGGCGGCGTTCTGCTGGGTGACCTGGTCCATCTGGTTCACCGCGGCATTGACCTGGTTCAGGCCGGTGGCCTGCTCCTGCGAGCTTTCGGCGATCTCGCGGATCAGGCTGTTGATCTCGCCGACCTTGCTGACGATGCCGCTCAACGCCGTGCCGGTGTCGCCCACCAGGCGCACGCCGCGCTCGACCTGCGAGGACGAGTTGGCGATCAGGGTCTTGATCTCCTTGGCGGCGTCGGCCGAGCGCTGAGCCAGGGCCCGGACTTCCTGCGCGACGACCGCGAAGCCACGACCGGCTTCACCGGCGCGGGCGGCTTCGACACCAGCGTTCAAGGCCAGAAGGTTGGTCTGGAAGGCGATCTCGTCGATCACGCCGATGATCTGGGTGATCTGGCCCGAGGACTTCTCGATCTCGCCCATGGCGGCGACGGCTTCGGCGACGACGGTGCCCGAACGGTCGGCGTCGGTGCTGGCGGCCGAGGCGGCGGCCGAGGCCTGCTTGGCGCCGTCGGCGCTGCGCTTCACCGTGGCGGTGATCTCGTCCAGGGCGGCGGCGGTCTCTTCCAGGCTGGCGGCCTGTTGCTCGGTGCGCTTGGACAGGTCGTTCGAGGCGCTGGCGATCTCGTTGGCGCCGCTCTCCATGCCGCTGGCGGCCTCGGCGATCGCGCTCATGGCGTCGCGCAGGCTGTCGATGGCGGCGTTGAAGTCCTGCTTCAGCTGGGCGTAACGGCCGTCGAAGCGGGCCTCGATGCGGGCGGTCAGGTCGCCGCGGGCCATGCGGCCCAGGCTGTCTGCCAGCACCGAGACGACGTGGTCCTGCTCGACCTTGACCTCTTCGCGCTCCGCTTCGTTGCTGGCGCGCTCGGTCTCGATCGCGGTGATGTCCGAGGCGAACTTGATGACCTTCACGGGCTTGCCGGTCTTGTCGAAGACCGGGTTGTACGAGGCCTGGATCCAGACCTCGCGACCGCCCTTGCCGATGCGCTTGTACTTGCTGGCGAAGAACTCGCCGGCGTTCAGGCGGCGCCAGAAGTCGCCATAGGCGGGGCTGCCGGCCTCGGAGGCCTCGACGAACAGGCTGTGCTTGCGGCCCTGGATCTCCGACAGGCTGTAGCCCAGCGTCTTCAGGAAGTTCTCGTTGGCAGTGATGATCGTGCCGTCGAGATTGAACTCGATGACCGCCTGCGAGCGCTGGATCGCCGCGACGATGCCCTCCAGGTCGGAGATTTTGCCAGTGTCACCGGTGTCACGGCCGCGAGAGAACAGCGCCATTTGCGGGGTCCCAAGGAACGGCGTCTTTGCCGTGCGGCAACGTGTCGCGGCAAGGGGGTTAATGAGACGCTAATTTGCGAAGTCGTCGCAAAACATTGTTCCCCGGTTTAGTGCCAGGGTGGTACTTTTTACCTTTAGACAACCTGAAAGTTTATTTCCGTAACAATTCCCGCAACATTTGAAGTCGTCTTATCAAATGTTAGTGCTAGGTGATTCCTGGCCACGGTCCTTGAAGCGGACGACGCCCTTGGGCGGCTGGCGGTCCGAGCGGACCAGGTCGATGACGAACGGGACGATGGTGTCCGCCGCCGGGACGCTCTGGGGATCCTCGCCGGGGAACGCCGCGGCCCGCATGCGGGTGCGCATGGCGCCCGGATCGACGCACAGGGCGCGGATCGGGGTGTTTTCGGTCTCGTCGGCATAGACGTCGACAATGGCTTCCAGCGCCGCCTTGGTGGCCGCATAGGCGCCCCAGAAGGCGGGGCGGGTCTTGGCCACGCTGCTGGAGAAGAACAAGGCGCGGCCGGCGTCCGAGGCGCGCAGCAGCGGATCCATGGCGCGGATCAGGCGCCAGTTGGCCGTCAGGTTGGTGGACAGGATCATGTCCCAGCCCTTGGGCTCCAGATGGCTTACGGGCGTGAGGGGGCCGAGCAGGCCCGCCGCGCCGACCACGATGTCCAGCTTGCCCCAGCGCTGATGGATGGCCGCCCCCAGGTGGTCCAGGCCGTCGGGCTCGCGCAGGTCCAGCGGCACCAGGGTGGCGCGCTCGCCCGTCGCTTCCAGGATCGCATCGTCCAGGGCCTCGAGGGCGCCTTGCGTGCGGCCCACCGCGATGACGTGGGCCCCGGCCTTGGCCAGGCCCAGGGCGACCGCCTCGCCGATACCGCGCGTGGCGCCCGTGACGAGGGCGATGCGGCCGGCCAGCGGCTGGGAGGAGTCGGAGGTCATGGGCGGGTTCTAGAGCAGGGAAGGGCGGACGGGAACCGGCGCTAGGCGCTTAAGCGACCATGTCCTGTTCGGCGGCCTTCTTGGCGTAGTGCTGGGCGATGACCGAGCAGGCCATCAGCTGGATCTGGTGGAAGATCATCAGCGGCAGGACGATGACGCCGGCGGTCGGGCCGGGGAACAGGATGCCCGCCATCGGCACGCCGGTGGCCAGGCTCTTCTTGGAGCCGCAGAAGGTGATGGCCTTCTCGTCCTCGGGCGAGAAGCCCAGCGCTCGCGCGCCGAAGGTGGTGGCGGCCAGCACCACGGCCAGCAGCACGCCGCACACCGCCAGCAGGATCGCCAGCTGCAGCGGCGAGATCTTGTGCCAGATGCCGCCGACCACGGCCTCGCTGAAGGCGGCGTAGACCACCAGCAGGATCGAGCCGCGATCGACATAGCCGATCAGCTGCTTGTGCCTGTTGATCCAGGCGCTGACCAGCGGCCGAGCCAGCTGGCCGGCGATGAAGGGCAGCAACAGCTGGACGACGATGTCCTGCACCGACTTCCAGCCGCCCGACGCGCCGCCCTGCGTGTGCATCAGCAGGCTGACCAGCACGGGCGTGATGAAGATGCCGAACAGGTTGGAGGCGCTGGCCGCCACGACGGCGGCGGCGACATTGCCGCGCGCCATTGAGGTGAAGGCGATCGACGACTGCACGGTCGAGGGCAGGCAGCACAGGAACAGCATGCCCGCCGCCAGGGTGGTGGGCAGGATCGAGATCTTGCTGATCACCAGGCCCAGGATCGGGAACATCACGAAGGTGAAGGCCAGGATCAGCAGGTGCAGCCGCCAGTGCGTCAGGCCCGCCACCACGTTCTCGCGCGACAGCTTGGCGCCGTGCAGGAAGAACAGCAGGGCGATGGCCAGCTTGACGACGATGTTCAGCCCGTGCGCCGCCTCGCCGCGCACGGGGATGATCGACGCCAGCACGACCATGCCGAACAGGGCGATGACGTACGGCTCGAGCTTCAGCTTCTCGAGGACGGCCTTTACGCTCACGGACAAGACTTAGGCGCTGAGCAGCGAGAGCTGCTTGTCGTTGGTCTCGTTGCGGCCCTCGGCGATCTCGCGGTCCGTCAGGCGGGTCGGATAGTCGCCGGTGAAGTAGTGGTCGGTGAACTGCGGGGCGGCCGGGTCGCGCGGACCGGCTTCCAGGGCGTCGTACAGGCCTTCGACCGACAGGAAGCCCAGCGAGTCGACTTCCAGGAACTTGGCCATCTCTTCCAGCGACTTGTTGGCCGCCAGCAGCTGCTCACGTTCCGGCATGTCGATGCCATAGAAGTCCGGCCACTTGATGGGCGGGCTGGCCGAGCGGAGGTGAACCTCCTTGGCGCCGGCCTCGCGGACCATGCGGACGATCTTCAGCGAGGTGGTGCCGCGCACGATTGAGTCGTCGATCAGGATGACGCGCTTGCCGGCCAGGATGGCGCGGTTGGGGCTGTGCTTCATGCGCACGCCCAGCTCGCGGACGCCCTGGGTCGGCTGGATGAAGGTGCGGCCCACATAGTGGTTGCGGATGATGCCCATCTCGAACGGCAGGCCGCTCTCCTGGGCGTAGCCCAGCGCCGCCGGCACGCCCGAGTCGGGCACCGGCACCACGACATCGGCCTCGACGCCGGTTTCCTTGGCCAGGTTCCGGCCCATGCGCTTGCGCACGCCATAGACCGAGCGGCCGTTCACGACGCTGTCGGGACGGGCGAAATAGACATATTCGAACACGCAGGGACGCGCGGCCTGGGTCTGGAACGGCTTGGTCGAGGTGATGCCGGTCTCTTCGATGACCACCATCTCGCCGTGCTCGATGTCGCGCACGAAGCGGGCGCCGATCATGTCCAGCGCGCAGGTTTCCGAGGCCAGCACCGGCTTGCCGTCCAGGTCGCCCAGCACCAGCGGGCGGATGCCCAGCGGGTCGCGCAGGCCGATCATCTTCTTGTTGGTGATGGCCACCAGGGCGTAGCCGCCTTCGATCTGGCCGACGGCGTCGACGAAGCGGTCGACGATCCGCGCCTTACGCGAGCGGGCGATCAGGTGGAGGATCACTTCCGAGTCCGAGGTCGACTGGAAGATCGCGCCTTCCTGCACCAGGCGCTCGCGCAGGGTCAGGAAGTTGGTCAGGTTGCCGTTGTGGGCGATGGCGACGCCGCCGGTCTCCAGGTCGGCGAACATCGGCTGGACGTTGCGGATGCCCGCGCCGCCGGCCGTGGAGTAGCGCGTGTGGCCGATGGCCATGTTGCCGGGCAGGCGCTGCACCAGGTCCGAGCCGGTGAAGGCGTCACCGACATGGCCCATGTGGCGCTCGGTGTGGAAGCGGGCGCCATCGAAGGCGGCGATGCCGCAGGCTTCCTGGCCGCGGTGCTGCAGGGCGTGCAGGCCCAGGGCCGCGATGGCCGCCGCGTCGCGCGTGCCGAACACGCCGAAGACGCCGCACTCCAGGCGCAGCGTATCGTCCTCGGGATCACGGACAGGCGAAGAGGAATAGCGGTCGGTCGATTGGCCCAGGAAGGTCATCGCGATTTCTCCACCAGGTCGTCGAGCTTACGACGCTGGTCATCATTATAGCCTTTTCCGGACGACTTCTCGCCGGACGTATTGTCGCCGCCCTCATGGACGGCCTCTTTGATCGCTGGGGCCAGCTTGCCGGCCAGGGCCTTGCCCTTCGGGGCGAAGACCTTGAGCACCGTGCCGCTGGCTTCCGAGAGCGGATAGAACATCGAATCCTCGACCCAGCGCGGCATGCGGTCCGGCGGCGTGGCCAGGTGCAGCAGCAGGTTGAAGACCCCCAGGATCACGCAGGCGCGGATCACGCCGAACGTCGCGCCGACCGCGCGGTCCAGCACGCCAGCTGAGGTCTCGTGCAGGCTGGCCGTCAGCCGGCCGCCAACCAGGCGGAAGATCAGGAAGAAGATCACGAACACCACCAGTACGGCGCACGCGGTGGCGGCCCAGTCGGGGTCCATGAGCTTGCGGAAGATCGGGCCGCTGATGCGCAGGCCGAAGAGGGCGATGGCGGCGGCGAAGATGAACGACAGCGCCGAGGTCAGCTCGCGCGAGGCGCCGCGAATCCAGCCCGTGACGCCGGACACCAGAAGCAGGAGACCGGCGATGATGTCGAAAGGCGTCACGTCAGGCTCGTCCAGATCTCGTCGCCGATGCGGCGCACGGCGTCGGCCACACGGGCGACCCCCGCGACCGGCAAGGCTCCGCCGCCCTCAGGAAGGCCGGTGAGCGGTCCTAGCGCCCGGCCAAATCCCAGTTTCGCGGCTTCCTTCAAACGCGACTCCATTCGACTGATCGGCCTGACCTCGCCTGAGAGGCTGAGCTCACCGAACACGACGCAGTCCTGGGGCAGGGCCACATCGAGAGCGGAGGAGGCCAGGGCCGCCGCCGCCGCGAGATCCGCCGCCGGTTCCGTGATGCGCAGGCCGCCAGCGACGTTCAGATAGACGTCCTTGTCGCCAAAACCAAGGCCGCATCGGGATTCAAGAATGGCCAGGACCATGGCCATGCGGCCGGAATCCCATCCGACCACGGCGCGTCTGGGTGTTCCGTACGCGGAGGGCGAGACCAGGGCCTGGAACTCCACCAGGACGGGCCGGGAGCCTTCGATGCCGGCGAAGACCGCCGCGCCTGCCGCGCGTTCGCCGCCCTCGTTCAGGAACAGGGCCGAGGGGTTCTTGACCTCGCGCAGGCCGATGTCGCCCATCTCGAAGACGCCGATCTCGTCGGTGGCCCCGAAGCGGTTCTTGGCGCCGCGCAGGATGCGGAACGGATAACCGCGCTCGCCCTCGAAGCTGAGGACGGCGTCGACCAGGTGTTCGACCACGCGCGGGCCGGCGATCTGGCCGTCCTTGGTGACGTGGCCGACCAGCAGAATCGCCACGCCCCTCTTCTTGGCCAGGCGGACCAGTTCGGTGGCGCAGGCGCGGACCTGGGTGACCGTGCCGGGGCCAGCCTCGTGGGCGTCGCTCCACATCGTCTGGATCGAGTCGATGACGACGAGGTCGAAGTTGTCGCGTTTCAGCCCGTCCAGGATGTCGCGCAGCGAACTCTCGGCCGCCAGGCTGACATTGGCCTTCGACAAGCCCATGCGCTCGGCGCGGCCCCGGATCTGCTCGACGGCCTCTTCGCCAGAGATGTAGGCACAGGACACGCCGCGCAGGGCGGCGCTGGCGCAGACCTGCAGCAGCAGGGTGGATTTGCCCACGCCCGGGTCGCCGCCGATCAGGATGGCCGAGCCGGGCACCACGCCGCCGCCGCAGACGCGGTCGAACTCGTCGACGCCGGTCATGATCCGGGGCGGCGGAGCGCTCTCGCTTTCAAGGCCGGTGAACTGCAGGCCACGCACGCGGGTGGCCTTGGTCGACGACAGCGCGCCGGGTGGCCTGGCCCCGACCTCTTCGGCCAGGGTGTTCCAGCTCTGGCAGGCGGGGCACTGGCCGGACCACTTGGTCTGGACCGCGCCGCAGGACTGGCAGGCGTAAACGGCGCCGTCGCGGGCCATGGGGGCTCCTGATTCTCGAATGTCTGGAGACTACAGGTTGGCGGCCCGGTGCGCCAAAGCCGGACGCAGCCAAGCCGCGTAACAGGCGTTAGGGTGGCAAGATCGCTGTGGAGGGTTTCATGGCCGGGAGCAAAGCGTGGCGTTGGGGCGTGGCGATCGCCGTTGTGGCGGTGCTGGCCGGGTGTGGTCGCGAGGGTGAACGCAAATCCTCCGGCCCGGTCGAGGTCAACGGCAAGTCGGTCGACCTGCGCCAGCTGGAACGTGAGTCCGAGCGCGCCGAGATAGCCGCCCAGACGGGGACGCGCGCCTTGAACCCTGCAGGTTTGAGGGACCTACTGCCCGCCAGCGTTGGCGGTTTCGCGCGGGGTCCTGTGGCCACCGCGACAGGGCCCGAGCCCAACCAGACCAAGGCCAGCGCCCGTTACGGGAAGGGGACGTCCGCCTTCCTGCTGGAAGTCACCGACCTGGGCGCGATCGGCAGCATCGGGGCTTCGGATGACGCCCAGGGCGCGGCCAGCACGCGGCGCACGGCCAGCGGCTACGAGACCATCACCACGGCTGGCGGGCGGATGGTGACCGAGACTTGGGATACGACGTCGAAGTCGGGCCGCTACAGCATCGTGGCGGCGGACCGCTTCGCGATCTCGGCCGAGGGTTCGGCGGATAATGTCGATGTGCTGAAGGCGGCCGTCGAGACGGTCAATGCCGCGCGGCTGCGGGCGCTGGCGGGCTAGCCGCCGACGACCACGGTGCGGGCGCGCGGCGCGATGCGGGTCAGGAGCTCATACGCGCTGGTGCCAGCGGCGTTGGCGGCGTCGTCGATCGGCAGGTTCGGACCGAACAGCTCGACCATCGCGCCGGGACGGGCGGCGTCGCAGTCGGTGATCTCGACGGCGATCAGGTCCATCGAGACGCGACCCAGTAGCCGGCGGCGCGCGCCGTCGAACCAGACCTGGCCGTTGGGATGGGTGGAGCGCAGCACGCCGTCGGCATAGCCGGCCGCGACGATCGCCACGCGGGTGGTGTCGGGCGCGGTCCAGCCTGCGCCATAGCCGACGCTCTCGCCGCGCGGCACGACGCGGACCTGCAGGATCGGCGCTTCCACCGTGGCGACGGCGCGGATCTCGGGATGCGGTACGCCTTCCGGCCCGCCGCCATAGAGGCTGACGCCGGGCCGGGCCTGATCGAAGCGGTAGGCGTCGCCCAGGAACAGGCCGGCGGAATTGGCGAGGCTGCGGCGCGCGTTCGGCAGCAGGGCCGTCGTTTCCTGGAAGCGCTCCAGCTGGAGCGCATTCAGCGGATGGGACGGGGTGTCGGCGCAGGCCAGGTGGCTGATGACCAGTTCGATGTCGAGGCGCTTGAGGCGGTCGAACGCCCCGACCAGCACCTTCACTTCTTCGGGGCGCAGGCCCAGGCGGTTCATGCCGGTGTCGACGTGCAGCGCGGCCTTCAGCCGGCCCGAGCGCGCCTGGGCGTTCCAGGCCTCGATCTGCGGCAGGCTGTTGAGCACGGGGGTGAGCCCCGCGCCCTCCAGCGTGTCGCCCGAGCCGGGCGTGGCGCCGTCCAGGACGTAGATGGTCGCGTCGCGATCGCCCAGCGCCTGGCGCAGGGCCACGCCCTCGGACAGGCGGGCGACATAAAAGGTCCGAGCGCCCTCGGCCCACAGGCGGTCGGCGATCACGGGCGCGCCCAGGCCGTAGCCGTCGGCCTTGACCGCCGGGGCCAGCTCCACGCCGCCCGCGCGTTTGCGCAAGGCCGCGAAGTTGGCGGCCAGGGCGTCGAGGTCGAGGGTGAGGCGGCTTTCGGTCACGGGCTCCGCGTAGCGGACGCGGCCTTCTGGTTCAACGGTTTAACCGTGGTGCGTGCTCATGAACTTGCCCACCAGGCTTTCGGCGCCCGAGGCGATGATCTGGACGCCGATGCACAGCAGCAGGAAGGCGACCAGCCGCGACAGCACGCGAGCGCCGGACGGACCCAAGAGGCGCATAACGCGGCCCGAGGCGCTGTAGAACAGCCAGACCATCACCGCCACCACGGCGGCTGCCAGGCCCGCGCCGATGAAGAACGGCGCCACGGCCGCGCCTTCGGTCGGGCGCTGGGACGACAGGGCGATGGCCACCGAGATCGAGCCGGGGCCGGTCGTGAACGGCATGGTCAGCGGGAAGAAGGCCACGTCCTCGTGGCTCTGGACCGGCTCGGTCTGGCTGGTCTTGCGGTCCTCGTGCTCCTGCGGGTCCATCAAGAGGCCCCAGGCCCGGATCGCCACGACCAGGCCGCCGGCCACCCGCAGGGCGCCCAGGCTGACGCCGAAGAAGTTCAGGATATAGCCGCCCAGCAGCAGCGAGCCCAGCAACACGAGGAAGGCGTAGAAGCCGATCTGCCCCGCCAGCTTGCGCCGCTCGCTGCGGCTGCGGCCGCCCATCGCCTGGTCGAAGATCAGCGAGGCCCCGACCGGATTGACGATCGAAAACAGCGCCGGGAACGCGAGCAGGAAGGCGCCGACCAGGCTGGAGGTGGGCAGGGGGCTGAAGTCCATGTGACTCGTCGGCTGGCGCGGCGGGAGGCCGACCCTGGCCCGACGAGTCCCGGTTCGTCAAACTGCCGCTTACTCTTCCGACGGAATGTTCCGCGCCTGGGCGAAGTAGTGGTCCTTGGCCAGGTTGCCGAAGCGGGTGGTGTCGCTGTTGAACGACAGGCGCACGGTGCCGATAGGGCCGTGACGCTGCTTGGCGATGATCACCTCGGCCAGGCCGTGCAGACGGTCCATGTCTTCCTGCCAGGTCAGGTGCTCGGGTGTGCCTTCGCGCGGCTCGGCGCGGCCCACATAATAGGCCTCGCGGTACACGAACCACACCATGTCGGCGTCCTGTTCGATCGAGCCCGATTCCCGAAGGTCGGAGAGCTGGGGCCGCTTGTCGTCGCGCTGTTCGACCTGACGCGACAGCTGCGAGAGGGCGATGACGGGGCAGGCCAGCTCCTTGGCCAGGGCCTTGAGGCCCATGGTGATCTGCGAGACTTCCTGCACGCGGCTGGCGTTGGACGACAGGTCCGAGCCGGTGACCAGCTGGAGGTAGTCCACCACGACCAGGTCCAGGCCGTGCTGGCGCTTCAGGCGACGGGCGCGGGCTGTCAGCTTGGCGATCGAGATACCACCGGTGGCGTCGATGAACAGCGGCGCTTCCTGCAGCTCCATGGCCGCGTCGCGGACGCGCCCGAACTCCGAAGCGTCGATCTCGCCCTTACGCAGCTTGTCGCCCGACACGCCGGACGCGTCGGCCAGCATACGCAGGGCCAGCTGTTCGGCGCTCATTTCCAGCGAGTAGAAGGCCACAACACCGCCCTGGACCGTCTTCTTGGTGCCGTCGGGCTGGATCTCGTAGGCGTACTTCTTGGCGATGTTGAAGGCGATGTTGGTCGCCAGCGCGGTCTTACCCATCGACGGACGACCGGCCAGGACGATCAAGTCGGAGGGGTGCAGGCCACCGATCTTCTGGTCGAGGTCGATCAGGTCGGTCGAGACGCCCGACATGCCGCCTTCGCGGCTGTAGGCCTCGGCGGTCATCTCGACGGCGCCGCGCAGGGCGTCGCCGAACGAGACGAAGCCCGACGAGGCGGTGCCGCTTTCGGCCAGGCTGTACAGCTGCTGTTCGGCCAGCTCGATCTGGTCGCGGGCGGGCTTCTTTTCCTCGTCCTTGCCGAGGCCGCTGTGCGCGGTCGTGGCGATGTCGCCGCCGATGCGGATCAACTCGCGACGCAGCGACAGGTCGAAGATCACCCGGGCGTAGTCGCCGGCATTGGCCGCCGGCGGGGCGCGGTCCACCAGGTCGGCCAGGTAGCGCAGCCCGCCCAGCTCCTCGAACGCGGCGTCCTTCTTGAACTCGTCCGACAGCAGGATCGGCTCGGCCAGCTGGCCCTTGCGGACGTGGGTCTCGATCGACTGGAACAGCCGCTGGTGGAAGGGCTCGTAGAAGCAGCGCGCCTGCAGGCTATCCGTCAGGCGCTCGTAGGCGGCGTTGTCATACAGCAGGATCCCGAGCAGCGCCTGCTCGGCCTCCATGTTGTGCGGGGCCACATTGATCACGGGCTCGGGAAGGACCGAGGGAAGCAGGTCGAGCGCTGGTACGAGGGACATCGGCGGATATTAACGGAAGGCGATTTTGGAAGCCCGTTCCGATGCCCGAAGAGGGCCAGATGAACGGGGATATTCTGTGTATGTTCCGGGCGCAAAAAAGTGCAAGAGCACGCGCCTCGGGTGGCGTCCGCTTCTGACGCCGGGCAAAAATAAGGGCCCGGAGATCGCTCTCCGGGCCCAAACGTTTGCGCGGTTTTCAGCCTACCAGTTGATGGCCAGGCGCGCGTAGACGAAGCGGCCGTTGAAGCCGAACGGCGAGAAGCTGGAGAACGGGTTCCCGCCGCTGGTGTTCAGGTTCGGCGGCACTTGGGCGGGGTACTGGTCGAACAGGTTGTCCGCGCCGACCGAGACGGTGGCGTGCTCGCCGAAGCGGTAGCGGCCTTCCAGGTCCACGATGCCCTGGTTGCCCGTGTACCAGTCGCCGCTGCCGTCGGCGGCGGTGCCGGGCGACAGGACGTTGCCATAGAAGGTGCTCCGCAGGGTCGCGCCCCACGGGCCCTTGCTCCAGTCGCCTTGCAGCGAGACCTTGGTGCGCGGCGTGCCCTTTTCGAAGCGCAGGGTGGCCTGGCGGGCGAACAGGGTGACCGGCGTCGGCAGGACGGTGGTGGTCGGGGTCCGCAGGACGTTGAAGTCGTTGACGTTGGCCGCGGCCGTCAGGTCGAAGGTGCCGGCCTGCTCGTCGACGATCCGGTAGCGGGCCACCACGTCGACGCCCTTGGTCTTGGTGTCGACGCCATTGGTGAAGTAGCGGGCCGCCGATGCGCCGTAAGGGGCCAGCAGGTCGAAGATCACTCGGGCATTGGTGCCGACCGCCGCCGTGGCCGTGCCCGTCAGGGTCTCGGTCAGGACGATGCGGTTGTCGACATCGATCTGATAGGCGTCGATCGTCAGCTCGAAGGCGCCCTTGTGATAGACCGCGCCCAGCGAGAAGTTCTTCGACTTCTCCGGCTCCAGCGGCTTGCCGCCCAGGGCCGTGCCGACCGGGCTCAGCGACGGATAGGTGCCGGTCTCGAACGGCACCGCCGTCGTCACGCCGCCGACGTTCTGGTTGATGTACAGGATCGAGGTCGAGGTGAAGTACTGCTGCTGCAGGCTCGGAGCCCGGAATCCGGTCGAGGCCGCGCCGCGGATGGCGAAGTTGTCGGTGAAGTCGTAGCGGGCCGACAGCTTCCAGCTCGTATTGGTGCCGAAGTCCGAATAGTCCTCGTAGCGGACGGCGGCCGAGCCGGTCAGCTTCTCGGTGATCTTGCCTTCCAGGTCGAGGTACACGCCGACGGCGTCACGATCGACATCGACCGCGTTGCTGGGCGTGAAGCCGGTGAAGCCGCGCGAGCCGAACGACAGGGTGGGGGACACCGTGCCGCGAGCGTACGAGGCCACTTCGCCGGCGTTGATCTTGTAGGTCTCGCGGCGGGCTTCGACGCCGAAGGCGACGTTCAGCGGGCCGGCCAGGCCGACCTCGAACTCCTGGCTGGCGTCCAGGCCGAACACCACCTGGTCATAGGTCAGGCCGCCGGCCTTGAAGCTGGTCGGCGAACCCGCGCCATACGACGGGTTGATGGTGTTCTTGACCCCGAAGTCGAGGTCGTTCTTGCCGTAGACCAGGTTGGTGTCCAGCTTCCAGCCGGCCAGCTCGCCGCGCAGGCCGACGGCGGCGGTGACGTCCTCGGTGTTGGTCGTGATCAGCGGCAGATAGCCGTTGGGATAGACGCTGGGGATGTTCTGGCTGGCGTCGGTGGGCAGGCGGTAGGTGGCCGAGGCCTCGGCGTCGCGCTGCTGATAGCCGTACCAGCCATAGGCCTCCCAATTGTCGCCGATGGGCTTGCCGGCGTTGGCGTAGAAGCTGACCTGCTCGACTTCGGGATCGCCAAAGCGCGAGGTCACGCGCTGCGGGGTCACGCGAGTGTCGGTGTCCGAACGGTTGGTGAAGTCGCGGTCGACATATTCGGCCGACAGCGTCAGGAAGCCGTCCGAGCCCAGTTTCAGGCCCTGCCAGCCGGCGACCGTCTTGGTCAGGCCGTCGCGGCGCTTCTGCTTCTGGCCGGTCTGCAGGCCGTCGAAGCTGGTGATGTACTTGCCGGTCGTGACCGTGACGCCGCCGCCGTGGTCGGCTTCGCGCAGGCGCAGGTTGACGACGCCGGCGATGGCGTCCGAGCCGTACTGGGCCGCGGCGCCGTCACGCAGGACTTCGATGCGGTCCAGGGCGACGGACGGGATGGCGTTCAGGTCGACGGCGGCCGAGCCGCGGCCCACCGAGCCGTTCAGGTTGACCAGCGCCGTGGCGTGGCGGCGGGTGCCGTTGACCAGCACCAGGGTCTGGTCGGGGCCTTGGCCGCGCAGGACGGCGGGGCGGACCGAGTCGGTGCCGTCGGTGTTGGACGGGCGCGGGAAGTTGATCGACGGCACCGTGGCGGCCAGGGCGGCGGCCAGTTCGGTGCTGCCACGCTGTTGCAGCGTCTTGGCGGTGACCACGTCGACCGGCGCCAGGCTGTCCAGGCGCGAGCGGCCGGCGGTGCGGGTGCCGGTGACGATGATCTCTTCGACATTGGTGTTGGCGTCTTCGCCGCCAGCAGGGGCGGCGGTCTGGGCGTGGGCCGTGGCGGCGAAGGCCGTCAGCGAAGCGGCGGCCAGCAGCAGGCTTCTGTAGCGCATGTGAGATATCCCCTCTCATTTTTGTCGGGGATGCCGGCCATTCGGCCTTACGCCCCCGAAGGGGTTTCAACCCCTACCGCGAACATGGGATTTGACACTTCTGCGAACAAGCTAAGCATTTCTGGAGCAAAGTGCAGAAAAAAACGGCGCGGATTGCTCCGCGCCGTTTCTCGATAAAACCTGTTATCCCGGAAGGGATTAGGCTTCGTAGTGGTCGCCTTCGAACGAACCGGCGCCGCCTTCCGCCATGTCTTGGGCGGCTTCGGCTTCGGCCGCGCGATCTTCCTCGAATTGCGAGTTGATCACGTTTTCGCCGCGCGCTTGGCGCTCGGCTTCGTCTTGGCTGCGCGCGATGTTGAGGGTGACCGTGATGGTCACTTCAGCGTGCAGGATCACCTTCACTTCGTGGACGCCCAGCGTCTTGATCGGCTTGTCCAGCACGACCATCGAGCGGTCGACCTTGCCGCCTTCGGCCTTGATGGCGTCGGCGACGTCGCGGCCCGCGACCGAACCGTACAGCTGACCGCTTTCGCCAGCCTGACGGATCAGGATGTATTGCGTGCCGTCGAGCTCTTCGCCGTTCTTGGCGGCGGATTCGCGGTTCTTCACGTTGCGGGCTTCGATCTCAGCGCGCTGAGCTTCGAAGGTGGCCAGGTTCGCCTTGGTGGCGCGCAGGGCCTTGCCGCGGGGCAGCAGGAAGTTGCGGGCGAAGCCGTCCTTCACGGTGACTTCGTCACCCAGGACGCCGGTGCCTTCAACGCGTTCGAGCAGAATGACTTTCATCGTGGTGTCTCCCTTACTTCACGACGTAGGGGAGCAGAGCCAGGAAGCGGGCGCGCTTGATGGCCTTGGCCAGTTCGCGTTGCTTCTTGGCCGACACCGCGGTGATGCGCGACGGAACGATCTTGCCGCGTTCCGAGACGTAACGCTGCAGCAGCTTCACGTCCTTGTAGTCGATCTTCGGCGCGTTGGCGCCCGAGAACGGGCAAACCTTGCGGCGACGGAAGAACGGGCGGCGAGCGCCGCCAGCGGCGGCGGCCGGAGCGCCGGCTTCGGGAGCAGTCGTATCGGTCATGATCTTTTTCTCCCTTACGCTTGGGCTTGCGCTTGCGGCGCGAAGTCTTCGCGCGGGCGCTCGGCGCGATCAGGACGATCACGACGGGCCAGAACCGGCGACAGTTCCAGGTCCAGCTCTTCGACGCGGATCGTCATGAAGCGCAGAACGTCTTCATTGATCAGCAGCTGGCGCTCCATTTCCTTCACGGCCGGCGCCGGGGCGTCGATCGCGAGCAGGGAATAGTGGCCCTTGCGGTTCTTCTTGATGCGGTAGGTGAGGTTGCGAAGGCCCCAGTACTCGATCTTGGCGATGTGGCCGCCATTCTCTTCGATGAGGGTCTTCAGTTGCTCGTTCAGAGCTTCGGCCTGTTGCGGCGAGATGTCCTGCCGCGCGATGACCACGTGTTCGTAGAACGCCATGTTTTCCTTCTTCCGTTGTGGAAGGCGGCGCGGTCGACGACGGAAGTCCGTCAACCACGATGGATCCGACACGCCGAGCGGGGTAAACCCCGGTCCCGGATGGGTGCGTGCAAGACCGCTCTTCCGTGAGAACGCGCGCTATTACAGAAGATGGGCGCGAAAGGCAAGCGCAGGGGCGCCGCCGAAGCAGGCATGCGGGAAATGTCGGGCTTTCGACGCCGAGCGGTCTTCATCCGCGCAAAGGCCTATGCTAGCAGGCGAACATGGAGATCGGACATCGCTTCATGATCGTGCTCGCCGCCGGCTTTGCCGTCGCCGCGCCCGCGCATGCCGAACTGATCCAGAAGCCCGTCACCTCGGTCTCGGCCCATGAAGGCCGTTTCGCCGGCTATTCGGCGGCCTTGCCGCTGGATCTGTCGACCGACACCGAGAAGGTCGCCCTGACGGTCAAGTCGTCGGGCATGCTGGACAATCCGACCTACGACTTCGACCTGAACCTGTCGAAGAAGCCCGATAGCGACCGCGTCGGCGAACGCTCGATGGCCCTGGGCGCGTCCTGGAACCAGAGCGAAGCCCGGCTGCGCTCTTCGATGTCCAAGCTGTTCGGCTTTGGCCTGCTGCCGCGCGCCAACTATGTCCGCGTCTCGATGGACATGGACGCCAGCCAGGCCATCGCCGTGCCGGGCAAAATCCCGGTGGCCCGCGCCAATATCCGCTCGTCCCTGACCCTGGACGGTCGCCCGGTCGGCTCGATCGCTTTCGGCGGCGGCTCGCAGGGCGAAGAGGGCGTCGACCTCAGCGTCATGCGCCCGTTCGACATCCCCGCCGAACTGACCGTCAGCGTGCGGGGCGTCAACAACCAGCGCGAGGCCTGGCGGCTGCAGGATGCCCGCGCCATGGTCAAGCTGGTGAAGGTCGGCTGGTAGCGTCCAGCGACTTGTCCTTGCGCGCCGTCACGGCCGCGAACCGCTTAAGATACTCCGGGTGCTCGGTGCCCATCAGCTTGTCCCACCAGGTGAAATAGAGCCCGTAGTTCCAGCCCGCCTGGGCGTGGTGCAGGTCGTGGTGGGTCACGGTCGTCAGGAACGGGATCAGCGGCCGGCCGTCCTTGCGGGCGGGGAACAGCTCGTAGCCCGAGTGGCCGATCGTGTTGCGCACGATCTGGTGCAGCATGAACAGCCCCACCACCGGCCACTGGGTCGGGATCAGGATCACCCACAGCGGCACGAAGACGCCATTGATGAAAGCCTCGCCCAGATCGAAGCTATAGGCCGTGAACGGCGAGGGATTGTTCGACCGGTGATGCCGGCGGTGGAAGCGCCGGAACAGCCGCCGGTCGTGGATCAACCGGTGCGTCCAGTAGAACCAGGCGTCGTGGGCGACGATCATCAGCACCAGGCTGCTCCAGAACCAGACCGGTCCCCAGCCCTTGGCGATGTAGGGGCCGGGCAGCCAGCCGGCGCGGAACAGGCCGAAGGTCAGCAGGCCCAGGGTCGAGAAGATCATGATGGAGCGGATCGAGGTCGCGAACTCGATCAGCAGCTGGCGCGCGGCAGGGCGGCTGTCGCGGATCTTGCGGCCGGCCAGCGGGATGGCCAGCACGACCCACAGCGCCAGCCAGACGCTGACGGAAAAGACCACATAGCGGGTGACGTCGACCTGCATCGAGGCCAGCCAGTTGCGAGCGAAGGGGAGGAGGGCGTCGAGCACGTCTTTGGGCTCCAGGACGGTGAGAGACGCCCTCAGGGAAGCGGCCAGTGCTCCGACCGTCGCGCCGAACTTGAAATCAGGCCCGTTTGTCGCCTTTCGGCGCGCCTTCGCCGGTTTCGACCAGCCGCAGATGTGGATGGGCGGGCGTGACGTCCTGGCGCCAGGCGGTCGGGGTGACGCCGGTGGCGGCCCGGAAGGCGCGGTTGAACGGCCCCAGCGAGGCGAAGCCCAGTTCGTAGGCGATGGTCGAGACCGACTTCAGCGCCTGTTCGGGATCAGACAGCGCGATCTTGGCGGCCTCGATCCGGCGGCCATTGACGTAGTCGGCGAAGTTGCGGTGCCCCAGCGTGCCGTTGATCAGCTTGCGCAGGCGGTGCTCGGGCGCGCCGACCAGGGCCGCCAGCGTGCCGATCGACAGGTCCTCGCCGCGCCAGACCTCGTTCTGGTTCATGGCCTTGTCCAGGCGCGCCAGCACCAGGCGGTCGGCCGGGGTGAGATCCAGGGTCTCGGCCGGCTTGACCACTGGAGGCTCGCCGGCGGCCGGCGAGGCCTGGACCAGCACCGGCTCGGCGCGCAGCAGGGCCAGGGCCGAGCCGACGCCCAGGGCGGCCAGGGCCACGGTCTGGACCATGCCGGGCAGCATCGGGCCATTGCCGAAGCTGAAATCGCACAGGGTCTGGATGAACATGTAGCCCGTGGCCGCCGCCGCGATCGGCGCCCGCAGGTGACGGCGGCGCTCGACGAGGTCGATCCGCCAGCCACGCCAGGCCATCAGCAGGATATGGGTATGCAGGACCACCGAATAGGCCGCGAACGACCACCAGACAGCGGCGCGGACTGGTGATGGCGGCAGAAACGCGCCGATGAGCCAGAAGGTGAAAGCCGCACCGGGAATGGCGTAGCGCCAGGGCGGAATTTTCGGCTCGTCCTCGAACAGCACCGAGCAGAACAGCCAGAAGACGCCCGCCGCCGAGGCCGCCAGCGCCCAGGTCACCGGGCTGAAATGCCGGCCTTCGGTGTAGTAGAAGTGGCTCTCGACGACGTGGGCGATCGAACAGATCATCACCAGCACGCCAACCCAGCGCGTCGGCGTCATCTTGCGACTGGCCGCCAGGGAAACGCCGGTGGCGGCGAAGGCGCCGACGGTCACGCCGCGAATGGCCAGTTCAAGCTGGGCGAGATCGGTCATGACCGAACATGGGCGCCAGCGCGCGCGGGGTTCAACCCGCGCGGCTGGTCGGAACCGCAAAAGGCTGGCTACTTCTTCTTATAAGCCTTCACCGCGTCCATCGTCTGGGTGACGTGGCCGGCGAAGTTGCCGTCCGTATAGGACATCAGGATCTTGCCGTTCGGGGCGATCACGTACGAGGTGCGGTTCGACCATTCGGGCTTCTGCGACAGCACCACGTCGTACTTCTTGACCAGGTCCGCGTTGGCGGCGGCGACCGCGAACTTGTCGCGGCAGTGCTCCTTGGAGAAGTCCTTGATGCGGTCGACGTTACCGGCCGTGACGCCGATCACCGTGGCGCCCAGCTTCTCGAACTCGGGCGTGGCCTCGGCGAACTCGTGGGCTTCGGCGGTGCAGCCGGCGGTGTAGGCGGCGGGGAAGAAGTACAGCACCACCGGACCCTTCTTCAGGGCCTTGGCCAGCTTGAAGTCGAAGTCCTTGCCGGCCAGGGCGGCCTTGGCGTCGAAGTCCGGCGCCTTGTCGCCGACCTTCAGGGCGGCCAGGGCGGGGGAAGCGGCGGCCACAGCGAGGGCGGCGGCGGCGATACCGGCGAGCAGACGGGACATCGGAAGCTCCAGGAGCAGGGCTGTTAACGGTCACGCCTTGGATAACCCCATTCCGCCATCTTCCAAACCGCTACCTTCGTCGTTACGTCGGTTGGGCGGATGGGGAGAAAGACATGGCGGACAACGTCCCGACCTTGGCGGAGTGGGCCGGTGGCCCCGAGCGGTTCAAGACGCTGTTCGAGACCTTCTACGCCTGTGTGCCGAACGATCCGGTGCTGGCCCCTGTGTTCGCGGGGATGGACCCGCATCACGCCCAGCACGTGGCGGCCTTCGTCGGTGAAGTGTTCGGCGGACCCAAGACCTATACCGAGGCCGGCGGCGGTCACGCGGCGATGATCCGCAAGCACATGGGGCGGCATCTGACCCAAGAGCAGCGCCGGGCCTGGGTGGCGTTGATGGTCGACACGGCCGACCAGGTGGGGATGCCCGACGACCCGGAGTTCCGCGCCGCCTTCGTTGGCTATCTGGAATGGGGCACGCGGCTGGCGGTGATCAACTCGGCCGAGGGCGTTCCCGAGCCCGAGGGCGAGCCGCCGATGCCAGTGTGGGGTTGGGGACCGCCTGGAGGCCCTTGGCTCGGGTAACAGGATTTGGGCTGACTTGCCGCCCGGCCGCCTTTGGCCTAACCCTCCCGGCCTTGAATCTACTTGAGACGGAGCGGGCCGCCATGAGCATCGCCTTCATTTTCCCGGGCCAGGGCAGCCAGTCGGTCGGCATGGGCGCCGATCTCGCCGAGGCCTTTGCCAGCGCCCGCGAGGTCTTCCAGGAAGTCGACGACGCCCTGGGCCAGAAGCTGTTTTCGCTGATGAAGGAAGGTCCCGAAGGCGACCTGACCCTGACCGAGAACGCTCAGCCGGCCCTGATGGCCGTCTCGCTGGCCGTGACCCGCACGCTGGAGAAGGAATTCGGCGTCGGCATCGATCGCGCCGCCTTCGTCGCCGGTCACAGCCTGGGTGAGTACTCGGCCCTGGCCGCCGCCGGCGCCATCAGCCTGGCCGACACCGCGCGCCTGCTGAAGCTGCGCGGTCAGGCCATGCAGCGCGCCGTGCCGGTGGGCGAGGGCGCTATGGCCTCGCTGATCGGTCCGAAGACGGATCTGGCCCTGGCCGAAGCGGCCGCCGCGGCCGGCTCGGAAGTCGGCGTCTGCGTCGTGGCCAACGACAACAACAACGGCAATGTCGTGATCTCGGGTTCGAAAGCCGCCGTCGACAAGGCCATCGAGAAGGCCAAGGAGCTGGGCGCGCGCGCCATTCCGCTGAACGTCTCGGCCCCGTTCCACTGCCCGCTGATGCAGCCGGCCGCCGACGAGATGGCCGAGGCGCTGGCTCGCACGACCATCATCGCTCCGCGCACCCCGCTGGTCGCCAACATCACCGCCGCCCCGGTCCATGACCCGGACGTCATCCGCAAGCTGCTGGTCGAGCAAGTCACCGGCCGCGTCCGCTGGCGCGAGAGCATGACCTGGCTGGCCACGGACGGCGGCGTCACGCGTTTCGCCGAAGCCGGCGCCGGCAAGGTGCTGTCGGGCATGGCCAAGCGCATCGCCCCGGACGCCGAGGCGACCCCGCTGAACACGCCTGCTGATCTCGAAGCCTTCGCGGCCTCGCTCTAATCCAAAGGAAGACCGACACATGTTCGATCTGACCGGCAAGACCGCTCTCGTCACCGGCGCCACGGGCGGCATCGGCGGCGCCATCGCCAAGGCTCTGCATGCACAGGGCGCCCACGTCGTCCTCTCGGGCACCCGCGAATCGGCTCTGCAGGAGCTGGCCGCCCAGTTCGGCGAGCGCGTCTCGTTCGTGGCCGCGAATCTCTCGGACGCCGCCGCCGTCGACGGCCTGGTCGCCAAGGCCGAGGAAGCCGCCGGCGCGCCTCTGGACATCGTGATCGCCAATGCCGGCGTCACCCGCGACGGCCTGATCGTCCGCATGAAGGACGAGGACTGGGAGACCGTGATCAAGGTCAACCTGGAAGGCTATTTCCGCCTGGCCCGCGCGGCCGCCAAGGGCATGATGAAGCGCCGAGCCGGCCGCATCATCGGCATCACCTCGGTCGTGGGCGTGACCGGCAACCCCGGCCAGACCAACTACGCGGCCTCCAAGGCCGGTATGATCGGCTTTTCCAAGGCTTTGGCTCAAGAACTGGCCAGCCGTGGCGTGACGGTCAACTGCGTGGCCCCCGGCTTCATCGCCAGCCCGATGACCGACGCGCTGAACGAAACCCAGAAGGCCGGCATCCTGTCGACGATTCCCGCCGGCAAGCTGGGCGAGGGGAGCGATATCGCCGCGGCGTGCGTTTTCCTGGCCAGCGATCAGGCCGGTTACGTCACCGGTCAGACCTTGCACGTCAACGGCGGCATGGCCATGATCTAAAACCGCTGTTCCTAAGTCGGTCTGCCGCTAGCAAGCCGAAAAGGAACGTGATAGGCGGAGCCCGACAATTCCTGCGAATAGCTTGGTTTTCGCCTGGCTGTTCATGGGCCGAAATTTTCTCAACGAGGGACTAACAGAATGTCCGACATTCTCGAGCGCGTGCGTAAGATCGTCATCGAACACCTGGATGCCGATCCCGAGAAGGTCACCGAGAAGGCTTCCTTCATCGACGACCTGGGCGCCGACAGCCTCGACAACGTCGAGCTGGTGATGGCGTTCGAAGAAGAGTTCGACATCGAAATCCCGGACGACGCCGCCGAGCACATCCAGACGGTTGGCGACGCCGTGAAGTTCATCACGGAAAAGACCGCCTAATAGGCGGTCGAGTTCGCTAGTCGAACCTGACCATTTCCGCCGCGTCGCACGGGCTCTTGCCATCGTGCGCGCGGCGGTTTTCGTTTGAGGCCAAGATTCGCGGCTGGCGCGCGTGGGGATAACTCCCCAAATGCTGCGTCCCGCATCGAAGGTTTGGGAGTGATCCATGCGTAGAGTTGTCGTCACGGGTATCGGCCTGCTGACCCCTCTGGGCCACGGTGTTGACGTGACCTGGAAGAACATCCTCGCCGGCAAGTCCGGCGCCAACCGCATCACGGCCTTCGATCCGACCGACTATGCCTGCAAGGTCGCTTGCGAGGTTCCGCGCGTCGATGGACGCGGCGGCGGCGGCCCGGACGTCGAAGGTAGCTTCGACCCCGACCAGACCATGAGCCCGCGCGACCAGAAGCGCGTGGACGACTTCATTCTCTACGGCATCGCCGCCGCGGACGAAGCCATCAAGGATTCGGGCTGGGTCCCGGAGACCGACGAGGACAAGTGGCGCACCGGCGTCATCCTGGGCTCGGGCATCGGCGGCCTGTCGACGATCGCCGACACCGCGCTTGAGCTGGAGGCCAAGGGCCCCCGCCGCGTCAGCCCGTTCTTCATCTCCTCGGCCCTGATCAACCTGATCTCGGGTCAGGTCTCGATCAAGTACGGCTTCAAGGGCCCCAACCACGCGGTCGTGACGGCCTGCGCCACCGGCGCCCACGCCATCGGCGACGCCATGCGCCTGATCAAGTACGGCGACGCCGACGTGATGATCGCCGGCGGCGCCGAAGCGGCCGTCTGCAAGGTCGGCGTGGCCGGCTTCATCGCCTGCCGCGCCATGTCCACCGAGTGGAACGACACCCCGGAAAAGGCCTCGCGTCCGTATGACAAGGACCGCGACGGCTTCGTCATGGGCGAGGGCGCCGGCGCCCTGGTCCTGGAAGAGTACGAGCACGCCAAGGCGCGCGGGGCCAAGATCTACGCCGAAGTGGTCGGTTACGGCCTGTCGGGCGACGCGCACCACATCACCGCCCCGTCGGAAGACGGCGAAGGCGGTGGCCGCGCCCTGGCGGCGGCGATGAAGGACGCGGGCCTCCAGCCCTCGGACATCGACTACGTCAACGCCCACGGCACCTCGACCATGGCCGACGGCCTGGAAGCCGGCGCCGTCGAACGCTTCCTGGGCGACCACGCCAAGAACGTCGTCATGTCGTCGACCAAGTCGATGACCGGCCACCTGCTGGGCGCGGCCGGCGCGATCGAAGGGATCTTCTCGATCCTGGCGATCCGCGACCAGATCGCCCCGCCGACGATCAACCTCGACAATCCGGACGTGAACGTCGCCATGAACCTGGCGCCGAACAAGGCCGTGCCGATGAAGATCGACGTGGCCGTGTCCAACAGCTTTGGCTTCGGCGGCACCAACGCCACCGTCGTGTTCAAGAAGGTCTCGTGAGCAAAAAGCCGTCGCCCCCCCGCAAAGCCCCCGCGCGCTCCGGCCGCCGGGAAACCGCCTCGGTGGGGCGACGGCTGATCCGCGCCCTGTTCGGCGCGTTCACGACCCTGGTCGTGATCGGGATGGTCGCCATCCTGGGTGTCGCCTTCGTCTATAACGGTCCCGGCCCGGCCGCGAAGATCGGCGACAAGACGACCGTCATCCTGCGCAAGGGCGCCAGCCTGCCCGAGATCGCCTCGGCGCTGGAGCAGGGCGGCGTGATCCGCTCCAACTCGATCTTCATGACCGCCGCCAAGCTCACGGGCGCGGCCCGCAGCCTGAAAGCCGGCGAGTACGAATTCGCCGACCGCGCCTCGATGGCCCAGGTGCTGGACGCCATCCGCCACGGCCGCATTGTGCGCCACTGGATCACCATCCCCGAGGGCCTGACCTCGGACATGGTCATGGACATTCTCAACAAGTCCGACCTGCTGGTCGGCGACGCCGCGACCCCGCCCGAAGGCGCGATCCTGCCCGAGACCTATGAGGTCCAGCGCGGCGAAGACCGCGCCGTGGTGCTCAAGCACATGATGGACGACCGCGACCAGCTGCTGAACAAGCTGTGGGCCACGCGCCAGTCGGGCCTGCCGTACCAGTCGAAGGAAGAGGCCGCGATCATGGCCTCGATCGTCGAGAAGGAGACGGGCGTGAAGGGCGAGCGTCCGCAGGTGGCGGCCGTGTTCGTCAACCGCCTGCGCACCGGCATGCGCCTGGATACCGACCCGACCGTGATCTACGGCATCACCCGTGGTCGTCCGCTGGGCCGCGGCCTGCGCCGGTCGGAACTGGACGCGTTCACGCCCTACAACACCTACAAGATCACCGGCCTGCCGCCGACGCCGATCGCCAATCCGGGCCGCGCAGCCCTGTCGGCGGCGCTGAACCCGGCCAAGACCAACGACCTCTATTTCGTCGCCGACGGCACGGGCGGCCACGTGTTCGCCTCCACCCTGGAGCAGCACAACGCCAACGTCGCCAAGTGGCGCCAGATCGAGCGTGACCGCGCGGGTGACGACAGCGTTCCGGTCGTGCCGGCCAAGCCGGCGGGGAACTAGGGCCATGCCGATCTCGGGGATGACGGGCTTCGCCCGGGTCGAAGGCGCTCACGGGGCCTGGACCTGGGCGGTCGAGGCGCGCAGCGTCAACGGCCGCAACCTCGAGACCCGCTTCCGGGGCCCGCCCGGCTTCGAGAGCCTGGAACGCGCCGCCCGCGAAGGTTCGCAAGGCCGCTTCCAGCGTGGCCAGTTGACCGTCAACGTCCAGGCCAAGCGCGCCGAGACCTCGGGCGAGACCCAGGTCAATGTCCAGGCCTTGGAGCGCTACCTGAAGGCCGGCGACCCCTATGTGGCCACCGGCATGGTCGCCAAGCCCACCCTGGACGGCCTGCTGGCCCTGAAGGGCGTCATCGAGGCCCGCGAGGACGAGGACGACGCCGAGACCCGCGCCGCCGTCGAAACGGCCATGGCTGCCTCAATCGCCCAGGCGCTGGACGGCCTGAAGACCGCCAGGCAGGAGGAGGGCGCGGCCCTCGACCCCGTCCTGAACGGCCTGGTCGACCGCATCGAAGGCCTGACCGCCGACGCCGAGCGTGAGGCCGCTGGCCAACCGGCTGTGCTGAAGGAGCGCTTTTCCCGTCGCATGGCCGAGCTGGTCGGCGAGGCCGCCAGCGAAGAACGCATCGTCCAGGAAGCCGCCGCCCAGGCCGTGAAGGCCGACGTGCGCGAGGAGCTGGACCGCCTGGCCAGCCACGTCGTGGCCGCGCGCGGTCTGCTGTCGGGCGAGGGCGCGTCGGGCCGCCGGCTCGACTTCCTCTCCCAGGAATTCATGCGAGAATCCAATACCCTCTGCTCGAAATCGGCCCTGACCGCCCTGACCGCGATCGGTCTGGAGCTGAAGGCCGTGATCGAGCAGTTCCGCGAGCAGGTCCAGAACGTTGAATAAGCCCCACCATAACACCCGCGGCCTGCTCTTGATGGTCGTCGCCCCCTCGGGCGTCGGCAAGACCTCGCTGACCCGCCGCCTGGTGGCCGACCACAACGACCTGCACCTGTCGATCAGCTACACGACGCGTGAGCCGCGTCCGGGCGAGCATCACGGCCGCGACTATCACTTCACGACGCGTGAGGAATTCCAGGCGCTGATCGACCAGGACGCCTTCCTGGAGTGGGCCGAGGTCTACGGGAACTTCTACGGCAGCCCCAAGCCGCCGATCATGGCCGCGCTGGAGCGCGGCGAGAGCGCGCTGTTCGACATCGACTTCCAGGGCGCCATGAAGGTGCACGCCCAGGCTCAGCAGGACAGCGTGCTGGTCTACATCCTGCCGCCGTCGCTGGCCGAGATGAGTCGCCGCCTGCACGCGCGCAGCCAGGACAGCGAAGAGGTGATTCACCGCCGCCTGTCGCGCGCCAAGGACGAGGTCGCTGCCTGGGAGCAGTTCGACTACGTCATTCTGAATGATGATTTCGACCGCGCCTACGCGGACCTGGCCCACATCTATCATGCCGAACGTCTGAAGCGGGCGCGTAACCCGTGGATCGGCAACCTGGTGGGCGATCTCTTGAAAGAAGAGACCTGAAGAGCAGCGGGACCGAAAACCTCGTCCTTCGACAAGCTCAGGATGAGGTTTTCTAGTGCCGCGCTCCAGTAAGTCCTCATCCTGAGCTTGTCGAAGGACGAGGACGGGCCCTCAGCGCCTTAAAGCGCGCGACGGCCGAAGATCAGGTGGTACAGCGCCAGGATGACGACGGCGCCGATGGTGGCCACCAGCAGGCTGTAGAGATTGAAGCCGGACACGCCGCTGTTACCGAACTGGTTGAACAGCCAGCCGCCGACGAACGCGCCGACGATGCCGAGCACGATATCCAGCAGCACGCCGCTGCCAGAGCGGTTGACGAGCTTGCTGGCGATGAAGCCGGCGATCAGGCCCAGAAGAAGCCAGGCGAGAATGGACATCGTAGGGACTCCATGAGCGATGGGCCGCCCTGCGCGGCCTTGCCCAATCAAGTCCCAAATAGTCCAGTTAGTTCCCGCGCATACGTTCCTGGACGTAGGCGATCAGCTTCTCGGCCGGCGGACGGCCGAACGCGATGAACAGGCCCGAGCCCAGAACGGCTCCGATCAGGAAGGTCAAATCCATCACGCAAATCCCCTAAGACGCTGATGGAGCTATTGCAGATGCTTCGTGGCCGAGCCAAGGCGACACGGGGGCGCTGCGACGATCGGTCTTGGCCTCGCCTGCTTAGGCGGCGCCGCGCGACGGTGCCAGTAGCGCCAGGGTGCAGGTCAGGCCCTCGGGCGCGTAGTCGAAGTCGGCCGCGCCGGCCAGGTCGCCCTTCAAGCTGGAGGCGATTAGGCGCGAGCCGAAGCCTGTGCGAGTAGGCGGCTTCACGAGCGGGCCGCCGCGCTCCTTCCACTCGACCACCAGCTTGGTGCGGCCGTCCAGGCGCCAGTCCACCGTGACGCGGCCGGTGTCCTGGGCCAGGGCGCCGTACTTCGAGGCGTTGGTCGCCAGTTCGTGGAAGATCATCGCCAGGGCCACAGCGACATTGGGCGCCAGGGGTACGGGCGGGCCGTCCAGGCGGACCTGGGTGGAGTAGGGCTGCAGCGCCTCGGCCAGCAGTTCGCCCAGATCGGCGCCCTCCCAGCTGCGGCGGGTGAGGAGGTCGTGGGCTTGGGCCAGGGCGTAGATGCGGTCGTTGAACTGGGCCAGGCCCTGCGGGCCGCCTTCGCGCAGGCTGTGGCGGGCCAGGGACTGGACGACCACCAGGGTGTTCTTCACCCGATGGTTCAGCTCGTTGATCATCAGCTGCTGCCGCTCGGCCGCTGCCTGGGCCTCTTCCTCGCGAGCGCGCAGGATGTCGGCGGCGGCCTGCAGCGAGCCGCGCACCTCGGCGATCTCCTGCAGGTGCGAGGGGGCGGGGTCCAGCGGCGCGCCGGCGGCCAGGGCCTCGGCCTCGGCGACCAGGCCGCGCACGTCGCGCGAGATGGGGCGGGCGAAGGCCAGGGCGGCTGTGACGCCCAGGGCGATCAGCAGGGCGGCCCCAGCGACCGCCGGACCCAGCGAGGTCATGACGGCGCGGTTCAGCTCCTCGCGCGGCACGCCGACGATGAAGGTCCAGCCATAGGTCGGCGAGCGGCTGAAGGCCGACAGGGTCTGGACGCCGTCCAGGGTGTGGGTGCGCACGACGCCGTCATTGGCGCGGGCCATGGCCTTCTGCATGTCCTTGCTGGCGTGCTTGCCCAGCATCTTGTCCTGGTCGCGCGAGCGGGCCACCAGGGCGGCGTTGCGGTCGACGATGCTGGCGGTCCAGCTGTCGGGGAAGGCCTGGCCGGTCATCAGGGCGTGGAAGGCGGCCGGATGCTGCATGTAGGCCAGCACCAGCAGCTTGCCTTTGACCAGCACCGGCACGTTGGTGCCAATCAGCGGGCTGAGCCCGTGGCGCGGAATCAGGTTGCTGACGTTTGACTTGCCCGTGGTCATCTCGGCCCAGGACTGAGGCGTGACCGGCGCGTACGGCGTCGGGACACCCGGCGGGATGCGGGTGTTGATCAGCTGACGATCCATGGTCATCAGCACGATCCAGCCTTCGCGGCCCTTCACGGCCTGGCGGGCCTGCGTCTCGAAGGTCGCCAGGTCGCCCTCGGCCAGGGCGGGGGACACGGCCAGGCCCTGCAGCACGCTCTGGCCCTGGCCGATCTGGCGGTCGGTCGCCAGGGACAGGGCGCGGGTCATGGCGACCAGCTGGGTCGAGAACCGCCGCTGGCCCTCGCCATACTGCATGGCCACCAGCGCGCCCATCAGCAGGATCGCCGGCGCCGCCAGGGTCAAGGCCATGAAAAGAAGGCGTCGGGCGACCGTCGAGGGCGCCTTCGCCGCACTAGTGGTGGTCACATTCGCCCCGCTCAGCCCTTGGTTAGGCTGGAGGGGGGCAGGCTTAGCGTCAATAGCCTTTCACGCAAGGGGTTACGCGTGTGGGCTCGCCAACATCCACAGGCCCATGGCGACCATGAAAAGGTTCTCGGTCAGGGACACGAAACCCAGCGGCACATTGCTGTCGCCGCCGACGCAGGCGCACTTGAGGTCACGCTTGTCGACATAGACCGCCTTGAACACCGACACCGCCCCGATGCCGCCGATGACGAGGCCCAAGGGCGCGGCGAACCAGGTCAGGACGCCCGCCGCCATCAGCACCCCGGCCGCCAGCTCGGCGAACGGATAGATGTAGCCGTACGGGACCCAGCGGCGGGCCAGGAGGTCGTAGTTCAGGAACATGGTCGAGAAGGTCTCGACGTCGCGCAGCTTCAGCATGGCCAGCAGGCTCATGGAAAAGGCCACGAACCATTCGGCCGCCTGGACCGTCAGGGGCGTGTGGAAGGCCGCCTGAGAGGCCGCCAGGGCCATCAGGGCGGCCACGGCGAAGACGGCGATCACCGGCGTGTAGGTCCGGGCCTTGGGATCGCGCGCGCCGAAGTGGAGGCGCAGGTCGCTGTAGCCGCCGATCCGCTGGCCATTGATGAAGACCTGGGGCGTGGTCTTGACGTCGTGCTCTGCCTTGAAGGCGTCGGTCTCGGCGCGGGTCTTCAGCCAATGGTCCTCGACCGCATAGCCCTTGGCCTTCAGCAGGTGCAGCGCCTTCAGGCCGGACGGGCACAGGTGCTCGGGCATGACCATGCGGTACAGCACGGCGGTCTTGTTGGGACGCATCGCTTGAACTCCTTGGCTCGCGATCGGACCCTCCCCATGTAGGTTCCGTACCATGGTACGGAGTCAAGGCATGGCCAATACGATCGCGAACTTGGCCCGCGAGGGCGGCGTCGGCGTCGAGACGGTGCGTTACTACCAGCGTCGCGGACTGCTTCGAACGCCCGACAAGTCCGGTGGTTCGGCGATCTCGGGCGGGGTGCGGCGCTACGAGGCCGAGGACGTCCGCCGCCTGAAGTTCATCCGCCAGGCCCAGGTGGCCGGCTTCACCCTGGAACAGATCAGCGAGCTCCTGGAGCTCGACGCCGGCCAGGACCGGGCGCGGGCCAGGGCGCTGGCGCGGGAGCGCATCACGGCGCTGGATGCGAAGATCGCCGAGCTGCAGACGGCGCGGGCTTCGCTAGCCAAGCTGGCGCATGCGTGCGCGGCCTCGGACAACGGCCCGTGCCCGATCATCGAGGCGTTCGAGGCCTAGTCCTGGGCGCCCCGCTTGCGCAGTGCGCGGGCAAAGGTTTCGCCGGTCTGCTCGAAGCCCGTGGCGAGGCCGAAGGCGCGCAGATCGTTGGCCTCCGCGGGTGCTTCGAGGATCAGTTCGCCACATCCCGCCGACCGCGCCGCTTGCGAGGCGGCCTTCAGCAGCAGGCGGGCAATGCCGTTGCGGCGTCGCTCGGGATCGACCAGCAGGGCCGAGATCGTCCCGACCTTCAGATCGGCCGTCAGCACGGCATGCCAGTGCACGGCGATGACGCCCGAGGGCGGTCCCCATTCGTCGGCGATCAGCAGGGCGCCGGGCTGCTCCAGGAGGGCGGCGAGGCGGTGCGCCAGCCGATCCTTGCCGACGATCTCGCCTGCGGTGGACAGCAGTTCGGCCAGGCCCTCCGCATCACTGATCTGGGCGGCTCTGATCGAGAGGCCGTAACGGTTCGACATGCGCTCAGGAGGTGGGCGCGTTCGTCAGGTCTCGCAACAGCGCGAGGGAGAATTCCGCGAAGCTGGGCGCGATCACCGTGTCGTCGGCTTCCAGGTCGACGCCGGGAAAATGCAGCAGGATCTGTCCGTGGGCGCCGTTGCGGCCAGGATGCAGGTCCAGGATCAGCCGAGGACTGCCGTCGAAGGCCGCGAACGGGACCCAGAGCCTGTCCCACAGCACCGGCTGGATCCGATTCTCGGCAATGTGCGCGACGGGTTCCTCGTCGCCGAAGAGGTCCTCCATCAGATCCATCGTCTCGAGGATCTCGTCGATGGGCAGGAAGCGGTTGTCTTCGAAGAGCGCGTGCTCGGCGCCCAGATCGTTCTGGCCATTGGCGATGGCGAGGTACTGCTTGAAGGCTTCCGGCAGGGGCGCGCCGACGCGCTGCTCGAGGACGGCGATCTCCTCGGGCGAGGCCGCAGGATTAAGGGTGGGAAAGACGTCCGGTGACCGCGCCGCGATCCGCTCGATGATCTCTGCCCACATGGCGGTCTCTCCTAGTCCAGCGTGGCCCGCGCCAAGGCCAGGAACCCCGCCAGGTCGATGACCTCGGCGCGGGCGTCGGGGCTGATGCCGGCCTTTTCGCACAGCTCGCCGCCGCCCAGGGCCTTGAGGCTGGAGCGCAGCATCTTGCGGCGCTGGCCGAAGGCGGCGGCGGTGACGCGTTCCAGGGCGGTGATCACTTCGACAGGCGGCGGATCGGCCTTCGGGACCAGGCGCACCACGGCCGATGCGACCTTGGGCGGCGGCGTGAAGGCCTTGGCCGGCAGGTCCATGACCGTCTTGGCGTCGCACAGCACCTGCGAGATCACGGCCAGGCGGCCGTAGGCGTCGTCGTCGGTCGTGGCGACGATGCGGTCGGCGACTTCCTTCTGGAACATCAGGGTCATCGACAGCGGCTTGAAGGGACCCGTTAGCCAGTTGATCAGCAGCTGGGTGCCGACATTGTAGGGCAGGTTGGAGACCACGTGCGCCGGGACATTACCGGCGGCCTTGGCGCCGTCGACCTTCAGGGCGTCGCCCTCGACCAGTTCCAGGCGACCGTCGGCGGCCTCGGACAGTTCGGCCAGCAGGGGCAGGAAGCGGCTGTCCTTCTCGATGGCCACGACGCGGGCGCCGGTCTCGAGCAGGGCGCGGGTCAGGCCGCCGGGACCGGGACCGACCTCGACCACGGTGTCACCCTCATGGACGTCGGCCAGCCGGGCGATCTTCCGCGTGATGTTCAGGTCCAGCAGGAAGTGCTGGCCAAAGCTCTTGCGCGCCATCAGGTCGTGGCGCTCCAGGGCCTCGCGCAGGGGCGGCAGGTCGGCCAGGCTCATCGTATGTTCTCTCAGGCGCCGCGACGGGCGGCGATGTCGGCCGCCAGCTTGATGGCGGCGATCAGGCTATCGGGACGAGCAATGCCGCGTCCAGCGATGTCGAAGCCGGTGCCGTGGTCGGGCGAGGTGCGCACGATCGGCAGGCCCAGGGTGATGTTCACCCCGCCCCAGAAGTCCAGCATCTTGACCGGGATCAGGGCCTGGTCGTGATACATGCACAGCACCCCGTCGTAACGGACGCGGGCTTCCGGGTGGAACAGGGTGTCGGCCGGAGCAGGGCCGAAGCAGTCGACGCCCAGATCCTGCAAGGCGCGGACGGCCGGGGTGATGATCTCGATCTCTTCGCGGCCCAGCGCCCCGCCTTCGCCAGCGTGCGGGTTCAGGGCGGCGATGGCCAGGCGCGGGGACGCGATCCCGAAGTCGCGGCGCAGGGCCTGGGCGGTGACGAGGCCGCTATTGACGATGCTCTCGACATCTAGGGCGCCCGGGACCTTGGCGATGGACGTGTGGATGGTGACGAGCGTGGCGCGCAGGTCGGCGGCGGCCAGCATCATCACCGGCCCGCGCGCGCCTTCGAAGCGCTCGGCGGCGGTCAGTTCGGCCAGGAACTCGGTGTGGCCGGGAAACTTGAAGCCGGCCTCGTACAGCGGGGCCTTGGCGATCGGGGCGGTGACCAGTCCCGACACGCCGCCCGATAGCGCCAGGCCGACGCCGGTCTCGATCCAGCGGATCACCTGCGGCGCATAGGCCGGCGACGGCTGGCCCGCGACGACGGGCGAGAGCAGGGGGATGTCGATGACGGGCAGGGCGTCGGGAAAGACGCCCGCCACGTCCTGCGGCCGGGTCACGGTGCGGACCTTCACCCCGCCGCCGGCCGAGGCCAGCAGCTGGGCGTCGCCGATCACGACGAAGGGCGGGCCGTCCTGGCGCAGCGCGGCCCAAGCCTTGGCGATGATCTCCGCGCCGACGCCGGCGGGATCACCGGCGCTGAGGGCGAGGGGACGCATACGCCTATCGGGTCTCGATGGTGGCCTGGTTGCGCAGGTCGCGCAGGTAGCGCTTGGCGATCAGCGCCAGTTGCTGGCCGCGCAGGCGGTTCTCGATCTGGTCGTGGCTGGGCGCATTGGCGCCGCCCTGGCGCTTACCGCAGACGGCGATCAGGTGCATGCCGGCGTCGGTGCGGATCGGATCCGAGATCTGGCCGACGTCCAGCTTGTTGGCCGCGTCTTGGAAGGCGGGAGCCAGATCGGTGATCTCGGCCTCGCCCAGGTCGCCGGCGACCAGGCCGTCCACCTTGCCGGCGGCGCTTTCCAGCGTCTCGCAGCTGGTGATCTTGGGCTTCAGGTCGGTCAGCAGCTTGGTCGCCGCGGCGATCTGGGCCTCGTTGGCGTCGGCGGCCAGCGGGGCGGCGACCTGCTTGAGGTCGACGATCGCGGTCTTGGAGCCGGCGCGCTTGTCGCGCAGATAGATGATGTAGACGCCGTCCTTGACCTGGATGGGCTTGGACAGCTGGCCGGGGCGCAGCTGCTCCAGCGCGGCGTCGACCTCGGCCGGCATCTCGCCCTGGCTGACCCAGCCGATGTCGCCGCCGTTGGCCGCGGTGGCCGAGCCGGAGAACTGGCGAGCCACGGCCGCGAACGGCGCGCCCTGCTGCATCTGGTTGATCAGCTGGCCGGCGCCGTTGATGGCGACTTCCATGCCGCCCACGCGGCCGGCGTCCAGGAAGACTTCGCTGAGCTGGTACTGCGGCTTGGCGGCCGACTCGGCCAGGCGGCGCTGATAGGCCTTGATCTGGTCTTCGCCGATGCGCAGGCGCGAGCCGTAGCGGCCCTGGATCCAGGACTGCCAGCTCGAATCGGCGCGCAGCTGGGCGCGCCAGGTGTCCAGGCCGATTCCCTGCTGCACCAGCGACTGCTTCAGCTGGTCGGCGCTCATCTTGTTGGACGAGGCGATGTCGGCGATCTGCTCGTCGACTTCCTTGTCGGTCGAGATGATCGTGATCTTCTGCTGCTTCTCGACGCGGCGCAGCTCCTGCATCTGCAGGTGCTCGTCGACCAGCGAGCGCAGGGCTTCCTGCTCGATCTGCGGCAGGTTCTCCTGGGTCGGCTGCATGCCCGACGTGGCCATCAGCAGGCGCATGCGCTGCATCAGGTCATAGCTGGAGACGATTTCGTCGTTGATGACGGCGGCGACGCTTTCCTGCAGCGGCTGCGGCGCAGCCGGCTGCGCCGGCGCGGCGGCCGGAGGCGCGTCGACCTGAGGCGGCGCGGCCTCCTGGATTCGAGCGAAGGCGGGCAGGCCAAGGCTCGCCACGGTCAGGGCGAGAATGGACGCGGCGCCGGCCGCGAAAGTCGTCACGCTACGCGCAGACCGCATGGATAGTGTCGTTCCTCTAGACCGGGTCCGCCCCCTTGCGGAAGCGCGGTCGATTATCATGTTTTCAGGGGCGGCGTCGCCGGTCCGGCGATTTCCTTTCGGCCGTCGCCCCCAAGACACGCCTGTCTGACATGCGGGTTCGCCCCGCACGCCCCCCAGGCGCGGTCACTCAGTACCCTGTATCACCTAATGTGGCGAGCGTTAGGCGGAAGACGACCGTACGGTCAGGCTGCAGCCGCAGACCGGTGGCCGTCGAGGCGTAACGGTCTTCCTGTTGGTAGATCACATCGATGCGAATGCAGTCGTCCTGGTAGGCCACGCCGACGTCGCGACGACGCCACACGTCCTGCACCATGTCGCGCTGGCCGAAGGTGGTCAGCGAGATTTTTTTGGTCAGCTTCAGTTCGCCGCGGGCTTCGAAGCTCTCCTGGCGCGCGCCGTTCGAGTCGATCTCGTCCTTCAGGTAGCGGATCGAGCCCCAACCGCGCTTGGTGTAGGCGTCGACGCCCGTTTCGATCCGGTGGATCTCCTGGGTCTGCGCGTCGAGTCGCGTGCGGACGAAGGCGTTGATGCCCTGGACCGGCGTGACCGTGGCGGCCACGATCCAGTCGGACGACTTGCTCTGCAGGCCGGTGCGGGCCGGCAGCAGCGGGTCGAACTCCGAGCGGAAGCTGCGGCCGATCAGGATGCTGCCGCTGCGGCCGCCCGGCAGGCTGTAGGTGGCCCGGCCGCCGACGTTCAGGCGCTGGCCGCCCTCATAGAGGTCGAAGCCCGGCGACTTGTTGGCCTGGAACAGGTTGGTCTCGTCGAACTCCAGCGTCGCGCTGTCCTCGTTGTAGAGGTAGGTCGTCGTCCCGTTGCGGGCGACGACGGTCGGCACGCGCGAGCTGTCCGAGCCGGCGGCGATCTGGGCCAGGGGCTCCAGCACGATGTTGCCGCCGTTCTTGAGCGGCTTGAAGAAGGGCAGGCTGAAGTCGACGCCGCCCACGCCCAAGGCGCGGGTGTAGGTGTCCTTGTCCTCGTCGCCCAGCGCGGCGGCGGCGGGCGAGACGTAGGTCTTGATCGAATAGGCGTCGCCGCGGGCCTGGGCGAACGGCGAGATCTTCAGGCCGTTGCCGACGATCTTGCTGGTGCGCCAGTCGGCCTTGAAGCTGGCGCGGCTGGAATCGACCCCGTCCTGGCCCTTGTAGGTCGGCAGGTAGTAGGGGGCTTCGCCGTACGGCGACTCAGAGCGGTTCAGCATGACGCCCGTGCCCTGCAGGCGCAGGCGGCCGCCCAGTACGGGGCTGTCGGGCTCCCAGCGGGCCTCGACCAGCGGACCGATCAGCGGGAAGGCGCCGCTGTTCTCGAAGGCGTTGGCCGTGCCCGCCGTGGTGGTGCCGACGACGCGAAGGCCTTGGACCGAAACGGCCGAGACCGAGAACCACGAGCGAGTGTCCTGGCGCGTGGCGTACAGCTGCGAGACCAGGCGATGGTCGTCGCTCGTGAACAGGCCGCGCTGCTGGTAGACGTCGTTGACCTTGTACTTGTCGAACAGCAGGGCGTCCGAGACGCGCTCGGCCGAGAAGCCCCACTTCCACTTGTTGTCGATGTCGAACTTGCCGTTCGCCAGGATGTAGCTGCGGGCGGTCGCCTTGCCGAAGCGGTCGCCCCGGATGTCGAAGTCCTTGTCGTAGGTGAAGCCGCCGCGCGCCTCGAGCACGCCCGAGTAGAAGCGCTTGCGGTAGTTCACGTTCAGGAACGGATTGACGTCCGTGTTGATCTGCGGGGACAGGATGATGTCCGACGAGGGCGAGATCACGTACAGGTAGGGCTGGTTGTACGAGATGCCCCGGCCCTTGGAGAAGTCGATCTTGGGCGCCAGGAAGCCCGAGCTGCGCTTGGCCGACGGATCGGGGTGCCAGAACAGCGGCATGTACAGGATCGGCGCGCCCCACAGGTGGATGACGGCGTTCTTGTAGTAGATCAGCTGCTTCTGCTTATCCTGCACGATCTTGTCGGCCGAGACCGACCAGGTCGGGCGGGGCTTTTCGGCGCAGACCTCGCAGGGCGTGTAGATCGCCTTGTTCAGTTCCTGGATATTCTCGTTGCGGCGCACGGCCGTGACCGAGGCCACCTTGATGTTCTGGCTCAGGCGGGCGGCGAAATTCTGGGCGAAGCCGGCCTTGAAGTCCTTGTCGACTTCCATGTGGTCGGCGAATTCGGCCGTGCCGTCCGGATTGAGCATCTGCACGTGGCCGTCGGCGACCACCGAGCCGGTCTTGGCGTCGTAGACAACCTTGTCGGCGCGCAGGGTGCGACCCTGGTAGCGCGCCTGCACCGAGCCCTGGGCCGTCATGATCTGGTTCTTGTCGTCCCGGATCAGCAGGTCCGACTCCAGATAATAGCCCTCGTCGCCCAGGCCGTCGGCCGGAGCGGCGGGGACCACCGGGGTCGGCGGAATATTGACGAAGCTCTGCTGGGCTTGGGCCGCGCAGGCGAACGCCATCCACGCCGCGCCGCTGAGGAGCAGCTTGCGGCAGACGGACGCGGCGCTGACGCGCGTTTCAGTCATGGTCATCCCTGCAAACAATGACTCACCCATCTTCCGTATAGCAAAGCAAAGTGAAGCCCGCCAAAATCGCGACGGTCGGCGGCGTCCATGCGGCGATGAACGGGGCCAGAACGTCGGCCTTGCCCAATGTGCTGCACAGCTCGTTGAAGAAAAAGAACCCGAAACCCAGGGCGACGCCAGAGCCCGCCAGAGCGGCCAGGCCGCCCAGGCGCATCAGGCGCAGCGAGAAGGCCGCGGCCAGCACCGACATGGCGGCGAACAGCAGCGGCGTGGCCAGATCCTGCTGCAGGCGCAGCTTGAACGGCGCGGCCGAGAAGCCGGCGTCCTCGGTGCGCTGGATCGTGGCCGGCAGGCGCCACAGCGCCACGGCCGACGGCGTGTTGAAACGCTCGGACGCCGTGCGGTCGTCCAGGTTCGACGGGATCGACAGGCTGTCGGAGCGGATGGCCCCGGCGCCGGGCGTGGCCTCGCGCACGCCCGACAGGCGCCAGAAGCCAGGCTCCAGCCGCGCCTCGTTGGCCTCGATGCGGCGGGTGAAGTCCATGACGCCCTTGCTGTTCAGGGCATAGACGAACAGCGACACGCCCTTCAGGCGCACCGAGCCGTCGACCGTTTCGCGGGCCCGGGCGCGGATGACAATCTGGGTCTTGTCGTCGCCCTGGCGCAGCCAGGTGCCCTTGGGCGCTTCCTTCAGATAGCCGTTCATCACGGCGTCGCGCTCGCTCTCGAACTTGGCCGTCATGGCCGTCGTCAGCGGGTTGAGCAGGGTGATGGTCAGGAGGCCGATCACGAACGACGACAGGGCCGCCGGCATGATGAACCGCCAGGCCGAGACGCCCGCCGCGCGCATGGCGATCAGCTCGCTGCGCCGGTTCAGCTCGACGAAGGCCCACATGGTGCCGAACAGGAACACGAACGGCGCCAGCACCAGGATGGTCGCCGGAGCCTGCAGGACGGTCAGGTACAGCAGTTGGAAGAAGGTCGCGTCCGCCCGCGTGCCCACGTTGCGGGCGATGTCGACGAAGGCGATCAGCATCACCATCGCGCCCAGCACCGCCAGGGCGCCGATCAGCGCGCTCATGGTGCGCTTGAGGACGTAGCGTTCCAGCATGCCCATGGTCATCAGGCGGCTCCCGTCCAGGCGGGGGCGGACTTGACCGACTTTGGCGCGCGGCGGGCGGAGACCTTCTGGCGGAAGATCTGGGCCATGCCCCACCACATGGCGCTGAGCGGCACCAGGTACTGCAGGACGTTCAGCCAGGCGCTGTCCTCGCAGGCGGCCTGCACGCCGAAGCCGACGATGCGCACGATGCCGGCCGCGGCGCCGACGGCGGCGATCCGCTTGCCATAGCCCATGCGGCTGAAAGAGCCGCCCAGCACGGCCGCCAGGGCCATGGTCATCAGGGCGATGTTGTAGAGCGGCCCCGCGAAGCGCGAGTGGCCCTCGGCCAGCATCTTGCCCTTGTTCCGCTGCTCCCATTCCTGGGTCATGTCCGGAAAGAACAGCTCGTGCGGATAGCGGTCGGCGATCTTGTAGTGCAGCAGCTCGTCGGTCTTGAACAGGCTGGACAGGTCGAAGGTGTACTCGTCGAACGAGGTGTACTGCAGCACGCCCTGGCGCGAGAACTGCTGGTTGCTGCCATGGCGCATGACCAGCACCGGCTGGCCCTTGCGGGTGGCGATCTCGGCCTCGCGCGACGAATAGGTCGAGGCCGCGCCGTTGGGCAGTTCCTGGTGGATGAACAGGTTCTGGATCTTGTTGTCGCGGTCGATCGACTGGGCATAGACCGTCAGGCCCGGACCCGGCTCGGTGAACTGGCCCGGCTGCACCAGGGTCGAGGCGACGTCGGTCTTGATCTCGAAGGCCGTCTCGCGGATCTGGCGGGCGCTCCAGGGCTGCAGCCACAGGCCCGAGATCAGCGAGATCAGGGCCGCGAACACCGCCAGGCGCATGGCCGGCGAGATGACGCTCCAGCGACTCATGCCGCCGGCGAAGCACACGACGATCTCCTGCTCGGTATGCAGACGATTCAGCGCTACCAGCGCGGCCACGAACAGGGCCAGCGGCATCATGATGCTGAACAGCTGCGGCAGGGCCAGCATGATGATCTTCAGGAACACCAGCGCGCTCTGGCGCTGCTCCACCAGCACGTCGAACTCCGACAGGCTGCGCGCCAGCAGGGCAAGCGCCACCAGGGCCGCCGTCGCCAGCAGCGTCGGACCCAGCAACTGGCGGAAAAGATACCGTTCTATGAGGCGCATGCAGAGACGTTCGGGGCGGTTGGATTCGTGGGACGAACCCCGAAGATGGGTCGTTCTACACGGGGGCTTCGCGTCGGCACAACCGGTGAGCTGACTTGACTGTGCGCAGTGGGGCCGAACGGAGCCTTTTCTATGGCGCGGCATTGGACTATGCCGCCTAGTTCAGACAAGCGGCTGCGCCGTCGCGACGCGCCGTTCAGAAGTCGCCCAGATGCAGGAGCGCGGCATGCGTATCGAGTTCGTCCCCGTCGACACCCAGGCTGGCGCCACGGCCGCCCTCGCGGTCCTGGCCCATGAGGGCGCGGCCCTCTCGCCGGAAGCCAAGGCGGCCAACGAGGCCACGGGCGGCGCCCTGGCGCGCGCCATCGCCGGCGGCCGCTTCACCGGCGCCAAGGGCCAGACCCTGGACGTCGTCGCCCCGCACGGCCTGGAAGCCGCCCGCCTGGTGCTGGTCGGCGTCGACGGCTCGGGCGCCGTCGAGCCCGAAGCGGTCGAGACCGCCGCCGCCTCGGCCTATCAGGCCGTGAAGACCACGGGCGTCACCGAGCTGGTTCTGAAGCTGGGCGCCGATGCCGAGAGCGCCGCCCGCGCCGCTTTCGGCGCCCGCCTGGCCGCCTACCGCTTCGACAAGTACCGCACCACCGAGAAGGCCGAGAAGAAGCCCTCGATCCAGGTGGTGAAGGTCGCCGCCGCCGACCCGGTCAAGGCGCAGAAGGCCTATGAACCGCTCTCGGCCCTGGCGGACGCGATCCTCTTCAGCCGTGACCTGGTCTCCGAGCCGGCCAACATCCTGCACCCCGAAGAGTTCGCCGCGCGCGCCAAGAGCCTGGAAAGCCTGGGCCTGGAAGTCGAGATCCTGGGCGAGGCCCAGATGGCCGAGCTGGGCATGGGCAGCCTGCTGGGCGTGGGGCAGGGCAGCCGCCGCGAGAGCCAGCTGGTGATCATGAAGTGGCTGGGCGGCGCCGATAAGTCAGCTCAGCCGATCGCCTTCGTCGGCAAGGGCGTGACCTTCGACACCGGCGGCATCAGCCTGAAGCCCGCCGACGGCATGGAAGACATGAAGTGGGACATGGGCGGCGCGGCCGCCGTGACCGGCGTCATGCACGCCCTGGCCGGCCGCAAGGCCAAGGTCAACGCCATCGGCATTCTGGGTCTGGTCGAGAACATGCCCGACGGCAACGCCCAGCGTCCGGGCGACGTGGTCACCTCGATGTCGGGCCAGACCATCGAGGTCATCAACACCGACGCCGAAGGCCGCCTCGTGCTGGCCGACGCCCTCTGGTACTGCCAGGACCGCTTCAAGCCGCAGTTCATGATCAACCTGGCCACCCTGACCGGCGCGATCATTATCTCGCTGGGTCATGACTACGCCGGCTTGTTCAGCAATAACGACGGCTTGTCGGAGAAAATTCTCAGCGCCGGCAAGGCCGAGCGCGAGCCGCTGTGGCGCCTGCCGCTGCCGGCCGCCTACGAGAAGCAGATCGAAAGCCCGATCGCCGACATGAAGAACATCGGCGGCCGCCCGGCCGGTTCGATCACCGCCGGCCTGTTCCTGCAGAAGTTCGTCAACGGCGTGCCGTGGGCGCACCTCGACATTGCTTCTGTCGCCTGGAAGAAGCCCTCGGCCGATCCGACCGTGCCCGACGGCGCGGCCGGCTACGGCGTGCGTCTGCTCAACCGCCTCGTCGCCGACGCCTACGAAGGCTGAGCATGACGGCGGGTCCCTGCGAGGTCTGGTTCTACCACCTGGAGCGCTCGCCGCTCGAGGCGGTGCTGCCTGAGCTGCTGGAGAAGACCCTGGGCCGGGGCTGGAAAGCCCTGGTCCGCGGGGGCGATCCCGGCCGCATCGAGGCGCTGGACCAGCACCTGTGGACCTTCCGCGAGGACAGCTTCCTGCCGCACGGCCTGGCCTCCGAGCCGATGGCCGAGCGGCAGCCGGTGCTGCTGACAAACGACGACGGGAACCCCAATGCCGGGGATGCGCTGTTCCTGATCGACGGGGCAGAACCTGGAGATCTTTCAGGGGTTTCGCGCTGCATCCTGCTGTTCGACGGCAGGGACGAGCAGGCCCTGTCGCAGGCGCGCGGACGCTGGTCCGTCTTTAAGAAGGCCGGGCATCCGGTGTCCTACTGGCGCCAAGGCGCCGAACGCGGTTGGGAGAAGCAGGCATGAAGCGCGTACTGTCCGCCCTGGCCTTGGGCCTGGTCCTGGCCTCGTGCTCCAGCGCCCCCGAGCCGGCGCCGCCTCCGCCGCCCAGCACGCCCACCGCGCCGCCGGCCATCGCCCTGCCGGCCAAGCCGCCGGCCTCGGAGGCGGACAAGGACCAGTGCGGCCTGAAGGACGCCCAAGCCTTCGTCGGCAAGCCGCGCACCAGCCTGCCGGCTCCGGTCGACCCCTCGCGCTGGCGTGTGGCCTGCACGACCTGTCCGGTGACCATGGACTACCGCGCTGATCGGCTGAACATCCTGTTCAACGCCGACACGGGTGTCGTCCAGGAAGTCAAATGCGGCTAAGGACCGCGCTTTCCCAAGCTCTTCTGGCTTCCGTGCGATTGAGATGAAATAACTCGAAAGCCGGAGATTCCCGCCCGGCTGGTTCAGAGCATGGTCGACCAACCGACGATCGGACCCAGAACCCGAGACGACTTGGCGGCCACGCTCCTGACGGCGTTGGGCGTCGCGTTCGGCTTTGCGTTTCTCGCCTATCTCTGCGTCGAGATCCCGCGCTCCTATAACCACGTTACGCCGATCTGGCTGTCGAACGGCTTCCTGGCCGCGTGCCTGCTGTCGTCGCCGTCGCGACGCTGGCCGGCCCTGATCGTCGGCGCCGCGCTGGGCGCGCTGACGGCCGGAGCGCATGCTGGCGACAGCCCGCTGGTCAATGTCATCCTGGTCAGCCTGAACATCACCGAAGGCGCCCTGGCGGCCTATGCCGTGCGGCGGGTTACCGGCGAGTCGATCGACCTTGGCCGGCCGCGCGATATGCTGGCCTTTGTCCTGCTGGGCGGCTTCATGGCCCCGACGGTCGCCGGAACCGCGGCTGCGTCGATCCACACCGTCCTGCGTGGCGGGGCGCTGGTTCCGAACGTCATCGGCTGGGTGCTGAACGACATCCTGGGCATGCTGACCATCGGGCCGTGCCTGCTGGTGTTCTTCAAGGCCGGGCTTTACCTGCGCGAACGGCCGCTGACCCGCGACGGCGTGCTGTCGATGGTGATCTGCTGCCTGATGACCACCGTGGTCTTCGCCCAGGGCAAGTATCCGCTGCTGTTCCTGGTGCCGCCGGTCATGCTGTTCGTCGCCTGGCGCCAGGAGGTGCTGGGCGCGGCGCTGAGCGCGGTGCTGGTCGCGGCCATCGCCCTGGTCCTTACCATCGCCGGGCGAGGGCCGATCCACCTGATCCTGGCCGGCACGGGCACGCAGTCGACCGTGCTGCAGCTGTTCCTGGCCGTCTCGATCTTCGTCAGCCTGCCGGTCGCGGCCTTCCAGCGCCAGCGCCGCGCCATCCTGGCCAAGGTCGAGGAGGCGCGGGCCGAGGCCGAACGCAGCGAGGCCCGCTATCGCCTGCTGGCCGAGAGCGCCCTGGACATCATCGCCCACAGCGACCTGCACGGGCAGATGACCTACATCTCGCCCGCCGCCCGCACGATCTTGGGCTACGAGCCCGAAGAGCTGCTGGGCACGGCCTATCTGAAGATCCTGCACGAGGACGACCGCGCCGCGATCCGCCGCGTGGTCGAGATCCAGCGCGACTGTCCGCAGGGCGTCACCGCGCCGCCCGCCGAGACGGTCGAGTATCGCGCTTTCCGCCAGGACGGCCGGATGATCTGGCTGGAATCGCGTCCGACCCTGGCCTGCGATCCCGTCACCGGCGCGCCGACCGGCATCACCGACATCATCCGCGACATCACCGCCCGCAAGACGCTGGAGATGGATCTTCGCGCCGCCCGCGCCGAGGCCGAGACCGCCGCCGCGGTGAAGGGCGAGTTCCTGGCCAATATGAGCCACGAGCTGCGCACGCCTCTGACCGCCGTGATCGGCTTCGCCAACCTGCTGGCCGACGAGCCGGGCCTGAGCCAGCGCGGCAAGCGCTACGTCGATCGCATCACCACCGGCGGCCGCACCCTGCTGGCGACGATCAACGACATCCTGGATTTCTCGCGCCTGGAGCAGGGGCGCATCACCCTGGACCCCCGCGTCGTGGCCATCACTGGCGTGGTGTCCGAGGTGCTGGAGATGCTGGCTCCCGACGCGGCGGCCAAGAACCTGGTGCTGCGTTCGGTGGGCGACGACGCCGCGCCGCCCGAGCTGTTCATCGATCCCGAGCGCGTGCGTCAGGTGCTGCTGAACCTGATCGGCAACGCCGTGAAGTTCACCGAGGTCGGCGAGGTGCGGCTGGAGACCGACTACGACATCCAGACCGGCCGGCTGCGCATGAGCGTGACCGACACCGGACCGGGTGTGGCGCAGGCCGACCAGGCCCTGATCTTCGCCCGCTTCTCGCAGATCGACGAGGCGCTGAACCGCGAGCACGGCGGCACGGGCCTGGGCCTGGCCATCTCGCGCGGCCTGGTCGAGCTGATGGGCGGCGACATCGGCGTCGAGAGCACGCTGGGGGAGGGCGCGCGCTTCTGGTTCGAGATTCCCGCCCAGACCGGTCCCTCGCACGACGCGGCGGTCGACGAGGTCGAAGAGACCGAGCTGCCCCTGCCGCCGCCCGGTGTCCGGGTGCTGGTGGTCGACGACAACGCCGGCAATCGGGAGCTGGTGCGCTCGGTGCTGGAGGCGGTCGGCGTGCATGTCGCCGAGGCCGTCGATGGCGAGGAGGGCGTCGCCGCGGCTGCCGCCGACGCCTTCGACGCCATCCTGATGGACCTGCGGATGCCAAAGCTGGACGGCGTCTCGGCCGCCCAGCGGATCCGGGCCGAGGCGGGGCCCAGCGCCGGCTCGCCGATCATCGCCTTCTCGGCCGATGTCCGCCTGGGGCCGCTGGATCCGGTGTTCGACGGCGCGACGCCCAAGCCGCTGACGGTGGCCTCGCTGCTGTCGACCCTGTCGGACGCCTTGACCGGATCGCCGAGGGAGACGGTCTAGACAACGTTGTCATTCTGCGCCAGGAATTGGTCATACCAGTAAGCGTCGCCCGGTTAGAGGCGACCTCATAGGGAGGCCGCTTGATGAAGTCCTGGCTCGTATTGGGCGCTGCCGCTCTCGCGCTTCTCTCCACATCCGCTCACGCCGAAGGTTGGCTGAAGGCCAAGGACGCCCGCATCGTCGACGAGGCCGGCCAGCCGGTGATCCTGCGCGGCATGGGCTTGGGCGGCTGGATGCTGCAGGAGGGCTACATGCTGCGCCTGTCCAAGCTGGGCCAGCAGCACGTCATCCAGGGCAAGATCGCCGATCTCGTGGGCCCCGCGCGCCAGCAGGCGATCCACAAGGCCTGGCTCGACAACCACACCACCAAGGCCGACATCGACGCCATGGCCGCCTGGGGTTTCAACTCCGTACGCCTGCCGATGCACTACGACCTGCTGACCCTGCCGGTCGATAAAGAGCCCAAAGCCGGCGTCGACACCTGGCATGAGGACGGCTTCAAGCGGATCGACGACCTGCTGGCCTGGAGCAAGGCCAATGGCATCTACCTGATCCTGGACCTGCACGCCGCGCCCAGCGGGCAGGGCAACGACCTGCCGATCGCCGATCGCGACCCGAACAAGCCCTCGCTGTGGGACAGCCCCGAGGCTCGCCGCAAGACCATCGCGCTCTGGAAGAAGCTGGCCGCCCGCTACAAGGACGAGCCGATGATCGGGGCCTATGACCTGCTAAACGAGCCGAACTGGGACTTCGATGGTTCGGGCAACAAGAACGGCTGCAAGGACGAGAAGCAGGAAGCCCTGTGGTCGTTCTATCGCGAAGCCACGGCGGCCATCCGCGCGATCGATCCGCGCCACATGATCATCATCGAGGGCAACTGCTGGGGCAACAACTACAAGGGCATGCCAAAGCCCTGGGACGCCAACATGGCGCTCAGCTTCCACAAGTATTGGAACGTCAATGACGACGCCTCGATCGCGGCCCACCTGAAGCTGCGCGAGGAGACGGGCCTGCCGCTGTGGCTGGGCGAGAGCGGCGAGAACTCCAACGTCTGGTTCGCCGACGCCATCCGCCTGATCGAGAAGCACGAGATCGGCTGGGCGTTCTGGCCGCTGAAGAAGATCGGCTTCAACCAGCCGCTCGAGATCAAGGTCGACCCGGCCTATGACGACGTGGTCGCCACCCTGACCGGCGACGCCAAGACGCCGGTGAGCGCGGACAAGGCCTATTCGGTGCTGATGAAGGTGGCCTCGCACGATGTGCGGTTCGAGAGCAACGAGGCTCATCCGGACGTCATCGACGCCATGTTCCGCCAGCCGCACGATGCGTCGACGCGGCCGTTCAGGAAGCACCTGGTCGGGGCCAAGGGCGCGACGATCCCGGCCTGGCAGTACGACCTGGGCGTGGTCGGCGCGGCCTATGTCGACGGCGACGTGGCCAACTATCACGTCTCGACCGGCGGCCAGCGCACGCCCTGGAACAAGGGACGGACGGGCCGTAACGACGGCGTCGACCTGGAGCGGGCGGCGGACGGGTCGCTGAAAGTCACCGACTTCGCGGCCGGCGAATGGCTGCGCTACACGGTCTCGGCGACGGCGGGGCGCTATGCGGTCAGCGTCGTGGGCGAGGGGCCGATGAAGGTTGCGGTCAACGGCGGCGCGGCGGTCAAGAGCGGCGCGGTCGTCAGCCTGATGGCCGGGACTAATACGCTGGTGGTGAAGTCGACGGGGGCGACGCAGATCTCCGCCCTGAAAATCACCCCTGCAAAATGACGTGTCATCCCGGCCGTAGCGAAGCGGAGAGCCGGGACCCAGGGGCAACCGCAGTGCGCCGGCCCCTGGGTCCCGGGTCGGCTACGCCGCCCGGGATGACACGGTTTGTTTTGCTACAGATCAGAGCGTACTCATCCCGCCATCGATGATCAGCTCGCTGCCCACCGTGAAGCGGCTCTCGTCCGAGGCCAGGAAGATCACCGCGTCGGCGATCTCCTTGGGCTCGCCGAAGCGGCCGGCCGGCAGGTTGGCCAGGATGCCGGCCGACATGGCGTCCAGTTGGGCGCTATCCAGGCCCAGCTTGCCGTAGAGCGGCGTGCTCACCGGTCCGGGGCTGATGACATTGACCCGGACGCCGCGACCGATCAGCTCGCCCGACAGGGTGCGGGCCAGCGAGATTAGGCCGGCCTTGCTGGCGGCGTAGACGCTGGAATTGGGCATGCCGATATGGGCGTTGATCGAGCCGTTGAAGACGATCGAAGCCGGGTTGCTCAGGATCGGGGCCAGGGCCTGGACCAGGAACAGCGGGCCCTTCAGGTTGACGCCGATGGCGCGGTCGAAGGTCTCTTCGGTCCAGCTTTCCAGTGGGCCGAACGGGGCGATGCCGGCGTTGACGAAGACGGCGTCCAGCTTGCCGAAGGCGGCTTCGACGGTCTTGGCGATGGTGGCCTGAGCCGCCACATCGCCGGCGTCGGCCAGGATGGCGACGACGTCGCCGCCCAGAGCAGTCTTGGCTTCCTCGAGGCGCTGAGCGTTGGCGCCGGTGATGGCGACCTTGGCGCCTTCTTCCAGCGCGCGCTGGGCGGCGGCGAAGCCGATGCCGGTGGTGCCGCCGGTGATCAGGATGGTCTTGTTGGCGAGACGGGACATGGTGGTGATCCTTCCGTTTGACGGGCCGGCGCACCGCGCGTCGGTCAGTGAGGGTGATTTAGGCTGAGCATCCGACTTGAGCGATGGGCAGAAACGCGATCTATCATTCAGCTTAAGTGAATGATGGGGCGGCCATGGATCGGCTACGTGCGTTCGAGGTCTTCACCACCGTCGTCAGCCGCGGCGGCTTCGCCAAGGCGGCCGAGGCGCTGGACACCTCGCCGGCCAACGTCACCCGCTATGTCGCCGAGCTGGAGACGCATCTCGGCGCGCGACTGCTGAACCGCACCTCGCGCCGCCTGTCCCTGACCGAGGCCGGAGAGGCGCTCTACGAACGCGCCCGCGCCATCCTGGACGAGATCGCCGAAGCCGAGGCGGCGGCCTCCGCCAACGTCGCCGAGCCGCGCGGGCGGTTGCGGATCAACGCGCCGCTGAGCTTCGGCGTCCGCCACCTGGCGGGACTGTGGCCGCAATTCATGGCTCGCCATCCGAAGGTCGAGCTGGAGATCAGCCTGTCGGATCGCGTCGTCGACTTGGTGGAGGAAGGCTACGACCTGGCCATCCGCATCTCGCGGGGCGGCTCCCAGGCGCATGTGGCGCGTAAGCTGGCGACCTCACGCAACATCGTCTGCGCCTCGCCGGACTATCTGAAGGCCCACGGGACGCCGACCACGCCGGACGAGCTCGCGACCCACCGGTGTCTGGCCTACAGCTACACCGCCATGGCCGAGGACTGGCGGCTGACCAATACCGACGGCCGCGAGGCCGGCGTGCGGATGCGGCCGGTGATGTACTCCAACAACGGCGACACCACCCGCGCGGCGGCGCTGGCGGGGCAGGGCGTGATCTGGCAACCGACCTTCATCATCGGAGACGATCTGCGCAGCGGAGCGCTGGTGCGGCTGCTGCCCGACTGGAGCCTGCCCGAAATCGACGTGCTGGCGGTCTATCCCAGCCGCCGGCACTTGAGCGCCAAGGTGCGCCTGATGGTGGATTTCCTGGCCGAGGCGTTCAAGGGAACGCCGCCCTGGGATCGGTAGTGGTTACTTGCGGTTCCCGACGCCCGGGAACATCGCCACGCCGTCCTCGAACACGCCGAGATAGCCCAGCTCGCCCAGCAGGGGCGTCAGGTCTTCGACGAGGTCGCCCGACTGCGGCAGGTGCGCGGGGCGGCCGTCCTGGGCGTGCAGGCGGTAGACCGTCCACATCTTGCCCTTGGGCGCGGGCGCGCCGGGCTGGATGAACTTGGCTTCCCAGCCGACCAGGGCGGGTGTGCGGCCGACCACGACGTCGAACGGACGGTCGCGGAAGGCCAGGTCCATCTCGATCCGCATGGCCTCGCCGATCCGGTCGTTCACCCACTCGGCGAAGGCCTCGAGGACGACGGACGAAGACAATCCTTCCGGATTGGCCACGACGTGGTTGCGGGGATGGGCGCTACTCATGAGCGTACCATGCGCCCCGAGGTGTCGCGGAAGCGCTAAACGACATGGTTTAGGGCGCGTTCACCCTAAACCTTGCCGATCAATGGCCTAGCTTACGCTTCGGCCTCCGCCAGTTCCTCGGCCAGGGCCATCCAGGCCTCTTCTGCCTCGTCCAGCTTGGACTTGGCGTTGTCGCGGCGCTTGGTCAGTTCGGCGACCTTGGCCGGGTTCTTCACATAGAGGTCCGGATCCTCGAGCTGGGCGTCCAGTTCGGCGAGGTTGCGCGTGCAGCGGGTCATGACCTGCTCGGCGGCCTCGACCTTGCGGCGCAGGGGCTCGACGGCGGCCTTCTTCTTCGGCGCTTCGGCAGCGACCACCGGCTCGCGGTCCACCTGGGTCGGCTTCACGGCCTGCTTGGCGCGGTCCAGCACGAACTTGGCGTAGTCGTCCATGTCGCCCTCGAAGGGCTTCACGGTGCCGTCGGCGGCCAGCCACAGGCGGTCGGCGACCAGTTCCATCAGCGAGCGGTCGTGGGTGATCAGGATCACCGCGCCGCTGTAGTCGTTCAGCGCGTCCAGCAGGGCGCGGCGGCTGTCGATGTCCAGGTGGTTGGTCGGTTCGTCCAGGATCAGCAGGTGCGGCGCGTCCATCGCCACCATGTTGAGCAGCAGGCGAGCGCGCTCGCCGCCCGACAGGTTGGCGACCGTGGTCTCCTGCTTCTCGAAGCCCAGACCGAACTGCGCCAGCTTGGAGCGGCGCGAGCTTTCCGACGCGTCCGGCATGGCCCGGCGGATGATCTCCAGCGGGGTGTCCGCCGGATCCATGGCCTCGATCTGATGCTGGTGGAACCAGCCGACCTTCATCTTCTTGTCGCGGTGCAGCTCGCCCTTCTGAACCGTCAGGGCCCCGGCGATCATCTTGGCGAAGGTCGACTTGCCCGCGCCGTTGACGCCCAGGAGACCGATGCGGTCATCCAGGTCCATGCGCAGGTTCAGGTTCTTGAGGATCGGGCGATCGGCCTCGTAGCCCACGTTCGCCTTTTCCAGGCGGATCAGCGGCGGCGCCAGCGGGCGCGGCGGCGAGGGCAGGGTGAAGGGCGCGACGCGCTCCTCGATCGTGGTCGCCACCGGCTGCATCTTGGCCAGGCGCTTCATGCGGGACTGCGCTTGCGCGGCCTTCGAGGCCTTGGCCTTGAAGCGATCGACGAAGGCCTGCAGGTGGGCGCGCTCGGCGTCCTGCTTGGCCTTGGCCGAGAGCTGCAGGCGAGCCTTCTCGGCGCGGCGCTCCTCGAAGTCGTCGTAGCCGCCGGTGTAGAGCTCCAGCTTGCCGCCGGCCAGGTGCAGCATGTGCGTACAGCTGTTGTTGAGCAGCTCGCGGTCGTGGCTGACGATCAGGGCGGTGTGCGGATACTTCTGGAGCCTCGCCTCCAGCCACAGCGCGCCTTCCAGGTCGAGATAGTTGGTCGGTTCGTCCAGCAGCAGCATGTCGGGCTCGGCGAACAGCGCCGCGGCCAGGGCCACGCGCATCCGCCAGCCGCCCGAGAACTCGCTCATCGGCCGCGCCAGGTCTTCCTGTGTGAAGCCCAGGCCGACCAGGATTTCGGAGGCCTTGGCCGGGGCGGCGTCGGAATCGATCTCGATCAGCCGGCCCCAGATCTCGCCCATCTCCTCGGGATCGGCGGTCTCCAGGCGGGTCAGCAGGCCGTGGCGCTCCTCGTCGGCCTCCAGCACCGTTTCCAGCAGGGTGAAGGGCGTGGCCGGGTGCTCCTGGTCCACCGAGCCGATGCGGGCGGTCTTGGGCAGGCTGATTTCGTCGTCGCCGGCGTGCAGCTGACCCAGGATCAGCTTGAACAGGGTGGACTTGCCCACGCCATTGCGTCCGATCAGGCCGACCTTGGCGCCCGGGGGCAGGCTGACGCTGGCATGGTCGAAGAACTTCCGACCCCAGGCGTTGAAGGTCAGGTCACGGATCTGAAGCATTTTATGAAGGTTACGCGGCGGGGTTGGCGGGGAGGAGGCGCACGGCTATAAGCCCGCAACCTTCTAATTCACAACTCTTCTGTGAGACCTCCCGTGACCGAACGCACCTTCTCGATCATCAAGCCGGACGCCACGCGTCGCAACCTGACCGGCTCGGTCAACGCCGTGATCGAGGCCGCTGGCCTGCGCATCGTCGCTCAGCGTCGCGTGAAGCTGACCGAAGCCCAAGCCAAGAAGTTCTACGAAGTGCACGCCGAGCGTCCGTTCTACGGCGAACTCGTCGGCCAGATGACCGCCGAGCCGGTCGTCGTCCAAGTGCTGCAAGGCGACAACGCCGTGGCCAAGTACCGTGAAGTCATGGGCGCCACGAACCCGGAAAACGCCGACGAAGGCACGATCCGCAAGCTGTTCGCCCTGTCGATCGGCGAAAACTCGGTCCACGGCTCGGACAGCCTGGAGAACGCGGGCATCGAAATCGCCCAGTTCTTCACCGAAGAAGAAATCGTCGGCTAAGGCTCACGCCTTACTGATCGGAAGAGGCCGGGGCGGAAGCTCCGGCCTTTTTCTTTGCGCGCTTGTTGTTCGAGACGCTTAAGATTGCGGTATGCGGTTAGCTTGCCTTGCAGTCCTGTTCCTGGCGATGGCGTCCTCCGCCGCGCGCGCTCAGGCCGTCGAGCCGGTCCCGGCGCCGGCTTGCACCGCGGCGATCGCCCAGGCGGCCACCGTGCGAACCGTGGCGGGCGACCAGACGGCCTGGCGAGGGCGCTGCGTGAAGATCAGCGGCGTCGCTGTCGGCTATCTCCTGTTCGACGGCAATGCCGACGCCGATCGTTTCCGTCCGCGTCTGGACCCGTCCGAAACGGGCCGCGTGCTGGGCATCGATGGCTGGCGCACCGGCAAGGACCTCTCGAAACGGCGCCGCCTGACGGTGGTCGGTCGGATCGGAGACTGCGAGCAGACGCGCGCCGAGATCCATTCGGCGGATACGCCGGACATGATCATGTTCGTCCGGGGCTACTGTCATGGCCATGACGGTGGCTACATCCAGGTCACCGAAGCGCGCGAGCGCTGAATTCGCGTTTTGCGCCCCCGACATACCTGGCGGCCGGCGTGACCCTATTCTGCGTTTCCGACGAGTCGCCGGGGAGGGGCGGGTTTGGCGAGAAGAAGAACTCTGGCGATTGGCCTGGCGGCGCTGGGCCTGTTGAGCGTCGCGCCGGCCGCAGCCCAGTCCGTCGACGACGTGGTCGTCTCGCCTCAGGCCAGTGGGCGGTGGCTGCGGGCTGAGAGCCAGCATGTCATCGTCTATTCCGACGAGAACGCCGAGGTCCTGCGCAAGACGGTCGCCGACCTGGAGGCGCTGGATCGGGTGCTGCGAGGCCTCTACGGCCGCCAGGAGGGGCCGCCGCCGCGCAAGTTTCCGATCTACATGGTCCGCACGCCCGAGATTGGGGCCAACTCCAATCCGGCCTATCGCCGGTTCATGCCCGGGGCGGCGGTCACCGCGTTGTCGCTGGACGTGGCCGAGGTCGAGGACATCTTCGCCGTGGTGGTGCGTGACGACTTCGCCTTCTTCGGCGTGGTCGATCACACGGCGGGCGACGACGTGGTGTTGGGCGCCTATGGCTTTCACTTCTTCAGCGAGAACTTCCCGTTCCGCCAGCCGCGCTGGCTGACCAAGGGCGCGGCGATCTACTACAGCAGTATCGATATCCAGCCGCAGGCCGTGACGATCGGCCGGACTCCGGCGCTGTTCGACGACGCCCTGGCCATGCGCGGCCTGGAGCGGATCCCCGACATTATCACCGAAAGCGGCGACGGCTGGAGCCTGCCCGAGCGCCAGCGCTTCGACGCCCAGTCGGCCCTGCTGGTTCGTTATCTGTGGGCCGATCCGGACCGCAAGGCGCGGCTGGCGACCTATCTGGATCGCGTTGCGGAAGGCGGGGCCGATCCGAAGGCCATCTGGGCGCAGGTGTTCGGCCAGCCGCTGGAGGCCTTGCCCGACGCGTTGCGGGCCTTCGTGCGCAAGGAGCCGGTGGTCACGACCTTGGCTCGGGCCAGCGGCCCGACAGCGCCAATCAAAGTACGTCGCATGCCGGCCGGGGCCGACGACCTGATCCTGGAACTGCAGCAGATGAAGACCGGGGCCGTCCCCGATCGCGGCGAGCTGCTGCGCAAGATCCGCAAGGCCGCCGAGCGCCGGCCGACCGAGCGCTACAGCCGCCAGGCCCTGGCGCGGGCCGAGATCACCTTGGGCGACCGCGACAAGGGCGAGCGGCTGCTGGAGCAACTGCTGTCCGAGGACGGCGATAACCTGGAAGCCTTGCGGCTGATGGGAACCAGCAAGTTGTACCGAGCGGCGGCCGACAAGGCGCATCGCCCTGAGCTGCTGGCGGCGTCGCAGGTCTATCTGCGCCGGGCCGACGCGGCCGAGCCGAACGACTACCAGACCCTGTTCCTGCTGGCCCAGACCATGACCGAGGGCGACAGGCCGTCGGCGGAGCGGCTGGCGTTGCTGCGCCGGGCCGTGACCCTGGCGCCGGAAGTGACGAAGATCCGTCTCGTGACGGCGATGGCCTTCCTCTACGCCGACGATGCGGCGACGGCCTATCAACTGCTGAAGTCGATCTCGGCCGATCCCAATGGCGGGCTGGCGGCGAGCCAGGCCAAGCAGGTGCTGGAAGCGATGGCGCGGGTGGGCGTGAAGCCCTAGGCGGCCAGGCGCAGGCGCTGGCCGCGCTTGAAACCCATGACCACCAGGCCGACGGCCAGGATCACGGCCAGCACGATGCCGCTGGCCAGGGCCGGGTTGCTGCCGAACATCTGCAGGTTCCGGGCGGCCAGATAGCCGGGAGCCAGCAGCGACACGACCCACAGCGGGGCCGACAGGATGTTGGCGACCTGGAAGCTCCAGGGACGCGAGCGCGAGATGCCAGCCAGGATCGGGATGAACGGGCGGGCAGGGCCCAGATACCGGGCGGCGGCGATGGCCAGCACGCCGTGGCGGCGGGTCAGCAGCTTGGCGCGAGCCAGCAGGCGGCGCTTGCCGCCGAACAGCAGCTGGGTGGCGCGACGGCCGCCCAGGCCGCGGCCCATCAGGTAGGAGACGGCGTCACCGGCGGCCGCGCCGGCGCTGCACCACAGGATGGCTTCGACGGGGTGCAGCACGCCTTGGGCGATCAGCGCCCCGGCGGCCAGCATGACGCCCAGGATCGGGATCAGCAGGCCGACGACCAGCAGCGCCTCCAGCAGCGTGAAGACGAACAGCGCCACGCCGGCGAAACCGGCGTTGTCGGCGGCGACTCGGAAGAGATCGGCGATCCAGGCGTCCATGAAGTGCATCATGGCGACACATAATGACGAAGTTCTGACCCGTTAGGCTTTATCGACCGTTAGGGCCTGCGACACGCGGTCCCAGAGCTTGCTTACGAAAGCGGCCAAGGTGGCGGCGTAGAGCTTGTGCTCCTGCTCCAGCACCCGGGCCGACAGGGTGTGGTCGTCGTCGCCGGGCAGGATCGGCACGCGGGCCTGGCCCAGGATTGGACCCTCGTCGACGCCGGCGGTGACCAGGTGGACGGTGCAGCCGGCCTCGGGGTCACCGGCCGCGATGGCGCGGGCGTGGGTGTCCAGGCCGGGATAGGCGGGCAGCAGGGACGGGTGGATGTTCAGCATCCGGCCTTCCCAGGCGTCGACCAGGAAGGGCGTCAGGATCCGCATATAGCCGGCCAGGGCGATGACCTGGATCCCGCGCTCGCGCAGGGCCGCGTCGATGGCCCGCTCATGGGCCTCGCGGTCCTTGCCGAAGGGCTTCTGGTCGACGCACAGGGCTTCGATGCCCTCGGCCGCCGCCGTGGCCAGGCCGCCGGCGTCGGGCTTGTTGGCCAGAACGAGGGCGATCTCGAACGGGCAGTCGACCGCCTTCGCCGCACGGACCAGGGCCTCCATGTTGGAGCCCCGGCCCGAGATCAGGACGGCGACCTTAGTGCGTTGGGTCATTGCGGATCCCCCACGCCCTGCGTCCTTCGAGGCTCGCTGCGCGAGCACCTCAGGATGAGGACGTCTGTACTGAATTCCTCATGCTGAGGCGCCCCGAAGGGGCCTCGAAGCACGCAGGGCCTAAGCCTTGACCAGCTGGCCGCAGATGAAGGCGTCCTCGCCGGCGTTCAGCAGGGCGGCCAGGACCGGCTCGGCGTCGGCTTGCGCCACGATGACGATGAAGCCGACACCGCAGTTGAAGGTGCGGCGCATCTCGTGTTCGGAGACGCCGCCGACCTGGGCCAGCCAGTCGAACACGGGCGGCTGCGCCCAGCTGTTCCAGTCGAACTCGGCGGCCAGGCCTTCGGCGATGGCGCGCGGCGGGTTTTCGATCAGGCCGCCGCCGGTGATGTGGGCGCCGCCCTTGACGCGACCCGACTGCAGCAGGGGCAGCAGCGACTTCACATAGATGCGGGTCGGAGCCATCAGGGCCTCGGCCAGGGTCTTGCCGTCTTCAAACGGGCAGGGGGCGTCCCAGGCCAGGCCCGAGCGCTCGACCACGCGGCGCACCAGCGAATAGCCGTTCGAGTGCGGACCCGACGAGCCCAAGCCGATGATGATGTCGCCGGCGCGCTGCTTGTCCAGCTTGGGCAGGACGTCTTCGCGGTCCACCGCGCCGACCGAGAAGCCGGCCAGGTCATACTCGCCGTCGCTGTACATGCCCGGCATCTCGGCGGTCTCGCCGCCCACCAGGGCCGCGCCGGCCAGCTTGCAGCCCTCGGCGATGCCGGCGACGACGCTCTTGGCGACTTCGATGTCCAGCTTGCCGGTCGCGAAATAGTCCAGGAACATCAGCGGCTCGGCGCCTTGCGCCAAGAGGTCGTTGACGCACATGGCCACCAGGTCGATGCCGACCGTGGCGTGCATGCCAGCGTCGATGGCGATGCGCAGCTTGGTGCCGACGCCGTCGGTCGTGGTGACCAGCAGCGGATCTTCGTAGCCGGCCGCCTTCAGGTCGAACAGGGCGCCGAAACCGCCCAGGCTGGCTTCCGCGCCGGGGCGGCGGGTGGCCTTGGCCAGGGGTTTGATGGCGTCCACCAGGGCGTTGCCCGCGTCGATATCAACGCCTGCCTGGGCGTAGGTAAGGCCGTTCGGCTGATCGCTCATGGTCGCTCTGGCGCTCGCTCTGGATCTATCGGAGGACGGTAAGATCCTCCGAACACGCGGAAAATTTGCTTTCCCGGTACGCTGAGCGCGTCTTGACGCTTGCAGACTCGGGGGTGCGCGAGGCTATTAGCAGCCGATGAAGCCGATCACCACTACCGCCGAGCTGGCGGCGTTCTGTAATGCGCTCGCGGGCGAGCCTTTCGTCGCCGTCGACACCGAGTTCATGCGCGAGACGACCTACTGGCCAAAACTGTGCCTGATCCAGGTCGCGTCGCCGACGCACGAAGCCGTTATCGACCCGCTGGCCGAGGGCATCGACCTGGAGCCGTTGCTGGCCGTCATGCGTGACACCAGCATCCTCAAGGTGTTCCACGCCGCGCGTCAGGACGTCGAGATCTTCAACAATCTCAAGGCCATGCCGCGGCCGCTGTTCGACACCCAGGTCGCCGGCATGGCGGCGGGCTTCGGCGAGCAGATCGCCTATGACGCCCTGGTCCGCCAGATGCTGCGCATCGAGCTGGACAAGTCCAGCCGGTTCACCGACTGGGCCCGCCGGCCGCTGACCGACGCCCAGCTGACCTACGCCCTGGCCGACGTCACGCACCTAGCGGCGCTGTTCCCGATCCTGCGCGAGCGACTCGAAACCTCGGGCCGCCTGGCCTGGGTCGAGGAGGAGATGACCGCGATCTCGGATCCGGCCGCCTATGACGTCGATCCGGAAAAGGCCTGGCGTCGTCTGCGTCCGCGCAAGACGGCGCCGAAGTATCTGGCCGTGTTCAAGGCCGTCGCCGCCTGGCGCGAGCGCACCGCCCAGAACCGCGACCAGCCGCGCGGCCGCATCCTGAAGGACGAGGCCATCGACGAGTTGGCCACTCAGGCCCCGACCTCGCTGGACGCCCTGAACAACCTGCGCGGCGTGCCCAAGGGCTTCGGCGGCAGCAAGTTCGGCCCCGATCTGCTGGCCGCGATCAAGTCGGCCCTGGCCGATCCGGAAGGCTACGCCCCCGTCGTCGACAAACCCGGCCCGCCGCCGCCCCAGAACGCCGGCGCCGTCGTCGAGCTGCTCAAGGTGCTGCTGAAGGCCCGCGCCGAAGAGGCCGGCGTGGCGTCCAAGCTGATCGCCACGGTCTCGGACCTGGAAAAGATCGCCGCCGACGACAACGCCACCACGCCGGCCCTGGCCGGCTGGCGCCGCGACGCCTTCGGGGCCGACGCCCTGAAGATCAAGCGCGGCGAACTGGCTCTGGTGCTGGACGGCGCCAAGGTCCGCGTCGTCGAAGTGCGCCGCGCGCCCAAGGCTGAATAAGAACGCCTCTCAAAGCCCTATGACCTTAAGAGAAGTAGGGCTTTTCCTACCCGTATCGGGTCCTGTACAAGGCCACGCAAAGGTTTGCTGGCGTACAAGGCGTCGCGCCCGGGGCTTCACGGAGACCGGACGCGCCGAGTAGGGGGTTGCGTTGAGTGCTTTCTGGGGAAATCTGGCGGCCGCCTACCGCCCCGCGGCCTTTTCACGCCGCAAGCAGGTTCCCCTTCGCCTCTTCGTCGTCCTGGTGCTGGCCGCCCTGGCGATCGCCAAACCGGGCCTGGAATTCGTCCTGCCCTGGTCGAGCCTGTACGTCGTGGCCCAGGTCGCCGAAGTGCTGGCGCTGAACCACTTCCTCAAGCAGCCCGATCCGCGTCGGGTCGTGGCGCTGAACCTGACGGCCGACATTGCCCTGGCGCTGGTCTTCGGCTGGCTGGCCATTCCCGTCTGGGCTACGGGCACGCCCGTCGGCGCGGCCGGGGCCATCCTGCTGCTGTCCGGCTCAATCATCACCGCCTTGATGGGCGCACAAGGCTGCCTGGCCGCCTTCGTCGCCGCCGTCACGCCGCATGTCAGCTATCTGGTCGTCACGCCCCTGGTGTCCGGCGCGGTCCACGACCCGATCTGGCCGTTCTTCCTGGCTGGCGTCGGCCTGTTCTGCCTGACCCTGTCGATGGTCTTCCTGTGGTCGCAGCGGACCCTGGCCGCCGAGCGCGCCGCGCGCCGCGCCGCCGAGGCCCAGACCGCCGCCAAGTCGGCCTTCATCGCCATGGTCAGCCACGAGCTGCGCACGCCCATCAACGCCATCCTGAACGGCGCCGAGGCCCTGGAGCGCGACAAGTCCGGGGCCTCGCTGATCGCCGACGCCGGCGCGATGATGCGCACCCTGCTGAACGACCTCTTGGACCTCTCCAAGATCGAAGCCGGGCGCATGGGCGTCGAGGTCGTCGACCACGACCTGCGCGCCCTGGTGGGCGACACGGTCGGCTTCTGGCGCACGGCCGCCGAGGCCAAGGGCGTCTGCCTGGTCCTGAACGGCGCCGAGGACTTGCCGCAGTGGGTGCGCGGCGACCCGATGCGCGTGCGCCAGGTGCTGAACAACCTGCTCAGCAACGCCATCAAGTTCACTGCCGAGGGTGCGGTGACGGTCGGCGTGCGGGTCGACAGCCAGCCGTCGCGCATGGTCTCGATCGAGGTGCGCGACACCGGGCCGGGCCTCGCCGACGACCAGATCGAGCGCCTGTTCAGCCCCTACGAACAGGCCGGGACCGACACCGCGCGATCGTTCGGCGGCACGGGCCTGGGCCTGTCGATCAGCCGCGACCTGACCCGGCTGATGGGCGGCGAGCTGTCGGCCGCCAATGCCGAGGACGGCGGCGCCCGCTTCACCTTGCGCCTGCCCGCGCCCGAGGGCGCCGAGCCGCCCGCGCCGACGGCGGACGAGGCCCTGGAGACCCGCAGCGAGGCCCCGCTGATCCTGGTGGTCGACGACCACGACATCAACCGCCGGGCTCTCCGCCAGATGCTGGAGGCCTTCGGCGCCCGCGTCGAGACCGCCGATGACGCCCTGACCGCCCTGGCCATGGCCGAACGCCAGGTGTTCGACGCCATCCTGATGGACGTGCGTATGCCCGGCGTCGACGGTCTGGAGGCCACCCGCCGCCTGCGCGCCAGCCGCGCCAATCGCGCTACCCCGGTGATCGCCGTCACCGGGGCGGTCTCGCCCGAAGAGGTCGCCGCCTGCCGCGAGGCGGGCATGACCGGCTGGGTCGAGAAGCCGGTCAACGCCAAGGACCTCTACGCGGCGCTTTTCGGCTGAAGACTTCCTATTTTCGCCCCACATGAGGGGCGATCCTGCGTAGAAGTCTCGCAGGTGATTCAAGGTTCTATCGGTAGTGTCTGAGGTCGGGGTCCTAAGCCGGAAACGGCATCTCCAGTGGCTGATCGCCGGAGGCGTTCTGCTGGTCATCGTCGGGGCGGTGCTGCTGCCGCGCGCCCGCGACAAGGCGCCCAAGACCGGCGCGCAGGCGACGGCGGAGCAGTCCGTCAACCTGCCGCAGACGCCCGCCGACTGGCACGGCACCATCGACTACAAGGCCTTCGACGCCCGCATCAACGCCATGATGACCGACCCCTCGATGGAGGGCCTGGGCGTCGCCGTGGTCGAGAAGGGCCGGCTGTCGTTCGTGAAGGGCTATGGCGTCACCGCCAGCCAGCACGGCGAGCGGGTCACGCCCCAGACCGTGTTCCGCTGGGCGTCACTCTCCAAGACCATCGCCGGTACGCTGTCGGCCCGGCTGGCGGCCGATGGGACCTTCTCGCTGCACGACCCGCTGGGCATCTTCGACACCAGCCTGCGCCTGCCGGGCGAAGCCCAGAACAGCCTGACGATCGAGCAGTTGCTGTCCCAGCGCACGGGCCTGGGCAAGAACGCCTATGACGGCCAGCTGGAAGACGGTCAGGACCCGGCCAAGATCCGCAGCAGCTTCGGGGCGCTGAAGACCGTCTGCCCGCCCGGCACCTGCCACAGCTACCAGAACATCGCCTACGACACGATTAGCGAGGTCATCCGCGAACGCACCGGCGCGCCCTATGCCGACACGGTGCGCCGCCGCATCTTCCAGCCGCTGGGCATGAGCGGGGCCACCATCGGCATGGCGGGCCTGACCTCGTCCGCCCACTGGGCCAGGCCACACCGCCACGGTAACGAGCTGAAGCTGTCGGAGGCCTATTACCGCGTCCCCGCCGCCGCCGGGGTCAACTCGACCATCGTCGACCTGGCCGCCTGGATGCAGGCCCAGATGGGCCTGCGCCCCGACGTCCTGCCGTCGGCGGTGCTGGACGAGGTGCAGCGCGCCCGCGTCGCCACCGGCCGGCCCTATGGCCGCCTGAACATCGCCCGCGAGCTGAAGTCGCCCGGCTACGGCCTGGGCATGCGCAGCTTCGACTACAAGGGCCACCACCTGATCGGCCACAGCGGCGGGGTCTCGGGCTATCGCTCGACCATGATGTTCGACCCGGCGACCAAGACCGGCATCGTCATGCTGTGGAACAGCGACGCCAACCTGCCTTTCCGTTTCCAGGCCGAATTCTTCGATCGCGCCTTCCAGTTGCCGTTCACCGACTACCTGGACCTGGACAGCGGCGCGCCGGCGACGACCAGCGCAGCCGAGGTGTCGGGGTAGGGGTCTTCACCCCGGATTGAACCTCAAGGGCGACTGAGCCACCTTGGCTGTCGACCGATGCGCGCCGAGTCACGAGCGCGCCCGGCCAGGGGGACATCGATGCTGACCCAACTCTTCGGGGATCGCCGCCACGGCTGGGCCTTCTGGCTGGGCTGCCTCTTGGTGACGGCCGGTGTCGTCCTGCACCTGCCGATGTACTGGATGGGACGGAACATGGGCTTCCGCCTGGTCGGCATGCCGATGGACGCCGAGATGCTGTGGGGCATGCTGGTCATCATCGCCGGTATCGGCCTGGCCGCCTTCGGCCTGCTGCCGCGCGTCGATGACGACACCAGCATCGCCGGCGAGATCGCGCCGCCCGAGGACGCGCCCCTGACCAAGGCGCACTGGTTGATGTGCGCGCTGCTGGCCCTGGCCCTGATCATCGACATCATGAAGCCCGCCAGCCTGGGCTTCGTCGTGCCGGGCATGAAGGCCGAGTACGGCGTGACCGGCGCCATCGCCTCGGCCCTGCCGTTCGCGGCGCTGTCGGGCACCGTCGTCGGCTCGTTCCTGTGGGGCTGGCTGGCCGACCTCTACGGACGGCGAGCGTCGATCCTGCTGTCGTCGGTGATGTTCGTCGGCACCTCGATCTGTGGGGCCATGCCGGACTTCTGGTGGAACGTCGGCATGTGTTTCCTGATGGGCGCGGCCGCCGGCGGCATGCTGCCCGTCGCCTACGCCCTGCTGGCCGAGATCATGCCGACCAAGCATCGCGGCTGGAGCCTGGTCCTGGTCGGCGGTATCGGCGCGGTCGGCGGCTATTTCGCCGCCAGCGCCTTGTCGGCCTGGCTGCAGCCCGTCTGGAGCTGGCGGGTCATGTGGTTCCTGAACCTGCCCACGGGCCTGATCCTGATCGCCCTGAGCCCGCTGCTGCCGGAGTCGGCGCGCTTCCTGCTGCACACCGGCCGCAAGGCCGAGGCCCTGGCCATGCTCAGCCGCTTCGGCGCCGCCATTCGCACCGATACGCCCAAGGTCGAGCCCGATCACTCGCACCTGCCGCCGATCGATCACCGCTATCGCGGGGTGACCGCCGCCCTGACTCTGGCCGCCCTGGCCTGGGGGCTGGTCAATTTCGGCATCCTGCTGTGGCTGCCCAGCGCCCTGGTGGCCGAGGGCGTCAGCGTCCAGGCCGCCTCGGGCCTGATCGCCAAGTCGACCCTGATCGCCGCGCCGACCGTGGCGGTGTCGGTCTGGCTCTACAGCGCCTGGAGCACGCGCGGCGCTCTGGCGCTGATGCTGGGCCTGACCGCGCTGGGGCTGTTCGGCCTGCTGCTGCGCAGCCTGGGTGTGGCGGCCTTGGCCAATCCGATCGCACCGTTGGCCCTGCTGATCGTCGGCTCCAGCGGCGTCATCTCGATCATCCTGCCCTATACGGCCGAGAACTTCCCGCTACGCATCCGTGGCCGCGCCTCGGGCTGGATCGCAGGGTGTAGCAAGCTGGGCGGCCTGCTGGCTCAAGGCCTCAGCGTCGCGGCCCTGGCCCCGCCGCTGGGCGTGGCGGCGGCCATGGTCGGCGGCCTGACGGTGCTGTCGCTGGCGCTGGTCATGACCTTGGGGCGCGAGACGCGGGGACGAGACCTGCGGGCGCTGGAGTAGTTCCGCGTGTTCCCGTTGACTTGAGCAACTTACGGGCGCTGTCTCGACCCGCTGAATCTTTGCTGGGGGGGCGATATGAGAGCGGCGTTCATCTCAAGCGTTTTTGCCGTGACCATGGTCGTGGCGGGCGGAGCGCAGGCTCAGGATTCCAGTTCACCCAGGTGCCGTCTGAATGATGGCGTCCCCATCGCCGAGGCGCGCACCGGCCTTTGCGGCTTCGATGTCGTCAAGCAACGGTTCGCTGGATCACCCAGCGAGCAGGCGCGGTGCCTGCTGCGGCAGGTCAAGCAGGGCGCCAATATCGGCGAGCCGACCGCGCCGGCCAGCTTGACCGATCGCGCCGGCGCTTCGTTGTTGTTCAGCCGCAAAGGCCTGGAGGCCTATGCGGCGCAGAAGGGCATCGCCCTGAAGGATCTTGGACTGGACGGTAGTACGCCGCTGAGCGTCGAGTACTTCATCATCCATGACACCAGCACGCCCAACTGCTCGGAAGGCGTTTCGGCGTCATGTCCGGTCCTCGGGCAGTTTCCGGTTGATCGGGATCAGGAGACCTGGCGGATCAACCGCACGTTCGGCGGCCACAAGCCTGTCGGAACGGCTAAGCCGATCGCGCATGCCTGGACCAATCGTGTCGGTGAATCGATCGTCGAGACGAAGTTCGAGACACACATCTCGCATCTCAAGTTCGACTATTGCCACAACGCCAGCAGCAAGCGCGGGCTGTTCCTGGGCGTCGAGAACATCCAGCCTCGGATCGGCAAGCCCGCCATTCCAGCGCCCGGCAAGAAGGCCAACGACCTGATCGCGCCGACACCGGGGTTCACCGAAGCCCAGTATCGGCGGCTGGCCTTGCTGTATGTCGCGGCCAGCGCGCGACGGGGTCATTGGCTGACGCCGGCCTTTCACGCCGTCATCGACGCCAAATATCGCGACGGACACGATGACCCTCAGAACTTCGACATCGTTATGTTCGATCGGGTTCTGACCGAGCTCGTCGGGTCGCTGGAGGCGATGCCGAAATAGGCGCCGGCTCCCGCCTAGGTGCGGGAGCCTCTGAAGGCTAGTGATGCGCGAACTGCGCCAGCGCGCCGCCAGCGGCCAGGCCCAGCGCGCAGAAGACGCCCAGGTGGAAGACGACGCCGATGGCGACGGTGCGGCGGACCGACCAGGTATTTTCCTGGGCGAAGACGCGGCCCAGTTCGGATTGCAGGGTGCGGGCGCCGCTGGCGACGGCCGCGTCGTGATCGTTGGCGATCCGCAGGTCGGGGCGCTTGGCAGCTTCATGAGCCGGGGCGATAGCGTCCAGATAGTCGAACTTACGCTGCAACATCACTGACCTCCTTTGTTGTTGAGGCCACGATGCGTGAGGTAGAGCTAACAAATCATGCTCGAATAACCCCGTTTCCCTGCGACAACTTGTCATTCGCCCCGTATTGGGGAGGTTCAGGCTCGGTTAAGTATGATTTTCGCCCGCTCTATACCTGAAACTATCCGGTAATAATCTTGGATTTCAGGTTAAGATGTTGCGCGGCAGTATTGGCGCGCTTGCTGGTCTGTTCGCCCAGGAGCAGATCGGCGAAACCGGGCTCGGCGGCCAGGATCAGATGGTTCTTGTCCAGGGTCAGGCGCGAGTGGACCAGCAGGCTGGGACTACGGCCTGAGAGGTCGCAGGCCAGGCGCATCGTGGCGCCCAGGGCGCGGGCGCGCTTTAGCTGGGCGGGGTCCAGCAGGCGCTCCAGGGTCTGGAGTTCCGGCGGGTTGAAATTGGTGGCGTGGCGGGCGTGGGCGGCCACGGCCAGGAAGCAGCGCTCGGCGTGGGTCTGGCCGGCGATCGGGGCGCGCAGCACCTGCTCGAAGACCAGGTCGGCGCGATGGTCGGGGTGCAGGCGCGCGCCGACATCCGACAGGCGGCAGGCGGCCGAGACCAGGATCCCGTCGCGCTCGCCAAACAGCGGGGGCAGCGTGCGGAAGGCCGGGGTGATCCAGGCGTCCAGCGCCACGCCCAGGTCGTCGGCGACGCCCTGGCGGGCGCCCAGGGCCGTGCAGCCCTCGATCAGCGGGTCCAGGCCGCGCACGCGCGGCGGCATGGCCTCGAACAGCAGGCCCTCGCGCACGCCGAAGGCCGAGATCTCGATGCGCTTGAGCGACAGCTGCTCGATCAGGGTCTCCAGCACCACGGCGGCGTAGGGCAGGGTCTCCGAGCGCTTCTTGCTCATGCCCTCGATGCGTTCGAGGGAGCTCTTGGACTGATGGGCGACCAGGCGGGCGGCCTCGAGCGCCTCGTTGGCCGGGATCTCGTACTGGTGCACGACGTGCAGCGGATAGCCCGACAGCCGCATGTGCAGCAGAGCGAGGTTGCGCCAAGCGCCGCCCACGGCGTGGAAGGTGTCGGTCTTGAAGTCGGCGGCGACGGCCGAGATGCGCTCGCGGGCCAGGCGGCGGGCGCGCTCGGCGTCGAAGCCGCCCTGGCCTCCGTTCTGCGGCGTGGCCAGGCTGAACGGTCCCAGCGGCAGGGTCACGCCCTGGCCAGCGCCGGTGGCGTTCAGGCGGATCAGCTCCAGGCTGGCGCCCCCTAAGTCGCCGACCACACCCTCGGCGTCGGGCGCCCCGGCCAGCACGCCGACGGCGGCGTAGTGGGCCTCTTCCTCGCCGGTCAGCACGCGGACGGAAAAGCCGGTCTCGGCCTTCACGCGGGCGATGAAGTCGGGGCCGTCCTGCGCGTCGCGCGCGGCGGCGGTGGCGACAGCGAAGGTCTCGGCCGGATTGACCGCCTCCAGCACGGCGCGGAAGCGTTTCAGGGCCTGCAGGGTCTGGATGACGCCATCGGGCGCCAGGCGGCCGGTCTTGGCCAGGTCGCGGCCCAGGCCGGCCAGGACCTTCTCGTTGAAGACGGTCCAGATGGCGCGGCCTTCCAGCCGGTACACCACCAGGCGGACCGAGTTGGAACCGATATCGATCACGGCCGCGTCGCGCGGCGCCTGGAATGGCATGGGTCCGGTTTAGCCTATTCGCGGGTCAGGGGAAGCGGGTCCGTTCGAAATTGCATGGGGAAGAACGCGTCGAAAGGCTTGTCGGAAAACGGGTCAAAATATTATCCGGGTTATATTGACTCTATTTTCATCCGGGTGAATAAAGCGGCCGCTTTCGAGAGGTTCCGCCGATGTCGCCTTCACCCGCTGACCTGCCTGCTGTCGCCAAGGCCCTGCGCGCGGCGTTCGGGACGCAGGTGCTGGACGGCTGGACGCCGTTGTCCGGTGGGCTGTCGGGTGCGGGCGTCTGGCGCATCCGGGTGGGCGGCATCGCCTATCTGCTGAAGGTCGAGGCGGCCGAGCGCGACGGCCTGCGCGATCCGCATTGGTCCTATGCCTGCATGAAGCTGGCCGCCGAGGCGTGCCTGGCGCCGCGCGTGCGGTACGCCGATCCGGACGACGGGGTGGCGATCCTGGATCACATCCAGGCGGTAGATCACCTCGGGAGCCGCGCGGACCTGGTGGTCGAGCTGGCCCAGGCGATGCGGGTGCTGCACGGGATCGAGGGGTTTCCGCCGCTGGTCGATTATCTGGACGGGCTGGACGCGCTGGTCGGGCGGGCGGCGAAGGCGGTTCCGGAGGGGGCGTTCGCGCCCTGGCGGCGGCTCTATGCGGCGTGCAAGGCGCTGACGCCGCAGTTGGTCTCCAGCCACAACGACCTCAACCCGCGCAACCTGATCCATGACGGCCGCCGGGTCTGGCTGATCGACTGGGAGGCGGCGTTCCGGGCTGATCGCTACGTGGACCTGGCCGCCATCGCCAACACCTATGCCGCCGATCCGCAAGCTGAGGCCTTACTGCTGCGGACCTATTTCAACCGCGAAGCCACCGAAGCCGAGCAGGCCAGGCTGTGGCTGTTCCGGCAGGTCAGCCACGTCTTCCACGCGGCGATCTTCCTGGCCGGGCAGGCGAGGGCGAAGAGCCTGGACGGGCCGGAGCTCGATGCGATCCACCAGGGCCTCAGCCTGGGCGAGCCGCTGCTGGACACGCCGCAGGGCCGGCGAGCCTACGGCCTGGCGCGGTTGCGGACGGCGACGGCGAACATCGGCTCGGAGGCGTTCCGGGCGGCTGTGGCGATCGCGGTCTAGGGATTGATCCGGCAGGCCACCGTGCGCCAGCCGTCGCCGTCGTTGCGGTGATAGCAGGTGCCGTAGGTGACCTGGCGGCCGTGGGCGCGTGTCCCGCCCTTGGTCAGGGCCCAGGGCTCGGGACCGACCAGGATCATGTCCGTGGTGTCGGCCTGCTTGCCGCACAGGCCCCACCAGCGGATGTGGTAGCCGCCGGCGATGCCCGGCCCGTAAACCGCGCCTTCGGCCTGCGCCTTGCGCTCGACGCCCGGTGGGACGCCGAAGCGGTCGACGCCCGGGCGGGCGGGCAGGGCCTGGATGGCGCAGAGGTCCGTCCGCCGCTGGCCCGTCGGCCCGCAGGCCGTCAGCAGCGCCAGCGGCAGGAGCAGCCCAAGACGCCTCACCGCTTACGCTTGGGTCCCACGTGGTCGAAGGCCCGCGGCAGGTCGGTGGTCTTGTGGCCACGGCCCGACAGGCTGGGGTTGGTCATGAAGTAGTCGTGGGCCGAGAAGGCGGTCTTGCTGTTCCAGGCTGGGTCGCGGTGATAGTCGCCCTCGCTGTCCAGCTTCCAGCTCTGGGCCTCGTCATTGAGGTTGGCGACCATGATCTGGTCCAGCACCTGCTGGTGCACGGTCGGGTTCTCGATCGGCACCAGGCTCTCGACGCGGCGGTCCAGGTTGCGCGGCATCCAGTCGGCCGAGCTGATGAACAGCCGCGTCTGCGCCGAGGGCATCGTCCCGCCATTGGCGAAGGCGATGATCCGCGCGTGCTCCAGGAAACGACCGACGATCGACTTGACCCGGATGTTCTCCGACAGGCCCGCGATGCCCGGACGGAGGCAGCAGATGCCGCGCACCACCAGGTCGATCTGCACGCCGGCCTGGCTGGCGGCGTACAGGGCGTCGATGATCTGCGGGTCCACGACCGAGTTCATCTTGGCCCAGATCGCGGCCGGCTTGCCGGCGCGCGCCGCGTCGGCCTCGGTCTCGATCATCTTCAAGAGGTCGGGTTTCAGCGTATGCGGCGAGAACGACAGCTTCTCCAGCCGCCCGGGCTGGGCGTAGCCGGTGATGAAGTTGAACAGCTTGCCGCCATCGCGCCCCAGGGCCGGGTCGCAGGTGAAGAGGCTGAGGTCGGTGTAAACCCGCGCCGTCTGCGGGTGATAGTTGCCGGTGCCGAAGTGGCAGTAGGTGCGCAAGGTCTGGTCGGCCTCGCGGCGCACCACCACCGACAGCTTGGCGTGCGTCTTCCAGTCGACGAAGCCGAACACCACGTGCACGCCGGCCCGCTCCAGGTCGCGCGCCCACTTGAGGTTATTCTCCTCGTCGAAGCGGGCCTTGATCTCGACCAGGGCGGTGACGTTCTTGCCGTTGTCGGCCGCCTCGATCAGGGCCGCCACGATCGGGCTGTCCTTGGAGGTGCGGTACAGGGTCTGCTTGATCGCCAGCACGTTGGGATCGCGCGCGGCCTGACGGATGAACTGCACCACCACGTCGAAGCTCTCGAACGGGTGGTGAACCAGGATGTCCTTCTCGCGGATCGCCGCGAAGCAGTCGCCGCCGTGGTCGCGGATGCGCTCGGGGAAGCGGGCGTTGAAGGGCGGGAACTTCAGGTCCGGACGGTCCGGCGGGATCAGCTCCGACATCTGGGCCAGGCCCAGCTTGCCGTCGACCAGCACCACGTCTTCCGGCTCGGCGCGCAGGCCCTCGATGATGAACTCGCGCAGGTCCGGCGGCATGGTGGTCTGGATCTTGACCCGCACCACGCGGCCCAGGCGGCGCTTCTTCAGCCGCGCCTCGAACTCGCGCACCAGGTCTTCGGCCTCTTCCTCGATCTCCAGGTCGCTGTCGCGGATCAGGCGGAACAGACCCCGGCCCTCGACCTCGTAGCCGGGGAACAGGTGGTCCAGGAACAGGATGATGAAGCTTTCCAGCGCCACGATCTTGCGCTGGCGCTTCTTGCCGCGCGTGACGACCGAGCTCAGCTCCCAGAACCGCCGCACCTGCGACGGGATCGGGGCCAGGGCGTACAGATGCTTGTCGTCCGAGATCCGGCGCAGCTTCAAGGCCAGGCAGAAGCCCAGGTTCGGGATGAACGGGAACGGGTGGGCCGGGTCGATGGCCAGCGGCGTCATCACGGGGAAGATCTGGTTGAGGAAGATGTCCTCGGCCAGCTTGCGATCCTCGCCCTCGATGTCCTTGGCGTCCAGGAGCTTGAGGCCCTCGTCCCACAGCTGGGTGCGGACCTGGCGCCAGATCTTCTGCTGCTCGGTCATCAGCTCGAAGGCCGAGGCGTTGATGTGGCTCAGCTGCTCGCCGGGCGTCAGGCCGTCCAGGCTGACCACCCGCACGCCCTCGCGCACCTGACCTTTGAGGCCGGCCACGCGGACCATGTAGAATTCGTCGAGGTTGTTGGCGCTGATCGACAGAAACCGCAGCCGCTCCAGCAGCGGATGGCGCGGATTGGCGCTCTCCTCCAGAACCCGCTGGTTGAAGGCCAGCCACGACAGCTCACGATTGAAGAACCGCTCGGGCGAGGCCAGCAGGTCGGCGTCGAGCACCAGCGGGGCGGAACCTTCAGTTGGCGGAACGATGGCAGGCGCGGTCAGGGCGGCGATCTCGGTCATGATGTCACTTTGGGGCCAAGTGTGTTCCGGCATCGTGAACGAGGCAAGTGACGGGACGACGACAAGCCACAGAACCCTTCCCCCTTGATGGGGGAAGGGCAGGGTTGGGGGTGGTGCAGCGGTTCAGCCACGCCAGCGCCTGCCGGTTCAGCAGCTCACCCCCATCCCCAACCCTTCCCCCATCAAGGGGGAAGGGGGTTACTCGAGTTCCTCCCCCTCGAAATCCCCCAGCACTTCCCGCGCCAGCGCCTTGTTCAGCTCCCGCTTCCGATCCGCCGCCGCCTCGTCCAGGAGGTCCGCCGCCGCGATCGCCTCGGCCGCCGAGCGGGGCAGGCGCGAGACCAGGTAGGGATAGAGGTCCGGATCGGGTTTGAGCAGCCGCTGCGCGAAGGCCCGCCGCAGCACCGCCTCCAGCACCACGTCGTCGGGCTCCTCGATCGCGGCGACCGACAGGGCGTTCAGCCGCGAGCGCAGGTCCGCCACCGAGGTCTCCCAGGCCAGCGGCGCGACGCGGCCGGTCAGTAGCACGGTCCCGCCGTCGACCCCGGCCATGTTGAGGATGTGGAAGAGCGCTTCGTCGGACAGCGCCTCGCCCCGACGGTCGGCGTCCTCGACCAGCACCGCCTTGCCGCGCAGGGCGGCCAGGTCGGGCGCGGCCTCCGCCGGTCCGGTCGCGTCGATGATCACCGCCTGCGCCTGCGCGGCCCAGGCTCGCGCCAGATGCGTCTTGCCGCTGCCCGCCGGCCCGATCAGCGCCAGCCGCCCCTCGGGCCAGGCCGGCCAGGCGTCCAGCCGCGCCAGGGCGTCGCTGTTCACCGCCGACACGGCGAAGTCGTCCCGTCCCCAGGTCGGGGCGGCGGTCAGCGGCAGTCTGAACTGGGTGGACAAGCCTCGGGCGCCCGGCGTGGTGAACGTGTCGCTAGGCATATAGGGCGACCCGCCGGGCAGAGCGAGGCGGCGGGGCTGGGGATAGTGGGGATGGAAGGGAAGGGGGTGTGGATTAGAAACTATCGTGGTGAGAGGAGAAACCACCTGCGTTCTTCGCGGACGCCAGTGTTCCCGTTATTGAGCACGATGCAGCGCGGCGAGGGCGGCAACTATGGCGTCTAATTTTCCGCTGACGACCAACCATGCTGCGGCGAGCAATTTCCAGTCAGCAAGTGATGCTCCTAGCTGCGTGAAGAAGCCCTCTTCGATTTGGGCAAACCTTGCTGCGACCCAAGTGGAAATTTTCTCACTAGCATCGATGAGGACTTTTTTTGCCGCTTGAGCTTGGCCAGAGTCTAAGGTTCCCCGTGCATTGTTGTGCAGGAGGCTTTGGAGGGTTTCGCTGACGGCGCGATAGTCTTCCTCGGATAACGCCCCGTCGGCAGGAGGGCGGTTGTGGCCTAGATTAGCCTCGGTGGGGACTTGTTTGGCCTCAGCAGGTTCGACCTTTGCCAGAGCTGATAAAGCTGCAGACACAGCAGCACTGATTTGACGTGCTTGATCAGAGGTTGCGAGTGCTGGGTCTTTCTGTCGAAGTATTTTGTCGACAGCTGCAATTAATGCTTCAGGCTGAAAGGGCTTAACGATCAAGTAGGTAGTTTCTGGACGACCAGACCTCAAAAGCCGCTCCGGAAATGCTGTCAGAAAGATGACCGGTACATTTTTGATCTGCTCTATCGCATCAACAGCATCGATTCCTGAGGAGCCGTCCGCCAACTGAATGTCGGCTATCACGAAATCTGGCTGATGGCGCTCGAACGCGGAGATCGCCTCTGCCCGTGTCGCTGCGGTCGCCACGACCGGATATCCCGCTTGCATCAAAAGATATTGGATATCAGCCGCAATTACTGGCTCGTCCTCGATGACGAGCGCGCGGGCTGGCCGACCTTGATTGTGATCATCCATACGACTGACGTGCCACAACGTGCCAAACCGAGCACGACTATTTTGCGATTGGAGCATCTGTCGTCGTAGCGTTGGTCAGACGGCCACCTTCTCCCGCAACGGCAGAAGAGTTACCTCAGGTGTATGCCCCTCTCCCCCGACCTCCTCACCTGGCGCTCAGACCTCCTCCGCCCGCCCGGCCCGCTGAACGGCATCGCCCGCGCCACGCAGCAGCGGATCAACCGGCTGATCCCGGAGAAGGTCCACGCGGCCATCACCGCCGGCATCGAGGGGATGACGCGGGCCTTGTTGGTCGGGTCGGACTTCACGACCGGCTCGCCGATGATCGGCCTGACCCTGGACGAGCGGCGGGCCAGGGCGGCCAAGGCGATCGACGGGTGGAAGAAGGCGGCGGCGGCCGAGGGCGGGGTCACCGGGGCCGGGGGTTTCCTGCTGGCGGCGGCCGACTTCCCGCTGCTGATGAGCTTCAAGATCAAGCTGCTGTTCGAGATCGCCGCGATCTTCGGCCATGACGGGACGCAGCTGCCCGAGCGGCTGTTCATCCTGCACGTCTTCGAGTTGGCGTTTTCGGACGCCCAGCACCGGGCCGGGGTGTTCGCGGCGCTGGAGGACTGGGAGGCGCGGGCGCATCCCCAGCACCTGGACGACTTCGACTGGCGGGCCTTCCAGCAGCAGTACCGCGACCACATCGACCTGGCGAAACTAGCCCAGTTCATCCCCGTGGTCGGCGCGCCGCTGGGGGCGATCGTCAACTGGCGGCTGGTGGAGCGGCTGGGGCATACGGCGGTGATGGCGTACCGGATGCGGGCCGAGCAGGGGGCGAACGCATCGACGGGCACGGGGATTGGACACCCTCTCCCATAGCCTCAAATCGTGTCATCCCGGCCGCAGCGCAGCGGAGAGCCGGGACCCAGGGGACGGCGCAACGCCCGTGGCCCCTGGGTCCCGGGTCGGCTTCGCCGCCCGGGATGACACGGTGTTTTGAGCGTGACGCTGTCGGGGACTGGACGAGCGTTCACTGCTCTCCGTCCCCGGAGTCAAAACCTGCCGTATCCTCATCTCACCTGACGGCTTGGAAGGGACGTCCGGCCGGCGATCGTGACGGCTGTCAGGGGTGGTCGAGCGGGAAGCGCTCGTCGGCGCGGGGGCGACTCCGCAACTGCATCCCTCTGGCGGCGGTCGGCCCTGGAACACAGAAACGACGTGGGATGTCGGGTCGATGAACGCGGCAGGCGTGGGCTGAAATCGCCCGCGTATTCCGGGACCAGGGTCGTCGCCCTGGCCCGCCCGTCGGGGGCCTCTTTCGGAAGCGGGTTAAGACCCCGCGCGTCGAGGGCTCACCGGATAACGGCCGCGCGGAGCGTTGGGCTTCGTCGAAACGGTATTCTATTCAAACACTCCGGACGCTGTCCGGCGCTCCGCGTCCCTTTCACCAACTCGCAGCTTCTCGGCGCGAGGGCGATGAAACACGTTCCCTCCCCCTCGATGGGGGAGGGGCAGGGGTGGGGGTGGCTACGGCGTTGGATGCCGCACACGGCCGCCGGCTCAGCAGATCACCCCCATCCCCGAACCTTTCCCCATCAAGGGGGAAGGGGGAAATCAGAGATCCAGATCCGCCGCCGCGAACTCCGCATTCTCCTGAATAAACCGGAACCGCAGTTCGGGTTTCCGGCCCATCAGGGTCTCGACCAGGCTTTCCACCGCCTCTTCCGAGCGCGGCAGGGTCACGCGGGCCAGGGTGCGTTTCTTGGGGTCCATGGTGGTCTCCTTCAGCTGGGAGGCCATCATCTCGCCCAGGCCCTTGAAGCGGCCGATCTCGGGCTTCTTGCCCTTGAACACCGTGGCCAAGAGCTCGTCCTTGTGGGCGTCGTCGCGGGCGTATTCGCTCTTGCCGCCGTGGGCGATGCGGTAGAGCGGCGGCAGGGCCAGGTACAGGTGACCCTGACGGATCACGTCCGGCATGGTGCGGTAGAAGAAGGTGATCAGCAGGCTGGCGATGTGGGCGCCGTCGACGTCGGCGTCGGTCATGATGATGATGCGGTCGTAGCGGAGGTCTTCCTCGCGATACTTGTTCCCGCCCTGGGCCCCCAGGGCCAGCATCAGGTCCGACAGTTCCTTGTTGGCGGTGAACTTCTCGCCGCTGGCGCTGGCCACGTTCAGGATCTTGCCGCGCAGGGGCAGGATCGCCTGGTTCTTGCGATCACGAGCCTGTTTGGCGGAACCACCGGCCGAGTCGCCTTCGACGATGAACAGTTCGGCGCCGTCGACCGCGCTGCCGGCGCAGTCGGCCAGCTTGCCGGGGAGGCGCAGCTTGCGGGTCGCCGAGGCGCGGGTGACCTCTTTGTCCTTGCGGCGCTTGAGGCGTTCTTCGGCCCGCTCGATGACGAATTCCAGCAGGGCCTGGGCGTTCTTGGGGCTGGAGGTCAGCCACAGGTCGAACGGGTCGCGCAGGGCCGCCTCGACGAAGCGCTGGGCCTCGGTCGTGGACAGCTTTTCCTTGGTCTGGCCCTGGAATTCGGGGTTCTTGATGAACACCGAGATCAGGGCGCCGGCCTGGGCGACGACGTCGTCGGCGGTGATGATCGCGCCGCGCTTCTCGCCCTTGAGGTCGGCGTACGCCTTCAGACCTCTGGTCAGGGCGGCGCGGAAGCCGCTCTCGTGGGTGCCGCCTTCGGGGGTCGGGACCGTGTTGCAGTACGACTGCATGAAGCCGTCGTGCTCGCCAAAGCCCTGGGGCGTCCAGCTGACGGCCCACTCGACGGCGCCGGCCTCGCCCTGGCGCTCGATGCGGCCCGAGAAGCTCTCGGGCGTGATCGTCGTCAGGCCCTTGGTCCGCTCGGCCAGGAAGTCGGCCAGGCCGTTGGGGAAGTGGAAGACCGCCTCGGGCGGGGTCTGGTCATGGATACGGGAGGGATCGCAGGACCATTTGATCTGCACGCCCCGGAACAGATAGGCCTTGGAGCGGGCCATCCGGTACAGGCGGGCGGGCTTGAAATTCGTGCCTTCGCCAAAGATCTCGTCGTCGGGCTTGAAGCGCACCATGGTGCCCTTCTTCTTCGACGGTTGGATCTGCTGGATCGGACCCAGCGGCTTGCCGCGCGAGAACACCTGCAGGTGCTCGAAGCCGTCGCGCCAGACGGTGACCTCGACGCGCTCGGACAGGGCGTTGACGACAGACGCGCCGACGCCGTGCAGGCCGCCGGAGGTCTCATAGGCCTTGCCCGTGAACTTACCGCCGGCGTGCAGGACGGTCATGATGACCTCCAGCGCCGACTTGCCAGGGTACTTGGGGTGCGGGTCCACGGGCATGCCGCGGCCGTCGTCCTTGACCGACAGATAGCCGTCGGCGTCCAGCTTGACCTCGATGGTCTTGGCGAAGCCGGCCACGGCCTCGTCCATCGAGTTGTCGAGCACTTCGGCGAACAGGTGGTGCAGCGCCCGCTCGTCGGTGCCGCCGATGTACATGCCGGGGCGCTTGCGGACGGGCTCCAGCCCTTCCAGCACCTCGATGTCGGCGGCGGAGTATTCGCCGGGCGCCGAGGTCTTGGCGGGCGGCGCCGGCTTGGACGACGGGGGCGGCGGCGGCATCGGACGCGGCGTCGGCTCGACGTGCGGCTCCACGCTGGCCTGGAACGGCGCGGCGGGGACGGGCGCCAGGGCGTCGTCGTCGAATAGCGAGGGGGTCTTGTCGGAGGACATCAGGAGGAGTCTTAAGCGATTCGAACGCGGGGGCCTCGTATGGGCTCACGCGCTTCCCCTGAAAAGAGAAATCCGCCCCCAGCGAACTGGGGGCGGATCCGGGTCTTCTAGCGGTAAGCCGGCGGGTAACCGCTCTGGTCGGAGGCCGCGTAGCGGTCTCGCAGCTGGGTCTGGCGGCTGTCCTTGGGCTGCTCGACGCCGCCGACGAAGACGTTCAGCGGCCAGCTGGTCGTCTCCAGCGGATCGCCGTTCCAGACCACGACGTCGGCGACCTTGCCCACGTCCAGCGAACCGATTTTGCCGTCCTGGCCCCAGATCCTGGCCGGGGTCAGGGTCACGGAGGCCAGGCCAGCCGCATAGGGCAGGCCGTTGGCCACCGCGAGGCCGGCGTTCAGGCGTTCCTGGCGCAGATTGTTGAAGTCCCGCGAGCCGTTGATGGCGACGGTGACTCCGGCGGCGTTCAGGCGGGCGGCGTTGTCGAGGCGCGAGCCCAGGGCCTCGAAGCTGTCGGGCAGGTCGGCCTGGGGATCGACGATGACCGGCACGCCCGCCTTGGCGATCTCGGGGGCGACCATCCAGCCTTCCTCGACGCCTTCGAGGACGATGCGGATCTTCTCCTCGGCCGCCAGCTTCAGGGCCTGGCGGATGTCGGCGGCGCGGGAGACGCGGATCAAGAGCGGGATCTTGCCTTGCACGACCGGGATCAGGGCCGCGAGATCCAGGCGCGACAGGCCGAAGTCGCGGGTCGCGCCCTGCTCGAAGGCCGCGCGACGGCTGGCGAAGGCGCGGGCGTCCTCCAGGGCCGAGCGGATCAGCACGAGGTCCGCGCCGCGCGAGCCGCCGGCGGCTCGGGCCCCGCTCTCGCCCAGCGAGACGGTGACGGCCAGCTTGGAGGCCTCGACGATGTCGCTGGCCCCGGCCTTCAGGCGGATGAACGCCGCCTGGCCGCCGAACAGCGGCGGGTCGCCGTCGCCGCTGGCCCCGGCGGTCATCTCCTCGACCACGCCGTCGTCGGCATGCTCGTGAGCGCCGCCGCCGGTTCCCGACAGCACCGGCACGACGGCCGAGCTGGTGACGCCGCCGTCGCGGGCCAGGCCCAGCATCGGCGAGGCCGGGTTGACGCCGTAGCTGATGTCGAAGGCGGCGCTCAGCGCGCTGCCGGTGCCGTCGTCGCGGGTCTCGCGGACGCCGCTGACTTCAGAGGCGCCCAGGTTCGAGGACGGCGCGACCAGGCCGGGGGTGACGACCCCGCCCTTGGCGTCGATCACCTTGGCGCCGGCCGGAACGGCCACGCTGGCGCCGACGGCGGCGATCTTGCCGTCCTTGATTACAAGGGTCCCGTTCGGGATTGCGGCGGAGGAGACCGGCTCGATGCGGGCGTTGACGATGGCGACCGTTTCGGCCGCGGCGGGAAGGGCCAGAGCGCAGGCGGCGCTGGCCAGAAGCAGTGACCGGATCATCAGTTGAACGCTCCCTGGCCGGGCTGGCCGAGCTCGAAATCGGACTTGGGCTGGAAGCGCTTGTCCTGGCGGTCATAGATCAGCGCGCCGTCGATGAAGACCTTCTCGGCCTGGGCGTAGACGCTGAACGGGTCGCGGCTCCAGACCACCAGGTCGGCGGCCTTGCCGGGCTCGATCGAGCCGGTCTTGTCGCCGATGCCCATGGCCTTGGCCGGATTGGCGGTGATCCACTTGATCGCCTCGGCGCGGGTGATGCCGTAGCCCAGCTTGTTGCCGGCGGTCATGGCGATGGCGGCTTCCTGGTTCAGCCGCTGGGTCATGATCGGGTCGTCGGAGTGGATGACGACGCAGGCGCCGTTCTTCCACAGGATGGCGGCGTTGGCGTCGATGCCGTCCAGGCTCTCCATCTTGAAGCCGGTCCACGACGCCCAGGTCGCCGAGCAGATGCCTTCTTTCGCCAGCAGAGGCGCGATCTTGTAGCTCTCCACCGCGTGGTGGAACATCGTGATCTTGTAGCCGAACTCCTTGGCGATATCGATCATCACCGCTTCCTCGTCGGCGCGGTAGCAATGGTTCTGGACCAGGATGTCGCCCTTCAGGACGCCGGCCAGGGTCTCCATCTGCAGGTCGCGTTTCGGCGCGTCGGCCTTCTCGCCCTTCTGCTGCTTGGCGCGATAGTCATCCCACTTGCGGGCGTAGTCGGTCGCATCGATCCAGGCCTTGCGATAGCCGAAGACATTGCCCATCGCCGTGGAGGGCGAGCGGCCCTTGCCGCCGTAGACACGCTTGGGGTTCTCGCCGCAGGCCATCTTCAGGCCGTAGGGCGCGTCGGGGAACTTCATGCCCTGCATGGTGAGGGCCGGGACGTTCTTCAGCGTGACCGAGCGACCGCCGAACAGGTTGGCCGAGCCGGGGAGGATTTGCAGCGTGGTGACGCCGCCGGCGCGGGCTCGGTTGAAGCCGGGGTCCTGCGGCCAGACCGAGTGCTCGGCCCAGACCTGGGCGGTGTTGGGGTCGGTGGCCTCGTTGCCGTCCGAGCGGGCCTGGACGCCGGGCGAGGGATAGACGCCCAGGTGGCTGTGGGCGTCGATGATGCCGGGGGTGATCCACTTGCCCTTGGCGTCGATCACCGCGATGTCGGCCGGGATCGGGGTCTCGGGACCACCGACGGACGAGATCTTGCCGCCCGAGACGAAGACGACGCCGTTCTCGATCTGCTGGCCGGTGGCGGTCAGGATCGTGGCGCCGACGAAGGCCGTAGCGCGCGACGGCAGCGGGACATAGGTCGACGGGAAGCCGGTCGAGGCCTGGCCGTCCAGGCCCTTGGGCAGCGGCTTGGCCTCGGCCTTTTCGGCCGGTTTGGCCGCGGGCTTGGCGGGACTGGTCGTCCCGGTCGTCGCGCAGGCCGAAAGCCCAAGCGCCAAGAGGCTCGTGGCCATCGCCACGCTACGCCATCTGATCATGAAAAACCCCGACTCTCGAAGAGGCGGGAAGGACAGACGAAAAGAACCGCGCTATCAAGTCGAACAGCGTCCGACGGACGCATTTACGGCAAATTTGTTGCGCGGCACGCTTTGGCGGCGCGCCTATCGGAGGTCGTCCATGCGCCGTCTGCTCGCCTGTCTCGCCATGATCGTGCTGACCGCCTGCAGCGCGCCGACCTCGGGTGGCGGGACGCCGCCGGCCCAGTCGCCGCGCACCCCGGTGTCCGAGGGCGGCATGTGCGGCGGCTTCGCCGGCTTCCAGTGCCAGGCCGGCCTGACCTGCCAGATGGAAGTCAACGCCTGCCGCACGATCGCCGACGCGGCGGGGACTTGCCGCAAGAAGCCGCAGGTCTGTCCGATGATCTACAAGCCGGTCTGTGGCTGCGACGGCAAGACCTACGGCAATGCCTGCCAGGCGAGCGGGGCCGGCGTCAGCGTCGCCTCCGAAGGTGAGTGCAAGGCCTAGGGGAGGCGGCTGAGCTTGGGCCGGTAGGACCAGCTCTCGACTTCGACGGTTTCGGCCAGAGCGGCGGCCTTGCCCAGCAGGGCGGGGCGGCCGGCCAGGTCGGCCCAGGTCTGGCGCGGGACCAGCGCCAGGTACGAACCCGTCGGGCCGCCGCTGAGCGTGCGGTACCAGGCCGCTCGGCTCTTGGGCTCACGGCTCAGCGCCATCTCGAAGGCCGCAACGTTCTTTGGCGCAACCGTCACGGTGAAGGCGTCCAGCACGGCGGTCGGCTTGCGATCCTCCAGCGTCCGGGCCGTGCTGACCTCGGGCCACAGCTCCAGCGCCGAATAGGTCCGCGCCTTGGCGAACGGCAGGACCCTGGCCTCCATGTCCGCGCCGTCGCCGGCGGGATCGACGCGGCGATCCATGGCCTCGAACGGGATGCCGAAGGTCCCGTCGATGAAGAGGCCGGTGCGGGGGCCGCTGGTCACGTACCAACCGTACCAGGGCAGCGGATCCTTGTGCTCGGCGTGCCAGCCGAGATGCGCGGCGTAGCCGGTTTCGAAAGCGTCCTGCTTCCCGCGATCGATGTCGTAGGCGAACAGGAAGGCGGCTTGGGCGATCAGGAGCAACGGGGTCATGCGCCAGACCTAGCGGCGAACGGCGTTCGGGAATATTTCGAACGAAGAGCGTCATTCTTTCGGATTGCGAAATCATGCGGCATGCGGACCTGCGCCGGGCGGCGGTCTTCCACGCGGTGGCGGCGGCGGGCGGCATCGCCGCGGCCAGCCCGCGCCTGGGCAAGTCGCCGCCGGCCATCCACCACGACCTCAAGCGCTTCGAGGCCGAGATCGGCCGGCCGCTGTTCGAACGGGCGGGCAGGGCGCTGCGGCTGACGGCGGCGGGGCAGGCGCTGTTCGAGAGCGTCGGCCGAGCCCTGGACGAGGTCGAGCGCACGCGGATGCGGCTAGCCCAGGAAGATCCCGCGCTGAAGCCGCTGCGCATCGCCACGGTCTCGGCGTTCGGCCGCTATCGCCTGGCGCCGCGTCTGATGGCCAGCCTGCCGGCTGACCGCCCGCTGGAGCTGACCTTCGGCGCGCACGAGACGGTGCTGGCGGCGGTGTCGAGCGGCGCTGCCGATCTCGCCGTCACCTACCGACCGGTCACCGCCGCGCCGGTGCAGTCCAAGCCGCTGGCGGAGGAGGAGATCGTGCTGGCCGTGGCCCGAGACGCCGTCGCGCCAGCCGATCTGGAGGCCATGGCGACCACCACCTTCGTCACCTACGACGAATACGAGTTCGTCTTCGGCCACTGGTTCGAGACGGTGTTCGGCCGCCAGCCCGACAGCCTTCGCCGCCTGGACCACACCGGCGAGATCGAGGAGGCGATGGAGAGCTGCGCCGCCGGGCGCGGGGCGATCATCGCGCCGCTGGACCTGGTTGAGGCCCCAGCCTGGCGGGAACGGGTGCGGGTCGTCCGTCCGCCCGACTTGCCGGTCTGCGTCAACACCCTGCATCTTCTGGGTCTGGGCGCGGCGCTCGTCTCGGCCGATGCTGACACGATCCGGTCCGCCTTGGCGATAGGAGCGGAACCATGACCCAGATCGTTCGACGCGACCTGCTGGCTGGCGGCCTCGCCGTCGCCGCCTTCGCGACCTCAGCCAACGCCCAGGAGAAGACGCCCATGTACGGACTGATCGGACAGATGCTGGCCGCGCCCGGCAAGCGCGACGAGCTGCTGGCTATGCTGGGCGAGGGCGTGAACGACATGCCCGGCTGCCTCAGCTACGTGATCGCCAAGGACCCGGCCAACGCCGACGCCCTGTGGATCACCGAAGTCTGGACCGACAAGGACGCCCACGCCGCCTCGCTGAAGCTGCCGGTCGTGCAGGCGGCCATCGCCAAGGCCCGGCCGATCATCGCCGGCTTCCCGCAGCACTTCGAGACCATCCCGGTCAGCGGCCACGGCCTGAAGTAGCGCACAAGAAAAAGGCCGCGGATTGCTCCGCGGCCTTTCCCGTCTTGCGGACCCGAAGGTCTTAGAAGCGCGCGTCGATCGAGACGCCGATCACGCGGGGTTCGTTGACGAACGCGGTCAGGTTGTTGAAGTCGATCGCGCCCTTGATGTTGCTTTCGTTGGTGATGTTGCGAGCAAAGCCCGCCACTTCCCAGCCGCCTTCCTTGTTGGCGTAGCCCAGCTTCAGGCCGCCTTCGAAGTCGCCCTTCGTGTAGAATTCCTTCGACTGGTACAGGAACAGGTTCGTGTAGCCCTGGCGCTTCCAGTCGGTGAAGGCGAACAGCTCACCCGTGGCGACCGGCACCGAGTAGCGGGCCGTGAAGTCGAAGGTGTACTTCGGCGCGTTCGGGAACGGGTTGCCGTCCACCAGGGCCAGGCCGGCCGCGGTCAGCTTGTCGGTGACGGTGCAGGCGGCGCAAGGCGCGACGGCCAGCGTGCTGTCCTTGATCTTGGTGTGGGCGTAGCTGTAGCCGGCCGTGACGACGAAGTTCGGGGTGATCACGAACTCGCTGTCCAGTTCGAAGCCGTAGGCGTCGCCCTTCTTGGCGTTGATCAGCCGGTTCGAGTTCGAACCACCGCCGACGGCGCTGAACTGCGGATCATCGATGCTGTAGGTGAACACCGCGCCGTTCAGACGGACGCGACGCTCGAACAGCTCGCTCTTCAGGCCCAGCTCGTAGGACATGATCGTTTCGGACTTGGCGGCCGAGGCCGGCGAGCCGAAGGCGATGTCACGACCCTGGATCGACGGACCGCGGAAGCCCGAGGCGACCTTGGCGTAGACGCTGACGTCCTCGTCGATCTTGTAGAAGGCCGACAGGTCCCAGGTGACCTTGGAGTCCGACACGGCGACCGACGGAGCCTTGTTCGGGCCCGAGACGACGTTCATGTCCTTGTCGTCGTCGGTGTAGCGCAGGCCGCCCGTCAGGGTCAGCTGCTCGCTGACCTTGTACGAGGCTTGACCGAACGCGGCCCAGGCCTTGTTCTTCTGGCGCAGGGTGGTGGCCGGCATGAAGAACGGGTCGGTGCGGATGTCGTACTTGGTGTCGAAGTAGAAGCCGCCGACCTGCCAGCTCAACGGGCCGTCGGTGTCGCTGGCCAGGCGGACTTCCTGAGTCCACTGGAACAGGTTCTTGATGCCGTCCTGGGTGTCCGACTGGAACGGGATGAAGCCCGGGCCGCCCGGATTGCCGCCGTCGATGTCGCCCAGGCTGTAGCCGTGGGTGTTCTCATAGGCGGTGATCGAGGTCAGCTTGGCGCCGTCGAAGTCGTACTCGATCTTGGCCGAAGCGCCCGCGCCCTTGTAGGTCTGCGGGTTATTGGCGGTGTTGTTGTAGGCGACCTGATCGCGGTCGTAGTTGCTGTTGAGCTTGTTCGAGCCCTTGGTCAGCACGTTGGCGCGGAACACGGCGGCGGTGCCATCCAGGTCGCGCATGTGGACGTTGAACAGGGCCGACAGCTTGTCGGTCGGCGTGAACAGCAGCTGCAGGCGAGCCGCCTTCTCATTGAAGCCGCCCAGGGTGTTCGGCTTCTTGGTGAAGGTGTTGTCGATCCAGTCGTCGCGGCGCTGGAACAGCACCGAGGCGCGAGCCGCGACCTTGCCGGGGACCACGGCCCAGCCCAGGCCGCCGTCGAAGGTGAACGTGTTGTAGCTGCCGTACGAGGCGGTGGCGCGGCCCTTGGTCTCGTCGGTCGGCTTGATGGTGTCGAACTTGACGATGCCGGCCGTGGTGTTGCGGCCGAACAGCGTGCCTTGCGGGCCGCGCAGGACTTCGACGTGGTCGAGGTCATAGAGCGGCGAGCTCTTCAGGACGACGTTCTCGAGGACGACGTCGTCCTGGATGATCGACACCGGCTGCGAGGCGGCCAGGTCGAAGTCGGCGTTGCCCAGGCCGCGGATGTAGAAGCGCGGGGCGACGCGGCCGTTCGAGGACTCGGCGTACAGGCCAGGCGCCTTGCCCGACAGGGTCAGGATGTCATCGCCGGCGGCGAAGGCCGACTGCAGGCGCTCACCACCGATGGCGGCGACCGAAACCGGCACGTCCTGCAGGTTTTCGCTGCGCTTCTGGGCGGTGATGATGATTTCACCGACCTTGGTGTCCTGGGCCATGGCGGCCGAACCGGCGGCCAGCGAGGCGACGAGAGCGGTCAGGCCGCACGACACCGTGAGGGCGCGGCGGAAGGAGCGGGTGGGGTGCATGGAGACATCCTGTGATGAGCACGCCGCCCGCCGACTCTCACTGGGGCGTTAACGGCGCTTCTATTGCGCTGCGATAGGCGAAACAGCAGCGGTCGGGATATCTCGTCTTGCTCGAAAACGGCTGTTTAGAGCCGATTACGTCGGTTCTGTTGCGAAGTTGCGACAATTTTGTTCAAGCGGCGCCTAGTAAGTAATAAGTCGTTCTACTTGCGAGGCGGCGCTGACCTTGCGGCGCCACGAAAAAGGGCCGGAGATCGCTCTCCGGCCCTTCGTCTGTCTAAGCGCTTACGCGATTAGCACTTGTAGTACATGTCGAACTCGACCGGGTGCGGGTGCAGTTGCAGACGCATCACCTCTTCCATCTTCAGCTCGATGTAGCTGTCGATGAAGTCGTCATCCATGACGCCGCCGGCCTTCAGGAAGGCGCGGTCCTTGTCCAGGCTTTCCAGGGCTTCGCGCAGCGAGCCGCAGACTTCCGGGATCTTCTTCTGCTCGCGGGGCGGCAGGTCGTACAGGTTCTTGTCGGCCGGAGCGCCCGGGTCGATCTTGTTGATGATGCCGTCCAGGCCGGCCATCAGCAGGGCGACGAAGGTCAGATAGGGGTTGCCCATCGGGTCGGGGAAGCGGGCTTCCAGACGCTTGGCCTTCGGCGAGTCGACGTGCGGGATGCGGATCGAGGCCGAGCGGTTACGCGAGCTGTAGGCCAGCTTCACCGGGGCTTCGTAGCCGGGCACCAGGCGCTTGTACGAGTTCGTCGTCGAGTTCGAGAACGCGTTGATGGCCTTGGCGTGCTTGATGATGCCGCCGATGTAATACAGGCAGTCCTGCGACAGGCCGGCGTACTTGTCACCGGCGAACAGCGGCTTGCCGTCCTGCCAGATCGATTGGTGCACGTGCATGCCCGAGCCGTTGTCGGCGAACATCGGCTTGGCCATGAAGGTGGCCGTCTTGCCGTAGGCCGCGGCGACGTTGTGGATGACGTACTTGTAGAGCTGCATCCGGTCGGCCATGACGACCATGGTGTCGAACTTCAGACCGAGTTCGTGCTGGGCCGGGGCCACCTCGTGGTGGTGCTTTTCCGGCTTCATGCCCAGCTCGCCCATGACGGCCAGCATTTCGCCGCGCAGGTCCTGGCAGCTGTCGACCGGGTTCACCGGGAAGTAGCCGCCCTTCGGGCCCGGGCGGTGGCCCATGTTGCCTTCCGGATATTCCTTGCCCGAGTTGCTCGGCAGTTCGCTCGAGTCGTACGAGTAGCCGGTGTTGTTCGGCGAGGTCGACCAACGCACGTCGTCGAAGATGAAGAACTCGGCTTCCGGGCCGAAGTAGACGGTGTCGCCCACGCCCGCCGACTTGACGTAGTTCAGCGCGGCCTTGGCGATCGAGCGCGGGTCGCGGTTGTAGGGGGTGCCGTCGTCGGGGTTCACGACGTCGCAGAACAGCGCCAGCGTGGTCTGCTGATAGAACGGATCGATGATCGCGCTCGACAGGTCCGGACGCAGCTTCATGTCCGACTCGTTGATGGCCTTCCAGCCGGCGATCGACGAGCCGTCGAACATGGTGCCGTCGTTCAGGAAGTCATCGTCGACCAGGTCGATGTCGAACGTGACGTGTTGCAGCTTGCCGCGCACGTCGGTGAAGCGGACGTCGACGTACTTGACGTCCTTTTCCTTGATCAGGTTCAGGATATCCTTGGCGGTGCTCATTCCGTATCCCCTTTGTAGAGTCTCTAAGTGTTTGACGATCCGGCCTAAACGGCGGCCGGGCCGCTTTCTCCGGTTCGGATGCGGATGACCTCCGCGATCTCCGAGACGAAAATCTTGCCGTCGCCGATGCGGCCCGTGCGGGCGGCGCGGGTGATGGCTTCCAGCGCGGGTTCCAGCTGGCTGTCCTCGACGACCACCTCCACCTTGATCTTGGGGAGGAAGTCCACGACGTACTCGGCGCCGCGATAGAGTTCCGTATGGCCCTTCTGACGGCCATAGCCCTTGGCTTCGAGCACGGTCATGCCCTGGACGCCCATGTCTTGCAGGGCCTCCTTCACCTCATCCAGCTTGAACGGCTTGATGACGGCTTCGATCTTCTTCATCGGTTCCACTCGGTCCCGTCGGCGGCAGGCCGCCTTCACTGAGCGGGCAACCATCACGACCGCCGGAGCGTCGCAAGCGAGCGCCGCCGACATTTATGACCGTTCGGTTGTCTCATAGGCATGTGATGCAATTTTAGGCGCCTGGCGCCGTTGAAATGCGCATTTTCGGATTGGCGGCCAAATCGGCTTGCGATGCGCCGTTTGGCGCCTACGATCGCGCCGAACGAGCGTTTGAACGGGGGTGGAAATGCGCGACGACACGCCGGTTTTGATCGGGGCGGGCCAATTCACGTATCGCGGTGAGGCCGGAAATTCACCATCTCCGCTGGAATTGCTGAAAACTGCGGCGGAAAGAGCCTCGCTCGACGCCGGGCTGGCAGGGTCGGTTCTTGCTGATCTCGACGCTTTGGCGGTCGTTGCGTTCAGTATCGACGCGCCTGGAGGGCTGTCGAAGCTGCCTTTGCCACGCTTGGCGGATCCGCCGGCCTCGCTGGCGCACGCGGTCGGAGCCTCGCCAGCATGGAGCGTCTACACCGAGACGGGCGGCAACAGCCCCCAGCAGGCGGTGAATGTCGTCTGTGAGCGGATCGCCAAGGGCGAGTCGCAACTGGCCCTGGTGACGGGCGCGGAGTTCCTGGGCTCGCTGATGAAGCGGATGAAGGGCGGCCTGGGCTTCGAGGGCTGGGGCGACGACATCACCAGCACGCCCCGGCGCATTGGCGACCCGCGTCCGGGCGTCACCCGGCAGGAGGGCGCGCACGGCCTGGGCTATCCGGTGAACACCTATCCCTTGTTCGAGAACGCGCTGCGGGCGCGGGACGGGCGGTCGCTGGCGGATCACCAGAAGCAGCTGGGCGAGTTCTTCGCGCCCTTCACCCAAGTCGCCGCCGCCAATCCTCACGCTTGGTTCCCGGTCGAGCGGTCGGCCGAGGAGTTGGTTACGGTGACCGACCGCAATCGGATGGTCGGCTATCCGTACCCGAAGTACCTGAACGCCATCATGGAGGTGGACCAGTCCGCCGCCGTCCTGATCGCCAGCGTCGGCAAGGCGCGGGAGCTGGGCGTGCCCGAGGAGAGGTGGGTCTTCCTGCACGGCTGCGCCGACGCCTCGGACCTTTGGTATCCTCTGGAACGCCAGGACTACCACTCCAGCCCCGCCATGCGCCTGACCGGCGAACGCGCGCTGGAGATGGCGGGGATCGGCGTCGAGGACCTGGACGTCATCGACCTCTATTCCTGCTTCCCCTCGGCGGTGCGGATCGGGGCCGAGGAGATCGGCCTCTCGCTGGACGACCCGCGCGGCCTGACCGTCACCGGCGGCCTGCCGTATTTCGGCGGCCCCGGGAACAACTACGCCCTGCACGCCATCGCCGAGATGGTGGGCAAACTGCGTGAGCGGCCCGGCGCCTGGGGTTTGTCGACCGCCAACGGCTGGTTCCTGACCAAGCAGTCGGTCGGCATCTATTCGACCAAGCCCTTCGAGGGGAAATGGGAGCGGGAGGCGCCTTCGGTGCTTCAGGCCAAGATCGACGCCTTGCCGCATCCTGAGATCGTCGAGAAACCCGAGGGGCCGGCGACGATCGAGACCTACACCGTCGTCCACGGTCGCGAGGGCGTGCGGATGGGCATCGTCATCGGCCGCGACGCCGAGGGCCGCCGCTTCGTGGCCCAGACACCGGACGACCCAGAGGTGCTGCGCGACCTGGAAAGCCGTGAGGGCGTCGGGCGCACCGGCGTGGTCGGGCCGCATCCGGATGGCGTCCGCAACCTCTTCGTCCCGGATTGAGCGCCATGAATAGAGTGCATGTCATCCGTCACGGGAAACCCGCTGCGACCTGGGGCGGAGACGACGAGGATCCGGGCCTGGACGGCACGGGCCTGTTGCAGGCCCTGGCGATCGCCAAGGAGGTCCTGGCCTTGCCCAAGGATCAGCGACCGACGCGGGTGGTGTCCTCGCCGCTGCGCCGCTGCCGCGAGACGGCCGAGCCGCTGGCCGACGCTTTGGGCGTGGACATCGTCATCGATCCGCGCGTCGGCGAGATCCCCACCCCGGCGGCCTTGAGCCATGAGGAGCGGCCGGCCTGGCTGCGCCAGGCGTTCGGCGGACGCTGGGATGAGATCCAGGGCGACCTGGACTATGTCGCCTGGACGCAAAGCGTCGCGGCGGCCCTGCGCGAGCACGCCGGCGCGGCGGTGTTCAGTCACTTCGTCGCCCTGAACGCGGCGGTCGGCGTGGCGACGGGGCAGGGCGAGGTCATGGCCTTCCGGCCCGACCACTGCTCGCGCACGGTGTTCGAGATCGACCGCGACCGCTTGATCCTGGCCGAGAAAGGGCGCGAAGCTCAGAGTCAGGTGCTTTGAAGGAGTAGGCGTGGCGCGAGAGATTCTGACGGTCGCCCAGATGGCCGCGGCCGATCGCGCCGCCGTCGAGCGCGGCACGCCGACGCCGGTGCTGATGGAGCGAGCCGGCGAGGCCGTGGCCCAGGCCATCCGGGAGCGCTACGCCCATCGTCCCGTGGTGATCTGGTGTGGTCCCGGCGACAACGGCGGTGACGGCTATGTCGCTGCCCGCCACCTGCGCAAGCGCGGCTGGCAGGTCGTGGTCGAGGGCGCCTATCCGCCGTCCTCCGACGCCTGCCGCTGGGCCGCCTCGCGCTGGAAGGGCGAGGTCCGGCCGCTGTCGACCGAGCTGTCGGCCGGTACGCTCTATATAGATGCGTTGTTCGGGGCCGGTCTGTCGCGGCCCCTGGAGGGCGACGTCGCCAAGCTGGCGCGTCTCGCCGCCGAGCCATCCCTGACCCTGGTCGCGGTCGACACGCCGTCGGGCCTGCACGGCGACACCGGCCGGCCGCTGGGCGACGTCGCCTTCCGCGCCGACCTGACCGTCACCTTCCACCGCCGCAAGCGCGCCCATGTGCTGGCCGAGGGCCGTAAGGCCTGCGGTGAGATCGTCGTCGCCGACATCGGCCTGTGGCCCGGCGAGGGTGCGGACCTGTTCGAGAACGATCCCGACCTCTGGGGCAAGCGCTTTCCCTGGCCGGCGCTGGACGCGCACAAGCACACGCGCGGCCGCCTGAAGGTGGTCAGTGGCGAGATGTGGAGCACGGGCGCGGCGCGGCTGGCGGCGCGGGGCGGTCTGCGGATCGGGGCCGGCGCGGTGACCTTGCTGTCGCCGCCGGGCGCTCTGGCGGTCAACGCCGCCCACCTGGAGGCGATCATGCTGGCGCCGTTCGGGGCCGAGGCTGACCTGGCCGTCGCCGCCGAGGAGGCCGACGCGGTGATCATCGGCCCGGCCGCCGGGGTGGGGGAGGCGACCGCGCTGAACCTGCAGGCCCTGGCCCAGACCGGCGCGGCCCTGGTCGTCGACGCCGACGCGCTGACCAGTTTCCGGCATGACGTCGAGACTCTGTTCGCCTGCCTCGACCGCGACGACGTCCTGACCCCGCATCCGGGTGAGTTCGAGCGAATCTTCCCGGGCCTGCTGGCCCGGTCGCCCGAGCGGATCGCCGCGACTCGCGAGGCGGCCAGGCGGGCAGGGGCCGTCGTGCTGCTGAAAGGCCCCGACACCGTGGTCGCCGCGCCGGACGGCCGGGCGGCCGTGTCGCTGAACGGTACGCCCTGGCTGGCCACCGCCGGCTCGGGCGACGTGCTGGCCGGCTTCATCGGCGGGCTGATCGCCCAGGGCATGGAGAGCTTCGAGGCCGCCTGCGCCGGGGCCTGGATCCACGCCGAGTGCGGCGCTGCTCATGGACCGGGCCTGATCGCCGAAGACCTGCCGGGCATGGCGCCCGCCGTGCTGGCCCAGCTGTACGCCGGGCGCTGAGCGGACTTGCGCGGCGGGGTTTAAGTCCGTAATCCCCCTCGCACGCGGATGTGGCGAAATTGGTAGACGCACTAGATTTAGGTTCTAGCGCCGAGAGGCGTGGAGGTTCGAGTCCTCTCATCCGCACCAGACGCCTCGTGACGGCCTGCTCAAAAGACTGGGCCGGCTGTCACGAGTTTTACTTATGACGCTCTTGGATGCTCGCGCACGTCGTGACATAAGGGCGCTCTTTCGCCGCCCCGGCCTCGCGGGCGGCGTCGATCTTTTGGACCCCAGGGCGGAGCTCGGGCGCTCGGCGCCTCGGACCCGAGAATTAAAGAATGTCGATGCAGATCGTTGAAAAGTCGGGCGAAGGCCTCAGCCGCGTTTTTGGCGTCACGGTGCCCGCAAGTGAACTGGCCACGCGCCTGGAAGCGCGCATCGCCGAAGTCGCGCCGCAGATGAACGTGAAGGGCTTCCGCCCCGGCAAGGTGCCGACGGCCCACGTTCGCCGCCTGTACGGCAAGGGCCTGATGGGCGAAGTCATCGAGCAGGCTCTGAACGAGACGACCTCGAAGGTCCTGGAAGAGAACAAGCTGCGTCCGGCCGGTCAGCCCGAGCTGAACCCGACCTCGGACATGGACAAGGTCCTCAACGGCGGCGAAGACTTGGTCTTCGATCTGGCCGTCGAAGTGATGCCGGAATTCGAACCGATCGACCCGGCGTCGATCGAGCTGGTCAAGCCGGTCTACAAGGTCGGCGACGAAGAAGTCGAAGAAGCCCTGGCCGAGCTGGCCAAGCAGGCTCGCACCTATGAGCCGCGTACGGGCAAGAGCCTGAAGGCCAAGGACGGCGACCAACTGCTGATCGACTTCGTCGGCACCATCGACGGCGTCGAATTCGCCGGCGGTAAGGCCGAAGGCGCTGAGCTGGTCCTGGGTTCGGGCCAATTCATCCCGGGCTTCGAAGAACAACTGGTCGGCGCCAAGCCGGGCGACGAGATCGTCGTGAAGGTGAAGTTCCCGGAAGAGTACCAAGCCGCCGACCTGGCCGGTAAGGACGCCGAGTTCGCCACCAAGGTCACCGAAGTCCGCGCGCCGGTCGACGGCAAGGCCGACGACGAGCTGGCCAAGCGCCTGGGTCTGTCGGACCTGGCCGCCCTGACCGAGCTGCTGAAGTCGAACCTGGGCAGCCGCTACGAGAACAGCTCGCGCTTCAAGCTGAAGCGCGCCCTGCTGGACGTCCTGGACACCAAGCACGACTTCGCCCTGCCGCCGCGCATGGTCGACGCCGAGTTCGCCGGCATCTGGCAACAGGTCGAGGCCGACAAGGCCCGTGGCGGCCTGCCGCCGGAAGACGCCGAGAAGTCGGAAGACACCCTGAAGGACGAGTACAAGAAGATCGCCGAGCGCCGCGTGCGCCTGGGTCTGGTCCTCGCCGAAATCGGTCGTAAGAACGACGTCGTCGTCACCGACCAGGAACTGACCGACGCGATCATGCGCGAAGCCCGCCAGTACGGCGCTCAGGCCCAGCAAGTGTTCGACATGTACCGCCAGCGCGCCGACCTGCAGGCCGCCCTGCGCGCCCCGATCTACGAAGACAAGGTCGTCGACCTGATCTTCGGCAAGGCCAAGATCGAGGAAAAGGAAGTCTCCAAGGACGAACTCCTGGAAGAGGACGACCTGCCGGAAGGCTACGGCGGCTAAGGCTCGCTGAAGTCGAAAGAAATGAGGCGCGGCTCGCAAGGGCCGCGCCTTTTTCGTTTCGCCACGAAACCGCCGGCTCCTTGCAACCTGTTAAGCGCCACGCGATATGCGAGAGCGACGGCGCGCGAGAGCTGATTCGTTTTCGCCGCCCAGACACACAAAGAGGGTGATCCCTATGATGTACGATCCGATGGCGACGGCGATGAACCTGGTTCCGATGGTGGTCGAGCAGACCAGCCGCGGCGAGCGCGCCTTCGACATCTTCTCGCGCCTGCTGAAGGAGCGGATCATCTTCCTGACCGGTCCGGTCGAGGACGGCATGGCCAGCCTGATCTGCGCCCAGCTGCTGTTCCTGGAGTCCGAGAACCCCAAGAAAGAGATCGCCATGTACATCAACTCGCCGGGCGGCGTGGTGACGTCGGGCCTCGCTATCTACGACACCATGCAATACATCAAGAGCCCGGTCTCGACGGTGTGCATGGGCATGGCCGCCTCGATGGGTTCGCTGCTGCTGCAGGCCGGCGCGCCGGGCCAGCGCATCGCGCTGCCGAACGCCCGCATCATGGTGCACCAGCCCTCGGGCGGCTTCCGCGGCCAAGCCTCGGACATTGAGCGCCACGCCGAGGACATCATCAAGACCAAGCGTCGCCTGAACGAGATCTACGTCAAGCACACCGGCCGCACCTATGAGGAAGTCGAAAAGACCCTCGACCGCGACCACTTCATGAGCGCTGACGAAGCCAAGGCCTGGGGCCTGGTCGACCACGTCTACGACAGCCGCGACGCGGCCGAGGCGGGCGCCGAATAAGGCGCTAAGCTTCGCAAGAACAAGAAAGCCGCCGATCTCAGGATCGGCGGCTTTTTCTTTACTCGGAACCCTGCGGCAAATTCGCTCAGGTCGCGGGCCGGCCTCGGAAGACGCGGTAGCCCTTCTCGTCGGCGATCGCCAGCATCTCGGTGTCGCCCGAGGTGTCGCCGTAGGCCGCCGTCAGGTGCACGTCGGGGCCGAAGACCTCGCGCAGGCGCTGCACCTTTTCCTTGGCCCGGCAGTTGTTCCCGTCGAGGCCGCCCAGGATGCGGCCGTCCTCGTTGGTCATCAGGCGCGTGCCGATCAGCATGTCGGCGCCCAGGCCCCGGGCGAAGGGCGCGACGGTGATTTCGGGCGAGGCGGTGACAATCACCATCTTGGCCCCCTTGGCCCGCCACGAGCGCCAGACGGCCAGGGCGTCGGGGCGCAGCAGGGACGGGGCGAAGGCCTGGGCGAAGGCCCGCGCGTCGTTCTCGATCTGCTCAACGGTCGCGCCCTTCATGAACTCGCGAACCGCGGCGGCCTTGAGTTTCGCGCGGTTCCTGTCGAACACGTAGCCGATCAGCGACGGGGTCAGGCGGATGACGCCGCGCGTCCACTTGCGGCCGGCGCGCCACTTCAGGAAGGCGTTGAAGCTGTCCTTGACGGTCAGGGTGCCGTCGAAATCGAAGGCCACGAGCGCGGGCTCATCGCCCAGATCGCCGGTCATCGGACGCGACGCGCTCAAACCCATCGACATCAACGAACGCTTCGCCATAGACCTTCCCAAAGAGCGCGCTTGCCGCGCTCGACCCTTACGATTCCGGTTCTCGTAATAAGGGGTTCCTGGGGCGGCGGTAAGGGCTTAGTCGCTCGGCGCTTGCGTCGGCGCGCCAATCGCCCAAATTAGATGACGAGGTCATGACACGATCCAGCAGGTTCAGGCGTTTGAGGGCGGAAAGGCGCCGGCAAGGCTTGTGAACCGAGCCCGGATCGGGGATTGTCAAGGATTAGACAACTCCCGGCGTATATCCTGCCTGCTTCGGTGGCGGTGTGTGTGCTCGGAGGGGCGTCACCGGCGTAAGCCGTAAGTCGCCATAGTGTGAGAAGCGATCATGACGAAAGCCGCGAGCGGCGACACCAAGAGCACTCTCTACTGTTCTTTCTGCGGAAAGAGCCAACATGAGGTGCGCAAGCTCATCGCGGGACCGACGGTGTTCATTTGTGATGAATGCGTCGAGCTCTGCATGGATATCATTCGCGAAGAGCACAAGATCGCTTTCGTGAAGTCCAAGGACGGCGTCCCGACGCCGCGCGAGATCTGCGAGGTGCTGGACGATTACGTGATCGGCCAAGGTCACGCCAAGAAGGTCCTCGCGGTTGCGGTCCACAACCACTACAAGCGCCTGAACCACGCTTCGAAGAACAACGACGTCGAACTGGCGAAGTCGAACATCCTGCTGGTCGGTCCGACCGGTACGGGTAAGACGCTGCTGGCTCAGACGCTGGCCCGAATCATCGACGTGCCGTTCACGATGGCCGACGCCACGACGCTGACCGAAGCCGGTTACGTCGGCGAAGACGTCGAGAACATCGTGCTGAAGCTGCTGCAAGCCGCCGACTACAACGTCGAGCGCGCCCAACGCGGCATCGTCTACATCGACGAAATCGACAAGATCAGCCGCAAGTCCGACAACCCGTCGATCACCCGTGACGTGTCGGGTGAAGGCGTGCAGCAGGCCCTGCTGAAGATCATGGAAGGCACCGTCGCCTCCGTGCCGCCGCAAGGCGGGCGCAAGCATCCGCAGCAGGAATTCCTGCAGGTCGACACGACGAACATCCTGTTCATCTGCGGTGGCGCCTTCGCCGGCCTCGAGAAGATCATCTCGGCGCGCGGCGCGGCCAAGTCGATCGGCTTCGGCGCGAAAGTGACCGATCCGGAAGAGCGCCGCACGGGCGAGATCCTGCGGAACGTCGAGCCCGACGACCTGCAGCGCTTCGGCCTGATCCCGGAATTCATCGGCCGTCTGCCGGTGGTCGCGACCTTGGAGGATCTCGACGAGACCGCCCTGGTCAAGATCCTGACCGAGCCGAAGAACGCCTTCGTCAAGCAGTACCAGCGCCTGTTCGAGATGGAGAACATCGGCCTGACCTTCACCGAGGACGCCCTGCACCAGGTCGCCAAAAAGGCCATCGCCCGCAAGACCGGCGCCCGCGGCCTGCGTTCCATCATGGAAGGCATCCTGCTGGAGACCATGTTCGAGCTGCCCAACTACGAGGGCGTCGAGGAAGTGGTGGTCAATGCCGAGGTCGTCGAAGGCCGCGCTCAGCCGCTGCTGATCTACGCCGAGAAGAAGGGCGGGGCGGCTTCGGCCTAAGCGCCAAGCTTCGTCGCGAAAATCAGGGCGCGTCTTCCACAGGGAGGCGCGCCTTTTTCGTGGATAAACCGGTGTCGTAAACCTGTTGGACGACCGGTGAGGCTTCGGCGCCACGGGCAGCTTGAGCGAGCGAAAGTCCTTTTCCCGACAGTGTTTAGGCGAACTTGCCCGCTATGGCGCCAGCCGGGGCATATTCACTTCAGCTTTGCCGGTCACGCGCGACCTGTCGCCGCTGTGAGGCGAGTACGCTTGAACCCTGTTGTAAAACGTCCACATAAATAACGACCATTCGCCCAGTCACGGGCGGACGGGTCGTTCGACTCAGGCGCATCGTCTGATGTTACGGCGGCCCGCAGGGCCAAGGCGTCTAGGGGCGCTGAAGGCCGGGAGTATTGAGCACATGTCCGAACTACGTACGCTTCCTGTCTTGCCGCTGCGGGATATCGTTGTGTTCCCGCACATGGTCGTGCCGCTTTTCGTGGGCCGCGATAAATCCGTACGCGCCCTCGAGGAAGTGATGCGCGGCGACAAGCAGATCCTGCTCGTCACCCAGAAGAACTCGGCGGATGATGATCCGGCGCCGGGCGACATCTTCGACGTCGGCGTTCTGGCCACCGTCCTGCAGCTGCTGAAGCTGCCCGACGGCACCGTGAAGGTGCTGGTCGAGGGCAAGGGCCGCGCGGCCGTCGTGAAGTTCACCGACCAGGAGTCCTTCTACGAGGCCCAGATCGGCGAAGTCAGCGAAGACGAAGGCGCCGGCCCCGAGGCCGAGGCCCTGTCGCGCGCGGTCGTCGAGCAATTCGAAAACTATGTGAAGCTGAACAAGAAGGTGCCGCCGGAGGCCCTGGCGTCGATCCCGCAGATCGCCGAACCGGGCAAGCTGGCCGACAGCATTGCCGCCCACCTGTCGGTGAAGATCGGCGACAAGCAGCACCTGCTGGAAATCTTCGACGTCGTGAAGCGCCTGGAGAAGGTCTTCGCCCTGATGGAGGGCGAGATCTCCGTCCTGCAGGTCGAGAAGAAGATCCGCTCGCGCGTGAAGCGCCAGATGGAGAAGACCCAGCGCGAGTACTATCTGAACGAACAGATGAAGGCGATCCAGCGCGAGCTGGGCGACCCGGATGACTCGCGCGACGAGCTGATCGATCTCGAAAAGCGCATCAAGAAGACCAAGCTTTCCAAGGAAGCCCGCACCAAGGCCGAGAGCGAGCTGAAGAAGCTGCGCAACATGAGCCCGATGTCGGCCGAGAGCACCGTTGTCCGCAACTATCTGGACTGGCTGCTGTCGATCCCGTGGGGCAAGGCCAAGACCAAGAAGATCGACCTGCCGGAAGCCGAAGGCATCCTCGACGAGGACCACTACGGCCTGGACAAGGTCAAGGAGCGGATCCTGGAGTACCTGGCCGTCCAGGCCCGGACCAACTCGCTGAAGGGCCCGATCCTGTGCCTGGTCGGCCCTCCCGGCGTCGGCAAGACCTCGCTGGGCAAGTCGCTGGCCAAGGCGACCGGTCGCGAGTTCGTGCGTATGTCGCTGGGCGGCGTGCGTGACGAAGCCGAGATCCGCGGTCACCGCCGCACCTACATCGGCTCGATGCCCGGCAAGGTCGTCCAGTCGATGAAGAAGGCCAAGACCACGAACGCCTTCGTCCTGCTGGACGAGATCGACAAGATGGGCAGCGACTACCGCGGCGACCCCGCCTCGGCGCTGCTGGAAGTGCTGGATCCGTCGCAGAACTCGACTTTTGGCGACCACTATCTGGAGGTCGACTACGACCTGTCGCAGGTGATGTTCGTCACGACGGCCAACAGCCTGAACATGCCCCAGCCGCTGCTGGACCGCATGGAGATCATCCGCATCCCCGGCTACACCGAGGATGAGAAGCTGGAGATCGCCAAGCGCCACATCTTGCCGAAGCTGAGCAAGGACCACGGCCTGAAGTCGGCCGAGTTCATCGTTCCGGACAAGGCGATCCGCGACCTGATCCGCTACTACACCCGGGAAGCCGGCGTGCGGTCGCTGGAGCGGGAACTGGGCGCCCTGGCGCGCAAGACGGTGCGTGACCTGGCACGCGAAAAGCTGACCACGATCACCATCGACGATGAGCGCCTGGCCAAGTACGCGGGCGTCCAGAAGTACCGCTACGGCGAGACCGACGAAGTCGACCAGGTCGGCATTGTCACCGGTCTGGCCTGGACGGAATTTGGCGGCGACATCCTGACCATCGAAGCCGTGAAGATGCCGGGCAAGGGTCGCATGTCGATCACCGGCAACCTCAAGGAAGTGATGAAGGAGTCGATCTCGGCGGCCAACAGCTACGTCCGCTCGCGGTCGGTGCAGTTCGGCATCAAGCCACCGGTGTTCGAGAAGACCGACGTCCACATCCACGTGCCGGACGGCGCCACGCCCAAGGACGGTCCGTCCGCCGGCGCGGCCATGGGTCTGGCCATCGTCTCGGTGCTGACCGGCATCCCGATCCGCAAGGATATCGCCATGACCGGCGAGATCACCCTGCGTGGCCGGGTCACCGCCATCGGCGGCCTGAAGGAGAAGCTGCTGGCGGCTCTGCGCTCCGGCGTGAAGACCGTGCTGATCCCGCAGGAGAACGAGAAGGACCTCGCGGATGTGCCCCAGAGCGTCAAGGACGGTCTGGAAATCATCCCGGTCTCGACCATGGACGAGGTGCTCAAGCACGGCCTCACCGGCCCTTTGACCCCGGTCGAATGGAACGAGGCTGATGAGCCGATTGCTGCGGGTGCGAAGAAGGACGACCCTGATGGGGACGCCGTTCTGACCCACTAAACGCAACTAATCGTTGATAACTTAGGCGGCGCGGGAGTTTCCCGCGCCGCTCGCGTTTGACGGGGCATTTTCTGCCGCCATAATCCCCCGCTGAGCCAAGCGCCGTAAGGAATAAGCGGCGCCGCTCAGGCTGGGAGAAAAACATGACCACAAAAGCCGAACTCGTTACGGCGATCGCCGAGAAGGCGGGCATCAACAAGAACCAGGCCAAGGACGCGCTGGAAGCTTTCATCGACGCCGTCACCGACTCGTTGAAATCGGGTCAGGACGTTCGCCTGGTCGGTTTCGGCACCTTCAAGGCCGTGACCCGCGCCGCAGGCACCGCCCGCAACCCGCGCACCGGTGAGACCGTCAATCGTCCCGCTTCGAAGACCGCGCGCTTCCAGGTCGGCGAAGGCTTGAAGTCCTCGCTAAACGGCTAAACCAGTTTCCGCTTAAGAGAGGCGGAGCGTCATCCTGGGGGGGCTGACGTTCCGCCTTTTCGTTTTGCGCTTTGCGCGGCGCACGGGTGCGGCTAGAAGCGCCCACCCAAGTGGGGCAGTTAGCTCAGCGGTAGAGCGTCTCGTTTACACCGAGAGGGTCGGGGGTTCGATCCCCTCACTGCCCACCATCCTTCCAGCACAAGTCCGATCCAACCTCGCGCGAGCCAGCGCGGGGTGCCGCCACATGACGCCGTTTTAACCTGCGTAACACTGATCGAAGTGATATCACTTTGATCGCACCGCTGGAGGAGCGCCATGACCGAGACCCGCACCATCAATCCCACTACCGAGCGTCCCCATGGCGGCATGGGCGGCGGCCTGCCGCTGTTGGCGCTGCCGTTCCTGCTGGGCGGAGGGATCTTCGCCTTCTCGCAGGAGCTGCCGGTCATCGGCGTCGCCCTGGTCCTGCTGTTTCTGCTGGTGTCGGCGGGCTTCTATTCGCTGCAGCCGAACGAGGCCTACGCGATCACCCTGTTCGGATCCTATGTCGGCACCGACCGTAAGACCGGCCTGCGCTGGATCCTGTTCTGGTATGGTCGCAAGAAGATCAGCCTGCGGGTGCGCAACGTCACCAGCGAGACGCTGAAGGTCAACGACAAGCGCGGCAACCCGATCGAGATCGCCGCCAACATCGTCTGGCGGGTCAAGGACTCGGCCCAGGCCCTGTTCGACGTCGATGACTACGTCGCCTTCGTGAACATCCAGATCGAGACCGGCCTGCGCGAGGTCGCCTCGCACTACGCCTACGATCACGCGGAGGAGGGCGAGCCGACCCTGCGCGCCCATGCCGAGGAGGTCGGTGACCGCCTGCAGAAGGACCTGCAGCAGCGCTGCAACGTCGCCGGCGTCGCCATCGACGAGGCGCACCTGATGCACCTGGCCTATGCCCCCGAGATCGCCGGCTCGATGTTGAAGCGTCAGCAGGCCGAGGCCGTGCTGGCCGCCCGCCGCACGATCGTGGCCGGCGCCGTGGACATGGTCGAAAGCGCCCTGAGCCAGCTCAGCGAGCGGGGCGTCGTCACTCTGGACGACGAGCGTCGCGCCTCGATGGTCTCGAACCTGTTGGTCGTGCTGTGCGCCGATCGCGAGGCCCAGCCCGTGGTCAACACCGGCACGCTGTACGGCTGACGTGGCCGAGGATCCGGAAAAGGGAGCAAAAGGCGGACGGCGCGCGTTTCTGATGCGCGTCCGTCCCGAGGTGTTGGCCGCCGTCGAAAAGCTGGCCGATGCGGAGTTGCGCAGCGTGAATGCTCAGGTAGAGGTATTGCTGCGCGAGGCCCTCAAGCGTCGCGGCGTCACTCCAAAATCGTCCGGGAACGGCGAGGAACTGTGAGTGTCGCAAAAGCTTTATCGTTCCAGGGCCGAATGGGGGGCCTGGAGTAGCGATGAGGAATCGGCGTGACGGACACGACATTGACTCGGCCCGCCGGCCTGCGTGGTTTCCAATCTGAAATCGCTCCGCCGACTGACGGCCCGGTTCGTCTTGTCGACACCACCATGCTCTACGCCCCGCGCAGCGGCGGCGTGCGTCGTTACCTGGCGTCCAAGCGCGCCTGGCTGGCCGCCAATCGTCAGGACGTCCGCCATACGCTGGTCGTGCCGGGTGCGCGTGATTCCTATGATGGCCAGGGGCGGGTCTCGATCTATGCCGCGCCGTTGCCGTTCGGCGCGGGCTATCGCTGGCCGATGGTCAAGGCCGCCTGGATGGACCGCCTGATCCGTCAGCGGCCTGACATCATCGAGGCCGGCGATCCCTATACGCCGGGCCTGGCGGCGCTGAGGGCAGGGGACGCCCTGGGCATCCCTGTCGTCGGCTTCTGCCATACCGATCTCGGCAAGCTGGCCGCGCTGCACATCGGCGAGTGGGCCGAAAAGCCCGTCCAGAAGCGCTGGGCGGCGATCTATCGTCAGTTCGACCAGGCCGTGGCTCCCAGCCGCTTCATCGCCGGCCGCCTGATCGAGGCGGGCGTGCACAACGCCATCGGCCTGCCGCTGGGCGTCGACACCGAGCTGTTCCACCCCGCGCGTGGCGATCGGGACGCTTTGCGCCGCCGCCTGGGCGTCGCGCCGGACGAGCGTCTGCTGGTCTTCGCCGGCCGTCCGGCGCGTGAGAAGAAACTGGAAGTGCTGGTCAGCGCGGTCGAGCGACTCGGGGCGCCCTACAAGCTGCTGTTCGTCGGGGCCGGCGGCGGCGCGCCGGTCAGCGACCGCGCCCTGTGCCTGGACTATGTGCGCGATCCCGCCACCTTGGCCGGCGTACTGGCCAGCTGCGACGCCTTCGTCCACGCCAATGACAACGAGCCGTTCGGCCTGATCGTGCTGGAGGCGATGGCCTGCGGTCTGCCCGTCGTGGGCGTCGCCGCCGGTGGGGTGGCCGAATCTGTGGATGAAGAGGTCGGTCAGCTGGCCGTGGCCTCCGAGCCCGCCGCATTCGCCGAGGCGATCGAGGCCCTGTTCGCGCGTGATATCGCGGCCATCGGCGCGGCCGCTCGCCGGCGCGCGGTCGAGCGGCACGGCTGGGACGCGGTGTTCCGCCAGCTATGCGGCATCTATGGCGGGCTGACCGGCCGCCAGGCGTTCGGCGGCCAGGTCCCGCTGCGCGACCACTAGGCTTTGAGCGACGTTAGGATCTCGTAGCTGTGCTTGCGCGCGGCGTGATCGTAGATTTGCGAGGCGAACATCAGCTCGTCGGCCTCCGTCAGCTTCAGCACCTTGTCGATCTTGCGCTTCACCGTCTCGGGCGAACCGATCGCCGAGTACTGGAAGGTGTGGTCCAGGCCCGCCAGCTCGGCCTCCGAAGCATGCTCGCGGATATCGTCTACCGGTGGCGGCAGCAGGCCAGGGCGGCCGCGGCGCAGGGCCAGGAACTGCTGCTGGGTCGAGGTCGCCAGGCGAGTCGCCTCCTTATCGGTATCGGCCGCGCAGACGCCGATGCAGACCATGGCGTAGGGCTTGTCCAACACCTCCGACGGCTTGAAGTGCCGGCGATACAGCAGGAGGGCGTCCAGCAGCGAGTCGGGCGCGAAGTGGGCGGCGAAGGCGAACGGTAGGCCCAGCGCCGCCGCCAGCTGCGCGCCCCAGGTCGACGAGCCAAGCAACCAGATCGGCACGTCCTGGCCTTCGCCCGGCACGGCGCGGATGTTCTGGTCGGGATCGGCCGGCTTGAACCAGTGCTGCAGCTCGACGACGTCCTGGGCGAACGAATCAACAGCGCCGGCATAGCGGCGCAGGGCGCGCATGGTGGCCTGGTCGGTGCCCGGCGCGCGGCCCAAACCCAGATCGATACGGCCGGGATAGAGCGCGGCCAGGGTGCCGAACTGTTCGGCGACCATCAGCGGCGCGTGATTGGGCAGCATGACGCCGCCCGATCCGACCCGAATCGTCTTCGTCCCGCCGGCCACGTGGCCGATCACGACGGCGGTCGCGGCTGACGCGATTCCCGGCATGTTGTGATGCTCGGCCAGCCAGTAGCGGTGGAAGCCGAGAGATTCGGCGTGCTGGGCCAGGTCCAGGCTGTTGTTGAGCGCCTGGCCGACGGGCGTGCCTTGCGGAACGGGGGCCAGATCCAGAACGGAGAACTGCGGGTAAGCTGAGGTCATGTCCGCTACATGGCGTGCGGTAATCGCAACTCAAGCCGTTGCGAAGATCATTCTCGATGTAAGGGGAGAAGAACCACTGGACGGTGGCGCGAATGACGGGACTCGAACCCGCGACCTCCGGCGTGACAGGCCGGCGCTCTAACCAACTGAGCTACATCCGCATCGTTGCGCCTGAGCGCGACGGTCGTCCGTAAACCGAGGGGAGGGTGCTTTCCGACCCCTGTTTATAAGGGGTGGCGCGAATGACGGGACTCGAACCCGCGACCTCCGGCGTGACAGGCCGGCGCTCTAACCAACTGAGCTACATCCG
>NZ_JBWKNY010000001.1:723231-882741 GCF_059415805.1 Caulobacter sp. GW821-FHT10A06
TCCGCATATCCCTTCGCCGAAGCGAAAGTGCGACCCGCCCTGCGGCGAGGGGCGTCTGATATGTCGCTCGAAGACTCGTGTCAACGGCCATATCGAAGAAGCGACAATTCGCTGCTGTGCGACACCCGAATTCGTGTGGATAGTCGCCAAGAACAGCTGTGGGGCCTGATCATCCGGACCCTTGTTTTTCCCAGACCGGCGTTAGGGAAAGCAGGTCTAGTTGCGATCGTTTCTCAATGTGCCTCGGGCGTTTGAAGCGTTGACGACAGTGGGCTACAACCCGCTCGATTCAAGCCAAGGGCTGTCATGACCGCCTTCCTTCTCCAGTATCTGCCGATCGTGATCTTCCTAGGGATCGCGGCGGCTATCGGCATCGTCTTCATTCTGGCGGCAGCCGTGTTCGCGCCGAGGGCGCCGGACCCGGAAAAGCTCTCCGCGTACGAATGTGGCTTCAACGCCTTCGACGACGCGCGCATGAAGTTCGACGTCCGGTTCTATCTGGTGTCGATCCTCTTCATCATCTTCGACCTGGAAGTGGCGTTCCTGTTCCCCTGGGCGGTCACGCTGATGAAGCTGCCGCACGACGCGGCCCAGTTCGCCTTCTGGTCGATGATGACCTTCCTGGGCGTGCTGACCGTCGGCTTTATCTATGAATGGAAGAAGGGCGCCCTCGAATGGGAGTGATCGTTCCCGCCACCACCGTTCCGGCGCTTTCTGGCGGCCGCTCGACGGTCGAGGGCTATGACCCCAAGCTGCACGACCCGTTCTTCGACGGCGTCTCGCAACAGCTGGCCGACAAGGGCTTCATCACGGCCGCCGCCGACGATCTGATCACCTGGGCACGCACGGGCTCGCTGATGTGGATGACGTTCGGCCTGGCGTGCTGCGCCGTCGAGATGATGCACTCGGCCATGCCGCGCTACGACCTGGAGCGCTACGGCTTCGCGCCGCGCGCCAGCCCGCGTCAGTCGGACGTGATGATCGTCGCCGGCACGCTGACCAACAAGATGGCTCCGGCCCTTCGCAAGGTCTACGACCAGATGCCGGAGCCGCGCTACGTCATCTCGATGGGCAGCTGCGCCAATGGCGGCGGCTACTACTATTACAGCTACAGCGTCGTGCGCGGCTGCGACCGCGTCGTGCCGATCGACATCTACGTGCCGGGCTGCCCGCCCACGGCCGAAGCCCTGGTCTACGGCGTGCTGCAGCTCCAGAAGAAGATCCGTCGCATGGGTACGATCGAGCGATGAGCCAAGATCTCGAAACCCTGGGCCAGGACATCGTCGCCCGCGCGCCCGGCGTGCTGGGCCATTCGGTGGCGTTTGGCGAACTGACGATCGTGGCCAAGGCCGAGGGCGTCGTCGACACCCTGACCTTCCTGCGTGACGACGCCGCGACCCGCTTCCACCAGTTGGTGGACCTGACGGCGGTCGACTATCCCGAGCGCGCCGCGCGCTTCGACGTGGTCTACCACCTGCTGTCGATGGTGAAGAACACGCGCATCCGCTTGAAGGTGATGACGGACGAGGACACCCCGGTGCCCAGCGTCACGCCGGTGTTCCCGGTCGCCGACTGGTTCGAGCGCGAGGCGTTCGACATGTACGGCGTGTTCTTCTCGGGCCATCCGGACCTGCGCCGGATCCTGACCGACTACGGCTTCCACGGCCATCCGCTGCGGAAGGACTTCCCCATGACGGGTTATGTGGAAGTTCGCTACGACGACGAGCTCAAGCGCGTCGTGTACGAACCCGTCAAGATTACCGAGTTCCGTGCGTTCGATTTCCTCTCGCCCTGGGAAGGCGCCAAGTACGCGCTGCCCGGTGACGAGAAGGCTCAATAGCGAGCAGGGGATGATCACTCATGGGTTTGCGACGGCCGACGTTCCGTTCCGCCACCTCGTTCTTTCTGGTCGCCTTTTCGACTGCGTTCCTGATGACCATCGGGATGCGGCTGACGGGGTGGTTCACCAAGGCGCCGGTGATCAGTCCGGAGCAGAACAAGTCGTTGGGCGTCGCGATCATGGTTTCGGTGATCATGCTGGCCGTCGGCGCCAGCATCCGGCGAATGGAAGTGGCCGAGCTGCGCAGCGCGCTGCTCGGAGCGGCTTCCGTCCTGCTGGCTCTGCCGCTCTCACAGGCCGCGATTTCTCAAAGCTGGGACGTCGCGACCACCATCATCACCTTGCTGGGCGTGGTTCTGCTGATCGCAGGACTGCTTGTGTCGCTCAGCATCGAGCAGCGTAACGAAGGTCCGTAGCCATGACCGGCACGAACTCGCCCGCCGCGGCGACCGACTTCTTCCGTGACGAACCGACGACTCCGGCCATCCCGGAGACGCCCGTCCGCAAGTTCAACATCAACTTCGGCCCACAGCACCCGGCCGCGCACGGCGTGCTGCGCCTGGTGCTGGAGCTGGACGGCGAAATCGTCGAACGCGTCGATCCGCACATCGGCCTGCTGCATCGCGGCACCGAGAAGCTGATGGAAGCGCGCACCTACCTGCAGAACATCCCGTACTTCGACCGCCTCGACTACGTGGCGCCGATGAACCAGGAGCATGCGTTCTGCCTGGCCATCGAGAAGCTGCTGGGCGTCGAAGTGCCCAAGCGCGGCCAGATCGTCCGCGTGCTGTTCTGCGAGATCGGCCGGATCCTGAACCACCTGCTGAACGTGACCACCCAGGCCATGGACGTCGGCGCCCTGACGCCGCCGCTCTGGGGCTTCGAGGAACGCGAGAAGCTGATGATCTTCTACGAGCGCGCTTGCGGCGCTCGTCTGCACGCCAACTACTTCCGTCCGGGCGGCGTCCACCAGGACCTGACGCCCGAGCTGATCGACGACATCGAGACCTGGGCGAAGGCTTTCCCCAAGATCTGCGACGACATCGAAGGCCTGATCACCGACAACCGTATCTTCAAGCAACGCAACGTCGACATCGGCGTCGTGAGCAAGGAAGACGCCTGGGCCTGGGGCTTCTCGGGCGTGATGGTGCGCGGTTCGGGCATCGCCTGGGATCTGCGCCGCAACCAGCCGTACGAGAACTACAACGAGTTCGAGTTCGACATCCCGCTGGGCAAGAACGGCGACTGCTACGACCGCTATCTGTGCCGCATGCAGGAAATGCGTGAGAGCACCAAGATCATCCTGCAGGCCGTCGCCATGCTGCGCGGCACGCCGGGTCCAGTGCTGACCGAGGACAACAAGGTCAGCCCGCCCCGTCGCGCCGAGATGAAGCGCTCGATGGAAGCCCTGATTCACCACTTCAAGCTCTATACCGAGGGCTTCAAGACGCCGGAAGGCGAGGTGTACGCGGCCGTCGAGGCCCCCAAGGGCGAGTTCGGCGTCTACGTCGTCAGCAACGGCACCAACAAGCCGTACCGCGTGAAGATCAAGGCTCCGGGCTTCTCGCACCTCGCGGCCATGGACTGGATGAACCGCGGCCACCAGCTGGCCGACGTCTCGGCCATCCTGGGCTCGCTCGACATCGTGTTCGGCGAGGTCGACCGGTGAGCCTGGAAGCTATCGCCCAGGCGCAACTCGACGCCTACAACGCTCAGGACCTGGACGCCCACTGCGCCCACTTCGCCGACGACGTCGTCGTGGCGGGCCTGAATGGCGACGTGGCGCGCACGGGCCTCGACGCCTATCGCGCCTTCTACGCCAAGACCTTCGCCGAGTTCCCCAAGAACAACGCGAAGCTGCTGAACCGCATCGTGGTCGGGTCCAACGTGATCGACCACGAGCATGTCGACCGCGGCAACGGCGATGCGCCGTTCCAGGTCGCCGCCATCTACACCTTCAAGGGCGACAAGATCGTCCGCGTGGATTTCGCCCGATGAGCGCCCTGAAATGAGTGTGAGACGTCTCGCCAAAGAGCAGCCCGCCAGCTTCGCCTTCTCCAAGGACAGCCAGGCCAAGGCCGATTGGTGGAAAGCCAAGTATCCCGCCGTCCGCAAACAGTCGGCGGTGATCCCGATGCTGTGGCTGGCCCAGAAGCAGGAAGGCTGGATTTCCGAGCCGGCGATCCAGGAGATCGCCAAGCAGCTGGAAATGCCGGTCATCCGCGTGCTGGAAGTGGCCACCTTCTACGTGATGTTCCAGCTGCAGCCGGTCGGCAAGGTCGCCTTCGTGCAGCTGTGCGGCACCACGCCGTGCCAGCTGCGCGGCGCGCTGGACCTGAAGGCCGTGCTGAAGGCCAAGATCGGCGACGCCAACCACGTCTCGGCCGACGGCAAGTTCAGCTGGGAAGAGGTCGAGTGCCTGGGCGCGTGCTGCAACGCCCCGATGGCCGCGATCAACGACTACTACTACGAGGACCTGACGCCGGAGAGCCTGGCCCAGATCCTGGACGACTTCGCGGCCGGCAAGGACCCGAAGCCGGGCAGCTACGAAGGCCGCGTGTCGTCGGAGCCGAAGGGGGCGATCCACACCCTGACGGACCCGAAGCTGTACGACGGCTCGTACGCCAAGAAGATCAAGATTCCGAACCTGCCCGAGAAGCCCAAGGCTACGAAGGCAAAGCCGGAGCCGACCGCCTAACATGACCGCCGACGCCGTCCTCCAGAAGAAGCGCCTGACCGTGATGATCGCCATCACCTCGGTCTGCTTCGTGCTGGCCGGCGTGGCGATCGTTGGCGCGGTGTCGCTGAAGATCGACTGGCTGCTGCCGGTCTTCTTCGTGGCGCTGGTCGGGGGTCTTGGCTCGCAGATCTGGTTCATCCTGGGCTGGATGCGCGCGGCCAAGAGGGAAGGGACTTCGTCATGATCGACGACAGCGCCCTGAACACCCGCAAGGCGGCCTATTTCGACACCATCCGGGCCCTCGGCCGCCGCGAACGCGGCATGGGGCTCGTGGCGTGCATGGTCGGCGCGATCCTGTTGATCTGGGGTCGCACCGCGCAAGGCGCGCCGTTCTGGGCGGTTGTCGCCGGTCTCGTCACGATTGGCGCGGGCTGGCTGCTTTTCGCCTATGTCATCATTCGTCGGACGCGCTATGTGCGCGCCCATCCATTCGATCCGCAAAGCTGAGTCATGGTCGGTATCCTCGAAGACAAGGACCGCATCTTCACGAACCTCTACGGTCTCCAGGATTGGGGCCTCGAGGGCGCGAAGAAGCGCGGCTGCTGGAATGGCACCAAGGACATCCTGGACGCCGGGCGCGACTGGATCATCGACAACATGAAGAACTCCGGCCTGCGCGGCCGGGGCGGCGCCGGTTTCTCGACCGGCCTCAAGTGGTCGTTCATGCCCAAGGAAGTGAAGGACGGTCGTCCGCACTACCTCGTGGTCAACGCCGATGAATCCGAGCCGGGCACCTGCAAGGACCGGGAGATCATGCGGCATGACCCGCACCTCCTGATCGAAGGCTGCCTGATCGCCTCGCGCGCCATGCTGGCCCACGCCTGCTACATCTACATCCGTGGCGAGTACGTCTTCGAGCGCGAGCGCCTGGAAGCGGCGATCAAGCAGGCGTACGAGGCCAACCTCGTGGGCAAGAACAACGTCCATGGTTGGGACTTCGATATCTACGTCCACCACGGCGCCGGCGCTTACATCTGCGGTGAAGAGACCGCTCTGCTGGAAAGCCTGGAAGGCAAGAAGGGCCAGCCGCGCCTGAAGCCGCCGTTCCCGGCTGGCGCTGGCCTCTACGGCATGCCGACCACGGTCAACAACGTCGAGAGCATCGCCGTCGCCGGTACGATCCTGCGTCGCGGCGCCGCGTGGTTCGCGGGTTTCGGCCGTCCCAACAACGCCGGCACCAAGCTGTTCTGCGTCTCGGGCCACGTGAACCTGCCCTGCAACGTCGAAGAAGCCATGAGCATCCCCTTCCGTCAGCTGATGGAAGACCACTGCGGCGGCATCCGCGGCGGCTGGGGCAACCTCAAGGCCGTCATCCCGGGCGGCTCGTCGGTTCCGATGATCCCGGCCGAGCAGTGCGAAGACCTGCCGATGGACTTCGACGCCCTGCGGAACCTGAAGTCGGGTCTCGGCACGGCCGCCGTCATCGTCATGGACAAGGACACCGACCTGGTCCGCGCCATCGCCCGCCTGTCGTACTTCTACAAGCACGAGAGCTGCGGCCAGTGCACGCCCTGCCGCGAAGGCACCGGCTGGATGTGGCGCGTCATGGAACGCATGGCGACCGGCGAGGCCGATCCGAAAGAGATCGACACCCTGCTGGACGTCACGACCCAGGTCGAGGGTCACACCATCTGCGCCCTGGGCGACGCGGCCGCCTGGCCGATCCAGGGTCTGTTCCGCCACTTCCGCCACGAGGTGGAGGAGCGGATCGCTTCCTATCGTAGCGGTCGCCTGCACGTGCAGGGCGCCAAGCTGATCGCGGCGGAGTAACAAGAATGGCTATCGCCAAGGTCAACGGCGTCGAGGTCGAGTTCGAGCCCGGCATGACGGTTCTGCAAGTCGCGGAACTGGCTGGGGAAGAGATCCCGCGCTTCTGCTATCACGAACGTCTGTCCATCGCCGGCAACTGCCGGATGTGCCTGGTCGAGGTTAAGCCCGGCCCGCCGAAGCCGCAGGCGTCTTGCGCCCTGCCGGCCGCCGAGGGCCAGGAGATCTTCACCAAGACTCCGATGGTCAAGAAGGCCCGCGAAGGGGTGATGGAGTTCCTGCTCATCAACCACCCGCTGGATTGCCCGATCTGCGACCAGGGCGGCGAGTGCGACCTGCAGGACCAGGCGGTCGGCTACGGCCGCGACGACAGCCGCTACGACGAGAACAAGCGCGCGGTCGAAGAGAAGGCCATGGGCCCGCTCATCAAGACCGTGATGACGCGCTGCATCCAGTGCACCCGCTGCGTCCGCTTCATCACCGAAGTCGCCGGCTCGCCGGAGATCGGCCTGATCTCGCGCGGCGAAGACGTTGAAATCACGACCTATCTGGGCGCGGCGGTGACGTCGGAGCTCAGCGCCAACGTGATCGACCTGTGCCCGGTCGGCGCCCTGACCTCCAAGCCCTACGCCTTCGAAGCCCGTCCGTGGGAACTGAAGAAGACCGAGAGCGTCGACGTCATGGACGCCCTGGGCTCGTCGATCCGCGTCGACGCCCGCGGCGCGGCCGTGCTGCGCGTCCTGCCGCGCATCAACGAGGACGTCAACGAAGAGTGGATCTCGGACAAGACGCGCTACGCCGTCGACGGCCTGGGCCGTCAGCGCCTGGACCGTCCGTATGTCCGCGTGAACGGCAGCCTGAAGCCGGCCACCTGGGCCGAAGCCTTCGCCGCCGTCGCTGGCAAGATCAAGGCGACCGCGCCGGACCGCATCGGCGTCATCGCCGGCGACCTGCAGGACGCTGAAAGCCTGAAGGCGACCAAGGACCTCTTCACCGCCCTGGGCGTGAAGAACCTGGATAGCCGCCAGGACGGTTCGGCCCTGGGCGCTGGCCCGCGCGAAAGCTGGCTGTTCAACTCGACCCTGGCCGGCATCGAGAATGCCGACGTGGTGCTGTTCGTCGGCGCCAATCCGCGCCTTGAGGCCCCGGTCCTGAACGCTCGCTTCCGCAAGCAGTGGATCGCCGGCAAGACCCGCTTCGGTGTCATCGGCGAGCAAGCCGACCTGACGTTCGACTATGACTACCTTGGCGCTGGCGCCAAGACCCTGTCGGGCCTGGCCAAGGCCAAGAACGACTTCGTCGCCGCCCTGAAGGCCGCCGAGCGTCCCGCCATCATCATCGGCCAGGGCGCTCTGTCGCGCGCCGACGGCGGCGCGATCCTCAAGGCCGCCGCCGGCCTCGCCAAGACCGTCAAGGTCGTGCGTGAAGGCTGGAACGGCTGGAACGTCCTGCACACCGCCGCCGCGCGCGTGGCCGGCCTCGACATGGGTTTCGTCCCGGCCGAAGGCGGTCTGGCCGCTAGCGACATGCTGAAGCCGGGCGCCGTGGACGTCCTGTTCCTGCTGGGCGCCGATGAGTGCGAGGCCTCGGCTTCGAGCGCTTTCAAGATCTACCTGGGCACGCACGGCGACGCCGGCGCGCACAAGGCCGACGTGATCCTGCCGGGCGCCGCCTACACGGAAAAGAACGGCCTGTATGTGAACACCGAGGGGCGCGTCCAGCTGGGCCGCCGCGCGGTGTTCCCGAAGGGCGAGGCCAAGGAAGACTGGTCGATCCTGCGCGCCCTGTCGGAAGTGCTGGGTCACAAGCTGCCCTACGACAGCCTGGACCAGCTGCGCGCCAAGCTGTTCGCCGACCACCCGACCTTCGGCCAGATCGACTATGCGCCCGGTTCGGTCGCCACGTCGTTCGATGTCGGCGCCCTGGGCGCTGACGGCGAAGCCTCGGACGCGCCGTTCGAAAGCCCGATCAAGGCTTTCCACCTGACCAACCCCATCGCGCGCGCCAGCGTGACCATGGCCGAATGTGCGGCCGTGGCTTCCGGCGCCGCCAAGATCGCGGCGGAGTAGACCGTGGGCCCGACGAATCCGCTTCTCTGGTTTGGTCTCACGACGGGCGGCATCCTGCTGGTCGTGATCTGGGTTCTGCTGAGCCTGGCCTTCCTGCTGCTCGCCGACCGCAAGATCTGGGCCGGCGTCCAGATGCGCAAAGGTCCCAACGTCGTTGGTCCCTTCGGCCTGCTGCAGTCCTTCGCCGACTTCTTCAAGTTCGTGCTGAAGGAAATCGTCATTCCGGCCGGCGCCGACAAGGCGATCTTCCTGCTGGCGCCGCTGGTCAGCCTGATCTTGGGCTTCGTCGGCTGGGCCGTGGTGCCGTTCGCGCCGGGCTGGGTCGTGTCGAACCTCAATGTCGGCATCCTGTACCTGCTGGCGATGAGCTCGCTGGGCGTCTACGGCATCATCATGGGCGGCTGGGCTTCGAACTCGAAGTATCCGTTCCTGGGCGCCCTGCGTTCGGCCGCTCAAATGGTGTCGTACGAAGTCTCGATCGGCCTGATCATCATCACGGTGATCCTGCTGGCCGGTTCGATGAACCTGTCGACCATCGTCGAGAAGCAGTCGGGCTGGTTCTGGAACTGGAACGTCTTCGGCGGCGGCCTGAAGAACATCATCCTCGTGCCGGTCATGATCGTCTCGATGGGCATGTTCTACATCTCGGCCCTGGCCGAGACGAACCGCCCGCCCTTCGACCTTCCGGAAGCCGAATCCGAACTCGTGGCCGGTTACCAGGTCGAGTACAGCTCGACCCCGTACCTGCTGTTCATGGTCGCCGAGTATTCGAACATCGTCCTGATGTGCGCCATGATCAGCGTGCTGTTCTTCGGCGGCTGGAACCCGGGCTTCCCGATCACCTTCACGGCCGGCTGGCCGCCGTTCCTGGTCAACTTCCTGTTGGCCTTGGTGTTCTACGCCAAGATCGTCTTCTGGTTCTTCATGTTCGCCATGGCGAAGGCCATCGTGCCTCGCTACCGCTACGACCAGCTGATGCGCCTGGGTTGGAAGGTGTTCCTGCCGACCTCGCTGGTGCTGGTGGCCGCGGTCGCCGCGTGGCGCGTGTTCGGTCCGGGGGCCTGATGCGCCGCGCCCTGATCCTTGCTGTAGGCCTTTCCGGCCTTGCCCTGACGGCCTGTGCGGGCGTCGCGGCGGCGGATCGGTCCTATTCGCTGGGCGATGGGGTCGTCAGCTACGACGACCTGCGTCGCGAAGGCGACAAGTGCAAGGCCTCGGGCGGGATCATCCAGGCCAAGCAGGACGGGGGAGACCCCGCCCAGCTGTCGAACTACACCTGCGTCATTCCCAAGGCTGGGAAATGAGGCGGATTGTCCTCGGGATCGTGACGGTGGGCCTCCTGGCCGGCTGTTCGACCTGGGGACGCGGTATTCAGCGACCGCCGCAGCGGACGCACGATGAGCAGGTCGAGGCGCGACGAGATCGCGACGCCAAGACCAACAAATGCGTCATCGAGCAGACGATGCGGCGGCAGCAGAAAGAGCAGGGCAGGGACGTCCGTCCTTTCCCCAAGGAAAAGTGTTAGGAGAGCTCTGGTGTTCCAGCGCATCACTCAAGCGGCCAAGGGCGCGGCCCTTCTGGACTTCGCCGGCGCCTTCGGCCTGGCCATGAAGTACCTGGTCGCGCCGAAGAAGACGGTGATCTACCCGAACGAGCGTGGCCCGCAGTCGCCCCGTTTCCGGGGTGAGCACGCTCTGCGCCGTTATCCGTCGGGCGAGGAGCGCTGCATCGCGTGCAAGCTGTGCGAGGCCATCTGCCCCGCCCAGGCGATCACGATCGAAGCCGAACCGCGCGAGGACGGCAGTCGCCGCACGACCCGCTACGACATCGACATGGTCAAGTGCATCTACTGCGGTCTGTGCCAGGAGGCCTGCCCGGTCGACGCCATCGTGGAAGGTCCGAACATCGAGTTCGCGACCGAGACCCGCGAAGAGCTCTACTACGACAAGGAACGCCTTCTCGATAACGGCGACCGTTGGGAACGCCTGATCGCGAAGAATCTGGAGTTGGACGCGCCCTACCGCTAAGGGAGGGGCGAATCCGAAGCGGGCGGCGCGTCGTTCTGGCGGGCCGTCGTTGGACTTAAGTTATCAGGGGAGCCCTGGGCCGATGCCCTTGCAGGCGATCGCTTTCTATTTGCTGGCATTCGTGACCATCGCGGCGGGTCTTCTCGTCGTGTCGGCGCGCAATCCCGTGCACTCGGTGCTCTTCCTGATCACCGCCTTCTTCTCGGCCGCCGGCCTCTTCGTCCTGTTGGGCGCGGAGTTCCTGGCGATGCTGCTGATCGTCGTCTACGTCGGCGCGGTGGCGGTGCTGTTCCTGTTCGTCGTCATGATGCTGGACGTCGACTTCGCCGAGCTCCGCCAGGGCTTCGCCCAGTACCTGCCGATCGGCGGTCTGGTCGGGGGCATCCTGACGCTGGAGATGGTGTTCGTCGCCGCCACGGTGGCCACCAACGGCGCGGCCTCGAAGAACCCGCTGCCGAACGCCTCGCCGGGCGGCGTCCCCAACACCGAAGCGATCGGTCGCGTGCTCTACACCGATTACGTCTTCTTCTTCCAACTGGCGGGCCTGGTGCTGCTGGTCGCCATGATCGGCGCCATCGTCCTGACCCTGCGCCACAAGCCGGGCGTCAAGCGCCAGGACATCGGCAAGCAGGTGGCCCGCACGCCCAAGACCGGCATGGAGCTGGTCCAGATCAAGCCGGGTGAGGGGATCTCCGAATGATCGGCCTGCCGCACTATCTCGTCGTCGCCGCGATCCTCTTCACGATCGGCGTCTTCGGCATCTTCGTGAACCGCAAGAACATCATCGTCATCCTGATGTCGATCGAGCTGATCCTCTTGGCGGTGAACATCAATCTCGTGGCGTTCTCGGCCTACCTGCACGACGTGGCGGGGCAGATCTTCGCCATGTTCGTGCTGACCGTCGCCGCCGCCGAGGCGGCCGTGGGTCTGGCCATCCTTGTGACCTTCTTCCGAAACCGCGGCGACATCGCGGTTGACGACGCCAGCATGATGAAGGGCTAAGCGACGTCATGCAGACGCTTGTCACCATTCTCGTTTTCGCGCCGATCATCGCCGCGGCCATCGCCGGCCTGTTCGGCCGCCGCATCGGCAACGTGGCCTCGCAATCGGTCACCACCGGCGCGCTGATCCTGGCCTGCGGCCTGTCCTGGTACACGTTCAGCCAGTGGACCTGGGGGCACATGGAGGCCTTCACCGTCCACCTGCTGCCGTTCATCAGCATCGGCGACTTCCAGGCCAACTGGTCGATCCGCATCGACGCCCTGTCGGCGACCATGCTGATCGTGGTCACGACGGTTTCGGCCCTCGTGCACATCTATTCCTGGGGCTACATGGCCGAGGACGACAGCAAGCCGCGCTTTTTCGCGTACCTGTCGCTGTTCACCTTCGCCATGCTGTCGCTGGTCACCGCCGCCGACTTCATGCAGCTGTTCTTCGGCTGGGAAGGCGTGGGCCTGGCCTCGTATCTGCTGATCGGCTTCTGGTTCAAGAAGCCCTCGGCCAGCGCCGCGGCCATCAAGGCCTTCGTGGTCAACCGCGTCGGCGACTTCGGTTTCGCCCTCGGCATCATGACCACCTTCTGGGCCTTCGGCACGATCCAGTTCGCCGAGCTGTTCCCGATGATCGCCAGCCATGCCGGCAAGACCTGGGAATTCGCCGGTCACACCTGGCCGCTGATGGATATCGCCTGCTTCCTGCTGTTCATCGGCGCGATGGGCAAGTCGGCGCAGTTCTTCCTGCACACCTGGCTGCCGGACGCCATGGAAGGCCCGACCCCGGTCTCGGCCCTGATCCACGCGGCCACCATGGTGACCGCCGGCGTCTACATGCTGTGCCTGCTGTCGCCGATGTTCGAATACGCCCCGGTGGCCAAGAACATCGTCACGGTCATCGGCGCGGTGACGGCCCTGTTCGCCGCCACGGTCGGCCTGACCCAGAACGACATCAAGCGCGTGATCGCCTATTCGACCTGTTCGCAGTTGGGCTACATGTTCTTCGCGGCCGGCGTCGGCGCCTATCAGGCGGCCATGTTCCACCTGTTCACCCACGCCTTCTTCAAGGCCTTGCTGTTCCTGGGCGCCGGTTCGGTGATCCACGGCATGCACCACGAGCAGGACATGCGGAAGTACGGCAATCTGGCCAAGCTGCTGCCGGTGACCTTCCTGGCCATGACGATCGGCACGATCGCCATCACGGGCCTGGGCTTCCCGCCGCTGCACCTGGGTTTCGCCGGCTTCTACTCGAAGGACACCATCATCGAAGCGGCCTTCGCCGCCGGTGGCCACAATTCGATCGCCATGTTCGCGTGGGTGATCGGCGTGCTGGTGGCGGGTCTGACCTCGTTCTACTCGTGGCGCCTGGCCTTCTTCACCTTCAACGGCAAGGCCCGTTGGGGTCATGACGACCACCACGCTCACGACGATCATGCGCACGACGCCCATGGCGCCGCGCACGAGACGCACGACGAGCCTCTGGCCGATGACCACGCGCACGACGACCACGGCCATGGCCATGGTCACGACCACAAGCCGCACGAGAGCCCTTGGGTGATGCTGTTCCCGCTGGTCGTGCTGTCGCTGGGCGCGATCCTGGCCGGCTTCGTGTTCGTCGACTACTTCGTCGGCCACCACCAGGAAGAGTTCTGGCGCGGCGCCATCTACACCGCCCCGACCAACCACGTGCTGCACCAGGCGCACGAAGTGGCCGAGTGGGTGAAGTGGAGCCCGCTGATCGCCTCGCTGCTTGGCCTGCTGATCGCGGTCTATGTCTACCTGATCAAGGGCAACGAGCGCCTGGGCCTGAAACTGGCCGAGCGCAAGGGTCCGCTGTACGTCTTCTTCTACAACAAGTGGTTCTTCGACGAACTCTACGCGGCCACGTTCGTGCGCTTCGCCAAGTTCCTCGGCGACCTGTTCTGGAAGGGCGGCGACCAGAAGATCATCGACCGGCTGGGCCCGGATGGCGTTTCCAACCTCTCGTATGAGATCGGAAAGCGCACCGGCAAGCTGCAGACCGGCTATCTCTACCACTACGCGTTTGTCATGCTGCTCGGCGTCGCCGGTCTGCTGACCTTCGCCCTGTACGCCTTCCGTTGAGGGGGACGGAGCTAATGAGCGGCCTTCTCAGCCTTACGACCTTCGCGCCGATCGTCGGCGTCGCGGTGATCCTCGCCGCGCGCGCCTTCAACGGCGAGAGCGCCAAGACCGACACGCTGGCCAAGTGGATCGCGCTCGTGACCACCTTGGTCACGTTCGGCCTGTCGATCGTCCTGACCCTCCAGTTCGACCCGAAGAACTCCGGCTTCCAGTTCGTGGAAGACTTCGCTTGGTTCGCGGGCATCCACTACCGCATGGGCGTCGACGGCATTTCGGTGCTGTTTGTCCTGCTGACCGCGTTCCTGCTGCCCATCTGCATCATCGCCAGCTGGAAGTCGGTCGAGAAGCGCGTCGTCGAGTACCTGATCGCCTTCCTGGTCCTGGAGACCCTGGTGATCGGCGTGTTCTGCGCGCTGGATCTGATCCTCTTCTATCTCTACTTCGAGTTCAGCCTGGTTCCGATGTTCCTGATCATCGGCATCTGGGGCGGCAAGCGCCGGATCTACGCGGCCTACAAGTTCTTCCTCTACACGCTGCTGGGTTCGATCCTGATGCTGGCCGCCATCCTGGCCATGATCAACATCGCCGGCACCTCGTCGATCCCGACGCTGATGACGTTCAAGTTCGCGCCGTGGCTCCAGACCTGGCTGTGGCTGGCCTTCTTCGCCTCGTTCGCCGTGAAGATGCCGATGTGGCCGGTGCACACCTGGCTGCCCGACGCTCACGTGGAAGCCCCGACGGCCGGTTCGGTCATTCTGGCCGGCATCCTGCTGAAGCTCGGCGGTTACGGCTTCATGCGCTTCAGCCTGCCGATGTTCCCCAATGCCTCGGAGATGTTCCAGCCGCTGGTGTTCGTGATGTCGGCCATCGCCATCGTCTACACCTCGCTGGTCGCCTTCCGTCAGACCGACATCAAGAAGCTGATCGCCTATTCGTCGGTCGCCCACATGGGCTTCGTGACCATGGGCATCTTCTCGGGCAACGCGGCGGGCGAGCAGGGCGCTCTGTTCCAGATGCTGAGCCACGGGGTGATCTCCGGCGCGCTCTTCCTCTGCGTCGGCGTCGTCTATGACCGCATGCACACCCGCGAGATCGCTTTCTACGGCGGCCTGACCAACCGCATGCCGCACTACGCCTTCGTGTTCCTGCTGTTCACGATGGGCAATGTCGGCCTGCCGGGCACCTCGGGCTTCGTCGGTGAAATCCTGACGATGACCGGCGTCTACAAGGCCTCGACCTGGACGGCGATCGTGTCGGCCACCGGCGTGATCCTGTCGGCCATGTACGCCCTGACCCTGTACCGCCGGGTCATGTTCGGCGAGATCACCAATCCCGAGCTCAAGACCATCACGGATCTGGACGCTCGCGAGATCCTGCTGTTCGTGCCGCTGATCGCGATGACCCTGATCCTGGGCGTCTATCCCAATCTCGTGTTCAACCTGACCGCGACGTCCGTCGACGCGCTCGTCGGCGCCTGGCGCGCCGCCGTGGGCGGGTGAGGAGCCAATGACCTTTTCCGACCACTTCTCGCTCGTCCTGCCTGAGATCGTCCTGGCGATCGCGGCGCTGGTTCTGCTGGTCGCCGGCGCCTTCCGGGGCAAGGTCGGGGCCATCTTCACCCTGGCCGCCGTCGCCTCGCTGGTCGCGGCCGCCGCCACGGCGGTCCTCGGCCCGCATGGTCACGCCTTCGGCGGCGTCTACGCGGCCGACGCCGCGGCGACCTACGCCAAGGTGGCCATCTACCTCTCGAGCGCCATCGCCGTGGTGCTGGGCGACCGCTGGCTGGCTCAGCGCGGCGACCAGAAGTTCGAATACGCCGTCCTGGTTGTCCTGGCCGCCCTCGGCATGGGCGTCACCGCCTCGTCGGGCGACCTGATCAGCCTGTATGTGGGCGTCGAGCTGCAATCGCTGGCCCTGTACGTCCTGGCCGCCATGCGCCGCGACGACGCCAAGTCGTCGGAAGCGGGCCTGAAGTACTTCGTGCTGGGCGCGCTGTCGTCGGGCCTGCTGCTGTACGGCAGCTCGCTGATCTACGGCTTCACCGGCTCGACCCACTTCAGCCAGATCGCCCTGGCCGCCGCCCATGGCGGTTCGCACGGCGTGGGCCTGCTGTTTGGCTTGGTGTTCCTGATCTGCGGCCTGGCGTTCAAGGTCTCGGCCGCGCCGTTCCACATGTGGACACCGGACGTCTACGAAGGCGCCCCGACCCCGGTCGTCGGCTTCTTCGCCGCCGCGCCGAAGCTGGCCGCCATGATGATGTTCGCCCGCGTGCTGGGCGACGCTTTCCCGGGCTCGGTCGACCAATGGCGCCAGATCCTGGTGATCGCGGCCCTGCTGTCGGTCTTCGTCGGCGCCTTCGCGGGCCTGGCCCAGACGAACCTCAAGCGCCTGTGGGCCTATTCCTCGATCGCTAATGTCGGTTACGCCCTGCTGGGTGTCGCCGCCGGCGGTGAGGTCGGCCTGCATGCGATGCTGGTCTTCATGGTGCTCTACATGGTCGATGTCACCGGCTTCTTCGCCTGCCTGCAGGCGCTGAACCGCGACGGCAAGCCCATGGAGACGATCGAGGACATGGCGGGCCTGATCAAGGAACGTCCGGGCATCGCCCTGGCCATGACCGCGTTTTCGCTGTCGGCCCTGGGCCTGCCGCCGTTCTCGGGCTTCTGGTCGAAGTACTACGTCTTCAAGGCCGCGCTGGGCACGGGCGATGTGCTGCTGCAGTGGGCCGCCGTTCTGGGTCTGGTCGGGTCGGTCGTCGCGGCGTTCTATTACCTGCGCCTGATCAAATCGATCTGGTTCGACGCCTCGACCGGTTCGGTCGACGCGCCGTCGCCCTCGGCCCGCGCCGTCGGCTATGCGGCCGCGTTCTTCTCGTTCCCGATCGTGCTGGTGGCCCTGGTTTGGCTGGATCCGGCCGCCAAGGCCGCCGCGGCCGCCTTTGGTCACGCGTGACGTGACGGGCGTCCCGCCCGTCGTCGTCCTCGACGAGATCGACTCTACCAACGCCGAAGCCCGTCGCCGGGCCGAGGCGGGCGAGGCCGGCCCCGTGTGGCTGGTCGGCCTCCGCCAGACCTCGGGCCGCGGCCGTCGCGGTCGGGCCTGGGAAACGGGCGAGGGCAACCTCGCCGCCACGCTGCTCTTCCGCACCGACAAGCCGCCAGCCGAGGCCGCCCAGGTCTCGTTCGTCGCCGCCCTGGCCGTGGCCGACATGCTGGGTCAGTACGTGCCGGCCTCGCTGGTCAGCCTGAAGTGGCCCAACGACCCGCTGCTGGGCGGCCTGAAGGTCAGCGGCATCCTCATCGAGTCCGGCGCTTCACCCCAAGGCGGTCTGTGGATCGCCGCCGGCATCGGCGTGAACCTGGCCCGCAAGCCGATCGACGCCGAGCGTCCCGCTACCTCGATCGCCACCTATCGCGAGATCCCACCGCCGCACCCGACCGAGGCCATCGAGGCCCTGGCCGGCGCGTTCGAACGTTGGTTCCGGACCTGGGGCGCCCTGGGCTTCCCGGCCATCGCCGACGCCTGGACGGCCCGCGCCCACGGCCTGGGCGAGCCCTGCGTCGCCCGCCTGGGGACCGAGACGGTCGAGGGCATCGCCGAAGGCCTGGACGGCGACGGCGCGCTGCGCCTGCGTCTGGATGACGGGCAGGTCCGCCGGATCACCGCCGGTGACGTCTTCTTTGGAGCCGCCTGATGCTGCTGGCCATTGAACAGGGCAACACCAACACCATGTTCGCCATTCACGACGGCTCGTCGTGGGTGGCCCAGTGGCGTTCGGCGACCGAGAGCACCCGCACCGCCGACGAGTACGTCGTGTGGCTGTCGCAGCTGCTGTCGATGCAGGGCCTGGGCTTCCGGGCCATCGACGCGGTGATCATCTCCAGCGTCGTGCCGCAGTCGATCTTCAACCTGCGCAATCTCAGCCGCCGCTATTTCAACGTCGAACCGATCGTGATCGGCGAGAACGCCAAGCTTGGCATCGACGTCCGTATCGAGAAGCCTTCCGAGGCTGGCGCCGACCGCCTGGTCAACGCCATCGGCGCGGGCATGGTCTATTCTGGCCCGCTGATCGTCATCGACAGCGGCACCGCCACCACCTTCGACATCGTGGCCGCCGACGGCGCGTTCGAGGGCGGCATCATCTCGCCCGGCATCAATCTTTCGATGCAGGCCCTGCACGAAGCGGCGGCCAAGCTGCCCCGCATCGCCATCCAGAAGCCGGCCGGTAACAGGATCGTGGGGACGGACACCGTCTCCGCCATGCAGTCCGGCGTGTTCTGGGGGTATATCTCTCTGATCGAGGGTCTCGTCTCGCGCATCAAGGCTGAGCGCGGCGAGCCCATGACCGTCATCGCCACCGGCGGCGTCGCCTCGTTGTTCGAGGGCGCCACCGACAGCATCGACCACTTCGACTCCGACCTGACGATACGGGGTCTTCTCGAAATCTATCGTCGAAACACCGTTTCCGAGACCTGATGAAAAAATCCAAGAACGACGAGCTCGTCTTCCTGCCGCTAGGCGGGTCGAACGAGATCGGCATGAATTTCAACCTGTATGGCTTCGGCCCGGCGCACGATCGCAAGTGGATCGTGGTCGACCTGGGCGTGACCTTCGGCGACCAGACGACGCCCGGCGTCGAGATCATCCTGCCCGATCCGTCGTACATCGAGCCCTATGCCAAGGACATCGTCGGCATCGTCCTGACCCACGCCCATGAAGACCACCTGGGCGCGGTGCACTGGCTGTGGCCGCGCCTGAAGGCGCCGGTGTTCGCCACGCCGTTCACCGCCTTCCTGCTGCGCGAGAAGCTGCGTGACGCCGACCTGCTGGACGAGGTGTCGATCACCGAAGTGCCGCTGGGCGGCAAGTTCTCGCTGGGTCCGTTCGACCTGGAACTGATCACCCTGACCCATTCGATCCCCGAGCCGAACGGCTTGGCGATCAAGACGCCGCTGGGCACGATCCTGCACACCGGCGACTGGAAGATCGATCCCGAGCCCCAGCTGGGCGCGCCGACCGACGACGCCGCGCTCCGTCGCCTGGGCGACGAGGGCGTGCTGGCCATGGTCTGCGACAGCACCAACGTGTTCGTCGAAGGCGAGGCCGGTTCGGAAGCCGACGTCCGTGTGGCGTTGGGCAACCTGATCCAGAGCCTGTCGGGCAAGATCGCCGTGGCCTGCTTCGCCTCGAACGTGGCGCGCATGGACACCGTGATCCGCGCGGCCCAGGCCAGCGGCCGCAAGGTCTGCCTGGCCGGTCGCTCGATGCACCGCATGGCCGCCGCCGCCCGCTCGGTCGGACTGCTGCAGGGCCTGGAGCCCTTCATCACCGACGACCAGGCCAAGCACATGCCTGAGAACGAGATTCTCTTCCTGTGCACCGGCAGCCAGGGCGAGGCCCGCGCGGCCCTGTCGCGCATCGCCGACGGCAGCCACCCGCATGTGAAGCTGGGGCAGGGTGACCACGTGGTCTTCTCGTCGCGGGTCATCCCGGGCAACGAGATCCCGATCCGCAACCTGCAGAACAAGCTGGCCGATCGCGGCGTGCGCCTGCACACCGAACGCGACACGCCCGGCATCCACGTCTCGGGCCACCCGTGCCGTGAAGAGCTGCGCCAGATGTATGCGTGGGTGCGCCCGCACATCGCCGTGCCGACCCACGGCGAGCGTCGTCACCTGATCGAGCACGCCGCCTTCGCCAAGGACCTGCAGGTCCCGCATGCGGTCAGCCCGCGCAATGGCGACATGGTGCGGCTGGCGCCCGGCCAGCCGGGCATTATCGACGAGGTGCCGGCCGGTCGTCTGTACGTGGACGGCGGCGTGGTCACGCCCGAGAATGGCGACGCCCTGCGCGAGCGCCGTCACGCGGCGTTCAACGGCATGCTGGCCGTGTCGATCGTCCTGGACGGTCGCAACAAGATCGTCTCGGGCCCGCAGGTGCGCGGCATCGGCCTGACCGGCGACGAGGAATACAGCCTGGACGACGCCCTGGACGACCTCGCCGAGGAAGCCGAGGGCGCCTACAAGAAGCTGCAAGGCGACACTCGCGAGCTGGACGAAGCGATCGAAAGCGCCATCTCGCGCGCCGTGAAGAAGGCCGCGTTCCGCATCTGGGAACGCAAGCCGGTCGTCGAGACGACGGTCCTGCGGATCTAATGAGGGTAGGGCGGCCACGGAAACGCCGTGGTCGCCCTATCTTTCCGCGCTGCGGCCCTGGTGCTAGGCCAATCGGCAAAGACCAGAAAAGCGCAGCGGGAGCTCTCTAGGATGATCGGCAAGCTCAACCACGTCGGCGTCGCCACGCCGTCGATCGACGACTCGGTGAAGATGTACCGCGACCTCCTAGGCGCCACCTCGGTCACCGAGAAGTGGGCGATGCCCGAGCAGGGGGTCTGGGTCTGCTTCGTCAACCTGCCCAACAGCCAGATCGAGCTGATCGAGCCCTATGGCGAAAGCTCGCCGATCCACGGTTTCCTGGCCAAGAACCCCAAAGGCGGCCAGCACCACATCTGCTTCGAGGTCGAGAACATCTACGAAGCCCGCGATGACCTGGTGGCCAAGGGCGCGACCGTGCTGGGCGAGCCCCGCATCGGCGCCCACGGCACGATGATCATCTTCGTTCACCCCAAGGACATGGGCGGCCTGCTGGTCGAGCTCATGGAAACCCCGAAAGAAGCTCACTGACATGAGCCCGATCACCTGGTTCGCCATCTACCTGACCATCTGGTGGACGGTGCTGTTCGCCGTGCTGCCGCTCGGCTCGCGCAGCTTCCACGAGGCGGGGATCACGCCGCCGCCGGGCGCGGATCCCGGCGCGCCGGTCAATCCGAACCTGAAGCGCAAGTTCATCACCACGACCTGGGTCTCGGCCATCGTGTTCGTGGTGTTCTTCGTGATCGTGCACTTTCACCTGGTGACTCTGCCGGATCTTCCGGCCGCCATCTGACGTGCGAATGCACAAGCCTTGGGCGCGATGCGGTCGATTTGCCTGCATTCGCCCAAGCCTTGGGCGAACCACCTCATTGTTAGCGCTTCCCATGGATGGTCGTGCCCCAACGCCCGTTCGGTCGGTAAGGTGACTTCAGGAGATCGGCCTAGCCGGTCTCGCTCTGTGGCGTCTTCCCCGACGATGACTTGAAAGGCCGCGCGGCGATCCGCGCGGCCTCTCTTTTTTCCACGGTGGAGCCTTAGTTTAGCCTCGCGCGTTGCCAAGCTGTCGGGGGAGGGGCTATCTCAGGCCCTTCTCGAATTCCCGGAGTTTCCACGCGCATGCGCTTGTCGCGCTATTTCCTGCCGGTGCTGAAGGAAGCACCGTCCGACGCCCAGATCGTTTCGCACCAGCTGATGCTTCGCGCCGGCATGATCCGCCAGGAAGCGGCGGGCATCTATGCCTGGCTGCCACTGGGTCTGCGTGTGCTGAACAAGATCGAGCAGATCGTCCGCGAGGAAATGGATCGCGCTGGCGCCATCGAGCTGCTGATGCCGACCATCCAGCTGGCCGAGCTGTGGCGCGAAAGCGGTCGTTACGACGACTACGGCGACGAGATGCTGCGCATCACCGACCGCCACAAGCGCGAGCTGCTGTTTGGCCCGACGGCCGAAGAGGTCGTCACAGACATCTTCCGCGCCTCGGTCAAGAGCTACAAGGACCTGCCCAAGAACCTCTACAACATCCAGTGGAAGTTCCGCGACGAGCGCCGTCCGCGCTTCGGTGTGATGCGCGGCCGTGAGTTCCTGATGAAGGACGCCTACAGCTTCGACCTCGACGCTGACGGTGCACGCAAGTCCTACAACCGCATGTTCGTGGCCTATCTGAACCTGTTCGCGCGGATGGGCCTAAAGGCCGTGCCGATGCGCGCCGACACCGGCCCGATCGGCGGCGACCTGAGCCACGAGTTCATCGTCCTGGCCGAGACCGGCGAAAGCGCCGTCTTCTGCCACAAGGACCTGGTCGAGATGCCGGCCCCGGGTCCGGACCTCGACTGGATTAATGGCGACCTGCAGCCGCTGGTGAACCAGCGCACGGCGCTGTACGCCGCGACCGAGGAAATGCACGACGAAGCCGCCTTCAACGCGCTGCCGGAAGGCGACCGCCTGTCGGCGCGCGGCATCGAGGTCGGCCACATCTTCTCGTTCGGCACCAAGTATTCCGAGCCGATGAAGGCCACGGTCCAAGGGCCGGACGGCCAGCAAACGCCGGTCCAGATGGGCAGCTACGGCGTCGGCGTCTCGCGCCTGCTGGGCGCGATCATCGAGGCCAGCCACGACGAGGGCGGCATCATCTGGCCGGAAAGCGTCGCGCCGTTCGACGTCGGCATCGTCAACATGCGTCAGGGCGACGAAGCCTGCGACGCGGCTTGCGAGACCGCCTACAACGCGCTGAAGGCCGCCGGTAAGGACGTGCTGTACGACGACACCGACGCCCGCGGCGGCGCCAAGTTCGCCACCATGGACCTGATCGGCCTGCCCTGGCAGCTGATCGTCGGCCCCAAGGGCATCGCCGAGGGCGTGGTCGAGATCAAGAATCGCAAGACCGGCGAGCGCCACACGGCCTCCCTGGAATCCGTCCTCGACGGCCTGACCAAGAGCAAGACCGCCTGATGCCAGACGCCCGCGCCGCCGGTCCCTTCAGTCGCTGGGAGCGCTCTGTCGCTCGCCGGTATCTGTTCGCCAAGCGCAAGAACGGCGGCGTGGCGCTGATCTCGGTCATCTCGTTCAGCGCGGTGATGTTGGCGGTCTTCGCCCTCATCACCGTGATGAGCGTCATGAACGGTTTTCGGGCCGAGCTGCTGGGCCGGATCCTGGGCTTCAACGGCCACCTCTACGCTCAGTCGCCGATGATCAATGGCCCCGACCGCGACACCGTGATCCGCCGGATCAGGGCCGCGCCAGGCGTCATCCAGGCCGCGCCGATGGTCGAAGCCCAGGCCATGGTGCTGGGCCCGACCCAGGTGACCGGCGCCATCGTGCGCGGGGTCACCACCTCGGACCTGCGGCACATGTCGCTGATCGCCAGCAACATCAAGAAGGGCTCGATGGACGGCTTCGGCGTCGGCGAATACGGCGGCGAGATCGTGCTGATCGGCGACCGCATGGCCCAGAGCCTGGGCGTGCAGCCCGGCGACCCCATCACGCTGATCTCGCCCTCGGGTCCGTCCACCGCCTTCGGCAGCTCGACCCAGGAAAAGAACTACATCGTCGGCGGCGTCTTTAGCGTCGGCATGAGCCAGTTCGACGAGGCCTTCGTCTATATGCCCCTGGAGCAAGCCCAGCTGTTCTTCGGTCGCGACACCTCGGTGGACTATGTCGAGATCAAGCTCGATGACCCCGACAAGGCCAAGGAGCTGAAGCACGACGTCGAGGTCGCCAGCGGCCCCGGCGCCCTGGTCAGCGACTGGCAGGACAAGAACCACAGCTACTTCACCGCCCTGCAGGTCGAGCGGAAGGTCATGCGCCTGATCCTGGGCTGCATCGTCGCCATCGCCACCCTGAACATCATCTCCAGCCTGGTCATGCTGGTGAAGAACAAGGGCAAGGACATCGCCATCCTGCGCACCATGGGCGCGGGGCAGGGCGCGATCCTGCGGATCTTCGTCATGGCCGGCGCCTCGATCGGCGTGGCCGGCACCGTGTGCGGCCTGGCCCTGGGCGTGGTGTTCTGCGCCTACATCACCCCGATCCAGAACTTCGTGGAATGGGTCACCGGCACGGCCGTGTTCAGCGCCGACGTCTACATGCTCTCGCACATCCCGGCGAAGATCGACTGGACCGAGATCGCGGGCATCGTGTCCCTGTCGGCCCTGTTCAGCATCCTGGCGACCCTGCCGCCGGCCTGGCGCGCCTCGCGTCTCGATCCGGTGGAGGCGCTGCGTTATGAGTGATCCTATCCTGGCCCTGCGTGGGGTCGAGCGCGTCTACAAGACGGAAGCCGGCCCGCTGCCCGTGCTGCGTGGCGTCGATATCGACGTCTATCCGGGCGAGGTCGTCGGCCTGATCGGGCCCTCGGGCTCGGGCAAGTCGTCGCTGCTGCACTCGGCGGGCCTGCTGGAGCGGCCCGACGCCGGCTTGGTGGCCCTGGAAGGCCGCGACTGCTCCAAGCTGTCCGAGCGCGTGCGCACCCGCATCCGCTTGGGCACGGTCGGCTTCGTCTACCAGTTCCACCATCTGCTGCCCGAGTTCTCGGCCATCGAGAACGTGGCCATGCCGCTGACCATCGCCGGCAAGAGCCGCAAGGACGCCGAGGCGCGCGCCAAGGAGCTGCTGGAAAGCTTAGGGTTGGGCCATCGCCTGACGCACCAACCGGCCCAGATGTCGGGCGGTGAACAGCAGCGCGTGGCCATCGCTCGCGCCCTGGCCAATCATCCGAAACTGCTGTTGGCCGACGAGCCGACGGGCAACCTCGACCCGGCGACCTCGGCGGCGGTGTTCCAAGCGCTGTATCAGGTGTGCCGCCAGCAAGGCGTCGCGGCCGTGATCGCCACGCACAACATGGAGCTGGCTCGATACATGGACCGGGTGCTCGCCCTGAGAGACGGCCACCTGGAAGCGCAGCAGTTTAGCTAGAACTGGTGGCGGAAGGCGGTCTGCACGACCGTCTGACGCTGGCGCGCATCCAGGGCGAAGCGCGTGCGGTCGCGGCGGAAGCTGTCGATATACAGCGCCTCGAACACGACCTGGGCGTTCGGCTTGACGTCCCAGCGATAGGCCGCCAGCCCCGACCAGCCGTGCTCGGCATTGTTGTCGAACGCCTTGTTAGTGCGGTCCGTCGTCGAGAAGTGGTCCAGGCGTGCGGTCGCCGAACCCGGCCCCAGCGCCTTGCTGGCCGAGACATAGGCCGCCTCGAAGCCGACATCGGCCCAGATGCCGAAGGCATTGGAATAGCCCATCAGGGTCTCGCCGGTCATGACTTGGGCCTTCACCGCGACGGCGTCCAAGTCGAGCCGCATCCCCAGGTTCCAGAACCGCGTCTCCCACGACCATTCGCGGTCGGCGTTGACGCTGGTCCGATCGCCCTCGTTGTCATAGCGGAAGAGATCGAAGGCCAGCCGCGATGACGGCCGCCACTCGATCCGTCCGTAATAGCCGAACCGACCGTCGATCTCGGCCAGGGGCGTGGTCGACGGCGCTTGGCGCGAGGCCATGCGCCCGGCCAGCGGCGGCAGCGGGAAACGACCGAAGACCGGCGACTTGATGTCGTGCAGCGCCCAGCCCCGGAAGGTCAGCTCGGTGCCGGAGGTGTCGCCGTTCTTGAAGACGCCGACCGTGAAGCCGAACGTCTGGCCGGCCAGGCTGCGCCGGATTGTGGCCTCGACCCCGACGACCTTGGTCTCCTCGGCCACCCAACTGTTGATCGCTGAGGGCGTGATGGTGTCGGGCACGGACCAGTCAAGGCCGTCATGTTCGAGTGAGATGGTTGGATAGAAGACGCCGGCTCGGGCCGACAGGCGCAGGGCCGAGCCCGGCCGCGAGCGATAGGCCAGATAGCCTTCGCCAAGGTCGACCAGATGCCGCTGGCCGTCCTGGCTCTCGGCCACGACCACGGCCGACAGGGTGTCGGTAAAGCGCGGGTTCCAGACCAGGGCGGCCTCGCCCAGGCGCAGGCCCTGGTGGTCGTCGCCGAACCGGGCCTTGCCCAGGCCGCCGTCGATCCAGGATGTCTCGCCATCGGCCGCTGCCAGGCGCAGATCGACCAGGCCTGAGAGGGTGTCGCGCGAGAACAGGTCCGCCTGCGCCCACGCCGAACCGGCGCTCGCCAAGACCAGGGCCGTCCCCACAACGGTCGAAGCCACTCTCCCCATGATCCGAAGTCTGAGGGAAGACCGCTGCGATTGAGTTAAAGCAGGGCCGTCTTCATGGCCGCGAAGAAACCGGCTTGGTCGATCTTCTTGATCACCCGCGCATTGGGCGGCCGGCGCTTCAGGGCCGGATCGGCGATCTCGATGTCCGGCAGGATCGAGTGCGAGACGCTGAGATAGCCACGGGTCAGCTCGCCCAGGGTCTCGACGTCGACGACGCAGTCCTCGGCCTCCAGGATCAGGCTTTCGTCCAAGGCCATGGCGCAGGTGAGGGCGTCCGGGTGCAGGCTGCCGTCCAGCCCCTCGGTCTCGCGGGCGAAGGCCAGGGAGGCGCGGTTCACGTCGGTGAAGAAGCGGGCCTTGTCGGTGCCCAGGGCTTCCAGTTCCGCCAGCTGCGCGGTGCTCCACAGGCCGTCGTTCAGCGTCAGGGTCCAGGTGGCGATCGTGAGGTTGAAGCCGGCGTTGACGACGATCTTGGCCGCCTCCGGGTCGACATAGAAATTGTACTCGGCCGCCGGGGTGACATTGCCGACGCCATTGTCCGTGCCGCCCATGACCCACAAATGCTTCAGGGCCTTGGCGATGCGCGGCTCGCGTAGATAGGCGAGGGCGATGTTGGTCAGCGGGGCCTGGGCGATCAGGGTGATCTCGCCGGGGGCGTCCATGATCCGCCGCACCAGTTCGTCGACCGCGTGGCCGTCGGCGGGGCGCTGGGCGGCCTGGGCGAAACCGCTGTCGCTCATGCCGTCGTGGCCGAAGACATAGGCCGCATCCAGGGGCGCGCGGGTGAACGGCGCCTGGGCGCCCAGATAGACCGGGATCCCGGCCTGGCCGCATTGCTCCAGTGTGACCAGCGCATTCTCGGCATGCTGGACGAAGCCGACATTGCCGTGGGCGATGGTGATGGCTTCGACGGTCACGCCGGGGCGGGTGAGGGCCAGCACCAGCGAGAAGACGTCGTCGCCAGCGGTGTCGGTGTCGATGATCAGGCGCATGGCGTCGATCTGAACCGATCCGGCGGGCTTGGCCATATCGATTATCGCTGTGGTGCGCGGCCTAACAAGTGACTCGGGCAAAGAAAATGCGGTGGAACGTCGCGGAACATCTTGTGAACAGAACAAAACCGGAATATGGAACAAAACAAGAAATCTGTGGAGGCTCTTATGATCCGTATCGCGCGTGAGTCTTTGGCCCTTGTGTCGGTCGCCAGCTTCGTCTGGATGATGTGCACGGTCGCCCAGCTGGTGGCCTGAATCGTGTAGATGAGGCTCTGGTGAGAGTCGCGTAGCGGAGGTCGGTCATGGCGGATGCGGAAGGACAGGGTTTCGTCCACCTGCGGGTCCGCTCGGCCTATTCGCTGCTCGAGGGCGCCATCAAGGCCGATCAGATTGGCAAGCTGGCCGCCGCGATCGGCATGCCGGCGGCGGCGATCGCCGACCGGGCCAATCTGTTCGGTGCGCTGGAATATTCGTCCTATGCCAAGGACGCGGGGGTTCAGCCGATCATCGGCTGCGCCATTCCCGTCGTCGGCATCGGCGGCGGCCCGACCGAGCGTTGGGCGCGTGCGCCGACGATCATGCTGCTGGCCCAGAACGAGCTGGGCTATCTGAACCTCTCGGAACTGTCGTCGATCGCCTATCTCGACAGCGCCGAATTGCCCGAGCCGGTCGTGCCCTGGGCCAAGATCGCCGAGTACAGCGAAGGCCTGATCATGCTGTCGGGCGGCACGGACGGTCCGGTCGACGCCCTGTTCGCCGCCGGCAAGAACGCCGAGGCTTCCGCGGCTTTGGCCGAGATGCACCGGGTGTTTGGCGACCGCTTCTATGTCGAGCTGCAACGCCACGGCCTGCCCAAGCAGGCGGCGGCCGAGCCGGGCCTGGTCAACTGGGCCTATGACCACGACGTCCCGCTGGTCGCCACCAACGACGTCTATTTCGCTAAGGAAAGTTTCTACGACGCGCACGATGCGCTGCTGTGCATTTCCGACGGCTCGTTCGTCGGCCAGGACGAGCGCCGCCGCGTCACGCCCGAGCACTGGTTCAAGCCGGCGGCGGACATGCGCAAGCTGTTCTCCGACCTGCCGGAAGCCTGCGACAACACCCTGGATATCGCCCGCCGTTGCGCCTTCATGGTGCACAAGCGCGACCCCATCCTGCCCAGCTTCCCGACCGGTGACGGCCGCAACGAAGCCGAAGAGCTGCGCCACCAGGCGCGCGAGGGCCTGAAGGCGCGCTTCGTGGGCCTGACCATGTCGGCGCCCGAACAGGACTACTGGGACCGGCTCGAGTTCGAGCTGAACATCATCGAGAAGATGGGCTTCCCCGGCTACTTCCTGATCGTGTCGGACTTCATCAAGTGGGGTAAGAACCACGGCATTCCGGTCGGTCCGGGGCGGGGTTCGGGCGCCGGGTCGCTGGTCGCCTGGGTGCTGACCATCACCGACCTGGACCCACTGCGGTTCGGCCTGCTGTTCGAGCGCTTCCTCAATCCCGAACGGGTTTCGATGCCCGACTTCGACGTCGACTTCTGCCAGGAGCGACGCGAAGAGGTGATCTCCTACGTGCAGGAGAAGTACGGGCGCGATCGCGTGGCCCAGATCATCACCTTCGGTTCCCTTCAGGCTCGCGCCGTGCTGCGCGACGTCGGTCGCGTGATGCAACTGCCGCTGGGCCTGGTCGACCGTCTTTGCAAGATGGTGCCCAACAACCCGGCCGCGCCGGTGACCCTGGCCCAGGCCATCGACTTGGAGCCGCGCCTCAAGCAGGCCAAGAAGGAAGACGCCAACGTCTCGGCCTGCCTGGACGTAGCCCTGCAGCTGGAAGGCCTGTTCCGGAACGCCTCGACCCACGCCGCCGGCGTGGTGATCGGCGACCGGCCGCTGACCCAGCTGACCCCGCTGTACAAGGATCCGCGTTCGGACCTGCCGGCCACTCAGTTCAACATGAAGTGGGTCGAGAGCGCCGGCCTGGTGAAGTTCGACTTCCTGGGCCTGAAGACCCTGACCGTGCTGGACCGCGCGGTGAAGCATCTGAAGAAGCGCGGCTTCGAGATCGATCTCGGCAAGCTGCCCTTCGACGACGCCACGACCTACGAATTGCTTGCCTCCGGCCAGACGGTCGGCGTGTTCCAGCTGGAAAGCCAGGGCATGCGGGACACGCTGCGCAAGATGCGCTGCGGCTCGATCGAGGAGATCACCGCGCTGATCTCGCTCTATCGCCCGGGCCCGATGGATAACATCGACACCTTCGTCGACTGTAAGTTCGGCCGCAAACCCGTCGACACCCTGCACCCGTCGCTGGAGACGGTGCTGAAAGAGACCTACGGTGTCATCGTCTATCAGGAACAGGTGATGCAGATCGCCCAGATCCTGGCGGGCTACAGCCTGGGCGAGGCCGACCTTCTGCGTCGCGCCATGGGTAAGAAGAAGAAGGAGGAGATGGATCTCCAGAAGATCCGTTTCGTCTCCGGCGCCAAGGAGAAGAACGTCCCCGAAGAACAGTCGGGCTCGATCTTCGAACTGGTGGCCAAGTTCGCCGGCTACGGCTTCAACAAGTCGCACGCCGCCGCCTACGCCTTCATCTCGTACCAGACAGCCTGGCTGAAGGCGAATACGCCGGTCGAGTTCTTCGCCGCCTCGATGAGTCTGGACTTGTCGAACACCGACAAGCTGGCCGTCTTCCACCAGGACGCCCGCAAGTTCGAGATCACGGTGCGCGCGCCGGACGTCAATGTCTCGGGCGCCGACTTCGAGGTCGAGAACGGCGAGGTGCTGTACGCCTTGGGCGCCATCCGCAACGTCGGCCTGGAGGCCATGAAGCACCTGGTAGCGATCCGCGAGGAAGGCGGGCCGTTCCGCGACATCTTCGACTTCGTCGAGCGGATCGATCCCAAGCAGGTCAACAAGCGCGCCATCGAAAACCTGGCGCGGGCCGGGGCGTTCGACCAGATTCACAAGAACCGCGCCCAGATCGTGGCCTCGGCCGACGTGCTGATCGCCCACGCGCAGAGCTGCCACGCCGACCGTCAAGGCGGGCAGGGCGGTCTGTTCGGCTCGGATCCGGGGGCAGGGCGTCCGCGCCTGGCCAAGACCGAGAACTGGAACCAGGTCGACCTGCTGGACGAGGAGCTGTCGGCTGTCGGCTTCTACCTGACCGGTCACCCGCTGGAGGATGTGGTCGGCATGCTGCGCCGCAAGCGCGTGGCTCTGGTGACCGAGGCCATGTTGCAGGCCGAGGCCGGCATGGAAGCCCTGCGCATGTGTGGCGTGGTTCGGCGCCGCCAGGAGCGCGCGTCGCAGAGTGGGGAGAAGTTCGCCTTCGTCTCGCTGTCCGACCCATCCGGCGAGTACGAGGTGCTGTTCCCGCCCGAGAGCCTGCGCAAGTGTCGCGACGTGCTGGAGCCCGGCAAGGCCGTGGTCATCAAGGTCCGCGCCAAGGCCCGTGACGGCGAAGTCCGTTTCTTCGGCGATGACGCCGAGCCGATCGAAAAGGCCATCGAGAACGTGGTGGCCGGTCTGCGCGTGCACCTGTCACCATCGGCGACCGAGATCGAGGCGCTGAAGCGCCGCCTCGAACCGGCCCAGGGCCAGAAGGGCGGCGAAGTGACCTTCGTCGCCGCGATCGGCGGCGGCCGCGAGATCGAGTTGCGTCTGCCGGGCCGCTATTCGCTGGACGCGGCGCTGCGTGGCGCCCTGAAGACCGCGCCGGGCGTGGCGCTGCTGGAAGACGTGTAGGAATATTTTCCTATTTCTGCGTTGGCGGAGACGGAGGGATTCGAACCCTCGATACCGTCGATGCCGATTGAACATACAGGGATGAGCCCGAAGCGGGCCACGAACAGGGAGAAGATCGATGGCCAGGCATGAAGGCGGATGTCAGTGCGGGCGCGTGCGCTTCACGGTCGAGATGGGTCTGGAGGACCTGATCAGCTGCAATTGTTCGCGTTGCGGCAAGCTGGGCTCGATCCTGGGCTTTGCTGGGACCGACGCCTTCGAGCTGCAGAGCGGCGAAGACGCCCTGACTGAGTACAAGTTCAATACCCACAACATCGCGCACTTCTTCTGCGAGACCTGCGGCATCCAGTCGTTCGGTCGCGGAACCGCGCCGAATGGGCAGGCGATGGTGGCGATCAATGTCCGCACCCTGGACGGCGTCGACGTCTTCGCGCTGAAGCCCCAGCAGGTGGACGGCAAGGCGTTCTGACGATGCGTGGGCGCCGGACCAGGGTGCTCGCCGTGAGTACTTCCGAAGCGCCGAGCGATCATGGCATCGCCCTTTCTGCCGTGGCGAGAGGGCGTCGATGAAACCGTCCGCCGCTGATGCGCCGGCGCCGGTCGCGCATGACGCCGCGACACTGCGGTTCTATGCCGACGAGGCGCAGACCTACGCGGCGCGCGGGCGTGATGGCGCGAGCCGACGTCTGGAGGCGTTTCTCGAGCACCTCGCGCTAGGCGCTCGCGTCTTGGAACTAGGCTGCGGGGATGGCCGCGACAGCGCGGCGATGCTGGCCCGGGGCTTCGAGGTCGATCCCACGGACGGGAGCGAAGCCATGGCGCGGGAGGCCGAGACGCGGCTGGGCCGCCCCGTCCGCGTGATGCGGTTCGACGAGCTGGACGCGACATCGGCCTATGACGGCGTCTGGGCCCAGGCCTGTCTGCTGCATGCGCCTCGGCCCGCTTTGCCCTGTATCCTGTCGCGCATCTTCTGGGCGCTGAAGCCCGGTGGACTGCATGTTGCTACGTTCAAGGCCGGCGGCGCCGAGGGGCGAGATGGCTTGGGGCGCTACTTCAACTACCTCTCGGCGGAGGAGGCGGAGGCCGCCTATCGCGGCGGGGCGGCGTGGGAGAGGCTGTCGGTCGAGAGCTATGCTGGCGGCGATTACGAGGGCGGACAGAGGCCCTGGTTGGCCATCACCGCACGCCGGCCGGCTTGAGATCGGCCGTCTTTGGGTCTTCGGGCGAGCCTACCAAGCCGCCGCCCGGCCGTTCGCCAGGCCTGCCCTGAACAGCCGTCGCTCGGCCGCCTTGCCGCCCTTGACGATCACCGGCCGGTCCGCGCCGCGCAGCAGCGGCAGGTCATCGAGGCTGTCGGAATAGGCATAGGCCCAGTGCTCGCCATGGCCGGCCTCGGCCAGGGCCTGGCATTTGCGCTGGTGGCGGCAGTGGATGTCGGCGACCCAGCCGCCGGCGCGGGGCTTCAACGAGGTGCCGAGCACCTCGATGGGCTGGCCCAGTGGCCCGATCAGCGCCCGGGCCAGGAGCGCCGGCGCGGCCGTGACCACCACGACGCGGTCGCCGGCCTTGAGATGCTGGCGCAAGGCCGCCATGCCGCCGGCGCGCCAGGACAGGGCGCTGTGTCCGGACCGGAACGACTCGCCGAACTGGTCGCAGGACCGGCGCAGGCCGTTTTCGGAGAGCCCGGCCGTGGCGATCCACAGCAGGATCGAAGCGCCGGCGCGGCGCGTGCGGGGCAGGGCGACCATCGGGCCCGCCAGCGGCAGGACCGCCAGGATCGCAAGCGCGCGAAGCGGCGAGCGCTTGACCCGGTCCCAGAGCCACAAGGCCGTGGAGTCGCCGTCCAGCAAGGTTCCGTCCAGGTCGAAGACCGCCAGCATCAGACATCCTCCGGCGTCTTCAGGGTGAAGACGCATTTATTGCGCCACGGTTCTGTGTCGGAACGACGACGATTTCGCGGAGGGACTGTGGAGCGTCGGTGGATGGGCGCGGCTTTTCGGGGATGATCGTGCGCTCGAGCCGCAGGAGCGGGCGTCCAAGGTGCGAGAAAAGGGCTGAAGACGGACGGATAATGCGGTCAGGGCTTGCCTTTTTGTCCCTGAGAGACTATTTGCGCCGCCATTCCACACGTGGACGTTCGGTTGCACCGGGGAGACATCCCGGCGTCGCCGTTCCGGTCCCGCTTCCAGAATGGTCTGGAACGGGGGTGTCCGCGGAGGTTCAACCGGAAAAAGGATTAAGGCCCGATGGCTCTTCCCGAATTCTCCATGCGTCAGCTCCTGGAAGCCGGCGCCCACTTCGGCCACCAGACGCACCGCTGGAACCCGAAGATGGACCGCTACATCTTCGGCTCGCGCTCGAACATCCACATCATCGACCTGTCGCAGTCGATCCCGCTGCTGCACCAAGCCCTGGTGAAGGTCCGTGAAGTCGCCGCCGCCGGTGGCCGCGTGCTGTTCGTCGGCACCAAGCGCCAGGCCAGCGACCCGGTCGCCACGGCCGCTAAGCGCTGCGCCCAGTACTATGTGAACCACCGCTGGCTCGGCGGCACCCTGACCAACTGGCGCACCGTCTCGGGCTCGATCGCTCGTCTGCGCGAGCTGGAAGGCGTCCTGGGCGGTGAAGCCCTGGGCCGTTCCAAGAAGGAACTGCTGCAGCTGACGCGCGAGCGCGACAAGCTGGAACTGTCGCTGGGCGGCATCAAGGACATGGGCGGCATCCCCGACATCATGTTCGTGATCGACACCAACAAGGAAGCGATCGCGATCCTGGAAGCCCGCAAGCTGAACATCCCGGTCGTCGCCATCCTCGACACCAATTGCGATCCGGACGGCATCACCTATCCGATCCCGGGTAACGACGACGCCGCTCGCGCTCTGCAGCTGTACTGCGACCTGATCGCTGACGCCGTCCTCGACGGTCTGGCCGCTGGCCAAGCCGGCGCTGGCGTCGACCTGGGCGCCGCCGTGAACCCGACCGAGCCGGTCCTGGCCCGCGCTCTGGCTCCGGAACCGGAAGCCGCTCCGGCCGCCGTTGAAGCCGCCCCGGCTGCTGAAGCTGCTCCGGAAGCCCCGGTTGAAGCCGCCGCCGAAGCGGCTCCGGAATCGGCCGAAGGCTGATTTCCTACGGGCTCCCGCGCGGCCTTGGGCCGCTCGCGGGAGCCGTCGCGACCCTGACATGCGACCGGGCTATCAAGCCCGGTCGCATACGCATTAGAGACTATGGCGGGCTACCCAAGCCCAGTCGCTAACCGTTTGAATCTGGAGATTTTCGATGGCTGAGATCACCGCCGCCCTCGTCAAAGAACTGCGCGAAAAGTCCGGCGTCGGCATGATGGACTGCAAGAAGGCGCTGTCGGAAAACAACGGCGACATCGAAGCGTCCATCGACTGGCTGCGCGCCAAGGGCCTGTCCAAGGCCGCCAAGAAGGCTGACCGCGCCGCCGCCGAAGGCCTGGTGGCCGTCGCCACCGCCGACCAAGGCGCTGGTGAAACCGCCACGGCCGTCGAAGTGAACGCCGAAACCGACTTCGTGTCGCGCAACGACCTGTTCCAGGGCGCTGCCCGTCAGATCGCCGGCGCCGCCCTGGCCACCGACGGTTCGGTCGACGCCATCACCGCCGCCAAGCTAGCCGGCGGCGAGAGCGTGCAGGACCACCTGACCAACCTGATCGCCACGATCGGCGAGAACATGATGGTCCGTCGCGCCGCCAAGCACACCGTCGAGAACGGCGTCGTCGCCTCGTACATCCACAACGCCACCGCGCCGGACCTCGGCCGCATCGGCGTGCTGGTGGCCGTCGAGTCGACCGGCGACAAGGCCGCCCTGCGCGAGCTGGGCCGCAAGATCGCCATGCACGTCGCCGCGACCGCTCCGCTGTCGCTGTCGCCGGACGATCTGGACCCGGCCGCCATCGAGCGTGAAAAGGCCGTGTTCACCGAACAGGCTCTGGAGTCGGGCAAGCCGCCGGCGGTCGTCGAAAAGATGATCGACGGCCGTATCCGCAAGTTCCTGGAAGAAGTCGTGCTGCTGAAGCAAGCCTTCGTCATGAACCCGGACCAGACCGTCGAGCAGCTGGTCGCCGAGACCGGCAAGACCCTGGGCGCGCCGATCACCATCAAGGGCTTCACCCGTCTGGCCCTGGGCGAAGGCGTGGAAAAGAAGCAAGACGACTTCGCCGCCGAAGTCGCTTCGATGACCGGCCAAGCCTAAGGCTTGCCGTCGGGAGCCTTTAGGGCTCCTGGCAAACAATTAGGGCGCGGCGCGTCTAGACGCGCGCCGCGCCCTTTTTGCGCCTGCCGTATGGCTGCGAAGCCTGGTTGGCAAAACACATCCCACTTCTGTAGAACGCACCGTAATGTGCGTGCCGACGACTCAGGAATAGCGGTCCCATGTCCGATACCAACGCACCTCAGAAATACCGCCGCATCCTGCTGAAGGTGTCCGGCGAGGTCCTGATGGGCGACACGCCCTACGGTATCGACACCAACACCGTCGGATCCGTGGCCCAGGACGTGGCCGAGATCGTCAAGTCGGGCGTCGAACTGTGCCTGGTGATCGGCGGCGGCAACATCTTCCGCGGCATGGCCGGCGCGGCCAAGGGCATGGAGCGTTCCAGCGCCGACTACATGGGCATGCTGGCCACCGTCATGAACGCCCTGGCCATGCAGGACGCCCTGGAGCGCATCGGCGTCCAGACCCGCGTGCAGTCGGCCATCCCGATGGCCACCGTCTGCGAGCCCTACATCCGCCGTCGCGCCCAGCGTCACCTGGAAAAGGGCCGCGTCGTGATCTTCGCCGCCGGCACCGGCAACCCGTACTTCACCACGGACACCGCCGCGGCCCTGCGCGCGGCCGAGATGGAGTGCGACGCCCTGTTCAAGGGCACCAGCGTCGATGGCGTCTACACCGCCGATCCCAAGAAGGATCCGACGGCCGAGCGCTACGACCACCTGACCTATATGGACGTCCTGGCCAAGGACCTGCGGGTCATGGACGCCTCGGCCGTGGCGCTGATGCGCGACAGCAACATTCCGATCGTGGTCTTCTCGATCAAGGGACGCGGCAACCTGCTGAACGTCCTGCGAGGCGAGGGGACGCACACCGTGGTCTCCGACCGCGCCGCCTGAAGATAGAGAATAGCGAGGAGAGCCCGCCATGGCCGCCGCCGAGAAACCCGTTCTGCAGCGCTACCGCGACCGCATGGACAAGACGATCGCCGCCCTGAAGGACGAATTCGCCAGCCTGCGCACCGGCCGTGCGTCGGCCAGCCTGCTGGATCAGGTGATGGTCGAGGCCTACGGCTCGACCACGCCGCTGAACGCGGTGGCTTCGGTCAGCGTGCCCGAGCCGCGTCAGATCAATGTCAGCGTCTGGGATCGCGGCGTCGTCGTCTCGGTCGAGAAGGCCATCCGCGCGTCGGGCCTGGGCCTGAACCCGGTCGTCGAAGGTCAGAATCTGCGCATTCCGATCCCGCCGCTGACCGAAGAGCGCCGCAAGGATCTCTCGAAGATCGCCGGCAAATACGCCGAGCAGCAGAAGATCGCCGTCCGTAACGTCCGCCGCGACGCCAATGACGACCTGAAGAAGGCCGAGAAGGACGGCGCTATCGCCGAGGACGAACGCAAGAAGATGGAAACCGAGGTCCAGAAGATCACGGACGAGGCCATCAAGCGGGTCGACGAGGCCTTGAAAATCAAAGAACAAGAGATCATGCAGGTCTAAGCGCCTCCCTTGAGAGTTAGTGGGGAGACGACGAGGGAAGGTTGAAGACAATGCCGGCGACCACCGGTCTGCAGAACGTTTCGGAACGCGCCGACGGCGCTTCCGGCCAACGTCTGCACGTGGCCATTATCATGGATGGCAACGGCCGCTGGGCAAAGCAGCGGGGGATGCCGCGCGTCCTCGGCCACCGGGCCGGGGTCAACGCCCTGAAGCGCACCGTCGAGGGCGCTCAGAGCCAGAACGTCGGTGTGCTGACGGTCTTCGGCTTCTCGACCGAGAACTGGCGCCGGCCGGCGCACGAGGTCTCCGAGCTGATGAGCCTGCTCAAGGCCTATGTCGAATCGGACCTCGAGCGCCTGGCCAAGGCGGGCGTCCGCGTCCGCATCATCGGCCGTCGCACCGGCCTGTCGGCCGATATCGCCGAGGTCATCGACCGGGCCGAGAAGCGCACCGCCGGCAATACCGAGTTCACCCTGCAGGTGGCGTTCAACTATGGCGGCCAGGCCGACATCACCGACGCCGCGCGGGCCTTCGCCGAGAAGGTCGAGCGGGGCGAGGCCAAGGCTTCGGACCTGACCGAAGAAACGTTCGAGCGGTTCCTGTCGACCGCCTCGTCGCCGGCTCCGGACCTGATCGTGCGCACCAGCGGCGAGCGCCGCATCTCGAACTTCCTGCTTTGGGAGTGCGCCTACGCCGAGCTGGTGTTCCAGGACGTGCTGTGGCCCGACTACGGCCCCGAGGCCCTGGCCGCGGCCATCGCCGACTATCGCCGTCGCGATCGACGTTACGGAGGGATCGCGGCCGATGACGTCGCCGTCGCCGGCTAAGCGCTTCAACTGGGGCAATCTGAAGACGCGTGTGGTTTCGGCCACCGTGCTCGTGCCTACGGTCGTGGCCGCCGTCTGGCTGGGGAATTTCTGGTTCCTGGCCCTGGCCCTGGTCTGCACCGCGCTGTTGGCGCGTGAGTGGGGCAAGATCAGCGCGCCCAAGGCCCCCAACGCCGTCGGCGCCGTGGTCGGCCTGTTTTGCGCCATCGCGGTTATCGCCGCCTATCTGCATCAGTTCTTCATCGCCTGGTCGGTCGTGCTGGTCGGCGCGTTCCTGGCTGGGCTGATCGCGCGCGGCGCGGTCGAACGCCGGGCCGATGCGGCCTATGGCGTCGTCTATATCGCCCCGGCGGTCATCGCCCTGGTGTGGGTCCGCTCGCTGCCGGACGGCCTGTGGTGGACGCTGCTGCTGTTCGTGGTGACCTGGTTCGCCGACATCTTCGCCTATGTGGCCGGCAGCCTGCTGAAGGGGCCCAAGCTGTGGCCTCAGATCTCGCCTAACAAGACCTGGTCGGGCTTCATCGGCGGCCTGGTGGCGGCGACGATCGGCGCCGTGCTGGTGGCCCATTTCGCCCATCTGAGGCTGGTTTGGCCCGCTGCTGCCCTGGTCGGCCTGCTGGGCGGCCTGGCCACCATGGCCGGCGACCTTTGGGAATCGATGCTCAAGCGCCGGTTCGGCGTGAAGGACAGCGGCGACATCATTCCGGGTCACGGCGGCCTGCTGGATCGCGTCGACGGGCTGATGTTCGCGGCGATCGTGGTCGCCGCCGTCCGCCTGGTCGACCATGTGGGATGGTCCCATTGACCCTTCCCCGTAAGGTGGTGGTGCTGGGTTCGACCGGATCGATCGGCCTTTCCACCCTTAGCCTCTTCGAAGAATCCGGCGTCGAGGTCGAGATCCTGGCCCTGACGGCGGGGCGTAATGTCGAGCGCCTGATCCAGCAGGCGGTGCGCTGGAAGCCGCAGGTCGCGGTCATCGAGGACGAGGCCAAGCTCCAGCGCCTGAAGGATGGCCTGGCCGGAACCGGCGTGCGCGCCGCCGCCGGCGCGACGGCGATCAATGAGGCCGCGGCCATGGGCGCGGACTGGGTGATGTCGGCCATCGTCGGCGCGGCGGGCCTGGCGCCCACCCTGGCCGCCGCCCGCACCGGCGCGGTGATCGCCCTGGCCAACAAGGAAAGCCTCGTCTGCGCGGGGCCGGCCCTGCTGGCCATCGCCAAGGCGGCCGGCGGCTCGGTGATTCCGGTCGACTCCGAACATTCCGCAATATTCCAGGTGCTGCAGCCCGACTGTGCGCACCGTGTGGCCCGCCTGATCCTGACCGCCTCGGGCGGTCCGTTCCGCACCTGGGACAAGGCCGCCATGGCCGTGGCGACCCCGGAACAGGCCATCGCCCATCCTAACTGGTCGATGGGCGCCAAGATTTCGGTCGATTCCGCGACGATGATGAACAAGGGGCTCGAGATGATCGAAGCCTCGTACCTGTTCGGAACCCCGGAAGACCGCGTTGACGTCGTGATCCACCCCCAGTCCGTGATCCATAGCCTGGTGGAGTACGCCGACGGCTCGACCCTGGCCCAGCTGGGCGTGCCGGACATGCGGCCGCCGATCGCCTGCGCCTTCGCTTGGCCTGACCGCCTGCCTTGGCCCGCCAAGCGTCTGGACCTGGCCGCCTACGGCCAGCTGACCTTCGAATCGCCCGATCTGGACCGCTTCCCGTCGATCGCGATCGCCCGTGAGGCGCTAAGGCTGGCGGGCGCGGCTCCGGCGGCTATGAATGCCGCCAACGAGGTCGCCGTAGCCGCCTTCCTTGACCGGCGTATCGGGTTTCTCGATATTGCCGCCTCGGTGGCGGGGACCCTCGAGCGTATGAACAGTCTTGGCAGTCTCTCCGCCACGAATAACGACGATGCGGTCGAGAACGCGATGATGATTGACGCCAGCGCTCGCCGCATTGCGGCCGAGGTTGTCGCTCAAAAGCATCGCGGGCGCTGACCCGGGGGACCCGGCCATCTCATGACCGACGTTTTGATCTTTATCCTGTCCACGGTCTTCGTGCTGTCCGTCGTGGTGACCATCCACGAGCTGGGGCACTATTGGGCCGCGCGCGCCTGTGGCGTGGCGATCGACTGTTTCTCGCTGGGCTTTGGCCCGCCGCTGGTCTCGTGGCGCGACAAGCAGGGCGTCGAGTGGCGCATCGCCTCGATCCCCCTGGGCGGCTATGTCCGCTTCTCGGGCGACGAGAACGCCGCCAGCGTGCCCGACCAGGACAACCTGGCCGCCATGCGCGAGTCGATCGTGCGGCGCGAAGGCGAAGAGGGCGTCGCCAAGTATTTCCATTTCAAGCCGGTCTGGCAGCGGGCGATCATCGCCGCGGCGGGGCCGATCTCGAACTTCGTCCTGGCCATCCTGATCATGGCCGTCTTCCTGGTGATGGTCGGCACGCCGCAGCGCGCCGCCACGGTCAACGGCGTCGTGCCCGGCGGCGCGGCCGAGGCAGCCGGCTTCAAGAAGGGCGACGTGATCGTCGCCGCCGACGGCCGCAAGATCAGCACCTTCCAGGACCTGCAGGGCTATGTCTCGCTGCGCGCCAACCTGCCGATCAAGTTCACGGTCACCCGGGGCCCGCAGCAGGTCCAGCTGACCGCCACGCCGCGCCTCGTCGAAATCAACGACAAGATCACCGGCCGCATGAAGACGGGCCAGCTGGGCATCGAGAATGCCGGGATCACCCAGTTCAAGCGCTCCAGCGTGTTGTCGGCCATTCCCGACGCCACGGTCGAGGTGTGGGGCATGATCAAGACGATCGGCTTCTACCTGGGTCGTCTCGTCACCGGTCAGCTCCCCGCCGACCAGATCAGCGGCCTGATCGGCATCGGCCACACGGCCGGCGCCGTCACCAAGGCCAGCGCGGCTGGCGCGCCCGATGTCGCCACCATGGCGCTGCGCGTCTTCATCTCGTCGATGCTGCTGATCGCCAGCCTGTCGGTCAGCATCGGCTTCATGAATCTGCTGCCGATCCCGGTCCTCGATGGCGGCCATCTGCTGATGTACGCCTACGAAGCCATCGCTAAACGTCCCCTGCGGGCGGATTTCCAGGCAGCCGGTTTCCGCGCGGGGCTTGCCTTGATCCTGGGTTTCATGCTGTTCGCGGCATGGAACGACCTCAACCGCTACGACGTGTTCAAATTCATCGGCGGCCTGTTCACGTGAACAGCGCTCGCCCTCCGTCCATGATTGGTCACATGAACAAACTTCGCGCCCACAGCGCCGCGTTCGCCACGGGTATGGCGCTGCTCCTCGGCTCGACGGCCCTGGTGGCTCCGCAGCAGGCCTTCGCGCAGTCCGCCCAGACCGGGGTGGTCCAGCGCATCGTCGTGCAAGGCAACGAGCGTATCGAGCAGGGCACGGTTCTGTCGTATCTGCCGATCCAGCCGGGCGACACGGTCGACTCCCAGCGCCTTGACCTGGCGCTGAAGACCCTGGCCCGCACCGATCTGTTCGCCGACGTGAAGATCGAGATGCAGGGCGGCGACCTGGTCGTGAAGGTCGTCGAAAACCCGATCATCAACCAGGTGGTCTTCGAGGGGAATTCGTCCCTGAAGGAAGACAAGCTGAAGGACGAAGTGCAGATCCGCCCGCGCGGCATCTTCACCCGCGCCAAGGTGCAGGCCGACGTCCAGCGCATCATTGAACTCTATCGCCGTTCGGGCCGTATCTCGGCGACCGTGACGCCCAAGGTGGTCGAGCTGCCGCAGAAGCGCGTCGACCTGGTGTTCGAAATCGCCGAAGGCCCCAAGAGCGGCGTGCTCGGGATCAACTTCCTGGGCAACAGCGAGTACTCGGACAACGACCTGCGCGACGTGGTCGTGACCAAGGAAAGCCGCTGGTACAAGATCCTGACCAGCAACGACAACTACGACCCCGACCGGATCGAGTACGACCGCGAGCAGCTGCGCAAGCACTACCGCAACCGCGGCTTCTTCGACTTCCGCGTCGTCTCATCGGTGGCCGAACTGGCGCCGGACAAGAACGGCTTCGCCGTCACCTACACCCTGGACGAGGGTCCGAAATACAAGTTCGGCAAGGTGACCGTCGAAACGGAACTGAAGAAGCTGGACGGCAACCTGCTGGCCCAGATCCTGCCGATCCGCGCCGGTCAGCTGTACGAAGACGAGAAAATCGAGCAGGCCACCGACGCCCTGACCTTCGCGGCGGGCGCCGCCGGCTTCGCCTTCGTGGACGTGCGTCCCAAGTACGTGCCCAACCGCGAGACCAAGACCGTGGACGTGGTCTTCCAGGTCCGCGAAGGCCCGCGCGTCTATGTCGACCGCATCGACATCGTCGGCAACACCCGCACGCTGGACTATGTCCTGCGCCGCGAACTGGAAGTGGCCGAGGGCGACGCCTACAACCGCGTGCTGGTCGATCGCTCGAAGAACAACATCCGCCGCCTGGGCTTCTTCAAGGAAGTCGAGATCGAGGACGCGCCGGGCTCGGCCCCGGACCGCACCGCGCTGCGGGTCAAGGTCGAGGAGCAGCCGACGGGCGAACTGTCGTTCAGCGCCGGGTACAGCTCGATCGACAAGCTGGTGCTGGACGTCGGCATCACCGAGCGGAACTTCCGCGGTCGCGGCCAGAACCTGCGCGCCCGCGCCTCGGTCGGTTCGCTGCGCCAGCAGATCGACTTCGGCTTCTCCGAGCCGCGCTTCCTGGGCCGCAACCTGGTCGCCGGTGTGAACCTGTACACCTTCCGCTACGACCTGTCGGACTACGCGGCCTATGACACCAAGTCGGTCGGCGGCGACGTCCGCTTCGGCTTCCCGCTGACCAACGACTCGTCGATGAACCTGCGCTACACGATCCGCCAGGATAACGTGGACGTGGCCGACAACCTTTGCACCAGCGGCTCGGTCTCGCAGATCCTCTGCCTGCAGCGCGGCGCCTACATCACCTCGCTGATCGGCTACGGCCTGCGCATCGACAAGCGCAACGACCCGATCAACCCGACCCGCGGCTGGTTCGCCGACCTGAACCAGGACCTGGCCGGCATCGGCGGCGACGTGAAGTACCTCAAGACCGAAGCCGACGCCGGCTGGTACTGGGGCTTCACCAAGGACCTGATCTTCAGCGCCACCGGCTCGTTCGGCTATATCGAGGGCTGGGGCGGCGACAACGTCCGCATCAACGACCGCTTCTATCGCGGCGGCACCTCGTTCCGCGGCTTCGAGATCGCCGGTATCGGTCCGCGCGACATCTCGAGCAACAACAACTCGATGGGCGCCAAGCTTTACGCCATCAGCACCTTCGAGCTGACCGTTCCGACCTTCCTGCCCGAGCAGTACGGCATCAAGGCCGCGCTGTTCAGCGACGTGGGTACGGCCGGTCTGCTGGATGACGTGGATCGCCAGAGGTCGCCCGGCATCTTCGATCCCAACATCAAGGATAACCTTGGCCTGCGTGCCACGGCCGGTATCTCGATCGACTGGAAGTCCCCCATGGGTCCCATCCGATTCGATATCAGCCGTATTTTGGCCAAGGAAAGCTACGACCGAACCGAAACGTTCCGGTTCTCCACCTCCACAAGGTTCCAATAAACATGTCCAAGTTCCTGTCCGCGGCCGCGTCCAGCGTTGTCGCCCTCGCTATCGCGACCAGCGCTTCGGCCCAGACGGCTCCTGCCGCCGCGCCGGCCGCTGCGGCCATCTCGCACGGTCCGGCCCTGCCGGGCATCTGCATCCTGTCGACCCAGAGCGTCGTTGGCGGCTCGCAAGTCGGCAAGGCGGTCTCGGCTCGCCTGCAAACCATCACCCAGCAAGTGACCGCCGAACTGAACGGCGAGCGCACGGCTCTGGAAAATGAAGGCAAGGCCCTGGACGCCAAGAAGGCGACCACGGCTCAGGACGCCCTGGAGCAGCAAGCCGCCGCCCTGCAGGTCAAGGCCAACGCCTGGCAGCGCAAGGGCCAGCTGCGCCAGCGCGAAGTGGAAGCCACCGAGCAGAAGGCCCTGTCGCGCGTCTATCAAGAGATGGACACGCCGATCAAGCAGGCCTACCAGGCCGCCAAGTGCAGCGTCCTGTTCGACCGTGAGTCCGTGATGCTGGCCAACCCGGCCATGGACATCACCGGCGCCGTGGTGACCGCTCTGGACGCCCGTATCAAGACGCTGACCTTCGACCGCGAACGTCTGGACCAGCAGGTCCCGGGCGCTGGCGCGCTGCAGCCGTCCAATAAGTAAGCGAATCGTCTCCCTTAGGATTACCTAGGGGAACGTTTTTGCCGTGAGGAGCCATGCCGGACCCGCGTTTCTTCGATAGCCCGGGTCCGGCGTCGCTTTCCGAGTTGGCCCGGGCCGGCGCCGCCGAACTGGCGGACGCCGGTGCGGGCGACCGCTTGATCGCCCGTGCCGCGCCGCTTGATACGGCCGACGCGCAGGGCGTCACGTTCTTCTCCGACGCCAAGCGCAAGGACGCCGCCGGGGCCACCCAGGCCGGCGCCTGTTTCGTGCGTCCGGAGCACAAGGATTTCCTGCCCGCGTCCTGCGCCGCCTTGGTCACCAAGCATCCGCAGGCCGCCTGGGCCGCTGCCGCCAACCTGTTGCACGCGCCGCGCCGCCATGAAGCGGGCGCCGCCGCGATCCATCCCGAAGCCGAACTCGAGGATGGCGTCCTGCTGTCGCCGAACGTGACGATCGGGCAGGGCGCTCGCATCGGGCGCGGCACACGGATCGGACCCGGGGCCGTGATCGGTCCGGGCGTTCTGATCGGCCGCGACGGCGTGATCGGCGCCAACGCCGTGATCGGCTTTGCCTTACTGGGCGACCGGGTGTCGATCTCGGCCGGCGCGGTGCTGGGCGAGGCGGGCTTTGGCGCCGCCGCCGGGCCGCGCGGCATGGTCGACATGCCTCAGCTGGGGCGGGTGGTGATCCAGGACAACGTCACCATCGGCGCCAACAGCTGTGTCGACCGCGGGGCTTTCGCCGACACGACGGTTGGTGAGAACACCAAGATCGACAACCTGGTGCATGTCGCGCACAACGTCCGTGTAGGACGCAATTGCGTGCTGGCGGCCTATACGGGGCTGTCGGGCAGTACGGTCGTCGGCGACGGCGTCGCGTTCGGCGGGAAGGCCGGCGTCGCCGACCACTTGAACATCGGCTCGGGCGCGAGCATCGGGGCGGCCGCCTCGGTGTTCAAGGACGTGCCGGAGGGTGAAACTTGGACGGGATTCCCGGCGCGACCGCTCAAGCGGTGGCTTCGGGAGACCGCATGGCTGTCGCGCATGGCGGGCGGCCGAGGGACGAAGGGCTGACAATGACCGAGAACACCGAGCAAACGGTGCGCACCGACATCGACATCGCCGAGATCCTGGCGCGCATCCCGCACCGCTATCCGTTCCTGCTGGTCGATCGCGCCGAGGACTACCAGGCCCACAAGTCGATCGTCGGCATCAAGTGCGTGACGGTCAACGAGCCTTTCTTCCAAGGCCACTTCCCGGGCAATCCGGTGATGCCGGGCGTGCTGATCATCGAAGCCCTGGCCCAGACGGGCGCGGTGCTGATGAGCAAGAGCCTGGAGGTCGACACCGAGGGCAAGACCATCTTCTTCATGTCGGTCGACAACGCCCGTTTCCGCACGCCCGTGCGTCCCGGCGACGTGATCCGCATGGAAGTCGAGGTGCTGCGCGCCCGCTCGTCGATCTTCAAGTTCAAGGGCGTGGCCAAGGTCGGCGACAAGGTCGCCGCCGAGGTCGAGTTCGCCGCCATGGTCGTCGAGACGGGGCCCAAGGCATGACGATCCATCCCACCGCCATCGTCGCTCCCGAGGCCAAGATCGCCTCGGACGTCCAGATCGGGCCCTACAGCATCGTCGGCCCCGACGTGACCCTGGAAGCCGGCGTGCGCCTGCTGTCGCACGTGGTGGTGGAAGGTGCGACGACCCTGGGCGAAGGCTGCACCGTGCATCCGTTCGCCAATCTGGGCGGACCGCCGCAGCACCTGGGCCACAAGGGCGAGAAGACCGAGCTCCTGATCGGTCCGCGCAACATCATCCGCGAACACGTCACCATGCACACGGGCACGGCCTCGGGCCGCGGCGTGACCACGATCGGTTCGGACGGCCTCTACATGGTCGGCTCGCACGTCGCCCACGACTGCATCGTCGGCGACTTCGTGGTGCTGGCCAAGGGCGCGACCCTGGGCGGCCACGTCTCGATCGGCGATTACGTGTTCATGGGCGGCCTGGCCGCCGCGCATCAGTTCTCGCGCATCGGCCGCTACAGCTTCATCGGCGGCCTGGCCGCCGTGACCAAGGACGTCATCCCGTACGGCTCGGTGTGGGGCAACCACGCCCACCTCGAGGGCCTGAACCTGGTCGGCCTGAAACGCCGGGGCTTCTCGCGCGAGACGATCAACGCCCTGCGCGCCGCCTATCGCCTGATGTTCGCCGACGAAGGCACCTTCCAGGAGCGCCTGGACGACGTGGCCGAGATCCATGCCGGTAATTCGGAAGTCATGGAGATCGTCGACTTCATCCGCGCCGACGCCAACCGCCCGCTCTGCCTGCCCGAGCGGGAAGTCTAGAGTCTGATGATGCGCAAGCTGGGTCTGATCGCCGGCGGCGGGTCGCTTCCCGTCGAACTGGCGGCCCATTGCGAGACCGCCGGGCGGGCGTTTTCCGTCATGCGTCTGCGCGGGTTCGCCGAACCGACCCTGGCCCGCTATCCCGGCGTTGAGGTCGGCATCGGCGAGTTTGGCAAGGCGTTCAAGGCGTTGAAGGCCGAGGGCTGCGAGGTCGTCTGCTTCGCCGGCAATGTCAGCCGTCCCGACTTCGCCAAGCTGATGCCCGACGCCCGAGGCGTGAAGGTTCTGCCCAGCCTGATCGTCGCCGCGCGTAAGGGCGACGACGCCTTGCTGCGCCGGGTGCTGGACGAGTTCGAGAAGGAAGGCTTCGAGATCGAGGGCGCTCACGAGGTGATGGGCGAGATGACCCTGCCGCGCGGCCGCCTGGGCAAGCACACGCCCAAGCCCGAACAGATGGCCGACATCGACAAGGCCCTGCACGTGGCCCGCGAGATCGGCCGGCTGGACGTGGGGCAGGGCGCCGTGGTCTGCGACGGCCTTGTCCTGGCCGTCGAGGCCCAGGAGGGCACCGACGCCATGCTGCGCCGCGTGGAGCAACTGCCCCAGGCTGTCCGAGGCTCGGCCGAGCGTCCGCGCGGCGTGCTGGCCAAGGCCCCCAAGCCGATCCAGGAGACCAAGGTCGACCTGCCCACCATCGGCGTCGCCACCATCCAGCGCGCCGCCCGCGCGGGCCTGGTCGGCGTGGTCGGCGAGACCGGCCGCCTGCTGGTGGTCGACCGCGAGGCGGTGATCGCCTGCGCCGACGATCTGGGCCTCTTCGTGCTGGGGGTCGATCCGCAGGGGCGGCCCTGATGGTTCTGAAAGTCATGCTGGTCGCCGCCGAGGCTTCGGGCGACGCCCTGGGCGCCAGCCTGGCCAAGGCGCTGCGGGCACGGCTGGGCGACCAGGTGACTTTTGTCGGTATCGGCGGGGCCAAGATGGCCGAGCAGGGGGTGACCAGCCCCTTCGACATCGCCCAGCTATCGATCCTGGGCATCTGGGAGGGGCTGAAGGCCTATCCGACGGTCAAGGCCCGCCTGGACGACTCCGTGGCCCTGGCGGCCCGGGAAAAGCCTGATGTGGCGATCCTGATCGACAGCTGGGGTTTCAACATCCGTCTGGCCCACGCGCTGCGGAAGCTGGACCCCAAGCTGCCGCTGGTGAAATACGTCGCGCCGCAGGTCTGGGCCTATCGCGAAGGCCGCGCCCGGGGGCTGGCCAAGGCCGTCGACCTGCTGCTGTCGATCCAGCCGATGGACAAGCCGTATTTCGACGCCGCCGGGCTGAAGAACGTCTTCGTCGGCAACTCCGCTTTGGCCAAGCGCTTCGACCACGCCGACGGCGCGCGTTTGCGGGCCGCCGTGGGCGCTTCGGCGACGGATCAGGTGCTGCTGGTGCTGCCCGGCAGCCGTCCGTCCGAAATCGAGCGTGTCATGCCGGCCTTCGAGGACGCCGTGCGCCGGCTGAAGGCTGACCGGCCCGAGTTGGTGGTGGTGATCCCCGCCGCCTACACCGTGGTCGAGGCCGTGAAGGCCCGTGTCGCCGGCTGGCCGTTCCGCGCCCACGTCATCGAGGACGAGGCGCTGAAGGACGACGCCTTCGTCGCCGGCGACGTCGCCCTGGCGTGCAGCGGCACGGTGACGACCGAACTGGCCCTGGCCGACGCGCCGATGGTCGTCGGCTACAAGACCGGCGCGATCACCTACGCCATCCTCAAGCGTCTGATGAAACCCAAGTGGGTGACGCTGTTCAACATCGCCGCCGGCAAGGCCGTGGCGCCTGAGCTGCTGCAGGACGCCTGCGACGGCGAAGGCCTGGCGCGCGAGGTCGGCCGACTGCTCGACGACCCGGCCCTGCGCGCCCGCCAGGCGGCCGAGCAGAGCGCCGCCCTGGACAAGATGGGTCGCGGCATGCCCGACCCGTCAGAGGCCGCCGCCGATGCTCTGCTGGCCTTCCTGAAGGTCCACGGTCAAGGTGGTTAACCAGAGCTTTACGCTCGACTCATAGGTTCAGGACACCTGTCACCCGGAGCCGTCGTCGTGGCCATCGACCCGACCACGCCCCTGACCCCGATCCTTCCATCCCATCCGGCTGGAACCCCTCCGGATTCGGTCGCTGTCCTGCAGGCCATGGCCCGCCAGGCCCTGACGAACATGAGCGCCGAGCTGGGCCAGATCGTGGGGCGTCCAGCCGCCACGCCCCAGACCGTCAAGCCCGGCGCGCCGGTCGAGCAGGTAGGCCAGACCTCTACGCAGGACGCGGGCCATACCGCTGACGCCGCCGGCGCCGCCAAGGGCGCGCCGCTGGCGCAACAGCAAGCCTTGGCGACCAAGGCGACGCCCGAGACCCGCATGGCCCGCGCCGTGCGCACCGCCGCCGCCGAGGCCGTGCCGCGCCAGATCGGGGTCGCGCCGCTGATGGCCAATGTCCGCGCCGTCATCGACCGTCCCGACATGCCGCCCGAGGTCCGCGAGGCGGGCAGGGCGCTGCTGGCCCACACGCCGCAGGCCGCCGAACTCGCCACGCCTCAGGGCCTGAAGCAGGCCGTGGAGCGTTCCGGCGTGTTCCTGGAAGCCCGCATGGCCCGGGCGGCCGCGACGCCGCCGACGCCGGCCGGTGAGGCTACGCCCGCGCTCTCGCAAGCCAACGACATGAAGGCCGCCCTGCTGGTGTTCCGGGGCGCGCTGTCGGCCTGGTTGGCCCGCGCCGTACCGCAGACGGTCGCCGAGCCACCGGCGGAGCCCGCTGGCGAGACGCCCTCGACTCCGGCGGAACCCGGCGAACCCACGGTCCGCGCCGCGCCGCAGAGCGCCAGCGCTCCACAAGTCCCGACCCAGACGGCTCTACGCCCCTCGACCCCAGCGCCGGCCCAGCCGAGCCTGGCCGAGGTCCCGAAGGACGCGCCGACGGTCACGACGCAGGCGGCTTCCACGCCTTCGCCGCAGGCCGCACAGACTGAAGAAGCCGTCCCGGCGCCAAAGCCGGATACGCCCGCGCCGCAGCCGCCTGAGGACGAGCAACTCGCCGCGCGCTTCGGCTCCTTCGTCGCGCCGCCCAAAGCGTCACCACATCCCGTGACGACCGCCCGGCAGGCGCTGTCGCCGCTGATCCAGGCCGGCCTACTGGCCGAGGAAGCGGTCGCCGAAGAACCGCCGCTCAATCCGCAGGCCGAAGCCAAGACCGTCGTCACTCGCGGCTATGGCGCCCCCGCCGCTGACATCGCCCGCTCCAAGGTTCCGCCGCCGCCCTATGCCGGCGGCCCGATGGCCGGCCAGAAGCCGACGCCGCCGGCGCTGTCGCTGGGCCAGCCGACCATCGACGTCGTGCGCGGCCTGCTGAAGGGCGCGAGCGGCGCCCTGGCCCGCCAGGACCTGATGCAGATCGCCTCTCTGCCTGAGGGGCAGCACCACGAGCTCGAGACCGCGGAAGTCCGCCAGCCCGGCGCGCGTCTGAACCTGGATCTGCCGTTCGTCACGCCGCAGGGCGTGGCCGTCGCCCAGTTCGAGATCAGCCACGACGGCGGCGGTTCCGGCGGCGGCGCGGTGGGACCGGCCGAGCGCACCTACAAGGCCCGGTTCTCGATCGACATCGAGCCGCTGGGTCCCGTCCACGCCATGGTGACCCTGACCGGCGCCCGTACGCGGGTCTCCCTGTGGGCCGAGCGCGCCGAGACCATCGCCCGCTTCCGCGCCGGCGAAGAAAGCCTGGCCGCCGCCCTACGCGAGGCCGAGCTGACACCAGAGGTCGCCGTCCATTCCGGCGCGCCGCCATCGCCTGGCGGCGTCAGCCCGCTGGGCCATTTCGTGGATCAGGCCTCATGAGCGGGATCAGCGGACCCTCCGCGCGCGGCCGCATCGCCGTGGCCTTGCTCTACGAAGAGCCCAACGCCCCCAAGGTCGTGGCCTCGGGTCAGGGCTGGGTGGGTGAGAAGATCATCGAGACGGCCCGCGAGCACGGCGTGCCGATCGAGGAAGACCCGGTGCTGGCCCAGGCCCTGTCGACCATCGAGATCGACGAGGAGATCCCCGAGGTCCTCTACCGCGCCGTGGCCGAGGTCATGAGCTTCCTGCTCAAGCGCTGAAACGAAAAAGGCCCCGCCGAAGCGGGGCCTGATCCATTGTCCTGAAGACGAAGCGCTTAGCGCTTCTCCGGACATTTTTGCTTTGTTGAAAAGCGCTTAGCGCTTTTCAACCGGCACGTAGTCGCGTTGCGTGGCGCCCGTGTAGAGCTGACGCGGACGACCGATCTTGCGGGTGGGGTCCTCGAACATTTCCTTCCACTGGCTGATCCAGCCGACGGTGCGAGCCAGGGCGAACAGCACGGTGAACATGTTGGTCGGGAAGCCCATCGCGCGCAGGGTGATGCCCGAATAGAAGTCGATGTTCGGGTACAGCTTGCGGTCGATGAAGTACGGATCGCTCAGGGCGACCTTTTCCAGTTCCTGGGCGACCTGCAGCAGCGGGTCGTTGTTGTGGCCCAGTTCCGCCAGCACTTCGTGGGCGGTCTTCTGCATGACCTTCGCGCGCGGGTCGAAGTTCTTGTACACGCGGTGGCCGAAGCCCATCAGCTTGTACTTGCGGTCCTTCACGCCCTGGACGTAGTCCGGGATGTTCTCGACCGAGCCGATGGTTTCCAGCATCTCCAGGGCTTCCTGGTTGGCGCCGCCGTGCGACGGGCCCCACAGGCAGGCGATGCCGGCGGCGATGCAGGCGAACGGGTGCGCGCCCGACGAACCGGCCAGGCGGACGGTCGAGGTCGAGGCGTTCTGCTCGTGGTCGGCGTGCAGGATGAAGATCCGGTCCATGGCGCGGGTCAGCACCGGGTTCGGCTTCCAGTCCTCGGCCGGCACGGCGAAGCACATGCGCAGGAAGTTTTCCGAGTACGACAGGTCGTTGCGCGGCGACACGAACGGCTGGCCGACCGTGTACTTGTAGGCGCGGGCGGCGATCGTCGGCATCTTGGCGATCAGGCGATGGGCGCTGATCTCGCGCTCACGGGCGTCGTCGACATTGATGCTGTCGGCGTAGAAGGCCGACAGGGCGCCGACGGCGCCGGTCATCACGGCCATCGGGTGCGCGTCGCGGCGGAAGCCTTGGAAGAAGGCGTCGAACTGCGCGTGCAGCATCGTGTGGTAGGTGATGTTCTTTTCGAACTTGGCGAATTCGTCGGCCGACGGCAGTTCGCCGTTCAGCAGCAGGTGGCAGACCTCGAGGAACGAGGACTTCTCGGCCAGCTGGTCGATGGGATAGCCGCGGTGCAGCAGAATCCCGGCGTCGCCATCGATATAGGTGATCTTGCTTTCGCACGACGCCGTGGACGTGAAGCCCGGATCGAACGTGAAGTGGTCGCTTTCAGCGTAGACCTTTCGGATGTCCAGAACGTCCGGACCCGTGCTGCCCTTGAGGATCGGCAGTTCGTAGCTCTTGTCGCCGATCGTCAGCGTGGCTTTATCGGTCATCATTAGACCCCTTCATAAATTGGAACGAGCAGTCCAACTTTCGTTTTCGCAGGTGCGTTATAGCGCCTCATGCGCGCTACGCCAGGGCGTCGTCAAGGCGCCCCAAACTCTCTTCGCGGGCGAGCGCGGCCATGGTCTTGTTCAGGTCCGGAGCCGGCGAACCGCCGGTCAGGATCCCGCGCAGGGCAGGGCCGAACTTGCCGAAGCCGACGCCCTCGGATTCCGCGAACGTTTTCAACGCGGTTTCCAGCGAGGCGGCGTCGAAGCTGGCGACCGAGGCCAGTTGGTCCCGCAGGCGCTTCAGGCGCTCGACGGTTTCCTCGGTCAGCTGCTTTTGGGTTTTCTCTTCCAGGGCCAGCGGTCGCGTCTTCAGCGCGAAGGCGCAGTGGTCGACTAACTCCAGGATGGTCTTGGCGCCTTCCTTCACTTCCGGGACGGTGCGGGCGATGCGCTCGCGGGCGTCGGCCGGCAGGGCCTCGCCACGCTTCTGGGCGGCGTCGAGGGCCAGGTCGGTCAGGCGCTCATCGTCGGCCTTGCGCAGGTGCTGGGCGTTGATGTGGTTCAGCTTGGCCCAGTCCAGGCGCGCCGGCGCCTTGACCACGTCGGCCACGTCGAACCAGCTGATCGCCTGTTCGTCGTTGAAGACCTCGTCGTCGCCATGGCCCCAGCCCAGGCGCGCCAGGTAGTTGCGCATGCCTTCGGGGATGTAGCCCAGGTCGGCGAACTCGCCGACGGCTTGGGCGCCGTGGCGCTTGGACAGCTTGGCGCCGTCCGGACCGTGGATCAGCGGAATGTGGGCGAAGGCCGGCACGTCCCAGCCAAGGGCCTTGTAGATCAGGCTCTGGCGGGCGGCGTTGTTCAGGTGGTCGTCGCCGCGGATCACGTGGGTGACGCCCATGTCGTGGTCATCGACGACCACGGCCAGGTTATAGGTCGGCGCACCGTCCGCCCGAAGCAGGACCAGGTCGTCCAGCTCGATGTTGCGGAAGGTCACCGGACCCTTGACCATGTCGTCCACGACGGTCTCGCCGTCCAGCGGACCCTTGAAGCGGATCACGTGCGGGACCGACAGGTCGCCTTCCGGCGCGTCGCGCCAGGGCGAGCGGATGGCGCGGCCTTCGGCGCGGGCCTTCTCGCGGGCGACTTCCAGTTCCTCGACGGTCATCCAGCAGCGATAGGCGCGGCCGGCGGCCAGCATTTCCTGCACGGCCTCGACGTGGCGCGGGGCGCGAGTGTGCTGGAAGACGACCTCGGCGTCCGATTCCAGGCCCAGCCAGTTCAGGCCCTCGAAGATGGCCGCGACAGCCGCTTCGGTCGAACGTTCGCGATCGGTGTCCTCGACGCGAATAAGGAACTTTCCTCCCGTGTGGCGTGCATATAACCAGTTGAACAGCGCCGTGCGGGCGCCGCCGATATGCAGGAAACCGGTGGGCGAGGGCGCGAAGCGCGTGACGACGCCAGTCGAGGGGCCGGTAGGAGTGGGGTTCGACATGAGCTTCAAGACTGTGGGGCTGCACGCCGAGATGGCGTCTAGGAACGCGGACCGCAAGGCGACTGCTGAGCGCCTTGGGGCGGGGCGTCTTAGCATGCCGCTTCGTTCCGGGACCAGCCATATTCCGCATCGCGGCGAACTTGGCTTAACCGTCAAAAATACAGTGGTTTCCGGGTGTTAGGCGCGGAACTTGCCGATACCGCGCCGGTGACAGCGGCAACGCGGGTCTCTTGGCGAGACGCCGCGGCGCTGACGGCCGCCGAACTGCGAGTCAACACGGCGCGCGCCTTCTTGTGGACGCCGGTGGCCTTCGGCCTCGGCGCGGCGGGCTATCTGGAAGCAGGGCGCGAGCCGTCGCTGTGGTTGCTGGCCGGCGTGACGTTCGTTCTGGCCGCTGCCTGGTGGGCGCTTCGCCAGAGAAACGCAGCGGCGCTGCTGGTCGCCCTGGTCAGTCTGGCGGCCTGCGGGGCGGCCGGAGGCCTCGCCGCCAAGGTCCGCAGCGACCGCGTGGCCGCGCCGGTCATGGCCGGGGAGCGGGTTGTGCGGCGGGTAGAGGGCTTCGTCGTCGATGTCGTTAGTCCCGGCGCGGGCGGGCCACGCCTGCTGATTGCGCCGGCCTGGGTGTCGGGTCTGCCGCCTGACCGCACGCCGCGCCGGATCCGGGTGACGATCGGCGAGAACGAAACCCCGGCGCCGGGCCAGCCGATCCGCTTGCGGGCCATGTTGGGACCGCCGCCGCCGCCGGCCGCGCCGGGATCCTACGACTTCGCCCGCGACGCCTGGTTCGACTCGATCGGCGGCGTGGGCTTCATCATCGGCGACTGGGACGCCGCGCGGCTCGATCCGCCGCCCTGGCGGCTGCGGTTGTCCATGGCGGTCAACGCCTTCCGCTGGAGCCTGGCCCAACGGATCCTGGCGCGGATGGGACCGACCAGCGGCGGCCTCGGCGCGGCCATGGTCACCGGTCACGAGGCCTGGATCACCCAGGACCAGACGGACGCCATGCGCGCCTCGGGCCTGGCGCACATCATCTCGATCTCTGGGCTGCACATGGCCATCGTCGGGGGCTTCATGTTCGGCGTGGTGCGGCTGGGCGTCGCCGCCTGGCCGTGGCTGGCTCTGCGAGCGCCGGGCAAGAAGATCGCGGCCATCGCGGGGCTCGTCGCCGTGCTGGGCTATCTGGTGATCTCCGGCGCGCCGCCGCCGGCCGAGCGGGCGGCGATCACGGCCAGCGTAGCGTTCCTGGCCATCCTGTTCGACCGCCGGGCCATCACCCTGCACGGCCTGGCGGTGGCGGCGCTGATGATCCTGGCGATGAAGCCCGAGACAGCCGGCGAGCCGGGCTTCCAGATGTCGTTCGCCGCCACCGCCGCCCTGGTGGCCCTGGCCGAGGCCTGGCCGCGACCGGTGAAGGAGATCTCGACGCCGTGGTGGATCCGCTGGCCGCAAGCGGGGATCGTCTGGTTGGCGGCTTCGGTCGCGGCCAGCCTGGTGGCGGGCCTGGCCACCGCGCCGTTTGCCATGCAGCATTTCAACCGCGTCGCCGTCTGGGGCCTGCCGGCCAACTTGGCGGTCGCGCCGCTGTCGTCGTTCGTGATCATGCCGTTCCTGGCCATCGGCACCTTGCTCGAGCCGTTCGGCCTGGGCGCGCCGTTCCTGGCCGTGGCCGGGTGGGGCATTGACGCTATGGTCGGGATCGCCAACGGCTTCGCCGACGCCCACGGGGCGCAACGGATCGTGGCCAGCGCGCCGCCTCAGGTGCTGGTGGTCGCCTTCCTGGGCCTGATGATCCTATGCCTGTGGAAGGGCCGCCTGCGCTGGATCGGCGCGCCCATGGCCCTGGCGGTAGCCTTGTGGCCCCGGCCCACGCCGCCGGACGCCTGGATCGCCGCCGACGGGGCGACGGCCGCTGTCCGCTCGGGCGATGCGGCGGTGCTGCTGCGCACCGACGCCAAGCGGTTCGGGGCCGAGCTGTGGGCGCGGCGGCGCGGCCTCGAGCCGGCGACCTGGAGCCTCTATGCCTGCGATAAGCGGGTCTGCGCGCCGGCCCCGGGCGCGCCGGTGCGGCTGTCCTTGGCCTGGAGCCGCAAGACACCCGACGCCGAGACGCTGTCGGGGATGTGCGTGGCCAGCGAGATCGTGGTGATCCGGGGGCCTGCGCCGCAGCGCATCCCGCCGCTGTGCGCCGATGCGGTGCTGCTGACGGCCGAGGATTTCGCGCGGGGCGGGGCCGCCGAGCTCTATCATCGCCCCGACGGCTGGCGCATCGTCTGGGCTCAGCCGTTGCGCGGCGATCGGCCTTGGTCTCGCCTGCTGACACCTGATGTCACGAGGGACGGCTAAGCCTCGCGCCGACCTTCTGGAGGATCCCGCATGTCCAACCCGTTCGCCGCCCGCCGCGCCGCTTTCCGCGCCCTGCACGCCGAGGGCTGCTTCGCCCTGCCCAATCCCTGGGACGTCGGCAGCGCCAAGCGACTGCAGAAACTGGGCTTCAAGGCCCTGGCCTCGACCAGCGCCGGGGCGGCCTGGGCTTTGGGCAAGGACGACGGCCAGATCACGCGCGACGAGGTCATCGAGCACCTGCGGATCCTGTGCGCCGCCACCGACCTGCCCGTGAATGCCGACTTCGAAGCCGGCTTCTCCGACACCGCCGAAGGCGTGGGCGAGAGCGTCACCCTGGCCATCGAGGCTGGCGTTGCGGGCCTGTCGATCGAGGACTGGTCGGGTTCGGCGCTCTACGACCTGCCGGTGGCCCTCGAGCGCCTGAAGGCCGCGCGCGCCGCCATCGACGCTTCGGGTCAGGACGTGATCCTGGTCGGCCGGACGGAGGGCTATCTGCGCGGCAATCGTGATCTGGCCCCGACCATCGAGCGCCTGAAGGCCTATGCCGAGGCTGGCGCGGACTGCCTGTACGCTCCGGCGGTGACCGATCCCGACGAAATCCGCGCCATCGTCCAGGCCGTGGCGCCCAAGCCGGTCAACGTCCTGTTCTGGGGCTCGGACATGTCGGTCGAGAGCCTGGGAGCGCTGGGCGTACGCCGGGTCAGCACGGGCGCTTCGCTGGCGGCGGCGGCCTGGGCCGGGTTCGACAAGGCCGCCAAGCGTCTGGCGGAGGAGGGGCGTCTCTAGGCCCTAGATAGGAAAAGGCCCCGAACCTCGGCTGAGGTCGGGGCCTATCTACTGTGTCATCCCGGAAGCCTCGTAGAGGCTGTCCGGGACCCAGGGCCACCGCACTGCCGGCTGCCCTGGGTCCCGGCTCTCCGCTTCGCTGCGGCCGGGATGACACTATGTTTTCAGTGGTACCGGCGGATCAGGCCCACCAGCTTGCCCTGCACCTCGACCTGGTCGGGACCGAAGATGCGGGTCTCGTACTTGGGGTTGGCGGCTTCCAGGGCGATCGAGCCGCCCTTCTTGCGCAGGCGCTTCAAGGTGGCTTCTTCGCCGACCAGGGCGACGACGATCTCGCCCGAGGTGGCGGTGTCGCCCTTCTTGATGATGACGTAGTCGCCGTCGAGGATGCCGGCCTCGATCATCGAGTCGCCCTGCACCTCGAGGACATAGTGCTCGCCATTGCCCAGCATGGCCTCGGGCACCGGCAGGCGCTCGCGCTCGTGCTGGATGGCGTCGATCGGGGTGCCGGCGGCGATCTTGCCCAGGATCGGCAGGTCGCGGCTGTCATTGGCCGGAGCGGAAGACGCGGCCGGGGCGGGCGGGGGCGAACCGCCGCCCTCGAACACCTGCGGACGGAACGCGCCGCGGCCCTTGGGCGGGGCGGCCGTCGTGGCCTGCTGCGGCAGCTTCACCACCTCCAGCGCCCGAGCCCGGTGGGCCAGGCGACGGATGAAGCCGCGCTCTTCCAGGGCCGTGATCAGCCGGTGGATGCCCGACTTGGAGGCCAAATCCAGGGCCTCCTTCATCTCGTCGAAGGACGGGGAGACGCCGGTCTCCTTGATCCGTTCGTGGATGAACATCAGCAGTTCGTGCTGCTTGCGGGTGAGCATGACGACCTCGATTGGAGCGCGGAACAAACCGCAAACCTTTCGAATGTTCTCTAGGCGTTCCGCGTTAAAGTCAAGTCGAGCGTTGTTCGTCGTAGAAAGGCGAGGAAAATCAACGATTAGCTTGGCTATCAGGGTAAATGTCGACCAGAATCAAAAGCTTAACGAAAGCTTTCAAGCGCGCTTGCGGGCCACGATGATGTCCTGGTCCTGCATCGGCTGGCGACGCCAGACGCCGAGGGCGACGTTCAGCACGTCCAGGCCCAGAGCTTCGTACTGCGCCAGGATCGAGGCCAGGCCGTAGGCGATCGTGTCCTCGGGCATTTCCGGATTGGCCGTCCAGCAGCCGTCCAGGGCGTGGACGAAGTCGAAGGCGATCTGGCCGTCGCCGGTGTTGGCGCGGGCCTCGTCGTCGATCAGGTACCAGGAGATGACGCTGGTCCCGGCGGGCTTCAGCACCCTGGCGATCTCGCGGGCGAACTGGGTCTGGTCGGCGGCCAACAGGTGGGTGAACACCGAACCCAGCCAGACGAAGTCGAAACTGGCGTCGGGATAGGGGAAGACGAAGCGGCTGGCCGGTTGCGAACCTTCCGGGTTGTACCGGTCGCTGTGCATGTCGGCGTGGGTGAATTGGAAGCGCGGGTCGCCGATGGCGATATTGGCCCGGCACCAGTCGATGGCCTGGGCCATGACGTCGAAGCCGGCGTAGCGGCCGGTCTCGTCCAGATAGTCGACCAGCGGCGCCGCCGCGCGGCCGATGCCGCAGCCGACGTCGAGGATGGCGTGGTGCGGCTGCAGGCCCGCGTCGATGAACAGCTGCTTGAACTGTTGGCCGACACGCACGTAGTCGGCGTCAGCGGCGCCGACCAGATGCCAGAGCTCTTGCGGGGCAGCCACGGCCTCGGCCACGGGTAGTGCGGGCGACAGAGCGCGACGCAGCTTGGACAGAAAGGCCCGCATCCGATTCCCTCAAACTCGAACTGGCGCGGACCCTAGCGACGGTTGCGGGCTCAGCCAACCTTGGGGGCGGGCAGCGCCTTGAAGGTGCGGTCCAGGCGCAGGCCGTGGCCGGTCCACGAGAACAGGATCCGCTCGGCGCGGCCGACCAGGTTTTCGGCGGGGATGAAGCCCATGCCCAGCTCCGGCGGCAGATCGGCGTCGCGGGCCACGTCCCAGGCGCAGGAGGCATAACCCTTGGGCGTCGAGCCGGGGTTGAAGCGGCTGTCCAGCGAGTTGTCGCGATTGTCGCCCATAACAAAGTAGCAGCCGGCCGGCACGGTGTAGACGCCGGTATTGGCGGCCTGGGTCTCGGCGCCAAAGCTGTTGGTGGCGTAGGTGCGGCCATTGGGCAGGGTCTCGCGCAGATGGCGCACCGGGATCGGCCAGGCGCCGGGCGAGCCGTTGGCATCGATTCCGGTCAAGGTCTGGGTCACCGGCGCGCCGTTGATGTGCACCACGCCGCCGCTCATCTGGATGCGGTCACCGGGCAGGCCGATGACGCGCTTGATGACGTCGGTGCGGCCGTCGCTGGGCTTCTTGAACACCACGATGTCGCCGCGCTCGGGCGCTTGGCCCAGCAGGCGGCCGTGGCCCACGGGCGGGCTCAGCGGGATCGAGTGGCGGCTGACCCCGTACGGATATTTGGAGACCAGAATGTAGTCACCGACCATCAGCGTCGGCTGCATAGACTCCGAGGGGATCGTGAACGGCTGGCAGAAGACCGTGCGCGGGATCAGGAACACCACCAACACGATGGCGGCCGTCTTGGCGGCTTCGATCAGGCCTTCAGTCCACTTGCGCATCGCCGTTCCCTTGCTTGGCTCAAGCTAAGGTTAGGGCGGGGAGCTTGGCTAAATCGTGGCGCTTTACAGGATGGTCTTCAGTTCCGGATGCCTGGGCGTGACCGGCGCATAGAACGCCGCCAGCGCCGCCAGATCCTTCTCGTAGTCGCCGCTGGGCATCATGGCCGGACCCAGGCCCACCACCTTGCGCTTGTAGTCCATGAAGCCGGGGACCATCGGCACGCCGGCCTTCAGGGCGATGTTGTAGAAGCCGGTCTTCCAGCCGCTGGCCTTGCCGCGCGTGCCCTCGGGCGCGATCGTCAGCATGAACTCGTCGCGGCGGGCGAACTCGTCGGCCATGGCCTGGACCGTGTCGCGCGACTGCGAGCGGTCGATCGGCACGCCGCCCAGGTCCTTCATCAGCCGCTCGAACGGCCAGCGGAACAGCGAGGCCTTGCCCATGAAGCTGAGCTTCAGGTTCAGCGCGTCGGCCGCGCCCAGGAAGTAGACGAAGTCCCAGTTGCTGGTGTGGGGCGCGGCGATGATCACGAACTTGCGGGTCGTCGTCGGGGCCGAGCCCTCGATCGTCCAGCCTTCGCGCTTGAAGAAGGCGACGAGAGACCAATTCACCACGCGGGCGAGCCAATGCATTCGCGTTTCCTCGCGCGGCAGTGTTCTTGTTGAGGCGACTGTGAGCGGGCGAGGCAGAAAACGCCAGACGGCGCGTACCCGATCCGTTAGCCGAGCAGCGCCTTGGTGGCGGCCGTGACGTCGGCCTGGCGCATCAGGCTTTCGCCCACGAGCATGGCCTTGGCGCCGGTAGCCTCCATCCGCACGACGTCGTCGTGGGTGAAGATGCCGCTCTCGGTGACCAGCAGGGCGTCCTTCGGGGCCAGGGCCTGGAGGCGCTCGGTGACGGCCAGGTCGACGACGAAGCTCTTCAGGTCGCGGTTGTTGATCCCGACCAGGTCAGAGCCCAGGGCGCCGGCGCGTTCCATCTCGGCCTCGTCGTGGACCTCGACCAGGGCGTCCATGCCCAGGCGCTTCGCTTCACTCATCAGCTCGGCGGCCAGGACGTCGTCGATCATGGCCAGGATGACCAGGATGGCGTCGGCGCCCAGGGCGCGGCTCTCGGCCACCTGCCAGGGATCGACGAGGAAGTCCTTGCGGATGCAGGGTAGGCTGACGGCCGCGCGGGCGTCGATCAGATAGGCGTCGGCGCCCTGGAAGCTGGGGCCGTCCGTGAGCACGGAGAGACAGGACGCGCCGCCGGCTTCGTAGTTGCGGGCTAGGGCCGGCGGATCGAAGTCGGCGCGGATCAGGCCCTTGGACGGCGAGGCCTTCTTGATCTCGGCGATCAGCGACAGCTTGCCGGGCGCGTGGCCGGCGATCAGCGCCTGCTTGAAGCCGCGCGGCGACGAGGCGTTGCGGGCGGCGTTCTCGAGCGCGCCCAGGGTGCGGCGACGCTTGCGGTCGACGACCTCCTCAAGCTTGTAGGCGGCGATCTTGGCGAGGATGTCGGTCACGCGGGTACTTCCGAATTGGTGGCGGCCACCAGGCCGGCGAGGGCGGCCTTGGCGCGGCCTTCGTCGATGACGTCGGCGGCCAGCTCGATGCCTTCGACCAGGGTCTCGACCTTGTCGGCCACCAGGAAGGCGGCGGCGGCGTTCAGCAGCACGATGTCGCGATAGGCGCCCGTCTCGCCGTCGAACAGGCGGGTGAGCGCGGCGGCGTTGAAGTCGGGATCACCGCCGGTGATGTCGGCCAGCGAAGCGCGCGGCAGGCCGACGGCTTCCGGCGTGATCGTGAACAGGTGGATGCGGCCGTCGCGCCATTCGGCGACCTCGGTCTCGCCCGTGGTGGTCAGTTCGTCCATGCCCGAACCGTGCACCGACCAGGCGCGCTCTGCTCCAAGAGCCCCCAGGGCCTTGGCGATCGGCTCGACGAAGCGCGGCGCCGAAACCCCGACCACCTGCCGCTTGGCGCCAGCCGGATTGGTCAGCGGGCCCAGCAGGTTGAAGATGGTGCGGAAACCCAGCTGCTGGCGGATCGGCGAGACGTGCTTCATCGCCCCGTGATGGGCCTGGGCGAACAGGAAACAGATGCCGGCATCGTCCAGGGCCCGGCGCTGCTGCTCGCGCGTGGCGTCGATATTGACGCCGAGAGCGGTCAGGACGTCGGCGGTGCCGGACTTGGACGTGATGGCGCGGTTGCCGTGCTTGGCGACTTTCAGACCCCCGCCAGCGGCAACGAAGCCCACGGCGGTCGAGATGTTCAGCGTGTGCAGGCCATCACCGCCGGTGCCGCAGACGTCGATGACGTCGTACGGATGCTCCAGCTGCACGGCGGCGCGGCGCATGGCGCGGGCGCAGGCGGCGATCTCGCCCACCGTCTCGCCACGCAGGCGCATGGCGGTGACGGCGGCGGCCACTTGGGCCGGGGTGGGCTCGCCGCGCAGGCAGGCGGCGAAGAACACCTCGGCGTCATCGTCGCCCAGGGTCTGGCCGTCGGCCAGCTTGGCCAGCAGCGGCTTGAAAGCGTCGGACATGGCTAGACCCAGATCTGCGCGTCGCGCTTGACGTTCGCCAGGTCCATGAAGTTGGCCAGCATCTGGTGGCCGCCCTCGGTGGCGATCGATTCCGGGTGGAACTGGACGCCGAACACCGGACGGGTCTTGTGCTGCACGCCCATGATCTCGCCGTCGTCGGTCCAGGCGGTGACCTCCAGCTCGGGCGGCAAGTCTTCGCGGCGGACGGCCAGCGAGTGGTAGCGCGTGGCGGTGAACGGGTTGGGCAGGCCCTTGAAGATGCCCTTGTCGTCGTGGCGGACCTTGCTGACCTTGCCGTGCATCACGGCCTTGGCGCGGATCACCTCGCCGCCATAGGCCTGTCCAATGGCCTGGTGGCCCAGGCAGACGCCCAGGATCGGCAGGCCCTCGGGCGCGGCCTGCAGCAGCGGCAGGCAGATGCCGGCCTGGTCCGGGGCCTTGGGGCCGGGCGACAGCAGGACGGCGGCCGGCGCCAGGCCCAGGGCCTCCTGCACGGTGAGCGCGTCGTTGCGGTAGACGACCGTCTCGGCCCCCAGCTCGTTCAGATAGTGGACGAGGTTGTAGGTGAAGCTGTCGTAGTTATCGATGACGAGGATCATGACGCCGCCTTTCGGAGGTCGGTTCTAGCCTGCGCGAGCCCTTTGTGTAGCGGCATTTTCGCGCGCGGCTTTCAGTTACGGTTACAGCGGACGCGGTCTCAAGCATCATATGGGCATGGACCCGCGTGATTCCGCCCTGGACCCTGTCGCCGTCGCCTATGTCCGCGCTCTGCTGCGGCCGAAGACGCGCATCCAGAAGATGGCGCCGGTGTTGGCCGCCGCGGCCTTCGCCGCGATCTGTGCGCTGAGCTTCGCCACGGTGATGGTGCTGGCGCCGCCTGCGGTCACTCAGCACCTCCCGGGCGATCGCCTAGGCGACTAGTCCCCAAAAAGGTCAGGGGCGGGAAGATAGCCCTAAGGCTCAGCTGAATCGCCAGGCTTCCTCGGCCGCGCGCTTGAGGGCGCGGGACTTGTGCAGGGTCTCGTCGTATTCGGCGTCCGGATCGCTGTCGGCGACGATGCCGCCGCCGGCCTGGACGTACATCATGCCGTCCTTGACCAGCGCCGTGCGCAGCACGATGCAGGTGTCGACCGAGCCGTCGGCGCCGAAATAGCCGACCGCGCCGGCATAGCCGATGCCGCGCTTTTCGACTTCCAGCTCGTCGATGATCTCCATGGCCCGCACCTTGGGCGCGCCCGAGAGCGTGCCGGCGGGCAGGGCGGCCATCAGCACGTCGACCGGATCGACGCCGTCGGGCGCCGTGCCCTCGACGTTCGAGACGATGTGCATGACGTGGCTGTAGCGCTCAATCTTGAAGCTCTCGGTCACGCGGACGTTCGGGCCCTTGGGGCGCTCAGCCGGGGCATTGCGGCCCTGGTGGTTGAGCATGGCCACGCGGCCGACGTCGTTGCGGCCCAGATCCAGCAGCATCAGGTGCTCGGCGCGTTCCTTGGGATCGGCCAGCAGCTCGGCTTCTAGCGCCGCGTCCTGCTCGGGCGTGGCGCCGCGCGGACGGGTGCCGGCGATCGGCCGGATGGTGATCTTGTTGTCGCGCAGGCGGACCAGGATCTCCGGGCTGGAGCCGACCAGGTTGAAGCCGTCCAGGTTCAGGAAGAACAGGAACGGCGACGGATTGGTCCGGCGCAACGAGCGGTACAGGGCGAACGGCGGCAGGTCGAAGGGCGCGCGGAAGCGGTGGCTGGCCACGACCTGGAAGATGTCGCCGGCGGCGATGTAGTCCTTGGCCTTGGCGACCACGTCGGCGTAGTCGGCGCGGCTGACCGGGGTCGTGAACTCCATCGGATCGCGGGCCGGACGCGGCGCGTCATGGCCCAGCGGGCGATGCAGGTCGGCCATGACGATCTCGATCCGCGAGCGGGCGGCGGCGTAAGCGTCTTGCGCCGAGACGCCGGCCTGGGGCCGCACAGCCGTCGTCAGGATGATCTCCTGGGCGATGGCGTCGAAGATCGCCACGATCTGCGGGCGGGTCATGATCCCGTCCGGCAGGCCCAGCGTGTCCTCGTTGATGTCGGGCAGGCGCTCGACCAGGCGCACCAGGTCATAGCCCAGGGCGCCGAACACGCCGGCGGCCATGGGCGGCAGGCCCTTGGGCAGGTCCATGCGCGAGCGCGCCACCAGGTCACGCAGGCTGTCCAGCGCGCCGCCCGGCTGGGGCGTGTAGCGACCGGCGGCGATGTCGTCGCCTTCCGCGATCTCGGCCTGGTCGCCGCGGCAGCGCCACACCAGGTCCGGGTTCATCGTGACGATCGAGTAGCGACCGCGCCAGGTCCCGCCTTCGACGCTCTCGAACAGGAAGCTGTAGGGACGCGTCTGGGCGATCTTCAGATAGGCCGAGACCGGGGTCTCGAGATCATCGATCAGACGGGTCCAGACGACCTGCTGCCGTCCGGAATCATAGGCTTCCGAAAAGGCGTCGAACGCGGGTTCCAGACTCATTACTCGGCTTTCTTTCCGGCCTTGGCGGCGTCGGCCTTGGCCAGGGCGTCGGTGTCGACGCCGATGGCCTGGCGCGCCAGGGTCAGGTTGCTCTTGGTCTTCAGTTGGACCTTGGCGGCGTTGCGCGAAGCCTCGCCCAGGTCGCGCATCAGGCCGCCGGCCGTCTGCTGCTGGGTGAGGGCTGCGATCTGAGCCACTTGGGCCGACGGCGCGGCCTTCACGCCTTCCAGCTTGGCGACGACATAGGCCTCGCCCTGCTGACCGGCGCGGGCCACGAAGGTCTCGCCCGACTTGGCCGAGAAGGCCGCGCCCAGGAATTCCTGGCCCAGGCCCATGTGCTGGCGGGCGTTCTGACGCGACAGGCCGGCGACCTTCTGGACGTTCGACTGGGCCGAGGCGGCGACGGCTTCCAGGCTCTCTCCCTTCTTGACGCGGGCGGCCAGGGCGTCGGCCTTGACCTTCAGGCGCTTGCCCATCTCCTGGTTCAGCCAGATGGCGGTCAGCTGCGGCTTGACCTCGGCCAGCGGCGGCATGGCGGCCGGATTAATCTTCTCGACCTTCACGGCGTAGTATTCGCCCTTGCCCAGCTCGACCAGTTCGCTCTCGCCGCCTTGCGACAGGCCGAAGGCGGTCTTGATGATGTCCGGGGTCAGGCCGGGGGCCGGTTGGCCGACCGGGTCGGCGCCCTGGGCCGTCAGCGGCGCGGTCGTGGCGACCATGGCGCCGGCCTTGGTGGCGGCGGCGATCAGGTCGGCGCCGGCGTCGTGGGCGTCCTGATAGGCCTGGGTCTGGTCATAGGCCTTGCTCTGGGCGGCCTGGGCGCGAACCTCGGCCTCGATCTGCGGGCGGACGCTTTCCAGCGTGGCCACGACGCCCGGGGTGACCTTGGTGACCTTGATCACCGAGACGCCCAGCTCGCCGGCGATCGGCGCGCTGACCTGGCCGGCGGCCAGGGTGAAGGCGGCGTCGGCGACCTTGCGGTCGGGCACGGCGGTCTTGGGCTTGTCGACCAGGACCAGCGGGGTCTTGCCGTAGGCCTTGGCGACGGCGACGGGGTCCTCGCCCTTCTTCAGGCGGTCGGAGATCGTGGCGGCCGCCTTGGCGTCCGGAGCGGCGATCTGGATCAGCGAGCGGGTTTCCGGCTTGGCCAGGCTGTCCTTGCGGAAGTCGAAGGCTTTCTGCACGGCGGCCTGATCGATGGTGACGGTCGGCTCCAGGGCTTTGGCGCTGACGCGCATGATCGACAGCACGCGGGTCTCCGGACGCGTCAGGCGCTCGGCGTTCTCCTTCATGAAGGCGGTCAGCTGGGCGTCGGTCGGCGGAGCGGGGCGTTCCACCGAGGCCGGGTTCACGGCGAAGGCGGCGACGTCGCGGGCTTCCAGCAGATAGGCGCCTTGCAGGGCGGCATAGATGCGCGGGGCCTTCAGGCCGTCGGCCACGGCCGAGAAGAAGTGGGCGTTGGCGATCTCGTCGCGCAGCGAGGCCTCGTAGACCGGCGGCGTCAGGCCGTTCTGGGCCAGCAGCGCGGCATAGGCCTGCTGGTCGAACTTGCCGGTGATCGGGCTGAACGGGCGCTGGCCGGGCGGCAGGGCGCTCATCTGCTGGTGGACGATGTCGCCGACCAGCTTGTCCGACGGTTTGACGCCCATCTTCTGGATCGCGGCGGCGATCGATTCCTGCAGCGTCAGCTCCTGGACGATCTGGCGGTCGATGCCGCGCTCGACGGCGATGTCCGGGGTGATGGCTTCACCGCCGCGCTGTTCCATCGCCTTGCGATAGTTGTCGAAGCGCGCCTTGAAGTCCTGGGCGGACATCGTGCGCGAGCCGGCGCTGATGACGCCCGAGCCTTGCGGGCCCTTGAACACGTCGCTGATGCCGAAGATGGCGAAGCTGACGATCAGCAGGCCAAACAGCAGCACCGCGAACGGCGATTTGGCGAAGGAGCGGAAACCGGCGAGCATGCGATCGAAAACCTTCTAGGCGGACCGCCAAGCGAATGGGCAAGGAGGTCGAGAGCAGCGGGTATAGTAGAGCCGCAGGGGACCGGGCAAGCGGCCTGGGCTTGACTTCCCAAGCGAGGGTGACGCCAAGAAGGCGTCCATGACCCTTTCGAGCACGACTCCCCGGCCGCTGATCGCCGGAAACTGGAAGATGAACGGCTTGTCGGCCGCTCTCGACGAGGCCCGCGCCGTCGCGGCGGGCCTGGACGGCCGTCCGGCCGGCGCCCGCGTCGCCATCTTCCCACCCGCCACCCTGCTGCATCGCCTGGCCCAGGTGGTGGAGGGCTCGTTCGTCCTGACCGGAGGTCAGGACTGCCACGGCAAGGCCAGCGGCGCCCACACGGGCGACACCTCGGCCGAAATGATCGCCGACGCCGGCGGGACCCTGGTCATCGTTGGCCATTCCGAACGCCGCACCGATCATGGCGAGACCTGCCAGCTGGTGGCCGGGAAAGCCGAAGCGGCCATCGCCGCGGGGCTGGAGCCGATCGTCTGCGTCGGCGAGAGCCTGGCCCAGCGCGAGGCGGGCGAGGCGGTCAGCTTCGTGATCAACCAGCTGCACAATTCGCTCCCGCTCAGCCTCAAGGGCCAGGCGTTCAACGTCGCCTACGAGCCGCTGTGGGCCATCGGCACCGGCCACGTGGCCTCGGTGGACAACATCGTCGAGATGCACGCGGCCATCCGCGCCGAGCTGATCAGCCTGTTCGGCGAGCAGGGCGAGACGATCCAGATCCTGTACGGCGGCTCGGTGAAGCCCGAGAACGCCCGCGAGATCCTGGCCGCGCCGAATGTCGGCGGGGCCCTGGTCGGCGGCGCCTCGTTGAAGGCCAAGGATTTCCTGGCCATCATCGAAGCGGCCTGAACCGTCGGAAGTGGGCCAGAATCCTTGACATCGGGGCGCCCACGTGCGCCTTACCGCGCCTTGCAAATCACCGCGTATTCAAGACTTTCATGACCTCCATGCACGCCTATCGCACCCACAACTGCGGCGCCCTGCGCGCTTCCGACACCGGTTCCTCGGTGCGCCTGTCGGGCTGGATCCATCGCAAGCGCGACCACGGCGGTCTGGTCTTCATCGACCTGCGCGACCACCACGGCCTGACGCAGCTGGTCCTGCACCCGGAAACCCCGGGCTTCGCGATCGTCGAGCGCCTGCGCGCCGAGAGCGTGATCCGCGTCGACGGCGAGGTCATCGCCCGTGACGCCAGCGTGGTGAACGCCAACCTGCCGACCGGCGAGATCGAGATCCGCGTCTCGGCCGTCGAGGTGCTGTCGGAAGCCGCCGAGCTGCCGCTGCCGGTCTTCGGCGAGCCGGACTATCCGGAAGAGATCCGCCTCAAGCACCGCTATCTCGACCTGCGTCGCGAGACCCTGCACAAGAACATCGTCCTGCGCTCGCGCGTGATCCAGTCGATCCGCAACCGCATGTTCGCCCAGGGCTTCAACGAGTTCCAGACGCCGATCCTGACGGCCAGCTCCCCGGAAGGCGCGCGCGACTTCCTGGTGCCGTCGCGTCTGCACCCCGAGAAGTTCTACGCCCTGCCGCAGGCGCCCCAGCAGTTCAAGCAGCTGCTGATGGTCTCGGGCTTCGACCGCTACTTCCAGATCGCCCCGTGCTTCCGCGACGAAGACCTGCGCGCCGACCGTTCGCTGGAATTCTACCAGCTGGACGTCGAGATGAGCTTCGTCACGCAAGAGGACGTGTTCGCGGCCATCGAGCCGGTGATGCACGGCGTCTTCGAAGAGTTCTCGAGCGGCAAGCCAGTCTCGCCGATCTCGGGCACGCACACCTTCACCAACGACCTGGGCGACTCGTTCGAGCACCAGGGCTTCGAGCGCCTGACCTACATGCAGTCGATGGCCTGGTACGGCAGCGACAAGCCGGACCTGCGCAACCCGATCAAGATGCAGAACGTCTCGGAGCACTTCCGTGACGGCGGCTTTGGCCTGTTCGCCAAGATCCTGGGCGCCGACGCCAAGAACCAGATCTGGGCGATCCCGGCCCCGACCGGCGGCTCGCGCGCCTTCTGCGACCGCATGAACAGCTGGGCGCAGGGCGAAGGCCAGCCGGGCCTGGGCTACGTGTTCTGGTCGGAGGACCAAGGCGGCTGGGGCGGCCCGATCGCCAAGAACCTGGGTGAACCGACGCAAGCCCTGATGGAATCGCTGGGCCTGGGCGCCGGCGACGCCGCCTTCTTCGTGGCCGGTGACCCGTCCGTGTTCGCCAAGTTCGCCGGCCTGGCCCGCACGCGCGTGGGCACGGAACTGAAGCTGGTCGACGAAAACCAGTTTAAGTTCTGCTGGATCGTCGACTTCCCGATGTTCGAGTGGAACGAGGACGAGAAGAAGGTCGACTTCAGCCACAACCCGTTCTCGATGCCGCAAGGCGGTCTGGAGGCCCTGGAGACCCAGGACCCGCTGACCATTCGCGCCTACCAGTACGACATCGTCTGCAACGGCTACGAGCTGTGCTCGGGCGCGATCCGGAACCACAAGCCCGAGATCATGCTCAAGGCCTTCGCCACCGCCGGCTACGGCCCGGAAGTGGTCGAGGAGCAGTTCGGCGGCATGCTGAACGCCTTCCGTTACGGCGCCCCGCCGCACGGCGGTCTGGCCCCCGGCATCGACCGCATCGTCATGCTGCTGGCCGACCAGGTCGCCATCCGTGAAGTCATCGCCTTCCCGCTGAACCAGCAGGGCCAGGACCTGCTGATGAACGCGCCGGCCAACGTGCTCGACAAGCAGCTCAAGGAGCTGCACATCCGCACCGCGCCCCCCATCAAGGTCTAAGGCGCGGGCGGCAGAGCCCAGAAACAAAGAAGCCCTCCGGTCTGAGATCGGAGGGCTTTTTTCTTGGTCAGTACTTCGGAGGTTTGGGCGGCTTCGGCGGGGCCGGAGGCGGGGGCGGCGCCTTGGGCATCTCGCGCAGCAGCATGAAGCGCGCGTTCCGCACGCCGTTGCAGGGGCGGATGGTGAAGCCCGAGGGCAGGCGCATGCCGTCGGCGCAGGCCTCGTCCAGCTGATCCTGGTCCAGGCCCCGGGCGCCTGAGAAATCCGCGCCGGTCAGCACGGCGGCGCTGAAGTCGGCGTTGCGGAAGTCGACGCCGGTGAAGACCGCGCCGCGCAGGTTGGCGGCGGTCAGGTCGGCGTTACGGAAGTTGGCGCCGTCGAACTTGCCGCCGGTCAGGTTGGCATGGGTCAGGTCGGCGTTCGAGAAGTCGGCGTCGCGGGCGTTGACGCCCTGCAGGCTGGAGCCGGTCAGCTCGGCGTTCGACAGGCGGGCGCGCTGCAGATTGGCGCCGACCAGCTGCGAGCCGTGCAGCTCGGACGACGACAGGTCGACACGGACCATGGTGGCCGATTGCAAGTTCACGCCGCTGCTTTCGACGCCCGACATCTTGGCGTCGGTGAAGTTGGCGGCCACGAAGTTGGCGCCCCGCATCTCAGCGCCGCGCAGGTCGGCGCGAGTCAGGTCGGCGGCGGCGAAGTTCGAGCCATAGAACATGGCGCCGCGCAGGTCTGCGCCGATCAGGACGGCCTTGGCGAAGTTGGCGCCGGCGAACTTGGCGTTCATCAGCTTGCGGCCGGCGAGGTCACAGTTGGCGCACATACCGCCGAAGGAGGTCAGCTTGGCGACGTCCTTGTCTTCGATCGAGGCGTGAGCCTGGCCGGTCAGGGCCAGCAGGCTCAGCGTCAAGGCGGCGATTGAAACGCCCAAGCGGGACATCGACTTCTCCGTGCCAGTCCAACGATACGCGACTGTGTGAGTTACGGTTTGAACCGTCGGAGGGCCAGACACCACTTAAATTGCGGTAATGACGGGGATTTAACGGCAGCGCGGAATGGAAAGACCACGCGGCAGCAACGTGGAGTCGTCGCCGCAGGCGCCGTTCAACTGGCCTTGGCTGAGACCCACGGCGCGGTTCATCTCGGCGCCCGAGAAATTGACGCCCGACAGTCGCGCGCCCGAGAAGTTCGCGCCTTGCAGATAGGCGCCGACGAAGCTGGCGTTGGTCAGGTCGGCGCGGGCGAAGCTGGCGCCGGTCAGCACCGCGCCATAGGCGTTGACGTCGCGCAGGTCGCCGCCGGCGAAGCTGGTGCGGTTCATGACCGCCGTCGAGAAGTCGGCTTGGCGCAGACGGGCGCCGGCCAGGTTCTTGTTCTTCAGCTCCAGGTTCGACAGGTCGGCCTGGAACAGGTTGCAGCGCGGGCAGTTGGCGCCGTTGCGCACGGCCGAGATCTGGCCGGCGTTCTGGGCGCTGGCGGTCGTCGCGGCGGTCAGCGCCGCGAGCACGGCGATAAGGGCAAACGGTTTCATTCTGGCGCAGGTCCTACGCGAAAGGATCGTATTCACCCTGACGCAGCAACCTTAATGCCAGCCGAACGGCCTACGACGAGGCGACAGGACCTGGGCGATCCGACTGCGCCCCGCAGGTGTCGCAGACGGTCAGTCCGCCACGACGGATCAGCGAGAGGTCGCCGCAGGCCGGGCACATCTCGCCCTCGGCGCCAGGGCGATCTGCGCCCTCGAGCCTTTTGCGGCCGAACGAGGCGAAGACCAGGTTGTCGGGCGTGGCGCCGCGCGAGAAACCCTTGGAGATGAACTTGCTGGCCAGGACGGGGTCCAGGCCGACATCGTCGATCTCGTCGTCCTCCAGCGGCTTGCCCCAGCCCAGGCCGTCGGCGTTGAACTGGCCGCTGTCGCCATTGGCCAGGTCGTCGCGACCCAGGTACGACACGCCCAGCTCACGGAAGATGTAGTCCAGGATCGAGGTGGCCGACTTGATCGAGTCGTTGCCCGACACCGGGCCAGCCGGCTCGAACTTGGTGTAGACGAAGGCGTCGACGAACTCTTCCAGCGGCACGCCGTGCTGCAGGCCCAGCGACACGGCGATGGCGAAGTTGTTCATCAGGCTGCGGAACGCCGCGCCTTCCTTGTGCATGTCGATGAACAGCTCGCCCAGTTCGCCGTCCTCGTACTCGCCGGTGTGCAGATAGACCTTGTGGCCGCCGACGGCCGCCTTCTGGATATAGCCTTTGCGGCGATCGGGCAGGCGGCGACGGGCGCGGTCGCGCTCGACGATCTTTTCGACCACGCGCTCGGTGACGACGGGCTCACGGACGGGCGTGGCGGCGCGGGTCGGTTCGGGAGCGGCCTCTTCGGGCAGGTCCAGCTTGAAGTCGATCGGAGCGCTGGCGCGTTGCAGGCGCAGGGCGCGGATGCCGGCGCGGGCGGCTGCGGCCTGGGCGCGCACGGCGTCGGCCGGGCGGCTGTCGAAGGCCACCGGCACGGTGACGGGTGAGGGCAGGCAGGCGAAGCCCTCGACGGCGGCCAGCATGGCCAGGCGCTCGGCGAAGGCCGGGGCCTCTATCGAGCGGAAGGCCTCGCGCAGGTCCGGGTTCAGCGCCTCGCAGTCGCCCAGCGTGCCCGAGCCCAGGGCGTGGCGCTCGGCGGTGGCGATCTCAGTGGCCGAGAAGTCGGCGAAGGCCAGAGTGTCGAAGTCGCGGCGGGCAACGTCTTCAGCCGAGGCGCCCAGCACGTCGCGCAGGAAGCCCGCGCCGACGACGGCCGGGGCGAAGGCGGCGCGGAGGCCGTGATGCTCGCGAAGGGCGTTCTCGGCCTTCTCGATCTCGTGAGCGGTGAAGCCGCGGGCCTGCAGCATCACGTGGTCGATGGCCGGGCTGTCCAGCAGCGAGCCATGACCCAGGGCGTGGCGGCGGGCGGCGTCCAGGTCGACGCCTTCGGTCGACAGGGCCTCGAAGGCGGCGGGGCTGAAGGCGGGCAGCAGCCAGCCGTCGGCGGTCTGGGTGACCGACACTGGCGACACCGCGCCGGCCGGACCGACCGGGGCGCCGCCCAGGCGCAGGGACGCCTCGACATCCTCGAAGGGACCGACCAGGGCGGCCGAGCGCAGGCCGTGCTTGCGGGCCAGGGCGTGGGCGGTGGCCAGCGACGCAGCGGCCTCGGTGGCCAGGGCCGAGCGCAGGGCGGCGGCGCGGACGCGGCGTTCGGCGACGCCCTTGAGGATGCTCTGCTTGTCTTGGGTGAAGGCTTCGTCCGGGCCGAGAACGGCGGCGGCCTCGGCGCTGGCCGACAGGGCCGCGCCAACCGCCAGGGCCCACAGGGCGGCGGCGCCGTCGCGGCCCTCGATGCTGGTCTGGGCCCAGCCCTGGGTCAGCAGGCAGTCGCCGACGCCGGCCAGGCCCAGGCGGGCGGGGCGGTCGCCGCGCGCCAGCTCCAGGGCCGTGCCCCACAGGTGGCAGACATAGGTGAAGCGCTCGACGTCGAAACCGTCCTCGTCGAGGAAGGCGCTGGCGTCGATGGCGGCGCTGACGCCCGCGCCGCGCGAGACCAGCTCGGCGTCGGTCGGCGACAGGGCCAGGGTCAGGGCGCTGGTCTCCCAGCCGACCTGGGCGGCCAGGGCCGAGGCTTCATCGCCGGCGGCGACGGCCTGGCGCGAGGCCGAGGCGACCATCGAGAGCTCACGCTCTTGCGCTTGCTCGCCCAGCGCCGGGCGCGGGATGTCGGCGGTGGCGATAGCGTCGAGAATGGTGCGGTCGTCGGCGCCCAGCTCGCGGGCCTTGCGGGCGGCGCGGGCCAGGGCGGGGTTCTTGCGCACGTCGCTGCAGGCGCGGGCGTCGCCCGAGCAGCGGCGGACGGCGTCGGCGACCTGGGCCAGGGCGGCGTCCAGGCGCGCGGCGGCCTGGGCGGCCAGCAGGCGGCCCCGGCGCTGGGCCAGGGTGGTCTTCACCGCGCTCTGGAACTCGAACTCGCCGATGTCGGGCAGCAGCTCCAGGCCGGCCTGGCCGATGGCCGGGGTGGCGACGCCCGCCAGCATGGTGGCCAGCAGGGCTTCCCGGAAAGCGTTGGCGTCGGCCTTGTCGCCGAACAGGCCGCGCGAGAGGCCCGCCTGGGCGATGCGCTCGGCATAACGCGCCGGTCCGCCGCCCAGCGGGGCCTTGGGCTCGATCTCGCCGGCCCAGTCCAGCCAGGCTTCAACGCGGGCGTCGCTCCACGACGACGGCGCGGAGACCACGACGATCTCGTCGGCGCGTTCGAGGTCGCGCCATTCCATGGCGGGGACAAGTCCGGCGGCTTTGGCGGGCGTGCGCATGGGCGAGTTCCGGTCCGGGCGGCGGTCGTGATATCTTACCAAATCCCTAACGACTGATTCCGTGCCGTCGGGATGCGCGTAAGGTCGCACCCCAAGCTAGAACCTCGATCGCCGAGCCTCAATAGATGTCGTGGGTCGTGGGGCTCTAATCCACAAGATGTTGAAGTTGGCCCTGACCTAGCGGCGCTGGACGCTGCGAGCCCGGAGCGCTATGTTCCGGCCGCTTCGCCACGCGTCTCGTGGTGAGCCAAAGCCTTGCAATTTCAGGTGCGAACGTAGTGCTGAAAGCGATCTTCACGTGGTGGAACGGCGCGACCCTGGGTCAGCGCTTCCATATCGGCCGCCGTGGCGTGTTCATCGGTCAGGACGAACAGGGCAACCGCTACTTCGAAGCCCGCGACAACAGCGACAGCTACGATCAGCGCAAGCGCCGCTGGGTGATCTACAACGGCTATGCCGAAGCCTCGAAGGTCCCGCCGGACTGGAGCGGCTGGCTGCACTACACCTTCGACGAGCCGCCGACCCAGGTTCCGCTGCCGCGTCGCGCTTGGGAAAAGGATCACCTGCCCAACCTGACCGGCACCGTGCACGCCTGGCGTCCGAAGGGCTCGCTGACCCGTGGCGGCGAACGCGCGGTCGCCACCAGCGACTACGAAGCCTGGAAGCCGGAATAAGCCGCATGGCCCGTCGGGCGTCCCTGGTCGCCGCCGTTGTGGCCCTGTCCGGCTTGACCGCGACGGGCGCCGCCCTGGCGCGCCAGAACTCGACGTACCAGCCGCCGGCCGCGCCCCTGGCCCCGCAGGCTCAGCCCGCGCCGCGTCCGGCCCCCGCGCCGACGCCGGCCGGCGAGGCCCAGCCGGTTCAGGTGACCCCGGCGGTCGCTAATCCCGTGCCGCCGGCCTCGCCCAAGCCCGGCGCCGTGGCGACGCCCAAGCCGACGACCCTGGCCAAGCCGGTCGAGCCCGCCAAGCGCCTGCGCTACTCGGTGGCCATCGTCCAGGCCCTGGACAAGGTCACGACCGAGACCATGCGGTTCGAGGTCCCAGTGGGCCAGCCGATCCGTTACAAGACCCTGATCTTCACCGTCCGCGCCTGCGAGACGGCCGCTTCGGACGAGATCGCGCCGGAAACCTCGGCCTATGTCGTGATCGACACCCAGCCCAAGGCCCAGGCCGGCCGCGCCGCGCCTCCGGGACGCCAAGTCTACAAGGGTTGGATGTACGCCAGCACGCCGGGCCTGCACCCGCTGGAGCACCCGGTCTATGACGCCTGGCTGATCGCCTGCAAGCAGTCGCTGCCGGTCGCCCCGCCCGCCAAACCGTAGAAGTCGCCCGGGATCAGCAGGGCCTTGGCCAGCCGCCGGCGATAGTCCGCGCGGCTGATCTCGATCGTCCCGAACTGCGTCAGGTGATCGGTCAGGAACTGGGTGTCCAGCAGCTGATAACTGCCGGCCACCAGCCGTGCGACCAGATGCACCAGCGCCACCTTGCTGGCGTCGCGCGCCGTCGAGAACATGCTCTCGCCGAAGAACGCACCGCCTAGCGCCACACCGTACAGGCCGCCGACCAACTGGTCGCCTTCCCAGGTCTCGACGCTATGGGCCAGGCCACGCGCGTAGAGCTGGCCGTACAGGCGCTGGATGGGGTGGTTGATCCAGGTATCGACCCGGCCCGGCTTGGAGGCCGCGCAGCCCTCGATCACCGCGTCGAAGGCGGTGTCGATCTTGACCTCGTAGGGACCGTTGCGAACGGTGCGGGCCAGGCGCTTGGGGATGTGAAAGTCCCCGAGCGGCAGGACGCCCCGCCGCTCGGGATCGATCAGGAACAGGCTTTCGTCCTCGCGGGCGTCGGCCATGGGGAAGACGCCACGCGCGTAGCAGGCGATCAGGTCGTCGACCGTGAAGGCGTCTTCCATAGTTGCGCCTGGACTAGGCTTCCTGGGCTTTGATCCAGCGTTCCAGCCAGTGGATGTCGTACTCGCCGGCCAGGATGTCGGGCTGCACCAAGAGGTCCTGGAACAGCGGGATCGTGGTCTCGACACCACCGACGACCATCTCGCCCAGGCAGCGCTTCAGGCGCGCGATGCACTCGGCGCGGTCGCGGCCGTGCACGATCAGCTTGCCGATCAGGCTGTCGTAATAGGGCGGGATCGCATAGCCGGTGTAGATCGCCGAATCCAGGCGAACACCCAGACCGCCGGGAGCGTGGAAGTCGGTGATCGTGCCGGGCGAGGGCGTGAAGGTCCGCGCGTTCTCGGCGTTGATCCGGCACTCGATGGCGTGGCCCTCGAAGACGACGTCTTCCTGGGTGAACGACAGCGGCAGGCCGGCGGCGATGCGGATCTGCTCACGGACCAGATCGATGCCGGTGATGGCTTCGGTGACCGGGTGCTCGACCTGCAGGCGGGTGTTCATCTCGATGAAGAAGAACTCGTCGTTCTCCCACAGGAACTCGATGGTCCCGACGCCCAGGTAGCCGATGGCCTTGACGGCGTCGACGACGACCTTGCCGATCTTGGCGCGGCCTTCGGCCGACAGGGCCGGCGAGGGGGCTTCTTCCAGCACCTTCTGGTGGCGGCGCTGCAGGGAGCAGTCGCGTTCGCCCAGGTGAACCACGTTGCCGTGGCTGTCGGCGATGACCTGCAGCTCGATGTGGCGCGGCTTCTGGAGGTAGCGCTCCATATAGACCGTGTCGTCGCCGAACGCGGCGCGAGCCTCGGCGCGGGCCGTCGAGACGGCTTCGGCCAAGTCTTCACGCGTCTGGGCGACCTTCATGCCGCGACCGCCACCGCCGGCGGCGGCCTTGATCAGCACGGGGAAGCCGATCTTCTCGGCGGCCTCGAAGGCCTCTTCCTCGGTCGAGACGCCGCCATCCGAGCCGGGGACGACCGGAATGCCGGCGTCCTTCACGGCCTGCTTGGCGGTGATCTTGTCGCCCATCATCCGGATGTGCTCGGGCTTCGGGCCGATGAAGGTGAAGCCGTGCGCGCCGACGATCTCGGCGAAGCGGGCATTCTCCGACAGGAAGCCGTAGCCCGGGTGGATACCCTGGGCGCCGGTGATCTCGGCCGCCGCGATGATCGACGGGATGTTCAGGTAGCTCTTGGCGGCTGGCGCGGGGCCGATGCAGACGCTTTCGTCCGCCAGGCGCACCCACATGGAGTTGCGGTCGGCCTCGGAGTGGACCGCCACGGTGGCGATGCCCATTTCCTTGCAGGCGCGGTGAACCCGGAGCGCGATCTCGCCCCGGTTCGCGATGAGGATCTTGTCGAACATGAGCGTTACTCGATGACGACGAGCGGCTCGCCGAACTCGACGGGCTGGGCGTCCTCAACCAGGATCTCGACGATCTTGCCGGCCTTGGGGGCCGAGATCGGGTTCATGGTCTTCATGGCTTCGACGATCAGCAGGGTCTGGCCGGCCGAGACCGTATCGCCGACCTTGATGAAGGCGTCGGCGCCCGGCTGCGGCGACAGGTAGGCGGTGCCGACCATCGGCGACTTCACGGCGTCGCCACGAGCGGCGGCCGGAGCCGGAGCGGCTTCAGCGGCGGGCGCGGCGGCGGCGACCGGGGCCGGGGCGGCGACCGGAGCAGGCGCATAGGCCGGGGCGGCGGCCTGGACGTAGTTGACCGGCGCGGCGTGCAGTTCGCGGGCGACGCGGATCTTGAGGCCGGCGTGCTCGACTTCGATCTCGGACAGGCCCGTGTCCTTCAGGATGTCCGCCAGCTTGCGGACCAGACGGGCGTCGATGGCCGGAGCTTCGACCGGATCGGCGGGGGCCTTGGGGTTCGACATGGAAGCTTACCTTGTTCTTCTGAGCGCCCCGGCGGCGGAAAACGCCGGGCGTTATCGTTGCTAAACGCGGATCAGGCCGAAAGCGGCCTCGATCGCCAGTTCATAACTCGCCGCGCCGAAGCCGGAGACGATCCCCGTAGCGGCCAGCGACACATAGGTGTGGCGGCGGAATTCCTCCCGCGCCGCCGGGTTGGACAGGTGGCACTCGATCACCGGGATGCTCAAGGTCTTGAGCGCATCCAGAAGCGCGATCGAGGTGTGGCCGTAGCCGGCCGGATTGAGGATCAGGGCCGAGGCCGACTCACGCGCCTCCTGCACCCAATCGATCAGCACACCCTCATGGTTGGACTGGCGGAAAACCACCTCGACGCCACGCGAAGCCGCCCGCGCCTCACAGCGCGCACGGACATCGTCGAGCGTGTCCTTGCCATAAATCTCGGGCTCGCGGGTCCCCAACAGGTTGAGATTGGGTCCGCTCAGCACGTGGATCGGTTTTACCATGCGGCTCCGCCGTCGATTCCGGGAGGTCTTGTATAGCCGGTTCCGCCGGGTCACAAGCACGGCTCGCTTCGGAGGTGAGATGAGGCTTTTGCTGAACGGGGAAGAGCGGGACGTGGCCGAGGTGGTCACGATCGCCGATCTGGTGGCCGCCCTGGGCCTGGACGCCCGCAAGGTGGCGGTCGAGCGCAACCTCGAGATCGCCCCACGCTCGACCTATGCCGAGACCGCGCTGACGGACGGCGACCGCATCGAGATCGTCACTTTCATCGGCGGCGGTTGATCATCCGCATTTGAAACGCGGGCTGACGGGGCGTAAACCGACCGCATGAACGCGCACGTTTCCCCCGACTCCGCCGTCGCTGACGCCGACGAAACCTGGACCGTCGCCGGCCGCACCTTCCGCTCGCGCCTGATCGTCGGCACGGGCAAGTACAAGGACTATGCGACCAACGCCGCCGCCGCCCGCGCGGCCGGGGCCGAGATCGTCACCGTGGCCGTGCGCCGCGTGAACCTGACCGACCCGACCCAGCCGCTGCTGGTCGACTACATCAAGCCCACCGAATTCACCTATCTGCCCAACACTGCGGGCTGCTTCACCGGCGAGGACGCCGTGCGCACCCTGCGCCTGGCCCGCGAGGCCGGCGGCTGGGACCTGGTCAAGCTGGAGGTCCTCAGCGACCCCAAGACCCTGTTCCCGGATATGGAAGAGACCCTGCGCTCGCTGAAGCTGCTGGTCGCCGAGGGCTTCCAGGTCATGGTCTATTGCTCCGACGACCCGGTCTATGCCCGCAAGCTGGAAGAAGCCGGCGCCGTGGCGATCATGCCGCTGGGCGCGCCGATCGGCTCAGGCCTGGGCATCCAGAACCGCGTCAACCTGCGGATCATCGTCGAGAACGCCAAGGTCCCGGTCCTGGTCGACGCCGGCGTCGGCACCGCCTCGGACGCGGCGATCGGCATGGAGCTGGGCTGCGACGCCATCCTGATGAACACCGCCATCGCCGAAGCCAAGGACCCGATCCGCATGGCCAAGGCCATGAAGCACGCGGTCATCGCCGGGCGTGAGGCCTATCTGGCTGGCCGGATGCAGAAGCGGCTGTATGCGGATCCGAGCTCGCCGTTGGCGGGGTTGATCTAGAGCGCCGAGACGACGTCGGTTCTGGCGAAGTCGTTCCCCACGAACAGCAACGGGCAACCGTGTTCGTGGGCGAGCGCATAGGCGAAGCAGTCACCGAAGTTCAGGGCGGCAGGATGAAAGCCCTTGCCCCAGCGGCGGTAGGTGCTTGCGATCTTGCCGACGTCGTCGGCCGTCACAGGGACGGTGTGAAACTTAAAGCCCTGAAGAAGATCGTTCATTTCGCCGGCAACAGCCTTGCGATGAGCGACGATCATAGCTTCAGTGGCCGTCGCGGCGGATATCAGGACCTCAGCTTCGCTGGCCAACGCCATATGGCATGCCGAGGCGCTCGGCTCGCCTAGCACGATTGCCATCAGAGCCGATGTATCGACGACGATCACCCTGGGAGGCCATCGTCATCGTATAGAAAGTCCTGGCTGCGGGCGGCGGATACGCCGTCTTGGATAGCCTTGGCGCGCCCTCTGTCGCTGATCTCTTGAAGTCGACGAAGGCGATCCGCCACATCAATCGGCGATACCTGCGGGATGGGCGTTAGCCGCACGGCGGCCTGGCCCTCGCGGGTGAGGATGATTTCCTCGCCCGCTTCGGCGCGGCGGACCAGTTCGGTCAGTTGGCCTTCAGCTTCGGCAAGCGCGACGCGCACGGTGATGCTCCTTGAAGCGTCCACGGGAAGATAGTGGCTCCTCGTGGACCACGCTTCAAGGCGCGGATCAGCCCGCCTTCGCCTTACCCGACCGCGTCTGCTCGATCGCCAGCTTCAGCGCGTTGATGTCGGCGCCCGGGATCAGGGTGTCGCCGACGATGAAGGCCGGGGTGCCGGAGAGTTGCAGGGTCTTGGCCAGGGCTTCGGTGTCGGCCAGGTGCTGGGTGACTGCCTGGCTTTCGCCGGCGGCTCGGGCCTTGGCCATGTCGATACCCATGCCTTGCGCGATGCGCAGGGCGCCGGCGGCGTCCAGGGCGTTCTCGGCCATCAGGGCCTTGTAGAGCTCCAGGCTCTTGCCCTGGTCCTTGGCGCCCAGCATCAGGCGGGCGGCGGCCTCGCTGTCGTTGCCGAAGATCACGAAGTCCTTCAGCACCAGGCGCACGTCGGGGTTCTTCTGCACCAGCTCGACGATCTCGGGTGCGGCGTGGCGGCAGTAGCCGCAGCGGTAGTCGAAGAACTCGGTGACCGTGATCGAACCATTCGGGTTGATGACGACGTCGCGCGGGTCGCGCTCAATAGCCTGGCGATACTGGCCGATCGCCTGCTGGGCCGAGACGGCCTGCTGCTTGGCCTGCTTTTCCTGCAGTTTCTGGCTGGCTTCCATCAGCACCTCGGGGTGCTCGAGCAGATAGGCGCGGACCTTCTCGCCGAATGCCTTGTCGGGCTTGGCCGGGCCGCAGCCCGCGAGGGTCAGGCCGGCGATGGCGAACGGAACGGCGAGGGTCGCGGCGCGACGGAAGACGGTCATCGAGATCTCGGAAATAGGAGAGGGCCCTATTGGGCCAGGTTGGATTGGGCGAGGCCTTCCTTGGCCAGGTCTTTCAGTTCCTGGTTGGTCGGTCGCGAGGCCAGGACGATGTCGGTGGCCCGACGCCATTCGGGCGTGTTCTTGGTCAGCAGTTCGCGGGCCCGCATGGCGAAGACCTTGGCTTCGCGCACGGCGCCTAGCGAATAATACTGCTCGGCGGTAGCCAGGCGGGCCTGGCCGTCCTTCTTCTGGGTGTCGTAGGCCTGGGCCAGCAGGCGCCAGGTGACGGCGTTGTCGGGATCGTTCAGCAGGCTGCGCTTCAGCTCCTGGACGCCTTCCTCGATCTTGGCGGGATCGTTCAGACTGATCAGGGTCTGGCCCAGATTGATGCGCAGCAGGGCGGCGTCGGGCTTGAGCTGCACCGACTTGCGCTGCGGCTCCTCGGCCAGGGCGATGCGGTTGAATTCGAACAGGATCTGGCCCTTCAGCTCCCACAGATAGGGATTGTCGGGGTGCTGGTCGATCAGCGGCTGCAGCAGGTTCAGGGCCCGGTCGGGGTCCTTCATCTGGTAGTAGGCGATGGCGCGCGCGTAGCGGGCCGGGAAGCCGGTGTCGGTTTCCTTGTACTTCATCAAGGCGACCTGTGGGTTCAGGAACCCTTCCAGCTTGGCCTTCATCACCTCGTGCTGGGCCAGGTCTTCCGGCGTGTCGACGGCGCTGTAGTGCGGCTGGCGCTCGACGCGGCTGCGCAGCACCTCGATCCGTTCGGACGACAGGGGGTGGCTGCGGAAATAGGCGAAGCGCCGGGCCTGGTCGAAGACCTCCTGGTAGCGGAAGTTGTCGAAGAACTCGACGAGCCCGCGGCCCGACTGATTGGTGGCTTCCAGGAAGCCGGCGCCGGCCTGGTCGGCGCGCGATTCCTGTTCGCGGCTATAGCCGAGAGCGCCAAGCGCCCCGGCGTACTGCGCATTGCCGAGGAGCATGGCGGCGCCGTCGGCGGACCCGGCCAGGGCCGCCAGGATGCCCAGGCCCATGGTCAGGATCATCGGCTTGAGCCCGGCCCTCATCATCTCGTCGGAGCGGATCGGGTGGCCGCCGGCCAGGTGTCCGGTTTCGTGGGCGATGACGCCGCGCAACTGGTTGGGATTTTCGGTCTGCAGGATCAGGCCGGTGTTGAGGCCCATCTGCAGGCCCTGGGTCGCGAAGGCGTTCAGGGACTTGTCGCCGATGATCAGGATGCGAACGTTCCGCGCGTCCAGCCCCGCCGCCGTGAAGATCGGATCGGCGTCGTGGTGCAGGATCTCCTCGATCTCGGTGTCGCGGATCAGGGAGGGGCCGCCGTCCTGGGCCCGGGCGACCTGGGGAACTCCGGACGCGAGCACGGCCAGGGCGGACAAAGTCACGCCCAGCGTCTTCCCGGCACGCCCGCTACGCGAGGTCATCGAATGATCTCCAGATCGCGCCCCCGCGAACGACGACCAGTCTAACTTGGAAGTCCGGCGCGAGGGAACAAGGGTTTCCAGGTCTCGCCGAAACGAATTTGGCCCGCGCGTCGGTCAAGGACGCGCGGGCCAGCATCAGGTCACCTTACCGGCGCCACCAGCCCTTGCGGGGCTTTTCGGGCGGGGTGGTGATCTCGTTCGGGTCCGGCTCGGCCGGGGCGGCCGGTTCGGCCTCCAGGACGGGTTCGGGCGCGACAGTCTTTGACGCAACGGGCGCGGGCGCCGGTTCCGGAGCAGCCTCGACGACCGGTTCCGGGGTCGGTTCTGGCGGAACCACGGCGACGCTCTCGGTCACGGCCTCGGCGACGGCCTCGACGGCTTCCGGCGCGGCCTCGGCGGCTTCGGCGGTCGCCTTCTTGCCGCGAGCGCGGGTGCGCTTGGGCTTCTTGGGCGCTTCCTCGGTCTCGGGCAGTTCGACCCAGACGTCGGCCGGCGGGCCTGCGATCACCGGCGGGGCCAGGATCGGGGCTTCGAACGGCTCGGCCGGTTCGGCGGCTTCAGTCACCACTTCGACAGCGGAAACCGTCTCGGCGGCGACGGGCGCTTCATCGCGGTTGCGACGACCGCGGTCGCGGCCACGACGACCGCGTTCACGGCCCGAACGCTCTTCGCGCTCGGGATGCTCGGCGCGCTTCGGACGTTCGACGACTTCCGAGTCATCGGCGCGGGCTTCCGGCGCCGGGCGGCGCGGTTCGCTGTTGCCGCCGACCAAAGCCGCCGGGTCGTGCCACGTGAAGACGTTCTCGCCGAACGGGACGCGCGGACGGATCCAGACGAAGGCGTCGGTCGGACGATCGCCGTCCTCGCGACCGCCGCGACGGCCGCCACGGCGGCCCCGGCGACGACGACGGCGGGCGCCGTCATCGTCATCGCCAAATTCGGCGCGGTCTTCGGCGTCGCCTTCCAGCTCCTCTTCGTCGCTCTCGGCTTCGGCCGGAGCCTCGCCTTCGGTCTCGCGCTCGTCGCGACGGTTGCGGCCACGGCCACGATCGCGGCGGCCACGGCGGCCCTTGCGGTCGCCACGATCGTCGTCGCGGGCCTGCTTGCGGGCCGAAGCGTCGTCGTCGTCCGAGTCCTCGCGCTCGATATCGTCTTCGTCGTCTTCGGAGATGATCTCGTCGTCTTCTTCCTCGTCCTCGAAGGCCGTGGGATCGAAATCGTCGTCTTCCTCGACATAAGGCGGGGGCGCGACGGCGATGCGTTCGCCCAGCTCGGTGCGCTCGATCTCCTGGTCGCCGGCGTGCAGGCTGTCGTCGACCATGACGGTGACGTGCAGGCCGTGCGTCGCTTGCAGGCGCTGCAGATAGGCGCGCTTTTCGTTCAGGATGTAGAGGCCGACCGAACGCGAGACCTTCAGGATCACGGCGCCGGAGCCCTTCAGGGCCTCGACCTCGACCGCGCGCAGGGCGGCCAGGGCGCTGGACTCGACCGAGCGGACGCGGCCGGTGCCTTCGCAGTGCTCGCAGACGTGGGTGGTGCCTTCCAGGACGCCGGTGCGGCGACGCTGGCGGCTGATCTCCATCAGGCCAAAGCCCGAGATCTTGCCCATCTGGATGCGGGCGCGGTCGTCCTTGAGCGCGTCCTTCAGGACCTTCTCGACCGTGCGGTTGTTCTTGCCTTCATCCATGTCGATGAAGTCGATGACGATCAGGCCGGCCAGGTCGCGCAGGCGCAGCTGGCGAGCGGCTTCCTCGGCGGCTTCGACGTTCGTCTTGAGCGCCGTGGCCTCGATGTTGCGCTCGCGCGTGGCCTTGCCCGAGTTGACGTCGATGGCGACCAGGGCCTCGGTCTGGTTGATCACCAGATAGCCGCCCGAACGCAGCGGCACGACCGGCGAATAGATCTGGGCCAGATGGTCCTCGATCTTGTTCTTCACGAACAGCGGGGTCGGGTCGCGGTAGTTGAAGACCTTTTTGGCCTGGCTCGGCATCAGCATGCGCATGAAGTCGCGCGCTTCTTTATAGCCGGCGTCGCCCTCGACCCAGATGCCCTCCAGGTCCTTGTCGTACATGTCGCGGATGGCGCGTTTGACGAGGTCTTCTTCCTCGTAGATCAGCGCCGGGGCGACCGAGTGCAGCGTGTTGTCGCGGATGTTTTCCCACAGACGCAGCAGATATTCGTAGTCGCGCTTGACCTCGGCCTTGGTGCGCTTGGCGCCCGCCGTGCGGACGATCAGGCCCATGCCCTGCGGCACGTCCAGGCTGTTGACGACGCTCTTCAGGCGACGGCGGTCGGACACGGCCGTGATCTTGCGGCTGATGCCGCCGCCACGGGCGGTGTTGGGCATCAGGACGCCGTAGCGGCCGGCCAGCGACAGGTAGGTGGTCAGGGCCGCGCCCTTGTTGCCACGCTCTTCCTTGACGACCTGAACCAGCATGATCTGCCGGCGGCGGATCACTTCCTGGATCTTGTACTTGCGCATCAGGCGGCGCTTGCGGCGCGCCAGCTCTTCTTCGACGTCGTCTTCATCGTCGTCGATCGCGTGATCGGCGCCGTTGTCGTCCTCGTCGTCGCCACCCGAGGCGCGGCGCGAGATCGGGGTGTCGTCCTCGTCGTCGCCCGAGTCGTCGCGCATCAGCGCTTCGCGATCCGCGACCGGGATCTGGTAGTAATCCGGGTGGATTTCGTTGAAGGCCAGGAAGCCGTGGCGATTGCCGCCGTACTCGATGAACGCAGCCTGCAGGCTGGGCTCTACGCGCGTGACCTTGGCGAGATAGATGTTACCGCGAAGCTGTTTGCGGGTCTGGCTCTCGAAGTCGAACTCTTCAACCCGGGTTCCGTCCACGACGACCACACGCGTCTCTTCTGCGTGTGCTGCGTCGATCAGCATCTTCTTCGACATTAAGGAAGTCTCCGCGGCGCGCAGCGGGCGCGAGGCCCGGTCGCCGATCTGAATGAAGGGCGCGCGCGTCGCCGATCGTCGCACCGTCAGCGCGGTTGCGGAGGATCGGGTGCCAAAGGCGATCGGGTGCGGCGCAGCCCATTGAGGTTTCGTTTGTCCCTACCGCGCCAGGCGCGGATTGGATGGCGCGTCGTCGCCGGGAAGGCGTTTGAGCCCGACGCGGGCCCCGTGGCGCGGCGTTTCGGCAGGCGTCGTGCCCGTCAGATCAGCTGCGTCTCGAACTATCTAGTCTGCCGTCTTCGCTTCGGAAGAGGTTCAGGACCACTTTCGAGGCAAAACCGGCTCGCATGGAGTCGTGACGATCACGGACTCCGCACGCGGCGGGACTGTAGCCACATCGGCGAGCAAAAGAAAAGCTTTCGACGGATGATCTGGACTTAACCCTTTGGCTACCGCCTCCCAGCGATATTGACGTTCGGTTCACCAGTTCCGGATACCGCGGGCGGGTATGCGTAAGGTTCTTATCAGTTTGGCCCGCATGGGCTGGGTCCGCGCGGCGCTGATTATCGGCGGCCTGACGACGGCCGGCGTCGCCGTGGCGACCGCCCAAGGCCCCGCCGCGCCCGCCGGCGTGCAGAAGGTCCGCTTCGGCGGCGACCGCATGGAAACGCGCGTGGTCATCGACCTGGACCGCGCCGCGGCCGGCAAGCTGATTTCCGACGGCATGAGCGACCAGCGCCTGGTCATGGCGCTGCCCAACGTCCTGGTGTCCGGCGATCTGCAAGGCACGGGTCAGGGCCTGGTCAAGCGCTGGGTCATCGACGAGGCCGCCGGCGGCGCCCGCCTGCGCCTCGATTTGGCCGGCAAGGCCGAGGTTCGCCGCCGCTTCCTGCTGCCGCCCGGCGACGGCGCCAGCGCCTATCGTTATGTCATCGACCTCAAGGCCGTGGAGGGCGCTAGCGCGGCTCCGAACGCGCCGCGCCTGACCGTGGCCAGCATGCCGGTCAAGGCCGCGCCGCTGCGCATGAAGAAGGTCATCGTCATCGACGCCGGTCACGGCGGCAAGGATCCCGGCTCGCTGGGCGCCAATGTCTTCGAAAAGGACGTGACCCTGGCCGCCGCCAAGGCGCTGAAGGAGCGTCTGGAGCGCACGGGTCGTTATCAGGTCGTGCTGACCCGCGAGACCGACACCTTCATCCCGCTGGAATCGCGCGTGCAGATCGCCCGTCGCGCCGACGCGGATCTCTTTATCTCCATGCACGCCGACTCGGGGCCCGACACCAGCACCCGCGGGGCGTCGGTCTATACGCTCTCGGACAAGGGCACCGACCGGGTCGGCCTGGTCCTGGAGAAGGACGATTGGCTGATGAAGGCCAATGCGCCGGGCCGCGACCGCGCCGTCAGCCAGATCCTGCTGGACCTCTCCCAGCGCGCGACCAAGAACCGCTCGGCCGCCTTCGCCCAGCTGCTGCTGGCCAATGTCAGCCAGGAAACGACGCTGCTGCGCCGCAGCCACCGCGACGCCGGCTTCATCGTGCTGCTGGCCCCGGACGTGCCGGCCGTGCTGCTGGAGATGGGCTTCATCACCAATCCGGACGACGAGGCCTTCCTGACCACCAAGAGCAGCCGCGCTCGCCTGGTGGGGGCCGTGGCCGACTCGATCGAGGCCTATTTCTCGGCGGGTCTGCGGAAGTCCTGACCCTTAAAGGGGGACTACGCTTCCCCTTTTCCCCGCGCCGCTCTAATCACAGGGTGATCGTTCGCGCTTCGCCTGGCGAAGGTGCGACCGCAAAACCGCTTACGGTTCGGCGACAAGCGATCTAGTGAAGGGTGTGCGGCAGGCGAGGGGGTCTGCCCGACGGAGGTCGCGTGGATCTGAAACCCACCGAACGATGGATGGCCATCGCGGGCGTGGCAGTGCTTTCGGCTATCGCCGTCGCGGGCTTCGCGATCGCGATCTATGCCGCCTGGCTGTTCCACGACATGCCCGACGCCGGTGAGCTGCAGGACTATCGTCCGCCGACGGCCACGCGCGTCTATGCGTGGGACGGAACCCTGATCGGCGAGTACTCCAAAGAGCGCCGGATCTTCATTCCCTACGATCAGATCCCGCCGCAACTGGCCCAGGCCTTCCTGGCGGCCGAGGATCGCAACTTCTTCCAGCATGGCGGCGTCGACGTGGGCGGCCTGTCGCGCGCCATGATCAAGAACGTCGGCAACGCCATCCGCGGCCGTCGCCTCGAGGGCGGTTCGACGATCACCCAGCAGGTGGCCAAGAACGTCCTGCTGACCAGCGACGCCACGGTCGGCCGCAAGTTCAAGGAAGCGATCCTGGCCCACCGCCTGGAGCAGTCGCTGACCAAGCAGCAGATCCTCGAGCTGTATCTGAACGAAATCTGGCTGGGCTATCGCTCGTTCGGCGTCGGCGCGGCCGCCTACAACTATTTCGGCAAGTCGTTGCCCGACCTGACCCTGGCCCAATGCGCCTATCTGGCCTCGCTGCCCAAGGGGCCCGACAACTACCACCCGATCCGCAACAAGGCCAAAGCCCTGGGACGCCGCAACTGGGTGCTGGGCCAGATGGCCGAGCAGGGCTGGGTCTCCAAGGAAGACGCCGCCAAGGCGATGGCCGAGGACCTGGTGGTCCAGGCCGCGCCCAAGCGCGCCGCCTATCGCGACGCCGACTACTTCGTCGAAGAAGTGCGCCAGCGCGGTATGGCCACGCTGGGTCCCCGCCTGAACGAAGGCGGCTACTACATGCGCACCACCTTGGATCCGCGCCTGCAGACGGCCGCCCGGGTCGCGCTTATGGACGGCCTGGAAAAGTACGACCGCCGCCATGGCTGGCGCGGCGCCTGGGGTCACGTCGAATCGACCGACCTGGCCTGGGAAAAGACCGCGCTGGCCAAGCCGGTTCCGTCCGAGCGCCGCGACTGGCGTCCGGCCCTGGTCGTCTCCAATGACGGGCGCGTGCGCCTGGTCAAGAAGGAGGGCGAGGGCCAGATTGTCGGCGAGGACATGGCTTGGGCCAAGAACGGCAAGGGCCTGAAGGCCGGCGACCTGGTATTTGTCGAGAAGACCGACGCCGGCTTCCGCCTGCGCCAGGTGCCCGCCGTCAACGGCGCCATGGTGGCCATGGAGCCCTATACCGGCCGGATCGTCGCCCTGGTCGGCGGCTATTCCTACTCGCTGTCGAACTTCAACCGCGCTACCCAGGCGATGCGCCAGCCCGGCTCGGCGTTCAAGCCGTTCGTCTACGCCACGGCCCTGGAGAACAACTACACGCCCGCCAGCGTCGTCGTCGACAGCGCCATCACCTTCAAGGGCGCGAACGGCGAGGACTGGAGCCCGGAGAACTACCATAAGGAGTTCTATGGGGCGCAGCCGCTGCGCAAGGGTCTGGAGCAGTCGATCAACGCCATGACCGTGCGCCTGGCCCAGGGCGTCGGCATGAAGAAGATCGTCGACTTCGCCCAGCGCGCCGGCGTGGTGAAGAGCATGGATCCCGTGCTGGCCATGGCCCTGGGCGCGGGCGAGACGACGCCGTTCAAGCTGACCGCGGCCTATGCCGCCTTCGTCAACGGCGGCCGCCGCGTCGACCCGCACCTGATCGAGCTGGTCCAGGACCGCGAGGGCAAGGTGATCTTCCGCGCCGACAAGCGCGACTGCGAACGTTGTGAAGCCGGCTTCAACGGCGATGAGAGCCCGCGCTTCGCCGCGCCGGGCGAGCAGATCATGGACCCGGTCACCGCCTATCAGATCACCTCGATGCTGCAGGGCGTGGTCCAGCGCGGCACCGCCGCCGCCGTCAGCTCCCTCGGCCGCCCCTTGGCGGGCAAGACCGGCACGACCAACGAGTACCGCAGCGCCTGGTTTGTCGGCTTCTCGCCGAACCTGGTGGTGGGCGTGTTCGTCGGCTTCGACGACAACCGCTCGCTGGGCGAAGGCGAGACCGGCGCCACGGACGCCGTGCCGGTGTTCACCGACTTCATGAAGGTGGCGCTGGACGGCCAGCCGATTGTCGACTTCAAGCCGCCGAAGACGGCCAAGTTCGCCATGGTGCGCGGCATCCGCGAGGCCTTCCGTCCAGGCACCGAGCCGCGGGTCGAGGTCGCGCCGACGGGGCCGATCCCGTACGAGCAGCTGTCGCCAGGCCTGCCGCAGCCGGTCCAGCAAGCGCCGCAACCCGGCAAGCCGCCGCCGCCCAAGGCAGATCCGCTAAGTGGCCTCTATTAGAGCGCGGATTGTACTGACGTCATTGCGCGGGAGAGCGACGCGCGTTATCTCCCGCGCCCTTCAACACTGTCACGGAGTAACGTGATGCGACCGGATGTCGAGGCCGCTGCGGCTGACATCGAGCAGTCCGTGGGACTGCTCAGGAGGCGTCTTTGACTGGGATGTCGCCCTCCGAAAGCTCGATGAGCTGAACGCCCGGGTCGAAGACCCGACCCTGTGGGACCGCCCGTCGGAAGCCCAAGCCGTCTCGCGCGAACGCGCCGCCCTGGCCGCCAAGGTCGAGGCCGTGCAGGCGATCGAACGCGACGTCAAGGACGCGATCGAATACGCCGAGCTGGCCGACATGGAGGCCGACGAGGACTCCCTGAACGACGCTCGCGCCCAGCTGAAGGCCATCCGGGAACGCGCGGGTCGCGCCGAGCTGGAAGCCCTGCTGTCGGGCGAGGCCGACGGCAACGACGCCTATGTCGAAATCAACTCCGGGGCCGGTGGCACCGAGTCGTGCGACTGGGCCGGCATCCTGCTGCGCATGTACACCCGCTGGGCCAACGCCCACGGCATGACGACCGAACTGATCGAAGAGACCGACGGCGACCAGGCCGGTATCAAGTCTGCGACTCTCTTGGTGAAGGGCCCGAACGCCTATGGCTGGCTGAAGACCGAGGCTGGCGTGCACCGCCTGGTGCGCATCAGTCCCTACGACAGCAGCGCCCGTCGCCACACCTCATTCGCCTCGGCCTGGGTCTATCCCGTGATCGATGACACCATCGAGATCGAGATCAATCCGTCCGACGTGCGGACCGACACCTACCGCGCTTCCGGCGCCGGCGGTCAGCACATCAACAAGACGGACTCGGCCGTGCGTCTGACGCACATCCCGACCGGCATCGCGGTGGCCTGCCAGGCCGGCCGCTCGCAGCACCAGAACCGCGAGGAAGCCTGGAAGATGCTGCGCGCGCGCCTCTATGAGGCCGAGCTGCAAAAGCGCGAAGCCGCCCAGCAGGCGCTGGAAGACACCAAGACCGACATCGGCTGGGGTCACCAGATTCGCAGCTACGTCCTGCAGCCCTACCAGATGGTCAAGGACCTGCGGACCAACGTCGAGACCTCCGACACGGCCGGCGTGCTGGACGGCGACCTCGACGCTTTCATGGGCGCCTCGCTGGCACAGCGCGTGGGTCACACCCGCGATGGTGGCGAGGCTTAAGCACTGCGTGGTCCTCGTCCTTCGACAAGCTCAGGATGAGGACCATTGCTACCGCCGGCGCTCAAGAAACCTCACCCTGAGCCTGTCGAAGGGCGAGGTTTCCGCCACGGCGTCAGCGGGACATAGGTCGCTGCTTCGGTCGGCCCCTGGCGGCTGACCGCGATCAATCCCCGCCTTTTCAGGTTCTCGACGGCGTTCTGGACGGTGCGCCGGGACTGACCCGTGCGTTCTGCCAGCTCCGCGTGGCTGAAGCTCGCGCGACCGTCGGCATGCGCCGCCGTGATCGCCAGATAGACCAGGAAGGACGACGGCTTGTGGTCGTGACCCACGAGGTCGGCCATCAGGATGTCGAGCACGTAGCGGTCGATCTCATAGCTTGGCGCAGTCATTGCTATAGCATTGCCTGCATGGCTTCACCGGCGCAAGCCGACCGCGCTAACCCCTGAGCCTAGCAGGAGAGGGGACGCCATGAGCGTGATCAGCAAGGTAAAGTTCGTCAGCATCCCGGTCAGCGACCAGGACCGCGCCTTGGCCTTCTGGACCGAGAAGGTGGGCCTGCGCGTCGCCACCGATCAGCCGATGGGCGCCCAGCGCTGGATCGAACTCAGCATCCCCGGCGCGGAGACGGGCTTGGTGCTGTTCACGCCCGAGGGGCACGAGAACCGCATCGGCAGCTTCTTCAACGGCTCGCTGGCTTGCGACGATGTCGAACACGCCTATCGCAAGCTCTCCGAAAAGGGTGTGGAATTCGAAGGGCCGCCGGAGAAGCAGCCGTGGGGAACCTTCGCCAAGTTCAAGGACCCGGACGGCAACACCTTCGTGCTGTCGAGCCGCTGAAACGAAAAACGCCCCGGATCGCTCCGGGGCGTTCTTTGTATCGGAAGGTCCGAAGACCTCAGCCGGCGACCGGCTTGGCCTGGGCGATGGCCAGCGGCGCGGCTTCGGTGTGCGGCGCGGGCTGCTGGACCGGCGCCGGGCGCTGGAACTTCAGGCTGCGGCCCTGGAAGAAGGCGCCGGTTTCCATGGCCAGCTGTTCGTGAGTGATGTCGCCATCGACATACGAGGTGCCGTACAGGCGGACCTGCTTGGAGGTGATGGCGCCGACCACGCGGCCGCGTACTTCCACCACCTCGGCATAGACACCGCCTTCGATGTGGCCGGTCTCGCCGACGGTCAGGCGGCCGACGCGGACGTCGCCCTTGACCACGCCGTCGATCTGCAGCTCGCCTTCGCCGGTGACGCTGCCTTCGATGGTGATGTCGGCCGAGAGCAGCGAGGCCACCTTCGGCGGGGCGCGGCGGGCCTGGTCGACCGGAGCGACCGCCATCGGCGTGGGCAGGGGTTCGATACGCGCCGGAGTCTTGCCGGACTTAGCTTGCTTGCTGAACATACTCACCAGCCTTCAAGAAACGATTGGGGTTCTGGGCCTTACCGTTGACCCAGACTTCGTAGTGCAGGTGCGGACCGGTCGAGCGGCCGGTCGAGCCCATGGCTGCGATCCGGGTGCCGATGGTCACGCGCTGGCCGACGCGAACGCCGATGGTGGCAAGGTGCGCGTAGCGGGTCTTGAAGCCGCCGCCGTGGTCGATCTCGACGGTGTTGCCGTAGCCCGAACGGACCCCCGTGAACGAGATGACGCCCGGCGCGGTGGCCATGATCGGGGTGTAGAAGGCGCCGGGGAAGTCCAGGCCCGAATGGAAGGCCGGGCGGCGCGTGAACGGGTCGAAACGGACGCCGTAGCTGGACGACAGGGCCGGATTGCTGGTCGGACGGTAGAAGGGCAGCTTCTTGCTGGCCGCGCCCAGGGCGCGCATGTCCGACATGTCGTTGGCCGCGTGCTGGATGCGGCTGGCGAAGTCCTCGTCGACGTCCAGGACGGCGGCCAGGGCGCGCGGGTCCTTGGCCTCGATCAGCGGGCCGCCCAGCGACACGCCGCGGCCGGTGAAGTTGGAGGCGTCCAGGCCGGCCATGCGCATGGCCAGGCGCAGGCGCTCGGCGCGGCTCTTGGCGAAGCCTTCGGCGGCGTCGATCAGGCGCTCCTGGTCCATGCGCGTGGCCTGGATGCGCTGCACGGGGCTGGCGGCCAGCAGGCGCGGCTTGGCGACCTTCAGCGCGTCGGCGGCGCCGGGCACGCCCTTGAAATCCGAAACCAGCAGGGCGAGGGCGGCGTGGCGCTTTTCGACCGAGGTGGCCAGGTCGTCCAGATTGCCGTTGGTGGCCGACAGCTGGGCGACGGCGCTGTTCAGGCGCGCCTGGCGGTCGGCATTCAGGCGCTCGTAATAGGCTTTTTGCTTGATGACCTGCTGGTCGGTCGAGCTGACGGCCAGGGCGTTGACCGCCATGGCGGCAGTGCAGACGCCCATCCACAGAGCCGTGACGGCGACGCCGGTCGCGCCCAGGAGTTGCTTGTTGGTGGAGAAGACGTAGCCGCGCATCTCGCCGCCGGAGCGGATGTAGATGTGCCGTTCGGGAAATAGGGCTTCGAGAGAGTGCCGCAGTCGCTTGAAGCGCTTAATCGCCATCGCCCGAGAACCCCCGTTTCAGGTTCGGCGATATGCTACGAGAAAGCGGGAACGTGCAAGACTCTTCGCGCCCGAAGTGAGCGCGAGTCGCAAAATATTACTTTGCGCCCCGATCCTTAACGTTTCCTGACCCCAAGCGTCACCTGTTAAGGTCGTGCTTGCGCGAAAAGGTCACAGGTAGAGGCGCCCGTACAACACCGTGGCGACCAAACCGTTCCCCTGAGAGACGAAATTTTACTTGATGGCCTTGGCGGCGTTCATCACGGCCTTGATGTGGCCGGGGACCTTGACCTTGCGCCAGACCTCGCGAACGACGCCTTCGCGGTCGATCAGGAAGGTCGAGCGGTCGATGCCCATGTACTTGCGGCCGTACATGCTTTTCTCGACCCAGGCGCCATAGGCCTCGACGATGTCGCCCAGCGGGTCGGCGGCCAGCTCGATGGTCAGGTCGTGCTTCTTGCGGAACTTGGCGTGCGAGGCGGCGCTGTCCTTGGACACGCCGACGATCACCGCGCCCAGCTTCTGGAATTCCTCGACTTCCGACGAGAACTGCAGGGCCTCGGACGTGCAGCCGGCGGTGTCGTCCTTGGGATAGAAGTACAGGACGACGTTCTTGCCCTTCAGGCCGGCCAGGCTGACGCGGCCGGTGTCGGTCGGCAGGTCGAAATCAGGGGCCTTGTCGCCGGGCTGCAGCATCGAACGCGTCTCCAGAAGGGGGAACCCCCGACCCTTGGCTACGCCAGGGCCGGGAGCACAATCAACCCATAACTAAACAGGCTTCACCAAGACGATCTTCTTCTTGCCGGCGGCCAGCTTGACCACGCCTTCGACCAGGTCGGCCGAGGTGATCACGCGGTCCGCGCTGGCCTCGGCCTTGTCGTTGACCTTCAGGCCGCCGCCCTGGGCCAGGCGACGCGCCTCGCCGCGCGAACCAGCCAGGCCGGCGTCGGTGAACAGCGCCGCCAGCACGATACCGGCTTCCAGGTCCGCGGCGGGCACCTCGAAGGTCGGCAGGTCGGCCGAGAGCGCGCCTTGTTCGAAGGCCTTCTCGGCGGCGTCGCGGGCCTTGCGGGCCTCTTCGTCGCCGTGGGCCATGCGGGTGGCCTCGTCAGCCAGCACCTTCTTGGCGTCGTTGATCTGGGCGCCTTCGAGGGCTTCCAGCTTGGCGATCTCGTCCAGCGGCAGGTCGGTGAACAGGCGCAGGAACCGGCCGACATCGGCGTCCTCGGCATTGCGCCAGAACTGCCAGTAGTCATACGGGCTCAGCTGCTCGGCGTTCAGCCAAACGGCGCCCGACATGGTCTTGCCCATCTTGGCGCCCGAGGCGGTGGCCAGCAGCGGCGTCGTCAGGCCGAAGGCGGCCTTCTGGTCGACGCGGCGGGTCAGCTCCACGCCGTTCAGGATGTTGCCCCACTGGTCCGAGCCGCCCATCTGCAAAACGCAATTGTACTTGCGGTTCAGCTCCAGGAAGTCGGTGGCCTGCATCAGCATGTAGTTGAATTCGAGGAAGGTCATCGGCTGCTCGCGCTCGAGCCGCAGCTTGACCGAGTCGAAGGCCAGCATCCGGTTGACCGTGAAGTGCACGCCGTAGTCGCGCAGGAACTGCACGTAGCCGAACTTCGAGAGCCACTCGTCGTTGTCGACCATGATGGCGTCGGTCGGGCCGTCGCCGAACGTCAGGAACTTGGCGAAGACCTGCTTGATGCCGGCGATGTTGGCCTGGATGTCGGCGTCCGACAGCAGCTTGCGGCTCTCGTCCTTGCCGGTCGGATCGCCGACCTTGGTCGTGCCGCCGCCCATCAGGACGATCGGCTTGTGACCGGCCTGCTGCAGGCGGCGCAGCATCATGATCTGGATCAAGGACCCGACATGCAGGGACGGCGCGGTGGCGTCGAAGCCGATGTAGGCCGTGACGATCCCGCTGGCCGCAGCGGCGTCCAGCTCATCCGGGTGGGTGATCTGGTGGATGTAGCCGCGCGCCTCCAGGGTTCGCAGGAACTCCGACTTGAAGGACGTGGCGGCGGACATGGATCGACTCTCTGAATTGAACGACGGGCCGTCTAGCACGGCGAGGTCTGATTGTGGGGGCTTCATTTCGTGACTCCAGGCAGGAAGCCGGAGCGCATGATCGACTTGGAATGGAGCGACCCCGGCGAGGCGGGGTGGCGACGTGGCTGATCGTCCTCCCGCTATGGCAGCGGGCGGTAATACGGACGGGCCAGGACGAAAGCGTCGATCATGGGGCCTAGCTACCGTTTCGCGACCGTGGCAGTCAACGCTTCATGCGTATCCTTGGATTCATGACCGGCACCTCGCTCGACGCGGTCGACATGGCGGTGCTGGAAACCGACGGCCACGAGATCCAGGCCTTTGGCCCGGCGGGCGAACGTAAACTGCGCGAAGAGACCCGCGACCTGCTGCTGGTGGCGACCGAGGTCGCCCGAGGCTGGCCGCGCGACAAGGCCGAGCCGGAGATCTTCGCCGAGGCCGCCCGCGCCGTGGCCGACGAGCATCTGCACGCCGCCGAGAGCTTCCTGGCCGAGCATGGCCTGGCCTGGAGCGATTTCGACCTCCTGGGCGTGCACGGCCAGACCGTCTTCCACGAACGCCCGACGCCCGAGCGGATCGGTCGCACGGTGCAGCTGCTGGACGCCGAGCGGCTGGCCAAGGCGACGGGACGGCCGGTGGCCTTCGACTTCCGCACCGCCGACGTGGCGGCCGGCGGGCAGGGGGCGCCGCTGGCTCCGATCTACCACGCCGCCCGCGCCCGTGCGTCGGGCCTGGCCGCGCCGGTGGCGGCGCTGAACATCGGCGGGGTGGCCAATATCACCCTGATCGGTGAGGACGACCTGCTGGCCTTCGACACCGGCCCCGGCAACGGCATGATCGACCTGATGCTGCAGGAGCGGGGCCTTGGCCGTTTCGACGAGAACGGCCGCCTGGCCGCGTCGGGCCGCGTGGATCAGACGATCCTCGATACGTTCCTGGCCAGTTCGTACTTCGCCGGCCCGGCGCCCAAGTCGCTGGACCGCTACGACTTCCCACTGGATCTGGTCGAGCCGCTGTCGGCCGAGGACGCCGCCGCCACCCTGGTGGCCTTCACCGCCGAGGCGGTGATCAAGGCCTTCGAGCATGGGGCACGGCCTAGCGCCCTGATCGTCTGTGGCGGCGGGCGCCACAATCCGCAGATCATGAAGGTCCTCACCGAACGCGCCCCGGTGCCGGTCAAGACCGCCGAGGACTATGGCTGGCGCGGCGACAGCATCGAGGCCGAGGCCTTCGCCTACCTTGCGGCGCGCACGGCCAAGGGGCTGCCGATCAGCTTCCCGGGCACGACGGGCGTGAAGGCGCCGATGACCGGCGGCAGAATAGTTCAGCCATAACCTTTCGTGTCATCCCGGCCGTAGCGAAGCGGAGAGCCGGGACCCAGGGCAACCGCACTGCGCCGGCCCCTGGGTCCCGGATCGGCCTACGGCCGTCCGGGATGACACTGGCTTTATCAGTGCAGCTTCAGTCTTCCCGACACCCGCTGCTGTAGCAGTCGCGCCAGCGCCAGGGTCACCGTGCGGCCGATGCCCAGGATCGCCCGGTGGTGGTCCAGGTGCAGGGACATGTAGGCCCACTTGGCGATCAGGCCTTCGACGAAGAAGTTCGGGCCGCCCAGCCCGCCCATCAGCGCGCCGACGCCCTTGTCGTTGCCCAGCGACACCAGCGAGCCGAAGTCGCGATAGACGAACGGCGTCGTGACCCGGCCCTGGTGCAGGCGGGCGACCAGGGCGCGTTCCAGATAGCTGGCCTGCTGGTGCGCGGCCTGGGCGCGGGCGGGGATGGTCTTGCCGTCCTTCCACGGCGCGGCGGCGCAGTCGCCCAGGGCCCAGACGTCGGGCGCCGAGGTCTCCAGGTGGCCGTTGACCACGAACTGGTTGCCGCGATTGGTCTCGAGGCCAAAGCCGGTGTTCGTATCGGCAGCCTTGATGCCGGCGGCCCAGACGATCAGGTCGGCGGGGACGTCGCCCTGGCTGGTCTCCAGCCGGTCGGCATGGACGGCCAGCACCTTGGCGTCGGTCTTCACGGCCACGCCCTTGCGCTCCAGCGCCAAGGTAGCCTTGTCGGCGATCTTCTGCGGCAGGCCGCCCAGGATGCGCGGCGCGGCCTCGACCACGGTGATGTCCAGACGGAAGCGCTGCTCGTCGCCCAGGCTGCCGAGAAGTTCACGATGGGCTTCGATCAGCTCGGCCGACAGCTCGACGCCGGTCGCGCCGCCGCCGACGATGGCCACACGCATGATCTTCTCGGCCGAGAACGAGGCCTTGGTGAAGGCCGCCAGTAGCCGCGTGTGGAAGGCCTCGGCGTCCTCGGTGCGTTCCAGCAGGTGCGCCTGCTCCGCGCCGGGCGTCCCGAAGAGGTTCGAGCCGCTGCCGATCGCCAGCACGCCATAGGTGAAGCTGATGGCGCGCTCGGGCGCCAGGACCTGGCCGTTGTCGTCGGTGATCGCCTTCAGGGTCAGGCGCTTGGCGATCGGATCGAAGGTCTCCAGCTCGCCGAGCAGGAAGTTGAAGCCGTTCGAGCGGCCCAGGATCGAATACGAGATGCCTTCCTGGTGGACGTCCAGCGTGCCGGCCGCGACCTCGTGCAGGGTCGGCTTCCAGATGTGGAAGCTGGAACGGTCGATCAGCAGGACGCGGCGCGTGCCGTGTCGGCCTCCGAGCCTGCGGCCCAGCCGCGACGCCAGCTCCAGTCCGCCGGCGCCCCCGCCGACGATGACGATGTCGTAGTGCATCACCATCTCCAGTCATATTCATCGATCGATGAATTATATAGGCGATCGGTGTTCAACGAAAAAGGCCTCCCGGAGGGAGGCCTTCTGAAATCGTCTAGATCGGGTTTTCCGCCAGGCGCTTGTCGAGATATTCGCTAACGCTCTTCTCGACGCTGGGCAGGTGCTCGGCCCAGAAGTGGGTGGCCTTGTCGATGACCTCGTAGTCGATCGTGATGCCCTTCTGGGTCCGCAGCTTGGTGACCACGCGCTCCACCTCGACCGGCGGGGTGATGGTGTCGGCCGAGCCCGTCAGGAACAGGCCCGAGGCCGGGCAGGGGGCCAGGAAGCTGAAATCGTACATGTTGGTCGGCGGCGACACCGAGATGAAGCCGTCCGTCTCGGGGCGGCGCATCAGCAGTTGCATGCCGATATAGGCGCCGAAGTCGAAGCCGGCGACCCAGGTCTGGCTGGCGGCCGGGTTCGAGGTCTGCAGCCAATCCAGCGCCGTCGCGGCGTCGGCCAGCTCGCCGATGCCGGCGTCGAACTCGCCCTGGCTGCGGCCCACGCCGCGGAAATTGAAGCGCAGGGTTGCGAAACCCCGCTTCATGAACAGGTGATACAGCTGCACGGCCACCGGGTGGTTCATGTGACCGCCGGCCTTGGGGTGCGGGTGCAAGATGAGGGCGATGGGCGCCGTTTCGGTCTTGCCCGGCGAGTAGCGACCTTCGATCCGCCCGGACGCGCCGGTCAAAATCACATCAGGCATATCGTTCCCTTGCGCTGGCAGCGGTCCATCTTCCGACGATTTGGGTCGCCAGAATACTTGACCGCTGCGCTTGGTCTTCCTAAATCGCAGCCAGCAAGCGGGCCGCTAGCCCGCGCGCGAAGTCGCGGCTTGTAGCACACGCAAAAGCCGATGCGCGCGGAATCTGCAAGGGGTAAGGCGATGCGCCTGAGCACCAAGGGACGATACGCGGTCATGGCGATGACCGACCTGGCCAAGCGCCAGGACGAAAGCGAGGGCCGCGCCGTGGCCCTGGCCGAGATCGCGTCACGCCAACAGATTTCGCTGTCCTATCTGGAGCAGCTGTTCGCACGGCTGCGCCGCAAGGGGCTGGTGATCAGCGCTCGCGGCCCCGGCGGCGGTTATCGCTTGGCCAAGACCGCGACCGAGACCTTCATTTCCGACATCGTGCTGGCGGTCGACGAGCCGCTGCGCGCCACCCGCTGCAACTTCACCAAGGGCCAGGCCAAGGGCTGCATGGCCGGCGGCGAGCGCTGCATGACCCACGGCCTGTGGGAAGAGATGGGCCGCCAGATCCATGGCTACCTGGCCTCTGTTTCGGTCGCCGACGTCCTGAAGGGCGAGCTGCGTCCGACTCGTCCGCTGGAGATGGCGGCCGAGTGAGCATCACCCGCACATCGGTCTATCTCGACTACAACGCCACGGCCCCCCTGCGGCCGGAAGCGCGAGAGGCGCTGCTGCGCGCCCTGGAGAGCCCGGCCAATCCCTCGTCGGTCCACGCCGCCGGCCGCGCTGCGCGCGACGTCGTCGAGCGCGCCCGCGCCGAGGTCGGGACCCTGGTCGGCACGCCCGCCGGTTCGGTGACTTTCGTCAGCGGCGGCACGGAAGCCAACGCGCTCGCTATTCAGAGCGCCAAGGTCGACCGCATCATCATTTCCGCTATCGAGCACGACGCGGTGACCGAGACAGCCAAGGCCTCGGGCCTGCCGGTCGAGATCCTGCCGGTCGATGGCGATGGCGTCGCCGACCTGGCCTGGCTGGCCCAGGCGCTGGAAGCGCCGGGCAAGGCCCTGGTCTGCCTGATGCTGGCCAACAACGAGACCGGCGTCATCCAGCCGGTCGCCGAGGCTTCGGCCCTGGTGCGCGCCGCCGAAGGCCTGCTGCATGTCGACGCCGTCCAGGCGGCCGGCAAGATCGCCGTCGATTTCTCGGCCCTCGGCGCCGACACCATGGCGCTGTCGGCCCACAAGCTGGGCGGTCCGCAGGGCGTCGGCGCCCTGGTCGCCGGGACCCGCGCCAACGTCACCCGTCGCCAGCACGGCGGCGGCCAGGAGCGCGGCCGCCGGGCCGGCACCGAGAACGTGGCGGGCATCTCAGCCTTCGGCGCGGCCGCCCGCGCGGCGCAGGAAAGCCTTGCGTCGATGGTCGAACTGTCCCATTGGCGCGACGCCTTGGCCGAACGGCTCAAGGCCCAAGGCGCGGTCGTGCTCGGGGAGGGCGCTGATCGCCTACCCCAAACGTTGTGCTTCGCAGGCGAGGGCTTCGGCTCCGAGGTCCAGGTCATGAATATGGACCTGGCCGGGGTCATGGTCAGCGCCGGCAGCGCCTGCTCGTCGGGCAAGGTCAAGGCCAGCCGCGTGGTGGAAGCCATGGGCCGGCCCGACCTGGCTCCGTTCGCCCTGCGTGTCAGCGGCGGCTGGGCCAGCACGGAAGAAGATTGGATCAAGTGCGGCGACGCCTGGCTCGCCGCCTGGAAGCGTATCGGCGCTCGGCGCCGGGAGGTGGCGTAATGGCCGCGGTCAAAGAGACTGTCGAAACCGTCGCCGCGCTCGAGAAATACGAGCACGGCTTCACCACTGAGATCGACCAGGAGTTCGCCCCCAAGGGCCTCTCCGAGGACATCGTGCGCTTTATCTCGGCCAAGAAGGACGAGCCCCAGTGGATGCTGGACTGGCGCCTGGAGGCCTATCGTCGCTGGCTTGAGCTGGAAGAGCCGACCTGGGCGAAGGTCAACTTCCCCAAGATCGACTACCAGGACAGCTATTACTACGCCGCGCCCAAGACCAAGGAGGGGCCCAAAAGCCTCGACGAGGTCGATCCCGACATCCTGGCCGTCTATGCCAAGCTGGGCATCCCGCTGAAGGAGCAGGAAGTCCTGGCCGGCGTCGAAGGGGCTCCGCGCTACGCCGTGGACGCGGTGTTCGACAGCGTCAGCGTCGTCACGACCTTCAAGAAGGAATTGGCCGCCGTCGGCGTCATCTTCTGCTCGATGAGCGAGGCGATCCGCGAGCATCCGGAGCTGGTGCGTCAGTACCTCGGCTCGGTCGTGCCGACCTCGGACAACTATTTCGCCTGCCTCAACAGCGCGGTCTTCTCGGACGGCTCTTTCGTCTACATCCCGCCGGGCGTGCGCTGCCCGATGGAGCTGTCGACCTATTTCCGGATCAACGCCAAGGATTCCGGCCAGTTCGAGCGCACTCTGATCATCGCCGACAAGGGCGCCTACTGCTCGTACCTTGAGGGCTGCACGGCCCCGATGCGTGACGAGAACCAGCTGCATGCGGCCGTGGTCGAACTCGTTCTGCTGGACGACGCCGAGATCAAATATTCGACCGTCCAGAACTGGTACCCGGGCGATCCGGAGACCGGCAAGGGCGGCATCTACAACTTCGTCACCAAGCGCGCCGACTGCCGTGGCGACCGCTCCAAGGTGTCGTGGACTCAGGTCGAGACCGGCTCGGCCATCACCTGGAAATATCCGTCCTGCGTGCTGCGCGGCGAGGGCTCGTCGGGCGAGTTCTACTCGATCGCCGTGACCAACGGTCATCAGCAGGCCGACACCGGCACCAAGATGATCCACCTGGGCGCCAACACCAAGTCGCGGATCGTCGCCAAGGGCATCAGCGCCGGCAAGTCGACCTCGACCTATCGCGGCCTGGTCTCGGCTCACCCGAAAGCCAAGGGCGCGCGCAACTTCACCCAGTGCGACAGCCTGCTGATCGGCAAGGAATGCGCGGCCCACACGGTCCCGTACATCGAGGCCCGCAACGGCCAGTCGGTGTTCGAGCACGAGGCCACCACCACCCGCCTGTCGGACGACCAGCTGTTCTACTGCCAGCAGCGCGGCCTTTCCCAGGAAGAAGCCGTGGCCCTGCTGGTCAATGGCTTCGTCAAGGACGTACTGCAGCAGCTGCCGATGGAATTCGCCGTCGAGGCCCAGAAGCTGGTGGCGATCAGCCTGGAGGGCAGTGTCGGATGATCACCGTCACGCTCTACCAGCCGGTGAGCCTGGAAGAGCTGCAGGATATCAAGGCGTCGGGCTGGAAGGCCTTTCCGCCGCACGACATCGAGCAGCCGATCTTCCGTCCGGTCACCAGCGAGGCCTTCGCCGCCCAGCTGGCCCAGAACTGGAACGCCGCCCATACGACCTATCGGCGCGGCTATGTCGTCCGGTTCACGGTCAGCAAGGCTTTCCTGGACGAGTACGAGAACAAGGTCTCGGGCACGCCGGGGCACGAGGAATACTGGATCCCGCCCGAGGATCTTTCGCTGTTAAACGCCGCCATCCAAGGCCAGATCGCCGTCGCCGGAACCTTCGCGGGCCACGACGCGGAATACAGAAAACTCAACGAGACCCATGCTTAAGATCCAGAACCTTCACGCCCGCGTCGAAGAGAAGCCGATCCTGAAGGGCGTCACGCTGGACGTGCCGGCCGGCGAGGTCCACGCGATCATGGGTCCCAACGGCGCCGGCAAGTCGACCCTGTCGTACGTGCTGTCGGGCCGTGACGGCTATGAGGTCACCGAAGGCTCCGCCGAGCTGAACGGCGACGACCTGCTGGCGCTGGAGCCCAACGAGCGGGCCGCCAAGGGCCTGTTCCTGTCGTTCCAGTATCCGCTGGAAATCCCTGGCGTTCCGGCCCTGACCTTCATCCGCACCGCCCTCAACGCCCAGCGCCGCGCGCGCGGCGAGGACGAGATCGCCGCCCCGGCCTTCCTGAAGCTGGCCAAGGAGAAGGCCGCTTCGCTGAAGATCGACTTCGACATGCTCAAGCGCGGCCTGAACGTCGGCTTCTCGGGCGGCGAGAAGAAGCGGATGGAAATCCTTCAAATGGCGATGCTTTCGCCGAAGTTCCTGATCCTGGACGAGACCGACAGCGGCCTCGACATCGACGCCCTGAAGATCGTCTCGGAAGGCGTCAACGCCCTGCGCGGTCCCGATCGCGGCATGCTGGTGATCACCCACTATCAGCGCCTGCTGGACTACATCAAACCCGACAAGGTCCACGTGCTGGCCGCCGGCCGCATCGTCGCCTCGGGCGGTCCGGAACTGGCCCTGCAGCTGGAAGCCGAGGGCTACGACAAGTACGTGGCCGCCGCATGAGCCTCGCCTCCGCCCTTAAGACCGGCGACGTCACGGAGCTGCCCTCGCGGCGCGACGAGGACTGGCGATGGACCGACCTGCGGGGCCTGCTGCGGACCCTGCCGCCGGCCGCGCCGGCTCATGACGGTGAGGTTCCGGCCGGTCCGTTCGCGGGTCTGGCTGACGCCGAGACCGTGTTTGTCAACGGCCGCCGGATCGCCGAGACCGAAGCCGTCTCGGGCGTCGTGGCCCTGCGCTTCGTCGCCCTGGCCGACCAGGCCTCGCAGGCCGCCAGCCACGCCCTGGTCGTGAAGCCGGGCGAGACCCTGGTCCTGCTGGAAAGCCACGAAGGTCGCGCCAAGGGCTACGTCACCGACGTCGCCCTGGACATCGCCGTGGGCGAGGGCGCTTCGCTGGAACGCATCATCCTGGTCGAGGATGACGCCGAGGCGATCAACGTCGTCACCGCCGAGGTCGCCCTGGCTCCGGGCGCGAAGTTCGCCCAGACCGTCCTGACCTCGGGCGCTCGCCGCCAGCGGATCGAGACGCGGGTGAGCCACCCCGGCGCCCATGCGCAGGCTCGTCTCGACGGCGCCTATCTGCTGGACGGCCAGCGTCATGCCGACCAGACCACCGTGGTCACCCACGCCGGCGTTGACGGCGCGACCAGCCAGCTCACCAAGGGCATGGTCACCGACCAGGCGCGCGGCGTCTTCCAGGGCCGCATCGTCGTCTCGCCCGGCGCTGACCAGACCGACGCCCGCATGGGTCACCACGCCCTGATCCTGTCGGAAAAGGCCGAGATCGACGCCAAGCCGGAGCTGCTGATCTTCGCCGACGATGTCTCGTGCGCGCACGGCAACACGATCGGCGCCCTGGACGAGCAGGCCATCTTCTACGCCCGCCAGCGCGGCATCGCGGAAGCCGAGGCCAAGGCCATGCTGACCGTCGCCTTCGTCGGCGAAGTGGTCGAGCGCATCGAGCACGACGGCGCCCGCGCCATCGCCGCCGCCTGGGTCGCCAAGAAGCTGGGGAGCCCCGAATAATGGCTCTGGATATCGAAGCGATCAGGGCGCAGTTCCCGATCCTGCAGCGCTCGGTGCATGGCAAGCCGCTGATCTATCTGGACAGCGCCGCCAGCGCCCAGAAGCCCGACGCGGTGCTGGACGCCATGACGGGGCTGGCTCGGACCTCGTACGCCAACGTCCATCGCGGCCTGCACACGCTGGCGAACGAAACGACGGAAGCCTATGAAAAGGCCCGCGAAACCGCCGCCAAGTTCATCAACGCCCAGCCGACCGAAGTTGTCTGGACCAAGAGCGCCACGGAAGCGGTGAACCTGGTCGCGTCGTCGTTCGGCCTGAGCCTGAACGCCGGCGACGAGATCGTGATCTCCGAAATGGAGCACCACGCCAACATCGTGCCGTGGCACTTCCTGCGCGAGCGCAAGGGCGTGGTCCTGAAGTTCATTCCGGTGCTGGATGACGGACGCCTGGACATGGAGGCCTTCAAGGGCCTGCTGTCGGACAAGACCAAAATGGTCGCCGTCACCCACATGTCGAACGTGTTGGGCACGGTCAACGACGTCGCCGAGATCGTCCGCCTGGCCCACGCGGCCGGCGCGCCGGTGCTGCTGGACGGCTGCCAGGCCATCGTCCATTCCAAGGTCGACGTGAAGGCCCTGGACGTCGACTTCTACGTCTTCAGCGGCCACAAGCTCTACGGCCCGACCGGCATCGGCGTACTGTACGGCAAGGCCGAGCGCTTGGCCGCGTTGCCGCCGTACCAAGGCGGCGGCGAGATGATCGGCTCGGTCTCGATGGACAAGATCACCTATGCCGATCCGCCGCACCGCTTCGAGGCCGGCACCCCGGCGATCCTGGAAGCCGTCGGCCTGGGCGCGGCGATCGAATGGCTGAACGGCCTGGATCGCGACGCCGTCTTCGCTCACGAGCACGCCCTGTACGAACGCGTCGCCGAGCAGCTGCGCGGCGTCAACGGCGTGCGGATCCTGGGCGAGGCGCCCGGCAAGGGCGCGGTGCTGTCGTTCACGGTCGAGGGCGCCCACGCCCACGATATCGCCCAGGTGCTGGACCGTTACGGCGTCGCCGTGCGCGCCGGCACCCATTGCGCCGAGCCCTTGATGCGCCGATTTGGCGTCACTTCGAGCGCGCGCGCTTCGTTCGCCCTATATAACACCGAGGCAGAGGCCGACGCGTTCGTCGACGCGCTGGCCAAGGCCCGCAGTTTCTTTAGTTGAGCCGCCCGATGACCGACGCCGCCGCCACGCCCGAGCCCGTTTCCGCTGAAGCGCCCCCGGCGCTTTCGAAGGACGAGCTCGCCAAGATCACGGACCAGCTGATCGACAAGCTGAAGTCCGTCTACGACCCGGAAATCCCGGTCGACATCTATGAGCTGGGCTTGATCTACAAGGTCGATGTCAGCGACTCCAAGGACGTCGCCATCGACATGACCCTGACGGCGCCGGGCTGCCCGGTGGCCGGCGAGATGCCGGGCTGGGTGCGCGACGCGGTCATGGAGATCCCGGGCCTGAAGTCGTGCAATGTCGAGCTGGTCTTCGAGCCGCCGTGGGACGCCTCGCGGATGAGCGACGAGGCCAAGCTGCAACTGAACATGTTCTGATCGGTTCGAGAGCCATGGAAACCGCGATCACCGCACGTCCCCGCCGCCCGCGCCCCAAGGTCGTCACCCTGACCGACGCCGCGGCCGCGCGCGTGAAGGAGATCATGGCCCGCGCGGATAAGCCCTATGCGGGCTTGCGCGTCGGCGTGAAGAACGGCGGCTGCGCGGGTTCTGAGTACATCTTCGAATACGCCGCCGAGAAGGCCCCGCTGGACGAGGTCGTCGAGGACAAGGACGTCACCATCCTGATCGACGCCAAGGCGGTGCTGTTCCTGATCGGCACGACGATCGACTACGAGACCACCAAGCTGTCGTCGAAGTTCGTGTTCAATAACCCGAACGAGACCGACGCCTGCGGCTGCGGCGAGAGCGTGACGATCCAGCCGGCGCCGGAAGCCCCAATGGACAGCGAGCACTGATGCTGGCGCGCACGCCGTCCTGCGTGGAATGCGGCCTGGCCTGGGGCGCGCCGCGTTTCAAGCACGAGGACGAGGCGCCGCTGTACTGGTCGGACACCGGCCTGCTGTGCTCCAGCGGCTGCGCCCAGACCCACTTCGCCAAGCGCCGCGCTGAGGGCACGTTCGCGGGCGTCCCGGCGGAGTGCCCGGTCGAGGTCTAGGCCGACGCTTCGGCTGCCCTCGGCTCCGGCGTTTTCTTCTTCGGCGATTCCACCAGCACCGACGCCTTCACCGGCTCGCCGCGCGCTTCCGCGATCAGCTCATTGGTGCGCCCCTCAATGGTCGCCTCCAGCCGCTGCATGAACTCGGCCTTTTCCAGGCCTTGGGGCAGGGGCGGCAGGAATTCGACGGTGGCCGTGCCCGGCGTCTTCTGCTTGTCGGTCTGTTGCCAGAAGCAGCCCAGGTTCGTCGCCACCGGCACGACCGGCAGGCCGAAGTCCTTGCTCATGTAAAAGACACCCGTGCGGTAGCGGAAATGCTCGCCGGGCTTGGCCAGATGGCCTTCGGGATAGATCAGGATGCGCCGGCCCTCGGCCGCGACCTGGGCGGCGCTCTTGGACAGGGCCTCGCGCGCTTCGGGACCGCCGCAGCTGTCGACGACGATGGCCCCGAACTTTTTCAGGATCGCTCCGACCAGCGGGAACTTCTCCAGGTGGTCGCCGGTGACGAAGCTGAGGTTCTCGACATTGGCGAACATCACGAAGCCGTCGCCCCAGCTGTGATGCTTGGCGGCGATGATGAAGGGGCCGGCGGGCAGGTTTTCCTGGCCCTTCAGCTGCACCTTCACTCCGGCGAAGAACCCCAGCGCCCACAGCATCCGCTGGCTGTAGAGCCGCAGGGCGAAGGCCACCGGCTTGCGGCCGGGCGCCAGGGCGGCGAAGGCGGCCGACAGGCCGTAGAAGATCGACAGGACCCAGTAGTAGGCGTTGAACAGCGCGCTGCGCATTTGTGTTCGATCCTTAGCGGGCGAAGAGAACGGCCTGGACGGCCGCGGTCATGAGAGGGGCGTGGGCCGACAGGGCGTCAGCGCCCAGGCGGCCATAGGCCTTGTTCTGCGCGGTCTGGGTGATCACGCCGATGGCCATGGCGGCCAGCACGCGCGGGTCGCCCGGCGGCAGCTCGGCATTGATCATCGCCCGCTTGATCACGGTCTCGACCTGGGTGACCGGGTCGCGGCCGTCCTCCTGGTAGTAGGGCAGGAAGTGGTGCAGCTGCAGCAGGTGGAACGAGAACAGCAGCCAGTCCTCGTCGGCCACAGCGCAATAGGCCTGCACCAAGGCGGCGGCCTTGGCCTTGATGCCGTCGGCGGCGCTAGCCTCGTCCTCAATCAGGGCCGAGAGACGGCGGTGGCAGTCCATGAACAGGCCGACGGCCAGCTCGTCCTTGCTCTTCCAGTGGCGATAGATCGCGCCTTCAGAAACGCCCGCGCGAGCTGCGATGGTCTTGGTGGTGGTCGCGTCGACGCCTTCGACGACGAAGGCCTCGAGGGCGGCACGTTCGATACGGGGCTTGGCGCTCATGACGACGACCATCTCACGTCGTGCAAAATCTGCAAGTGAGTGTTCACTTACATTTTCGTGATGGACAGTTAGAAGCGACGCGGCGACACACGGCCATGGTCCAGACGGTTCTGATCTATTCGATGGGCGAGGTGATCGGCGACGGCCTGATCAAGCTGCCCTTCATCGCCGGCCTGCGGGCGGCGTTTCCGGACGCGCGCATCAGCTGGTGCGCGGCCAAGGTCGAGACGGTCTATGCCGGCGCTCTGAAGGGCGTGGTGGCCGGCTATATCGACGAGCTGATCCTGGAAGGCCGCAACGGTGGGCGTCCGCTGGACGCCATGCCGTGGAGCAAGCCGTTCGGCGGCCGCAAGTTCGATCTCGTCATCGACACCCAGGAACACATCGGCCGCAGCGGCGTCGCCCGGCGTGGGGCGGCGGGGCGCTTCGTCTCGGCCGCCCGCCATGCCCGCGACAAGGATTGGCCCGTGGCCGTCACCGACCGCCTCGCGCGGCTGCTGAACCTGGCGACGGACGGGCAGGGCGCTGTGCGGCCCCTGGCCCTGACCAACCCCGACGCCTTGAAGGCCGCCGAGGCCTTGTTGCCTGTCGGCCCGACCTATGTCGGCCTGGCGCCCGGCGCGGGCGGTCAGGACAAGCGCTGGCCGCTGGAGAACTACCTGGAACTCGCCCGCCGCATCGTCGCCAAGGGCTGGACGCCGGTCTTCTTCTTCGGCCCGGACGAGGCCGAGGACGCCGCCGTGGCCGCGCGTGAGGTGCCGCAGGCCCTACAACCCGAACGCAACCGCACCGACGGCTTCACGGGCGTGAAGGGGCCGCTGCTGGTCATCGCCCTGGCCGGACGCCTGGCCGCCGGCGTCGCCAATGACGCCGGCCCCGGCCACATGCTGGCCGCCGGGGGCGCGCCCTTGCTTTCCCTGCAACAGGACCGCCGCAAGTCGGTGAAGTTCCGCCCGGCCGCCCAGCGGCTTGAGATGCTGGTCGCGGAGGACTACGGAAGCGGCATGGGCGCCCTGCCGGTCGACGCGGCCTGGGAAGCGCTCGAAAAGTTGGTTTCCGGAGCGTCCTGAATGTCCATCCTCGCGCCGATCTCGGCGGGCGAACTGGTCGACAAGATCACCATCCTGCGGGTCAAGGCCCAGCGCATCGGCGATCCGGCGAAAGAGGCCAATGTCCGTAAGGAGCTGGCCCTGCTGGAGGCCACGGCGGCCGAGCACCTGCCCGACAACGCCGAGATCGCCCGCCTGACTGAAGAGCTTACGGCGGTCAACGCCGCCTTGTGGGACATCGAGGAGGGCAAGCGCGACTGCGAACGCCGCCAGGACTTCGGCCCGGACTTCGTGGCCCTGGCCCGCCGCGTCTATATCGACAACGACCAGCGCGCCGCCATCAAGCGGGCGATCAACGAAGCCGCCGGCTCGGACATCGTCGAGGAGAAGAGCTACAAGCCCTACCTCGGCGCCTCAGACAAATGACGCAAGTCGTTCGCGATGCTCGCGAAATGGTCGCGGGCATGACGCCGGCGCTGAAGTCCGGCCAATACGTCTTCTGCGCCGCCGGCGATCGCGATTGGGCGGCACTGGAGCCGCTGGCCATGTTCCGTGAGGCCGAGGGTGTCAGCCTGATCCTGGAGCGCGACGCGGCCCAGGCGGCCGGTCTCCCGGCCGAGGGGCCGATGGCCCTGATCACGCTGAACGTCTACTCAGCGCTGGACGGCGTCGGCCTGACCGCCGCCGTCGCGACCGCGCTGGCCCAGGCTGGGATCGCCTGCAACATGGTCGCGGCTCTGAATCACGACCATGTCTTTGTGCCATCCGAACGGGCCGATGAGGCCGTCGCGATCCTGCTCGACCTCCAGGCGGCTGCTAGCGCCCTTTGAACGCGGCCGCGCGTTTTTGGAGGAAGGCGCTGACGCCTTCGATGAAGTCTTCGGTCTTGCCGGCGACCTTCTGGGCCTTGCGTTCGGCGTGCAGCTGGCCGGTCCAGTCCTCGTCCAGGCTGTCCCAGACCAGCTTGCGGATCGCGCCCAGCGCGGCGGGACCCTGGGCCAGCTCGACGGCCAGGGCGTGGGCGGTCGGGATCAGTTCGGCGTCCGGGACGCAGCGGTTGACCAGGCCCCATTGCAGCGCCGTGGCGGCCGGGATCTTACCGCCCAGCAGCATCATCTCCATCGCCCGCGCCTTGCCGATCAGGCGCGGCAGCAGATAGGTCGAGCCGCCGTCGGGCACCAGGCCGATGCGGCGGAAGGCCTGCAGGAAATAGGCGCTCTCGGCCGCGACGATGATGTCGCCCATCAGCGCGATCGAGCAGCCGACGCCGGCCGCGGGACCATTCACCGCCGTCACGATCGGCAGCGGGAAGTCGCGCAGCAGCGTCATCAGCGGGTTGTAGGTGTTCTCCAGCGCCGAGCCGGCGTCGGGTTTGCCGTCGACGTCCAGCTCGCGCCCGGCCGCGCCGCCGCCCGACAGGTTGGCGCCCGAGCAGAAGCCGCGGCCTTCGCCGGTCAGGATCACCGCGCGCGCTTCGATCTTGCCGGCGGCGATGGACGAGAAGGCGTGGATCAGCTCGCGGGCGATCTCCAGGCTGGCGGCGTTCAGCGTCGTGGGATCGGCCAGGGTGACGGTGGCGACGCCGTCCTGCGTCGAGACACGGATCTTCTGATAGTCCACGGCGGCTCTCCCTTCGTTCGTTGGGGAGAGTCTAGGCGCCTTTGCCCCTTGGGAAGGCTAGCGGAATTTTCATAAGGAAACGCCGCCGATCCCGGAGGAGCGGCGGCGCCAGGTAGGTCTTCTGCTGAAGAAGCTTAGGCCGCGTTGGCCGAGGCCGGCATGGATTCCGCCGCCGTGACGCGGTTACGACCACCGCGCTTGGAGGCGTAGAGCGCCGCGTCGGCGCGTTCCATGATCGAGTGGCCGTGCTCGCCCGGCGTGCGCTCGGCGAAGCCCGACGAAATGGTGATGGCGCCCAGGTCCTCGTTGGTCGAGCGACGCTTGAGCATACGCGAGGAGACCTCGACGCGGATTTCTTCCAGGGTGGTGGCGACCACCGCGGCGCTTTCGCGCGGGAAGATCATCGCGAACTCCTCGCCGCCGTAGCGGGCGGCGAAGCGCGGCGGGGCGGCGACGCGGCCGATCACCGAGGCGACGTAACGGATGACCTGGTCGCCGGTCTGGTGGCCCCAGGTGTCGTTGAAGCCCTTGAAGTGGTCGATGTCGAGCACGGCCAGGCAGATCGTCGTGCCGGTGTCGTCGGCGTCCTGGCAGGCGCGGTCCAGCTCTTCGTCGAAGGCCTTGCGGTTGGCGAGGTTCGTCAGGCCGTCGGTGGTGGCGTCGCGGCGGACCTGTTCCAGGTGCTCGCGCAGGCGCTCGACCTCGGCGGTGGAGTCGGCCAGGCGCGTTTCCAGCGACTGGTTTTCCTTGTGCACGCGGCGGGTGGCGTCGGCCAGGTTGCCGACCACGGCCTTGATGGCTTCGACGTCGGTCGACTTGTCCAGGCTCTTGGTCGCGCCGGCCAGTTCCTTGCCGAAGGCGGCGTTGGACTTCTGGGCGTTCTGGATGGCCTTGGAGACGGCTTCCAGTTCCTTGGACAGGATGTCGCCGGCGTCGCGGATCTGTTCGTTCAGGCGGGCCTTGGGCAGATAGGTGGCGGCCAGCTCTTCGCTGACCAGCTCGGTCATCGGTTCGCCCAGGGAGATCAGACGGGTCAGCTCACGCGCCAGCGCACCGTCCGGGTCGGCGACGTAATGCGTCCACAGCTCGAAGTTCAGCGCGGTCGGCCACACCTGGTGGCGTTCCATGAGCTCCAGCGCACGCGAGGCGATCTTGTAGGCCTCGGGACCGCGCAGCGTGGTTTCGACGTCCGACATCTTTTCTTCCCCCATCGGTGCTTTCCCTTGCGGAAACCCCGATCGCTTGGAGCCTGACCTTAAACTGGAGAGTTCTTACGAGGCGTTAAGAACGAACAACGTTCGCTTGCGCCTCGTCTTCGGCTCGCTCATGGTGATCGCTGATAAGGTAAGTTCCGTCGCGTAAGGCGGATCCTGGGGAGGAGCGACAACGCCATGAATGCACCGGTGAATCTGTCCTTCGACGCCCACAAGGCGGCGATGAACGACGTGTTGCAGCGCCAAAAGGCCGCGCACCTAAAAAATGGGCCGCCGAGCGTCGAAAAGCGCATCGATTGGCTCAACCGCTCGATCGATCTCTTGATTGGTCATCAGGCCGAAATCGCCCGCGCCGTTAATGAAGATTTCGGCTCGCGCTCGCCTGAAGCGACCGCGCTGACCGATGTCGCCGGCTCGATCGGGCCGCTGAAATTCGCCCGTGAAAACGTCGCCAAATGGACGCGCCCCGAGAAGCGCAAGACCACGCCGGCGATCCTGGGTTTGTTCGGCGCCAAGGCCACGGTGCAGTGGCAGCCCAAGGGGGTGGTGGGCGTGATCAGCCCGTGGAACTTCCCGGTCAACCTGACCTTCGCCCCGCTGGCCGGGATTTTCGCGGCCGGCAACCGGGCGATGATCAAGCCGTCGGAATTTACGCCGGCCACGTCCGAGCTGCTGAAGGCGATGTTCGCCAAGGCGTTTGCCGAGGACGAGGTCGCGGTGTTCGTCGGCGGACCCGAAGTGGGTCAGGCCTTCGCCGGGCTGGCCTTCGACCACCTGGTCTTCACTGGCGCGACCTCGGTGGCCCGGCACGTGATGCGGGCGGCGGCCGAGAACCTGGTGCCGGTGACCCTGGAGCTGGGCGGCAAGAGCCCGGTGATCCTGTCGCGCGGCGCGGACATGGCCACGGCCGCGGCGCGGATCATGAACGGCAAGACCCTGAACGCCGGCCAGATCTGCCTGGCGCCGGACTATGTCTTCGCCCCGCAGGACCAGGTCGAGAGCTTCGTCGAGGAGGCCAAGGCCGCCGTCGGTCGTTACTTCCCGACGCTCAAGGACAACCCGGACTACACGGCCGTGGTCGCCCAGCGCCACTACGACCGGGTGAAGGGTTATGTCGACGACGCCCGGGCCAAGGGCGCGCGGATCGTCGAGATCAATCCGGCCGGCGAGGACCTGACCCAGCAGGAACACCGCAAGATCGCCCCGACCCTGATCCTGGATCCCACCGACGACATGAAGGTGATGCAGGAGGAGATCTTCGGCCCGGTGCTGCCGGTGAAGACCTATAAAAACGTCGACGAGGCCGTGGACTATGTGAACGCCCACGACCGGCCGCTGGCCCTCTACTGGTTCGGGACCGACGAGGCCGAGAAGGACCGGGTGCTGGAGCGCACCACCAGCGGCGGCGTCACGGTCAATGACGTGATCTTCCACGTCGCCCAGGAGGACCTGCCGTTCGGCGGCGTCGGCCCGGCCGGCATGGGCGCCTATCACGGCCACGACGGCTTCCGCGAGTTCAGCCACCGCAAGGCGGTGTTCCAGCAGCTGAAGAAGGACATCGCCCCGATGCTGGGTCTGCGCCCGCCGTACGGGGAGGGGATCCGCAAGTACCTGGCCGGGCAGATCAAGAAGTAGCTTCAACAGGACGGCGCGGCATGCTCCAAGCGGCGCATGTCGTTGCCTCTGCGTCCCATCGTCGAAGCCCAGGACTTGCCTCGAATGCAGGTCCCCGAACTGCGCGAGCGTTTCGGGCGGGGCGAGAGCGGGATCGCCTGGTCGCCGGAGCATGACGCCTCGGTTGGCGCGCCGGTCGGCGTGCTGGGTGGCCCTGAAGCCGCGGCCTGGCCGCACGACTTCGCCGCGCCGCCGCCGGTGGACGTTCCGGCGACCTGCGCGATCGGCGAGGCCTGGTGGTTCCCGCGCTTTGGCGGCCTGATCGGGACCGACGGCGCGCTCTACAACGCCACGATCGGCGAGGTTCGGCACGGCTCCCAGGACCTGTCGATCCTGCCGGGGGTCGGGGAAAACACGACCCGGTTCATGCCGCCGACCACTGCGCTCGAGATCGAGACGGGGGCGGTGTTCCTGCCCTGGGGTGCGGGTTTCAACTACGGCCACTTCGTCATCGACGCCCTGACGTCGTTGCAGTTGCTGGAGCAGGCCGGCCTGCTGGAGGGCGTTCCGGTGCTGGCCCCGAAGCTGACGCCCTGGCAGCGCGACCTTATTGCCCTGGCGTTCCCGGACCTCGTGGTCCGTGAGGTCGAGGCGCCGGTCGTCCAGCTGAAGCGGGCGGTCTTCGCCACCAGCATGGACCACTTCCTGCACCACCCGAACGGCGTGTTGGCCGATGTCGCCGCGCGGGTTCTGGCGCGAGCGCCGGCTGGCAAGGGCGCCAAGCGCGTCTATCTCTCGCGCCGGGGCCAGTCGATGCGGGTGATGGTCGGCGAGGCGGCGTTCGAGAAGGCCCTGGCCGCGCGCGGCTTCACCATCGTGCGGCCCGAGACCCTGAGCGCCGGCGAGCAGGTCGCCCTGATCCGCGACGCCGACGTGCTGGTCGGGGCCAGCGGCGCGGCCCTGGCCAACGCCGTTTTCCTGCAGCCTGGCGCGCGGGTCGTGGAGATCCAGCCGCTGAACTTCACCAGCCAGTGGGTGAGGGCGGCTTGCCGGCAGGTCGGTGTAGACTGGCGCGGTTATGTCTGCGCGTCACCCTGCCCGGCGGGTGAGGCGCCGCTGCTGGCCAGGTTCCGTCGAGGCTTCAAGTTCGCCTTCAGGCCGCCCTTGGACGACCTGTTGGCGTTTGTGAATGCGGCGCTCTAGAGGATGCCCTTGCGGCCCGGGACCCACGGGTCCAACGGCTGCTGCTCCTCGCGCTTGACCATGCCGTAGTAGCCGGCGACCCAGACGACCGCGAAGGTGAACAGGCCGCCCCAGAAGCCGCCTGGCGTGGCGAACCACACCGTCAGGCCACTGATCGAGGCCGCGAGGCCCAGCATCGACCAGCGCAGCAGCACCGAGAAGGCGTGATAGGTCTTCTCGTGCGAGATCAGGATGGCTTCCTTGTCGAGTTCGGGTTCGATGGCGGCCACGTTGCAGTCCTCCCATTCTTTTTTGGGTTCTGGCGGACCGGCCGAGCTCCGGCGCGATCAAAGCCGAGAACGGACGATACGATAACAGCGTTCCGCGAGCCTGGCCATTGGGCCAGCGGCGTCCGTCCGGCTAGGCTCCGATCTCGCCCGCGATTCTGGAGGGACCCGTGCGCAGTCCCCTGAAGCTGCTCCTGCCCGCGCTGATCCCGTCCTGGAACTTCTTCGACGTGATCGCCCCGTCGCCGCGCGTGGAGTACGTCCGGCTGCGGTCGATCGGTGATGCGACGGGGGAGTGGAAGGCGTTTCGGCCGAGACCGCAGCGCCTGTCGCCGCTGCAGATGCTGGCGCGCCTGGTCTGGAACCCGCGCTGGAACGAGAGCCTGTTCCTGGTCAGCTGCGCCGAGCGCCTGGGCGACGACGAGACCGCCCATAGCGAGAGCGAGATCTTCAAACGCATCGCCGCCGATGTGATCCGCGAGCCGCAGGACGCCGAACGGCCCTGGCTGTGCTTCCGCGTGATCTTCGTCAGCCGTGTGGGCGAGGCCCTGGTCGATGAGGTGCAATACCAGCCCGCGCCACGCCGCTTGGCGGAGATCGTTGTCGCATGAGCCTGCAGCTCGCCGCCCGCCTGACCGAGATCCTGCTGGCCCTGGCGTTGATCCAGCAGAGCCTGGAGCACATGGTGCGGTTCCGCAGCGAACAGGTGCTGTTCGGCGTCCGGATCGCCCTGTGCCTGCTGGTGCTGGCTGGCATCGCCGCGCCTTGGCCGCTGGTTGGGCTGGCGGGTCTGTCGGTGCTGATCCTGTACCGCTTCGAAGGCCCCTATAACGGCGGGAGCGACCGGATGGGGCTGCTGGCCCTGTGGTGCCTGACCGCCGCGCGCCTGTTGCCGACGCCGCCCTTGCAGGAGCTGGCCTTCGGTTATCTGGGGGCGCAGCTGATCCTGTCCTACGTCATCTCCGGCGGGGTGAAGATCATCAACCCCGACTGGCGTTCGGGCCGGGCCCTGGCCGATGTCTTCCGGTTCTCGGCCTATCCGGTTAACGAAGCCCTGCGCGCCTGGGCCGACCGGCCGCGCGTGCTGCTGGCGATGTCGTGGGCGGTGATGGGGTTCGAGCTGATCTTCCCGCTGACCCTGTTGTGGAAACCCGCCCTGATCGCCGGCCTCGTGGTCGCCGGGACCTTCCACCTGGCCAATGCCTGCCTGTTTGGCCTCAACCGGTTCTTCTGGACCTGGCTGGCGGCCTATCCGGCCATCCTGTGGCTGCAGGCGCGGTTGTTCCACTGAGGGACCGAAACCTCGTCCTTCGACAAGCTCAGGATGAGGTTTCTAGTGAATTGCCGTCAAAAGTAGTCCTCATCCTGAGCCTGTCGAAGGACGAGGGCGGGCCAAGAAAAAGGCGCCGAACCTGAGGTCCGGCGCCTTCGTCATTCGATCGAGGTCGAAACCTTACTTGCCGCGCGGCGGGCGGGCCAGGAAGGCCGGGACGTCGTTGCCGAAGCCGACCACGCGGCGGTCGTCGTCGTCGCGGTCACGGACCGGCTGGACGCCACGCACTGGACGCTCGGGGCGTTCCGGCCGTTCGCTGCGCTCAGGGCGTTCGCTGCGTTCCGGACGCTCGGCGCGTTCAGCACGCTCCGGACGTTCAGCGCGGGCAGGGCGCTCGGCACGTTCAGGGCGTTCAGCGCGTTCGGAACGCTCGGCTTCAACCGCCGGAGCGGCTTCGGCGCGCGGGGCGCGATCGCGTTCGCGGCGCGGGCGGCGCTCGCGGGCGGGACGTTCCTCAGCGACAGCGGCTTCGGGCGCTTCAGTCGCGGCGACGACGGCCTCGGCCGGCGCGTCGGCGGCGGTTTCCTCGGTGCGACGGCCACGGCTGCGCGGGGACGGGCGGTCGCCACGGTCGGGGCGATCGCTACCGCGATCACGACCACCGCGCTTGCGGTCACGGTCGCCGTCGCGCTTGACGGTCACGGCGTTGGAGTAGTCGAGCTCGAGCTTCTCTTCGTCCGGGGTCGAGCCGATCAGCTTGACCACCTTGTCGAAACCCTTGTCGTCGGCCGGGGTGACCAGCATGTAGGTCACGCCCGTGCGGCCGGCGCGGCCGGTGCGGCCGATGCGGTGGACGTAGTCGTCGGCGTGGTGCGGAACGTCGTAGTTGAACACGTGGCTGACGGCCGGGATGTCCAGGCCGCGCGCGGCGACGTCCGAGGCCACCAGGATCTTCAGCGCGCCCGAGCGGAAGTCCGCCAGGGTCTTCATGCGCTGGCTCTGGTCCAGGTCGCCGTGGATCGGGGCGGCGTCGAAGCCGTGCACCTTCAGCGACTTGGCGACGATGTCGACTTCGGTCTTGCGGTTGCAGAACACGATGCCGGTCTCGATGCCGGCCTTCTCGACCAGGGCCCGCAGCGCCAGGCGCTTGGCCTTCGGGTCGGAGGTCGGAACCTTGACCAGCAGCTGGGTGATGTTGGCGTTGGTCGTGGCGGGCTTGGCCACCTCGATCCGCACCGGATCCTTCAGGAACTGCTTGGTCAGGCGCGTGATTTCCGGCGGCATGGTGGCCGAGAAGAACAGCGTCTGCTTCTTGGGCGGCGTCATCTTGAAGATGCGCTCGATGTCGGGGATGAAGCCCATGTCCAGCATGCGGTCGGCTTCGTCGACGACGAGGAACTGCACGCCGGTCATCAAGAGCTTGCCGCGCTCGAAGTGGTCGAGCAGGCGGCCGGGCGTGGCGATCAGCACGTCGACGCCGCGGTCCAGCTTCTTTTCCTGATCGCCGAACGAGACGCCGCCGATCAGCAGCGCCCACGAGAGCTTGGTGCCCTTGGCGTACTTCTCGAAGCTGGCGGCCACCTGGTCGGCCAGTTCGCGGGTCGGGGCGATGACCAGGGCGCGCGGCATGCGGGCCTTGGCGCGGCCCGACTGCAAGCGGTCGATCAGCGGCAGGGTGAAGGCGGCGGTCTTGCCGGTGCCCGTCTGGGCGATGCCAAGCACGTCCTGGCCCGCGAGGGCGACGGGGATGGCCTGGGCCTGAATCGGGGTCGCAGTGGTATAGCCGGTGTCGGCGACCGCCTGCAGGGTCGTGGGCGAAAGCCCGAGGTCGGTAAATTCGGTCATTACACGCTGGTCTGATCGGAGCCGCCCGTGCTTGGGCGAGCGGGCGGCGCGGATTCGCCAGACCTGCTCCGAAGGTGGGGATAAATAGGCGTAAAGTCGGCAAAGTCAATCGCCACAAGGCGATAGGGGGTATTCGGAAGATGAGCGACAACGGCTGGAAAGCTTCCGCCAAGGCCTGGATCGCCGACATGGGCGAGGCTGGAGACTACGGACGCCAGTGGGTGCTGGACGCGCCGATGATCGAGCGCCTGCGCTTGCTGACGCCCCGCCGAGCCCTGGATGTGGGCTGCGGGGAGGGGCGGTTTTGCCGGATCCTGCGCCGCGAGGGCTTCGCCCCCGTGGGCCTGGACCCGACCGCGGAGTTGCTGGACGCGGCGCGGGCGAAGGATCCGGACGGGACCTATGTCCACGGCCAAGCCGAGGTCCTGGACTTCCCCGACGCCAGCTTCGACCTGGTGGTCAGCTGCCTGTCCCTGATCGACATCGAAGCCGCCGACCGGGCCATCGCCGAGATGACCCGGGTCCTAAGGCCTGGCGGGACGCTGCTGATCGCCAATCTGACCAGCTTCTCGACGGCCCGCGCGCATGGCGGCTGGCAGAAGAACGTGCTGGGCCACAAGACCCAGTTCGCCATCGACCACTATCTGGAGCCTCGCGCCAGCTGGGAGGAATGGCGCGGCATTCGTATCCTCAACTGGCACCGTCCGCTGAAGGACTACATGCATTGGTTCCTGGGCCAGGGGCTTGTCCTGACCCACTTCGACGAGCCCGCGCCGCATGGTGGGCCGGCCGAGCGTGCTGACAGATACCGGCGCGTGCCCTGGTACCTCATCATGGAGTGGCGCAAGCCTTAAGGCCCCTCTATATCCGCCAGCACATGACGATCGACCACGACTCCCGCCTTCGGCGCCTTCGTTTCCGCGCCTGGCATCGCGGCTTCCGGGAAGCGGACCTCATTCTAGGCCCGTTCGCGGATGTCCATGGCCCGAACCTGACTCCCGAGCAGATCGACACGCTGGAGACCCTGCTCGAGGAGTCGGACCGCGAGATCTACGCCTGGATCGTCGGCCAGGAGCCGACCCCTGAAAAGTTCGAGACGGACGTCCTGGCGATGATCCGTGCGTTCAGGTTCGAGGCGCACGCCTCGCGCCCGACCGGAGACGGCGCTTAAAAGCATGAGCTACGACGCCAAACAGATCGCCAAGGCCGCGGGCGGCCTGACCCTGGCCGGCGCGCCGGAAGGCTTCGACGCGCTGGTGATGGCCGACATCGCCCGGGCGCGCGGCGGCCTGACCGCGTTCGTGGCCCGCGACACGGCCCGCGCCGGCGCCTTTATCGACGCCCTGAAGTTCTTCGCGCCCGAGATCGAGGCGGTGCTGTTCCCGTCGTGGGACTGCCTGCCTTACGACCGCATCGGTCCGTCCTCGGGCGTCTCGGCCACCCGTATGGCGACGCTGTCGCGCCTGGCCCGAGGCCTGGGCGAGAGCAAGCCGGCCATCCTGGTCATCGCCGCGCCGGCCCTGCTGCAGCGGGTGCCGACCAAGGACGTGCTGCTGCGCGCCAGCTACTCGGCCAAGGTCGGCAATGTCGTCGATATCAAGGACCTGGAGCGCTATTTCGCGGTCAACGGCTACACCCGCGCCTCCACCGTCTCTGAGCGTGGCGAGTTCGCGATCCGCGGCGGCGTCATCGACGTCTATCCGCCGGCGGCCGAAGAACCCGTGCGCCTGGACCTGTTCGGCGACACGCTGGAAAGCATCCGCGCTTTCGACCCCGAGACCCAGCGCTCGACCAAGCAGCTGAAGGAAATCGACCTGCTGCCGGTCAGCGAGGCTCTGCTGGACGCCGACGGCATCTCGCGGTTCCGCAAGGGCTATGTCGCGCAGTTCGGCGCGCCGGGCGATGATCCGCTGTACGCCGCCGTCAGCGAGGGCGGCCGCCGCGCCGGTCTCGAGCACTGGCTGCCGCTGTTCTACGAGCGAATGGCGACGCTGTTCGACTATCTGCCGGCCGGCAGCCTGATCGGCGTCGACCACCAGGCCGCCGAGGCCCGCGACGAGCGCCTGGCGATGATCGCCGACGCCTATGACGCCCGCGCCAGCGCCGACCGCAAGTCGGCCTACCGCCCGCTGGCCCCCGAGGCGCTGTACCTGACCGCCGCCGAATGGGACCGCGAGCTTACCGACCGCCCGCACCGCCTGTTCACGCCGTTCCAGCCCCAGGGCCTGGACGTCGTCGATCTTGGGGCAAAACTGGGCCGGGTCTTCGCCGCCGAGCGGGCCCAGGACAGCGTCAACCTGTTCGAGGCCACCGCCGACCACGCCAAGAAACTGGCCGCCGATGGCAAGCGCGTGCTGTTCGCCTCGTGGTCCGAGGGCTCGTCCGAGCGCCTGGGGACCATGCTGGCCGATCACGGCCTGAAGAAGATCCCGTATGCCGGCTACTGGCAGGCGGCCAAGGCCAATGATCCCAAGACGCCGCAGCGGGTCGTGCTGCCGCTGGACCATGGCTTCGAGACCGACCAGCTGGCGGTCATCTCCGAGACCGACATCCTGGGCGACCGCCTGGCCCGCCCGCGCAAGAAGCGCCGCGCCGCCAACTTCCTGGCCGAGGCCAGCGCCCTGACGCCGGGCGACCTGGTCGTCCACATCGATCACGGCATTGGCCGCTACGAGGGCCTCAAGACCCTGGACGTCCAGGGCGCGCCGCATGACTGCCTGGACCTGATGTACGGCGGCGAGGCCAAGCTCTATCTGCCGGTCGAAAATATCGACCTTTTGACCCGCTACGGCGCCTCGGACCCCGAGAGCGTCCAGCTGGACAAGCTGGGCGGCGCGGCTTGGCAGGGGCGCAAGGCGAAAGCGAAAGAGCGCCTGCGGGTCATGGCCGAAGGCCTGATCCAGATCGCCGCCGCCCGCCAGCTGAAGTCCGTCGAGGAGACCGACGCGCCGCAGGGCGTGTTCGACGAGTTCTGCGCTCGCTTCCCCTACGAGGAGACGGACGACCAGCTCAGCGCCATCCACGACGTGCTGGAGGACCTCTCGTCCGGCAAGCCGATGGACCGCCTGATCTGCGGCGACGTCGGCTTCGGCAAGACCGAAGTGGCCCTGCGCGCGGCCTTCGTGGTGGCGATGAGCGGCAAGCAGGTGGCCATCGTCTGCCCGACGACGCTGCTGGCCCGCCAGCACTACAAGACCTTCAAGGACCGCTTCCAGGGCTGGCCGATCAAGGTCACGCGCCTGTCGCGCCTGGTCACCGGCAAGGAAGCCGCCGAGACCCGCGAAGGCCTGGCCGATGGCACGATCGAGATCGTCGTCGGCACCCACGCGGTGCTCTCAAAGCAGGTCTCGTTCAAGGACCTGGGCATGGTCATCGTCGACGAGGAGCAGCACTTCGGCGTCAAGCACAAGGAGAAGCTGAAAGAGCTTCGCGCCGACGTGCACATGCTGACCCTGACCGCGACGCCGATCCCCCGGACCCTGCAGATGGCGCTGTCGGGCATCCGCGAGATGTCGATCATCGCCACGCCGCCGGTCGATCGCCTGGCGGTGCGCACCTATATCAGCCCGTTCGACCCGGTGACCCTGCGCGAGGCCCTGCTGCGCGAGAAGTATCGCGGCGGCCAGTCCTACTACGTGGTGCCGCGCATCAAGGACCTGGAGGACATCGAGAAGTTCCTCCGCACCCAGGTGCCGGAGGTGAAGTACGTCGTCGGCCATGGCCAGATGGCGGCCACCCAACTGGAAGACGTGATGACGGCCTTCTACGAGGGCCAGTACGACGTGCTGCTCGCCACCACGATCGTCGAGAGCGGCCTCGACATCCCGTCGGCCAACACCCTGATCGTCCATCGCGCCGACATGTTCGGCCTGGCCCAGCTCTATCAGATCCGAGGCCGCGTCGGCCGGTCCAAGGCCCGGGCCTACGCCTATCTGACCACGCCGGTCGAGAAGTCGCTGACCCTGTCGGCCGAGAAGCGCCTGCAGGTGCTGCAGTCGCTGGACAGCCTGGGCGCCGGCTTCCAGCTGGCCAGTCACGACCTGGACCAGCGCGGCGGCGGCAACCTGTTGGGCGACGAGCAGAGCGGCCACATTAAGGAGATCGGCGTCGAGCTCTACCAGCAGATGCTGGAGGACGCGGTCGCCGAACTCCGCCAACGCCAAGGTCAGGAAGCCCTGCTGGAGGATCGGGGCTGGTCGCCGCAGATCAACACCGGCGCGGCCGTGATGATCCCGGACGAGTACGTCCCGGACCTGAACGTCCGCCTGTCGCTCTATCGCCGCCTGTCCGACGCCGAGCAGGCCGCCGATCGCGAAGCCCTGGCCGCCGAGATGATCGACCGCTTCGGCCCGCTGCCACCCGAGACCGACAGCCTGCTCAAGGTCGTCGCCATCAAGGGTTTGTGCCGCGAAGCCAATGTCGCCAAGATCGATGTCGGCCCGAAGGGCGCCGTCGCAAGCTTCCGCAACGACACCTACGCCAACCCGCTGGGGCTGATGCAGTACGTCGGCAAGAACAGCATCATCTGGAAGGTGCGTCCGGACCAGAAGGTCGTGGTCAAGGGCGAGTGGGACACCCCCGCTCAGCGCCTGGACGCGGCCGAGAAGATCCTGGCCGTGCTGGCAAAGTTGGCCAAGGAGTAGGGGGCTTTAAGCCCCTGGATTCTTGGCGGCGCGGATCTTCTGCAGCACGCCCTTCAGCTCCTCGCCCGACAGCGCGCCGGGGATGAGATAGCCGTTGATCACCAGGCCGGGCGTGCCCTGAAATTGCAGGAGCGCGGCCTCGCGCGCGTTGCGCGCCAGGATGGCGTCGATCTCGCCGCCGTGGGCCTTGAGGTCGCGGGTCAGCCGGGGCCAGTCCACGCCAGCCTGCTTGGCGACGGCGTCGACCATCGGCTTGTCGCTGAGACGCGTGGGCGAGAGCATGAAGGCCCGATGCACGGCCTCGTACTGGCCTTGATAGGTCGCCGCCAGCGCCACCCGCGCGGCGTGCTCGGACACGTCGCCGAAGATGGGCCAGTCCTTGTGGACGACGGCCAGCCGGCCGTCGGTCTTCAGCGCATCGGCCAGGACCGGCTCCATGCGCTTGCAGTAGCCGCAGTTGTAGTCGCCGTACATGACGATGACGACGTCAGGGGCCGCAGCGCCCAGGCGCGGTACGCCGGGGTCCTTGAGCAGGTCCTTGAAGCCGTATTCGGCGGCGGAGGCGGTTCCGCAGACGGCCAGCGCGACGACGGACAGGGCGAGCGCCACGAACTGACGGAACGGCATGGCGGGTACTCCGGAGACTAGGGGCGCAGGCATAGCGGATTCGATGGAAAAACCCCTCTCTCATGGAGAGAGGGAGGGGCCCGCCGCGAAGCGGTGGGAGGGTGAGTGGGTACGCCGGTCGACGGCGTGCCGGCACTCCGTCAGACGTCCTAACCACTCACCCCAACCCTCTCTCTAAGAGAGAGGGAGTTTATGGGGATTAAGCGGCCTCTATCCTCGGAATTCGCGATATAGACTTCTGTAAAATCAACGCCCTGTCGATTTTACACGCCTCCGAATGATCCGCGCTCAGAACCCCTCGACAATGATCCCACCTCGTCGCGAGGAAAGGGCGCATGGCCAGCGACCGTTGCGGCGGCGGGGTGTGATCGAGCGGTGAAGGTCCGAGGGGGATACTCGGACGGTCCGGGGCTTCAGCGTGCTGGCTGAACCCGCCCGCCGCTGGCGTGGTCGAAGGCAAAGGGGTGTGTCTTAGCCATTTTTGGCTCGCCTTCTTCGACCGTTGGAGCTTGCCGGAAACGGCGAGGTCCGGCTCCCGGTAAGGCCTGAACAGGGCCACCTGACGGGACGCTGGCGGATAACGATCGCGCGGAGCGTCTGGCTTCGTCGAAACGGTACTAACTCAAACACAGTCCGGGCGCGGCCCGGCGCTCCGCGTCCCTTTCCACCCACTCGCAGCTTCGGGGCGCGAGGGCGATGAAACACGTTCCCTCCCCCTCGATGGGGGAGGGGCAGGGGTGGGGGTGACTACGGCGTCGGATGCCGCGCACGGCGTCCAGCTCAGCAGGTCACCCCATCCCCAACCCTTCCCCATCAAGGGGAAGGGAGAAGACTCCATCAATCCGCGAAGTAAGCCACGTGGACGTGCATGTGACCGATGTCCTTGCCCCCGAAGACCAGGCCGTTGGGGCCGATGTGGACGTGCTTGTCCAGGTCGTCGCGGTGCAGCTCGATCGTGTCGCCGTTGCAGGTGTCGGTCAGGCGGATGGTCTCGGGCACCTGGGTGGCGGTCGAGTCCAGGGCGGTGAAGCCGTTGGTGGTCAGGATGCCGAACTGGCGCCACTTCTTGGGCTTGACCTGCTTGCCGTTCCAGTTCTCGCCCAGACGCGCGCTGGCGATGTGCTGGACCGGGATGTCGCTGATGCCGAACAGGTTGTCGCGGCGCCATTGCTGATAGAACCAGCTGTCGACACTGCCGGCCGAGCAGAAGTTCTCGCTGACGATATTGGGCCAGCTGTCGCGGATGGCCGTGGCCTTGGCGTTGAACAGCTGGAAGTAGCCGTTCGGCTCGAAATTAGTCTGCTCGCCCTTGCCTTCGACCTTCTGGCTGTCGACGCGGCTGGTGAAATACAGGCAGCCCGGGTTCCACGAGTGCGACATGAACAGCTCGTAGAAGCCCTCGAACATGACGATGTCGGCGTCGGTGAAGACGATCCAGTCCGCGTCCTTCAGCCCCTTGAGGCCGTCGTTCAGCATCTTGCCCTTGTTGAAGGCGTGGTCGTCGTCGAAGCAGCGGTCCGAGATCACCAAGGTCGCGCCGTTTTCCTTGACCACTTCCTGGGTGCGCAGGTCGTCGCTGGAGGTGACGACGATCATCTCGTCGAACTCGCGCATGTTCTGCGGCAGGGTCAGGGCCAGGTCGTCGCCGTAGCCGACCGAGGTCAGGACGCAGGCCAGTTTGCGCGGCTTGGTCGAGTTGTGGCCGATGCCGACGCGGCGGCCCGAGCTGGCGTCGCCCACATAGTTGTCGCGGGTCTCGACCTGGCGCTTCTGCATGTGCAGGGCGGGGTCGAACATCTCATAGGCGCGCTTGCGGATCGCCGGGCTGCCCAGCTTCTTCAGGATCGCCTTGTGCTCGGCCGAGATGATGTCGCGGTCCAGCAGGTCCAGCTGCGACGGCCCCGGCTGGGCCAGGCCGCAATAGTTGCAGAGGTCCAGCTGGTCCTTGAAGTCTTCGGGCGTGCGCTGCCACCAGCCGTGCTCGACCGGCCAGGCGCGCTGGCCGTCGAAATACAGGCGGTCGATGGCGCCGGCCACTTCACAGAAATAGGCGCCCTTGTCGTTGATCGTCGCCGACCACAGCTTCTGCACCCAGCAATTGTCGCGATTGTACTCCCACTCGGCGTCCGACATGCCGGTCGCCTGGGTGTAGTCCTTGCGGCTGATCAGCAGCGCCTGGTGCTGGCCCGCGGTCTCGTGGGTGTTGGTGTTGAAGTGGCTGTAGACCTCCATGATGGTCTCGTAGTTCTTGTAGAACCCGTTCCCGAGGCTGGTCCAAAGTCCGCGGCCGTTCGAGCGGTCGAACAGGCGCTGCGTGGCGAAGTCGTTGAAATCCTTGATCGGCGCCTTGCCGTTATTGGTGTTCGGGCCGCCCCACAGCTCGGCGAACCGGCGCGAGATCTGCTCGAAATTGCCGTGCAGGGTGGGTTCGCCGGCGATGACGCCGATCACCTTGTTCGGGGCGTTCCAGCCTTCCATGCTCTTTACCGAGCGCTCGAAGGTCTCCAGCTCCATGTCCCGGCGCTGGGTCTGGTGCGGGATCAGCCGCGTGCAATTGCTGCAGGCCAAGTGGCACTTGGTGCTGATGTCGATCTGGACGATGTCCATGTCGGCGGGCGAGCGCATCGGGATCTCCGTTCCGGACGCACCCGATTCGGGGTGCGACGGTTAACGCAGACCATGCCTGCGTTAATCTCTCGGGTCGATAATACTGATCGCCGCACCCAGACTCTAGACTTCCGACTACAGATCCAGGGCGTAGAGACGGCGGTCGCGACGCTCGCCGTCGCGGTGCACGGCGCCTTTCAGATAGCCCTCGGCCTTGAAGCCCAGCTTCTGCAGCAGGTGCTCGGCGCGGTTGTCGCCGACGTGGGTGCTGGCCACCAGGCTCTTGAGGCCGCTGCTGGCGCCATAGGCGAGGAGGGCGCTGACCGCCTCAGCGCCGAAGCCCTGGCCCCAGCCCTTGCGGTCGACCACGAAGCGGATCTCGGCCCGGTCGTGGCGCTTGTCGATATCGATGAACTCGCAATAGCCCAGGAACGCGCCGCTGGTCGTATGGCGGATGCACCAGTAGGCGGCGTCGCCGGCGACCATCTGGTCGACCTGGGCGGCGACGCGGCTGGTCACCTCGTCAGGATCCTCGATCGGTTCCTGGTCCAGGTTCGACATCACTTCCGCATCACTGAGGAACGGATAGATCAGGGGCGCGTCGTCGACCGTCAGGGGAGCGAGGGTCAGGCGTTCGGTCTCGAGGATCATGCGGTCCGGAGAATTGGCTTGGGGGACTTAAGGGACTTGGGGGGCTTGCGTGGGAGAGCACGCTTCCCAGCTATGGCGCGTAGCCGCCTCTAGTGGTAGAGGGGCCGCTTCGTTTTTCGCGTGGCATTTCGCCCGCGCCCGGATCGAGAACAACTTCGTCATGCTCATCGGCGTCCTGCTGGCCATCAATATCGTCGTCTGCCTCGGTCTGATCGGGGTCGTCCTGCTGCAACGCTCGGAAGGCGGCGCGCTGGGCATGGGCGGCGGCAACACCGGCTTCATGACCGCTCGAGGCGCCGGCGACCTGCTGACCCGCATCACCTGGATCCTGTTCTCCATCTTCCTCGTGATCAGCCTGACGCTGACGATCCTGACCGGTCGCTCCAACACCGGCGGCTCGGTCACCGACCGCCTGAACATCCAGAGCCTGGACGCCAAGACCCTGAACGCCGCGCCGCTGCCTCAGGCTCCCGCCACCGATCCGTCGGCCGCCCAGCCGGGCGCCATCCAGGCTCCGGCCCCGCAGATCAACGCCCCGGCCCCGACCGCGCCGCAGCCCTCGCTGCTGGCTCCGGCACCGGCGGCGCCGGCCCCGACTCAAGCGGCCAAGAAGCCGGCCGCGGCTCCGAAGGCGGCGGCCAAGCCGGCCGAGACGGCTCCGGCGCCCGCAGCGACCCCGACGGTCGCGGCTCCGCCGACTGAGCAACCGAAACAATAACCGTCCCAAGACGGATCTGAACCGACCCCCGAGGGCAACCTCGGGGGTTTAATCTTGTTGATGAACGCAGGTCTTTTCACCGGCGTCGTCGAATCACGGGTAATCTGATCGCCCATGACGCGGTACATTTTCATCACCGGCGGCGTGGTTTCCTCGCTTGGCAAAGGTTTGGCCTCGGCGGCGCTCGGCGCGCTGCTGCAAGCGCGTGGCTACACGGTTCGCCTTCGTAAGCTCGACCCCTATCTCAACGTCGATCCGGGCACGATGAGCCCGTATCAGCACGGCGAGGTCTTCGTGACCGACGACGGGGCGGAAACCGACCTGGACCTTGGCCACTACGAGCGCTTTACCGGCGTGTCGGCCAAGAAGGCCGACAACATCACGACGGGCCAGATCTACAAGACGATCATCGAGAAGGAGCGCCGCGGCGACTATCTCGGCGCGACCGTCCAGGTGATTCCGCACGTCACCAACGAGATCAAGGACTTCGTCCTGTCGCCCGCCATGGACGAGACGGGCGGCAAGCCGGTCGACTTCGTGCTGGTCGAGATCGGCGGCACCGTCGGCGACATCGAGGGCCTGCCGTTCTTCGAGGCCATCCGTCAGCTGCGTCAGGACCTGCCGCGCGGCCAGAGCTGCTACGTGCACCTGACCTTGCTGCCGTTCATCAAGACGGCCGGCGAGATGAAGACCAAGCCGACCCAGCACTCGGTCAAGGAACTGCGCTCGATCGGTATCCAGCCCGACATCCTGCTGTGTCGCTGCGAGCAGGAGATCCCGGCCGAGGAAAAGCGCAAGATCGCGCAGTTCTGCAATGTCCGCCCCAGCGCGGTCATCCAGGCGATGGATAGCTCGTCGATCTACGCCGTGCCGATCGACTATCACCAGGAAGGCCTGGACGCCGAGGTTCTCGACGTCTTCGGCATGCACGACGCCCCGGCGCCGGACCTGACGCGCTGGAAGACGATCGACGACACCGTCCAACACCCCGACGGCGAGGTCACCATCGCCGTCGTCGGCAAATATACCGTCCTGAAGGACGCCTATAAGTCGCTGATCGAGGCCCTGCACCACGGCGGTCTGGCCAACAAGGTCAAGGTCAACCTGGACTGGGTCGAGAGCGAGACCTTCGAGGGCGACGAGGGCGCGGCCGCGGCCCGCCTGGAGAACGCCCACGCCATCATGGTGCCCGGCGGCTTCGGCGAACGGGGTGCGGAGGGCAAGATCCGCGCGGCCCAGTTCGCCCGCGAACGGAAGGTGCCGTACTTCGGCATCTGCTTCGGCATGCAGATGGCCGTGATCGAGACCCTTCGAAACGTCGCCGGGATCAAGGACGCCAGTTCGTCCGAGTTTGGCCCCACAGAGCGTCCCGTGGTCGGCATCATGACCGAGTGGATCAAGGGCAACGAGACCGTCCAGCGTCGCGCCAACGACGATCTGGGCGGCACCATGCGCCTGGGGGCCTACGAGGCGGTCCTGACGGCCGGTTCGAAGGTCGCCGAGATCTATGGCGGCACCGAGATCAGCGAGCGCCACAGGCACCGCTACGAGGTCAATATCGGCTACGCCCACCTGATGGAGGACGCCGGCCTGAAATTGACGGGACGCTCGCCCAATGGCGTGCTGCCCGAGATCGTCGAGCGGGACGACCATCCGTGGTTCATCGGCGTCCAGTACCACCCGGAACTGAAGAGCCGTCCGTTCGCGCCGCACCCGCTTTTCGCCAGCTTCATCGCCGCGGCGAAGGAGCACGGAAGGCTTGTGTGACGCTTTTTCCCCGGGTGCTTGCATCCGGGGAGAGATTCGGGCATAAGCCCCCGCTCACGCGGCGGCCTGGGTCGAACCCTAGCCGCCGCTCCTAATTTTCACGCTCAGCGAGCAGAGTCACTTCGATGGCCGTTCCCAAAAGAAAAACTTCGCCTTCTCGCCGGAACATGCGCCGGTCGCACCACGCCCTGGGCGCCAACTCGTTCGTCGAGGACAAGGACACCGGTGAGCTCCGCCGTCCGCACCATGTCGATCTGAAGACCGGCATGTACAACGGCAAGCAGATCCTGACGCCGAAGGAAGACTAAGGTCTCCTTCCGTCACTGACGGCTTTGAAAACGCCGCCCGGTCCGCCGGGCGGCGTTTTTCGTCGTATTTCCGTCGCGAAATAAAAGAACGGTGTTACGCTTCCCGCAAGGGAGGATACGCCCATGCTCACACGCCGCGACATAGCGGCGGGACTGGGTCTTTCGCTGGCCGCGCCACCGGCGCTGGCGGGCGCGATCACGCCGGTCTCGCTGTCTCAGACACCACCCGCTCCCGTCCCGCCGGTCGAGCAGCCGCTGCTGATCCTCGACGCTTCCCTGGACCAGGACGCCCGCCTGACCGTGCCGGTCATGATCAACGGGCAGGGGCCTTTCCAATTCGTCGTCGACACGGGCGCCGACCGCAGCGTCCTGACGCCGGGCATCGCCGAGCGCCTGGTCCTGCCGCGCGGACCGGACGTGATGGTGCACGGGGTCTCCGGCTCGGTCCTGAGCCAGACGGCGCGTGTGACCCTGCTGCGCAGCGGCGACTCCCGACTGACGGATGCGACCCTGCCGGTGCTGCCCTACGAGCGCATCGGCGCGGACGGTCTGCTGGGCGTCGACATTCTCGAAGACCGCAACATCGTCATCGACTTCCGCAAGAAGCAGCTGGAGATCCGCCGCAGCTCACCGGTCAACGGCTCGTTCCGCTTGCCGCGTGAGGTCTCGGTCGTGGCCGATGAGAAGTTCGGGCGGCTGACCCTGGCCGACTCGCGGATCGCCGGAGCGCGGTCGCTGGCCTTCATCGATTCCGGGGGCGGGGTCAGCATCGGCAACATGGCCCTGGCCCGCGCCATCGCCGCGCGCCGACGCCGGTCGCCCGACTATTTCCAGCAGGCCCGGCTGCTGACCGCCGGCGGTGAGATGTTGCTGGGCGAGTTCCGCGTCGTGCCCTCGATCACGATGGGCGAGCTGCGGATCACCAACATCCCGATGGCCTTCGCCGACCTGCACATCTTCGACGTCTGGGGCCTGAACGATCGGCCGGCGGCGCTGCTGGGCGTCGACGTGCTGCGCCTGTTCGCCCGGGTCGAGCTGGACTTCGGGCTGGGGCGGGTGCTGTTCCGGCTGGGGCAGGGCGGTCTGATCGCCCCGACCCTCAATGCCTAGGACCTACTGGGAGCGTCCGCGCGCCATGACCTGGCGGCGGCGCTCCTCGACCTTCTCCGGCGTGACCTCCCGGTTGTGGCCGGTGGAGCGGGCGTGCTCGGTTTGCAGGCCGTCGCCGAAGGCCTGGCCGTAGCCCTCGTCGATCAGCGACTTGTAGAACGACAGCGTCTCGACCGGGATCGAGGCCATGTCCTGCGCCAGCTTCAGGGCGGTCGGCAGCAGCTCGACGGCCGGCACGACACGATTGACCAGACCCCAGTCAGCGGCCGTGCGGGCGTCCAGGAAGTTGCCGGTCAGGGACAGCTCCTTGGCCCGGTATATGCCGATCAGCCGCGAGAGCTTCTGCGACAGGCCCCAGCCCGGCATGATGCCGACGCGGGCATGGGTGTCGGCGAAGCGGGCGTTCTCCGAGGCGATCAGCACGTCGCAGGCCAAGGCGAGCTCGAAGCCGCCGGTGATGGCCACGCCGTTGATCGCGCCGATCACCGGCTTGCGGCAGGTCTCGACGGCGCGGACAGGGTTGGAACGGGCGTCCTGGTCATTGGCCGCGCCCAGGCCGTCAGCGCCCAGCTCCTTGAGATCCAGGCCGGCCGTGAAGGCCTTCTCGCCCGCGCCGGTCAGGATCACGACACTGACCTCCGGATCGGCGTCCAGCGCGACCATGGCGTCGTACAGGGCCTGTCGCAGCGCCTTGGAGAGGGCGTTCATCGCCTCGGGGCGATTGAGGGTGACAATGGCCACCGGGCCGCGTCGTTCGACGTCCAGCATGTGCTTCTCCCTTTGTGAGCGACGATCAGTCGGCCTCCCAAGGGGAAGTCAAGTTGCGCCCGAGCCCCATGGCGGCTAAAGCCACCGCGCCTTTTGGCCTTGAGGAGCAGTCCATGACCGAGATCGTCGACATCATCGCCCGCGAAATTCTCGACAGCCGGGGCAACCCGACCGTCGAAGTCGACGTCATCCTGGAAGACGGCGCCTTCGGTCGCGCCGCGGTGCCGTCGGGCGCCTCGACCGGCGCTCACGAAGCCAACGAAAAGCGTGATGGCGACAAGGCCCGTTACCTGGGCAAGGGCGTCCTGCAGGCCGTCGACGCGGTCAACGGCGAGATCTTCGACGCCCTGTCGGGCGTGGACGCGGAAGACCAGCGCCGCCTGGACAACCTGCTGATCGAGCTGGACGGCACGCCGAACAAGGCCCGCCTGGGCGCCAACGCCATCCTGGGCGTCTCGCTGGCCGCCGCCAAGGCCGCCGCCGAGTCGGCCGGCCTGCCGCTCTACAAGTACGTCGGCGGCGTGAACGCCCGCGTGCTGCCGACCCCGATGATGAACATCATCAACGGCGGCGCCCACGCCGACAACCCGATCGATATCCAGGAATTCATGATCCTGCCGACCGGCGCCAAGGAATTCCGCGAAGGCCTGCGCATGGGCGTCGAGATCTTCCACGCTCTGAAGGGCGCTCTGAAGGACGCCGGCCACAACACCAACGTCGGCGACGAGGGCGGCTTCGCCCCGAACCTGGCGTCGGCCGAAGCCGCGCTGGACTTCATCGTCAAGGCTGGCGAGAAGGCCGGCTATCGCGCCGGTGAGGACTTCGTCCTGGGCCTGGACGTCGCCTCGACCGAGTTCTTCAAGAACGGCAAGTACGAGCTGGAAGGCGAGGGCAAGTCGCTCGACCCGTCGCAGATGGTCGATTATCTGGCCGGCTTGGCCTCGAAGTTCCCGATCCTGTCGATCGAGGACGGCATGGCCGAGGACGACTTCGACGGCTGGAAGCTGCTGACCGACACCCTGGGCAAGAAGGTCCAGCTGGTCGGCGACGACCTGTTCGTGACCAACCCCAAGCGCCTGCAGATGGGCCTGGACAAGGGCCTGGCCAACTCGATCCTGGTGAAGGTCAATCAGATCGGCACGCTGTCGGAAACCATCGACGCCGTCGAACTGGCCCACCGCCACGGCTACACCAGCGTCATGAGCCACCGCTCGGGCGAGACCGAGGACTCGACGATCGCCGACCTGGCCGTCGCCCTGAACTGCGGTCAGATCAAGACCGGCTCGCTGGCTCGCTCGGACCGTACGGCCAAGTACAACCAGCTGCTGCGCATCGAAGAGATGCTGGACGACCAAGGCGTCTACGCCGCTCGCGCGGCGCTGAAGGGCCGCTAAGCGACCCTTCCAGATCGCTGGAAATGACGAAGGCGCGGCTTCCGAAAGGGGCCGCGCCTTTTGTTTTGCCGGTTCTCAGGTCCCGATTCTGACGCCCATCGCGCCATTTTCTCGCTCGCCGGAATGGTTGCCGGCGCGATTAACCCACAAATTTTCTAAAAGCTGAGCAGTGGTTTCAAACGAGACCATTTCCCCGCTGTTCGCGGTCGCGAAGTGGCTTCGGCGGTGCGGCATCTAGATGCTGGTGAAACCATCTCATCTGAAAGCATCGTTCGCCTAATTCGCGAACCGGTGATAACCCTTCTCAATGCCTGGATTTAGAAGGCGTTAAGCACGGTCTGCGACTCTGTGAGTCCCTCTCTGGGACGCCGAGATGTTCGCCCGACTGCAACCCTTCCTGCCGACTGCGGCGATCTTTTTCCTGATTTTCTACTTCGCCTTTCACGCTCTGACGGGTGATCGAGGCCTGCTGTCGATCTCGCAACGCAATGCGGACCTCGCAGCAAAAACAAAGGAACTCAGGAAGATACGTGCGGAGAGGATGGACCTGGAGGCCCGCGCTCGTCTATTACGCAGCGGCAGTCTGTCGGCTGATCTCCTGGAGGAGCGTGCGCGTTCCCTCCTAGGATATGCCGACCCGAGGGACTATGTGATCCGGGTCAAGCGTCCAAGCTGACCGATCCCGTAATCTCTCGGAATCGATTGCGGGTCGACCTGAGGATCGCCAGATCCAGGGTTGGTCCAAGAGTGCACCAGGGTATTTCCTTCGCGGAACCGACGACTTTTCGGCGGGAAGCACCCTTAGGACGAAGGCCGCGATGAAGATTGGCCAGGGAGATTTGAATGGCGCGTACGCGCAAGGCTGAGGCCTCTGAGGCGAAGGGCGTAGACACCGGTGTCAACGACTTCGTCGGCAAGGACGAACTCCTGAAATTCTATCAGGACATGCTGCTGATCCGCCGCTTCGAGGAGCGCGCCGGCCAGCTGTACGGCATGGGCCTGATCGGCGGCTTCTGCCACCTGTACATCGGTCAAGAAGCCATCGCGGTCGGCATGCAGTCGATCTCGCAGAAGGGCGACCAGATCATCACGGGCTACCGTGACCACGGCCACATGCTGGCCGCCGGCATGGATCCCCGCGAGGTCATGGCCGAGCTGACCGGCCGCGCCGGCGGTTCGTCCAAGGGCAAGGGCGGGTCGATGCACATGTTCGACATCGAAACCGGCTTCTACGGCGGCCACGGCATCGTCGGCGCGCAGGTCGCGCTCGGCACCGGCCTGGCGCTGGCCAACAGCTACAAGGGCAATGGCAACGTCTCGTACGCCTATATGGGCGACGGCGCGGCCAACCAGGGCCAGGTCTACGAGAGCTTCAACATGGCCCAGCTGTGGAAGCTGCCGGTCGTGTACGTGATCGAGAACAACCAGTACGCCATGGGCACCAGCGTCGAGCGCGCCGCCTCGGAAACCGCGTTCCACAAGCGCGGCACCTCGTTCCGCATCCCGGGCGAGGAAGTCGACGGCATGGACGTCGTCGCGGTCCGTGAAGCCGGCACGCGCGCCACCGAGCACGCCCGCAGCGGCCAAGGTCCCTACATCCTCGAGATGAAGACCTATCGCTATCGCGGCCACTCTATGTCGGACCCGGCCAAGTACCGCACCAAGGAAGAGGTCGACGAGGTCAAGACGACCCGCGATCCGATCGACCATATCAAGGAACGCCTGGCCAAGGCCGGCGTGACCGAAGACGACCTGAAGGGCGTCGACGCGGAAGTGAAGCGCATCGTCGCCGAAGCCGCCGAGTTCGCTCGCACGAGCCCCGAGCCCGATCCCTCGGAACTGTATACCGACGTCTACCTGGAGGCCGCCGAGTGACGGACATCCTGATGCCCGCGCTTTCCCCGACGATGGAGGAAGGCACCCTGGCCAAGTGGCTCGTCAAGGAAGGCGACACCATCAAGGCCGGCGACGTGATCGCCGAAATCGAGACCGACAAGGCGACGATGGAAGTCGAAGCCGTCGACGAAGGCGTGGTGGAAGCCATCCTGGTCCCGGCCGGCAGCGAGAACGTCAAGGTCAACACCCTGATCGCGCGCCTGAAGGGCGAGGGCGAAGCCGCGGCTCCGGCCGCTCCGGCTGCTGCCCCCGTCGCCGCTGAAGCCGCTCCGGCTCCGGTCGCGGCTGCCCCGGCCGCTGGTGGCCCGATCTCGGCCGCCTCGACCTTCGCCGATCCGGAAATCCCGGCCGGCACGGCGCTGAAGAAGATCACGGTCCGCGACGCTCTGCGCGACGCCATGGCCGAGGAAATGCGCAAGGACGACCGCGTCTTCCTGATGGGCGAGGAAGTCGCCCAGTACCAGGGCGCCTACAAGGTCAGCCGCGAGCTGCTGCAAGAGTTCGGCGACAAGCGCGTCATCGACACCCCGATCACCGAGCACGGCTTCGCCGGCATGGGCGTCGGCGCGGCGATGGCCGGCCTGAAGCCGATCGTCGAGTTCATGACCTGGAACTTCGCCATGCAGGCGATCGACCACATCATCAACTCGGCCGCCAAGACGCTGTACATGTCGGGCGGTCAGATCAAGTCGTCGATCGTGTTCCGCGGCCCGAACGGCGCGGCTTCGCGCGTCGGCGCCCAGCACAGCCAGGACTACGCCGCCTGGTACGGCAACGTCCCGGGTCTGAAGGTCATCGCGCCGTATGACGCGGCCGACGCCAAGGGGCTGCTGAAGGCCGCCATCCGCGATCCGAACCCGGTCGTCTTCCTCGAACACGAGATGATGTACGGCCACGAGTTCGACATTCCGGACGTCGAGGACTGGGTCGTGCCGATCGGCAAGGCCAAGATCCGTCGCGAAGGTACGGACGTGACCCTGGTCGCCTACAGCCGCATGGTGGGCTTCGCCCTGAAGGCGGCCGAGGAGCTGGAGAAGGAAGGCATTTCGGCGGAGGTCGTCGACCTGCGCACGATCCGTCCGATGGACCACGCCACGGTTCTGGAAAGCGTCAAGAAGACCAACCGTCTGGTCACGGTCGAGGAAGGCTGGGGCCCGATGGGCGTCGGCGCCGAGATCGTCGCCCGCATCACCGAGTTCGGCTTCGACTACCTGGACGCCCCGCCGCTGCGGGTCCACCAGGAAGACGTGCCGCTGCCCTATGCGGCGAACCTGGAAGTGCTGTCGCTGCCTTCGGTCGAGAAGATCGTGAAAGCAGCCAAGACGGTCAGCTACCGCTAAGACCGGCGCGGCCCTTGCCCCAGACGGGCAGGGGCCGCATCGTCTTGGCCAACGAATTCATCCCGCTTCAAAGCGGGGTATCGCGGACGGCGGCCCAGCACATTATGCAGGCTGAAACCGTCCCGAACGATTGAGGAAAAAGCTCAATGTCGATCGACATCCTGATGCCCGCCCTGTCGCCCACCATGGAGGAGGGGACCCTCGCCAAGTGGCACGTCAAGGTCGGCGACACCGTCAAGGCCGGCGACGTGATCGCCGAGATCGAGACCGACAAGGCGACGATGGAAGTCGAAGCCGTCGATGAAGGCGTGATCGAAGCCATCCTGGTCGACGCCGGGACCGAGAACGTCAAGGTCAACGCCCTGATCGCCAAGCTGGCTGGCGAAGGCGAAAGCCCCGCGCCGGCTCCGAAGGCTGAAGCGCCCAAGGCCGCCGCCGCTGCTCCGGCGCCTGCCGCTGCTGCGCCTGCCGCCGCCCCGGCTGCTCCGGCTCCGGCCGCTCCGGTCGCCGCTGACGGCTCGCGCGTCTTCGCCTCGCCGCTGGCCCGCCGTCTGGCTTCGGCCGCCGGCCTGGACCTGAAGGGCATCAAGGGCACCGGCCCGCACGGCCGCGTGGTCAAGACCGACGTCGAAGCCGCCAAGTCGGGCGCTCCGGCCGCCAAGGCTGCTCCGGCCTCGGCTCCCGCCGCTGCCGCTCCGGCCGCCGCCGCGCCGCGTCAGGTCCAGTCGCTGGAGCACCAAGGCATCCCGGCCGGCTCGTACGACCTGATCCCGCTGGACGGCATGCGCAAGACCATCGCGCGCCGGATGACGGAAAGCTTCCGCGACGTCCCGCACTTCCCGCTGCAGATCGATCTGGAGATCGACGCGCTGCTGGCGGCTCGCGCCAAGATCAACAGCCTGCTCGAAAAGCAAGGCGTGAAGGTCTCGGTCAATGACATCGTCATCAAGGCCGCCGCCGTGGCCTTGAAGCAGGTGCCGGAAGCCAACGCCTCATACACGCCGGAAGGCATCGCGATGCACCACAACGCCGACATCGCGGTCGCCGTGGCGGTCGAGGGCGGCCTGATCACCCCGATCATCCGCAAGGCCGAAACCAAGGGCCTGGCCCAGATCTCGGCCGAGATGAAGGACCTGGCCCAGCGCGCCAAGGACAAGAAGCTGAAGCCCGAGGAATTCCAGGGCGGCACCTTCTCGATCTCGAACCTGGGCATGTTCGGCATCAAGTCGTTCGCTTCGATCATCAACGAGCCGCAAGGCGCGATCATGAGCGTCGGCGCGGGCGAGCAACGCCCGGTCGTCAAGAACGGCGAGATCAAGGTCGCCACGGTCATGACCGTGACCCTGACCTGCGATCACCGCGTGGTCGACGGTTCGGTCGGCGCCAAGTTCCTGGCGGCCTTCAAGCCGCTGATCGAAGAGCCGCTGACCCTGATCGTCTGATCTAGGCGCGGGGAGAAGGCGAACATGTCGGTCTACGACTATTCGGCCAAGACGCTGGACGGCCAGGACGTGAGCCTGGCCGACTATCGCGGCCAGGTGCTGCTGATCGTGAACACCGCCAGCAAGTGCGGGTTCACGCCTCAGTACGAAGGCCTCGAGGCGCTCTACAAGGCTCACAAGGATCGTGGGTTCACGGTCCTGGCCTTCCCCTGCAATCAGTTCGGCGCTCAGGAGCCGGGAAACGCCGAGGAGATCGCGAACTTCTGCTCGCTGACCTACGACGTGACCTTCCCGGTGATGAGCAAGATCGACGTCAACGGCGCCGACGCCCACCCGCTCTACAAGTTCCTCAAGAAGGAACAGAAGGGCCTGCTGGGCACCGAGGCGATCAAGTGGAACTTCACCAAGTTCCTGATCGGCAAGGATGGCGAGGTCGTCGAGCGTTTCGCGCCCACGGTTAAACCCGAGGACCTCAAGGTCGCGGTCGAGGCGCTGCTTTAGTTTCTCCCAGACCGGCCCCAAGACCGGTCGATCGGCGCTCTCCGCTCCCCAGGATCGGCGCCCAAGCTAGGGGTTAGAAGACATGTCCACGGAATTCGATGTCGTCGTCATCGGCGCCGGTCCTGGCGGCTATGTGGCCGCGATCCGCGCCAGCCAGCTGGGTCTGAAGACGGCCATCGTCGAGCGCGAGAACCTGGGCGGCATCTGCCTGAACTGGGGCTGCATCCCGACCAAGGCGCTGCTGAAGTCCGGCGAGATCTACGAACAGCTGTCGCATCTGTCCGACTACGGCCTGTCGGTCGAGAAGCCCGGCTTCGACTTCCCCAAGATCGTCGAGCGTTCGCGCGGGATCGCCAAGCAGATGTCGTCGGGCATCGCGTTCCTGATGAAGAAGCACAAGATCGAGGTGATCGAAGGCGAAGCCAAGCTGGAGAAGGGCAACCCTGCTCCCAAGCTGGTCATCGCCCTGAAGGCCGGCGGCAGCCGCACGGTCCAGGCCAAGAACGTCATCCTGGCCAGCGGCGCCCGCGCCCGCGAGATCCCGGCCATTGGCGCGGTCTCGGACGGCGACAAGATCTGGACCTATCGTGACGCCCTGGCGCCCAAGACCATGCCCAAGTCGCTGGTCGTGATCGGCTCGGGCGCCATCGGCATCGAGTTCGCCAGCTTCTACCGCGCCCTCGGCGCCGAGGTGACTGTCGTGGAAGCCCTGGACCGCATCATGCCGGTCGAGGACGCCGAGGTCTCCAAGGCCGCCCAAAAGGCGTTCGAGAAGCGCGGCATCGCCTTCCGCATCGGCGCCAAGGTCTCCAAGGTCGAGAAGACCAAGGACGGCGTCTCGGTCACGGTCGACGTCGGCGGCAAGATCGAGCAGCTGACCGCTGAGAAGTGCATCGTCGCCGTCGGCATCGCGCCGAACAGCGAAGGCCTGGACGCTGTCGGCCTGAACCTGGATCGCGGCCACGCCGTGACCGACAAGCACTGCAAGACCAATGTCCCGGGCCTCTACGCCATCGGCGACATCGCCGGCGGTCCCTGGCTCGCCCACAAGGCCAGCCACGAGGGCATCCACGCCGCCGAAGCCATCGCCGGCTACAAGACCCCGAACGTCAACTCGCCGATTCCGGGCTGCACCTACGCCAACCCGCAGGTCGCTTCGGTCGGCTACACCGAGGCTGGCGCCAAGGCGGCGGGCATCGAGGTCAAGGCGGGTCGCTTTCCGTTCCGCGTCAACGGCAAGGCCGTGGCCGCGGGCGAGACCGAGGGCTTCGTGAAGACCGTGTTCGACGCCAAGACCGGCGCCCTGATCGGCGCTCACATGATCGGCCACGAAGTGACCGAGATGATCCAGGGCTTCGTCACGGCCATCACGCTGGAAGCCACCGAGGAAGACCTGCACGGCATCGTCTACGCTCACCCGACCATGTCGGAAGCCATGCACGAAGCCGCGCTGGACGCCTACGGCCGCGTCCTGCACATCTAGGGCGACCTAGGAGACTGGATGGCGCGCAAGGCCGCTGCGACGACGGACGACGCTCCGGACAAGGGGAAGCCGGCCAAGGCCCGGAAAGGATCGAAGACGACCCTTTCCGAGGCCAATCTGGTCGACCTGGGTCCCGAGCGCCTGGCCGCCATCCTGCTCGACCTCTCCAGCGACAGCCACGTCAAGCGCGTGCTGCGGCTGGAGCTGTTCGCCGAGTCCAACGCCGAAGGTCTGGCGCTGGAGATCAGCAAGCGCCTGGCGACGGTCGGCAAGTCCTCGTCGCGCATCAACTGGCGCAAGCGCGCGGCCTTCGCCAAGGACCTGGACCTGCATCGCGGGATGATCGAGCGGCTGGCGCAGGACGACGCCAACGCCGCGCTCGACCTGATGCTGGACCTGCTGGACCTGGCGACGCCGACCCTGGATCGCCTGAGCCAGGCTGAAGGGCCGATCGGCGACGTCTTCCTGGCGGCCCGTGACAGCATCGGCGCGATTGCCGTCGGAGCCTTGCCGGACCCGATCGTTTTGGCCGATCGCATCGCCAACCTGCTGCGCCGCGACGACTACGCCCAGTTCGGCCCCGTGGTGAACGCCCTAGGCCCCTTGCTGGGCAAGAAGGGGCAAGCCCACCTGCGCGAGACCCTGGAGAAGCTGTTGGCGGCCCGCTCGATCCGCGACGCCCGCAGCGCGATCTACCGTGACGCCCTGCGCCGCCTCGCTGACGCCAGCGGCGACGTGGATGCGTTCGAAGCGACCTTCGCGCCGGACCTGCGCAAGACGCCGCTGGTCTCGGCCGAAATCGCCCGCCGTCTGCTGGAGGCTGGCCGCCCTGAGGACGCCCTGGCCACACTGCACGCCGGTGCGCCCAGCGAGAAGAGCGGCCGCCACCAGAGTTCGCTGGAAGAGCGCTCCGCCTGGGAAGAGGCGATGCTGGACGCCCTGGAGGCCACCGGCCACCACGACGAGGCCCAGAAGCGCCGCTGGGCCGAGTTCGAGCGGACGCTGTCGATCCCGCGTCTGCGCAGCTACCTCAAGGGCCTGCCGGATTTCGACGATGTCGAGGCCGAGGACCAGGCCAAGGCCGTCGCCAAGCGCTTCCCGCAGTTCGATCGGGCGCTGGCGTTCCTGGTCTCCTGGCCCGACTTGGCGGCCGCCGCGCGGCTGGTCCGCGATCGCGCCGGCGAGATCAACGGCGCCGACGACACCCTGATGGCCGAGGCCGCCAGACGGCTGGAAGGCGCGCATCCGATGGCCGCGACCCTGCTGCTGCGGGCCTCGATCCAGTACGTGCTGACTTACGGTGTCGCCACCCGCTATGCCGAGGCGGCGCGGCAGCTGCTGGAGGCGGAGTCACTGTCGGTGATGATCGGCGACTTTGGCGAATACCCGGATCATCAGGCCTTCGTCGCCGACCTGCGCGCCATGCACAGCCGCAAACAGGGCTTCCGCACCGAGCTGGAAGCCCTGGGAGCGACCTTCTAGGGCTTCTTGCGGATCTGGGCGTCGATGCTCCATTCGCCACCGCCCTGGAAGACCAGGTACAGGAAGATGAAGCAGTACAGGATCGCCGGCTCACCGCCGTTCAGCGCGGGCCAGAAGCCCTGGCTGCCGTGCGCCATGAAATAGGCCACCGCCATCATGCCCGACAGCAGGAAGGCGAACGGGCGGGTGAACAGGCCCAGCAGGATATGGGCACCGCCAAAGATCTCCAGCGCGCCGGCGGCCACCAGCAGCGGCGGCAACGGACTGGGCGCGCCGGGCTGGGCGGCGGGGAAGTGGAACAGCTTCATCAGGCCGTGCTCCATGAAGAGCAGGGCGGTGATGATCCGCAGCAGGCTCAGGACGCGCGGCGACCAGACAGCGAGACGTTCCATTCTTCTTCTCTCCTTGAGGCGAGCGTGAGTCGACTGCTCGACCTCACGCTAGCCAAACCTATCGAGGGAGACGATTCAGATATCTCAGGCGGCGGCGCTGTCGGTCTCGGCCATGCGCTGGATGGCGACATAGTCGGTCTTGCCGCTGCCCAGCACCGGCACTTCCTGCACCTTGAGGATCTTGCGCGGCACGGCCAGTTCGGGCGCACCGACGCTCTGGGCGTGGGCCACCAGCGAGGTGACGGCCGCCGTCTGGCAATCGGTGACCAGCACCAGCTTCTCGCCCTTCTTCTTGTCGGGCATCGAGATCACGGCGTGACGGCCATTGGGCCACACGGCCGAGGCCAGATCCTCGGCGGCGGTCAGGGAGACCATCTCGCCGCCGATCTTGGCGAAGCGCTTCACCCGGCCCTTGATGGTGATCCAAAGGTCGTCGGTGACCGTGACCACGTCGCCGGTGTCGTGCCAACCGCCCTCGGGAGCGTCGACGCCGCCATCTTCGCGCAGATAGCCCGACATAATGTTGGGACCGCGCACCAGCAGGCGACCGCCTTCAGGGATGCCCTCGACCGGCTCGATCTTCCATTCCTGGCCGGGCAGCAGGCCGCCGACAGTGCCACGGCGATTGTCGTCGGGCTTGTTGACCGCGATCACCGGCGAGGCCTCGGTCGCGCCGTAGCCTTCCAGCACCGGCACGCCGCCGAACTTCTCGGCGATGATGTTGTGCGTCTCCTCGCGGACCTTCTCGGCGCCGCAGACGATGAACTTCAGGCCCGACAGCTCGTCGCTCTCGGCTGAGCGGGCGTACTGGTTGACGAAGGTGTCGGTCGCCAGAAGCACCGAGCCGCCAACGTCCTTGATCAGCGGCGGGATCTGCTTGGTGTGCAGCGGCGAGGGGTACTGGAACGCCTTCATGCCGGTCATGATCGGCAGGATCACCCCGGCGGTCAGGCCAAAGCAGTGGAAGACCGGCAGCGGATTGAAGAACACCCAGGCCGGATCCAGCGCGATGTGGGCGGCGATCTGCTGGGCGTTTGACACCAGGTTGGCCTGGCTCAGCACCACGCCGCGCGGCGCGCCGAAGCTGCCCGAGGTGAACAGCACCACGCCCTTGTCCGACGGCTTGGCGTGGCTGCGGAACTGGCGCGGGAACAGGCCGGCGGCGGCGGCGAACAGCTTGTCGCTCAGGCCGATCGTGCCGCGCACGTCTTCCAGATAGGTGATCTCGGCGTGTTCGCCGATGGCGTCGACGATGTCGTGCAGCTTGCCCAGCTCGATGAACTTGTGGGCGGTCAGCACGCGCTTGACGCCGGCCAGCTTGCAGGCGGCCTTGATGTTCCGCAGGCCCGCCGTGAAGTTCAGCATGGTCGGCACGCGACCAAAGGCGTGCAGGGCGAAGAAGGTTACCACCGACCCGGAGCCCGACGGCAGCAGCACGCCGACGTTCTCGCCCGGCTTGGTCATGCCGGCGATCTTGCGGCCCAGGGCGAAGCTGGCCCGGATCAGGTCCGTATAGGACAGCGGATTGCGGTCCTGGTCCTCCAGGATCGGTTTCTTGGCGCCGTACTTGTCACGAGCGTCGATGAGGGCGTCGAAGATGGCCTTTTGGCCGTTCTGAACGTCGTAAGCTACCGGCATGCCGGCGAAACCTCCCCGAAGAGCGAAAGCGCGCTCTCGTTCCTAAACGTCGAGTCTGCCGAGGAAGGTCCAGCTTTGCAAGAAAGAGTCACAATGCGTGAGGCTCAGCCCTTGCGCGGCAAGGCTTTGGCCGTCATCCGCGAGCGGGTGAAGTCGACAATGGCGGCCAGCCAGGGGCCGCGAACGGCGCCCGATTCCATGTGCAGGTCGTGGCCGGCGGCAGGGTAACGGGTCTCTTTGCAGTCGATCATCGCCGCGCACAGGCGGCTCTGCGGCGTGGCGGTGACCACCTTGTCCTGGCCGGCGTCCAGCATCAGGGTCGGCACGGCAGTCTTGCGGATGTCGCGGGCGGCGGCCTCCGACGCGTCAAAGAAGGCCGCGAACCAGCCGAGACTGCGTCCGCCCATGCGCAGGTCGGGATTGGCTTGCATCCAGGCCGTTTGGACCTTGCCGCGCTGTGGGTCGTGGGTCAGGCCCGACTGAAAGCCGTCTGGCCCCTCGCGTTTCCACCCGGCCTGGTCGGGCGTGCGAATCCAGCCCAGGCGCAAGGTGCGCATGGCCGGCGTGAACCGCGTGAAGTCGGCGCGCGAGCGGGGCAGGGCGCTCAGGCCGAAGGCGGGCGAGGTGAGGACCAGGCCGTCCATGCCGAGGCCCTGCTCAGCGGCGCGCAAGGCGACCAGGCCGCCTTCGGAATGGCCGATGACCACGAACGGAATGTCGCCCGTCGGTCGGATCACGCCTCGGGTCAGGGCGCGGACGGCGGCGACATCGGGGTCGAAGCTGTCGATATGACCAAGGTCGCGCCAAGGCGTGGAGCGCTCGGAGCCGCCTTGTCCTTGGCGCTCCAGCACCCAGACCGTGAAACCCAACGCATTGAGCTCCGAGACCGTCTCGAACCACTTCTCGGCGCTCTCGCCATAACCGGTCAGGATCAGCAACGCGGCGCGCGGCGCGACCGGCGGGGCGGCGACGCCGTAACGCTGCACCTTGCCTTCGCCGCTGCGCACATAACCCCAGCTCCACCCCTGCGGCGGATAGAAGCGGGAGCCCAGTGAGGGCGGCGTGCGAGTGTCGGAAAAAGGCGCACGCGAGCCACCGTCGCCGCAGGCGGAAACGGCTAAAGCCAGGGCGACAGCAAGAAGGCGGCGACGCATACCGCGACAGTCATTTCGTGCATCGTGGCCTTAAGCAAGATCAAGCGCTTGATCCGGAGGCCAAGAAGACCGATTTAGGCGCCATGGCCACGGTGATCGACACGCTGAAGGCTCGCGGCTCGGAAGACCGGGCGGCGCGCCATCCCGAAAAGCAGAACCGCCCCGATACCCCGGTGCTCCGCAAACCCGATTGGCTGCGCGTGCGCGCCCCGGGTTCGGGCCAGTACAACGAGACCAAGGGCATCGTGCGCGAGCACAAGCTGACCACGGTCTGTGAAGAAGCGGCCTGCCCGAACATCGGCGAGTGCTGGAGCCAGAAGCACGCGACCATGATGATCATGGGCGAGATCTGCACCCGCGCCTGCGCTTTCTGCAACGTCACCACCGGCCTGCCGACCCAGCTGGATCCCGACGAGCCGCGCCGCGTGGCCGAGGCCGTCGCCAAGATGGGCCTCAAGCACGTGGTCATCACCTCGGTGGACCGTGACGACCTGCTGGACGGCGGCGCCCGCCACTTCGCTGAGGTCGTCACCGCGATCCGCGCGGCCGCGCCCGGCACGACCATCGAGATCCTGACGCCGGACTTCCTGCGCAAGGACAATGCCGAGAACGTGGTGATCGACTCCCGTCCAGACGTCTTCAACCACAACCTCGAGACCGTGCCGCGGCTGTATCTCAAGATCCGCCCCGGCGCCCGCTACTACAATTCGCTGCGCCTGCTGGACCGCGTGAAGCAGCGCGATCCCTCCCAGTTCACCAAGTCCGGCCTGATGGTCGGCCTGGGCGAGACCAAGGAGGAGGTCATGCAGGTGATGGACGACATGCGTTCGGCCGGCGTCGACTTCATCACCATCGGCCAGTACCTGCAGCCGACCCGCAAGCACGCGGCCATCGACCGCTTCGTGACGCCGGAAGAGTTCAAGGCCTATGAGGCGATCGCTCGGGCCAAGGGCTTCCTGATGGTCTCGTCCAGCCCGCTGACCCGCTCGTCGCACCATGCGGGCGATGACTTCGCCAAGCTTCAGGCCGCCCGCCGCGCCCTCGACGCCCGCACGGCGTAAACGCCGTGCATCGTCACGTGGTCACGCGCGTGCTGCCGTACGCGCCCGAGCAGCTGTTTCAGCTGGTCGGGGATGTCGAAAACTACCCCAAGTTCGTGCCGTGGATCACCGCCATGCGCACCTGGAACGGCCGTGTCGACGGCGCCGTCAGCACGGTCGACGCCGAGGCCCAGGTCGGCTTCTCGTTCCTGCGCGAGAAGTTCGCCACCCGCGTCCGTCGCGATAGCGAGGCGCTGAGCATCGACGTCAGCCTGCTGTACGGCCCGTTCAAGCGGCTCTCGAATGGCTGGCGGTTCGTCGCCGAGGGTGACGCCACCCGCGTCGAGTTCGTCATCGACTTCGCGTTCAAGGCCGCGCTGCTGGACGCCATGCTGGCCGCCAATATCGATAAGGCCGCCAACAAGCTGATCGCCTGCTTCGAGGATCGGGCCCGCCAAGTCTACGGCGAGAAGGCCTAGTCCTTCTTCCCGGCCGCTTCCTCGATCCGCTCCTCGAAGTCGCCGAGGTTGCCGAACAGGTTCTCTATCGCGAACACCAGGCCGAACACCCGCGCGGCGTCGTCGAACTCTAGCTCGCGGGTCAAGCCCTGTTTGCGCAGCCCCTCGACGCAGGTCTGGAAGGTCTGGTGGACCTCGGCGAAGGCCACGCGATCCGGACGCGCGCCGCCGGCCAGCAGGTCGGCCGTGGCGCGCAGGAACTTGGCGCTGGCCTCCAGCATGTCGGCGGCGGCCGGGGCCAAGCCTTCGGCGGGCAGGGGCTCGTGCAAGGTGCGGCCGACCATCACCGTGTCGTTGCGCAGCCGCCAGAGCGTGCGCGGGATGGCCTCCGACACCGAGCGCTCGCTGAGCTTGCTGGCGTTCTCGCGATCGGCTTCGGTCATGCCGGTCTGCAGCTTGGCCAGCGCCGCGCGCAGGTCGTCCTGGGCCTTGAGGTAGTCGGTGGGGCCAGGAGTGCCGCGCAGGGTCAGGACGTGGCTGTCCAGAATATGAGCCTGCAGGCCGGCGATCTTCTGGACGCTGCTCACCACCGAGGCGTGGGCGCGGGCCGGGAAGATCAGCAGGGTGGCGGCGATGCCGACGACGCTGCCGACCGTGATCTCGGCCACCCGCCAGCCGGCGGCGAGCAGCGGGTCCATGTGGGTCGTCGTGCCGATCAACATGATCACGGCGGTGACCGGCGCCACCTTCAACGCGGGCCGCATCGAGGCCAGGAACGCGAGCAGGGCCACGGTCACGCACAGGATGATCCCGCCAAACTCTGGCCAGCGGGCGTGGCAATAGGCGGCGCCAGCGCCGGCCAGGGCGCCGACCACCGTGCCCATGAAGCGCTCAAGCGAGGCGGTGATGGTCGCACCTAGGCTCGACTGCACCACGATCACGGCGGTGAATACGGCCCAGTAGCCTTGCGGCAGCCGCAACAGCGTCGCCAGGGCGAAGGCTGCGCCAACAGCGGCCGAGACGCGGATGGCGTGGCGAATCTCGGTCTTGCGGGCGGCCGCGGCTTTCAGCGCCTTCTGCGAAAGACCGACGCCGGCGAAGCGTCTCCAGTCGCTGGGCGCGGTCTCGGGCACTTAAGCCACCGCCTCGCGGAGCATTTCCAGGGCGGTTTGCACCGCCGCCAGCTGCACCGCCTCGCGGGTCTCGCCATCGAAGCGTTCGTGGCGGTGGACGACCGAGCGGTTGGCGCGGGCGACGGCGAAGTGGACGGTGCCGACCGGCTTCATCGGCGTGCCGCCGCCGGGGCCGGCGATGCCGGTGATGGCGACCGCGACATGGCCGTTGCTGGCTTCCAGCGCGCCTTCGGCCATCATCCGCGCTACCGGCTCGGAGACCGCGCCGTGGTCGGCGATCAGGTCGCCGGGCACGCCCAGCATCTCGGACTTGGCGCGGTTGGTGTAGGTGACGAAACCACGCTCGAACACGTCGGACGCGCCGGAGATCGAGCAGATCGCGCCGGCCACCAGGCCGCCGGTGCAGCTCTCCGCCGCGACTAGCCGCAGCGACTTGCCGCGCGCCTCGTCGATCAGCAGTCGGGCCAGGGTCTGGATTTCCAGCGGGAACATGCGGCTCTCCGGATTCGCCCTACCTTAGCCTGTTCAGGCCGGCGTCTCGACCGCCACGACCGCCGAAGCGGCCAAGCCCTCGCCGCGGCCGGTGAAGCCCATCTTCTCGGTCGTGGTCGCCTTGACGCTGACCCGGTCGAGCGGAAGGCTCAGGATCTCGGCGAGGCGCTCGCGCATGGCCAGGCGGTGCGGTTTGATCTTCGGGCGCTCGCAGATCAGGGTCACGTCGACATTGACGATCGAGCCGCCCTTGGCGGTCACCAGTTCGGCGGCGTGGATCAGGAACTGGTCCGAGGCCGCGCCCTTCCACTTCGGGTCGGTGGGCGGGAAGTGGTCGCCGATGTCGCCTTCGCCAATGGCGCCCAGGATAGCGTCGGTCAGGGCGTGTAGGCCGGCGTCGGCGTCCGAGTGGCCGATCAGGGTCTCGTCGTGTTTGATCGCGACGCCGCACAGCCAGACCTCTTCGCCCGGGCCCCAGCGGTGGGCGTCGAAGCCCTGGCCGACTCGGGTGATGCGCGCGGCGCCGGCGAGCCGTTCGGCCATGGCGAAGTCCTCGGGATAGGTGAGTTTCAACAGAAGCGGATCGCCCGGCGCGATGGCCACGCGGCCGCCGGCGGCTTCTACCACCTGGGCGTCGTCGGTCGGCTCGCCTTCGGTCCAGGCGGCGTAGGCGGCCAGCAGGGTGTCGCGGCGCGCGGCCTGAGGGGTCTGGGCGCGCCAGAGGTGCTCGCGCGACGTGGTCGTCGGGTTCTGGCCCGGCTCGGCGCGCTTCAGGGTGTCGGCGACGGGCAGGGCGGGCAGGACGGCGTCGGCCGTCTCCAGCGCCTTCAGCACGCCATCGATGGTCGCAGCGGTCAGGAAGGGGCGGGCCGCGTCATGGATCAGGACAGGCTCGTCGCCGGGACGATGGGCGAGGGCGGCCAAGCCTGACTGGACCGACTCGGCCCGCGTCGCGCCGCCGCGTGCAGCACGCCAGCCGGGCAGGCCGGTCAGCACCTCAGCCAGCGCCTTTTCGCCGTCTTCGGTCGTTACGATGACGATGTCCGCGACGCCGGCCGCCAGGAACGCTTCGACGGACCAGCGCAGGACCGGCTTTCCAGCTACAAGCCGCCACTGCTTGGCCTGGCCGGGTCCGGCGCGGGTTCCCGAGCCGGCGGCGACGATCACGGCGGAAAAGGTCATGGCGGCTGTTTAGTCACGCCACCGTCATTGTCCAGTCGATGAAGGCTTTACTGCGCCGCACAATGTGCCTAAAAAGACAGCTACGGGGATGATCACAAAATGAGCAACAAGCTCGAAGTCGGCGGGGTGCAAGTCCCTGGTCGGGTGTGGATCGCGCCCATGACCGGGGTCTCTGACCTGCCCTTCAGAGAAACGGCCACGGCGCTCGGCGCGCCTTATGTGGCGACGGAAATGGTGGCTTGCGCCGAGTTCGCGCGAGGGCGGCCCGATGTCGTGCGTCGCGCGGCGGTGGGCGAGGGGCTGCCGCTGATGGTGGTCCAGCTGGTCGGGCGCGATCCGGACCTGATGGCCAAGGGCGCGCGCATGGCTGCCGACGCCGGCGCTCAGATCGTTGATCTGAACTTCGGCTGCCCCGCCAAGGAAGTGTCCGCCGGCCAGCAGTCGGGCTCGGCCATCATGCGCGAGCCTGACCTGGCCGAAGCCCTGGTCAGCGCGGCGGTCGAGGCCGTTGATGTTCCCGTCACCGTCAAGATGCGGCTGGGCTGGGACGACAATCTGCGGAATGCGCCCGACATCGCGCGCCGCGCCGAGGCGGCCGGCGCCAAGGCGATCACGGTGCACGGCCGCACGCGCAGCCAGTTCTACAAGGGCGTCGCCGACTGGACCGCCGTCGCGGCGGTGAAGCAGGCCGTTTCGGTGCCGGTGCTGGTCAATGGCGACATCATCGATGGCGAGACCGCTCGGATCGCGCTTGAGCAGTCCGGCGCCGACGGCGTGATGATCGGCCGGGGTGTCTATGGTCGCCCCTGGATCGCCGGCGCCATCGAGGCCGCGCTCGAAGGCCGGGGCTTTGCAGAGCCGCAAGCCGAGGAGCGCCTAGCCATCGCGCTCACCCATTTCCGCCGCAGCCTCGACTTCTATGGCGAGCCGCTGGGCCTGAAGATGTTCCGCAAGCACCTGGCCTCCTACATCGAAGCCGCGCCCTGGCCCGAAACGGCCGAGGCCCGACGGGCCGCTCGCGCAACCCTGTGCCGACTTGAGGATCCCGCCGCCGTGGAGGCCGCCCTGCGCGACCTGTGGCTGGCGGGTGGGAGATTAGCCGCATGACCGACCGCGCCCGCGTCCTGGGAGGGGTTACTCCAGAAGCCTTGAAGGCCGCCGCCTTCGACCTCAGCCCTGAGCCGGCCCTGGTGGTCGACCGCGAGGGCGGGCTGGTGGCGGTCAACGAGGCCGCCGAGGCCCTGTTCGGCCACGGCCTGTCGCTGCTGGCGCGCGGTCGTTTCCGCGCCGCCCTGCCGCCGGGCTCGGTGCTGGTCTCACTGCTGGACCGGGCGATCTTCGAAGGGGCGCTGGTGCGCGAGCACGGCGTCGAGGTCAATCTGTTCGGCCAGCCGCCGTTCGAGGCCGACGGCGCCGCCGCGCCTCTGGGCGATGGCTCTGTGCTGTTGACCCTGCACGTCAAGGGCGTGCTGGGTGTCGACAAGGCCGCCGACGCCGCCGGCCTGCGCTCGGTCGTGGGCCTGGGCAAGATGCTGGCCCACGAGATCAAGAACCCGCTGGCCGGTATCCGCGGCGCGGCGCAGCTGCTGAAGACCGGCGCCAGCGCCGTCGACCAGCCCCTGGCCCAGCTAATCGTCGACGAGACCGATCGTATCCGCCGCCTGGTCGACCGCATGGAGGCCTTCTCCGACGAGGTCCCGACGCCGCGTGAGCCCGTCAATATCCACCAGGTGCTGGACCGCGTCCGGGCCCTGACCGCCAACGGCGTCGCCGACGGCCTGCAGATGAAGGAAAGCTACGATCCTTCGCTGCCGTCGGTCTGGGGCGACGAGGATCACCTGATCCAGATCTTCCTGAACCTGACCAAGAACGCCGCCGAGGCCGCCCATATGCGTGGCGACGACCGGGGGCAGATCTCGATTCAGACGGCCTGGCGTCCCGGCGTCCGGGTGCGCGGGGCTGACGGCAAGTCGGCTAGCGGCGCGCCGATCGAGGTCAAGGTGATCGACAACGGCCCCGGCGTGCCGGCCAGCCTGCGCGACCACCTGTTCCAGCCGTTCGTCACCACCAAGGCCAACGGCACGGGCCTGGGCCTGGCCCTGGTCACCAAGCTGGTCACCGCCCACGGCGGTCTGATCGACTTCGAATCCGAGCCCGGTCGCACCGTGTTCCGCGTGCTGCTGCCGGTCGCCCCCGATACCCTTTCCGGAGACGCCTGAGCATGAACGCCGCGAGCAAGAAGATCCTGATCGCCGACGACGACAGCTCGGTGCGTCTGGTGCTCAGCCAGGCCTTCACCCGCCTGGGCTATCAGGTCCGCGCCACGGGCAACGCCACCACGCTCTTGAAGTGGGTCACGGACGGCGAGGGCGACCTGGTCGTCACCGACGTGATGATGCCCGACGAGAACGTGTTCGACGTGCTGCCGCGCATCCGCAAGGAGCGGCCCAAGCTGCCGATCATCGTGATGAGCGCGCAGAACACCCTGCTGACGGCGGTCAATGCCGCCGACGCCGGCGCGTTCGAATATGTCTCCAAGCCTTTCGACCTGGACGACGTCACCGCCGCCGCCCGCCGAGCTTTGTCGCGTCCGGCCGATACCGAGGCCTCCAAGGCCCAGGCCCGCGCCATGCGTGATGAGCGTCTGCCGCTGATCGGCCGCTCGGCGCCGATGCAGGAGGTCTATCGCACCATCGCCCGCCTGGTGGGCGCCGACCTCACGGTCCTGATCCTGGGCGAGAGCGGCACCGGCAAGGAGCTGGTCGCCCGCGCCCTGCACGAGCTGGGTCGCCGTCGCGACGGCAAGTTCGTGGTGCTGAACCTGGCGGCGGTGCCGCGCGAGCGGGTCGAGGTCGAGCTGTTCGGGCGCGGAGACGGCGACAACGGCCGCCTGGTCGAGGCCGACGGCGGCACCCTGTTCCTGGACGAGATCGGCGACATGCCGCTGGACGCCCAGACCCGCCTGCTGCGGGTGATCGACGGCACCGAGCCGGTGATCAATCCCAAGACCGGCCGCCGCCCGAACGTGCGGATCATCGCCGCCACCAACCGTGACCTGCGCGGCCTGATCCAGCAGGGCCTGTTCCGCGAAGACCTGTTCTTCCGCCTGAACGTCGCCCCGGTGCGCCTGCCGCCGCTGCGCGATCGCGCCGAGGACATTCCGGATCTGGCCCGCACCTTCCTGCTGCGCGCCGCCCGCGAAGGCCTGCCCGCCAAGACCATCGACCAGAGCGCGCTGGATCGCCTGAAGACGCACCCGTGGCCGGGCAACGTCCGCGAGCTCGAGAACCTGATGCGCCGGATGTGCGCCCTCTATGCCGAGGAGCTGATCACTGCCCGCATCGTCGATCGCGAGCTGCAGGATCACACCCCGGCGGTGCGTTCGGAAGAGGGCCCGGTGACTCTAGCCACTCTGGTTGAGCGTCACCTGGCCTCGCACTTCGCCGACCAGCCCGACGGCGTGCCGCCGGCCGGCCTGTACGACCGCGTGTTGCAGGAGGTCGAGCGTCCGCTGATCCAGCTGACCCTGTCGGCGACGCGGGGCAATCAGGTGCGGGCGGCCGAGATCCTGGGCCTGAACCGCAACACCCTGCGCAAGAAGATCCAGGATCTGGGCGTCGAAATGACTCGGGGTCGTCGCTAAACCCTGAACGCTGAAGCTTTATCAGCACATAGCTGTTGAATTTAGGACACACGCTCCTAAACTCCCCGGCGATGTCTTCAGTGGCTTACGCGACGGGATCGGAGACCCCGCCGACCCGGTTCAGCCGGGCCTGGTGGCGAGAGCTTCTGCGGTCGCGCTACCTGATCGGCGGGGGCTATGCGCTGGCGGTGATCCTCACCGTCGCCGGCGTCGCCTTGGCTTCGTCGCCGCCCAAGACCGATTCGATCAGCACGGCCTCCACCGTCATCCTGGTGGTGCTGAGCTTCAACCTGGTGCTGATCCTGGGCGTGGCCACCGTGGTGGGCCTGCGCCTCTATGACCTGATCGACGCCCGGGCCAGCGACGCCGGCGCCCGTCTGCACCTGCGTTTCGTCGGCCTGTTCTCGCTGGCGGCCGTGGCCCCGGCGGTGATCGTGGCGCTGTTCTTCGGCGTGCTGGTCAATCGGGGCGTGGACGGCTGGTTCAGCCAGCGGGTCCAGACCGTGGTCGGCAACTCGGCCAAGGTCGCCAACTCGTACGTCGAGCAGCAGACCCGCTACATCTCCGAACACATCGGCCCGATGGCCGCCGAGGTGAACCGCGCCGCGCCGGCCCTGGGCCAGCAACCCGTCGCCTTCGGTCACTATCTGGCTGAACAGACCAAGGATGCCGGTTTCGCCGCCGCCTATGTGCTGGACCGCGACGGCCGCATCCTGGCGCGGGCCGAGATCGGCGAGACGCTGCCCTTCCTGGCGCCGCCGCCCTCGAGCTTCGCGGCCACCGACAACGGCGAGGTCACTGCCCAGCGCTTCGTGTCGGGTGACCTTTTCAGGGCGCTGTACAAGCTGAACGCCTTTCCCGACGCCTACCTCTACGTGGTGCGACCGATCGAGAAGGGCATCCTGACCCACCTGATCGAGACCCAGGACGCCCTGGTCGCCTACCGCGACGCCGAGCGTAGCCGCGGCCGGATCCAGGCGATCTTCGGGCTCAGCTATCTGGAAACGGCGCTGCTGGTGCTGGTGGCCGCCATCTGGGTCGGCATCGCCGCCGCCAACTCGATCGCCGGCCCGGTGGCCGGGCTGGTCGAGGCGGCGGGCCGTGTGTCCGGCGGCGACCTGGACGCCCGCGTGGAGTCCGACACCGGCCCCGAAGAGATCCGGGCGCTGTCCAACGCCTTCAACATGATGACCAGCGAGCTGCAGTTGCAGCAGGCTGCGCTGAAAGCCGCCAGCCTGGACGCCGAGAGCCGTCGCCAGTTCATCGAGACGGTGCTGTCGGGCGTCAGCGCCGGCGTCGTCAGCCTGGACGAGCGCGGCAAGGTCTCGGCCGTCAATCGTCGGGCGGTGACGCTGCTGGGCCTGTCGGACAACGCCCTGGGCGTGGATCTGGTCGAGCTGGCCCCCGAGTTCGAGACGGTGATGGAGGCGCTTCAAGAGAGCCGCCCCGACACCGACGTCGAGGTCGATATCATGCGCGAGGGCGAGACCCGCCGCCTGCGGGTCCGCGCCGCCGGTCACGTGGCCGAGGGCCTGGTTCTGACCTTCGACGACATCACCCGCCTGATGGCTGCCCAGCGCAACGCCGCCTGGAAGGACGTGGCGCGCCGCATCGCCCATGAGATCAAGAACCCGCTGACCCCGATCCAGCTGTCGGCCGAGCGCCTGCGCCGCAAGTACCGCAAGGAGATCGCCAGCGACCTGGAGACCTTCGACCGCTGCACCGAGACGATCATCCGCCAGGTCGGTGACATCGGCCGGATGGTCGACGAGTTCTCGGCCTTTGCCCGCATGCCCGCGCCGCGCTTCGAGCCAGCCAACCTGACCGAGATGCTGCGCCAGGCGGTCTTCGCCCAGCGCTTCCAGGACGCTGAGATCGAGGTGAAGCTGGAAGAGCCGGGCGAGGGCGACGTCTGGGTCACCTGCGACCAGCGGATGATCGGCCAGGCCCTGACCAACATCCTGAAGAACGCCGGCGAGGCGGTCGGCGGACGGCGGGCGCTGGAACCCGAGTTGCCGGGCCGGATCACCGCGATCCTAACCTCGGACGCCGACGACCTGTGCGTGACGATCGAGGACAACGGCGTCGGCTTGCCCGCCAAGGACCGCGATCGCCTGACCGAACCGTATGTGACCACCCGCGAGAAGGGCACGGGCCTTGGCCTGGCCATCGTCAAGCGGATCATGGAGGACCATGGCGGCAGCCTGGCCCTCACCGACGCACGCGCGCTCCCAGGAGCCCGCGTGATCCTGAAGTTTCCGACGACCGTACGACTGCACGCCTCGGCCCCCAATCATGCGGACCAAAGTGGCGTTGAGGAGATGATATGAGCGCCGATGTTCTTGTGGTGGATGACGAGGCCGACATCCGCGAACTGGTGGCCGGCATCCTGGAGGATGAAGGTTATGCGGTCCGCACGGCCGCCGATTCCGACCAGGCCCTGGCCGCCATCCGGGCGCGCAAACCGGCCTTGCTGGTCCTGGATATCTGGATGCAGGGCGGCGGCATGGACGGCCTGGAGCTGCTGGACATGGTCAAGCAGCTGGATCCCGACCTGCCGGTGATCATGATCTCGGGCCACGGGAATATCGAGACCGCCGTCAGCGCCATCAAGCGCGGCGCCTACGAGTTCCTGGAGAAGCCCTTCAAGTCCGACCGGCTGCTGCTGATCGTCGAGCGGGCGCTGGAAGCGGCGGGCCTGCGCCGCGAGAACCGCCGGCTGCGCGCCCAGACCCTGGCCCCCGACAGTCTGATCGGCAAATCGGCGCCGGCCCAGGCCTTGCGCCAGCTGATCCTGAAAGTCGCGCCGGCCAACAGTCGTGTGCTGGTCTCGGGTCCGCCCGGCGCGGGCAAGGAGCTGGTGGCGCGCCTGATCCACGGCGCCAGCACCCGCACCAAGCAGGAGTTCGTCGCCGTCAGCGCCGCCGGCATGGCCCCCGAGCGCCTGGATGTCGAACTGTTCGGCGAGGAAGGCGAGGGCGGTCGGCCGCGCAAGATCGGCGTGTTCGAACGCGCCCACGGCGGCACCCTCTACCTCGACGAAGTGGCCGACATGCCGCGCGAGACGCAAGGGCGCATCCTGCGGGTGCTGGTCGAGCAACGCTTCCGTCGGGTGGGCGGCGACAACGACGTCCAGGTCGACGTACGGGTCATCTCGTCCAGCTCCCGCGACCTGCGTGACGAGATCACCAGCGGGCGGTTCCGCGAGGACCTGTTCCACCGCCTGAACGTGGTGCCGGTGCGGGTGCCGGGCCTGGCTGAGCGCCGCGAAGACATCCCCGAGCTGATCAACTTCTTCGTCGAGAAGATCAGCGAAGCCACCGGCCTGCAGCGCCGCAAGCTGGGCGAGGACGCGCTGGCCACCCTTCAGGTTCAAACGTGGCCGGGCAATGTCCGCCAGCTGCGCAACAACGTCGAGCGCATGCTGATCCTGGCCTCGGGCGAGCCGGGCGAGCTGATCACGGCCGAGATGTTGTCGGGCAATGACCAGCCCAGCGCCGGCAATGCGGGCGCGATCGGGGCCGAGCGGATCATCGCCCTGCCGTTGCGCGAGGCGCGTGAGCTGTTCGAGCGAGAGTACTTGAACGCTCAGATCCTGCGGTTCGGCGGCAACATCTCGCGCACGGCCAACTTCATCGGCATGGAGCGCTCGGCGCTGCATAGGAAGCTCAAGTCCCTGGGCGTGGCCGGCGCTCGGGCGGAAGAGGAAGAGTAGATGTCGCGTTTCGCCTACGTGAACGGCCGCTTCGTGCGTCACGGCGAGGCCGCCGTCCATATCGAGGATCGCGGCTATCAACTGGCCGACGGCGTCTACGAGGTCTGGGCCGTGTTCGACGGCAAGCTGGCCGACGCCGAGGGGCACTTCGCCCGCCTGTGGCGCAGTCTGGACGAACTGCGCATCGCCCACCCGATGAGCGAGGCCTCGCTGCTGTTGGTGCTGCGGGAAGCCGTGCGTCGCAACAAGGTCAAGGAAGGCCTCTGCTACCTGCAGGTCACCCGCGGCGTCGCCAAGCGCGACCATGCCTTCCCGAACCCGGCCGTGCCGCCGGCGGTCGTGATCACCGCCAAGTCGGTGGACCGCGCGGCCGCCGACAAGAAGGCTCTGGCCGGCGCGTCGATCATCTCCGTGCCGGAGAACCGCTGGGGCCGTTGCGACATCAAGTCGATCGGCCTGCTACCCAACGCCCTGGCCAAGCAGGCGGCTCGCGAGCGCGGCGCCATTGAGGCCTGGTTCGTCGACGACATGGGGCTGGTCACCGAAGGCGCCTCGTCCAACGCCTGGATCGTTGATGGCGACGGCGTGCTGCGGACCCGCGACACCAACGCCAACATCCTGCGCGGCGTCACCCGCTCGACCCTGCTGGAGGTGATCCGCGAAAGCGGCATCCCCATGAGCGAGAAGCCCTTCACGATCGCCGAGGCCCAGGCCGCCAAGGAGGCCTTCATCACCGGCGCGGGGTCGCTTCTGACGCCGATCGTTCAGGTGGACGGGGTGAAACTGAGCGACGGAAAGCCTGGTGAGGTGGCGACACGGCTACGGCGTCTCTATATTGAACGAGCGCGTCAAAAAGCCGTCTGAAGTCGGAGCAATATTCGACAGGAGCGGCTTGCGGTAGCGCGACCAGTTGGAAATTTTCACTGAGGGCTTGTCGCTTTCGGCGAAAAATCATCTAGCATGGTCTTGTTTGTGTGGGGGGCGTGTTGCCCTCCGAGAACAATGAGAGGGGAACCCCCGAATGTCCGCCGAAAAGAAACAGAATCTTCAGGACACCTTCCTGAACAGCGTGCGCAAGTCGAAGACGCCGCTCACCATCTTCCTCGTCAATGGCGTCAAGCTGCAAGGCGTGGTCAGCTGGTTCGACAACTTCTGCGTCCTCCTGCGTCGCGATGGCCAGTCGCAACTGGTCTACAAGCACGCCATCTCCACCATCATGCCGGCTCAGCCTGTGCAGCTCTATGAGCCCAGCGCCGATTCCGACGACTGAATTTAGAGACATTTGTCCAAATCTACTTCCCGGTCGATTGACCACGCCGCGCCGATCCTGAAGGCGCTTGTCATCCATCCGGCGCGGCAGCTGCGCGGCCAGGCGGCCCTCGAGGCCCGGGATCCCAATGCCCGGCTCGAGGAAGCCGTCGGCCTCGCGGTCGCGCTTGATCTCGACGTCGTCGAGACGGTGATCGCGCCCCTGCGCGCCGTCACGCCGGCGACCTTGTTCGGTAAGGGCAAGATCGAGGAGTTCGCGGCGATCTGCGAGGTCGAGCACATCGACGTCGCCGTCTTCGACGATCAGCTCACGCCCATCCAGCAGCGCAATCTCGAGAAGGCGCTGAAGGTCAAGGTCGTGGACCGTACCGGCCTGATCCTCGAGATCTTCGCCCGCCGGGCCCGGACCCGTGAGGGCCGTCTGCAGGTCGAGCTGGCCAGGCTCGAATACGAGCGCTCGCGCCTCGTCCGCACCTGGACCCACCTGGAACGCCAGCGGGGCGGCACCGGCTCGACCGGCGGCCCCGGCGAAACCCAGATCGAACTCGACCGCCGCCTGATCCGCGACAACATCATCAAGCTCAAGAAAGAGCTCGACGAGGTGCGTCGCACGCGGACCCTGCATCGCAGCGCTCGCAAGAAGGTGCCGTATCCGACGGTCGCCCTGGTCGGCTACACCAACGCCGGCAAGTCCACGCTGTTCAACCGCCTGACCGAGGCGGAGGTGCTGGCCAAGGACATGCTGTTCGCGACACTGGACCCGACCCTGCGCACCGTGAAGCTGCCCGACGGGCGGCCGGCGATCATGTCCGACACCGTCGGCTTCATCTCCGACCTGCCGCACGAGCTGGTCGAGGCCTTCCGCGCCACCCTCGAGGAGGTGCAGGAGGCCGATGTGGTGCTGCACGTCCGCGACGTGGCCAATCCCGACAGCGAGGCCCAGGCCCGTGACGTCGAGACGGTGCTGGGCGAGCTGGGCGTGACCTTCGACGAGGGCAAGACCGTCGTCGAGGTCTGGAACAAGATCGACCTGCTGCCCGAAGACGACCGCGAGGTCGTCGAAGGCCATGCCCGTCGCAAGAACGCCTCGGCGGTCTCGGCCGTGACGGGCGAGGGCTGCGAGGCCCTGCTGCGCCGGATCAGCGGCCTGATCGACGACTCCCCGCCGGTCGAGGTGCAGCTGAAGGCCCAGGACGGCCAGGCCATCGCCTGGATCTACCGCAACGGCCGGGTCTTGAGCCGATACGATGGTCCGGACGGCGACGTCACGATCGTCACGCGGCTGGACAGCCAGGCCCTGGGCCGGTTCGAGCGCCAGTTCCCCGGCGCCGTGGTGGGCGAGGCCGACTAGTTCGCCTGCAGCAGCGCGTCCTTGATCGCCTCGACCACCACGTCGGGGCGATCCTGCATGACGTTGTGGCCGCTGCCGGTCGCCAGCACCGTCCGCCGCTTGGGCGACTCCGCGACGAACGCCTTGTGGGCCGCCCGCATCGCCTCGCCCTCGGCCGGGGTCTCGTTCCACGAGGTCTCGGCGACGATGTCGACCACCGGCAAGGTCGCGGGCAGCGTCACGTCCTGCATGGCGCCGGCGGTGTCGGCATAGGCCTCCATCATCGGGATCAGGGCCTTGGCCAGGTCCGGCGCCTTGGCTTTCAGCTCACCGTACTGCGGGCGATAGCGAGCCTGGATCCGGCCCGCCCAGGCCGCGTCGATCAGGCGAGGCAGGTTGGCGTCGACCAGCACCAGCCCCTTCACCTTCGGATCGCGCGCCGCCAGCCGCTCGACGATGTAGCCGCCATAGGAGTGGCCGACCAGGATACGCGGACCGGCGACCCCGCAGCGGTCCAGCACGGCCGCCAGGGCCTTGGTCTCCTGCTCGATCGAATAGGCCGTCGGCGCCAGCTGGCTCTGACCCAGGCCCGAGCGGTCATAGACCAGGGTCGTGACGCCCAGCGTCCGGATCTGTGGCTCGACCTCGGTCCAGGCCGCCGACGCAGCGCCGCCACCGGCTTCGAAGACGACCGTGACCGGGCCGGAACCCTGGGTCTTGGCCCACAGGCTATAGCCGCCGACATCGACCAGGCCATCGCAGCCAGCGAAGGCCGCGCCGCCGCTCAGGGCCAGCCAGGCGCTCGCGGTAATGGCTAGCGCCCGGCCCCTCATCTCTTGGCCTTCTCGGCCGCCTTGGCGTCGTTCCACAGGGCGTCCATCTCCGCCAGATCGGACTGGTCGGGCGTCTTGCCACGCTCGGCTAAGCCCGCTTCCACGAAGGCGAAGCGGCGGGTGAACTTGGCGTTGGTGGCGCGCAGGGCGTCCTCGGGATCGACGTCCAGCTTGCGAGCCAGGCTGGCGCAGACGAACAGGATGTCGCCGAGTTCCTCTCGGGCCTTGGCCATATCGCCGGCCGCGATTTCGACCGCGATCTCCTCGGTTTCTTCGCGCAGCTTGTCGAGTACGTGCGCCGCGTCCGGCCAGTCGAAACCGACGCGAGCGGCGCGCTTGGTCAGCTTCACGGCGCGGGTCAGGGCGGGCAGGCCGGCCGGCACGTCGTCCAGCACCCCGGTCTTGGCCTTGGCCTTGCGCTCCTGCGCCTTCAGCTCCTCCCAGCCGGCGACCTGGGCCGAGAGGTCGTCATAAGCGTGGTCGCCGAAGACGTGCGGGTGGCGGCGGATCATCTTGTCATTGATGGCCGCGGCGACGTCCTTGAGGTCGAACGCGCCCTGTTCCTCGGCCATCCGCGAGTGGAAGACCACTTGCAGCAAGAGGTCGCCCAGCTCTTCCTTCAGCTCCGGCAGGTCGCCCCGCTCAATGGCGTCGGCGACCTCGTAGGCCTCCTCGACCGTGTAGGGCGCGATCGTCGCGAAGGTCTGCTCCAGGTCCCAGGGGCAGCCACCGTTCGGATCGCGCAGCTTGGCCATGATCTCCACGAGACGGGAGATCGGATGCTGATCTTCACTCGGCGGGGCGAGGGGCGGGGACTTGGTCGGGGAGGACATGCGGTTCCGGCTCGGCTACGGGCTTGGCGTCCCCCTGCGCCGCATCCCGCGCCGCGAGTTGGCGCTGAATCTCGGCGAGACGGTCCGCATCCAGCGGATAGCGCAACATGATCGCCGCGACCACCAGTCCCAGGAACGCCGGCGCAAAAGCGTAGAGGCCGATCAGGGCCGCATCGCCCGTGGGCGTCGAGACCTTCGGATCGAAGCCCATCGCGCCCAGGATGATGAACACCCCGACGGCCAGGGCGTAACCCAGCTTAATGGTGCCGGTGACGATGGCGTAGAGCAGGCCGGTCTTGTCGACGCCGCTCTCCAGTCGTTCCTCGTCGCCGATATCGGCCATCATGGCGCGCACCAGCAGCGGCGCGGCCGAGTAGGGCAGCCCGGCCAGGACCAGCACCAGCATGCCGATGACGACATTGCCGGCAGGCGTGACCACGACCGCCAACTGCACGACCGCGTACAGCAGCGAAGCGACCAGCAGCGACCGGTGCTTGCCGATCCGCTTGGCCAGGGCCGGCCACAGCGGCGCGCCGGCCAGGGCGGCGATGAAGTAGATCAGCAGCAGCACGCCGGCCTGGGTCTTGTCGAAGTTCTTCATGCGCTCGAAGAAGAACAGGAACAGCGTGCCGGTGATGCCCGGCGCCAGGCCCATCAAGAGGTCGGCCATCAGCAGCCGCTGCACCGACGGGCGTCCCAGCAGCTTCAGATACTGCCGCAGCCCGGTGTCGCCATGGCGCGGCGGCGGCGCGGGCTCGCGCACGGTCGTGACGGCCAGCAGGACGGTGAGCGGCGCCAGCAGGACGATGAACCAGCCCATGGCGCTGATGCTGTCCAGGTGGTCGCCCTTGAAGACGCCGGTCACGATCGGCGGCAGGCACAGCACCAGGATCATGCCGACGACATTTGCGCCCTGCCACCAGCCATAGACGCGCGAGCGCTGCTGATAGTCGGAGGACAGGACGGCGCCCCAGGCGGTCTGCGACAGCACCACCATCGAATAGCCGACGTACAGAACGCTCAGCCAGAACCACAGATAGATGGGACCGACGCCGGGCTGGGCCATGAACAGGGCGAAGGTGCCGATGGCGATCACCGGCGTGCCGGCGGCCAGCCACGGTCGGAAGCGGCCCCAGCGGCTGCGCGTGCGGTCCATCATGCCGCCCAGCACCGGGTCCAGCAGCATGTCCAGCAATTTGACGATCAGGAAAGCCGCGCCCACCGTCGCCATGGGGAGGCCCAGGGAGTTGATGTAGTACTCGGGCAGGTACACCACGAGCGGCAGGCCCATCGCCGCGATCGGCACCGCGGGCGCCGCGAACCGGGCCATTGACCCGTTCGAAAGTCGGTCGGTCATGCCGTTACTCCTTCCCCCGCGCTGTTGGTCGCGCTCGGACACTGAAGGTCGCTGAACGACCGTTTGAATGAGTGTGCGGGCAATGGTCGTCGAGCGCCAGCCTCTTCGTGCAGTCGCACGGCTTCGCCGCCTCATGCGGCAGGCCGCTGAAGGGATGGAAAGGGATGCGGAGCGCCGGACAGCGTCCGGAGTGTGAAAAATGAATACCGTTTCGACGAAGCCAGGACGCTCCGCGCGATCGTTATCCGCCAGCGTCCCGTCAGGTGGCCCTGTTCAGGCCTTACCGGGACCTGGACCCCGCCGTTTCCGGCAAGCTCCAGAGGCCGAAGAAGGCGAGCCAAAAATGGCTAGGACGCACCCCTTTACCTTCGACCACGCCGACGGCGGGCGGGCCTGGTCAGCGAACCAGGTCCCCGGA
>NZ_JBWKNY010000002.1:0-278404 GCF_059415805.1 Caulobacter sp. GW821-FHT10A06
CAAGGCCTGCGCTTCGCCATCCGCGAAGGCGGCCGCACCGTCGGCGCCGGCGTCGTGGCCAAGATCGTCGAGTAATCTCGACCGGTCTTAGCGACAGCTGAACTAAGCGAAGGCCCCGGAGGAAACTCCGGGGCCTTTTGCTTTGCGGGCGTCTTCGATGTCCGTGGAGGGTGGTTATGCGACGTCCGAACTTGAAGGGGCGAAGGCTTCCAGTATGCGTGAGAGAGCCCTCACGAGGAGCAGGCTGGTTGCAAAACTACCGCGCTTGGCCATCTTGCCGGGATGGCAGTTAATGTTGCGGACCTCGCTGAAGAGAAATTCCCGCCCAAGTTCACCATCGAAAGCGAGAAGCTTGGGCAGCTTGGCTTTCGAGCGGTGTACGGGATCGATTCACCGTACCTAATCCATCGTACCAGCACGGGCTCGGACGAGGAGTTCACCGGCAAACTCATGGTGGCTATGGGCTGGACAATGGATGGGCCTGCAAAGCTCACTGACGGGCAGCGGTCCGTTCTAGTCCGTGCTGACATGGAAGCCTTCTGCGAAGCTCTCGTTCAAAGCGAGACCTCCATCTTTGGCGAGACACCCCAGAATGAAGGCGAGGACTGGCTAGCCTACGTGCGCCGGGTTGGGGGCGATGCAGTAGATAAGCGTCGCGGGCCTTTCAAGCACAGCGCGCTCCTTGACATGGAGGGGAGCATCAACCGGCACCTCAAATTGGCTGGGTTGGACCCGAGCTCTTCGGCGTTGTCGCGCAACCTCGGTGCATCTTCGCATTTGAAATCTATTCTAGAGGCCCGCTCGCCTAGGTTTGAGCTGCCGCCTATCCCGCGTAATCCAATCGTGGATACGAACGCGATCCTGCACCGGGTGGAGGAACAGATCAGCCGAATGGCTGAGGTGAGTGAGGCGAGCGCTGCGATGCAGACTACGCTCAATGACTATGCCCAGAGCGCCATCACGGAAATGAAGGCCGGTTCTATCCAGACGAACCGAAATTCCAATCTGGCCCTCGGCGTTGGTGTCGTCGGTGTTTTGGTGGCGGTCGTTACCATTGTCATTTCCGCTCACCAGCAGAGCAATGCGGACGCAGTGCGAAAAGAGGAAGCACGTGTCGCCTCTCAGGAGCGTCAGGCTGATCGTAGGCTGATAGAGCAGCAGCTCGAAGCCACGCGTCGGAACACCACGGTTTTGGAGAAGCTGGTCGTACGTGACGCGCCCGCCAAGGGGGCGAAATAGTCAATCTGCATGTCAAGATCACTCATCGCGTAGTGCACGTGAGCCCGCTCGGGGTGGCAACGTTCGCAGCGGGCTGAAAGCTGACCTATCCCGTCGCGACACGAGAGTAAGGCCGCCAAATCCAAGCAAACCCAACAACTTGTGCTGCCGACCCACGAGCCCATCCAAAATCGACGCATCACCCTGAAAACCTCGTCCATACTTCTCCTCGCCCCGTCGCGGGGGAGGGCGTTCAGCTGGCGACCGAAGGCGCGGCGGGGGTGGTCGAGCGGGAAGCGCTGGTCTTGGCCTTCGGGCCGCCTTCGCGACGGATCCGGACGGGCTCCCTGAAACATCGGGACGAAAGCCGGGCGGCGAAGGGGATCGGCGCGGCAGGCGCGGGCTGAAATCGCTCGCGTGGTCCGGAGGGAACGCATCTTCCTCCGCCCGTCCTGGGCCTCTTTCGGAAGCGGGTTAAGACCCCGCGCGTCGAGGGCTCATGCACAACGGTCACGCGGAGCGCTCCGGCCTCGGCCGAAACGGTGTTCCTCTACCCCATCATCCGGGCCCTGCCCGGACGCTCCGCCGCCTCCCCAAACCCGCCGGCCCTCGCCGGCGGAAGGGCGCCGCCGCGCGCGTCCACGAACGCGTCCCGCACGCGTCCCTTTCGCTTCGTCTGAAAAAGGTGGCAGGAGAAGGCCATGGCGATGATCACCGATCCCGATGACTTCTTCACCCTGGGCTGTGGCCGGTGCGCCCGGTTCGCAACGCCGGACTGTTCGACCCGGCCGTGGATCGACGGCCTGAATGCCCTGCGCCAGATCTGCCTGGACGTCGGACTGGAGGAGACGGTGAAGTGGGCCCACCCGTGCTACATGCACGCCGGGCGCAACATCGCGATCTTCGGGGCGTTCCGAGGCGACTTCCGGCTCAGCTTCCTGAACCCCAGCCTGCTGGTCGACAGCGAGGGCGTGGTGGAGCCGCAGGGGCCCAACAGCCAGACGCCGGGCATGATCCGCTTCACCGCCAATGCGCGGGTCGCCGAGATGGAGCCGGTGATCCGGGGCTATCTGCGCCAGCTGATGGACCACGCCGAGGCCGGAACCAAGCCGGCCAAGACCGAGCGCGAGATCGACGTGCCCGACGAGCTAACCGAGGCGCTGGACGGCGATCCGGAGCTGGCCGAGGCCTTCCACGCGCTGACGCCAGGACGCCAGAAGAGCTACCTGTTCGCGCTGAACCAGGCCAAGCAGTCGGCGACGCGTGTGGCGCGGATCGAGAAGTTCCGCGACAAGATCATCGCGGGCAAGGGCGCGCTCGAGCGCTAGCCTAGCCCTGAACGAAGCGCGGGATCGGCCCGACCTGCGGCGTCTGGTCGGGCAGCTCGACGAACTCCTCATCGACGAAGCACCAGCCCCAGCCTTCGGGCGGGTCGTAGCCCTCGATGATCGGGTGCTTGGTCGCCCGGAAGTGGGCGGTGGCGTGTTTGCTGGGGCTATCGTCGCAGCAGCCGACATGGCCGCAGGTGCGGCACAGGCGCAGATGCACCCACCAGCCGCCGGCCTTGAGGCATTCCTCGCAGCCCTTCGTGCCGGGCGTGACCATCTGGATCGAGTCGCCGTGGCTGCAGGTCATGGTTCAAGCTTCCGCGAGATAGGCGTGGATGGCGGCGACGGCCTGGGCGCCTTCGCCGATGGCGGCGCCGACGCGCTTGACCGAGCCAGCCCGGACGTCGCCGATCGCGAACACGCCCTTGCGGCTGGTCTGCAGCAGCGGATGGCCGGGCGCGAGATCCGTCCCGGTGCGGACGAAACCGTGATTGTCCAGCTCGACATGGCAGTGGGTCAGCCACGAGGTGTTGGGCGCGGCGCCGATGAACAGGAAGAGGTGGCTGATGTCCTGGACGGTCTCGACGCCGTTCGGACCACGCCAGCGGATGGCTGACAGCTTGCCGTCCTCGCCCTCCAGATCGACGATCGCGCTCTTCACCACGACCTCGATATTGGGCGTGCTCTCGATGCGGTCGATCAGGTAGCGCGACATGGTCGCCGCCAGGCTTTCGCCGCGCACGATCATCCAGACCTTCTTGACCTGGCTGGCCAGGTAGACGGCCGCCTGGCCCGCCGAATTGCCGGCGCCGACCAGGGCGACCTCCTGGCCGGCGCACAGCTTGGCCTCCAGCGGCGAGGCCCAATAGTGGACGCAGGCGCCTTCGAAGTTGTCGAGGTTGTCGACGTCCAGACGGCGATAGCGGGCGCCGCTGGCGATCACCACGGTCTTGGCTTGCGCGGTCTCGCCGCTGGCGAGGGCCAGGCGGTAACGATGCCGGCCATCGTCCTCGCAGACCAACGAGGCGACCTCGTCGGGAATGGCCAGCTCGGCTCCGAACTTCTGCGCCTGGCCATAGGCGCGGCCCATCAGGGCCATGCCGGTGATCCCCGTGGGGAAGCCCAGATAGTTCTCGATCCGCGCCGAGGCCCCGGCCTGGCCGCCGAAGGCGCGGGTGTCCAGCACCAGCACCGACAGGCCCTCGGACGCGGCATAGACGGCGGTGGCCAGGCCCGCCGGACCCGCGCCGACGATGGCGACGTCATAGAGCTTGTCGGCGTCGATCGGGCCGACCAGGCCGATGCAGCGGCCCAGCTGGTGGTTGGTCGGCTGGCGCAGGATCTCGCCGTTGGGGCACAGCACGATCGGCAGTTCGCTGTCGTCGACCTGGAAGCGCTGGATCAGCACCTTGGCGCAGTCCATCTGGTCCGGGTCGAGGTTCTGATAGGGGTGGCCGTTGCGGGCCAGGAAGCCCGACAGGCGGATGACCTGGGCGTCGGCTTCGCGGCCGATGATGATCGGGCCGCCGGCGCCGGTCTCGATCAGGCTGACCCGGCGCAGGATCAGGGCCCGCATGATCCGCTCACCCAGCTCGGCCTCGGCGACCAGCACGGCGCGCAGGCGTTCGGGCTCGATCAGCAGCGCCTCGACGGGGGTGATGGCGGTGACGTCCACGAGAGAGGGGCGGCCCGACAGCTGGGCGATCTCGCCGACGAACTGGCCGGCGGCGTGCTCGACGATCGGCTGGCTCTCGTCGTGGGCGTCGCGGCGGCTGATGGCCACGCGGCCGGCCAGCACCACGAACAGGCCGGGCGAGGCGACGCCGGCCGTGGCCAGGGCCGAACCGGCCTCGGCGTGGATCACTTTGCCGAAGCGGCGAAGGCGATCGATCTCGTCCGGCTCCAGCCGGGGAAACATCTGGGCGCGTCGGGTGTCGAAGGTAGAGCCTGCCATGGCCCTATGTTTGCTCCAGGATCGGCGTTCGGTCACGCGCCGAACGATGACGGTTTTGAACAAACCCGTCGTGACGTCATCGACTGTACCGTTGGGCGCCTGCGGAGTAGGCTCAAGGGCATGTCGCGTTCCCCATCCTCCCGCCGGCCCGGCGCGCAATGGCGTCCCGGAAAGGCCCTCGAGCCGCTCGCGCGGGTCCTGCCGCAAGAGACCGCCATCGGCCTGTCGTTCGACGGTCGTCCGCACACGGTGCTGATGGCCACGCCCGAGCAGGTCGAGGAGCTGGCCCTGGGCTTCGTGGTCACCGAGGCGATCGCCCGGGCCGAGGACGTGCTGGAGATCGTCGCCAAGGAAGAAGAGCAGGGGATCCTGGTCGATGTCCGCCTGACGCCCGGCGCGCTGATCAAGAAGGCTCGGCCGCGCAATCTGGAAGGCCGCTCCAGTTGCGGGCTGTGCGGTGTGCAGCGCCTGGCCGACGCGGTGCGGCCGCTGCCGGTGCTGGGGCAGGGCGCTCTCATCCGGCACGAAGCGATCCCGCGCGCCCTGGCGGCTCTGGAAGAGCAGCAGGCCTTGGGCCGTCTGACCCGCGCTACCCATGCGGCCGCCTTCTTCGATATTGAGGGCTCGCTGATCCTGGTTCGCGAGGACGTCGGTCGCCACAACGCCTTGGACAAGCTGGCCGGGGCCATGGCGCGCGGCGGCGTCGATGCGGCGGCGGGTTTCGTGGTCGTCACCAGCCGCTGCTCGTTCGAGATGGTCGAGAAGGTCGCGCGGATCGGCTGTCCGATCCTGGTCGCGGTCTCGGCCCCGACCGAGCTGGCGATCGCCAAGGCCGAGGAGGCGAACCTGACCCTCGTCGCCCTGGCCCGCGCCGACGGCCATGCGGTGTTCGCCGGCGGCGAGCGCCTTGTTGAATCCGAGCTGGAGCCGGCCTGATGTCCGATAAGAAGGTCGATGGCGTCCGCCCGTACCACCAGCCCGCTGGCGGCTGGGGCGCGCTGAAGGCGGTAGCCGGGGCGCTGGCCGGCCAGGAGACGATCGTCGAGGGCGGCAAGACGCTGATGCGGGCCAACCAGCCGGAGGGCTTTGACTGCCCCGGCTGCGCCTGGCCCGACCCCAAGCACACCTCGTCGTTCGAGTTCTGCGAGAACGGCGCCAAGGCCGTGGCCTGGGAGGCGACCTCCAAGCGCGCCACGCCCGAGGTCTTTGCCCAGCATACGGTCAGCGAGCTGCTGACCTGGACCGACCATGCGATCGAGGACCTGGGCCGGTTGACCGAGCCGATGGCCTACGACCCAGCCGACGACCGCTACAAGCCGATCACCTGGGAGGCCGCCTTCGCTCGGACCGCCGAGGGGCTGAAGGCGCTGGCCGATCCGAATGAGGCCGAGTTCTACGCCTCGGGCCGGGCCAGCAACGAAGCGGCGTTCCTGTACCAGCTGATGGTCCGGCGGTTCGGGACCAACAATTTCCCCGACTGCTCCAACATGTGCCACGAGCCGACCAGCGTCGGCCTGCCGGACTCGATCGGCCTGGGCAAGGGCTCGGTGACGCTGGAGGACTTCGACCACGCCGACCTGATCCTGTGCTTCGGCCACAACCCCGGCACCAACCATCCGCGGATGATGACCACGTTGCGCGACGCCAGCCGGCGCGGCGCGACGATCCTGGCCTTCAACCCGCTGAAGGAACGGTCGCTGGAGAAGTTCGCCTCGCCGCAGGACCCGGTCGAGATGGCGACTCTGAGCTCGACCCCGATCGCTTCGGCCTATTTCCAGCTGAAGATCGGCGGCGACGCCTTGCTGGTGCAGGGGATGATGAAGGCCCTGCTGGCTATGGAGGCCCGCGATGGCGGCGTCCTGGATCATGACTTTATACTGGAGCACACCGCCGGCTACGAAGCGCTCTTCGCCTCGGTCGAAGCCCAGGACTGGGAGACCATCGAGGCCGGCAGCGGCCTGCCGCGCGCCCGGATCGAAGAAGCGGCGGCGATCTACGCCAAGGCCAAGGCGACCATCCTCTGCTACGGCATGGGCCTGACCCAGCACCGCGACAGCTCCGGCACGGTGCAGCAGCTCGTCAATCTGCTGCTGCTGAAGGGCAATATCGGCCGAGAAGGCGCGGGGATCTGTCCGCTGCGGGGGCACTCCAATGTCCAGGGCAATCGCACGGTCGGCATCTGGGAGAAGCCGACGGCGGCGTTCTCGGACGCGATCCGCGACGTCTTCGGCTTCGAACCGCCGCGCGAGCACGGTCACACGGTCGTCGAGTCGATTGAGGCCATCGAGCGGGGCGAGAGCAAGGTGTTCATCGGCCTGGGCGGCAACTTCGCGGTGGCCGCGCCCGATCCGGTGCGAACCTTCGCGGCCATGCGCAAGCTCGATCTGGCCGTCCACGTCGCCACCAAGCCCAACCGCACGCACCTGCTGATCGGCAAGGAAGCCATCCTGCTGCCGTGCCTGGGCCGCACCGAGTTGGACGTCCGCGCCGGGGTGCGCCAGTCGGTGACGGTCGAGGACTCGATGTCGATGGTCCACGCCTCGCGCGGCCTGAACCCACCGGCGTCCGAGCACCTGATGTCCGAGCCGGCCATCGTCTGCGGCTTCGCGACGGCGCTGTTTGGCGAGGATCCGCTGGTGGACTGGCCGGGCCTGGCAGACGACTATGACGCCGTCCGAGACCTGATCGCCCGCGTCTTCCCGGCGGCGTTCGAGGATTATAACGACAAGGTCCGCATTCCCGGCGGCTTCCGCCTGCCAGTCGGGCCGTCTAACCGGGTGTGGAAGACGGCGACGGGCAAGGCCAACTTCATGGTCCATGATCCCAAGGGCGGCGATCCACGCCGGGGCGACCCGGACGTGATGATCCTGACCACCCTGCGCAGCCACGACCAGTACAACACGACCATCTATGGCTACGACGATCGTTATCGCGGCGTGTTCGGCCGGCGCGACGTGATCTTCGCCAATCCCGACGACATGGCGCGAATGGGTCTGGCCCAAGGCGACCTGGTCGATCTGGGCGCGGCCTTCGACGAGACCGGTGAGCGGATCGTGCGGGCCTTCACCGTGGTCGCGCGCGAGATCCCGGCCGGCTGCCTGGCGGCCTATTATCCCGAGACCAATGTCGTGGTGTCGCTGGACGATCACGACCAGCGCTCGGGCACGCCGGCCTACAAGTCCGCGCCGGTTCGTCTGCGTAAACACCAGGCGCCGTGGCCCGCAGACACACTTCGCAACTAAAGCGATTGTTAGGAGCCTTTAGGCTTAATGCCCCCAACCCGGACGGGAGTGGGGTGGCGTGAAACGCGAGGGTGTCGTCGTAGAGGCTGTCGAAGCCTCGCAGCTGGGAGCGGCCGAGCTGGAGCTCTGGCGCGCCTTCCGCGCGGCTGACCCGATCCTGGCCAGCCCCTATTTCGATCCCCGTTTCGTCCAGGTGGCCGCCCAGATCGCGCCCGGCGCTCGCGTCGCCGTGATCCGCGAGGGCGGGACGGTGCGGGGCTTCCTGCCGTTCCAGCAGCGGGGCGGGCTGATCCAGCCTCTGGCCGCGCCGCTCAGCGACTTCCACGGTCTGGTCGCCGAACCAGGCTTCGACATCGCCCATCTGCTGCCCCAGCTGGAAGGCGTGCACCGCGCGCGTTTCAGCGGCCTGGTCGCGGCGGGGGAGGCGGATCGCCCGGACTTGACGCCGCGCCGCGCCATGGCGGCCGATCTCTCAAAAGGCTTCGACGCCTATCTCGCTGGTCGCGACGCGCGGTTCCTGAAGGACAAGCGCCGCCGCCGCCGCGCGCTGGAACGGGACCACGGTGCGCTGACCTTCAGCTTCGAGCGCCCGACCCTGGCGCAGGTCGACTACGTCATCGACCACAAGCGGGCTCAGATTATCCGCACCCATCAGTATGACGTCTTCGCCTGTGGCTGGACGGTCGAGCTGATCCGCAAGCTGGCGGAGATCGACGCGCCGGACTTCGGGCTGCGCCTAGCCGTGCTGAAGGCCGGCGACAAGCTGGTCGCCGCCGAGCTGGGCCTGACCTCGGGCGCGCGGCATCACCTGTGGTTACCGATCTATGATCCCGCCTACGCCAAGTACTCGCCGGGCGGGCTGATGACCCTGGACACGCTGGAGACCGCCGCGGCGCGCGGCATCACCCGCGTGGACTTCGGTGTCGACGCCGACGCCTACAAGCACGACTTCGCGGATCCGGCCGAGGTCGTGTTCGAGGGCCTGATCGAGCGCCGGCTGGGCGCGCGCGGCCATTCCATGCGGATCGCTGGCGCCTCACGCCTGGCCCGCCGCTTCGACCGTATCGTCGCCTGTGAGCCCAGCCTGGTCGGCCAGCTGCGGGGCGGGGCCAGCTTCATGGCCGCCATGAACCGCCGCCATCCCAAGCTAGGCGCGGGGGTCGGTGTTGGCCTCGGTCTAGGGCTTGGCCTCGTCGCCCTGATGGTCGACTAGCCGACCGGTGTTAGATGACTTCGGCGTCATGACCTCGATTTAAGTCGAAGCGGTGACAAACCGCCGCTAGCTTCCCCTCATCGAATTCAACGCATCCGAGGGGAATGACCGATGCGCGCTCTGACGACCCTGGCCGTACTGGCCGCCGCTGTTTCCGCTGCTGGCGTGGCCCAGGCCCAGCCCTCCATCAAGATCAAGGACGCCGTCGCCCGCGTCGTGGTGATCCCCGAGAACCGCACGGACGTGAAGGTCGAGTTCCTGACCACCAACGCCGCCCTACCGCTGGAAGTCAGCAAGAACGGCGACGAGGTGATCGTCGACGGCAATCTGCGCATGAACCGGATCAACGGCTGCAACAGCCGCGACGGCAAGGTCTGGGTGAAGGTGCGCGGCGTCGGCCAGGTGTCCTACGACAACTTCCCGCAGATCGCCGTCCGCGTGCCGATGAACGTCAAGGTGCGGGCCGGCGGCGCGGTGTTCGGCAGCATCGGCCGCTCGGACAGCGTCGAGCTGGGCAACGCCGGCTGCGGCGACTGGACGATCGCCAACACCAAGGGCGAGCTGAAGCTTGACCAGGCCGGCTCGGGTGACGCCAAGGCCGGTACGGCCAGCTCGGTCGAGATCAACCTGGCGGGTTCGGGCGACATCAGCACCCAAGCCATCGCTGGCGATCTCGAGGTCAACATCGCCGGCTCGGGCAACGTCTCCAGCGCCAGCATCGCCGGCAAGCTGGACGGCAATATCATGGGCTCGGGCAACATCACGGTCGCCGGCGGCCGCGCGCGTTCGGTGGACGTCAATGTCGCCGGCTCGGGCGATGTGGACTTCCGGGGCGAGGCCGACACGGTCGACGTCTCGGTGGCCGGCTCGGGCGACGTGCGCATCGCCAAGGTCAACGGCCCGGTCAAGAAGCACGTGGCCGGTTCGGGCGACGTGATCATCGGGCAATAAGCTGCCCCAAAAACTTTAGAGCACCACACTCTATATATAGCGAAGGCCCCGGGATCGCTCCCGGGGCCTTCTTCATGCACGGTGTGCGGTGTCCTTAGCGGACGCCGAAGCCGAACAGATCGCCGGCCGTGGCCAGGTCGGCGCCGGCGCGGTCACGATCCTTCAGGCTGCCGCCGAAGGTGTAGCGGAAGCCGAACTTGACGGCGTCCGAGTTCAGCTTGGCCAGGTCCTTCGATTCCGCGTGGGTGTACTTGGCGAAGGTCGACCAGCCGGTGTTGGCGAACTTGTATTCGCCGCCGGCATTCACGTCCCACAGGTCGGCGTTGACGTTGGTGTCGATGCGCGACCAGCCAGCGCCCGCGTTCAGACGGAAGTTGTCCGAGACGAAGTAACGGGCTTCACCGCGGACGGTGTACAGGTCGGCGTCCAGGTCGTTCGATTGACCGTAGGCGACCAGGCCCGTCAGCGTGACGTTGTTCAGGTACTTCTGAGCTTCGGCGCCGACGGCCCACAGGGTGTCGTTCGACGGACGCGACAGGGCGGTGAAGCCGCCGACGCGGACGGTGTCGCCCAGCTTGGTGGTCAGGTGCACGGCGCCCGAGGCGACGGTTTCGTCCGACAGGTCGTTGTCCGAGATCGAGACGTCGCCGTTGGCGGTCACGGTCCAGGCGCCTTGCAGCGGGATGGCGACCGACCCGTCGATGACGACCGAGGTGCCGTCATTGCCGCCGAAGCGGGTGTTCAGGTCCGTGTAGTTCACGGCGGCGCCGACCGAGCCGACGTTTTGAGCGAAGGCCGGGGCCGAGACGGCGGCGGCGATCAGGGCGGCGGTGGCGAAAAGCTTCGTATTCATAGTGGGGTATCCCCTTACACAAGAGTGGCTCCCCGACTGGCTGGACGGTCGTTGTTGGGGGGAGGGCCGCCCAGTCCGTCGAGGAGGGCCGGCATCTATGGAGGTTCGGACTCCGCCTCAAGGCCACCGGCGGCGCTTGCGGGCCGAATAATGCATTTTTGTGACACTTGCGGAGGTGGCCATTTCGCCTACGCGCGAGCGGGCGCACGTTCTTGCTACCTAGGTCGCTGAAAGCGTTAAATGCGGACCGGTGTTATGTTTTCGAGGGGCTTGCGCAGGCAGGGCAGGGCGCCTATCCAGAACCCGCCCGACGACTCGAGTCCTTATCGGACGAGACGAACCGGACAGAGCGCTTGACGAAACCGATTCCGGAACGTACAAGCGCGCCTCTGTTGGACCGGCTGTGAACTTTCGAGTTCAAACGCGGTTCGCGAGACGCCCGGACATAGCGCCGCCAACCTCTTTCGAGAGGGTCCTCTCTCGGGAGGGGCGCAATTCTGGTCATCACCCCCGGCAGGTAACTGTTGGGGATATTTGTTTTGCGGACGCTGCGTACGGACTCCCATCTGGGGGTTCGGGTTGGTCTTTGAAATGGTTCGAGACGCGGGCGCAGCCCACTAGGAAACCGAGCGATATGGATCGTCAGAACATCCGCATCCGGCTCAAGGCCTTCGATCACCGCGTGTTGGATCATTCCACGCGCGAGATCGTCAATACGGCCAAGCGCACGGGTGCGACGGTGCGGGGCCCCATCCCCCTGCCCACGCTTATCGAGAAATTCACCGTCAACCGTTCGCCGCACGTCGACAAGAAGTCGCGCGAGCAGTTCGAGATCCGTACGCACAAGCGCGTTCTCGATATCGTTGACCCGACTCCGCAGACCGTGGACGCGCTGATGAAGCTCGACCTGTCGGCCGGCGTTGACGTCGAAATCAAGCTGTAAGGAGGGCCGATCCATGACTCTCCCCACCCAACGCACTGGCATCATCGCCAAGAAGCTCGGCATGACCCGCTTCTTCGACGAAGCTGGTCAGCACGTGCCGGTCACCGTCCTGTCGCTCGACGGTTGCCAGGTCACGGGCCAGCGCACGGTTGAGAAGGACGGTTACACCGCCCTGCAACTGGGCGCCGGCGCCAAGAAAGCCAAGAACACCTCGAAGGCCCTGCGCGGTCACTTCGCCAAGGCGGCCGTTGAGCCGAAGCGCGTCGTCGCGGAATTCCGCGTCGAAGAAAGCGCCCTGATCGAAGTTGGCGCCGAGCTGACCGCTGACCACTTCGTTGCCGGCCAGAAGGTCGACATCCAAGGCGTCACCGTCGGTAAGGGTTTCGCCGGCGCCATGAAGCGCTGGAACTTCGGTGGTCTGCGCGCCACCCACGGTGTCTCGGTCTCGCACCGCTCGCACGGTTCGACCGGTAACCGCCAGGACCCGGGTCGTACGTTCCCGGGCAAGAAGATGGCTGGTCACCTGGGTCAAGAAACCGTCACGACGCTGAACGTCACGATCTGGAAGGTCGACGTTGAGCGTGGCCTGCTCCTGGTCAAGGGCGCTGTCCCGGGCCACGAAGGCAGCTACGTGAAGGTTCGCGACGCCGTGAAGAAGGCCATCCCCGCCGATGCTCCGCGTCCGGGCGCCTTCCGCAAGGCTGGTGAGGCTGCTCCGGTGGCCGCTGAAACCCCCGCTGAGGAAGCCCCCGCGGCGACGACCGAAGAGGGCGAAGGCTAATGAAACTCGACGTCATCAAACTGGACGGCGGCAAGGCCGGTTCCGTTGATCTCGACGACGCCATCTTCGGCATCGACGACATCCGCGGCGACATCCTGCAGCGCGTCGTGACCTGGCAGCTGGCCAAGCGCCGCTCGGGTAACCACAAGATTCAAGTTCGTAACGAGGTCTCTCGTACGAGCAAGAAGATGTACAAGCAAAAGGGCACCGGCGGCGCTCGTCACGGCTCGCGTCGTGCGGCTCAGTTCGTCGGCGGCGCCAAGGCCCACGGCCCTGTCGTCCGCAGCCACGCTTTCGACCTGCCGAAGAAGATCCGGGCCCTGGCTCTGCGCCATGCCCTGTCCTCGAAGGCCAAGGCCGGTTCGCTGGTCGTGGTGGACAGCGTTGCTCTGACCGAAGCGAAGACGGCCGCCCTGCGCGCCACCTTCGACAAGATCGGTCTGAAGAACGCCCTGGTCATCGCCGGTCCGGAAGTGGACGCGAACTTCAAGCTCGCCGCCCGCAACATCCCGAACGTGGATGTCCTGCCGAACGCCGGCCTGAACGTCTACGACGTGCTGCGTCGCCAAACCCTCGTCCTGACCAAGGACGCGGTTGAAGCGATCTCGGCCCGTTTCGCTGAGAAGGAAGCCGCCTAATGGCCGCCACCGCTCGCCACTACGACACGATCCTGTCGCCGGTGATCACCGAAAAGACGACCCTGCTCTCGGAGCAGAACAAGGTTGTCTTCAAGGTGGCCAACGATGCGTCGAAGGACGAAATCGCCGCCGCCGTTGAAGAGCTGTTCAAGGTCAAGGTCACGAAGGTCAACACCATCGTCACCAAGGGCAAGACCAAGCGCTTCCGTGGCATCGTCGGGCGTCGCAACGACGTCAAAAAAGCGATCGTGACCCTGGCCGAAGGCCAGTCGATCGACATCACGACGGGGCTCTAAGACATGGCCTTGAAGAAATTTAATCCGACCAGCCCCGGCCAGCGCGGCCTGGTGCTGATCGACCGCAGCGAACTTCACAAGGGCAAGCCCGAGAAGAAGCTCGTTGAAGGTCTGACGAAGTCGGGCGGTCGTGGCGGCAATGGCCGTATCGCGGTCCGTTTCCGCGGCGGCGGCGCCAAGCGCCTGTACCGTCTGGTCGACTTCAAGCGTCGTAAGCAAGGCACGGCCACGGTCGTTCGTCTTGAATACGATCCGAACCGCACCGCCTTCATCGCCCTGATCAAGTATCAGGCCGACGGCGAGCTGTCGTACATCCTGGCCCCGCAACGCCTGAAGGTCGGCGACGAAGTCGTCACGGCTGAAAAGGTCGACGTGAAGCCGGGCAACGCCTCGCCGCTGCGCACGCTGCCGATCGGTACGATCATCCACAACATCGAGCTGAAGCCCGCCAAGGGTGGTCAGATCGCCCGTTCGGCTGGCGCCTACGCCCAGCTGGTCGGTCGTGACGCCGGCTACGCCCAGATCCGCCTGAACTCGGGCGAACTGCGCATGGTGCTCGACTCGTGCCTGGCCACCGTCGGCGCCGTTTCGAACCCCGACCATATGAACCAGAACCTCGGCAAGGCCGGTCGTTCGCGTCATATGGGCCGTCGCCCGCACGTTCGCGGCGTCGCCATGAACCCGGTCGACCACCCCCACGGTGGTGGTGAAGGTCGCACCTCGGGCGGCCGCCACCCGGTGACCCCGGCTGGTAAGCCGACCAAGGGCGCCAAGACCCGCGTCAACAAGGCGACGGACAAGTTCATCATCCGTTCGCGCCACAAAGCGAAGAAGGGCCGCTAAGCCATGACCCGCTCCGTCTGGAAAGGCCCGTTTGTCGACGGGTACCTCCTGAAGAAGGCCGACGCCGCACTGTCGTCGGGCCGCAAGGACGTCATCAAGACCTGGTCGCGTCGTTCGACCATCATGCCGCAGTTCGTCGGCCTGGTGTTCGGCGTGCACAACGGCCACAAGCACATCCCGGTCTCCGTGTCGGAAGACATGGTCGGCATGAAGTTCGGTGAATTTGCGCCCACGCGCAGCTTCCCCGGCCACGCTGCCGACAAGAAGGCCAAGAGGAAGTAATCATGGCCAAGCAGAAGCAAGAACGCCGCCTGCCGGCCGCCGAAGCGATGTGCAAGGTGCGCACCCTGCGCACCAGCCCGCGCAAGCTGAACCTGGTCGCTCAGTCCATCCGTGGCCTGAACGTCCAACGCGCTCTCAACGAGCTCGAGTTCAGCCACAAGCGCATCGCCCAGGACGTCCGCAAGGCGCTGTACTCGGCGATTTCGAACGCCGAGAACAACCACAACCTCGACATCGACTCGCTGGTCGTCGCCGAGGCCTATGTGGGCAAGAACCTGATCATGAAGCGTTTCTCGCCCCGCGCTCGCGGTCGCGCGACGCGCGTTGAGAAGCCGTTCTCCGAGATCACGATCGTGGTCCGCGAACTGGGTGAGGCCGCCTAATGGGTCAGAAAGTCAATCCGGTCGGGCTGCGGCTCGGCGTAAACCGCACCTGGGACAGCCGTTGGTTCGCCGACGGCGCCCAGTACGGCAAGATGCTGCACCAGGATCTCGCGATCCGCGCCGCCCTGAAGAAGCGCCTGTACCAAGCTGGTGTCTCGCGCATCATCATCGAGCGTCCGCACAAGAAGTGCCGCATCACGATCTATGCCGCTCGTCCGGGCGTCATCATCGGCAAGAAGGGCGCTGACATCGACAAGCTCCGCAAGGACCTGTCGATCAAGACCGAAGGCGAAGTTCACCTGAACATCGTCGAGATCCGCAAGCCGGAGACCGACGCTCAGCTGGTGGCCGAGTCGATCGCTCAACAACTCGAGCGTCGTATCGCTTTCCGTCGCGCCATGAAGCGTTCGATCCAGTCGGCCGTGCGTCTCGGCGCCAAGGGCATCCGGATCAACGTCTCGGGCCGTCTGGGCGGTGCTGAAATCGCTCGTATGGAGTGGTATCGCGAAGGCCGCGTGCCGCTGCACACCCTCCGTGCGGACATTGACTTCGGTTTCGCCGAAGCCAAGACCACCTACGGCATCATCGGCGTGAAGACCTGGATCTTCAAGGGCGAGGTGCTGGAGCATGATCCGATGGCGCTCGACAAGCGTCTCGCCACTGAGTCCGGCCCGGCCGGCGAAGGTGGTGGCCGTGAGCGCGGCGACCGTCCCGACCGGGGCGACCGTCGTGACCGTCGCGATCGCGCCTAAGGATTAGATCGCCATGCTGTCTCCGAAAAAGACCAAATTCCGCAAGCAGTTCAAGGGCCGCATCCACGGCACTTCGAAGGGCGGCACCCTGCTGAACTTCGGTTCGTACGGCCTGAAGGCCGTCGAGCCGGAGCGCATCACGGCCCGTCAGATCGAAGCCGCCCGTCGCGCCATTACCCGCCAGATGAAGCGTCAAGGCCGCGTCTGGATCCGTATCTTCCCGGACGTGCCGGTCACCGGCAAGCCGGCGGAAGTCCGGATGGGTAAGGGTAAGGGCGCCGTGGATTACTGGGCCGCTCGCGTGGCTCCGGGCCGCATCATGTTCGAAATCGACGGCGTGCCGGACGATGTCGCGCGTGAAGCTCTCCGCCTGGGCGCCGCCAAGCTGCCGATCCGCACCCGTGTTGTCACCCGCATCGATGCGGGCGTGGCTCAGGAAGCATGATCATGAAAATCGCTGACATCCGGGGCCTGACCCCCGACCAGCTGGCCGACACCCTGATCAGCCTGAAGAAAGAGCAGTTCAACCTGCGCTTCCAGGCCGCCACGGGCCAGGTCGAGAAGACCCACCGCGTCAACGAGATCCGCAAGGATATCGCGCGGATCAAGACCGTGCTGCGCGCCAAGGCCGCGGCTTAAGGAGAACGATATGCCCAAGCGTATCCTCGAAGGGGTCGTCGTCTCCGACAAGGGCGATAAGACCGTCGTGGTGAAGGTTGAACGTACCATCGTTCACCCGATCCTGAAGAAGATCGTGCGTCAGTCGAAGAAGTACCACGCGCACGACGAATCCAACGCGTACAAGGCCGGCGAAGCAATTCGCATTGTCGAATGCGCTCCGAAGTCCAAGCTGAAGACCTGGGAAGCACTTCCCAAGGCTTCCGCTTAATCTGGAAGGTTTAGACCATGATCCAGATGCAAACTAACCTGGAAGTCGCCGACAACTCTGGCGCTCGCCGGGTCATGTGCATCAAGGTGTTGGGCGGCGCAGGCCGTCGCTACGCCAGCGTTGGCGACGTTATTGTCGTCTCCGTGAAGGAAGCCATCCCGCGTGGTCGCGTGAAGAAGGGTGACGTGCTTCGTGCCGTCGTCGTTCGCGTGAACCAAAACCTGAAGCGCAAGGATGGCTCGGTCATCCGCTTCGACAAGAACGCCGCGGTGATCGTGAACAAAGCCAGCGAGCCGGTCGGCACGCGGATCTTCGGCCCGGTTCCTCGTGAACTGCGCGCCAAGAACCACATGAAGATCATCTCCCTCGCTCCGGAGGTGCTGTAATGGCCGCTAAGATCAAGAAGGGCGACCGCGTCGTCGTTCTGGCCGGCAAGGACAAGGGCAAGCAAGGCGCTGTGACCCAAGTCCTTCCGAAGGACAACCGCGTTGTCGTGGAAGGCGTGAACATGGTTTCGCGTCACACCAAGGCCACGCAAGCCGACCCGCAAGGCGGCATCAAGCACAAGGAAGCCGCGCTGCACGTCTCGAACGTCGCCATCGTGGACTCCAACGGCAAGCCCACCCGCGTCGGCTTCAAGATCGAAGGCGACAAGAAGGTGCGCGTCGCCAAGACGACCGGCGAGGTGATCAATGGCTGATCAAGCTTACGAGCCCCGGCTGAAGACCGTTTATCGCGAGCGCATCCGCGCCGCGCTGAAGGAACAGTTCGGCTACACCAACGAGATGCAGATCCCCAAGCTGGACAAGATCGTCCTGAACATGGGTATCGGCGAGGCCGTGGCCGACTCCAAGAAGGCCCAGACCGCTCTGAAGGACCTGCAGGCGATCGCCGGCCAAAAGCCCGTCGCCACCAAGGCCCGCAAGTCGATCGCCGGCTTCAAGCTGCGCGAAGGCATGGTGGTCGGTGGTAAGGTCACCCTGCGCAAGGACCGGATGTACGAATTCCTGGACCGCCTGGTCACGATCGCGCTGCCGCGCGTGAAGGACTTCCGTGGTCTGAACGGCAAGAGCTTCGACGGCCGTGGCAACTACGCCATGGGCCTGAAGGAGCACCTGGTGTTCCCGGAAATCAACTATGACCAGATCGAGCAGATCTGGGGCATGGACATCATCGTCTGCACCACTGCGAATACCGATCAGGAAGCCAAGGCTCTCCTGAAGGAATTCCAGTTCCCGTTCACGAATTAAGAGCGGGCAGGGAAAAGAACCATGGCAAAGAAAAGCGCCGTCAACCGCAACGAGGCCGTCAAGGCCCTCGTCAAGAAGTTCGCCGAGAAGCGCGCGTCGCTGAAGGCGATCGCCAACGACGAAAGCCTGCCGCTCGAGGAGCGTTTCGACGCTCGCCTCAAGCTCGCCAAGCTGCCGCGTAACAGCGCCGCGATCCGCATCCGCAATCGCTGCGAAGTCACGGGCCGTCCGCGCGCCTACTACCGCAAGCTGAAGATGAGCCGGATTGCGCTCCGCGAACTGGGTTCGCAGGGTCAGATCCCCGGCCTCGTCAAGTCGAGCTGGTAAGGACGATCAGATGTCGATGAACGATCCCCTGAGCGACCTGATCGCTCGCATCAAGAACGCCGCCACGCGCAAGCGCAACAAGGTCTCGACGCCGGCTTCCAAGCTGCGCGCCCGCGTCCTCGACGTGCTGGCCGATGAAGGCTACATCCGTGGCTACTCGCTGATCGAGAAGCCCGGTGCGTTCCCCGAATTCGAGATCGAGCTCAAGTACTTTGACGGTGAGCCCGTGATCGCCGAAATCAGCCGCGTGTCCAAGCCTGGCCGTCGCGTCTATTCGTCGATCAAGGACCTGAAGCCGATCAAGAACGGCCTGGGCATCTCGATCCTTTCGACGCCGAAGGGCGTCATGTCGGACACCGCTGCACGCGACGCTAACGTCGGCGGCGAAGTCCTCTGCCGCGTCTACTAGGCGCGGGAGGGAAAGAGCATGTCACGTATCGGTAAGAAAGCCGTCGCAATCCCCTCGGGCGTGCAAGTCACGCTCGCGGGTCAGACGGTCACGGTGAAGGGCCCCAAGGGTCAGTTGTCGTGGACCATCGCCGACGAAGTCGAAGTCAAGCAAGAGGGCGCTGAGCTCCTTCTGACTCCGCGCGTCGACACGAAGCGCGCCAAGGGCATGTGGGGCCTGTCCCGCACGCTGGTGGCCAACATGGTGCACGGTGTCACCGCCGGGTTCGAGGAAAGCCTCGAACTGGTCGGCGTTGGTTACCGCGCGGCCCTGAAGGGCACCGCCCTGAGCCTCCAGCTCGGTTTCAGCCACGATGTGGACGTTGAGGCTCCGGCCGGCGTCACCTTCGCTGTGCCGAAGCAGACCGAAATCAAGATCGCCGGCATTGATAAGCAGGTGGTCGGCGAGATTGCCGCGAAGATCCGCCGCATTCGTCCGCCCGAGCCGTACAAAGGCAAGGGTGTGCGTTATGCTGGCGAGAAGGTTCGCCGCAAGGAAGGCAAGAAGAAGTAAGCCATGGCGCTCTCTCCTCGTGAATCCGCGGCCAAGCGCGCGCAACGCACGCGTACCCGCCTCAAGAGCCTCGCCAATGGGCGTCCGCGCCTGTCGGTCTTCCGCTCGTCCAAGAACATCTACGCCCAGGTCATCGATGATGAACGCGGCGTGACCCTGGCGTCGGCTTCCACTCTGGAAGCCGAAGGCAAGGGCGCGGACAAGGATGCCGCTGCCGCTGTCGGCAAGCTCGTCGCCGAGCGCGCCATCGAAAAGGGCGTCAAGGACGTCGTCTTCGATCGTGGTGGTTACATCTTCCACGGCCGGGTGAAAGCCCTGGCCGACGCCGCGCGCGAAGCCGGCCTGAACTTCTAAGGGAACAGAAATGGCTCGTGGTGAACAACAGCGCGGTGAAGGCGGTCAACGCCGTGACCGTCGCGACCGCAACGCCCCCGAAGAGCGGGTCGACAGCGACATCGTCGAAAAGCTCGTCCACATCAACCGCGTCGCCGCCACCGTGAAGGGTGGCCGTCGCTTCAGCTTCGCTGCTCTGATGGTCGTTGGCGACCAAAAGGGCCGCGTCGGCTTCGGTCATGGCAAGGCGCGTGAAGTGCCGGAAGCCATCCGCAAGGCGACCGAAGAAGCCAAGAAGACGATGATCCGCGTCCCGCTGCGCGAATCCCGCACCCTGCACCACGATGGCGCTGGCCGTTGGGGCGCTGGCAAGGTGATGATGCGCGCGGCGCCTCCCGGCACCGGCGTCATCGCCGGCGGTCCGATGCGCGCGGTTCTCGAAACCCTGGGCGTCCAGGACGTCGTGGCCAAGTCGACGGGTTCCTCGAACCCGTACAACATGGTTCGCGCCACGTTCGAGGCCCTGAAGGTCCAGTCGTCGCCCCGCCAGATCGCCGCCAAGCGCGGCAAGAAGGTTGGCGACATCCTCGGCCGTCGCGCCGACGGCGCTTCGTCGCCGGAAGCCATCGAGGGCTAAGTCATGGCTGAAGCTAAGCAAGTCACGGTCCGCCAAACGGGCAGCCCGATCCGTCGTGAAAAGGACCAGCGCGCCACGCTCGCCGGTCTGGGTCTCAACAAGCTGGGCCGTACGTCCACGCTGGAAGACACCCCGTCGGTCCGCGGCATGATCCGCAAGGTCGCGCACCTGCTGGAAATCGTCGAGTAGTCCTTCTACACGACGACGGAATACGCCACCCCGGAGCAATCCGGGGTGGTTTTCGTTTGAAATCCCCCGATCGCTCGCTTTCGCCATTGAATTGCGAGCGGTTTTAGGGTTTTAAGCGCGCTCTATTTTTCAAAAGCCGAGTCCAGCCGCTGGCTGGGCGCAGATCTCCAAGGAGAGGCACATATGACCAAGCTGAACGAACTGGCCCCGCAGGAAGGCTCGACCAAGAACCGCATGCGCGTTGGCCGCGGTCCGGGTTCGGGCAAGGGCAAGACCGCCGGTCGCGGTGTGAAGGGCCAGAAGGCGCGCTCGGGCGTCGCCATCGCCGGCTTCGAAGGCGGTCAAATGCCGCTGCACATGCGTATGCCTAAGCGCGGCTTCAACAACCCCTTCCGCCTGGAGTTCGCCGAAGTGAACCTGTGGCGCCTGGAACAAGCCGTCGCCGCTGGCAAGTTCAAGGCCGGCGCCGAGCTGGGCGCTGCCGAACTGATCGCTGCTGGCGTGCTGCGTCGTGAACTGGACGGCGTGAAGCTGCTGGGCAAGGGCGAGATCAAGACCGCCCTGAAGCTGACCGTCTACTCGGCCACCGAAGCCGCCATCAAGGCCGTCGAGGCCGCTGGTGGTTCGGTCACCGTGACCAAGAAGGCCAAGGCGCAAGCCGAAGCCTAAGACCATATGTCATCCCGGTGAGCGCCAGGCGCTCGGCCGGGACTTTGTTTCGACCGGGATGACAGAAATAGGGGGCTCGCCGTGACAACACGGCGGGCCTCACCTATTTGTGGCGCTCTCCTCGGATCAGTCTGGTCCGAGAATCCAATTTCAGAGCGTGGTCGCCGCTTGAAAGCGGTTATCCATTTCCGGCAATCGCGCTCCTGAGTCGTGGGGATCTGAATGGCCTCGGCCGCCGAACAACTCGCAGCCAATATGAATTTCGCGTCGTTCCAAAAGGCGACCGAACTTCACAAGCGTATCTGGTTCACGATCATCGCGCTGGTGGTCTACCGCCTGGGTTCCTACGTCCCGATTCCGGGCGTCGACGTGAATGCGTTCTCGCGCCTGTTCAGCAACAATTCCGAGGGCATCCTCGGCATGTTCAACATGTTCTCGGGCGGCGCCGTCTCGCGGATGGCGATCTTCTCGCTGAACGTGATGCCGTACATCAGCGCCTCGATCATCGTGCAGCTGATGGGCTCGGTGTATCCGCCGTGGGAAAAGCTGAAGAAGGAAGGCGGGGAGGCGGGTCGCAAGACCCTCAACCAATACACCCGCTATCTGGCCGTCGTTCTGGCCATCGTGCAGTCGGCGTCGATCGCCATGGGCCTGCAGGCCCAACCCGGCGTGGTCGCCGGCGGCATCAGCCCGGCCTTCTTCGTCGTCTCGACGGTCGTCGTCCTGACGGGCGGCACCCTGTTCGTGATGTGGCTGGGTGAGCAGATCACCAGCCGCGGCGTTGGCAACGGCGTGTCCTTGATCATCTTCGCCGGCATCGTGGCCCACCTGCCGATCGCCATCGGCCAGCTGCTGGTCCAGTCGCAGACCTCGGGTAACTACACCCCGCTGTTCCTGATCCTGGTCGGTTGTATCGCCGCGATCCTGGCCATCGTGTTCATGGAGCGCTCGCAGCGCCGCCTGCTGGTCCACTATCCCAAGCGCCAGCAGGGCAACCGCATGATCGGCGGCGAAAGCTCGTTCATGCCGCTGAAGATCAACACCGCGGGCGTCATCCCGCCGATCTTCGCCTCGTCCCTGCTGCTGCTGCCGACGACCGCCCTGCAGTTCATCAACACCGCGACGCTGCCGCAGTGGGCCTCGTGGGTGCCCGGCGTGGCCGGCACGCTGCAGCACGGCCACCCGATGTTCCTGGTGTTCTACGCCCTGCTGATCATCTTCTTCTCGTTCTTCTACACCTCGGTGGTGTTCAATCCCGAGGAGACGGCCGAGAACCTGCGCAAGTACGGCGGCTTCCTGCCGGGCATCCGTCCGGGCAAGCGCACCGCCGAGTATCTGGACTACGTGCTGACCCGCCTGACCGTGATCGGCGCGGGCTACATCACCGCCGTCTGTATCGCGCCGGAATTCGTGATGATGGCGATCAAGTCGAACCAGTTCGCCCTGGGCGGCACCTCGATCCTGATCGTCGTGACGGTGACCATGGACACCGTGGCGCAGATCCAGTCGCACCTGCTGGCCCACCAGTACGAGGGTCTGATCAAGAAGTCGAAACTGCGCGGCGGTCGTAACCGCTAAGCGGGACTTCAATTTAATTAGAAGCGTCGGAAGCCGGTTTGTCACAAAACCGGCTTCCGTTTTCTTTCCCGGGGCTCTAGGTCTGCTTCGGGAGATCAGCCGGGCGTAGACTCGGCAGATGCGCGAAGGGGCTTAAATGAACTTGATCCTGTTCGGTCCGCCGGCGGCGGGGAAGGGCACCCAGGCTAAGCGCCTGGTCACCGAACGCGGCATGGTCCAGCTGTCGACCGGCGACATGCTGCGGGCCGCCATTGCCTCGGGCTCCGAGCTCGGTCAGCGCGTCAAGGGCGTGCTGGACCGCGGTGAGCTGGTCACCGACGAGATTGTCATCGCCCTGATCGAAGAACGCCTGCCTGAAGCCGAAGCGGCTGGCGGCGCGATCTTCGATGGTTTCCCGCGCACGGTCGCTCAGGCCGAAGCTCTGGATAAGATGTTGGCGGCCCGTGGACAGAAGATCGACTCTGTTCTCCGACTCAAGGTAGACGAGCCAGCCCTGATTGAGCGGATCAAGAAGCGATTCGAAGAACAGGGACGGCCGGACGACAATCCCGAAGTCTTCGTGACTCGCCTGGCCCAGTACAATGCCCAGACCGCGCCGCTGCTGCCTTACTATGAAGGGCAGGGGAAGCTTACGGAGCTGGACGGAATGGGTTCGGTCGAAGCCGTCGCCAGTTCCATCGACGAGGCCTTGAGCGTCGTCGCTTAAAGAAGCCCTGATTTACCGGATGTCCGGTGGATTCAGTTGTTGACGGAAGCGAAACGATCCCTATAACGGGGCGCTTCCGCGAAAGGGCGCGATCCGTGCGCGCCGGTTTGGTTCTCTGGACCTGGCCGGGCGCGCCGTTCGCGTCTTTAGTGCGTGACTAGGAGAACATTAGACGTGGCCCGTATCGCAGGCGTCAACATCCCGACGAACAAGCGCGTTCTGATCGCGCTTCAGTACATTCACGGCATCGGCCAGCGGTCGGCTCGTGAAATCATCACCAAGGTGGGCATCGAGGATGCGCGTCGGGTCAATCAACTGACCGACGCCGAAGTCCTGCAGATCCGCGAAACGATCGACCGCGACTATACCGTCGAGGGCGATCTGCGTCGCGAGAACTCGATGAACATCAAGCGTCTGATGGACCTGGCCTGCTATCGCGGTCTGCGTCACCGTAAGGGCCTGCCGGTCCGCGGTCAGCGCACCCACACGAACGCTCGTACCCGCAAGGGTCCGGCCAAGCCGATCGCCGGCAAGAAGAAATAAGGTAGCCTGACGATGGCCAAGGAACCGGGTCGCGTTAAAAAGCGCGAACGCAAGAACATCACCTCGGGCGTGGCGCACGTGAACGCCTCGTTCAACAACACCATGATCACCATCACCGACGCCCAGGGCAACACGATCTCGTGGTCCTCGGCCGGCATGATGGGCTTCAAGGGTTCGCGCAAGTCGACCCCGTACGCCGCTCAAATGGCTGCGGAAGACGCGGGCAAGAAGGCTGCTGAGCACGGCGTGAAGACCCTCGAGGTCAACGTGTCGGGTCCGGGTTCGGGCCGTGAATCGGCTCTGCGCGCGCTGCAAGCCGCGGGCATGACCATCACGACCATCCGCGACGTCACGCCGATCCCGCACAACGGCTGCCGTCCGCCCAAGCGTCGTCGCGTCTAGTACTTTTTAGACCACTAATCTCTTCGCCGGCTGCGCAAAAACGCGGCCGGCGAGCCGCGTTCAAGGGACCCGACCACGTGATCGAAAGAAACTGGAACGAACTGATCCGTCCTGAGAAGCCGCAAATCGAAACCGGCGCCGATGCGACCCGCAAGGCCCGTATCGTCGCTGAACCGCTCGAACGCGGTTTCGGCGTGACGCTGGGCAACGCCCTGCGCCGCGTTCTCCTCTCGTCGCTGCAAGGCGCCGCCGTCACCGCCATCCAGATCGATGGCGTGGTGCACGAATTCTCTTCGCTCGAAGGCGTTCGTGAGGACGTCGTCGACATCGTTCTGAACATCAAGCAACTGGCCGTGCGCATGCACGCCGAAGGTCCGAAGCGCATGACCCTGCGCGCCACGGGCCCCGGCCCGGTGACGGCTGGTCAGATCGAGACCCCGGCCGACATCGAAATCCTGAACCCCGACCACGTGCTCTGCACGCTGGACGACGGCGCTTCGGTGCGCATGGAGTTCACGGTCAACACCGGCAAGGGCTACGTCCCGGCCGACCGCAACCGTCCGGAAGACGCGCCGATCGGCCTCATCGCCGTCGACGCCCTGTACTCGCCGGTCAAGCGCGTCGCCTATCGCGTCGAGCCGACCCGTCAGGGCCAGTCGCTGGACTACGACAAGCTGATCCTGGAAGTGGAAACCAACGGCGCCGTCACTCCGGTGGACGCCGTGGCCTACGCCGCCCGGATCCTGCAGGACCAACTGCAGATCTTCATCACCTTCGAGGAACCGAAGGCCAAGTCGGCCGACGAGTCCAAGCCGGAACTGCCGTTCAACCCGGCCCTGCTGAAGAAGGTCGACGAGCTGGAACTGTCGGTCCGTTCGGCCAACTGCCTGAAGAACGACAACATCGTCTACATCGGCGACCTGATCCAGAAGACCGAAGCCGAGATGCTCCGCACCCCGAACTTCGGCCGCAAGTCGCTGAACGAGATCAAGGAAGTTCTCGCCGGCATGGGCCTGCACCTCGGCATGGACGTGCCGAACTGGCCGCCGGAGAACATCGAAGACCTGGCCAAGAAGTTCGAAGACCAAATCTAAGACTTCTTCGCTACCGCGCTTAATCCGGGCCGCTTCTTTTACGGAAGCGGCCTGGGCCTTTTGAAGCCGCATCCGCGGTGGAGGGCCCCGGCGCCTCGCTCTGACCCGGTCGGGAAAGACCAGGATTGGTGACAATCAGGCGCTCCTTGTCAGGACGCCGCTCGGGCTAGATGCCCAGGAGATAGAAAATGCGTCACGGTAAGGCTCACCGTAAACTCGGCCGCACCTCGGCTCACCGCACCGCCATGTTCGCTAACATGTCGGCCTCGTTGATCAAGCACGAGCAGATCGTCACCACCCTGCCCAAGGCCAAGGAACTGCGTCCGATCGTCGAAAAGCTGGTCACCCTGGCCAAGCGCGGCGACCTGCACGCGCGTCGTCAGGCCATCAGCTCGGTTCGCGACGTCGAACAAGTCGGCAAGCTCTTCGCGGTTCTCGGCCCGCGCTACAAGGACCGTCAGGGCGGCTACATCCGCGTCCTGAAGGCCGGCTTCCGCTACGGCGACAACGCCCCGCTGGCCGTCATCGAGTTCGTCGAGCGCGACGTCTCGGAAAAGGGCAAGGACTCGGGTCCGGTCTTCACGAACGACGCCGAAGACTAAGATTTTCAGGTTCGCCTGAACGCAGAGGCCCCGGAGCGATCCGGGGCCTTTTTCGTTGCGTCGAGCACGATGAGAAGTCCTTGGGCCAGGAGCCCGACCAGGACTCCCATCACGATCAGGGTCGAGACCTCCAGGATCCCGGGGGCGATCTGTTTGGCGGTGAGATCTTGGGGCAGCTTCAGGATCGTGCGCGCCATGTGGAAGCTGTTCATGCCGCCCATTAGCAGGCCCAGCAGCGGTCCGGCCAGGCGCAGCTCGGCCAGCGCTCGGCGTTGCGCGAGAACAGCCAGGGCAGGGGCCAGCAGCAAGGCGGCGGCCAGGACGATGAAGACACATTTCTGGGGCGTCGCCGCGCTGGCGAATACCGACTGGAGCACTGGGATCAAGTTTCATCCGCCGCCTGGGATGTGAAACTACGCGCGTAATCCTTATGGTCAAATACCTCGGACGTCTAAGGCCGCTTGCACGCCCGTGTGGAAATCGACGCGACATAGTCGGCCGCCGGCTGCAGGCCCGTGGACGCGCGGCGCTGGTCCAGGTGGGCGGGGTCCTCGGTCTCGAAGGCCGTCCAGACGTTCCCGCCGTTGCAGCTTCCCTGGCTGCCGTAGCGCTGCGGGCGCTTCTGGGCGACGGCGACGCGGTCGTAGAGCATGGCGTAGCCTGCTGGTCGCGTCTCGCCCTTCAAGGCCAGCTTCTCCAGCAGAGGCAGGACCTCGGCCTGGAAGTCGGGATCGCGGTCGGCGTGCTGCACCAACAGAAACGCGGCGCTGTCAGCTTCCTTGCCGTACTCGCCGATGGTGAACCAGCCGTGGGTCTTGAGCCGCGCCTTCAGCCAGGCGGTGTTGCCTTCGTCCACCCCGCAGCCGTCCCGCAAGACCACCACATAGGCATAGTTCAGGGCGAGGTCGGACAGGCCCGTCGCCCAGTCCTTGCCGGTCATGCGAGCGATGCCTTGATAGCGGATCAGCTGATCCTTGGCGACGCGCCGGTAAAGTTCCGCCACGTCCGGCGACGAAGCTTGGCTGGCCAACCTGGCCAAGCGCGAAGGCCCGTCATACGGCGCGGGAACTTCGCGGCCGGCCAGGGTGTCGTCGCGCGTCTTGGCGGCCGAAGCGATCGCCGCCTGGGCCGCCGCGAGGTCGGCGTCGGGCGTGGCCGAGGACTGCTTGAGCTTGAGCAACGCATTCTCGCGCAGTTCGGCGCCACAAGGATCGAACCGCGCCACGCCTTGGGCGTGGGCCGACGTCGCGCCGAGGACGCAGGCGAGGGCGGCGGCGAGGAACAATGGCGAAGCTTTCATGCCGCCAAGCTTGTCCGCTTTTACGGCGAAGTTGTGTTCCTGGCGGCCTGGATCCTGAGGTGGAGTATTGGCCTTTCGCACCCGGTGCAGCCACACTTGCTAACATTTGCGTATGTCACGAAAGCGCTGCGAGAACGTCGTTCTTCCGTGGCTGGATGCGGACCTCTTCCACGAGCCGGGACGGGGGAAACGTGCTCCAGTTTGGAAAGAAGGCGGCCAAGGCCGCGCCGCTGCCAGCGTTCGTCGCGGACGCTCCCGAGCCAGATCAGGCGCTTTGGCGGCTGATCGAGGGCAATGCGGCCTTCGTCGAGGGGCGGGGCGCGCCCGTCAACACCCGCGATCACCTGAAGAAGCTGGCCGAGGCTCAGCACCCGTTCGCGATCATCGTGGGCTGCGCCGACAGCCGGGTTTCGGCGCAACTGCTGTTCAATCAGCGGCTGGGTGAACTGTTCGTGGTGCGGCTGGCGGGCAACACCGTGGACCGCGTGGCCCTGGGCTCGATCGCCTACGGGGCCTCGGTCCTGGGGTGCAGCCTGATCGTCGTGCTGGGTCACGCCAAGTGCGGGGCGGTCACCGCGGCGGTCGAGATGGTCGAGCGTGGCGCGAACTATTCCGGCGCGATCGCCGAGATGGTCCTGCCGATCGTGCCGGCCGTGATCGCCGCCAAGACCACCAAGCCCCGTGATCTCGTCGACGCCTCGGTGCGCGAGAACGTTCGGCGGGTCGCCGACGGCCTGCGCCGGTCCGACCTCGCCATCGTCGAGGCGCTGGAGGAAGGGCGGCTTAAGATCGTCGGCGCCCACTACGAGCTGACGACGGGCGAGGTGGAGTTCTTCGCTTAGCTCTTGGGCCTAACCCTTGGGCGCGACAGGCCGCGCCGGGTTGCCGACCACGGTCGCGCCCGGCGCCACGTCGCGGGTGACGACCGCGCCGGCTCCGATCACGGCGTCGTCGCCGATGGTCACGCCGGGCAGGATGATCGCCCCACCGCCGATCCAGACATTGGCGCCGATGTGGATTGGCTTGCCCGACTCCTGGCCCGTGCGGCGCAGGGCCGGATCACGCGGGTGGTCGGCGGTCAGGATCTGGACGCCCGGACCGATGGCCGTGGCCTCGCCGATCGTGACCTCGGCGACGTCCAGGATCACGCAGTTGAAGTTCATGAACACGCGGTCGCCGAGCCGGATATTGTAGCCGTAGTCGACGAAGAACGGCGCGCGGACGGCGACGTTCTCGCCCACCGCGCCCAGGCCTTGGGCCAGCAGCAGCGGGCGCTCGTCCAGGCCTGAGGCGTTGTAGCGGTCCATCCAGGTCTGGGCCACGCGCTGGTCGGCCTGCAGCTCGGCGTCGACGACATAAAGTTCGCCGGCCAGCATCCGTTGCTTCTGGGTCTTCACGCGACAACTACTCCTTGGTCAGGTCCTGGCGGCGGAACAGGAACACCGCCGCGGCGGCCAGGGCTATGGTCCATGCAACCAGGGCCGCCAGGGCCGCGCCGGCCGAGCCGCTGGCGGCGCCCAGCTGGGTGGGATCCAGCAGGCTGGCGCGCAGCAGGTCGGCGTCGAACACCGGCAGGGTCAAAAGCTTCCAGCTGGGCTGGCCCTGTTCCATCAGGCGCAGGGTGCTGGCCAGGATGGTCTGGATGAACCGCGCGCCCAGGCAGACGATCACCACGCCCATGGTCGAGCGCGAGATGACGCCAACCAGGGCCGCCAGCGCCGCCAGGGTCATAGCCTCCAGCCAGGTGATGGCCAGCACACCCAGCACGTCGAAGCCGTTGGCCCCGAACATCGAGCCGGTGAAGGTCTTGCCGTTGATGGCCGCGCCGATCACGGCGGCGAAGACCGACAGGATGGCGGTCAGGACGAGGCTCCAGAACACCGCCTCGCCGACGACCAGCAGCTTGGCCAGCAGCAGGTTCTGACGGGTGTTGCGCGGGGTCAGCAGCCGCCAGGTCTCCCAGCGATAGTCGCCGGCCAGCACGGCCGCCGCGCCGATCATCAGGAACAGGGCGTCGAAGGTGCCCGCGCCGCTGGACAGCGCCTTGATGACCTGGTCGACCAGGCCGATCCCCAGGCCGGGCATCGGCTTCTTGATCATGAAGCGCAGGAAGAGGTCGCCCCCCACGCTCATCATGAAGCCCACGATGGGGGCGAAACAGAAGCCCCAGAACAGGGCCGAGCGGTCGCGCAGCAGGCGGAAGCGTTCGGCGGCGATGGCGTCGGTGAGCATCAGGCGGCTCCCTGCTGGTCGAGAGTCCTGAGGTAGACGCCCTCGAGGTCGGCGTCGCGCCAGCGGGCCTCGGTGATCTCGACCCCGGCCTCGACCAGGGCGCGGATCAGGGCGGGAGCTTCCTCGCGGCGGATGTCGGCCAGGGCCGCGTCGGCGCCGTCGGCCACGCCCTTGGCGCCTAGCACGGCCAGAACCTGGGCGATGGGCGAGGCGGCGGTAATGCGCAGGCGGGCTTCGCCGGCGGTGAGGTCGGCCACGGCCCCTTCGGCCACGACCTTGCCCTTGGAGAGGATGGCGACCCGGTCGCAGACACGGCGCACCTCGTCCAGCTGATGGCTGGCCAGGATGACCGTGACGCCCTCGCGCTGGGCCAGGTCGACGATCAGGGCGCGGATCTCCTGGATGCCGGCCGGGTCCATGCCGCTGGTCGGCTCGTCCAGGATGACCAGTTCGGGCTTGGTGAAGAAGGCCGCGGCCAGGCCCAGGCGCTGCTTCATGCCGACCGAGTAGCCGCTGGTCGAGCGGTCGGCGGCGTGGGCGATGCCGACCCGCTCCAGCCAGCCGTCGATGTTGGGGTCCTTGAGCCCGCTCTCCAGAGCCAGCATCTTCAAGGTGTCGCGGCCGGTCAGATAGGCCGGGTAACGCGGCGTCTCGATCATCGAGCCGACCTTGCGTAGGGCGGTGATGTCGCCGGGGGCGGCGCCGGACAGGCGCACCGCGCCGCTGGTCGGACGGACCAGGCCCAGGGCGATGCGGAAGAGGGTGCTCTTGCCCGCGCCGTTGGGGCCCAGCACCCCGAACACGCCGCCGGCGGGAATGGCCAGGGAAAAGTCGTCGAGGGCGCGCACCGCCCCGTAGGTCTTGGTGAGGCGGTCGGCCTCGAGGGCGATCGACATGCGGGATTCCCGTGCGCCGAACGAGTCGGCTCGACGCGGGGACTATGGCGGCCCAGCGGGAATGCGCCAAGTTAAGAGCCGGTCATGCTCTAGCTGAACGCTGGTCGTCATATGGCTGCAATGTTGGACGCCGATCAGGGGTGAAATTCTGGTTTCCGCGAGTGCATCGATGTTCGTCCGCCGCGTCCTGTCCCTGGTTCTGGCCGCCGGCCTGGCGCTATCGGCGGGTATCGCCCAGGCGCGGGAGAAGGCTCCGCACCTGACCATCCTGCTGTCGATGGACGGTTTCCGCGCTGACTATCTGGATCGCGGCGTGACGCCGAACCTGAAGGCCCTGGCCGACGATGGCGCGCGCGGCGCCATGCGGCCCTCGTTCCCGACCCTGACCTATCCGAACCACTACACTCTGGTGACCGGCAAGCGCCCGGACCGCAACGGCGTCGTTGGCAATGTGATGGAGGACGCCGTCATCGGCGGCCCCAAGTTCACGATGAGCGCGCCGACGGCCAGCGATCCGCGCTGGTGGAACCAGGCCAAGCCGTTCTGGTGGTCGGTCGAGCGCCAGGGCAAAAAGTCCGCCGCCATGTTCTGGCCGGGCTCGGAGATCGCCATCGACGGCGTCCGTCCGACCCACTGGCTGAAGTACGACCACAAGCTGGCCTATGACGCCCGCGTCGATCAGGTCTTTGCCTGGATGGATAGCGGCGATGGTCCGCCGCTGGCCTTTGCGACCCTCTATTTCGACGCCGCCGACACCGAGGGCCATCACTACGGCCCGAACTCGCCGGAACTGAACGCCGCCTTGGTCGACCTGGATCGCAATATCGGCCGCCTGGTCGAGGGGCTGAAGGCGCGGGGCCGGTTCGAGAACACCGACCTCGTCATCGTTGCCGATCACGGCATGGCCCCGCTGCCGGCCGCCAACCGCATCGTGATGGACGACCTGATCGACGTCTCCAAGATCCACTTGGTGACCACGGGCGCGGTGACCAGCTTCTCGCCCGAGCCGGGCCAGGCCAAGGCGGTCGAGGCGGTGTTTCTGGGCAAGGCCCCGCCGCACATGACCTGCTGGAAGAAGGCCAAGATCCCGGCCCGCTATCACTACGGCCGCAATCCGCGCGTGCCGGCCATCGTCTGCCTGTCGGAGACCGGTTGGTACACGACCACCGCCGAGGCCCGGAAGAAGCCCGGCAAGTGGGACGGTCTGGACGGCGGCGCGCACGGCTTCGACCCTTACGACCCGGTGATGCGCGCGGTGTTCGTGGCCCACGGCCCGTCGTTCAAGCCCGGCGTCGTGCTGCCGGCCTTCGACAATGTCGATGTCTACCCGCTGCTGGCCAAGATCACCGGCGTGAAGCCCGAGAAGGGCGATGGCTCGCTGAAGGTCGTGGGCCAGGCGCTGCGTTAGCCGGCGCGCGTCTCGTAGATCGAGATCGACCCGCTGGGCGTGCCGATGCGGTCGCGCTCGGACACCGCTGAGAGGCCGCTGGACCGCATCAGGCCGGGCAGGGCGCCGACGGCGTTGAATTCGGTGCGCTCGAAGCCGTCCACGGCCTGGACGAAGAGGAACAGCAACCGCATCAGCCCGCGCTGGCGGCCGTAGTCGGCGATCAGCACCCGGCCGCCGGGACGCACCAGCCGCGCCATGGCCTGAAGAATCGCGCCCTTCACCGGCGCGTCGCACTGGTGCAGCACCAGGCTGGAGATCACCGCGTCGGCGACCTGACGGCCCACCAGGGCGTCGGCCTGGTCGCCCAGCCCCTGGCGCCACTCGATCTCGACCCCGGCCCGCAGGGCCTTGGCGCGAGCGATGGCCAGCACGGTCGGGTCGGGGTCTATTCCGACCATCCGCACGCCGGGCCGCGCGCGCTTGATGGCGATGGCCTGCGAGCCGGTGCCGCAGCCGATGTCGACGATCAGCTCACCATCGCGCGGGTCCAGAGCCTTCAGCAGCGCCTTGCGCCAGCGCCCCTCGCGGCTGACGAGCGCCAGGACGAGATCGTAGGCGCGTGTTAGTTCGGGGCGTCCCAGGGCGGGGACGTAGTGGGCTTGTTCGGTCATCGAGATCCTCCTGGCCGCCAAGATGGCGGATCGCGCCGGAGGGTCTTGGACCGAACGCTTGGAGGGGCTTGGGTGACCGGAAACGCCGGATGGTCCGGGAAGATCTGGATCGGCAGAGACTGGTGGTGCTTCGAGGGCGCGAGCGGCGACTCGAAGGCCCATGGCCACCTCTGCGCCCAGGTCGTGGTCGGGCTGGACGGGCCTGCTAGGGTCGAGGGCGAGGCGGGCGTCATCGAGGCTCCCGTGGTGCTCATTCCGCCAGGCGTGCGCCATCGGCTGTTGGGCGGTCCGATCCGAGCGATCTATCCGCGACCGCTCGGGCGGTTGGCGAGGCGCTGGGGTGTCGCGCGCTGGTCAGCGGTGTCGCCCGCGCCGGCTGACTGGACACCGCTGGATGGCGACCTGGTCGAGACGTTGAACGCCGAGGCCGCCCTGGGCGAGGCCACGGCAATCGATCCGCGTCTGAAACTGGCCCTGCACGCGCTGGATGGCGAGCTCAGCCTCGCGGATCTCGCTGCGCGGGCGGGCCTGTCGGCGCCGCGTCTGCGGGCCCTGGCCCAGGCCGAGCTGGGCGCGCCCCTGGCGCACTGGCGGCTGTGGCTGCGGCTGGAGACGGCGCTGCTGCGCCTGCGGGCCGGCGAGGGGCTGGCCATCGCCGCCGCCGAGGCGGGCTTCGCCGACCAGTCGCACCTGAACCGCGCCATGAGCCGGTTCTTCGGCATCACCCCGCTGACGGTAGCGCGCCTACTTGCGTAGATAGTTTCGATATGCGTTAAATATTGTCGTTCATCGAAAGGATAAGCGACATGCCTCAGAACCCGCGAAACCTGGTCGCCGCCCTGATCTATCGCGACCCCAAGGCCGCCATGCTGTGGCTGGAGCAGGCTTTCGGTTTCGAGCTGACCTTCCTGATCGAGGACGACAAGGGCGGTCCGGCGCACATCCAGATGAGCTACGGCGCGGCCAGCATCATGATCGGCCACGAATGGAGCCAGAACCATGCCAGCCCGGCGTCGGTGGGTGGCAAGAACACTCAAGCGATCCACATCTTCATCGACGCCGATGTCGACGCCCATTGCGAGCGGGCTCGCGCCGCTGGGGCTGAGATCCTGGAAGAGCCGGCCACTCAGTTCTACGGCGACCGCACCTATCGCTGCCGCGATCCGGAAGGCCACATCTGGACCATCGCCGCCAAGGTCGAGACCGTGTCGATCGCCGACATGGAGGCCCGCAGCGGCCTGAAGATCGCGGTGGCGAAAGAATGATCTCTCAGGAGGACTTCCGCCGCCTGGCCCTGTCGATGCCGCAGGCGATCGAGAGCTCGCACATGGGCACGGTGGATTTCCGGTGCGGCAGGATCTTCGCGACCCTGGGCAATCCCGACGCCGACTGGGCGATGGTCAAGCTGACGCCGGACCAGCAGGAGATGCGCGTGGCCGCCGAGCCTGAGGTCTTCGTCCCCGTGCCGGGCGGCTGGGGCAAGGGCGGGGCGACCCGCCTGCGCCTGGCCGCCTGCGACGAGACCACCGCGCGCGGGGCGGTGCTCGACGCCTGGCGCAACGTCGCGCCCAAGAAGCTGCTGTGAGCGAGGCCCTGGACCGCACCCTGGCCGCGCTCGCCGACCCGCACCGGCGGCGCACGGTCGACCTGCTGCGCGAACGGCCTCGGCGCGCGGGCGAACTGGCCGAGAGCCTGGGCCTGACGCCGCCGGCGATGAGCCGCCATCTGCGGGCCCTGCGCCAGTCGGGTCTGGTCGAGGAGAGCCATCCGGAGTTCGACGCCCGCGTCCGAGTCTACCGCCTGCGGCCCGAGCCGATGGCGCAGCTGAAGGCCTGGCTGGAAGCGGCCGAGGATCACTGGGTCGACCAGCTGTCGGCCCTGAAGGCGCATGTGGAGGCCAAGGCCCAAGGGGAAGGCGAGTGAGTTCCAAGATCCTAGTCGCCCTGCGCATCGCCGCGCCGCCGGAGGTGGTGTTTGACGCCTTCACTGACGACATCGCCCTGTGGTGGCGGCCCAACACCCTGTTCTCGTTCACCCCGCGCTCGCCGGGCGTCATGGCGTTCGAGGATGGCCGGCTGGTCGAGCGCCTGGCCTCGGGCAAGGTGTTCGAGGTCGGCAAGGTCAGCGTCTGGGAGCGCGGCGCGCGGCTGGTGTTCGGCTGGCGGCAGGCCAGCTTCGAGCCCGGCATGGACACCGAGGTCGAGGTCCGCTTCGACCCGGTCGATGACGGCACCCGCGTGACCGTCGAGCATCGGGGCTGGGACACCGTGCCCGCCGAGAATGTCGCGCGCCACACCTTCCCGAACGCCATCTTCCTGCAACGGCATGGAGAGTGGTGGCGGGTCCTGCTGGCGGGGCTTGCGAGCCAGGCGAACAGCGTCCAACTAGGGACCGCCGGGGAGGGCGACCAATGAACCAACCGATCACGGGCGTGAAACGACAGGCCGCCCTGGGCTTCATCTTCGTCACCGCGACCCTGGACGTCCTGTCCCTGGGCGTGATGATCCCCGTCCTGCCCAATCTGGTGAAGTCGTTCGGCGGCGGCGATACCGCCGTGGCCGCCGACTGGACGGTGCTGTTCGCCACCACCTGGGGCGTGATGCAGTTCTTCTGCTCGCCGATCCTGGGCCTGATGTCCGACCGCTGGGGCCGTCGCCCGGTGATCCTGACCTCGATCTTCGGCCTGGGGATCGACTTCCTGTTCATGGCCTTCGCGCCGACCCTGTGGTGGCTGTTCGTCGGGCGGATCCTGAACGGCATGACGGCGGCCAGCTTCTCGACCGCCGGGGCCTATGTCGCCGACGTCACCACGCCCGAGAACCGCGCCAAGGGTTTTGGCCTGATGGGCGCGGCGTTCGGCGTCGGCTTCACCTTCGGCCCGGCCCTGGGCGGCTGGCTGTGGAAGTTCGATCACCACGCGCCGTTCCTGGTCTGCGCGGGCCTGGCCTTGCTGAACTGGCTGTACGGCTTCTTCGTCCTGCCGGAATCCTTGCCGCCCGAGCGCCGCCAGCCGCGCTTCGACTGGAAGAAGGCCAATCCGGTCGGCTCGCTGCGCCTGCTGCGCGGCCATCCGGGCCTTCTGGGCCTGGCCGGTGTCGGCTTCCTGTTCCAGCTGGCTCATAACGTGCTGCCCAGCGTCTTCGTGCTGTACATGGGCTTCCGCTACGGCTGGAGCCCGGACGTCATCGGCCTGACGCTGATGGCCAGCGGCATCTCCGGGATCGTGGTCCAGGCCCTGATCGTCGGCCGGGTGGTCAAGGCGGTGGGCGAGCGCGGGGCGCTGCTGATCGGCCTGTTCTCGGGCTTTGCCGGCTTCATGATCTACGGCCTGGCGCCGACCGGCTTCCTCTATCTGTGCGGCCTGCCGCTGTTTGCGCTGACCGGCCTGATCCAGCCCGGCCTGATGGGCCTGATGACCCGCCGCGTGCTGCCAAACGAGCAGGGACAGCTGCAAGGCGCCAACTCGGCCATGATGGGCATCGCCTCGATCATCGGCCCGCCGCTGTTCCTGCTGCCGTTCGCCTTCGCCATCCGTCACGACGCGACCCTGCACCTGCCGGGCCTGCCCGTGCTGATCGCCGCGGCGCTGATGCTGGCCTCGACGCTCTTGGCCTACGCCAAGGCCCGTCCGGCGCCGGCGGCAGCGGAACCGCAAGCGGCCTGACGCCTTAGAGTCGCCCGAAAGCTCGGCTGAGGTCGCGGACAAGATTTAGGAGCTATTCTTGAAGACCACCCTTCGCGCCCTGTTGCCCGTCGTCGTCCTGCTGGCCGCCTGCTCCAACCCGACCGGCCAGACCCAGGCCCAGTCGGTCTCTGGGGCGATCCCGGACATGCCCGCGCCGACCAAGCGCGCGCCCGCCGATTCCGCGTCGATGAAGCTGTCGTTCTCGCCGGTGGTGAAGCGGGCCGCCCCGGCCGTGGTCAATGTCGCCAGTCGCAGGGTGGTGCGCCAGCGCGTCGATCCGTTCTGGGACTTCTTCATGGGCGGCGGCGCGCCGCGCGAGCAGGTGCAGGGCTCGCTGGGGTCGGGCGCCATCGTCCGCGCCGACGGGGTGATCATCACCAACCACCACAACATCGAAGGCATCGTCGAGGGCAAGGGCGACATCACCGTCCAGCTGGCCGACCGTCGTGAGTTCCCGGCCACCGTGCTGCTGGACGATCCGCGCGCCGACCTCGCCGTGCTGAAGATCGACACCAAGGGCGAGAAGCTGCCCGTCATGGCCATCGACGACCAGGAACAGCTGGAAGTCGGCGACCTGGTCCTGGCCATGGGCAATCCGTTCGGCGTCGGCCAGACCGTGACCAACGGCATCGTCTCGGCCCTGGCCCGGACGGACGTCGGCGCGGCCGACTTCGGCAGCTACATCCAGACCGACGCGGCCATCAATCCCGGCAACTCAGGCGGTCCGCTGGTCGACATGGACGGCGACCTGGTCGGCATCAACACCTTCATCATTTCGCGTTCGGGCTCGTCCTCGGGCGTCGGCTTCGCCATTCCGGCCAATGTCGTGCGCCAGGTGGTCGGCGCGGCGCTGGGCGGCGCCCACGTGGTGGTGCGGCCCTGGTTGGGCGTGAAGGGCCAGCCGGTGACCGGCGATATCGCCAAGAGCCTGGGCATGACCGCCCCGCGCGGCGTGCTGATCGCCCAGGTCTATCCCGGCTCGTCGGCCGATCGCGCCGGCCTGAAGGAAGGCGACGTCATCCTGTCGATCGACGGCCGCTCGGTGAACGACGAGGGCGGCGGCGCTTTCGCCATCGGGGCCCACAAGGTCGGCGACCGCGTGCCGATGCAGATCCAGCGCAACGACAAGGAGCAGACCATCACGGTCCGCGCCGACGCCGCGCCCGAGACCCCGGCCAAGGACGAGCGGGCCATCAAGGGCAACAACCCGTTCAGCGGCGCGACCCTGGTCAACCTGTCCCCGGCCGTGGCCCAGGAGCTGGGCGTGGATCCGTTCCTGGGGCGCGGGGTGCTGGTCACCCAGATCGGCCAGGGCTACGCGATGAGCGCGGGCCTGCGTCCGGGCGACTTCGTCCGCGAGATCAACGGGCGTCCGATCAACACCGTCGCCGATGTGGCCGCCGCGACGACGGGGCAGGGGCGCAACTGGACCGTGACGATCGAGCGTCAGGGCCAGCGGATCACCGCGCGTCTGACGATCTGACGTCCCAGGCCGCGCGGGCAATCACGGCGAACATGGCGGCCAGCACGATCGGCCCCAGCGGGATCGCCTTGAAGGCCTCGGAGAAGATGATCAGCGGCAGGCAATAGGCGGCCAGGGCGATGACACGTTCGCCCGGTCGCCAACTCTCGCCCGGCGCCATGCGCGCCATGGCCAGGGTGACGGCGGCGGCCGACACCATCGGCATGTCGTAGATGAAGGCGTAGGGGCTGGTCAGGAACAGGCCGACCTGCAGCGCGGCCGCGTCCAGGGCCGTGGGCGCAGGCTTGTTCCGGCTACTGTGGAACAGCGCCAGCAGCACCGCGACGACCACGGCCGCCACGACCAGCTGGATGGCGCCGAAGACCGGTGCGCTGACGCCCGCGCCACGCAGGCTGGCCGTCACGGTCGGCATCAGCCAGCCCAGCGCGTCCCAGTTGCTCTCGAGCGCTCGCGAGAACCTGGGCAGGGTCTTCAACCAGGTCAGCCAGGCCTCGAAGCCGAAAACCAGCAGGCTGATCACGGTCAGGGCCAGGACCGTCAGCACCGTGGCGGCCAGCGGACGCCAGCGCCGTCCCACCAACAGGACGAGCGGCACGAGGACGAAGATCTGCGGCTTGCACGACAACAGGCCCAACAGCACGCCGGCCAGCCAGGGGCGCTTTTCCATCAGGCGGAAGCCGCCGATCAGCAGGGCCGCGGTGATCAGGCCGTTCTGGCCGAAGATGATGGTCAGGATCGTCGTCGGCGCCAGCACCGCCAGCCAGGGCAGGCGCGCGCCACGCTCGGTCGCCCCGACCGCCAGGGCGAAACCGACCAGCCCCACGGCCGTCCAGACGACGAAGGCGGGCATGTAGCCCAGCAGGCTCAAGGGACCCAGGAACAGCAGCAGCGTCGGCGGGTAGATGCACGGATAGAACTTGTGGAACCCCGGCAGCAGCGCGTGCTGGACGCTCTCCAGCAGCTTGAAGTCGTAGATCTGCGCGGCCGGGTGGGCGTGCAGGAAGCGGCCGAAGCTCCAGAAGGCGTAGAAGTCCGCGAACAGCGGATCGCCGTCCGCCTGGTGCGTGGTCACGTATCGGAAGATGGCCAGCGCCTGGTAGAGCACCAGGGCCGCCGCGACGATCGCCAGCATCAGGCCGCCGCGGCGCGTTCCCTGCTTGTCGACCTGATCGTCCATGTCCGTCCTCATCGTTAACGCGGGCACTTTGAGGGCAAGGTGATAATGGGACTTGAACGGGCGGGCCTGCTAGAAGAGGGCATGTCCGATCTCTTCCAGGCCGCCGGCCTGACGCCTCACGCTCCGGCCCCGCTGGCCGACCGGTTGCGCCCCCAGAGCCTCGACGAGGTGGTGGGCCAGCAGCACTTGCTGGGTCCTGAAGGCCCGATTGGCCGCATGGCCGCCGCCCATCGCCTGGCGTCCATGATCCTGTGGGGCCCGCCCGGCACCGGCAAGACCACCATCGCCCGCCTGCTGGCCAAGGCCGGCGGCTACGAGTTTCACCAGATCTCGGCGGTGTTCTCCGGCGTCGCGGATCTGAAGAAGGCCTTCGAACAGGCGCGCGTCCGCCGGGCGGCGGGTCAAAGCACGCTGCTGTTCGTCGACGAGATCCACCGCTTCAACCGCGCCCAGCAGGACGGTTTCCTGCCGTTCGTGGAGGAGGGGATCGTCACCCTGGTCGGGGCCACCACCGAGAACCCCTCGTTCGAGCTGAACGGCGCTCTGCTGTCGCGTTGCCAGGTGTTCGTGCTCAAGCGCCTGGGTGAAGACTCGCTGGACCAGCTGCTGCAACGGGCCGAGGTCGCCGAGAACCGCCCGCTGCCGATCGACGCCGAGGCCCGCTCGAGCCTGGTGGCCATGGCCGACGGCGATGGCCGTTACCTGCTGACGCTGGCCGAGACCCTGTTCTCGATCGGCACCGACAGCCCGCTGAACCCGACCCAACTGGGCCAGTTCCTGCAAAAGCGCCGCCCGGCCTACGACAAGGACCGCGAGGAGCACTACAACCTCATCTCGGCCTTGCATAAGTCGGTGCGCGGCAGCGATCCCGACGCGGCGCTGTACTGGCTGGCGCGGATGCTGGAGGGCGGCGAGGATCCGCTGTTCATCGCCCGCCGCCTGGTGCGGATGGCGTCCGAGGACATCGGCGCGGCCGATCCGCTGAGCCTGCTGCTGACCACGGCCGCCAAGGACGCCTACGACTTCCTCGGCAGCCCCGAAGGCGAACTGGCCCTGGCCCAGGCCGTGGTCCACATGGCCAGCGCCCCCAAGTCGAACGCCGTCTACAACGCCTACAAGGCCGCCCGCCGCGCCGCCAAGGAGACCGGCAGCCTGATGCCGCCGTCGCACATCCTCAACGCTCCGACCAAGCTGATGAAGTCGCTGGGCTATGGCGACGGCTATGCCTACGACCACGATGTCGAGGGCGGCGTGTCGGGCCAGAACTACTTCCCGGACGGCATGGAACGCAGGCGGTTCTATGAACCCAAGCCGGTCGGGGCCGAGGCCAAGGTACGAGAGCGCTTGGAAGCCTGGGGCAAGGTGCGTAAGGACGGCAAATGAGCAGTCCGAAATTCCGCCGCCCGCCCGGTGTCGCCAAGCCCAAGGCCATCGAGTGCCCCATCACCCTGGCACAAGAGGAGATCGACGCGGCCAAGTCGTGGGTGCTGTACGAGGACGAGGCGATCATCGTGCTGGACAAGCCTTCGGGCCTCTCCAGCCAGGGTGGCCGGATCAAGGCTCATACGCTGGACGACCTGCTGTGGGCGTTCGCCAAGCCGGGCAAGGCGCGGCCGCGTCTGATCCACCGCCTGGACCGCGACACCTCGGGCGTGATCCTGACGGCTAAGACCAAGCCGGGCGCGGCCTTCCTGGGCGAGGCCATGATGGCCAAGCGCTTCCGCAAGAGCTACCTGGCCATCGTCGCGCCGGGCGCGCCCGAGCCCAAGGGCGGCATGATCGACAGCCCGCTGCGCCGCGAGTCGATCGGCCGCGAGGCCTATATGCGGGTCTGCGAACCCGACCATCCGGACGCCGAGACCGCCCGCAGCCGTTATCGTACCCTGGCCAGCAACGGCGTGGCCGCGCTGGTCGAGCTGTCGCCGGACACCGGCCGCATGCACCAGCTGCGGGTCCATATGGGCTCGATCGGCCGGCCGTTGGCGGGGGATAGCCGCTACGGCGGGGCGCTGATGCTGGGCGGCGTGGCCGTGCCGCGCCTGATGCTGCACGCCGCGCGCCTGACCTTCCCGCATCCGCTGGGGGGCGAGCGCAAGATCACGGCCCCGCTTCCGTCCGATTTCACGGCCATGCTTGCCGCCCTCGAACTGTCAGTCCCGGAACAGCCAGGTTCCGAGGCCGTTGATCAGGTCTGAAGAGGCAAACGCCATGAAGATCGCAAAACCGCTTATCGCCGCTGCTCTGTCGGGCCTGCTGTTGGCCGCCTGCGCCAGCGTCCCGACCGTCTATCGCGCCCAGGCTGGCGCGCCGAACGACGTCGGCTATTCCGAATATCGGCTGGAGGCCGGTCGCTACCGCGTCACCTTCCAGGGCGGCCCCGGCGCGCCGGAGGCCCAGATCGCCGACTACGCCCTGCTGCGCGCGGCCGAGCTGGCCCTGCGTGATGGCTATGACTGGTTCCGGATCGCCGACCGCTCGACCACGTCCAGCGGCTATGATCGCGGGCCTCGGATGTCGGTCGGCGGCGGTTCGGCCAGCTTCGGGCGCCGTTCCAGCGTCGGCATCGGCCTGGGCACCAGCTTCGACCTGGGCCCGGGTCCGGCCTTCTCGCGCTCGATCGAGGTGGTGTTCGGCAAGGGCGCGGTCCCGAAAGACCGCGACGCCTATGACGCGCGTGACGTCGTCAAGAACGTCGGCTACGGCCGCCAGCGGACTTAGGTTTAAGCCGCGGCCTGCTTGGCCAGCGGATAGTTGGCGCGCAGCGAGGCGTGGGTGAGGCCGGCTGTGTCGGCGGCGGCGAAATAGCCTTCCTGCGGCAGGCCCTGCAGGATGGTCATCGGCGCCAGGCCGCGCGAGTCTCGACCGAAGGCCATGATGTCCATGGCGATCTTGGCCGCTTCGCCCGACAGGTCCGAACCGTCCAAAGCCAGGCCGGCCAGGCGAGCGTCGCGTAGCACGCGCAGGGCTTCCTTGTCCGGCGGCACGCGGGCGATGACGCCACGGGTCAGGGCGCGCAGCAGGCCGACCACTTCCAACAGACGACCGGCGGGCGTGCCGCGGGTGACGTCGACCAGCTCGATCTGGACGCCGCCGCGCAGCAGGGCCAGCGACAGACCGGCCGTGCCGGTCAGCAGGTCGCGACCGCGCTGGGTGCCCAGCGTGCGGAACGAGGCCGGCAGGATCAGTTCGGGCGTATTGGGGCCTTGGGCCGAGCGGGCGAAGACCGCCGCGTATTTCAGCGTCGACTCGTCGATGAAGGCGACGTCGCGGTCCGACAGCTTGGTCAGGGCGCGGGCCGAGGCCTGCCGGCCGCTGGCCAGATGGGTGACCATCGGCTCGATGCGCACGGCGGTGGTGACGTTGCGGCGCAGGCTGACCACGTGTTCCAGCGTGAAGTCGACCCGCAGGGCCGCGCCGCCGGCGGTGGTGAAGGCCACCGGGGTGCGGCGGGACTCATCGGCCGGGTCCACGGCGACGCGGACCGGCGAACGGGCGCTGTCGCGGCGAGCGCGGGCTGCCAGGACGACCGAGGCGTCGATCGGCTTGCAGACCGCTTCGCCGCCTTCGATGCCGATGACCGAGCGGATGCCCAGGTCCATCGGCGAGGCGGCGCCCAGCAGGTGGGTCAGCACGTCCTCGAGGATCTTGACGCTGGTCGCCTGGGCCGCCAGGCCCTGGTCGTGGTTCATGGCGATCAGGAATTCGCTGTCCGAGATGCGGGCGCGCATGTCCTGGCGATCCAGGTGCTCGTTCAGCTTCAGCTCGACATACGTCCAGACGTCGCCGCGCTTCTGGCTCCACCACTCGCCAGCCCACTGGCGGATGGCCTTGATGCTGATGACGTTGACGGAGCCGCGCGACACCAGGTCATTGCCCGTCAGGCGCTGAAGCACCGGGCCCGGCAAGGCCACGCGTTCGGTCGCGTCTGAAGGAGGGGGGGTGTCGAAGGGCATGGGTCTGGCGCTGTTTAAGACACGTGCAGAGTGCGGTCCCGCGCTTAACCGTGGGTTTTGAAAGAGGGTTTACAACCGCGTTTACCTTGAAAGAAATCGGGGAAAAACAAGGGAACTGCGGTGGGTGCTTGGCGTTCACGCCCGCTCGGCGCATAAGGCGTTTATGAACAAGCTGCTTCTGGTGGCCGCTGGCGGAGCCGTCGGTTCGGTCGCGCGCTATCTGGTCGGCGTCGGGGCCATGCGGGTCATGGGACCTGGCTGGCCCTATGGCACCTTCACCGTCAATGTCGTGGGCGGCTTCCTGATGGGATGCCTGGCCTCGTGGCTGGCCCATCGTGGCAGTTCGTCGAGCGAACAGTGGCGTGTGCTGCTGGGCGTGGGCGCGCTGGGCGGCTTCACGACGTTCTCGTCGTTCTCCCTGGAAACCGCGCTGATGATCCAGAAGCGCGCGTATGGCCAGGCTTTCTCCTATACGGCCGCGAGCGTCCTGCTTTCGATCGCCGCCCTGTTCGCGGGCCTTCTGGTCGCCCGCAAGGTTTTCGCATGAGCACTAAAGAAGTCCGCACCCTTTACGTCGACGCCGGCGAGGACGGGGTCCGCCTGGATCGCTGGTTCAAGCGCCGCTGGCCGCACCTGAACCACATCCAGCTGAACAAGCTGTTCCGCTCGGGCCAGGTCCGGGTGGACGGTTCGCGCGCCAAGGCCGACACCAAGCTGGCGGCCGGCAGTCAGATCCGCGTGCCGCCGCTGCCCGACGCGCCCGATCCGACCGACAAGAACAAGCTGTCGGCCCGCGACATCGCCTACGCCAAGTCGCTGGTGCTGTACGAGGACGAGGAAGTCCTGGCCCTGAACAAGCCCGCCGGCCTGGCCGTGCAGGGCGGCACCAAGACTACCAAGCACGTCGACAAGCTGCTCAGCGCCTGGGGTGAGGGCGTCGACCGTCCGCGCCTGGTCCACCGCCTGGACCGCGACACCTCGGGCGTGCTGCTGCTGGGCAAGACCCCGGCGGCCGCCGCGCGCCTGTCGGGCGCCTTCGCCAAGCGCAAGGCGCAGAAGACCTACTGGGCCATCGTTGCCGGCAACCCGCACCCGACCGAGGGCGTGATGGAGCTGCACCTGGCCAAGCGCGGGGTCGGTGACCGCGAGCTGGTCGTGCCCGCCCAACCCAAGGATCCGGACGCCCAGCCGGCCGAGACGGAATTCGTCACCATCAGCCGCGCCGGTCCGCGCGTGACCTGGATGGCGCTGCGTCCGCATACCGGCCGAACGCACCAGCTGCGCGCCCACATGAAGGCCATGGGCCACCCGATCCTGGGCGATCCCAAGTACGGCGACGAGAAGTCCGACCCGCTGTCGGAAGGGCTGAAGCTGCAGCTGCACGCCCGCTCGATCATGCTGCCGCACCCGTCGGCCGGCATGCTGCATGTCGAGGCTCCGCTGAGCCCCGAGATGAAGGAAGGCTTCCGCAAGTTCGGCTTCTCGGAAGACGAGGCGGACGCCGAGCCCTTCGGCCGGCGCAGCGCCAAGATTCGTCGATAGGCCTAGACGAGACCGGTCACCGGTTTGACGGCCGCGCTGTCGGGGAACACCTTGCTCTCCAGGACCGCGCGGTCGACGCCGATGTGGTCGGCCAGCACGCCCTTGAACAGGCCGCGCATGTCGAGGGTCGGAGCCGTGTCGCGGTTCTCGAACAGGGCGTTCTGGGCCAGGCCAGGCCAGTCGCCGACGATACCGCCTTTCTTCAACGCACCGCCCAGGATCAGGCCGGTCGAGGCCGTGCCGTGGTCGGTGCCGCCGGTGCCGTTGACGCGGGCGGTGCGGCCGAACTCGGTGACGGCGATGACCACCGTGTTCTTCCACTCCGCCCCCAGCCCGGTGTGCAGGCCGTCCAGCACCGCGTCCATGTAGGTCAGGCGCGTGGCGATCTGGCCCAGCTGGCCGGCGTGGGTGTCGAAGCCGTCCAGCGAGATGGCGGCGATCTGCGGGCCGCCGGCCTGGGTCATGAAGCCGCCCAGGGTCGAGCCCAGCTTGCGCGCGGCCTCGCTGCCGGCGCGGTTCTGGCGGTCATTGGCCATGGTCGGGGACATGGACGCGGGCTGCATCATGCTCGGCGTCGAAGCGGCTGCGACGTTCATGGCCGGGGTGGCGGCCAGGGCGGTCATGGCCTGCTGGGCCATGGTCTCGGTCTCGAGCCCGCGCGCGAAGGCCGGGCCCAGCATCGGGTCGTTGCGATAGAGGTCCTGCAGCAAGGTGGGCAGGCGGGCGGTCTCGTCGACGCCCTTGCCGGGCGACCAGCTGGCCGCCTGGACCTTGCCGCGCAGGATCAGCGGGGCGGTGGTCCCGACCGACAGCCCCTCGACCTTGCGGACGGGCGCCAGGGCCTCCAGCGTGCGGTTCAGCCAGCCGGTCTCGGTCCCGTAGACATGGGCGGCGCCGGTCTCCAGCACGTCCTGGGCCTCGAAGTGCGAGCGGGCGCGGTCGGGGCTGGCGATGGCGGGCGCAATGCGGGCCTGGCCAGCTTGCGCCAAGGCGTGGACGGTCTTCAGGGCAGGGTGCAGGCCGAAGGTCTCGTCCAGCTTCAGCACCTGGTCGGACTTGAGGGCGATCGAGCCGCGCAGGGCGGCGTAGTTCGCATCCCCCACCGGCGGCGAGACGGACAGGCCGTCCATGCCGCCCCGGCAGATGACGACGACCAGCTTCTTCTTGGCCAGGTCGCCCTCGGAGGCGGCGAAGGCCTGTGAGCCCAGGAAGCTGACGGAGATGCCAAGGCCCAACAGGGCGCGGCGGTTCAGGTGAGCGGTCATCGGCGTTGGAACTCCGGGCTCATCACGAGAAGGGCGAAGGCTTCGCGGCGGGTCTCGGCCCGCGACACGGCCTTGGCGACGGGCGGCGTGAGGCGTTCGCCCAAGGCCGAGACGGCCAGGGCGTTGGGATCGGTGCGGTCGGCGACGACGGCGGCGAAGCCTTGCGCCCATTGCATCCGCTTGATCAGCCCGTCGGGCGAGGCCCAGGTCTGGGCGTCCTCGGCCCAGCCCTTGGGGGAGGGGGCTGAGAAGGGCTTCTGGCCAAGCCCCGTGAGGATCGGCGCCAGGCGCTCGATCGCCGACGGCTCGGCGCCGATCAGCCGCCAGGTCGACAGGGTGTATTCGTAGGGCGTCTTGAACTTGGCGGGCGTCGGGTCCCAGGCCTCGGGGCTCTCGACCAAAGCCTTGGCGACGGCGGCCAGGTCGCCGCCGGTGTCCATCCAGCGCTTCTCCAGCCGCTCGGTCAGCGACTTGGGCGGCGTGTCCGAGACGAAGTGGCGGGCGATCTTGCCGCAGACGTGACGGGCGGTGCGCGGATCGGCGGACAGGTCCTTCAGCACCGCCAGGCCCTGCTTGATGTCGGCCTGGCCGTAGTGGCGGGCCAGGATCGTGCGGGCGCCGGGCTCGTGGGCGTTGTCACGGAACACGAACTGGCCGGCGCGGTCTTCCATGTCGCGGCCGACCGAGAAGCCGGTCAGGGCGCGGGCGAACTCGGTGACGTCGGCCTGCTTATAGCCGGCGTCGACGCCGACCGTGTGCAGCTCCAGGATCTCGCGCGCCAGGTTCTCGTTCAGGCCGGCCTTGCCGCCCCGGCGTCCGGCCGCGCGGCTATTCGGGCCAATCGACTGGGCCTGGTCCAGATAGGTCAGCATGGCCGGATGGGTCGAGGAGGCGACCAGCAGGTTCTCGAAGCTGTTGAACACATAGGGCCTGATCGCCTCGCGCTCGAACGGGCCGATCAGCACCGAGGTGATCTGCTTAGTCGACGAGACTGTGAAGTGGTTGGCCCAGAACAGCGCCCAGCGTTCGCGGAAGCTGGCCGGCGTGCTGGCCCCCAGGCGCGCGCGGGCCAGGAAGTCGGCGCCGACCTTCTCGCGCAGGTCCCGCTGGGCGTCCTTGAAGGTCTGGGCGTTGGCGGCGGTCTTGTCGGCCTCGCCGTCCTTCTGCTGGCGCTCCATGCGGCGCTGCTGCTGGTAGTCGCGCATCTGCTCGAAGCGGACCGAGGCGCTTTCGCCGCCATCCTGCGGGATGTCGGCGCCCTCGCGGCGGATCTGGGCGGTGAGGTAGCCCTGCGGATCGGACTTGGCCGCCTCGATCTCGCCCGGGCGGGCGCCCAGGCCGAAGCGGGTGACGGCGATGGCGGCCATCATGTCCTTGGACGGTAAGCTCAAGCGGCGCTCTCCCTTGCGCTGACACGCGATCTTGCTCATTCAACGCGGGAGTTTCGCCGTTCCGTCGCGAACGGCCCGAAAAATGAGATCGCCTGTGTCCGACAAGTCCGAGCTGCTGCTGAAACCCAAGCGCTTCTACAAGGCCGCCGCCGCGGCCCCGGTGGAGGGCGGCTTCGCGATTCAGCTGGACGGCCGCACGCCCAAGTCGCCGGCCAGGAAGCCGCTGGTCGCGCCGACCAAACTGCTGGCCGACACCATCGCCGCCGAATGGGAAGCTCAGGTCGAATATATCGACAACAGCCTGATGCCGGCCACGCGCCTAGCCTTCACAGCTATCGACCGCATCGCCGAGACCCGCGCCGAGGTGGCTCGCGAGATCACCGCCTACGCGTCTTCCGACCACCTGTGCTACCGCGCCGAGCATCCGACGCCGCTGGTCGAGCGCCAGGACCGCGAGTGGGGCGCGATCCTGGACTGGGCCAAGGCTGAGTTCGGTTTCGTCTTCACGCCGGTGGCCGGGATCATCCACCAACCGCAGCCGCCGGCCACCCTGGCTGCCGTCGAGGCCTTGGCACTGACGCTGGACGACTTCGCCCTGGCGGGCGTGGCCTTCGCCTCGGGCCTGTTCGGCTCGACCGTGCTGGCCCTGGCCGTGCGCGCCGGCCGTCTGACCGGCCGCAAGGCGCTGGATCTGTCGCGGCTGGAAGAGGTGTTTCAGGCCGAGCAGTGGGGCCAGGACGAAGAGGCCGCCGCCCGCGCCGCGTTCCTGGCTGTCGAGGCCGACATGATCGACCGCTGGTTCGCAGCGCTGCGCTGATGTTCAAGACCGGCGCCGTCTACGCCCTGGCGGCGCTTTGTGAGATCGGCGGGTGCTTCGCCTTCTGGGCCTGGCTGCGGCTGGGCAAGACGCCGTGGTGGGCCGGGGCGGGGACACTGTCGCTGATCGCCTTCGCCCTGCTGCTGACGCGGATCGACGCCAGCGTCGCCGGCCGCGCCTACGCGGCCTATGGCGGGATCTACATCGTCGCCTCGATCGCCTGGATGCGTCTGGTTGAGAACGCCCGGCCCGACCGCTGGGACCTGATCGGCGGCGCGGTGTGCCTGGTCGGGGCGGCGATCATCCTGTTCGGACCGCGCACGAACTAATCTGCCCTCTGCTGCGCTGCCGCAAGGTCCGCCTTGCCTGCGCCTTCTGGCGTCGCTAGGGCTGGCTGCCTAAGGTGGGCGAACCGCCAGCATAACTATCCGGGCAGGGGAGTACGCGCGTGCAGCACATTCTCGAGGAACTCGACCGTCGTCGCGAACAGGCCAAGGCCGGCGGTGGCGAGGCGCGCGTCGCCGCCCAGCACGCCAAGGGCAAGCTGACCGCCCGCGAGCGCATCGACCTGCTGCTGGACGAAGGCTCGTTCGAGGAGTTCGACATGTTCGTCGAGCACCGCTGCGCCGACTTCGGCATGGAGAACCAGAAGATCCCCGGCGACGGCGTTGTCACGGGCTGGGGCACGATCAACGGCAAGGTCGTCTACGTCTTCTCCAAGGACTTCACGGTGTTCGGCGGCAGCCTGTCGAATGCTCACGCCCAGAAGATCATCAAGGTCCAGCGCCAGGCCATGAAGGTCGGCGCGCCGATCATCGGCCTGTTCGACGCCGGCGGCGCGCGCATCCAGGAAGGCGTCGACAGCCTGGCCGGCTATGCCGACATCTTCCTCGAGAACACCCTGGCGAGCGGCGTCATCCCACAGATCAGCGTGATCATGGGCCCGTGCGCCGGCGGCGACGTCTATTCGCCCGCGATCACCGACTTCATCTTCATGGTCAAGGACACGAGCTACATGTTCGTGACCGGCCCCGACGTCGTGAAGACCGTGACCAATGAGGTCGTCACCGCCGAGGAGCTGGGCGGGGCTCGCGTCCACGCCGCCAAGTCCGGCGTGGCCGAGGGCGCGTTCGAGAACGACCTGGAAGCCCTGACCCAGGTGCGCCGTCTGGTCGACTTCCTGCCTTCGTCCAACCGCGAGCCCGCCCCGGAGCGCGAGAGCTTCGACGAGCCCTATCGCGAGGAGGCCAGCCTCGACACCTTGGTGCCGGCCGATCCGACCAAGCCCTACGACATCAAGGAGCTGATCCTGAAGATGGTCGACGAGGCCGACTTCTTCGAGATCAGCAGCGAGTGGGCCAAGAACATCGTCTGCGGCTTCGCCCGCATGGACGGCGAGAGCGTCGGCATTGTCGCCAACCAGCCGCAGGTGCTGGCCGGGGTGCTGGACATCGACAGCTCGCGCAAGGCCGCCCGCTTCGTGCGCTTCTGCGACGCCTTCAACATCCCGATCATCACCCTGGTCGACGTCCCAGGCTTCATGCCGGGGACAAAGCAGGAGTACGGCGGCCTGATCAAGCACGGCGCCAAGCTGCTGTTCGCCTATGCCGAAGCCACGGTGCCGAAGATCACGGTCATCACCCGCAAGGCCTATGGCGGCGCCTATGACGTGATGAGCTCCAAGCACCTGCGCGGCGACCTCAACTACGCCTGGCCGACCGCCGAGATCGCGGTGATGGGCGCCAAGGGGGCGGTGGAGATCATCTTCCGCCAGGAAGCCAAGGATCCCGAGGTGCTGGCCGTGCGCGAGGCCGAGTACAAGGACCGCTTCGCCAACCCGTTCGTGGCGGCGCAGCGCGGCTATGTGGATGACGTGATCATGCCGCACGGCACGCGGCGGCGGATCGTGCGCGGGCTGAAGAGCCTGAAGGGGAAGGAACTGTCCAACCCCTGGAAGAAGCACGACAACATTCCGTTGTAGCTTCACGCACTCTGCTCCCCCTCTGGGGGAGCTGTCGCGGAGCGACTGAGGGGGCATCGCCGGCATAGGCCGAGCTGCCCCCTCCGGCCCTCTGGGCCACCTCCCCCAGCGGGGGAGGAGAAGGCGTATTGCGCCAAACCTTTCCCTCGCCGCCCGACCCTTCTATATGCGGACGCTTCTACGCTTCCCGTGACTCCCCGAAAGGCCGCGCCCGCATGGCTCGCATCCTGATCACCTCGGCTCTGCCGTACATCAACGGCATCAAGCACCTGGGCAACCTGGCGGGGTCGATGCTGCCGGCGGACGTCTATGCGCGGTTCAAGCGGGCCCAGGGCCACGAGACGCTGTACATCTGCGCCACCGACGAGCACGGCACCCCGGCTGAACTCGCGGCCGCCGCCGCCAACCAGGACGTCGCCACCTACTGCGCCGAGCAGCACATCCTCCAGCACGATGTGGGTCGCGCCTTCGGCCTGTCGTGGGACCATTTCGGTCGCTCGTCCTCGCCGCAAAACCATCGCCTGACCCAGCACTTCTGCCAGGCCCTGGAAGACCACGGCCTGATCGAGGAACGCGTCGACCAGATGGTCTATTCGGTCGACGACAAGCGCTTCCTGCCCGACCGCTATGTCGAAGGCACCTGCCCACACTGCGGTTTCGAGAAGGCGCGCGGCGACCAGTGCGACAACTGCGGCAACCTGCTGGACCCGACCGACCTGAAGGACCCGTACTCGGTGATCTCGGGCTCGCGGAACATCGAGGTGCGCGACACCCGCCACCTGTACCTGCTGCAGACCAAGATGCAGGACAAGATCCGCGCCTGGGTCGACAGCCACGGCGACTGGCCGCAGCTGGCCCGCTCGATCGCCTACAAGCACCTGGACGAGGGGCTGATCGATCGCGGCATCACCCGTGACCTGGCCTGGGGCATCCCGGTGGCCCAGGACGGCCTGCCGCGCCCGGGCTTCGAGGACAAGGTCTTCTACGTCTGGTTCGACGCCCCGATCGAATATATCGCCGCGACCCAGGAGTGGGCCGAGGGCTCGCCCGACCGTGACTGGAAGCGTTGGTGGCGCACCGACGAAGGCGCGGAAGACGTCCGATACGTCCAGTTCATGGGCAAGGACAACGTCGCGTTCCACACCGTCAGCTTCCCCGCGACGATCCTAGGCTCGGAAGAGCCGTGGAAGAGCGTCGACATGCTCAAGGCCTTCAACTGGCTGAACTGGTACGGCGGCAAGTTCTCGACCTCGTCCAAGCGCGGCGTGTTCATGGACGCGGCCCTGGAGATCCTGCCGCCCGACCTGTGGCGCTGGTACCTGACGGCCAATTCGCCGGAGAGCAGCGACACGGCCTTCACCTGGGAGCAGTTCGCCAGCGCCGTGAACCGCGACCTGGCCGACGTGCTGGGCAACTTCGTCAACCGCATCCTGAAGTTCAACGAGAGCAAGTTCGAGGGCGTGGTCCCCGGGGGCGGCGAACCGGGGCCGCTGGAAGAGAAGCTGTTCGCCGACGTCTCGGCGCGCCTGGCCGATCTGGCCGAACAGATGGACACCATCGAGATCCGCAAGAGCGCCCAGGCGCTGCGGGCCCTGTGGGTGGTCGGCAACGAATATCTGCAGGAGGCGGCGCCGTGGACCGCGATCAAGACCGATCGTGATCGCGCCGCCGTCATCGTCCGCACGGCCCTGAACCTGGTCGCCCTGTACGCCAAGCTCTCGGCCCCGTTCATCCCGTTCGCGGCCGAGACGATCGGCGACGCCTTCGGCCTGGAGTTCCCGGCCCAATGGCCGTCGAACGACGCCAAGGCCGAGCTGGACAAGCTGGCGGTCGGCTCGAAGGTGACGGTGCCGGACGTCCTGTTCAAGAAGATCGAGGACGAGCAGATCGCCGAATGGACGGCCCGCTTCGGCGGCGCCGAGTAACATGCTCCCGGAGGCGGACAAGACGAAGGAGCCGGGGCTCCCGACCCTTGTCCGCCTCTGCCTGTTCTACGCCGCGATCTATCTGAGCTCGGGCGTCAGCCTGCCGTATATCGGCACCTATCTGCGCTCGCGCGGCATGAGTGGCGGTGAGATCGGCCTGATCCTGGCCGTGCCGCTGCTGCTGAAACCCTTCACCGGCGCCTCGCTGGCGGTGTGGGCCGACGGCTTCACCCTGCGGCGCACGCCGATGATCCTGCTGCTGGTCGGGGCGGGGCTGGGTTATGCGGGCCTGCTGGCCGCCCCGAACCTGTGGTGGTTCATCCTGGCCTGGTTCATCGGCCAAACCTTGCTGTCGACCGTCTCGCCGCTGATCGACGTGATCACCCTGCGCCGGGCGCGGCTGGAGAACTTCAACTACGGCATCCCGCGTGGCACCGGTTCGTCGGCATTCATCGCCGCCAACCTGGCGATGGGCGCGATCCTGACCTTCGCCGCGCCGACGATCATCGCCATCTGGATCGCGGCGGCCTGCTTCGTCGGCGCGGTGGCGGCGGCCCTGGCCGTGCCGCCCGAGCGGGTCCATGCCGAGGGCGCCAAGCCCGACCGGTCCGAACGCTGGAAGGGGCTGAGCGACCTGCTGAGCAACCGCACCTTCGTGCTGGCTGTGGTCACGGCGGGTCTTATCCAGGGGGCGCACGCCTTCTACTACGGCTTCTCGGCCATCCTCTGGCGCAAGCAGGGGATCAGCGAGCCGATGATCGGCATCCTGTGGGGCGTCGGCGTCGCGGCCGAGGTCGGCTTCATGTGGTTCCTGGAGCCGCTGCGCCGTCGCTGGGGTCCAGAACGGTTCCTGATCCTGGGTGCGAGCGCCGCCGTCATCCGCTGGAGCTGCTACGCGTTCGAGCCGCCGCTGTGGGCGCTGTTCCCGCTGCAGATGCTGCACGCCATGACCTTCGCGGCGAGCTTCCTGGCTTCGCTGCGCCTGATCGAGAAGCTGGCCCCGCCGGCGGCGGCGTCACCCGCCCAGGCGATCAATTCGGCGCTGTCCTCGGGTTTCACGCTGGGCATCGCGACCCTGGCGTCAGGGCCGCTGTTCGACGCCCTGGGCGCGAAAGGCTACCTGGCCACCGCCTTCATGGCCCTGTTGGGCCTCGGCGGCGCGATACTGCTATCGCGCCGCTCCAGACATCAGATCGTGTAGTCGATCTCCTGGCCTTCCAGCCAGGCGACGATCTTTTCGGCCGCTTCCACCGGATCGATCGCGGTGGTGTCGATCCGCAGTTCCGGCGCTTCCGGCGCCTCGTACGGGCTGTCGACGCCCGTGAAGTTCCTCAGCTGACCCGAGCGGGCCTTCTTGTAGAGGCCCTTCACGTCGCGGGCCTCGGCCACGGCCAGGGGCGTGTCGACGAAGACCTCGATGAACTCGCCCTGGTCCAGCAGGTCGCGCGCCAGCTGGCGCTCGGCGCGGAACGGCGAGATGAAGGCGGTCAGCACGATCAGGCCGGCGTCGACCATCAGCTTGGCGACCTGGGCCACGCGGCGGATGTTCTCGACGCGGTCCTCCTCGGTGAAACCGAGGTCCTTGTTGAGGCCGTGGCGGACGTTGTCGCCGTCCAGCAGATAGGTGTGGCGACCCAGGGCGTGCAGGCGCTTTTCGACCAGGTTGGCGATGGTCGACTTGCCCGCGCCCGACAGGCCCGTCAGCCACACGACCTGACCCCGTTGGCTCTTCAGCGCCGAACGCGACGACTTCGTCACGTCGGTGTGCTGCCAGTGGATGTTGTCGGCCCGGCGCAGGGCGAAGTTCAGCATGCCAGCGCCAACCGTGCGGTTGGACAGGCGATCGACCAGGATGAAGCCGCCCATCTGGCGGTTGTCGGCATAGGCCTCGAATGGGATGGCCTGGTCGAGCGAGAGGTTGCAGACCCCGATCTCGTTCAGCTCCAGCCGCTTGGCGGCCGTGTGCTCCAGCGTGTTGACGTTCACGCGGTGCTTGATGTCGGTGACGCTGGCGCTGACCGTCCGCGCGCCCAGCTTCAAGAGATAGGTGCGGCCCGGGGGCAGGGGCTCGTCGTCCATCCAGACGAGCGTGGCCTCGAACTGGTTGGCGACCGGCGCGGGCGCATCGGCCGAGGCGATGACGTCGCCGCGCGAGATGTCGATCTCGTCTTCCAGGGTCAGGGTCACCGACTGGCCGGCGACGGCCTGGTCGAGGTCACCGGGCAGGGTGACGATGCGGGCCACGCGGCTCTCGCGGCCCGAGGGCAGGGCGCGGATGCGGTCGCCGGGTTTGATGGTCCCCGAGGCGACCAGGCCCGAGAAGCCCCGGAAGTCGAGGTTGGGGCGATTGACCCACTGCACCGGCATGCGGAACGGCTTGGCCTGCAGGTCGTCCTCGACCTCGACGCCTTCCAGCCAGTCCATCAGGATCGGGCCGTCCAACCAGGGCGTGTGCTCGCTGCGCGCGGCCATGTTGTCGCCGCCCAGGCCCGAGATCGGGATGGGCGTGAAGACGCTCAGGCCGATCTGGTCGGCGAAGGCGCGGTAGTCGGCGACGATGGCGTCGAAGACGCTCTGGTCCCAGCCGACCAGGTCCATCTTATTCACCGCCAGCACCACGTGGCGGATGCCCAGCAGCGAGACGAGATAGCTGTGGCGGCGCGTCTGGGTCAGCACGCCCTTGCGCGCGTCGATCAGGATCACGGCCGCGTCGGCGGTCGAGGCGCCGGTGACCATGTTGCGCGTGTACTGCTCGTGGCCGGGGGTGTCGGCGACGATGAACTTGCGCTTCTCGGTCGAGAAGAACCGGTAGGCGACGTCGATGGTGATGCCTTGCTCGCGCTCGGCGGCCAGGCCGTCGACCAGCAGGGCGAAGTCGATCGCGCCGCCTTGCGTGCCGACCTTCTTGCTGTCGGCTTCCAGGGCCGCCAGCTGGTCCTCGAAGATCATCTTGCTGTCGTACAGCAGGCGACCGATCAGGGTGGATTTGCCGTCGTCGACGCTGCCGCAGGTGATGAAGCGCAGCAGCGACTTGTGCTGGTGCTGGTGCAGATAGGCTTCGATGTCCTGGGCGATCAGGGCGGACTGGTGCGCCATCAGAAGTAACCTTCCTGCTTCTTCTTCTCCATCGAGGCGGACTGGTCGTGGTCGATGACCCGGCCCTGGCGCTCCGATGTCGTGGTCAGCAGCATCTCCTGGATGACCTGGGGCAGGGTGGAAGCCTCGCTCTCGACCGCGCCCGTCAGCGGATAGCAGCCCAGGGTGCGGAAGCGCACGCTCCTGGTCTGCGGAACCTCGCCCGGACGCAGGCGGAAACGCTCGTCGTCGACCATGATCAGCGCGCCGTCGCGCTCGACCACCGGCCGCTCGGCCGCGAAGTACAGCGGCACGATCGGGATGTTCTCCAGGTGGATGTACTGCCAGACGTCCAGCTCGGTCCAATTGGAGATCGGGAAGACGCGCAGGCTCTCACCCGGATGCTTGCGGGTGTTGTAGAGGTTCCACAGCTCGGGACGCTGGTTCTTCGGGTCCCAGCGATGCTCCGACGAGCGGAATGAGAAGACCCGCTCCTTGGCCCGGCTTTTCTCCTCGTCGCGGCGGGCGCCGCCGAAGGCCGCGTCGAAGCCGTACTTCGAGAGTGCTTGCTTCAGGCCCTCGGTCTTCCAGAGGTCGGTGTGCAGGGCGCTGCCGTGGTCGAACGGATTGATGCCGCGCGCCTCGGCGTCGGGGTTCTTGTGGACGATCAGGTCGAAGCCGAGTTCGGACGCGACCTTGTCGCGCAGGGCGTACATGTCCCTGAACTTCCAGGTCGTGTCGACGTGCAGCAGCGGGAAGGGCGGCTTGCTGGGATAGAAGGCCTTGGCGGCCAGGTGCAGCATCACCGCGCTGTCCTTGCCGATCGAATACAGCATGACCGGACGTTCGCACTCGGCCGCCACTTCCCGCAGGATGTGGATGCTCTCGGCCTCCAGGCGCTGGAGGTGCGTGAGACGGGCCGGCGAGATTTGGGTCGTCATCGGTTCCGTCGGGTACGCGGCGGGTGCGAATTGGGTAAGGGCCAAGGCGAAGATCCGCAAAGGGAAAATGTCCGGGTCCCGCTCGTCGAGCAGGGCGCCGAATGTAGGCTGGGACCTAGGCCCGACCGTCTCCGGGGACAACCGCCGGAAATCTGGGGGCGCTGTCAGTTGGCTTGGCGCCACACCTCGTAAGCTTGTGCTTTCATGACCAAAAGTTCACTCGCGATCGCCCGTCGAGTCTCGCATAACGGCGCTATCGGTTTCGATAGGTGGGGCAATGGGCTTCCTGACCGAAATGTTGGCCGTGGCGATCGTTTGGCTGTCGTCGTTCGCGCTGTGCCAGTTCGGCATGGCGGTCGAACAGGCGTGTCCGCACGCCAAGGGCCAGGCCCAGCACAAGACCGTCGCCCGCTCGCCGCGAGACCTGGTCAAGCCGCTGCCGATCGCCGTCAGCGCCCCCGCGGGCCCTTCGCGCGACGCCTGAAGGCGCTTCCAGACGCCGCAACCCCTGCAAACACAAGCAAAGTTGCTTTCCGTCAGGGCGTTTCGCCGTTAGGTTCATGCGACACGCGAATGAGGGGTTCGGCGCGCGAAGGTTGTCTCTGCGCCCCCCTCCGACGCTCTGGGACCCTGGCTGTGTATGAAGCCTAAGAAGCGCCAACCGCTCGATTTCTCCGCGACGCCGACGGAAGTTCCTCCCGAGGAGACGAAGATCGCGCCCGAGCTCCCTCCAGAGCTTCCTGAAACGACGTCGTTTGCCGAGCCCGAGGCGGACATTCCGACCGCCGAACCCTTGAGCCTGCAAGAGACCCTGCACGACGACCTCGCCGTCCCGCCGCCGTCGGCCGTGCGCTCGCGCCGTCGTCGCGAGCAAGCGCCCGAGCCGGTCACCAGCTTCGCCGAGCCTGAACTCAAGCCGGCCACGTCGCTGGCCTTTGGCGTCCAACCGGCGCCGGTCGTCGAGAGCGCGTCGGCCGCGCCGGCCAAGACCGAGAAGCGTGAAGTCGACCTGCGCGGTCCGGTGTCCGAAACGCCCACGCCGCTGACCGCCGAGCCCGCGCCGCGCCGCATGTCGGGCGTGCTGTTCTGGACGATCGCCACCGCCATCGCGGCCCTGTGGGCCCTGGCCCCGATCGCCTTCGCATTCGGTTTCGCCCGTGGCGTGCCGGCCTTCAAGGTCGAGGGCTTCGCGCTGATGGTGTTCGCGGGCCTGGCCATCGGGCCGGCCCTGCTGACCCTGCTGGGCGCCTATCTGCTGCGTCAGGCCACCGGCATCGCCGACGAGCTGAAGCGCACCCGCACCCTGACCGATCGCATCATCACTCCGGCCGCTCTGGCCTCCGTCGGCGCGTCCAGCGCGGCCGAGGCCATGCGTCAGGGAGTCGAGAACGCCGCTAACGCCGCCGAACGGGCGCGCGAACACATCATCTCGCTGCGCCAAGCGCTGGCCGAAGAGACCGCCCGCCTGGCCGAGGCCGCCGGCGAGTCGGCCAAGATGGCCAACCAACTGGCCCAGGGCCTGAGCCACGAACGTACGGCGATGGAGACCCTCTCGCAGTCGCTGGACGCCCGCTCCACGGCGGTCGTCGACGCGATCGGCAGCCAGGCCCGCATGGTGGCTGAGGCCTCCGACCTGGCCGAGACCCAGCTGCGTGAGGCCGAAGCCGCCCTGGCCGCCCGGGCCGCCGACCTGGCCGCCGCTGCCGCCGAAGCCTCGGACGCCGCCCGCGTCGGGGCCGAGGACCTGTCGCGTCAGATCGCTCGCCTGGAAACCGCCGGGACCGGCGTCGGCGACCAGGTCGCCACCGTCGAGAAGAGCTTGGCCGCCCAACGCGCCGCCCTGGTCGAGATCAGCCAGTCCCTGCGCTCGGAACAGGAAGACTTCGCCGCCGAGGCCGAGACCCGCACCGCCCAGCTCACCGAGTTCGTGGCCTATACCCGCGTCGGCGCCACCGAGCTGTCGGACACCGCCGCCATGGGCGCGGAGATCCTGCGCGGCCTGATCAGCGCGGCCTCGGACCAGTTCCGCGAGATGGGCGAGAGCGCCACGGCCCAGCGCGAGGCCTTCGCCGACAACGCCAAGAAGACGCTGGAGACGATCGGCGACGCCGCCGAGCAGCAGCGCACCCTGCTGGAGGACGAACTCAAGGCCGCCATGGAAGCCATGGCTGAGGCTGCGCTCAAGGCCGGCGAGAGCGTCGAGGCCCGCGTCGAGGCCGCGCGCAGCCGCGTCGACCAGCTGAACGAGATCGCCTTCGCCGCTGGCCAGAAGGCCGACGCCGTCTTCGAATCCCGCATGGAAGAGGCGCGCGACATCATCGAGCACTCCGCCCAAATGGTGGAACAGGCCGGGGCTCGCACCTCGCAGAAGCTGGCCGACTCCGTCCAGGCCGCGCGCGGCACGCTGGACGAGCTGGAAGCCATGCTGGCCGAGATCGGTAAGCGCACCGCCGAACTGCCGGCCGAGGCGCTGCACAAAGCCGGCGAGGTCCGCGTCTCGATCGAGCAGGGCGTCGAGCACCTGATGAACGCCATCCGTCGCACCGCCGAAGAGACGGCCGCGATCGACCAGGCCTTCCAGGAGCGCGTGCGCCGCAACTACGAGATGCTGAGCGAGGCGGCCGGGGCCGTCACCGCGTCCAGCGCCTCGACCATGGCCGCTCGCGCGACCTCGGCGACCGCGCCGCCGATCCGGACCCGCACGGCCGCGCCGCCGCCGCCGCCGGTCGAGCCCCTGCCGATGATCGAGTTCGAGGATGAGGACGAGCCGCCGGCCGATCGCCGCCGCCTGCGCCTGACGCCGACGGCCACCGACGAAGAGTTCCGCTCGGTGTTTGAGCAAGCCTCCACGCGCAAGCAGGCCGCCCAGTCCGCGCCCGAGCCGGATGGCGACGGTGGTTGGAGCTGGCGAAACCTGCTGGCCGGCATCGAGAACAGCACGCCGGGCGATAGCGGCCTGGGCGAGAAGCTGGCCGCCGAGATCACCGCGATGGGCATCGATCCGCACGCCCTGCTGCCGCGCGGCCGCATCGACGAGATCGCCGCCGCCTTGCAGACCCGCGACGCCGTCGGCGCCCGCGAAGTGGTCAAGCGCCTGGCGCCCGCCGCCATCCGCCGTCTGGTTCGCCGCCTGTTCTCGGACTCGACGCTAAAGAGCAATACCGAGCGCTTCCTGACGCGCTACGCCGGCATGATCGACGAAGCCGCCGGTCAGGACCGCGAAGGCTTCCTGCTGGCGGCGCTGCTGTCGTCGGACGCGGGCCGAGCCTATCTGTTGCTCGACGCGGCCAGCGGCGACCTGCGCTAGGTGAAACGCCTTTTCGATTTCACGGCGGCGGCGATCGGCTTGATCGTGCTGGCCCTGCCGCTTGTCGTGCTGTGGGGCCTAGTGCGGCTGACCTCGTCGGGGCCGGGTCTCTATTGGTCGCAGCGGGTGGGGAAGAGCTCAGGTTTGTTCCCGATGCCGAAGTTCCGCACCATGCGGATCGACACGCCCGAGGTCGCCACGCACCTGCTGGACAACCCCGACCAGTGGCTGACGCCGGTCGGGCCGCTGATGCGCAAGCTGAGCTTGGATGAGCTGCCACAGCTGTGGAGCGTGTTGGTCGGCCATATGAGCCTGGTCGGGCCGCGCCCGGCGCTGTTCAATCAGGACGACCTGATCGCGGCGCGTCAGGCCGCCGGCGTCGACGTCCTGCGGCCCGGCGTCACCGGCTGGGCGCAGATCAACGGCCGCGACGAGCTGGCCATCCCGGACAAGGTGGCGCTGGACGCCGAGTATCTGGCCCGGCGCTCGTTCCTGTTCGATCTGGAGATCTTGGTCAGCACCGTCGTGCCGGTGCTGACCGCAAAGGGTGTGACCCGCTAGGCGAGGTCGGCGTAGGCCTTCTCGACCGCTTCCACGAACGTCGCGTTCGAAGTCAGTTTCGCCGGGAACACGCTGTCCAGCGCCAGGAAGGCCGCGACGTCGGTCTTGGCGTCGCCCGTGACACCCACGCCGATCTCGGTCAGCTTGTCGTGCAGCGGGTCGGTGATCGCCTCGCCCGTCTTAGCGCGCAGGGCCACGAAACGCATCCAGGCCGCCAGCGGGATCGCCAAGCGCTCGACCGAGCGGCCGGCGTCCAGGGTCTCGGTCAGGGTGCCCAGGATGCGGAAGGGCAGCTTCTGAGTGCCGTCCCAGGCGATCTGGGCCAGCAGGTGGCGGATCTCGGGGTTGCGGAAGCGGGCCAGGATGGCCTCGGCGTATTCGGCTAGATCCAGGCCGCGCGGGGCGGTGAGCGTGGGGATGATGTCCTTGGCCATCATCTCGCGGGCCAGGGTCTCCAACACCGGGTCGCTGACGGCCTCGAACACCGTCTCGTGGCCGCGCAGGATGCCGACATAGGCCAGGGTCGAGTGCACCCCGTTCAGCAGGCGCAGCTTGGCGCGCTCGAAGCCGCGCACGTCGTCGGTCAGGATGACGCTGACGCTGGCCAGGTCCGGCGCGTCAGAGGGCAGCACGTCTTCGACCACCCACTGGGTGAAGGCTTCGCGCTGGATCGGCCAGGCGTCTTCCAGGCCGGTGGCGGCCTGGACGCGGGCGCGCAGGGCGTCGTCGGTGGCCGGCGTGATGCTGTCGACCATGGTGCGCGGGAAGCTGCCGTTGGCGTCGATCCAGGCGGCGAGGTCGGCGTCGATCTTGCCGGCGAAGGCCACCACGGCCGCCTTCAGGCGCCAGCCGTTGTCGGCGAGGTTGTCGCAGGCCACGACGGCGTAGGGCGCAAGGCCGGCGGCGAAGCGGCGGCGCAGGCCCTCGACGATGTAGCCGACGGCGCTCTTGGGTTCGCGCGGATTGGCCAGGTCGTGGACGATGTCGGGGTGCTTCTCGTCCAGCCCGCCCTCGGCTGACAGGGTGTAGCCCTTCTCGGTGACGGTCAGGGTGACGATGCGGGTCGAGGGGGCGGCCAGGCGGGCGAAGACCGAGGGCGGATCCTCGGGGGCGACCAGCACCTCGCGGATCGCGCCGATGACGCGGAAGGTGGTCTCGGCGTCCAGCTGGGCCAGGGTGTACAGGCCGTCCTGCGGGACCAGGGCGTCACGGACGCCGGGGCTCTTCAGCGAGACGGCGCAGATTCCCCAGCGTGGGTCCTTGGCCAGTAGTTGGTCGAAATAAAAGGCCTGGTGGGCGCGGTGGAAAGCGCCGGGGCCGAAGTGGACGACGCCGATCTCGACCTTGTCGCGGTCATAGGTCGGCAGAACCGTGCCGGGGACGGCGCCCGGATAGCTGGTCGGGCTCAGACGCAGGGCGGAGGAGGTCGCGGAGGTAGCCGTCAAGGGAGCACGCCTGGGTTCGAAATCGGGTCGGGAAGGAGAGCCCCACGCGGGAGACTCTCCTAACGGAACCCTTATTTGCGGCAGTGTGCCACCGGTGGCAACAGGATTGGCCTGACCGCCAGGCTTCAGTTCCAGACCCCGGTCGCGGCGGTGCGGGCGACATAGTCCTGGAAGCTGCCCGGCGGGCGGCCCAGGGCTTGTTCGACGCCATGGGCCAGGGGGATGTTGCGGCCGTCCAGCACGGTGGAGAACAGGTAGACGATCAGCTCGACCAGTTCGGGCGGCATGACTTCGGCCAGCCCCTGGCGATAGGCTTCCATCGGCACGGTGACCAGGGTGATCTCGCGTCCGGTGGCGCGGCCGATCATGTCGGCGGCTTCACCGAAACTCAGAGCCTGCGGTCCGGTCACTTCATAGAGCTTGCCGTTGTGGCCAGGGTCGACCAGGGCCAGGGCGACGATGTCGGCGATGTCGTCGACGTCGACGAACGGCTCGGGGGCCAGGCCGTGGGGCAGCACCAGCGTGCCTTCGCGGATCGGATCCAGGAAGAAGGCCTCGCTGAAGTTCTGCTGGAACCAGCTGGCGCGGACGATGGTCCAGTCCAGGCCGCTGGCCTGCAGGGTGTCTTCGGCTTCGATGCACTCGGGCTCGCCGCGGCCCGACAGCAACACGATTTTGCGCACGCCAGCCTTGGCGGCCTCGACGTAGAAACGCTTGACGATCGGCAGGGCGCCCGGCGCGGCGATGTCGGGCTGGTAGGTCAGATAGACCGTCTCAACCCCGGCCACGGCCGCCGGCCAGGTGGCGTCGTTCTCCCAGTCGAACGGGATGTCGGCCTGGCGCGAGCCGGGGCGGACGGCGTGGCCCTGGCTTTGGAGGCGTTGCATGACGCGGGCGCCGGTCTTGCCGGTGGCGCCCAGGACGAGGATCGGAGCGGTGGTGGTTGTCATCGGGGTATCTCCTGTTAATGTGAGGAAGTCTCGTATTCGAGAAAAGTGATAAATCCTCACATTTTTGCCGTCAATACCCCTTCTGGTGTTTTCATGAGCCAAGCCGATCCCACCGCCGCCCGTCGCACGCCTAGCCAGGCGCGCAGCCGCGAGCGGCTGGAACGCATCCAGTCCGTCGCCTGCGAGCTGATCTCGAAGACGGGCAGCGATCAGGTGAAGATGAGCGAGGTGGCGGCCCTGGCCGGGATCTCGATCGGGTCGCTGTACCAGTACTTCCCGGACAAGAGCGCCCTGATCCGCAGCCTGTTCGAGCGCTACGCGACCCAGTGCCGGGATTGCATCGCGCAGGTGCTGGAGGAGGTGACCGATCTGCCCAGCCTGCTGAAGGCCTTCGACGGGTTGGTTGACATCTATCTGGACGTCGTCATGGCCGAGCCGGTGATGCGCGACATCTGGTCGGGCACCCAGGCCGACAAGCACCTGGCCGAGCTGCAACTAGCCGAGAGCCGCGTGCAGGGCGCCTTGCTGGCCGAGGCCATGCGCAAGGTGCACTCGGGCCTCGCCGCCGAGGTGATCGACCGCAACGCCTTCTTCATCTGGGAGATGGGCGAGGCGGCCGTGCGGCTGGCGATCTCGGTCGGACCCGAGGAGGGCAAAGCCCTGGTCGAGATCTACAAGCGCATGAGCCTGAAGGAGATCGCGGCGCCGAGTTAGAGCGTCACGCCCGACTTCCAGATCGCGATCTCGCGTTCGCCGTTCAGCTCGGCCTTGGTGGCCTTGCCCGAGGCGGTGTCGACCACGAGGTCCATCAGGCGATCGGCGGCGTCGTCCATCGAGACGCCTTCCAGCACCTGGCCGGCGTCGAAGTCGATCCAGCCCGGCTTGCGCTGGGCCAGGCCCGAGTTGGAGGCGATCTTCAGGGTCGGGGCGGGGAAGCCCAGCGGCGTGCCGCGGCCGGTGGTGAACAGGATCACCGTGGCGCCGGCGGCGGTCAGGGCCGTCGACGACACCGCGTCGTTGCCGGGCGCTTCCAGGAAGGTCAGGCCGTGCGGACCGACCTTCTCGCCGTAACGCAGCACCTCAACCAGCTGAGCCCGGCCACCCTTCTGCACCGCGCCGAGGGACTTCTCCTCCAGTGTGGTGATGCCGCCGGCGATGTTACCGGGCGAGGGGTTCTCGTAGATCGGCTGGTTGTTATCGATGAAGTAGCGCTTGAAGTCGTCGATCACCGCGACAGCCTGGTCGAAGATCTCGCGGCTGGCGGCGCGCTGCAGCAGCACGTTCTCGGCCCCGAACACCTCGGGGATCTCGGTCAGCACCGGCGTGCCGCCGGCGTCGGCGACCTTGTCGGCGATGCGGCCGACCAGCGGGTTGGCCGTGACGCCCGAGAAGCCGTCCGAACCGCCGCACTTGAGGCCCACGACCAGTTCCGAGACTGGGATCGGCTCGCGCTTGTCCTGCTCGGCCAGTTCGACCAGGGCCTCGACAGCGGCCAGGCCGTCTTCCAGCTCGTCCTCGACCATCTGAGTGGTGAAGCTGCGCAGGCGATCGCGGTCGATCTCCGGGGCGCTGTCCAGCAGGGCCTTCAGCTGGTTGTTCTCGCAGCCCAGGCCCAGCAGCAGCACGCCGCCGGCGTTGGGATGGCTGGCCAGGGCCGCGATCAGCTTGCGGGTATGGGACAGGTCGTCGCCTAGCTGCGAGCAGCCGAACGGGTGGGGGAAGGCGAAGACGCCGTCGACGCGACCGGCGAAGCGCTGATTGGCCTTCTCGGCGATGCGGCGGGCGGTGTTGGCCACGCAGCCCACGGTGCACAGCACCCAGATCTCGTTGCGCGTGCCGGCCCGGCCGTTCTTGCGGCGATAGCCGTCAAAGGTGCGGGCAGGGGCGTCGACGTGGGGTTCCGGCGCGGTCGGCGTGAAGCTGTAGCCCTCGACGCCCTCCAGGCGGGTATGGACGTTATGGACGTGCACGTGGTCGCCCACGGCGATGTCGACGACGGCCCGGCCGATCGGCCAGCCGTACTTCAGGACGTCGCTGCCAGCGCTGGCAGCCAAGATAGCGATCTTATGGCCCTTGGGGATGTCGGCGCGCACCGTGATGGCCTGGCCGTGCAGGTCCAGGGTCTCGCCGGCGACGAGGTCGCGCAGGGCGGTCGCCACGTGGTCACGGGGGTCCACCGGGTGGATCGATTCGCGCTGGGCCAGGGTCGTTTCAGTCATCTTGGATCGTCGTCGCCAGAAGGAGTGTCGTCGATTTGCACATTCAATGACATGGTAACCGGTGTCAGCCGGGTCGCAAGCAGACGTTTCGACCTAGGTTGGCGATGCTTACGCCGCTAGAGTATGACAAAAGAAAATGACTTAGGCTGCTGGAAACGCCGTGAACTCTTCGAAGACGCCTTTGTCGCCCCCGGCCGAAGATAGTGAGAGCGTGGAGGGCGGTCGCCGCCGCGCCACGATCAATGACATCGCGAGATTGGCGGGGGTATCGAAGAAGACTGTCTCCCGCGTGATCAACCAGTCGCCGTTCGTTCGCGACGAAACGCGCGAGCGGATCGAGGCGGTGATCGCCGAGTGGGGCTATGCGCCCGACCCGCAGGCCCGAGGCCTGGCGTTCCGCCGCTCGTTCCTGATCGGCATGATCTATGACAACCCGAACCCGCAGTACGTCGTGAACATGCAGCTGGGTCTGCTGGACGGCATGCGGGGTTCGGGCTTCGAGCTGGTCGTCCACCCCTGTAATCGCGCCAGCCCGACCTTCCTGACCGACATCCGCTCGTTCGTGGAGCGCCAGAAGCTGTACGGCGTGGTGCTGCCGCCGTCGGTGTCGGAAGACGAACGCGTCGCCAAGCTGCTGAACGAGATCGGCTGCTCTTACATCCGCATCGCCTCGGTCGAGCTGGACAAGCCCGAGCACATGATCGTCGGTCACGACCGCATGGGCGGCGCCCAGGCGGCGCGTCACATTCTTGAGCTGGGTCACAAGACCATCGCCTTCATCTCGGGTCCCGACACCTTCCGCTCGTCGCACGAGCGGCGAGGGGGCTTCGAGGATGGCCTGGCCGAGGCGGGTCTGAAGCTGGGTCCCAAGGACATCGTCCAGGGCGCCTATACCTTCGAGTCCGGCGTGGCCTGCGGCGACGAGCTGCTGGCGCGTACGCCGCGTCCGACCGCGATCTTCTGCGGCAATGACGAAATGGCCGCCGGCGTCCTGCAATCGGCCCGCAAGGCTGGCCTGACGGTGCCCGCCGACCTGACCGTCGTCGGCTTCGACGACTTCCAGATCGCCCAGGCTGTCTGGCCGCCGCTGACCACGGTGCATACGCCGACCCGCGAGATCGGTAAGATGGCCGCCGAGAAGCTGATCGGTGTCGAGCGGCGCGAACCGCGCGACGCGACCAAGACCGAACCGAGCCTGGTGGTCCGTGAGTCCTCGGGACCGGTTCCCAGCTAGAGTATTCGCGACCCGATCGGGTTGCATCGGATCATGACACCGGTTACCAAGCGGGCCGCAGCAGCGGCCACCCGTGAAGCCGCCGGTCATAAAGGGAGCAGACGCGTCGCCATGCCCAGGCCTCTGAATTTCCACGAAGATCGGCTTTTCCCGTCGGACGCCACGACGCGTTCGTATGCGCGGGGCCTGTACGGCCTGGTCAAGGACCTGCCGATCATCAGCCCGCATGGTCACACCGATCCGTCGTGGTTCGCGACCAACGAGCCGTTCCAGGACGCCACCGACCTGCTGCTGGCGCCGGACCACTATCTGTACCGCATGCTCTACAGCCAGGGCGTCAGCCTGGACGCCCTGAAGGTGCGCTCGAAGGCCGGCGTGCCGGACACCGATCCGCGCGCGGCCTGGAAGCTGTTTGCCTCGAACTTCCACCTCTTCCGCGGCACGCCGTCGTGGATCTGGCTGAACCACGTGTTCAGCAAGGTGTTCGGCTTCACCGAGTTCCTCGAAGCCTCGAACGCCGACGACTATTTCGACCGCATCAACGAGGCCCTGGCTTCGGACGCCTTCCGCCCGCGCGCCCTGTTCGATCGTTTCAACATCGAGACCCTGGCGACGACCGAAGGCCCGCATGAGGTGCTCAAGCACCATCAGGCCATCCGTGAGAGCGGCTGGGGCGGCCACGTCATCACCGCCTATCGCCCCGACGCGGTCATCGACTTCGAAGACGAGCGCAGCCCGCGCGCCTTCGAACGCTTCGCCGACGTGTCCGGCAAGGACGTCTACAGCTGGAAGTCCTACCTCGAAGCGCACCGTCTGCGCCGCCAGGCCTTCATCGAGGCGGGCGCCACCTCCAGCGACCACGGTCACCCGACCGCCGCCACCGCCGACCTGTCGGACGTCGAGGCCGAGGCCCTGTTCCAGAGCCTGGTGAAGGGTGATGTGACGCCTGAGAAGGCCGAGCTGTTCCGCGCCCAGATGCTGACCGAAATGGCCAAGATGAGCCTGGACGACGGCCTGGTCATGCAGATCCACCCCGGTTCGCACCGCAACCACAATGTCGGCCTGCTCGAGACCCACGGTCGCGACAAGGGCGCCGACATCCCGATGCGCACCGAGTACGTCTCGGCGCTGAAGCCGCTGCTGACCCGCCTGGGCAACGATCCGCGCCTGTCGGTGATCCTGTTCACCCTGGACGAGACCGTCTACAGCCGCGAACTGGCTCCGCTGGCTGGCCACTATCCGGTGCTGAAGCTGGGTCCGTCCTGGTGGTTCCACGACAGCCCGGAAGGCATGATGCGCTTCCGCGAGCAGGTCACGGAAACCGCCGGCTTCTACAACACCGTCGGCTTCAACGACGACACCCGCGCCTTCCTGTCGATCCCGGCCCGTCACGATGTGGCGCGCCGCGTCGACTCGAGCTTCCTCGCCCGCATGGTCGCCGAGCATCGGATGGACCTGGTCGAGGCCGAGGAGCTGATCGTCGATCTGACGTACAACCTGCCTAAGAAGGCCTACAAGCTCGACCAGCGTCCCGACTGGGCTCGTCCCACGACGGCGCTGCGCGCAGCCGCCGAATAAGAACACCCTTCCGGAGACTTCCCGATGTTCGCCAAGACCTACCACGCCACCCATCCGGACATGATGTTCGCGGTCAGCAATGACGACCTGCGCGATCGCTACCTGATGCAGGGCCTGTTCCAGGACGGCCAGATCGTCCTGACCTACAACCACGCTGAGCGCTTCGTCGTCGGCGGCGTGGTGGCCACCTCGGCCATCAAGCTGCCCGACCAGACCGAGCCTGCCTCGGCCGCCGGCCACCCGTTCCTGGAGCGCCGCGAGCTGGGCGTGATCAATGTCGGCGACACCACCGGCAAGATCACCGTCGACGGCGTCGTCTACGAGATCGTTCCGCGTGACGGCCTGTACGTCACCATGGGCGCCAAGGACGTCGTGTTCGAAGGCCTGAACGGCGAAGCCGCGCGCTTCTACCTGGTCAGCCTGCCGGCCCACGCCGCGTTCGAAACCAAGAAGCTGGCCTTCGCCGACGCCGTCGCCCTGGAGCGCGGCGCGCTGGAAACCAGCAACGAGCGCACGATCTACCAGTACATCGTCCCGACCACCTGCAAGTCGGCTCAGCTGCTGCTGGGCATGACCGTGCTGAAGCCGGGCAGCGTCTGGAACACCATGCCGCCCCACCTGCACGACCGTCGTTCGGAAGCCTATTTCTACTTCGGCCTGGGCGAGAACGACCGCGTGTTCCACTACATGGGCGAGCCGGACGAGATGCGTCACATCGTGATCGCCAACGAGGAAGCCGTGATGAGCCCGCCGTGGTCGATCCACATGGGTTCGGGCACCGCCAACTACACCTTCATCTGGGCGATGGGCGGCGAGAACCTCGACTACACCGACATGAACGTGCTGGACATCTGCCAGCTGAAGTAGGGGCCTTAGGCCACCGCGCTCCGACCTGTCATCCCGGGCGAAGCGCAGCGTAGACCCGGGACCGCCCCAGTGCGTGGCGGTCCCGGCTTTCGCCGGGATGACAGCATTCTCAGACAGGAACTCGACATGGCCAATCCGTTCAGCCTCGAAGGCAAGGTCGCGCTCGTCACCGGCGCCAACACCGGCATTGGCCAGGGCATCGCCATCGCGCTCGCCCAAGCCGGCGCGGACATCGCCGCCGCGGGCCGCAGCGAACCGACCGAAACCCAAGCCGCCGTCGAGGCCCTGGGCCGCAAGTTCCTGTCGATCAAGGCCGACTTCGGTTCGACCGAGCCTGTCCAGCGCGTGGTCGACGAGACCGTCGCCGCGTTCGGCAAGGTCGACATCCTGGTCAACAACGCCGGCATCATCCGTCGCGCCGACTCGATCGAGTTCTCGGAAGCCGACTGGGACGCGGTGATGGACACCAACCTGAAGGTCGTCTTCTTCCTGACCCAGGCCTTCGCCAAGCAGGCCCTGAAGCAGGGCGGCGGCAAGGTGATCAACATCGCCTCGCTGCTGTCGTTCCAAGGCGGCATCCGCGTTCCGTCGTACACGGCCGCCAAGTCGGGCCTGGCCGGTCTGACCAAGATCCTGGCCAACGAGTGGGCGACCAAGGGCATCAACGTCAACGCCATCGCCCCCGGCTATTTCGACACCAACAATACCGAGGCCCTGCGCGCCGACGCCGACCGCAACGCCTCGATCCTGGCCCGCATCCCGGCCGGCCGCTGGGGCCGGCCCGAGGACATCGGCGGCGCTGCCGTGTTCCTGGCCTCGTCGGCTGCGGACTACGTCCAAGGGATTACTCTGCCCGTGGATGGTGGCTGGCTGGCCCGCTAGCGAAACAAATTCGTTCAAAAGCACGATGGTAGCGCAACCATCGTGCCGGGCGGCTTTCCCCGCCCTATGAACCGCGCTAGAGGGCGCCGCAGCGTTAGCAGCTGCGGCGCCCGACGCGTTTCTAGATCCATTCCAGTACGGGATCGCCGCCTTGGCGGTCCCTGGAGTCCGCCCATGCGCAACCCGGCCCTGTCGATCGACGTCGACCGTCCGACCAGCCGCCACGTCCGCCAGAACGCCAATCTGCTGAGCGACCTGCTCATCGAGGCGATCACCTATCTGGAAGGCGAGGAGGCTGCCGCCCTGGTGGCCAAGGCGCGCAAGGCCGCATCGCGTGAGGACGAGGAAACGGGCGACGCGCCGGTGCTGGACCACCTGTTCGCCGACCTCTCGACCGACCAGGCCGTGTTCCTGGCGCGAGCCTTTGCCAGCCACTCGCTGCTGGCCAATATCGGCGAGGATGTCGCCGGCCGCCGTCGCCACGCCGAGGCCGACGCCCAGCCGGGCGACGAGCGCGCCCGCACCCTGATCGACGCCGTCGAGGTCCTCAAAGGCCGCGGTAAGACCGACGAGGAGCTGGCCAAAATCTTCGCGGCCATGAACGTCGTGCCCGTGCTGACCGCCCACCCGACGGAAGTCCGCCGCCGCAGCATGGTCGATCGCGAGACCGAGATCTCGCGTCTGATGGCCCTGCGCCGCCACCACCTGCCGCCGGATCTGGAAGCCGAGATCCGCGAGGGCCTGTTCCGCGAGATCGCCCTGATGTGGCGGACGCGCCTGTACCGTCCCGAGCGGATCACGGTGAAGGACGAGATCCGCAACGCGCTGTCGATCGTCCGCACCTCGATCCTGCCGGCGATCATTGACCTGTACGGCGACTGGACCGCCAAGATCGGCTCGCACGGCCATCTGGCGCCGCTGCTGAAGATGGGTTCGTGGCTGGGCGGCGACCGCGACGGTCACCCCGGCGTCAATGGCGAGACCCTGAAGCTGGCCTTCGCCAGCCAGTCCCGCGTGATCCTCGACTGGTACGCCGGCGAGGTCCGCAAACTGTGGTCCAATCTGGCCGTCTCGACCGCCTACACCCCGGTGTCGCAAGAGCTTCTGGCCCTGGCCGCCCAGACCCGTGATCCGTCGGTGCACCGCCTGGACGAGCCGTACCGTCTGGCCCTGGAGCTGATCTTCGACCGCCTGACGGCCGTGTCGCAGAAGCTGACCGGCCAGCCCGTCGCCTATGCCAATGGCGCGACCGACGTCGAGCCCTACGGCCACCCGGAAGCCTTCGTGGCCGACCTGTCGGTGATTATCGACAGCCTGGAGCGCAACGGCGGCGAGCGCCTGGTCGGGTCCAGCCTGCGCACCCTGGTCGAGGTGGCCAAGGCCTGCGGCTTCCACCTGATGAGCCTGGACCTGCGCCAGAACGCCGACGTCCACGAGCGCACCATCGACGAGCTGTTCCAGCGCGCCGGGGCCGGCGTCCAGTACCTGAAGCTGGACGAGGACGCCCGCTGCAAGCTGCTGATCGAGGAGCTGTCGCACCAGCGCCCCCTGGTCTCGCCGTTTACCGCCTACAGCGAGGAGACGACCAAGGAGCTGGCCACGATGGAGGCCGCCGCCCAGGCGGTTCGCGACTACGGCCACGGCTGCATCGGTGCGTACATCATTTCGAAGGCGGCGACCCTGTCGGACATCCTCGAGCCGCTGGTGCTGCTCAAGCAGGTCGGCATGGTCTGGGGCGGCGCCGCGCCGCGCGCCTCGGTCAAGGTGGCCCCGCTGTTCGAGACCATCGGCGACCTGGAGAACGGCCCGGCCGTGCTGCGCCAGTGGCTGGAGCTGCCGCTGGCCCGCACCATCCTGGGCGACCGGCCGGTGCAGGAAATCATGCTCGGCTACTCCGACAGCAATAAGGACGGCGGCTATGTCGCGTCCCGTCGCGGTGTCGCTCGCGGCGCTTCGGCCTTGGCGTTCGAGGCCGACCGCATGGGCGTGGGCCTGCAGCTGTTTCACGGCCGGGGCGGCAGCGTCGGCCGGGGCGGGGGTCCCGCCGCTGAGGCCGTGCTGGCCCAGCCGGCCGGCACCGTGCAGGGCCGCATCCGCATGACCGAGCAGGGCGAGATGATCGCCCGCCGCTTTGGCGACCAGCCCACCGCCCGCCGCAACCTGGACGGCCTGGCCGCCGCCGTGCTGATCTCCAGCGACCGCCCGGTGCACCAGCCCGACCCCAAGGTCGAGGCCGCCATGACCGCCCTGGCCGAAGCCTCGTTCCACGGCTTCCGCGCCCTGGTCTATGACGATCCGGCGTTCGAGGACTTCTTCTGGTCGGTCACCCCGATCAGCGAGATCGTGGGCCTCAATATCGGCAGCCGTCCCGCGTCGCGGACCGCCAGCCGCAAGATCGAGGACCTACGGGCCATCCCGTGGGTGTTCAGCTGGTCGCAGGCCCGCTTCATGCTGCCGGGCTGGTATGGCTTCGCCTCGGGCGTCGAGCGGGCCAACCTGTCGGTCAAGCAGTTGCGCGACCTGGCCGGAAACTTCGATTTCTTCGCGTCCCTCCTGTCCAACATGGAGCTGGCCCTGGCCCAGAGCCACATGGGCATCGCCGCCCGCTACGTGGCCCTGTCGCCCGACAAGGCCGACGCCGAGCGGATCTTCGCCACGATCCAGCGCGAGCACGACGCGGCGACGAACCTGGCCCTGCAGATCCGAGGCGGTTCGAGCCTGCTGGACAACCAGCCGGACCTGGCCGAGTCGGTGGCTCTGGCCGGCCGTTCGGTCGACCCGCTGAACCACCTGCAGCTGGAGCTCTTGTCGCGCCGCCGGGCAGGGGACCAGGATGAGGAGCTGCGCCTGGCCATCCAGCTGACCGTGGCCGGCATCGCGGCCGGCCTGCGGAATACAGGCTGATCCTCACCCCCTAGACCCGATCTCCCCGGCGAAAGCCGGGGTCCAGATCGAGCCCAGGAGCCTCTGGCCAGCTGATCGGGCTTATCTCGGATCAACCCCAATCTCTCAGGATGAATCTGGGCGCCGGCTTTCGCCGGGGAAACGGGAAGGGTTTGGGTATGGGCGGATATCCAAACCCGATGAATTTCAAAGTCTTGCTGGCTTTCATTTCCCAGCTTCACGGCGCTTGCGCGAACCGGCGGTTTCTGGTTATCTCCCCATGACACCGGTGGCGAAGTGGCCTGGCCACTTTCCCGTTTACGGTGACACCGGTGTCATTACGGTTCGGATCCAGCGTCGTGGTTGGTCCGTCTCGTTTGCGGCTCTTTGAGCTCGCTCCTGCGCAAACTTTTGGGGCGTCGGCGAAATCCGACGCCCTCAATTTTGCGCTCGGAGCAGGCTCCGAAAGCTGAAGGAAAAAGGTTCGGGGAAGGAAGCGACGACCAGAGACTGCACGCGGACGGAGCCGGGGAAACCCGCCTGACCGCGCCTTGTGACCCTTAAGTTTGACGCAGCGGCAAGCCCGGTATGGCGCCCGCGCGCAACGCGGTCTAAGGGAACCCCCTGAGCCACTACCGGCGAAATATTGCGTGCGCGGCGGCCCTCGCGGCGGTCCGCGCAAGAACGATCCTTCGGGAAGGAGTCTACGATGGTAAAAGACCGTATGGCGGTGCTGACCGCCCTGATGGACCAAGGCGTCATTCCGGTTTTCTATCACCCGGACGTCGAGGTCTGTAAGAAGGTGATCCAGGCCTGCGCCGACGGCGGCGCGCCCTGCATCGAATTCACCAACCGGGGCGACTTCGCCAGCCACGTCTTCTACGAAGTGACCCGTCACTTCGCCTCGGCCGATCCGCGCGTGATCATGGGCGTGGGCTCGATCGTCGACGCTCCGACTGCCGGCATCTATATCGCCAACGGCGCCAAGTTTGTGGTCGGCCCGATCCTGAACGCCGATGTCGCCAAGGTCTGCAACCGTCGCAAGATCCCGTATTCGCCGGGCTGCGGTTCGGCCTCGGAAATCTCGTACGCCGAAGAGCTGGGCTGCGAGATCGTCAAGGTGTTCCCGGGTTCGTCGGTCGGCGGTCCCGATTTCGTCAAGGCGGTGCTGGGCCCGATGCCCTGGACCCGCATCATGCCGACGGGCGGCGTCGATCCGGACGAAGCCTCGGTCAAGAAGTGGTTCGGCGCGGGCATCGTCGCCGCCGGCATGGGCTCCAAGCTGATCACGCAGGAGCTGCTCGACGCGGGCGATTACGCCGGCATCACCGCCAAGGTCCGCGAGACGGTGGACCTGATCAAGAAGGTTCGTGGGAAGGCCTAAGACCAAATGACCGACAACATCCTCAACATCCGCCCGGCTTCGGAAACGAAGTGGGACTGCGCTTCCTTCGGTGAAGTGATGCTGCGCTTCGACCCGGGCTTCGGCCGGGTGCGCAACGCCCGTCAATTCCAGGTCTGGGAAGGCGGCGGCGAGTACAACGTCGCCCGCGCTTTCAAGAAGTGCTGGGGCAAGCGCTCGACGGCCGTGACGGCTCTGCCGGTCAACGACCTGGGCTGGCTGGTCGAGGACCTGATGATGCAGGGTGGCGTCGACACCTCGCACGTCATCTGGCGCGACTTCGACGGCCTGGGCCGCAACACCCGCGTTGGCCTGAACTTCACGGAAAAGGGCTTTGGCGTTCGTCCGGCCCTGGGCTGCTCGGACCGCGGCCACTCGGCCGCCTCGCAGATCCGCCCCGGTGAAGTGAACTGGGAAAAGCTGTTCGGCGAAGAAGGCGTGCGCTGGTTCCACACCGGCGGCATCTTCGCGGCCCTGGCCTCGAACACGGCCGAAGCCGTGATCGAAGCCGTCGAAGTGGCCCGCAAGTACGGCACCGTCATCTCCTACGACCTGAACTACCGCGCCTCGCTGTGGAAGTCGCAGGGCGGCAAGGAAGGCGCTCAGAAGGTCAACCGTCACATCGCCCAATATGTCGACGTGATGATCGGCAACGAAGAAGACTTCACCGCCTGCCTGGGCTTTGAAGTCGAAGGCCTGGACGAGCACATCAGCTCGATCGACCCGGCCAACTTCAAGAAGATGATCGAGACTGCCGTGAAGCAGTTCCCGAACTTCAAGGTCGCCGCGACCACCCTGCGTAACGCCAAGACCGCCTCGGTCAACGACTGGTCGGCGATCCTGTACGCCGGCGGCGAGTTCTACGCCTCGATGATGCGTGAGAACCTCGAGATCTATGACCGCGTCGGCGGCGGCGACGGCTTCGCCTCGGGCCTGGCCTTCGGCTTCATGGAAGGCAAGGGCCCGCAGGCCGCCGTCGAATACGGCGCGGCTCACGGCGCTCTGGCCATGACCACCCCGGGCGACACCTCGATGGTGCGCCAGGCGGAAGTCGAAGCCGTGATGAAGGGCAAGGGCGCGCGGGTCATCCGCTAAGCCTTCAGTCCTCGGACGATGATGAGCCCCCGGTCGCAAGGCCGGGGGCTTTTTCGTGGGCGAAGCGGAAGTCGCCGTTGGCGAGGGCGTTCTGGCGCTGACGTTCGACGAGCTCGGCGATGTAGGCGAACTTCTGCTCGAGCTTGGCTGTGAGCCAGGTTTGCGTGTGCCGTCGGCGACGCGTGGAGTGTGATCCACCGGGGCGGCGCTTAGGGCGGGGTTTGCGGGGCAGGGGCATGAGTGGGTCTCCCAAGGACTCCCTTCCCCCTTGATGGGGGAAGGGTAGGGGATGGGGGTGATCTGCTGAGCTGGCCGCCACGCTGGCGTCCGCCGCCCTAGTCACCCCCACCCAACCCTCCCCCATCAAGGGGGAGGGCGTGCAAGGACGGCCCGACGTGAGAGCGTCGGGTTTGGGGAGGGATGCGGAGCGCCGGGCCACGCCCGGAGTTCTGTTGTGTTGGTTACCGTTTCGACGTAGTCCGACGCTCCGCGCGATCGTTTTCCGCCAGCGTCCCGTCAGGTGGCCCTGTTCAGGCCTTACCGGGACCCAGACCCCGCCGTTTCCGGCAAGCTCTGGCGGTCGAAGAAGGCGAGCCAGAAATGGCTAGGACGCACCCCTTTACCTTCGACCACGCCGACGGCGGGCGGGCCTGGTCAGCGAACCAGGTCCCCGGACCGTCCGAGTATCCCCCTCGGACCTCCACCGCTCGACCGCCTCCTGAAGCCACGAAGGTCGCTGGCCGCGCGCCCTCCCCAGTGCTTCGAGGTGGAGACAGGATAGGGCGGGATTTAGGGCCGGGGACGAAAGGGCGTGAACGCTCGTCCTATTCCCTTCTCCCCTTGCGGGAGAAGGTGGCGCGTAGCGCCGGATGAGGGGTTGATAGGCCTGTCGGATTGGCGTTGTGGCGCAAGGCGTTGAGGTGTGTGCGACCCCTCATCCGTCCGCCTGCGGCGGCCACCTTCTCCCGCAAGGGGAGAAGGGGTTTACACCCGTCCCCGTCGCGGATTAGTGCGCCGAGAACCGCAGCATCGCCGGTTTGGCCGCCACCCCGTCCAGCGATTGGAACTTCTTGAACCGGTCGTTGTTGAAGCCGATCCAGTAGTCCTTGCCGGCCTCGACCGTGCAGTCCAGCGTGAAGGTTCTCTTGTCCGCCGACTGGACCGGAGTCTTGGCGCAGTCGGGATAGGTGGCCGGGTCACGCATCACGAAGGACCAGCTGGCCATCATCGGCTGGTCGAAGGTGACCTTGATCTGGATCTTGCCCGCCGCGATCTCTGCCCCGACGGCGGGGGAGACCGCCCGCACCTGCGGGATGGCGCCGGCGGGAGGGCCGGCCAGCGCGATGACGGCGATGAGCGGGATGATCATGGCGGGTTCCACCTGAGGGCGAGACGGCAGATCAACACGCCTTCATGACCGCTGCAACGCTCGGCGAACCCTGTTTCTTCTGGAGTCTGTCGCGGTGCGGCGCGAAACTGCCCGCCAGTGCTTCGACAGGGACTTGAGCGTCATGGATTTCTCGCGGCTGCGCACGACCAGCAAGGTCACCACCGAGTGGACTTACGAGCAGGGCGCGCCCCTGAGCACCGGCTGGCTCAAGGTCGATAGCGCGCCCGACCATGAGCTCTACTGGGAGGAATACGGCAATGCCCTGGGCGAGCCGGTGATGTTCCTGCACGGCGGGCCGGGCGGGGCCTGCGCGCCGGTGATGTCGCGGTTCTTCGATCCCAAGCGCTATCGCGTGATCCTGTTCGACCAGCGTGGTTGCGGCAAAAGCCGTCCCACCGTGGCCGCTGACGGCCCGGCCGTGGCGCTGGCCAACAACACCACCGACCACCTGGTCGCCGACATCAACACCCTGCGCGACGCGCTGAACATCACCGGCAGGATGCACGTCTTTGGCGGCAGCTGGGGCAGCACTCTGGCGCTGGTCTACGCGATCCGTAACCCCGAGAAGGTCGCCTCGCTGATCCTGCGCGGCATCTTCCTGGGGCGGAAGGAGGACTTGCTCTACATGTACCAGGGCAACGCCGCGACCTTCGCCGAACAGCCCTACGCCCTGACCGAGCCGGGCGCCTACATCGCCTATCCGGACGAGTGGAAGGCCTTCGTGGAGGTCATTCCGGCGGACCAGCGCGGCGACATGATGGGCGCCTACAAGGCGATCTTCGACATGGTCCCGGCCAATGACGCCGAGCGGGCGCTGCAGCTGCAGGCGGCCCTGGCCTGGTCGGTCTGGGAGGGCACGATCTCGAACATGATCCCGGCCGATGAGGACGCGGGCAAGTTCGGCGAGGCGGAGTTTGCTTTGTGCTTCGCCCAGATCGAGGCCCATTTCTTCGCCAACCACCTGTTCCTGAAGCCCGACGAGATCACCGACGGCGTGACCCAGCTGAAGGGCGTGCCGGTGCACATCGTCCATGGCCGCTTCGACCAGGTCTGCCCGCTGACCCAGGCCTCGCGCCTGGTCGAGGCGCTGGAGGACGCGGGGATGCCGCCGGCGACCTATGTGCGCACCGATGCGGGCCATAGCGCCATGGAGGCCCAGACCGTCCTGGCCCTGACGGCGATCATGGATGGGCTGCCCCGGATCTAGGGCGCTCATCACGATCACGCGCCTGACGGAACGGGCAGGGCGATTCCCGGGTTGAACCGGCATGGATAAACCGTGCGAGTTCACGAAGATGTCGTCGCCAGTTCAACAGCCTACCGTCGGCGCGTGGCGTCGATGCGGCGTGGCCGTTCTGGCGCTGTGCGTGGGGATGGGGGTGGCCGACGCGGCGCTGGCGGGCAAGCAGGAGGCCAAGGTTCCCCAAGAAGCCAAGGTCCCGAAGACCTCGGCCGAGGCTAATACCGACAGCCTGGGCTCGGCCGTCGTCTCGCCGCTGCGCGACATCAATGTCGTGCGCTCGCAGATCCCGGATTTGCTGACCAAGGCCGTCGCTGACCCCTACGCCCCGCCCAAGACGGGGTGCGAGCCGCTGAAGGCCGAGATCGACAGCCTGGATGCGGTGCTGGGCGACGACTACGACGACCCCAAGGACGACAACAAGGCGCCCGGCATGGGCAAGCCCGTCCTGGGCGTGGTGGCCAGCACCATCACCGACGTCATCCCGATGCGCGGCTGGGTGCGCCGCCTGACCGGGGCCGAGCGCCACGACCAGGCCGTCCGCGACGCCATCAAAGCCGGCTTCGTGCGGCGCGGCTATCTGAAGGGCCTCTACAACGCGGGCACCTGCAAGAGTAACCGCATCGTCTTCGTCTCGGCCAAGGCCGCGCCCAAGCCGGTGTTCGTGGCCGCCTCGGCGGTCCCGCCGCCCGCGCCGGTGCAGGTGGCCGCCAACCCCGCGCCCCCCTCGACCTTGGCGCCGGCGCCGCCGCGCGATCCGGGCCTGCCGCCGGCCGGCGCCGCCGTACCCTTCGGTCCCGCCGCGCCGCCGCTGGCCGTGGCCTCGGCCGCCGTTACCGGGATCCAGTAGGGCTTAGCCGCGGACGAAGATGTTGCGCAGCCACTGGGTGCCGGCCTTGGCGGCCTGGCCCCAGTCTTCCTCGTCGTCCAGCGCTTCGGGCTTGTAGCCCCAGGGATTGAACACCTTCAGGCGCGGGACCTTGGCGAAGACCGCCGGATCGCGGGTCGTCAGGGTCAGGCCGTGCTCCAGCGCCGTGGCGGCCAGCAGGGCGTCGCGGCTGTCGGCCAGGGGCACATGCGCCCGGCGGCGCACCACGGCGGCGTCGATCGACAGGATGCGGCCCTCGAAGGCCGGGGCGACGCGGTTGTCCAGCCAGTCCCTCAGCGCCGCGCCCTTGGCCTTGTCCTTGCGCTCGGCGCGGGCGGTGGCGGTCTCTAGTTCCAGCAGGGTCAGGGCCGAGACGAACAGGCTGGACCGCGCCGCGCGCGCGGCCCAGACCGCCAGGCCCGCATCGGTCGCGCCGGCCTTGGCGTTGCGCAGCTCGAAGACGACGTCGGTGTCCAGCAGGTGCATCAGTCGTCTCCCCGCCTGTCCCAGGCCTCGGTCGAGCGCGGCAGCTCCGCGGCGGGCAGGCCGGGCATGGCCAGGAGGTCGACGATGGTCTCGGTCTGGCCCGTCAGCCGGCGGTAGTTTTCGACGCTCATCAGCACGTGGGTGGGGCGGCCGCGGTCGGTGATGAACACCGGCTCGATTCTGGCCGCGCGCTTGGCCTGGCTGACATCCTGGTTGAATTCACGGCTGGTGATGATCTTCACGGCGGCTCGCTCAACCTGCAATGACAAGGCTGTCTTGTAGGTACGTTACTACTTTGTGTCGTTCCAGCAACAGAAATTTGGTCAGCAAAAACAATCGACTGACAAGGCTGTCAAAAATGGATGCGCCGCATTGCGCCGGGCGCGGATTCCTGCGCGGCATGGGCTCAAGGCGCAAAGCCAGACGACATCGATTAGGGGGCTAAGACAGTGTCAGACCTACTCTCGCAGACCATCGCCGTGGCGGGTGATCTGCTGAACAAGCACGGACCGGCCATCAAGGCGGCGCCAAGCAGCTTCTCGCCGACCGACTTTTCCGTCCATTTCTTCCTGCAGCTGGCCGTGATCGTGCTGGCCTGCCGCGTGGTCGGCTGGCTGGGCCAAAAACTGCTGAAGCAGCCCCAGGTCGTGGGCGAGATGATCGCCGGCGTGGTGCTTGGCCCGTCGCTGCTGGGCCTGCTGGCCCCCGATCTCCAGGCCGCCATCTTCCCCAAGGAAACCAAGAACATCCTGTATGTCGGCGCCCAGCTGGGCGTGGGCCTGTACATGTTCATGGTCGGCACCAGCTTCCAGGCGGGGCACTTCAAGGCCAAGGCCAAGAGCGCCATGAGCGTCTCGTTCGCCGGCATCGCCGCGCCGTTCCTGATCGCCGCCGCCATCACCCCGTTCCTGCTGAAGGTGCCGGGCCTGTTCGCCGCCGGCATCAGCCAGGCCAACGCCACCCTGTTCATGGGCGCCTGCATCGCCCTGACCGCCTTCCCGATGCTGGCCCGGATCATCAATGAGCGCGGCTTGGCCAAGACCTCGCTGGGCACGCTGTCCCTGACCGCCGGCGCCTTCGACGACGCGGTGTCGTGGTGCGTGCTGGCCCTGGTGCTGGCGACGTTCGGCGGCGGTCCCGGCGTGGCCGGCCTGGCCATTGGCGGCGGCCTGCTGTGGGTGCTGTTCGTCGTCACCATGGGTCCCAAGATCCTGGCTCCGATCGGCCGCATGGTCGAGCGCGACGGCGAGATGACCACCTCGACCCTGGCCCTGGTCATCCTGGCCTTCTGCACCTCGGCGTTCCTGATGGACGCGGTGGGCATCCACGCCATCTTCGGCGGCTTCATCCTAGGCGTGGTCATGCCGCGCGGCCTGCTGGTCGAGGAGCTGAAGAAGAAGGTCGAGCCGATCGCCGTCGTGCTGCTGCTGCCGATGTTCTTCACCTATTCGGGCCTCAACACCCGGATGGACATGGTCAACTCGCCGAACCTGCTGCTGATCGCGCTGGGCGTCCTGGCCGCCTCGATCGTGGCCAAGTGGGGCGCCTGCTACGTCGCCGCCCGCTTGACCGGCGAGAACCACGCCACCTCGATGGGCATCGGCGCGCTAATGAACTCGCGCGGCCTGATGGAGCTGATCATCATCAATATCGGCCTGCAGAAGGGCATCATCGGCCCGACCCTGTTCTCGATGCTGGTGCTGATGGCGATCGTCACCACGGTGATGGCCAGCCCGCTGTTCGAGGTCGTCTACGGCAAGAAGGCCCGGGAATCGGGCGAGCTGGGCGCGGTCCCGGATCCGGCCCGCGCCTGAAGACTTTCGATCTAGGCATTCCCCTTAGGGCCCGCTTCGGCGGGCCCTTTTCTTTTGTCAGGGGGCGCCCGCTTCGGCGGGCCTTTTCTTTAACCATGCACCGGGCAGGAAACGCCGCCATGGGCGGGCGGCGCCCGGCAGTTTCGCTCCAAATATGGTAAACGATTCCGTGGGTTAACCATCTAATCCACTCAATGTTGAGTGAATCTGCAAACTCGCACGATCGCTGCATGGGGCTCCCGCATAACGGGAGCCGTCATGACTGTAGGTAGCGCATTCCACGCGGCGGTTTCGGGCCTGTTGGCCAATTCGCAGGCTCTGGCGGCGATCTCCAACAACATCGCCAACGTCAACACGCCTGGCTACAAGCGCCAGACGACGGCGTTCTCGTCCCTGGTCGGCAATGCGGGGGGAGCCGGAGGCGTGGCCGCCAAGGCGCGCCAGCATGTCTCCCAACAGGGCGTTGCGATGTCGACCCAGTCGACGACCGACCTGTCAATCGCCGGCGCGGGGTTCTTCGTCACCACCAAGAAGGCCGAGGGGGCGACGGCGGCCGACAGTCGCCTGTTCGTCCGCACTGGCTCGTTCCTGCCCGACAGCCAGGGGTATCTGCGCAACGACGCGGGCCTGTACCTGCAGGGCTGGCTGGCCGACCCGGTGACCGGTGCCATCACCCCCGATCCGTCGAACCTGTCGAACCTGTCCACGATCCGGGTGTCCTCGAGCGGCGGCGCGACCGATAAGACCACCCGTGTCGGGCTCGGCGGCAATCTGAACGCGGCCCAGGCTATGTCGCCGGCCGCCCGCGCGAGCCTGCCCAAGCTCGGCGCGCCGGAAACCCCCTCCGGATCCGCCGACTACGAGGTCACCTACAGCCCGACGGGCCAGGGCAATCAGTACGCGGTCGAGATCAAGCGCGAAGGCGTCGCCATCTCGTCCGGCGTGGCCGCCTATGACCCGGCCAGCGGCGCCCTGATCAGCTACACGCCCAAGGGAACGACCACGCCGGTCACCAGCCTGACCACGGCCGGCCAGACGGTCACGCTGGCCGACCTGGGCCTGGGCGACAAGACCGATGTCACGGGCCTGGCCATCTACGACCCCGCGTCCCGGTCGATGGCCGACTACGCCCGGGATCCGTCCATCGGCGTCAAGCCGGACTTCGAGATGCAGATCCCGATCTCCGACTCCAAGGGCGGCGATCGCAGCCTGACCCTGTCCTTCATCAAGGGGCCGGGCCCGAACGAATGGTTTGCCGAGCTGCGCGCCAGGCCCGGCGAGCTGGCCAACAATGCCAATGGCCTGATCAGCTCGGGCAAGGTCACCTTCACCAACGACGGCAAGCTGCTGGACAGCGGCGGCCTACTGACGGGTGATCCGCCCTCGATCTCCATCGGTGGCTCCGACCCGTCCGCGACCGGCAGCGCGCCGCGATGGGCCGATAGCCTGGGGATCGCGGCCCAGACGATCAAGGTCGACCTGACCGGCGCGACCGGCGGCCTGACCCAGCTCAGCGCCCCGTCCGTGGCCGGCACGGTCGAGGCCAACGGCGCGGCGGTCGGTGAACTGACCGGCGTCGAGATCGACGAGCAGGGCTATGTCACCGCCACCTACGACAACGGCGTCGTCCGGCGGATCGCCCAGGTCCCCATCGCCACCTTCGCCAACCCCGACGGCCTGCAGGCGGTCGACGGCGGCGCCTATCAGGTGACCAGCGACAGCGGCGGCTATCAACTGCACGCGGCGGGGCAGGGCGGAGCGGGCGACATCGCCCCGGCCACGCTGGAGGCCTCGACGGTCGACCTGGCGATGGAGTTCACCGACCTGGTCACCGTGCAGCGGGCCTATTCGGCCTGCTCGCGCGTCATCAAGGTCGCCGACGATATGTTGGTCGAGCTGCTCGACATGAAGCGATGAGGTGTGGCTCTAAGCCTGTTCCAGCGCGAAGCCGAACTTGTTGATCTGGGCGATCAGGTCGCGGTGGCTGGGCAGGTCCTGCGTCGCGCGGTCGGCGAAGCCGCGGATCTTGGCGAACAGCTTGGCGGCCGCCGCGACGTCGGGGAACTCGCCCGCGCCGTCGGTCAGGTCGGTTTTGAAGCCCATGCCGTACAGGATGTACTGGTAGTTGAAGAAGGCGAAGGTCTCGAGATCCAGGATGAAGTCGAACCGGGCCGGCGGGCGGTGACGCCACTGTTCCAACAGGTCGACCAGGCGCTCGGGGATGGTCGCGGGATCGGCATTCTCGCGCCAGAACGGCTCGGGCCGTTGGCTGAGCGCGTAGTGCAGCTTCAGGAAGACGATGATGTTGTCGTAGCGCGCCGTCATCAGCTCGTTGAAGCGGCGGGCGGGGGCGCTGACCGGACCTGAGTGCGGGAAGAGCTCGGCGATCATCGCCACGGCGGCTTCGATCAGGACGACGCCTGTGGACTCCAGCGGCTCCAGGAAGCCGGCCGACAGGCCCACGGCGACGCAGTTCTTGATCCACTGCTTCTCGCGATAGCCGGCGTCGAAGCTGATCTTGCGGGTCTCGATTTCCGCCCCGCCGAGGTAGTCGCGCAGGATCGCCTCGGCGCGGTCGTCGTCGATGTGGTCGCTGGAATAGACGCAACCGACGCCGCGGCCGTGGGCCAGGGCGATGTCCCAAATCCAGCCGGCCTCGTGGGCGGTGGCGACCGTGTAGCTCTGGATCGGCGCGTCGGGACGCTCATAGGGCGCGCGGCAGGCGATGGCGCGGTCGGTGAACAGGATCGGCTTGCAGGACTTGAACGGCGCGCCCAGGGCCTTGCCGATCAACTCGGCGCGAAAGCCCGTACAGTCGACATAGAGGTCGGCGGTCAGGTCGCCGTGCTCGGCGCTGACGATGTGGTCGATCGCGCCGGTCTCATCCAGCACGGCCTCCGACAGGTTGCCCTTCAGGTGGCGAACGCCCAGCTCCTGGGCGCGCTCGGCCAGCACCGTCGCCAGCTTGGCGGCGTCGAAGTGGTAGGCGTAGTTCAGCGGGCCGGCGAAGTCGCTCTCGTGCGGGCGCTTGGGCGCGCGCTGGGCGTCGGCGACGCGGGCCTGGATGGTGACGGCCTCGGCGAACGGGGCGCGGGTGGTCTCGCTTTGCAGCAGCCAGTAGGGCGCTAGCGACGCACCCTCGGTCGAGAACGGCGCCTCGAACGGGTGGAAGAAGGCGTGATGCTTGTCGCCCTCGGGTGCGCGGGCCCAGTCGACGAAGCGGATGCCCTGCTTGAACGTCGCCGAGGTCTCGCGGATGAACCGCGCCTCGTCGATGCCCAGGAACCGCAGGGTGTTGCGGATGGTGGGGAAGGTGGCCTCGCCGACGCCGATGATGCCGATGTCGGGCGACTCCAGGAGGGTGATCTCCAGGTGCGCCTGCTCGGCCACGCGCAGGGCCTTGGCCAGATAGGCGGCCGTCAGCCACCCGGCCGTCCCGCCGCCCACGATCAGAATGCTTCGCCTGCGCTGCATCAGGGATTGATAGCAGAGTTCGGCGAGGGGCGAGGGTTTTCGCATTTCTACAATTAGCGGCCGGGGCGGGTCGGTAGCCTGACTTCACTGAAACGAAGACAGCCAACCCACACAGGACGCCCGCCATGAACCGCCGCGACTTCGCCAAGACCCTGTTCGCGACGGCCCTGACGAGCGGCCTGGCTGCCCAACCCGCCCGTGCAAAGGACCGCCCCGCCATGACCCCGATGCCTTTCAAGATCGCCATCCCGGACGCCCAGCTGGCCGACCTGAAGTCGCGCCTGCAACACACCCGCTGGCCGGACGAGCCGGCGGACTCGGCGTGGATGTTCGGGACCAGCCTGGGCTACATGCGGTCGCTGACCGACTACTGGCTGAACCAGTACGACTGGCGCAAGGCCGAGGCCCAGCTGAATGCCTTGCCGAACTACAAGGTCGCCATCGACGGGATCGACCTGCACTTCGTGCACAAGCCGGCCAAGAAGGCCGATGCCCCGGCGCTGTTGCTGGTGCACGGCTGGCCCGACAGCTTCTTCCGCTATCACAAGGTGATCGACGCCCTGTCCGAGGACTTCCACGTCGTCGTCCCGTCGATCCCCGGCACGGGCTTCTCCAGCCGCGTGGCCCAGCCGGCCGACAAGACCGCCGACCTGTTCGTCGAGCTGATGGGCAAGGTGCTGGGACATGAGCGCTTCATGGTCGCTGGCGGCGACCTGGGCTCGGTGACCGCCATGTCGCTGACCCAGCGCCATGCGGACAGGATCATCGGCATCCACGTCACCGATGTCGGCTATCCCGACCACACCACCGACTTCTCGGTCCTGAGCGGCCCCGAGCAGGCCTATGCCGGCGCCATCCAACAGTGGTTCTTCGCCCACGGCGCCTTCAACCTGGTGCAGGCCACCAAGCCCCAGAGCCTGGCCTTCGCGGTCAACGACTCGCCGGTTGGGCTGGCGGCCTGGATCATGAGTTTCATGGGCGGCATGGGCCTGGGCGACGGCGTGGATAAGCGCTTCGGCCGCGACGAGATCCTGACCAACATCATGATCTACTGGCTGACGCAGACGGCGGCGTCGTCCTTCCGGATCTACAGCCAGAACGCCATGAACGCCCCGACCATCAAGGGCGCGGGGACCAAGGTCCCGGTGGCCGTGGCGACCGAGGCCCCGATCCCCGGCGGCGTGCGCCTGCCGCGCGCATGGGCCGATCGCCAGACGGGCGGCAATGTCGTGCGGTTCACCGACATGGCGACGGCGGGTCACTTCGCGGCCTGGGAGGAGCCGAAGGTCTACGTCGCCGACCTGAAGGCCTTCGCTCAGATCTTGTGAACCGCCTCGAGGTTCGAGGGCAGGGCGCCCATGATCTTCTTGATCGATTTGATCATGTGCGGCTGGTCGGTGAAGCCCAGGTCCACGGCGACACCGGCCGGCGCTTCGCCGGCCTTCAGCCGCCTGACGGCCTCCTGGGCCCGGCGGATCTGCTGGAAGCTCTTCTGGGTGATGCCGGTGGTCTGCTTGAAGTGCTGCTGCACCGAGCGCGGCGAGGCGGCCTTGGGGTTTTCGCTGAAGGCGCGGGCGACCAGGTCGTTGGAGCGCAGCAGGCCCGCGGCGATCATGGCGTCGACCAGGGGTTCGACGTTCTCGAAGGTGGGCAACGGGAATTCCACGCCGTCCAGCTCGAAGACTTCGCGGCGCACCGGCAGGATGCGGATCGACGAACCGACCCGCGTCTCAGGATCCCGCGCCAGATAGACGTGGGCGGCGAAGGAGAGCACCACCGAGCTCTCCCCCGCCTTGTACGGCACCTCGACCGGCTCGGTGGCCTGGCCGCTCAGGAACACGAACGACTGGCCGTCCGGTGCGATGCTGCGGATCAGGTCCCACGAGCCGTCGGGCGTCGCGGAATAGACCCCATCGCTGAGACAGGCCGTCTGCCAGACCGTATCGATCCAGGGATGCGGCGACTGCCGAGCCGTGTGTTTCTGCATCAGCCTTTCGGGGTGATCTTGATCAGCTTGCCGTCGTCCTCGTCGGTGACGACATAGATCGCGCCGTCCGGACCGGTGACGACGTCGCGGACGCGGCCGCCGATGTCGGTGAACAGGCGCTCCTCGCCGACCACCTTGCCGTCCTTCAAGACCAGGCGGTCGACATGCTGCTCCTTCAGCGAGCCGATCAGCACGCTGCCCTTCAGGGCCGGGAACAGGCTGGCTTCATAGAAGGTCATGCCCGAGGGGGCGATCACCGGATCCCAGTAATAGACCGGCTGTTCCAGGCCGTCCTTCTGGGTGATGCCGTCGCCGATCGGCTTGCCCGAATATTCCTCGCCATAGGTGATGGTGGCCCAGCCGTAGTTCTTGCCGGCCTCGGGATGGTTCAGCTCGTCGCCGCCCTTGGCGCCGTGCTCGACGGTCCACAGCTTGCCGCTGGGGTCCAGGGCGGCGGCCTGCAGGTTGCGGTGGCCGTACGACCAGATCTCGGGCTTGGCGCCGGCCTGGCCGACGAAGGGGTTGTCAGAGGGGATCGAGCCATCGGCGTTGATGCGCACGACCTTGCCCAGGGTGGCGTCCAGCTTCTGGGCCTGGACGCGGCCTTCCTGGATCGAGCGTTCGCCGGTGGTGATGAAGAGCTTGCCGTCGCGAGCGAACACCAGGCGGCCGCCGAAGTGTAGGGCGCTGTCCATCTTCGGCGCCTGGCGCCAGATGACCTGGACGTTCTCCAGCTTGGGCTGGGCGCCCAGCACCAGCTTGCCGCGCGCGGCGCTGGTGCCGTTCACGCTGCCGTCCGCTTCCGAGAAGGTCCAGTAGACCAGGCCGTTGCTGGCGTAGTTCGGGTCGATCGCCAGGCCCAGCAGGCCGCCTTGGCCCTCGGCGAAGACTGGCGGCAGGCCGGTGACGGCGGGCGACAGCTTGCCGTCCTTGGAGAGCACGCGCAGCCGGCCGGCGCGCTCGGTGACCAGGATCTCGCCGGTCGGCAGGAAGGCCAGGGCCCACGGGTGGTCCAGGCCGCTGGCCAGGGTCGTGTACTGGCCGTGGGTGTTGGAGTTCAGGCCCGGCGCGCGGGTCTGGCCGGCGAAGGCGGGCTTCTGCTCAGGCGCGTTGGCGACGCGGCTCTCGACGGGTGCGCCGGCCTGGCCGGGCTGAGCGGGAGCGGGACCACAGGCGGCCAGGGCGGCGGCGAGGGCGGCGGAGGCGGTGAGCAGGGAAGCGCGCATGGGCGCGACCTTAGGATGATTTCCGTGACGGCGGCTAGCGGGTCTGCCGCACGACGTCCAGGAAGGCGCGCAGGGCAGGCGGCACGGCGCGGTGGCCGGGATAGTAGACTGTCGCGGCCTCGGCGAACTGCATCCAGGGCGACAGCACTTCGCGCAACTGGCCGGCGGCCAGGGCGGCTGCAGCGGCGGTCTCGATCACATAGGCCACGCCCAGGCCGCGCACCGCGGCGTCGACCATCAGTTCTTCGTCGTCCAGCGACACGGGGCCGGTGACGTCGAGGGTCATCGCCTGTCCGGCGCGCTCGAACTCCCAGCGATACAGGCGGCCGCTGGGCAGGCGGTGGCCGATGCACTGGTGGCGCGTGAGGTCGTCGGGCGTGGTCGGGGTTCCGGCGCGCTCCAGATAGGCCGGCGAGGCGATGCAGACGAAGCGCAGCGGCGCGCCGATCGGCACGGCGATCATGTCGCGCGGGACCGAGCCGGCCAGCCGCACCCCAGCGTCGAAGCCGGCCTGGACGATATCGATCAGCTGGCCCTGGACGACGAGGTCCACAGTCACGTCCGGATGGCGCTGGGCCATCACCGGCAGGACGTCGCGGACCAGGATGGCGGCGCCCACGCGCGGGGCGTTGATGCGCACGACGCCGGCGACTTGGCCCCGGAACGGCGCGACGCTGTCCAGGGCGCCGTCTAGCGCGGCCAGGGCCGGTTGCAGGCTCTCCAGCAGCTGGAAGCCGGCTTCGGTGGGCGAGACGCTGCGGGTGGTGCGGTTCAAGAGGCGCACGCCCATCCGCTCCTCTAGCGCCCGCATCGCGTGGCTTAGGGTCGAGGGCGCCGCGCCCAGTTCGTCAGCCGCGCGGCGGAAGCTGCGATGGGTGGCCACTGAGACGAAGGCGGCGAGGTCGTTGAGGGACGGACGGGCCATTGCTGGCGATTTTGCATCAGCTCATGCCGATTTCAACGCCTAGTGGGTCATTGGCGCGCCGCCTATCTCGCTGTGACAGAGAAAGGAACCTGTCATGTCCAAACGCGACGCCATCTTCCCCGCCGGCCGCCATGCGCTCTACGAGAAGCACCGGTACTCGCCCGCCATCCGCTCCGGCGATCTGCTGTTCGTGTCCGGCCAGGTCGGCAGCCGCGAGGACGGCACGCCCGAGCCGGTGTTCGAGGACCAGGTGCGCCTGGCCTTCGCCAACCTGCAGGCCGTGCTGGCCGCCGCCGGCGCCAGCCTGGACGACGTGGTCGACGTCACCAGTTTCCACACCGACCCGGAAGCGCAGCTGGAGACGGTGCTGGCCGTCCGTGACGAGGTGATCGGCGCGCCGCCCTATCCGAACTGGACCGCGATCGGGGTCAATTGGCTGGCCGGCTTCGACTTCGAGATCAAGGTCATCGCCCGGATCCCGAGCTAGCCGACCGGCAGCTCCCGCCGCTCGTTGCTAGCGCGCTGGGCCAGCTCCAGCAGCCGCATGGTCCGCAGCGCCTCCTCGACCGGCACGGGAGAGGAGGCGCCGTGAAGAATGGCCTCGCGCACCCCGGCGTAGAACTGGCGGTAGCCGGTGACCTCGGGCCGCACGTCCGTCTGGACCGGGACCTCGTCCACCACCGTGGTCAGCACCCCGTGGCGGCTGTCGCGGCCCCAGCCGGAGGCGCCGGGGGTCATGCCGGCCTTCAGCTGGGCTTCCTGCGGGTCCAGGCCGTGCTTGACGAAGCTGGCCTTGGTCCCGTGCACGGCGAAGCGCGGACCCGAGGCGGCGGTCAGCAGGTTGCCGTGCAGGATCACCCGCAGGACGGGATAGCGCAGCGTGACGTGGAAATAGTCGTCGGCGGTCGCGCCTTCACGCTGGGCGCCGATATCGGCCGAGATGGCCAGGGGCTCGCCGAACAGCACCAGCGCCTGGTCCAGCAGGTGCGGCCCCAGGTCGATCCAGGCGCCCGAGCCCGGACCCGCCCGCTCGCGCCAGCGGTCGCGCACCTCGGGGCGGAAGCGGTCGTAGCGGTTCTCGCACAGCACGATCTCGCCCAGCACACCCTCGGCCAGCAGGCGCTGGACGGTCAGGAAGTCGCTGTCCCAGCGGCGGTTGTGGAACACGGCCAAGAGCTTGCCGGCGGCCTGGGCGGCGTCGGCCATGGTCTTCGCCTCGGCGGCGGTGACGGCGAAGGGCTTGTCGACCACCACGTGCTTGCCGGCGGCGAGGGCGGCCAGGGCCTGGGGCGCGTGCAGGACGTTGGGCGTGGCGATGACGACGAGGTCGATGGCCGGATCGGCCAGGGCTTGATCGAGATCAGCGACGACTTGGACGTTTGGCAGGTCGGCCGCCACCTTGGCCGGGTCGCTGGACACCACGGTCCGCAGCGCAAAGCCCGGAGTCGCGTTGATCAGCGGGGCGTGGAAGGTCTTGCCGACGTAACCGTAACCGACAAGCACGACGTTCAGGTCAGGAGCGCTCATAGGGTCGCCTTCTAATGAAAAGGGCCGAGGATTGCTCCCCGGCCCTGATCGCATTCACGTGAAGCGCGCTGGTTAGATAACCACCGGCTCCATCTTGGGCGTCAGCAGGTGGATCACCAGCAGCGCGACCAGATAGACCGAACCCGCGACGATGAAGATCGGGGTGTAGGTGCCGATCTGCTCCAGCACGTTGCCGATGTACTTCGAGAAGGCCATGCCCCCGAAGGCGCCCAGCATGCCGCCGATGCCGACGACCGAACCAACCGCGGCGCGCGGGAACACGTCCGACGGCAGGGTGTAGAGGTTGGCCGAGAAGCCTTGGTGAGCCGCGGTGGCGACGCCGATGATCAGCACGGCCAGCCAGACGCTGTCGGCCTTGGCGGCGAACATCACCGGGATGGCCAGCAGGGCGCAGACCAGCATGGTCAGCTTACGGGCCTTGTTGATGGTGGCGCCGTTCTTCATCAGCGTGGAGGACATCCAGCCACCGGCGACCGAACCGACGTCCGACAGCAGGTAGATGGCGATCAGCGGCGGGCCGAAGGTCTTCAGGTCAAGGCCATAGCGCTTGCCCAGGAAGTCCGGCAGCCAGAACAGGAACATCCACCAGATCGGGTCGATCAGGAACTTGCCCAGGGCGAAGGCCCAGGTCTCGCGCTTGGTCAGCAGCTTGGCCCAGCCGATCTTCTCGACGGGGTCGGCCGGATCCTGCTCGATATAGGCCAGTTCGGCCGGCGACAGCTTCTTGGCTTCGCGCGGACGGCGATAGACGATCAGCCAGATCGGCAGCCAGACCAGGCCGGCGACGCCGGTGACGATGAAGGCCATCTGCCAGCCGAAGGCCAGCACGATGCCCGGAACGACCAGCGGCGTGACGATGGCGCCGATGTTGGTGCCGGCGTTGAACAGCCCGGTGGCGAAAGCGCGTTCCTTCTTGGGGAACCACTCGGCCACGGCCTTGATGCCGCCCGGGAAGCCACCGGCTTCACCGATGCCCAGACCCATGCGGGCCGCCACGAAGCCGCCGAAGCCGGCTGCCGCCGCGTGGGCGATGTGGGCGATTTGCCAGATGGCGAAGGCCACGCCGAAGCCCCAGCGGGCCCCGATCTTGTCCATGATCTTGCCCCAGGCCAGGTACGCGATCGCGTAGGCCAGCTGGAAGTAGAAGACCAGGTCGGCGTAGTGTTTTTCGTTCCAGCCGAACTCGTGCGACAGGTCGGCCTTCAGGAGACCGATCGTCTGGCGATCGACGTAATTGATGACCATCGCCGCGAACAGCAGCGAGACGACCACCCAACGGTACCGTCCGATTTTCTCGGACGGCGCGGGCGCTTTTGAAAAGTCCATGGACGCCTTCCTTCCCCCTTGTTGTCGGGTCTTTTTCTTTTATTTCGCCGGAACAGCCACGCAGTCCACGGTTCCGAACGGGCCGAAATCGATGTGAGCCACGTCTCCGGCCGCCACGTCGTGGATGCCGGTGGTCGCGCCGGTGGTGACGATCTGACCCTTCTTCAAAGGCTTGCCGCGAGCCGCGACGGCGCCGAGCAGGAAGGCCAGGGCGGCCAGCGGAGAGCCCGGGATCGTCGCAGCGGTCGCCTTACCGACCGACTTGCCGTTGATGATGGTCTCGACCGGCATATCCTCCCAGGCGATGTCGCGCCAGTTGGAAATGGCCTGACCAATGATCTGACCATCGTTGTTGCCAAAGTCCGAGCAGACGACCGTCGGGCCCAGGGCGTTGATGGTGGCCAGCGGGCTGCCGGCGATCTCGACGCCGACCAGCAGCTCACCGACATAGTCGGCGGCTTCTTCGGCGGTCCATTCGGTCTTGTCGGCCGGGGCGTCCTTGCCCAGGCGGATGATGAACTCGGCCTCGACGGCGCAGAAGCCGCCCTCGATGGCGCGGAACTCGTTCGGCGCGCCGACCTTGGCGTCCTGGACCTTGCTCTTGAAAATGCAGCCGGCCAGGCGCTCGGCGCCCAGGCGTTCACGGTGCTGCGGGGGCACCAGGCCCACCTTCCAGCCGACCAGCTCGTCGGGCCACAGGTCGATGGCGATGTCCTGCACCGAGTAGCCTTCGGCCATGCTCGAGGGAATCACGCCGCCCGGATAGCCGGGGACCGAAACGCCATCCTGGCGCGCCTTGACGAATTGGGGGGCGATGGCCGCGGGGGTGAAAACCACGCTGTCGGCCTCAGAAACGGTCACGCCGTAGATCCTCCCTCGAAAATCGGCACAGGTCCCGCTTGGCGGGTGTTGTGACGTCTCTAGTGGAAACCGGTGTCATTGACAATGTGCGCATTGGGGAGGGCATGCGGGATGGCTTATATCGCGGCGGCGAGGGGCGCTCGAAGTCGCATACCCGACATGAGGTCGCTTCGCGGTGGAGCTGTCTCGACAGTTTCAATTGTCGGGCGCAAAAGGTCGCCAGATTTGTGGATAGAGCAGACAGTAGATTTTATGTCTTCTGTATCCTGAACATTGCCGCAAGTCGTGTTGTATGGGGTGCAACTCAGTGGTGTATCGCGGGGAAGAGCTGCTCGAATACCTCGAGAAGCGCAATCGCCATCTGCTTGAAATTTGCCGCGTGCAATCGAAGCTTGTAGCGGCCGACTTCGATCTCGATGAATTCATGCAAATGTCGGTCAATTTGCTGCGCTCGGTCTTCGGATCGGGCGGGGTGGTGGTCGAACTCGTGGACGGCGACGAGATGGTCTATGTCGCGATCGACGCCGACCATGCCGGCTATCACGGCCTGAGGCTGTCCAAGGACGCCTCGCTGTCGGGCCGCGCCGCCATCGAAGGGCGGCTGATGCACTGTGACGACGCCCACGAGGATCCGCGCGTCGACCGGGCCAATTGCGAGAAGATCGGCATCCGCTCGATGGTCTGCGCGCCACTGCTCCAGAACGGCCGGGCCGTGGGCGTGCTCAAGGCGTTCGACGCCGCGCCCGGGGCCTTCGGCCGCGACGACATCGAGGCCGTGACCCTGGTCGCCGAGACCCTGGGTGCGGCCCTGGCCAAGCAGCTGGAATATGGCGACCGCGAAGGCCTGATGCTGGAGCTGGCCATGGCCCGTGACGAGGCCGAGGCCGAGGCCCGCCGCGCCCATATGGCCGAGGCGATGGGCGGCCTTGGCCGCTGGCGCTTCGACTATGCGACCGGGCGCAGCGACTGGTCCGATCAGATGTACGACCTGCATGGCCTGCCGCGCGGCATGGTGGTCGGCAGCGAGCAGATCATGGGCATGGTCCATCCCGACGATATCGATCGGGTGCGGGCCCTGGTGCGCGAGCCAAGCCCCCTGGGCGCGGACCGGCCGTTCATCGACTTCCGACTGACCCGCGCCGACAACGGCCAGCAGCGCCGGATGCAGGCCATGACCACCATCGAGCTGGACGCGCGCGGCGAGCGCACGGCGGTGATGGGCGTGCTGCGCGACGTCACCGAACAGTACGAGCGCGAACAGCAGCTGGCCGAGGCGCGCCGCGAGGCCGAGGCCGCGGCCCGCACCAAGGCCGCCTTCCTGGCCAACATGACCCACGAACTGCGCACGCCGCTGACGGCGGTGCTGGGCTTTTCGCGCCTGGTCGAGCGCCGCGCCGACGTCGGCGAGGAGAGCCGGGCGATGGTCCGCCGCATCCTCAACGCTGGCGAGGCCCTGCTGCACACGATCAACGACCTGCTGGACTTCTCCAAGCTGGAGGACGGCCAGGTCGAGATCCGGCCGCGTCCGGTGAAGGTGGAGGCCTGTGTTCGCGACACCCTTGAGCTGCTGGCGCCCCAGGCCGGGGCCAAGCGGCTGGACCTGGAGTTGGTCATCGATCCGACCACGCCCCAGCGGGTGATGCTGGACCCCGACCGCGTGCGCCAGGTGCTGCTGAACCTGACCGGCAACGCCGTGAAGTTCACTGATACCGGCGCGGTGGTCGTGACCCTGGCGCCCTCGGCGGATCGGCAGTCGCTGATCTGGAGCGTCAGCGACTCCGGACCGGGCATCTCGGCCGAGGGCGTCGAGCGCCTGTTCGTCCGTTTCTCGCAGGTCGAGGGCGGCGGCCAGAGCGGCGGCGCGGGCCTGGGCCTGGCCATCTGCAAGGGCTTGATCGACGCCATGGGCGGGACGATCGGCGTCGAGAGCCGGCCGGGGCAGGGCTCACGCTTCTGGTTCTCGCTGCCGGCCGTGGCCGTCGGCGCGGACGAGGCGGAGGAGGACTTCGCCGTCTGCGTCGAGGGCCGCAAGGTGCTGGTGGCCGACGACAATCCGGCCAACCGGCTGCTGCTGCGGACCATCCTTCAGGCTTTCGGGGCCGAGGTGGCCGAGGCTTGTGACGGCGGCGAGGCCGTGGACCTGGCCGACGGCGGCGGCTTCGACCTGATCCTGATGGACCTGCGCATGCCGGGCCTGGACGGGATCAGCGCCGCTCGCCAGATCCGCGCTGCGGCCGGCGAGCGCGCCGTCCCGATCCTGGCCTTCTCGGCCGATCGCGACCCGGTGATCGACGGAGCGCTGTTCAGCGGGTCGGTTCCGAAACCGATCGAGCCGGAAACGCTGTTGGCCGCGATGTCGAGAGCGATGGGCTAGGGGGCGATGGCCTAAGGGGCGATGGGCTGGCCGCGTCAGGCCGCCAGCCGTTCTCCAGCAGGTCCAGCGCCATCAGGTGCGCGACCTCCAGGGTCAGGGCCTCCAGCCCATCCAGCAATTCCTGCCGTCGCTCCTGCACGGGGGTGTAGGCGTAGAGCGCGCAGATGGCGTGGAGCCGGGCGCGGATGTTCGGCGGCTCGAAGCTCGAGCCCAGCAGGCTGAACTCGGACGGCGGGGTCTGGGCGAGGCGCAGTTGGTGATAGGCGAGGGGCATGGGAAGGACTCCTTTCTAGAGTTGGGGTTAGGCGACCAGGGCGGCGTCGCGGCAGCGCAGGCCGTTCATGCGGACATCGGCCTGGCCCAGGCGCACGCCGACCAGGCCGGTCAGGGTGTTGAGGATCTCGTCCAGGGGGCGGGCCAGCGGGGTGAGCAGGGTGGAGACGGCGCCCGTCAGGGCGCTCTCGCCCAGGCCCAGATTCAGGCCCAGCGCCGGGACGTCGGCGTCCAGGGTCAGGTTGCCCAGCAGGCTCGAGACCGTGGCGCGGGCCAGGTCAGTGGTCGAGACGGTCTTGACCACGCGGCCGCGCACTTCGTCCTGGCGGAAACGTATGGTCTGCCAAACTTGACCGCCCAGGGATGCGGACGCCTTGCCGGTCACAGAGAACAGCGGGGCCTTGGCGATGGTCGCCGGGGCGGGGGCCAAGGGGGTCTTGAAGTCGTCCAGCTTGGCGGTGTCGATCTCGCCGATCATCAGCGAGCCCAGGCCGGGGGCGACCTCCAGCGCGGCCTCGTCCGAGGCGCAGGACATCGACTTCAGCTTGGCCGCGCCCGAGGCGGCCTCGACCAGGATCGGCAGTTTGACCTGGGCCACGGACAGCAGGCCCGAGCCGCCGACCTTGGCTTCCAGATAGAGACGGGTCTGGGCGGTGCGGACGATAACGTCGCGGCTGGCGGTGATGGTCATCCAGGGCGCGTTGTTCGGCGGCTCGCCGATCGCCAGCCAAGCGGTGAGATTGGCGACGCCGGGGACGGCCGCGCCCAGGTCCAGCTGCACCTGGCGCGCGCCGTTCGACAGTTCCAGCACAGCCTTGGACAGGTTCAGGGCGTCCAGCTGCACCTTCGCCCCGCTGCCGCCCAGCACCCGACCTTGCGCGCCATAGGGGCCGGGATCGAGCAGGCGGGTCATGTCGGCCGGCGTGCGGTCGCCGGCGGCGTTGGCCAGGGCGCGGGCGGCTTGCGAGGCCCGGGTCTGGCCTTGGCCAGCCAGGACCTTGGACAGGGCTTTCAGGGCCTTGCCGGTGGTCAGCTTGGCGGCCAGCACCTCGTCATAGGTGGCGGCGGTCAGGTTCAGCTCGGTCTTCAGCGCGTCCATGTAGTCGAACAGGTCGACATCGGCGTCGGCCAGGGCGTCGTAGTCCATCACCGACAGGCTGACGTTCGACCCCGTCAGGCCGGTCAGCAGGGCGTTGGCCAGGCCGCCGTCCAGGGCCGCCAGGCGCGTGCCGATCGAGAAGCTGGCCAGGTCGGCGCGGGCGGCGGTGGCCTGGCGGGCGATCGGCTGGCTGTCCTTGCCGGTGAAGGCTTTGCCGAAATAGAGCGGCGTCTGGCTTTCGATCCGCACGCGCACCGCGTCGGGATCGGCGCCGCCGGGCTGGAAGCGCTCCTGGGCGGCGACGGCTTGGCTGCTGGCGTAGCGGCCCTTCTCGACGATGACCGTCAGCGGACCGTCCCAGCCGTTGGCGCGGGCCGTGGCCAGGGCGGCGGCCTCGGCGTGGTCCAGGTCGCGGGCGGCGGCCAGGGCGGCCAGGTCCGCCGTGCCTTGCAGCTTGCGGCTCTGCAGGAAGATCGAGCCCATGTCGACGACCAGGGCGGTGGTGCCCAGCAGGGCGGACATGGCGACCGCGCTGATCAGCGCGAGGCCGCCGTCCTCGTTACGGGCGAAGTTGGGGTTCGAAGCAGGGTTGGGGCGGGCCATCTCAGTACCCTCCCAGACGGACCGAGGCCTGGCGCAGCACGGTCTTGGGCGGCGAGGGGACCAGGCCGTCGAAGGCCCGGAAGGCGTCTTGGCCGGTGTCGTAGCGGATCGACACCGTCAGCCGGTCGGGCTGGTTCTCGACGACCACGGCGGCGGCCTCGGGGCGCAGGCTGGGATAGTCGGCGACCTCGGCGGTCAGCGTGGCGCGGGCCAGCGACTCGCGCTCAGCCGTGTTGAGGCCCGCCAGGGCCGCGCGGGCCGAGTCGTTGGCCAGCTGCTGCACCGTGTGCGAGACCCAGAAATACTGGCCCCAGACCAGGATCCCGATCAGCAGGACCAGGAACATCGGGCCGACAATGGCGAATTCGACGGCGACCGCGCCGCTCTCGGGGCCGCGAACCGTCTTGTTTTGCGTACGTCCTCTCATGTGACGTCTCCTCCTCAGGAAGAGAAGTGTGCGTATGCACGCCTTGAGATTGGTAACGGCCCGATCGCGCGGATTCTTCGTGATTAGTGCGACACCCTGCCGCACGGGTTGCACGCGTCCCGGATGTTGTGGCGCGCGTTATGCAACAATAACGTGCTCGCGTGATGGTTCGGAGTGAACGTCCTTAAGGCGAGCGTGTCGGCGTTTTACGGATTTTACGGACAGCCAGGAGGCTGCGATGAAGACCCTGAACTCCGAGCCGTTGTCGGTCACCGCCGGCGAGATCAGCCGCAACTTCGGTCATTGGCAGGATCGGGCCCTGGAGGCGCCGGTCATCGTCACCCATCACGGCCGCCCGCGCGTGGCGGTGGTGTCGGCGGGGCTGTTCTTCGGCCTGTCGGAAGACACCGGCGGGCGCGAGGCCCAGGCGCGGTCGCAGACGGCGCTCTCGGCTGTCCTGGGCGCGATGAGCGAGGCCTTCATCGCCTTCGACGAGCATCTGAAGGTCGCGGCCGTGAACCACCCGTTCGAGGCGCTGGCGGGCCTCAGCGCCAGCCAGCTGGAGGGATTGGCCTGCGCCGATCTCTTCCCCGCGCCGTGCCAGGCCCTGATCGGCGAGCAGCTGCTGCGCGCCCTGAAGGCCGGCGAGGTCCTGGAGTTCGAGGCCAACGCCTCGCCCGACGGCGCGCGCCGCTGCAGCATGCGGGCCTTTCCGTATCCGGGCGGCGCGGCCCTGGTGCTGCTCAACCGCAGCGAGGAGCGCGACCTGCGCCGCCGGTACGAGGCGGCCGAGGCGTTCCGCACCGCGACCTCGAACCTGCACGACGTGGGCGCGGCCCGGCTGAACGTGCGCGGCGCCTTCGCCGAGCTGGACGAGCGGTTCGCGGCCATGACCGGCTTCAAGGTCGAGGAGTTGATCGACTACCGCCTGACCGACGTGGTGCGCCCGGCCGAGCGCCACGCCCTGTCGGCGCAGATCGAGTCGGTCTTGCGGACGAATGTGCCGGCGGTGACGGTGGCGACTCTGCTGGTCAAGAACGGCGGCGAGCGATCGGTGGAACTGAGTCTGGCCCCGGTCCTGGAGGATTATGCGCCCACGGGGCTGATAGCTGCAGCGAGAGCGGCCTAGCGGCTTGACACACGTAATAGCGGGTATAGCGTCACCCGTTGAATTACGGGTGTACGTCATGCACATCACCGCCGCCGAAGCTCACGTCATGGAAGCGCTCTGGCGCCGTCAGCCGCTGTCGGCCGACGAGCTGGTCGCCGAGGTCGGCGAGTCCCAGCAATGGGGCGAGGCCACCGTCAAGACGCTGATCAACCGCCTCCTGAAGAAGAAGGCGATCAAGTCCGAGCGCGCCGAAGGCAAGCACGGCTATCGCCCGCTGGTCGACCGCAGCGCCTATGTCCAGGCCGAGAGCCAAGGCCTGCTGGACCGCCTGTTCGACGGCCAGCTGGCCCCGCTGATCAGCCACTTCGCCCAACACCGCCCGCTGCGCGCGGATGAGGTGGAGAAGCTGAAGAAGCTGATCGACGAGATGGGCGAGAAGTAGGATTTCCCTCTCCCCTTGCGGGAGAGGGTGGCCTGCGAAGCAGGTCGGGTGAGGGGTTGCGCTCCGTCATCCGGACAGGCCTTTCGACCCCTCATCCGTCAGCTGCGCTGACACCTTCTCCCGCAAGGGGAGAAGGGATCATTCTTAAGCCCGCATCGCCTTCGCCTCAGGCTGCGCCCGCAGCTTCTTGGCCGCCACGTCCAGGCTCTGCACCGGCGTCGGCGGCTCTTCGCGATCATCGTTGTCGGGATCCGGCCGCGCCCGCAGCGCGCTGACGAAGTTGTCGCGCCAGGCGGTGACGTCTTCGCGGGTGACGTTCTCGAACAGGGCCTCCCAGCGGCGCTTGCGCTCGTCGACGCCCATCGACAGGGCGCGTTCCAGGGCGTCGGAGATCTCCTCCGGGCTGTTGGGATTGATGATCAGGGCGTCCTTCATCTGCCGCGCCGCGCCGGCGAAGCGCGACAGGATCAGCACGCCAGGATCCTCGGGGTCCTGGGCCGCGACATATTCCTTGGCCACCAGGTTCATGCCATCGCGCAGCGGCGTCACCAGGGCGGCCTTGGCGGCGCGGTAGATCCCGGCCAGCTCGTCGCGGCGATACGAGCGGTTCACGTAGCGGATGGGCGTGGAGTCCATCTCGGCATAGGCGCCGTTGATCCGGCCGATCAGGCCGTCCAGCCGCCCGCGCAGGTCCTGATAGGCCTCGACCTCGTCGCGTGAGATCGGGGCGATCTGCAGCAGCATGGTCTCGCGGACCTTGTCCGGGTGATCGTGCAGGAACCGCTCGAAGCCGATCAGGCGCTCTTCCAGGCCTTTGGAATAGTCCAGGCGATCGACGCCCACGACCATCTTGCGGAAGACGCTGTGGGCCATCATCCGGTCGTAGGTCTTGCGCGCCGTCTCGCCCTTGACGATCTGGGCGAAGTCCTGGGCGTCGACGCCGATCGGGAAGGCCGAGGCGTCCAGCTTGCGCCCGAAGGCCTGCAGCTCGCCGCGCTCGTTCTTGGAGCCGTGCACTTCCGAGAACACGTAGCCTTCGAAGGCGTGCAGCGATTCCTCGGTCTGGAAGCCCAAGAGGTCGTAGTCGAACAGGGCTTCGACCAGCTGCCGGTGGCGGGGCAGGGTGACCACCAGCTGGTGGGCCGGCCATGGGATGTGCAAGAAGAAGCCGATCCGGTTGGTCACGCCCATCCGCCGCAGCTCTCGCGCCAGCGGGATCAGGTGGTAGTCGTGCACCCAGACGATGTCGTCCGGCTCAATGAGGGGCAGCAGGGTCTCGGCGAACCGCTTGTTGACCCGGTCGTAGCCCTCGCCGAACGAGCGGTCATAGGCGGTCAGGTCGACGCGGTAGTGGAACAGCGGCCACAGCGTCTTGTTGGCGTAGCCGTTGTAATATTCCTGGTAGTCGGTCTCCTCGAGGTCGACCGTGGCCACGGTGACGCCGTCGATCCGCTGCATGTTCAGCTGGCCGGTGAATTCCGGGATGGTCTTGCCGCTCCAGCCGAACCAGATGCCGGAATATTCGCGAAGGGCCGCGGCCAGCGCCATCGCCAGACCGCCCACCGAACCTTCGCCGCCCTCCGCCGGGTTCGGCGGATTGACGCGGTTCGACACCACGATGAGCCGGCTCATGCGTGCACCCCAAAAGCACGTTGGGGAGCCGTGAGGCTCTCCAGCCAGCGGAAGACCGCGTTGGTGTCCTCCAGGCAATAGCGCGCTTCGGTGGGGCGGCGCTGGCCGACCAGCACGCCGAAGCCTCCGAGACGATTGGCGGCGGCGAAGCCGTCCTCGTCGGTCAGGTCGTCGCCGATGAACACCGGCGTCGCGCCTAGGAACGGGGCCTCGCGCAGGAAGGCGGTGACCGCCGCGCCCTTGTCGGCGCCGGGGGTGCGCAGCTCGACGACCATGTCGCCCAGCTGCAAGACTAGGCCCGTGGCTTGCGACAGGCGCTCGCCGGCCTCGATCACCGCCTCGGCGCAGGCCGGGGCGTTGCGATAGTGCAGGGCGACCGACAGGCTCTTGTCCTCGAACAGCAGGCCGCGTTCGCAGTGGGCCAGCTCGACCAGGATGCGGCGGGCGTCGGCCAGGCCGGGGTGCGGCTCGCGCGCGATGACCGCTCCGTCGGCGGTGCGCCGCACCAGGCCGTGGACCGCGCCGATCGCCGGCATCTCGCCGCCCAGGATGTAGTCCAGGTTCGGCAGGTCGCGACCGCTGACCACGGCGACGCGGTCCTCGAAGGTTACGCGCAGCCGCGCCAGCACCTGCGCGCGGCGCGCGTCGGGGCCGACGTCGTCGGGGCGAGGCATGATCGGCGCCAGGGTGCCGTCGAGGTCGAGAAACAGCGCCGTACGGCGCGGCAGGTCGACAGGCGGGGGCGGGAAATCAACAGATTCCAGGCGCGAGACCGTGTGAGCCGCGGTCATGGCGTGAACCCCCTCATCAATAAGCAACATGCGCCAAGAACGTCGAACGGCCCGGTTCGATCCCGCGATAAACTGAAGCTTACGGGTTTTTGCGCAGGTGCTTAAGGAGGAGGCAGGGGCTGTGCGTCCTTCGAGGCCCGCTGAGCGGGCGCCTCAGGATGAGGACCTTTGTACTGATTTCCTCATCCTGAGGTGCTCGCCCCTAGGCGAGCCTCGAAGGACGCACTGAGCCTTAGAACAGCAGCTTCCGCACGTTGAACTGGATCACCCGCCCGCGCTGATCCAGGTAGTCCTGCTGATACGTCAGAGGCGTCACCCCCGTCGCGTCACGCACCGTCTGCTGCTGGTCGAACAGGTTGTTGACCGACAGGGTCAGGCGCGTGCCGCGCAGCAGCGGGTGCTTCTGGACCAGCTCGCGGCGCACGCCCAGGTCGGCGAACAGGCGCAGGTTGATCGTGGCCAGGCTGGAGAAGTCCAGGTCCGTGCTGGCGCCGCCGGCGCTGGCGTTGACGTGGGTGCCGCTCTTCCAGTTGGCGGTCATCCGCGCGCCCAGGCCATAGCGGGTGATGCCTGCCTGGGCCTCGATCTCGTTGCGGGCCTGGCCGCCGCTGGAGCCGATGACGTCGCCGTTCAGCAGGTTCAGGGCGGGCACGCCGTCGGCGATGGTCACCGTCTCCTTCAGGTGGACGGTGTGGAAGAGGGCCAGCTGCAGGCGCGTGGCGCGCGGATTGCCGCCACCGCCGCCCCGGCCGCCGCCGCCAAAACCACGACCGCCGCCGCCACCACCGCCGGCGAAGCGTTGACCGCCCTGGCCGCCGCCTTCGCCGCCGAAGTTCGGGCGTGGGGGCTCTTCGCCGGTCGGTTGGATCTGATTGGCCTGCTGTTGTTGGGCGTTGGGGTCGCTGGGCGTCTCGGGCTGAGGCGCGCGCGGGGCGTCATTGTTGTCGCCGCCGCTCGGACGGTTCTGCCGTTGCAGCAGCTCGGCGCCAGGCGGTTGCGCACCGCCGGCGCCCTGCCGACCGCGCCAGCCGCCCGGAGGCGGCGGCGGAGCCTTGCCGATCTGGCGCGAGAAGTTGAAGCCCCAGCGGATCTGCTCGCTCTCGCGCTTCTGGAAGTTGACCGGCCGGGTGTCGATCCGGGTCAGGGCGCCATCGGCGTCCCGGGTGAAGCGATCGGGGAAGGCGGCCTCGACCGCCGCCGTGGCGGCCGGGAAGCCGGCGACCGGGTTGTCGATGCGCGAGCGGGTGTAGTTGGCCGTCAGCGACAGGCCCTGGATCTTCTCGGGCTTGTAGCTCGCGCCGAAGCGCAGGACGTTGCGGGTCTCGCCCTTCAGGTTGGGATTGCCGCCGCTGATCCGGGTGACGTCAACGCTTTGGCCTCGCACATAGTCGAAGACCTGGCTGTTGGGCGTGGTGATCAGCGGATTGCCCAGCTGGCTGATGCTGGGGGCGTTCTCCTGGCGGTTCGCCGAGACGATGAAGCTGACCGGCTTGACCGGCGACCAATTCACGCCGCCGCCGATGGTGGTCAGGCTGCCGTAGTCGGCCACTTGGCGCACGGCCAGGTTCAGGTTGGTCGACAGGTCGCCGATCGCCAGCACGCCCTTGCGACGGCTGGCCAGGGGCAGGTCGAAGCTGACCTGGGCGCTGGCGTCGCCGCGCGACTGGGTGCTGTCGCTTTCGACGCCCGCGCGGATCGAGTGCGCCACCAGGCGCGAGCCGCTGACACCCAGCTTCAGGGTCGAGGACAGGTCGCCAGCCGGCAGCTTGGCCAGGGCGCGGTTGGCGACGAACTGCAGGTCGGCGCTGTCGGTGGTCGACTTGGCCCGGTCGCTGTTGACGCGTTGACCTGGCAGCGGTCCGAACGGGTTGAAGGTCGGGTCCAGCGCCGTGAGGCGGGCCTGGGTGTCGGTCAGGTCGACGCTGCGGTCGGTTTCGGTCCTGTTGATCGCGTGGTCGTAGTTGCCGGTCAGCGACAGGCGCAGGGTCTCGGTGTCGCGGTTCAGGGTGAAGCCGGCGTGGCCTGCCAGGTTCTTGGAGGTCTGGCCCAGGGCCGACTGGTCGCCGAGATAGCGGTAGAGGGCGACGTCCTGACCGAACGGCGAATAGGGATTGGCCCCCGGGATCAGCAGCCGCGCCCGCGCCGGGCCCAGCAGGGAGTCGCTCTGCGATTCGGTCAGGCCTAGGTTCAAGGTCGCCGAGATGTTGTCGAGGATGTAGCGATTGGTGACGCTGTTGATCGACACCTGGGTGTTGCGCGGCAGCAGGGTGCGGTCGTCGGTGATGTCGGAGACGTTGGCCTTGTTGGCGGTCGGCAGGAAGGTCGCCAGGCTCGGCGCGCCCGATCCCAAGGCGCTGGGCACACCCGCCACCGTCACCGGCGTTCCGGCCAGGGCGCTCAGGGCGTTCAGGTTGCCGCCCGAGGCGGGACCGATATTGCCGACATAGTCATAGAGGCCGCTGTTGGTGCGGCTGACCAGGTCGCGGTCGCTTTCCAGCATGTGGTCGGCGTTCTGCAGCTTGATCGACAGGTTGGTGCGGCCCTGGCGGTTCAGGCGCAGCTGGCTCCAGTTGGCCTGCTCGGTGATCTGGCCGCCCTTGGCCGAGCCGCCGACGGTGGCGTCGATGGTCGAAGCGCGGAAGCGCTGGCGCAGGACGATGTTCACGACCTTCTGGTCGGCCGAGTAGCCGTATTTGAGGGCCACTTCCTCGGGCAGGATCTCGACGCGCTGGATGGCTTCGGTCGGGATGTCGCGGATCTCGCCCTGGCCCGAGATGCGCCGGCCGTTCAGCAGGGTGACGGGATCGCCGCCCAGGCCGCTGGTGGTCTGGGGCGCCAGCTCGGTCAGCAGGTCTTCCATCGACGAGACGCCGAACGAGCGCACGTCGGCGGCGCTGAAGGTCTCTTCCGGCGGAATGTCGCCCAGCACCGCGCCATAGGGCTTGCCGCTGGCGGTGATGGTGACGGCCTCGACCTCGGTGTCGAGGTCTTCGGGCGTGACGGGTTTCTGGGCCGCTGCGGGCGCAGCGGCAGACTTAGCCGCCGGCTTGGGCGCCGGTTGTGCGGGGACGGGGGACGTGGTGACGGGCGGGGCGGCCTCCTGTGCATGGGCGGTCGTCGTCGCGACACACCCCAGGATCCCGACCAGGGCCAGCTTGCGGCTCATCAAAGAGCTTCTCCGAATTCTCTACGTCCCAACACCTGCGGTTGCCTGTCCGATGTGACGGCCAGATTTCAATCCCGCAACATCGGCGCCGTCCGAAGGTCTAGCGAACCGATGTCCAGGGCCGGCTGAGCAGCACTGCGCAGTTGATGATGCCCACCAATGAGTAGGTTTGAGGATAATTGCCCCACAGTTCGCCATCCGCGAAGCCGATATCTTCTGACAGCAGTCCCGCGCCGGTACGGCGCGAAAGCATGTCCTCGAACAGCTCGCGCGCTTCTTCGGTGCGACCCGACAGATGCAGGGCCTCGACCAGCCAGAAGGTGCAGATGTTGAAAGCCGTCTGCGGTGAGCCGAAGTCGTCGGGAATGGCGTAGCGCAGCAGGTAGGAGCCGCGTCGCAGACCGTCCTCGATCGCCTTCAGGGTGGCGACGTTGCGCGGGTCGTCGGGCTTGTGGAAACGCAGGTCGACCAGCTGCAGCAGGGAGGCGTCCAGGGTGTCGCCCTCGAAGGTCGCCGAGAAGCGACCTAGCTCCTCGTTCCAGGCGCGATCCTCGATGACTTGGCGGACCTGGGCGGCCCGACCGTTCCACAGGGCGGCCTTGTCGGTCAGGCCCAGCTTCTCGGCGGCGTTGCCCAGTCGGTCGCAGGCGGCCCAGCACATGGCCGACGAGTAGGTGTGGACATTGGCCCGGCCCCGGAACTCCCACAGGCTGGCGTCGGGCTGGTCGTGCATCCGGTAGGCCTGCTCGCCGACCGGCTCCAGGGCCTCGAAGTCCTCGACAGTGGCCGGGCGCAGCAGGCGCTCGTCGAAGAAGGCCTGCACGGTCGACAGGATGATCTGGCCGTAGACGTCGTTCTGGATGTGCTCGAAGGCCTGGTTGCCGACGCGCACCGGTCCCATGCCGCGATAGCCGGGCAGATCGGGGGCGAAGCGCTCGGTCAGCTGCTCCTCGAAACCCACCCCGAACAGCGGCTGGATGTGGCCGCCGTTCGCCCGGTCGACGATGTTGCGCAGGTAGCCCAGATAGTTCTCCAGGATGTCGACCGCGCCCAGCCGGTTCAGCGCCTGGACCACGTAATAGGCGTCGCGCAGCCAGCAGTAGCGGTAGTCCCAGTTGCGGCCGCTATCGGAGTGCTCAGGGATCGAGGTGGTCAGGGCCGCCACGATGGCGCCCGTCTCCTCGTGCATGCAGAGCTTCAGCGTGATGGCCGCGCGGATCACCGCCGTCTGGTAGTCCAGCGGGATGGCCAGGCCCCGCACCCAGTTCTTCCAGTAGAGATCGGTCTCGCGCAGCATCCGCTCGCAGGTGGCGCCGATATTGGCGTCGAAGCCTTCGTCCGCGCCCAGGAACATGGCGATCGGCCGCTCCAGCCGGAACGTGCGCTCCTCCAGGATGTGCGACACCGGCGCGTCGGTGGACAGGCGCAGTGTCATGTCCGAGCACAGGAAGCGGATGTGGTTCGAGCCCGAGGTGTGCTCGGCGACCTTGGCGCCCCAGCCGGCGGTGGGCTTCACGCGCAGGGTGACGCGGGCCACGCCGGTGATCGGCCGGATCAGGCGGATGAAGGCCGTCGGGCGGAAGGTGCGGCCGTGCTGGATGTAGCGGGGGGAGAAGTCGATGATCTCGAACCGCGCCCCGTCCTCGTCGGCGATCTCGGTGCGCAGGATCGGCGTATTGCGCAGATAACCCTGGCGAACCTCGGCCCGGCGGTCGACCTGGATGTCCCACAGGCCCTTGGCGTCCGGGCCATCGGCGTCGACGTCGTCCAAGAGAGCGCTGAACACGGGATCGGAATCGACGCGCGGCGCGCAGGCCCACACGAACCGGCCGCAGCTGTCGATCAGCGCGCTGACCGCGCAATTGCCGATCGGAAACAGGTCGAGCGTCTTTTGCGAGCTTCTAGTCATCGAGACCCCGGATGCGTGCTTTTGGGCTTTCCCCATTTCGGGTGAAACCGACGGTGTGGCTTGCGGGTTCCTGTTCTCGAAAAACGTCTTCGCGAGGGGCGGGGAGGGTTCGCCTTTCACGCTACTCGCGTTGACGCGACAGGCCGGTACCGGCCATCTGGTTTCCTTAACGCGGCAAGGCCGCGCGAGTGCGGCGGGCTGTTCGACGGTGATGCGATTTACGAGAACCTGCGGCGTCCTGGCGGCGGCGATGAGCCTGCTGTCCCTGGAAGTCGCCCAGGCCCAGTCGCAGCGTCCGGCCCTGGCTGGCGGTCGTCCGGTTCAAGCGAACCCGCAACAAGCCGTGCCGCTGGTCCAGCCGCGCGCGACGGTGTTCCTGCCTGACCTGTCCGTCGTCCAGCTGCGTCCCGACCAGGCCGACATGCTGCGCCGGGTGCTGGGCGACGCCTACACCCACGGCTTCGACGTGCGGACCTTCTCGCCCGAGCAGGCGGTCACCCAGGCGCAACTGATCAACCTGACCCTGGCCTACGCCCGCGCCGTGCGCAGCGGCCGCCTGCCGGTCGACAAGTTCATGAACGAGTGGGGCCTCAAGCCCGCGCCGTACGACCCGACGATCGACTTCATCAACGCCGTCCAGCAGGACCGCCTGGGCCCGTGGCTGGACACCCTGCCGCCGCCCTATACCGGCTACCAGACCCTGCGCGGGGGTCTCGCCACCTATCGCGACATCGCCGCCAAGGGCGGTTGGCAGCCCCTGGCCGCCGGTCCGGACCTGAAGGAGGGCGCGACCGGCGCCCGTGTCGTGGCCCTGGAAGCGCGCCTGGCCGCCGAGGACCCGACCATCGCGGTCGACGCCGCCCCGATCTTCGACGCCGCCCTGACCCAGGCCGTGCAGCGCGCCCAAAAGCGCTTTGGCCTGAATCCGAACGGCATCGTCAACAAGGCGACGCTGGACGCCCTGAACACGCCCGTCGAGCGGCGCATCGACCAGATCGTCGCCAACATGGAGCGCTGGCGCTGGCTGCCCCAGACCCTGCCGGCCGAGCGGATCCAGGTGAACGTCGCCGCCGCCATCCTGTCGGTGTTCAGCCACGACACCCCGACCCTGACCATGCGCGCCGTCACCGGCCGTCCGGGCGACGAGACGCCGATGCTGTCGTCGATGATCCACTCGATCGTCTTGAACCCGCCGTGGAACGTGCCGTCGTCGATCGCCTCCAAGGAGCTGTGGCCCAAGGAGCGCAAGAGCCCAGGCTATCTGCGCCGCAATGACTTCATCGTCATCCCCACGGGCGACGGCGGCTCGCGCCTGCAGCAGAAGGCCGGCCCGTTGGCGGCGCTGGGCAAGCTGAAGTTCGACTTCGCCAATCCCTACGGCGTCTATCTGCACGACACCCCCAGCCGCGCCCGCTTCGACAGCTTCAGCCGCCTGGCCAGCCATGGCTGCGTGCGCCTGCAGAAGCCGACCGAACTGGCCAAGGCCCTGCTGGACGGCGACGCTGTCTGGACGCCCGAGAAGATCGACGCGACCCTGGCGTCGGGCGACACCGTGCGCGCCAAGCTGCCGCAACAGATCGCGGTCTTCCTGCTGTACTGGACGGCCTATGTGACCCCGGACGGGCAGGTGAATTTCCGCCAGGATCCGTATGGCTGGGATCGCGAGCTGGTGCAGCGGATCGCCGCACTGTGATCCTGCTCAGCTTGCTTTCTTAACATTCTTGCGGTGTCCTCCCGCCACTTAGTGTCGGGATAGGGCGTACGCATGCATCGACGTAAGCTGCTCCAGTGGGGGCTGGGCGCTGTCGCAACGGGGCTTTTGCCCCTGGCCGCACGGGCTGATGACGACATCATCGGTGCGATCCTGGAAGGGAAACAGGTCGGCGTGCCGGCGGTTCCTACGGCGCCGGTCGCTTTGCGTCCGACCCCGGTCGAGAGCCCAATTGTAAAATCCGCCGCCGTGATCGAGCCGCGCTGGGTCAAGCTGCGCAACATCCACACCGACGAGAAGCTGGAAGCCGTCTACTGGGAAAACGGCGAGTACGTTCCCGATGCGGTCAAAGCCCTGAACCACGTCCTGCGCGACTATCGCAATGACGAGAGCCACCCGATCGATCCGGGCCTGTACGACATCCTGGGCAAGATCGCCGAGAAGACCGGCACGAAAGCCCACTTCCAGGTGATTTCCGGCTACCGCTCGCCGGCGACCAATCGCCTGCTGGCCGAGCGCAGCGGCGAAGTGGCCAAGCGCAGCCTGCACATGGACGGCAAGGCTATGGACATCTACCTCGAGGACATCGCCCTCGAAGAGATCCGCGCCGAGGCCCTGGGCCTGCAGCTGGGCGGCGTCGGTTATTACCCCAAGAGCAAGTTCGTGCACGTCGACGTGGGCCCCGTGCGCAAGTGGTCGGGTACCTGAAGCTGTACAATTCGCCTGCCGGGCGAGCCCCTTGGCGAAACGGGTAACCAAGCTCTAGTTCGCACGTTTAGAGCATGGTAGCCGGGCTCTAGCCGGTAGCGTTTCAGGGGAAGCAGGCCAGATGAGCGAGCGTCGCAGCAATCCGTTCGGCTGGATGATCCTCGGCTTTATCGTCGGCGTCCTGGTGACGTTCGGCACGATCCTGTTCCTGACCTCCAGCGGCGGCGGCTACGAGGACGGCCCGTCCGAGACCCGCACCGCCGCCGACGACGCCGCCACTGCGGCGATGAACGCCTCGACGACCGGCTCGCAGCCGGCTCCGCACAAGATGGAAACCTCGGCTCCGGTGGCGACGGATCCTACTGCTGCTGCGCCTCGCGCCGAGCGGCAGGCGCCCGTGCAGGACCTCGACCCGCAGGTGGCCGACGACGCAGCGGCGGCTGGGATGACCTCGCGGACGCGGTAGGCGCCGCTTTTCTCCATTTCTTCCCCGTCATCCCGCGCTTTATGCGCGGAACCCATCTGTCCGCCGCAGGTGCGGTGCGGGCTCATACTCCCACGTAGAAGCTGAACCATGGGTCCCGCGCATAAAGCGCGGGATGACGATTGTTGTGCGTGTGAGCCAGGGCGCCTCTGCGACAACCCGCCCCACCGTTATCCACAGCCTGCTGCCACCAAGCTGGCGGCAGGGGAGGCGCAGAACCTTGGGAGTCCAAGGAGATGCGCATTTGTCGATCAAGGGAAGTTGCTGCTGCGGCGGCGTCCGCTTCGAGCTTTTCGAACCGCCCCTGATGCTGGGGACCTGCCACTGTTCGCGCTGCCGTAAAGCCGGGTCCGGGGCCTATGCCTATGTCCGGGCCGAGGCGTTCCACTGGCTGGCGGGCAGGGAGCTGGTTGTCCGCTACCACCCCAAGCCGCCGATGAAGTTCAACCGGTCGTTCTGCAAGCGCTGCGGCACGTCGCTGGGCGATCCCGACAGCGGTCGCATCCTGGCCATCGCCGCCAACTGCCTGGACGACGATCCCGGCGTGCCCGTCAGCTTCCAGGAGTTCACGCCCGACGCCCCGCCCTGGGAGAAGCCGGCATAGAAAAAGGCGGCCACCTAAGCAGCCGCCTTCTCTAAGTCAAAGCTCGTGGAGAGCCTTAGTCCTTCGGCATCGGCATGGCCGGCAGGGCGCCCGCCTTGCCCTTCATGGCCTGGTGCTGCGCGGGCGGCAGCGGGATCAGGCCACGGCCTTGCAGGTAGCCGCCACGACCCGTGGCCGCGTCCGACACGAACTCGGTGACGAATTCCTTCAGGCCCGGCGTCACGCCGACCTGCGACTTCTTCACATAGACGTACAGCGAGCGCGACAGCGGGTACTGGCCGCTAGCGATGGCCGCCGGGGTCGGCTTCACGCCGTTGACCGACGCGCCCTTGATGCGCGAGGCGTTCTCTTCCAGGAACGAGAAGCCGAACACGCCCAGGGCGTTCGGGGTCTTCTCGATGGTGCCGACGATGGCGTTGTCGTTCTCGCCGGCGTCGACCCAGCCGCCGTCGGTGCGCATCGGCGACACGGTGGCCTTGAACTTCTTCTCGTCCTCGCCCTTCAGCTTGGCCAGGGTGGGGAGCTTGGCGGCGCCGCCTTCCATGGCCAGTTCGACGAAGGCGTCACGGGTGCCCGAGGTGGGCGGCGGGCCGTAGGCCAGGATACGGGCCTTGGGCAGGCCGGGGCCGACCTCGTTCCAGTTCTTGTAGGGCTGCTTCACCAGCTGGCCGCCACGCAGGGACTGGTCGGCCAGGCCCAGATACAGCTGCTCGAGCTTGAAGTTGAAGTCCGGGCCCTTCTTGTCGACCGCGACGACGATGCCGTCGAAGCCGATCTTGATCTCGACGATGTCCTTCACGCCGGCCTTCTGGCAGGCCTGATATTCGGACTTCTTCATCGGGCGCGAGGCGTTGGCGATGTCGGGGAACTTCTCGCCGGTGCCGCCGCAGAACATCTTGATGCCGCCGCCGGTGCCCAGGCTCTCGACCTTGGGCGACTTCTTGCCGGTCTTCTTCGAGAAGTTTTCGGCGACGCGGGTCGAGAAGGGGAACACGGTCGAGGAGCCGGCGGCCCACACGTAGTCGCGAGCGGCGTGCGCTTGGTCGGCGACGGCGAACAGGGCCAGCGTGGCGACCGCGCCAAGGAGCTTTTTCATGTCGTCAAATCCTGTGTGATCCGGGGACGCGGGGAACGTGCCGGAGCAATGCAGCGGCTTTTGTCACGGTTCCGCGACAGTTTTACGACGCTCTATCCGTAGGCGGACGAACTAGCCGCGCCGGACAACCTCGCCGTCTTCCTTGGTGAAGGAGTCCGGGGCGGTTTCCAGCAGATTGTAGACCTTCTCGGACGGGCGAGCTAACGCGACCCCCTTGGGAGTCTCGACGATCGGGCGGTTGACCAGGATCGGGTGTTCGATCATCGCCGCCAGGATCGTCTCGTCCGAGACGCCGTCGGCCAGCAGGCCCAGATCCTCGGCGGGCGTGCCTTTCTCGCGCATCAGTTCACGGACGGAGAGGCCCGACCGGGCCGACAGGTTCAGCAGCTGCTCGCGGGTCCAGCCGGCTTTCAGATATTCGACGACGGTCGGCGCATAACCGGCCGCCTCGACCATAGCCACGACGTTGCGCGAGGTGCCGCACTTGGGATTGTGGAAGATGGTGACGGGGAAGTCGGTCATGCGGCGGGTTCCTGCTTGAACATCCAGTCGAAGACGGCGAGCGCCAGGGCGGCGCCGACGACCTGTCCCAGGAGAAAGCTCGGGATCGAGGCGGGCGCTATGCCCGAGAAAGTGTCGGTCAGGCCGCGCGCCAGGGTCACCGCCGGATTCGCGAACGAGGTCGACGCGGTGAACCAGTAGGCGGCGGTGATGTAAAGCCCGACGCAGGTCGCCGTGGCCTCGGGCCGGAATCGTGACGCGCCCAGGATGGTCGCCATCAGGCCGAAGGTCGCGACGGCTTCCGACAGCACCTGGGGACCGCCGTCGCGGGCGTGGGTCGAGACCTGCACGATCGCCTGGCCGAACATGGCGTGGGCCAGGGCGACGCCGACCAGCGCGCCCACGACCTGGGCGGCGACATACAGGATGGCGGGGTTCGGCTCGATCTGGCGGCGCAATGCCATGACCGTCGTGACCACGGGGTTGAAGTGTGCGCCGCTGACCGGACCGAAGACGGTGATCAGCACGACCAGCGCCGCACCGGTCGCCAAGGTGTTGCCCAGCAGCGCCAGGGCGTCCTGGTCCGGCGCCAGGGTCTGACCCATGATCCCGGAGCCGACCACCACGGCCAGCAGAAGGGCCGTGCCCAGGGCCTCGGCGGCGAGGCGGCGGGCGAGGGTCATTGGCACTTGAAGCTCGGCAGGCAGGCCTCGGGCGCGCCGCCGCAGCAGTCCTCGGCCAGCCAGGTGATCAGCGCGCCCATCGCCGCGTACTCGGCTGCGTGCAGGATCGAACGACCATCGCGACGCGAGCGGGTCAGGCCGGCGCGCTCCAGGATGGCCAGCTGGCTGGAGAGGGTGCTGGCGGGGACCTCGGTCAGGCGGGCGATCTCGCCGGCGGGCAGGCCTTCGGGACCGGCCTGGACCAGCAGGCGGAAGGCGGCGAGGCGGGCTGGGTGGGCCAGGGCCGACAGCCGGTCGACCGCGAGATTCATTTCCATATTTCTCGAATAATGGAAATGATGGGATAGGGCAACCTCAGTCGGCCAGCGCCAGCAGTCGTCGCGCGCCGGTCTTGTCGGCCAGGATCTGTTCCAGGGTCTGGGCGTCCAGCACGGCCAGGAAGGCGGCGGTGGCCTGGTTCAGGGTGCGGGGTAGGCCGCAGACCGGGGCGACCTTGCAGCTGGCGCAGTCGACCAGCTGGAAGCCGTCCTCGGTCTGGCGCACCACGTCGCCGATGCGGATCTCCGAGGCCGGACGACCCAGCCGCAGGCCGCCGCCGCGTCCGCGCTGGGCGGCCACGAAGCCGGCCTTGGACAGTTGCTGCACCACCTTCATCAGGTGGTCCTTAGAGATGTCGTAGGCGCGCGCGATCTCCTGGATCGAGACCGTCTGGTCGTCGTGCGCGGCCAGGTGCATCAGCACGCGGATCGCATAGTCGGTGTAGCGGGTCAGGCGCATCGGTAGGGGTCGCTTATAGGTCCGTTCCGGCCGCGTCGAGCGGGTCGGCTAAAACAGGTACTTAAGGAGCATCTTTTCTTGTTCCAGCTCTGGCGTGGGTATAGATGCATTTTGTCTGCATATTATAACCGAGAGCAACCCCGATGACGACCCCGCTGAGCGGCAAGACGATCGCCCTGGTCAAGGCCACGGTTCCGGCCCTGACAGAGCATGGCGCGACGATCACCGCCGCCATGTACAAGCGCCTGTTCGAGACCGACCACATCCGGGCCCTGTTCAACCAGGCCAACCAGGAGTCGGGCGCGCAGGTGAAGGCGCTGGCCGGCGGCATCCTGGCCTATGCCCGCAACATCGATAACCTGGGCGTCCTGGGTCCGGTCGTGGAGCGCATGGCCCAGAAACACGTCGGCTATCACATCCTGCCCGAGCACTATCCGTACGTGGCCACCGCGCTGCTGGAAGCGATCAAGGAGGTCTTGGGCGACGTCGCCACCGACGAGATCCTGGAAGCCTGGGGCGAGGCCTACTGGTTCCTGGCCGCCATCCTGCAAGGCCGCGAGACCGACATCCGCCAGAGCGTCGAGGCCCAGGAGGGCGGCTGGAGCGGCTGGCGCGCCTTCGTGGTCGAAAGCAAGATCCGCGAGAGCGCGGTGATCACCTCGTTCGTGCTGCGCCCGCAGGACGGCGGCAAGGTCGTCGCCCACAAGCCTGGCCAATTCCTGACCTTCGCCTTCGACACGGCCACCCAGAAGGGCGTCAAGCGCAACTACTCGATCAGCCAGGCCGCCAACGGCGAAACCTATCGCATCTCGGTCAAGCGCGAGACGCACGGCGTGGCCTCGGGTCACCTGCATGACGCCATCCAGGTCGGCGACGTCCTGATGGCCACCCCGCCGGCCGGCGACTTCCATCTGAAGCCCGCCGAACGCCCGGTGGTGCTGCTGAGCGGCGGCGTGGGCATGACCCCGATGGTCGCCATGCTGGAGACCATCACCGCCGAGCATCCCGAGCTGGAGGCCCACTTCGTCCACGGCGCGCTGAACGGCGACGTCCACGCCATGGCCGGCCATGTGAAGGCGCTCGCGGCGGCCCATGGCGGCACGCGGGTCTCGACCTTCTACAGCGAGCCGGCGGCCGGCGACGTGCTGGGCGACAGCCATGACGTCGAGGGCTTCGTCTCGATCGCCTGGCTGCAAGCTCAGACGCCGTTCGACACGGCCGACTTCTACCTGTGCGGCCCCAAGCCCTTCCTGCGGATCCTGGTCAGCGGCCTGGCCGCCGCCGGGGTGCCCGCCGACCGCATCCACTACGAGTTCTTCGGCCCCGCCGACGAACTGCTGGCAGCCTAGAGCTCACGCGCAAAGAAAGGAGCGCAAGCCATGGAACACGCGCCGTATTCCGTCTTCGTCAACAATGTCGAGCCCTATGAAGGCCCGGCGCCGATCGCTGCCAAGATGGGGGAGGCGGCCGCGGCCGACCTGCCCAAGGCGGTGGGCTGGATGATCGTCGCTTCGTACGCCTCCATCCTGGTCGCGTTCGGCGCGGTGTTCCTGGGGCAGGGCGACGTCCTGTTCAACCTGGGGGTCTGCGCCGCGTACCTGGCCATGTACCTGGGCGTGCCGTGGGTGTTCCTGAAGGTCGAACCGAAGGGCGCAAAGCGCCCCGACCTCGCCGACTTCCTGGAGCGGGGCCTGTCCACCTGGACCGGTCACGTCACCGGTCGCGAGGCCCTGGCCCAGATCCTGACCATCCCCGTCGCCGTGGCCGTCGCGGCCTTGGGCATCGGCATCATCGTCCGACTGAGCGCCTGACGCTTCTCAAGATTGCAAATCGAGCCGGCCCCGCGAAAAATCTTCGCGGGGCCGGTGTGCGTGAGGGGGTGTTGTGCGTCATGACTGTCGAGAGCAGTCATGAGGGGAAAGCCGTGGGGCAGGCGACGCCACACGATCTTCGAGGGTTGGATCGGCGCTACAGGCCAGCGCTGATGGCCTTTTTCATGCGCCGCGCCGCGACCCACAGCGACGCCGAGGACATGACCCAGGAGCTGTTCGCCAAGCTGGCGCGGGCGGAAGACCCGGCCATGCAGAACCCCGATGCCTACGTCTTCCAGATGGCCGCCAACCTGCTGCGCGACCGTCATCGGCGCGAGCGGGTGCGGGCCGGCTATCGCGCCGCCATGGCCGGCGACCCCGTCGACCTGGAGCCGATCGATCCCGCCCGCATCCTGCAGGGCCGCGAGGACCTGGGCGAAGTCTCAAAGGTCCTGCGCGAGCTGCCCGAGCGGACGCGGGCCATCTTCCTGCTGTATCGTCTGGAAGGCATGAAGCAGGCTGAACTGGCCACCCTCTACGGCATGACCACCAGCGGCGTGCAGAAACACATCCTCAAGGCCATGGGCCATTTGACGCGACGCCTGAGGGCGAACCCATGAGCGAGGCGATGGACGACAAGCTGGACCTCGCCGCGGACGCCGCCGCCGAATGGTGCGTGCGCCTGTCGGAGGGCGACCTCTCGCCCGCCGAGCAGACGGCGCTGGACGCCTGGTTCGCCGCCGATCCGGTCCACCGCGAGCTGCTGGACGACGCCGTCGCCGCCTGGCGGGCGGTGGACGAGCAGGCCTCGCTGCCCGGCATGATCGCCCTGCGCGGCGAGGCCCTGAACGACCTACGCCGCGCCCAGCGCAAGCAGTGGAGCCGCAAACCCGGTCCGCGCGTGGCGATCTGGAGCGCCGCCGCCGCGGTGGTCGTCGCCGTCGCCCTGGGCGGGGTTCTGACCTGGCGGGCCAGTCTGCCGGACGTCTATCGCACCACCGAGGGCGAGCGGCGGATCGTCGAGCTGGCCGACGGCTCGCGCGCCTCGCTGGACGCCGACACCGTGCTGAAGGTCCGCTACGACGGCGATCGTCGCCGGCTGTGGCTGGAGCAGGGCCGCGCCAAGTTCGCGGTGGCCAAGGATCCGCTGCGGCCGTTCTCGGTCGCCGCCGGCGGCAAGCTGGTGGTCGCCACCGGCACCACCTTCAGCGTCGAGCGGGTCGCCGATCAGATGCGGGTCGTGCTCTACGAAGGCCACGTCGCCGTGCTGGACGGCGAGGGCGCCAAGGGCCGTCCGCCGCCGCTGCTGCGGGTCAACGGCGCGCCGACCGAGAAGTCGCTGACGCCCGACCACGAGCTGGTCGCCCAGGTCAATTCCGAGACCGCCTCGGTCATGCCTGCCGATCCCACGCGCGCCGGCGCCTGGGAAACCGGCCAACTAGTGTTCCAGGACGAGCCCATGTCGCTGGCCGTCGAGCGGGTGAACCGCTACGCCCGCGAGAAGCTGCGGATCGGCGACCCCGCCGTCGCGAACCTGCGGATCAGCGGCGTCTTCACCTCGGGCGACACCCGCGCCTTCATCGACGGCGTCACCGCCGTGCTGCCCGTCCGCGCGGTGAGCGGGCAGGGCGGCGAGACCGTGCTGCGCGCTTTCCAACGCCAGCCAAAAAACTTCACCGAAGGCGGTGAGTCCTCGGTGGAGTGAGGCGTCTCACTTACCGAAAGCGCCGATAGACAAAACAAGCGGCGCAGGGAGGGACGTATGAGCAAGTCTTTCGACCAACGCTGGCTGCTGGGCGCTTCGGCGGCGGTGTTGATGGCCCTGGCCGCGCCGGGCGCGGTCTCGGCGCAAGTCCGTGAACAGAGCTTTGACATACCGGCCCAGGACCTGGCCGGCGCCCTGCGCGCCTTCGGCCGGGCCTCGGGCAAGCAGCTGGCCTTCGACGAGAGCCTGACGCGCGGCAAGAAGGCCCCGAAGCTGAAGGGCGCCTATTCCGCCGATGAAGGCCTGTCGCGCCTGCTGGCCGGCTCGAACCTGGTGGTCCAGCCCACTGCCAGCGGCGTCTACGCCATCCGCGAGCGGCCGCTGCTGGTCAGCGCCAGCGCCGCCGGCCAGTCGGCCGCGCCCGCGACCGCCGTAGAACAAAGCCGCCCCGAAGAACCCGCCCAGGTCGAAGAGGTGATCGTCGTCGGCACGCCCGGCGGCGCCGGCATCGACAAGCTGTCGGCCAGTTTCGCGGTCACCACCGTCAACGCCCAGGATATCCTGAAGGCCTCGCCCAAGAGCAGCGCCGAGCTGCTGAGCCTGGTGCCCGGCGTCTGGGTCGAGACCTCGGGCGGCGTGGCCGGGGCAAACGTCTTCGTGCGCGGCTTTCCCGCCACCGGCGACGCCGAGTTCCTGACCATCCAGCTGCAGGGCTCGCCGATCTATCCGCCCTCGACCCTGTCGTTCCTGGAGAACTCGTCGATCTTCCGCGTCGACGAGACGATCTCGCGGATGGAAGCCCTGCGCGGCGGTCCCAACCCGATCTTCTCGAACGGCCAGCCGGGCCTGACCACCAACTTCATGCTCAAGGAAGGCGGCCCGGAGACTAAGGGTCTGATCAAGGCCACGACCTCCGATTACGGCCTGCGCCGCGTCGACGGGGTGATGAGCGGCAAGCTGGGCGACGACCTCTATTTCATGGCCGGCGGCTACGTGACCCGCTCGCCGGGCATCCGCGACACCCAGTTCGACAGCGAGAAGGGCCAGCAGTTCACGGTCAACCTGACCAAGCGGCTGGAGCGCGGGAAGGTGAACTTCTACGCCCGCTTCACCGACGACCACGGCGCCTGGTACTTGCCGTTCGCGGTCAATGTGCCCGGCATCGACAAGGGCGAGTACACCCAGCTGGGCGACTTCTCGCGCCAGCAGACCCTGCAGGTCCACGCCAACGGCCGCACCCGCGACTTCGACCTGGCCCACGGCCGGGGCTGGAAGGGCTATGTGGCCGGCGGCAGCTTCGAGCATGAGTTCGGCGACGGCTGGACCATCCGCGACCGCTTCAGCTTCACCAAGGGCGACGCCGACACCTACGGCCTGGTGCCCGACGGCGGGGCGGTGACGGCGGCCTCGGTGGCGTCCGTGATTGGCGGTCAGGTCCGTCTGCGCGGTGGCGCGACCCTGGGCGCGGGCGACTACGTCCAGAACTGGGGCGCGTGGATCGTCGAGAAGGACATCGAGGCCTTCGTCAACGACTTCAGCATAGCCAAGACCATCGGCGCCCACTCGGTGTCGGCCGGCTACTACGCGTCGAGCTTCTCGTCGGACGACTTCTGGACCATTGGCAACTTCAAGCCGATGCAGGTGAAGGCCAATGGCGACTATCTGGCCGCCAATGTCAGCTGCGCCAACCTGGCGACGGCGGGCAGCGGCTCGGGCTGCTGGGCGTACGGGCTGACCTCGAACGGCGACGGCAAGGTCAACGCCTTCTACCTGGCCGACAGCTGGAAGATCAGCGAGGCCCTGCGCTTGGACGTCGGCGTACGCCACGAGACCTTCGACACCGACTATGTGGTGGATGACGGCAATGGCTATCCGGACGGCCTGGCCATCCGCACCGTCGACTACAGCAAGAGCAAGCTGTCCTACACGGCGGGCCTGAACTTCGACCTGAACGAGACCTCGGGCGTCTTCGCCCGGTACTCCAAGGGCTACAAGTTCCCCAGCTTCGACAACTTCCGGGAAAACCTGAACGACATCCTCAGCGTCAAGCAGTACGAGCTGGGCTACAAGCTGCGCTCGGGGCCGTTCGAGCTGTACGCCACGGGCTTCGCCAACAGCTTCGACGGCGCCAAGTTCGCCGATGTCGGCGGCACGCTGGAGACCAACTCCAACAAGGCGCGTGGCATCGAGCTGGACGGCCGCTGGCGCTCGGACTTCGGCCTGTCGCTGGCGCTGAACGGCACCCTGCAGAAGACCGAGATCAAGAAATCCTCGATCGTGGCGAACAAGGGCAACAGCGCCCAGCGCCAGCCCAACTGGCAGATCCGCTTCACGCCCAGCTACGACGTGCGGCTGGGTGAGGTGGCCACGACCTTCTACGGCACGGTCAGCGCGGTGGACGACCGCTGGGGCGACAACGCCAACACCCAGAAGCTCAACGGCTACACCAAGGTCGACCTGGGCGCGATCTTCAACGTCGGCGATTTCAGCGTCCAGGTCGCCGCCGACAATCTGACCAACAGCCATGGCCTGACCGAGGGGGATCCGCGTTCCACCAGCGGCGCCAATGCTCGCCCGATCCTCGGTCGGTCGGTGCGGCTGTCGGTGGGGTATAACTTCTAGTCTTTGACCCAAACTCCGTTTCCCCGGCGAAGGCCGGGGCCCAGATCGTAGGGCTGTGCGTTTCGGATTATCGTCCAGCGCTCAGGCTGCATCTGGACCCCGGCTTTCGCCGGGGAGACGGTTGAAGGATAGATCGAATTGATGGTCCGCCTGATCGCCGCGTCGCTTGCCGCTCTCCTGCTGTCTTCGGCAACCCACGCCGAGGAAGCCGCGAAGATCCCAACGCCGGCGGACACCTATCAGGCGCTGTTCCACCAGGTTCAGACCCGGCGCCTCTTCCCGGACGGCAAGACCTTCGTCGACGCCACGCCCCGCCGCGCGCCGGCGAAGATCATGGCCGACTATCGCGCCCACGCCCGGTTCAGCGATGCGGAGCTGAAGCGCTTCGTGCGGACCAACTTCATCGTTCCCGAGGCGGGCGCGGCCCCCAAGCCCAGCGCCGAGCGGCCGCCGCTCAAGGCCCACATCGCCGCCCTGTGGCCGCACCTGACCAAGCCGCCCGTGAAGCCGGTAGCCGGCGGCTCGGCCCTGGCCATGGCCAAGCCGTTCGTCGTGCCGGGCGGGCGCTTCCGCGAGATCTACTATTGGGACAGCTACTTCACGATGCTGGGCCTGAAGGCCGACGGCCGTGACGACCTCGTGGACAACATGATCGACGACTTCGGCGGGCTGATCGACGCCTATGGCCACATCCCCAACGGCGCGCGCAGCTACTATCTGAGCCGCTCGCAGCCGCCGTTCTTCTACGCCATGGTCGGGCTGTCGCCGGCCCACCGCAACCCGGACGCCTACAAGGCGCGCGTCGCCCTGATGCGCCGCGAGCACGCCTTCTGGATGGAAGGCGAGAAGGACTTGAGGCCCGGCCAGGCCCATCGCCGCGTCGTCGCCCTGACCGACGGCACGATCCTGAACCGCTACTGGGACGACCGCGCGACCCCGCGCGACGAGTCCTACCGCGAGGACCTGGAGACGGCGCTGAAGAGCTCGCGCCCGGCCGCCGATGTGTTCCGCGACCTGCGGGCCGGGGCCGAGAGCGGCTGGGACTTCTCCTCGCGCTGGATGGCGGACGGCGCGAACCTGTCGACGATCCAGACGACCGCGATCGTGCCGGTGGACCTCAACAGCCTGATGTACGGCCTGGAGACGGCGATCCTGAAGGGCTGCATGATCCTGGCTGACTGGCCCTGCGTCGAGGACTTCGACAAACGCGCCAAGGCTCGCAAGGCCGCGATCGACACCTGGCTGTGGGCGCCGGAGAAGGGCGCGTATCTGGACTATCAATGGAAGGCCGGCCAGCGCCTGGATCACCTGAGCGCGGCGACCTTCTACCCGCTGTTCGTGGGCGCCGCCGACGAGCGTAAGGCCCACGTCGTGGCCCAGAAGGCCTGGGACGAGCTCTTGGCGCCCGGCGGCCTGCGCACCACCACCGTCCGCACCGGCCAGCAGTGGGACACGCCCAACGGCTGGGCGCCCTTGCAGTGGGTCGCTGTCTCGGGCCTGCGCCAATATGGCGAGGACGCCCTGGCCGCCGAGATCGCCAAGCGCTGGTTGGCGACGGTCGAGCGCGAGTACCAGGCCAGCGGCAAGATGCTGGAGAAGTACGATGTCGAGGAGGCCAAGGCCGGCGGGGGCGGGGAGTACCCCACCCAAGACGGCTTCGGCTGGACCAACGGCGTCACGCGCGCGCTGATGGACCCTGCCGCCAAGTAGAAAGGCTCCCCCCGTCGCCGGGGAGAGCCCTTCAAAACGCAGCGCTGTAGAGGCGCTTAGAACTCGAAGCCGATCGTGCCGAAGAACTGGCGCGGGGCCGACGAGTGGAACACCAGGATGCTGCCGGCGGCGTCATCCGGGGCGAACACGCTGCTGTCGAAGTTGGCCGCGTGGCGCTCGTTCGTCAGGTTGGAGACGTTCAGCGACGCCTTGGCGCCCTTCATGAAGCCGGTCGGCGCGAACTTGTAGCTGACGCCCAGGTCGAAGGTCGTGTAGCCGCCGAAGCCCTGGTCGTTGGTGTAGGTGTAGTAGCGGCGACCGGTGTACTTGCCCTGCAGCATGGCCGAGAAGCCGCCCTGCTTGAAGGTCAGCACGCTGGCCAGCATTTCCTTGGGCGTATCGACCTGCTGCTTGCCCTTGGTCTGCTTGATCACGCAGGTGGTGGTGCACCAGTTCAGGTCTTCGTCGTAGGTCGACTTGCTGTACGAGACCGAGTTGTACCAGTTCAGGAACGACGTGGCCTTCCACAGCACGCCCAGTTCGGCGCCCTTGCTGGTGACGCCGCCGGCGTTGTGGAAGGAGTTGCCGCAGCCGGGGTTCTGCTGCTGGTTGGTCGGGCAGGGGTTGTACTGCAGCAGGCGGTTCTGGAACTTCACGTCATAGGCCGCGACCGAGACCTGCAGGTTGTCGCCGACATAGCGGTAACCGGCGTCGAAGCTCTTGGAGGTTTCCGGCTCCAGATAACGGCCCTGGGCGTCCCAGACGGCCTGCGAGACCGACTGCGGGCCCAGCTTAAAGCCGCCCTGGAACATGGCCATGTTCTCGGCGTAGCTGGCGAAGATCTCGTGGCCCGGCGCGATGCGGTAGCGCGCGCCGATCTCGGGCAGGAAGTTGTCCGAGGCCTTCAGCGAGCCCGACGCGAACTGGGTCGCGGCGGCGGCCGGAGCCTTGGCGATGCCGGGCAGGGCCTTGGCGTTCGACTTGGCGACGGTGCTCTTGAAGCCGAATTCCACGCTCAGGGCGTCGTCCAGCAGGTTGATGGTGTCCTGGACATAGAACTGCTGGGTGTTCCAGTCGGTCTTCTGGACCCACTGGGCGGTGTTGGGCTGGCCGTCCAGGTACTGGGCCAGGCTGAACGGGCCGGTGACGTTGGTCCAGATGTAGCGGGCGGCGCTGCTGGTGTTCTGTTCCAGCCACAGGCCGGCCTGCAGGTGGTTGAAGCCGTAGGTCCAGGCCAGGCTGGCGACCACGCCGTCACGGTCGATGGTGTAGCGCGTGTCGCGGATCTGGACGGGCAGGTCGTCGCTGGTGTCGGTCGTGCCCTGGTTGGACAGGCCGGTGATGAAGTTGTTGCCCGCGCCCTTGTCGGTGTGGCGATAGACCTGCATGTGCGCCTTCAGCGTCGACGTCACGTCGTAGTCGCCGGCGATGTAGAACAGGTCGTCGTTGCGCAGGATCTGGCCGTTGGTGAAGGTGACGTCGGCCAGCTTCTCAGGGGCCTTCGAGGTCACGCACTTGGCGGCCAGCGAGGCCACCGAGCATGCCGCGCGGGCCACGTAGTCGTTCCAGTTCGGCGCATAGCCGCCCCAGTCCCAGCCCAGGCGCGTGACCATGTCCTTGGACAGATAGGCGTCATCGGCCTGGTTGGTGCGCGACAGGTCGACGAAGGCGGTCAGCGAGCCGCGCTCGCCCTGATAACGCAGCTTGCCGTTGAACTGCTTGCCGGTCGACTTGTTGTAGGCCGGCTGGTTCACGAACAGGTCCTGCTGGGCGTACTGGCCCGAGACATAGGCCGACCAGCCGTTGTGCTCGCCCGTGTCGAAGCGCACGAAGGTGCGGGCGCTGTCCTCGCTGCCGACGCCGGCGTTGAACGACAGGCCCATGGCCTTCTTCGGATCGCTGGAGGTGTAGATCAGCGCGCCGCCCAGGTTGCTGGTCGACGGGATCGACAGACCCGCGATGCCGGTCGCCAGGTCGGCGCGGCCCAGGTTTTCCGAGATCAGGGCGCGGCTGATGGTCAGGCCGTTGTAGTTGTTGTAGGCGCCGTCACCCAGCGGCATGCCGTCCAGGCTGTAGCCCAGGTGGGTGGTGTTGAAGCCGCGCACCTGCAGCGACAGCGACTGCTCGTTGACGCCCAGGGCGTCGATCGACTGGGCGTTCACGCCGGGCAGGAAGTTCAGCGCCTTCTGGACGCTGGTGCCGGGCGGCAGGACTTCCAGGCTCTGCGGCGTCAGGGTGTTGACCGAGCGGGTCTGGCCACTGCCGACGATGACGACGGCGTCCAGTTCGGTGTTGTCGGCGGCGGCGGCAGGCGCGTCGGCGGCCTGGGCGGCGGTCGTCATGAGGCAGGCGGCGATAGCCACCAGGCTGGCGGTTCTGAGCAGCATTCGGATATCCCCTGATATCGGTCGCCGCGCGGGATCCCCGTCTATGGCGCCGTTTTTGCGATGCGCCGCCTCTATTTCATGCGTTGATGACAGTTCTGCTGCGTCTAGATGACGGTCGTCGTCACAAAACCTACGCAGTCGCTGCCTAAGAGCGCCCCCAAGGTCTAGAAAGCACTTGAGGAGCTCACGATGTCGCGCCGCCGTCTCGCCGGAACCATTGTGGGTATCGCCGCCCTGGCCTTCGCGGTGGGCGCTTCGGCTCAGAGCGCGACCTACACGACCGCGCACTGGGACAAGACCCCGGGCGACGTGACCGTGCAGTTCGGCGGCAAGACCTATGTGAACCACGGCCTGGTCGCCGTCGGCTGGCTGCCGGCCGCCACCCGCGACTTCAACGGCGAGACGCTGGGTTCGTTCTCCAGCATGGCGCTGTCGAACTGGAAGAAGGCCGCCGACGGTTCGTACACCGGAACCCTGCGCACCCTGCCGGATCGCGGCCCCAACAATGTCGGGCCGTTCAAGAGCACGACCGACTACGCCAACCGCGTCCACGAGCACGCCATCAAGCTGGTCCCCGGCAAGGGCCTGACCATCACGCCGACCGGCGGCTTCCTGCTGAAGGACCAGCTGGGCCAGCCGTTCACCGGCATGGATCCGGGTTCGAACATCGTCGAGCGTGACGGCGTGCGTTACCCGTCGCCGGCCGCCGGCGGCGAGGGCGCGGGCAAGCTCAGCCTGGACAGCGAGGCGATCGCCTATCTGCCGGACGGGAGCTTCTACATCTCGGACGAATATGCGGCGGGCATCTATCTGTTCGACAAGACCGGCAAGCTGACGGGCGCCATCCAGACCGTGCCGGCGCTGCTGCCGATCAAGAAGGGCCAGCTGAACTTCGGGGCCGAGAAGGCGCCGGACCAGGGCCGCCGCAACAACCAGGGCCTGGAAGCCCTGACCGTCAGCCCCGACGGCACGCGCTTGATCGCGGTGCTGCAGAGCGCGGCCATGCAGGACCAGGCCGCCAACGCCGCCACCCGCAACAACACCCGCGTGCTGGTCTATGACATCAGCAAGACCAAGCTGCCCAAGTCCCCGATCGGCCACTATGCGCTGCAGCTGCCGACCGTGCGCGAAGCCGGCGACGGCCAGCCCGCCGACGTCACCGCCGCCCAGTCCGAGGCCGTGGCGCTCAGCAATGACCGCATCCTGCTCCTGGCCCGCGACGGCAATGGCCGCGGCAAGGGCACGCCGAACGCGCCGGTCTACAAGAGCATCCTGCTGGTCGACTTGGCGGGCGCCACGAACCTGGCCGGTTCGCCCTATGAGCTTGAGGCCAAGCCGATCGCTGCGGACGGCGTGCTGAACGCCGACATCAAGCCGGCCGCCCAGGCCGAGCTGGTCAACATCCTGAACCCTGTCCAGCTGGGCAAGTTCGGCGTGAACCTGTCGGTCAGCCCCTCGACCCCGACCAGCCTGCCCGAGAAGATCGAGGCCATGGCCATCGGTTCAGCCTTCGACAAGACCGGCGACGTCTTCCTGCTGGTCGGCTCGGACAACGACTTCGCCACCGCCAACGGCCACGTCAACGGCCAGGACTTCGACGCCTCGCTGCACGGCGACACCGGGACCGGCGACAACGACAACCTGGTGCTGGTCTATCGTCTGAGCTTGCCGAAATAGGCTTGGCGGCCTAGGCGAGGCGTCATGAGCGAAGAAGCCAGGAACGCGCGCCATAACGCCAAGATGAAGGTCATCCAGGCGGCGCGCGCCAAGATGATGGCCGAGCGCCAGGTCGAGAAGGGCCTGCTGATCGTCCACACCGGGGCGGGCAAAGGCAAGACGACGGCGGCGCTGGGCATGGCCTGTCGGATGATCGGCCACGGCCGTCGGGTCAGCATCATCCAGTTCATCAAGGGCGCGATGGAGACCGGCGAGAAGGTGGTGTTCGACGCCTTTCCCGACCAGGTCGAGTTCCGGCCGATGGGCGAGGGCTTCACCTGGGACACCCAGGACCGCGCCCGCGACATCGCCGTGGCCCGCGAGGCCTGGGAGGTGGTGAAGGCTCGCATCCTCGATCCCGACGACTGGGACATGGTCATCGCCGACGAGCTGAACATCATCCTGCGCTACGACTACCTGCCGCTGGCCGAGGTGCTGGAGGTCGTCGCCGCGCGGCCCGAGGGTAAGCATGTGGTGATCACCGGCCGCAACGCGCTGGATCCCCTGATCGAAGCCGCCGACCTGGTCACCGACATGACCCAGGTCAAGCACCCGTTCCGCACCCATGGCGTGAAGGCCCAGGCGGGGGTCGAGTTTTGACCCTGCTGCGGCAGGCCGACGACGGCCCGGCGGTGGTGGTCTGCAACACCTGCCGGCTCTCGGCCGAAGAACGCGAGACGCCCGACGGCGTGCGCGGCGGGGCGGTCCTGGCGGCGGCTTTGCGCGAGGCGGCTGCCAAAACTCCTGGCGGCACGGGCGTGGCGATCCAGGAGATGCCGTGCCTGTTCAACTGCACCCAGCACTGCTCGATCCACCTGCGGGCGCCGGGCAAGATCGGCTACGTGCTGGGGCGGTTCGAGCCGACCGCCGAGGCGGCGCAGGCGATCGTGGAGTACGCGGTGGCCTATGCGGCCAGCGAAGAGGGCGTGGTGCCGTATCGTCAGTGGCCGGAAGGCGTGAAGGGGCACTTCATCGTGCGGGTGCCGCCGGCGGGGAAGCTGGTGGGGGACTGAAATGCCCTGCGTGATCCTCGTCCTTCGACAGGCTCAGGATGAGGATCATGGTTAGGGCAGTTCACTAGAAACCTCATCCTGAGCTCGTCGAAGGACGAGGTTTCGGGCCCGCTTACGCCAACTCTTCCACCGCCGCCTGCTCGGCCGGCCAATGGTCGAAACTCATCACGATCTGCTGCGCCGTCGCATCCGCGATCAGCGCGCCGTCTTCCCGCCGAAACTCCGCCCGCGCCGTGATCAGCTGCCGTGTCCGCGCCACGACCTTCGCCTCGATCGCCAGCGGCTCCTCGCGAGCGACCTTCAGGAAGTTCACCTGCAGGTTCACGGTCCGGAATAGCCGGTCGCCTGGCACGACGGTCATCGCCGCGAAGGCCAGCACCTGATCGGCCAGGGCCGCCAGATAACCGCCAAATAGCGACCCGTCGGCCGTGGCCAGTTCCGGCGTCGGCGTCCAGGACTTGCGCACCCAGCCTTCGCCCCAGTCGTCGATCAGGCCGAGCTTCAGCGTCTGGACGATCGGCGGCGGGGTCGCCGCGCCGGCCTTCAGTGCGTCGAGGCGTTCAGTCGCCCAGGTCATGTTCGTCCCTCCGTGTGCTTCAACGGAAGGCTAGGGGAGACGCCCACGCTCTGTTACTCGACTTTCCAGGGGACGGAGAACCGCGATGAGCGCCGTTGAAAACATGCGGAAAATCCCGCGCCAGGGTCGGGCGCGCGTTTCGGTCGACGTCGTGCTGGAAGCGGCGGCTCAGGTTCTGGAGGCGTCCGGCCTGGCTGGCTTCAACACCAATGCGGTGGCCGAACGCGCGGGGGTGAGCATCGGCACGCTCTACCGCTACTTCCCCGACAAGCAGGCGATCCTGCTGGCCCTGGCCATGCGGGAGACGCAGGCGCATCGGCGGACCGTCGAGGCGGCGGCGCAGGGCGATACCGGAGGTCTCGCCCGTGACCGGGCGATGATCCGGTCGTTCGTCCAGGCCTTCGCGGGCCGCGCCAGGGCCCGAAAGATCGCGGCGTCGGCCTTGCTGGCGGAGGCTGACCCTGTCGACCTGGCGGAGGGTTTCGTGCCGGCGGAGGTGGGCCTCACCGACGCGCAGGGCCGTCCCCTGACCCGCATCCAGGCCTTCGTGCTGACGCGGGCGATCCACGGCGCCATGCGCGCGGCGGTGCTGGAGGGCGTCGACTTTCTTGAGAGTCGCGAGTTCGAGGACGAACTGGTGCGGCTGGGCCGCGCCTATCTGCGCTCCTAGCGCACCGGCCGCCGCACGGCCCACACCAGCAACGCCGCCGACAGCAGGACGCCGCTCATCGCCACGCCGAAGGTGATCAGGCCCTCACGCGTGGCGCGGGCCTCGGCGCGGGCGGTGAACGGGCCGGCCTTGGCCTCGGCGAGGGCCGACAGGTCTTCACGTACCAAGTCTACACGGGCCAGGTCGTCGGACATGTCGATCTCCTCGGTCAGGTTAGGGGCGCGGCTCCGGCGGCGGGGGCGCTTGCGGCACGCCGCTGTTGGGCGCGGGCGGTTGTGGATCGGCTGGCGGGGCGGCCGTCAGCGGGGCGATCGGCAGGCCGTCGGGACCGATCTCGCCTTCCAGCGACAGGCCCAGGTCCTCCAGCGGATCCTCCTCGACGGTCGGCGCGACCTGGCGACCCAGGGCGGCCAGCATGAAGGCCTTCCAGATCTTGGCGGGCTCGCCGCCGCCGACCACGCCGTTCATCGAGCTGTTGTCGTCATTGCCGACCCACACGCCTACGACCAGGTCGTCGACGTAACCGACGAACAGGGCGTCGTGATAGTCCTGGGTGGTGCCGGTCTTGCCGAAGGCGCCGGGGATGGCCGCTTCCAGGCCCGTGCCGCGATGGGTGGCCGAGCGCAGCAGGTCGCGCATGCCCAGCAGCACCTTGGGGTCGTAGGCGGTGGTCTTGGGCTTGGCGAAGGTGTCCAGACCGTGGGCCACGACCGGATACTCGCCGGCCGCGATCGAGGCATAGGCCGCCGTCAGGCGCGTCAGGCTCATCGAGCCGGTGCCCAGCGCCATGGTCAGGTCGTCGGGGATCTTCTCGGTGACGCCCAGCTGGCGGGCGACCTTGATCACCTTGGCCGGACCCAGGTCGTGGGCCAGGCGCACGGCGGCCACGTTCGACGAGGCGGCGAAGGCGGTGATCAGCGGCACCTCGCGGTCGCGATACTTGCCCTCGTGGTTCTTGGGCATGTAGCCGCTGACCTGCACGGGCGTGTCCAGGATCGGGCTGGTGGAGGTCATGCCCGACTGCAGGGCGGCCAGATAGACGAACAGCTTGAACGACGAGCCCGGCTGGCGCGCGCCGTCGGCGCGGTTGAACTGGCTGGCGCCGTAGTCGCGGCCGCCGACCATGGCGACGACGCGGCCGTCTTTGCGCATGGCCACCAGCGCGCCCTGGGTGATGTTCAGGACCTTGCCGTCGCGGGCGATGTAGTCGTTGAGGATCCGCTCGGCCTTCTCCTGCATCTCGGGATCCAGGGTGGTCTTCACGATGGTCTCGCCGTAGCGGGCGCCGATCGCGGCGCGGGCCTGGGGCAGGGCCCAGTCGGCGAAGTACGAGCCCGTCGGCAGCTTGTCCTCGATCTCGACCGGCGAGACGTCGCCCACTGCGTCGGCCTGGGCCTGGGTGATGGTCTTGGTCTCGACCATGGCGCCCAGCACCACGCGCATGCGCTCGCGGGCGCCTTCGATGTTGTTGGTCGGGGCCAGGCGCGAGGGGGCCTTGACCAGGCCGGCCAGCATGGCTGCTTCGCCGACCGACAGCTGTTCGGGCTGCTTGCCGAAATAGTGCCGGGCCGCCGCGCGCAGGCCAAAGGCGCCGTCGCCGAAATAGACCGACGACAGGTAGCGCGACAGGATCTCTTTCTTGGTCAGCCGGGCTTCCAGATAGACCGCGATCATCGCCTCTTGCGCCTTGCGACGCAGGTTGCGGTCACTGCTCAGGAAGGCGTTCTTGGCCAGCTGCTGGGTGATGGTCGAGCCGCCTTCCGAGACGCCGCCGGCCTGGGCGTTGCGGCCCAGGGCGCGGGCGATGGCTTTCGGATCCACGCCCATGTGGCTGTAGAAGCGGCGGTCCTCGATCGAGATGAAGGCGCCGGGCACGTAGTCCGGCAGCTTGGCCACATCGATCGGGGCTTCCTTGTACGACCCCCGGCGGGCGATCGGCGAGCCGTCTTCGGCCACCAGCACGATGGCGGAGTTGGTCAGCGGCTCCAGGGCGCGGCTCAGGGGCAGCGACCAAAACAATGAAGCGATCAGGACGACTGCCAGCACCACGGCGGCGGCCGCGCCGATCAACCAGGCGGGGCGCTTCCAGATCGGCGGCTTCTTGGGCGTGACCGGCTCGGCCGGGGAGAGGGCGGCTTCCGGGACGGCTTCGACGGCTTCCGGCAGCTCGGTCTGGGCGGGCTCGGGCGGCGCTTCTTCCGGGAGCGCCTCGGGTTCGGCGACCGGTTCTTCGACGGCTTCCGGCTCGGGCGCGACGTCCTCGACGACACGCGGCTTGCGCACGCGGCGGGGCTTGGGCGCTTCGGGGGTCTCAGGCAGGGCGGCCGCCTCGGTCATCACGGCCTTGGCGCGCGGTTTCCGAGGCTTCCTGGGTTTGGGCGACGACGTCTCGGGCTTGGGCGTCTCGGGTGCGGTGTCGTTCGGATCGTTGGGATCGGACATGAGACTCGGCGCTCGCTTCGGGCGCAGGCCCTCAACCGTGGTCGGGCTCAATACCACAGGGCCAGGACAAGCCAAGCGCGCTGAAAGGGAAGTTTTTGCGGCCGCCGCCCTTGAACCGGATTTGTCCGATCATAGATGGAAACCCGTGAGGCTGTTGGCCTCTGCCCTTCCTGGGGCGTTTCCTCCCTAACTCCTTCAGCCCGGACGGTTTTCGCCCGGGCTTTTCTTTTGCCTGCTATTCAGCCGCGACGGCGATGCCGCCGAAACGCTGGGCGCGGGCGGCGCTGGAGCGCAGGTCCGAGAAGCTCTGGGCGACCAGCGGATAGTCGGACGGCAGGCCCCACTTGGCGCGGTACTGGTCGTCGGTCAGGCCCAGCTGGTTCAGGTGCCGGCGCAGCGAGCGATAACGACGGCCATTCTCGAAGCTGACGATGGCGTCGGGCGTGACGCTGGCGGCGATCTCCTCGGCCGTCGGCGCGGACACCAGCAGGGGCGTGGCGGACGGACCGGCGAACACCGCCTCGAGGGCGGCGTAGGTGCGAGCCGTCAGGGCCGGCAGGTCGTCGGGCGAGACGGAGTTGTTGCTGAGATAAGCGCACAGAACCTGGGTGGCGATGTCAGCGGCGCGTTCCTGGGCTTTGTTCATCTTGTTGTTCTCACGAAGAAAACCCGGGAGCGCTGGGCGCTCCCGGGAAGGCGGGTGGGATTAGTGGGCGAGAGCCGCCCGCAGGCGGTCCCCGAAGGCGCAGGAGCTGGGGAGCTCGACGTTCACCCCGGCCCGGGCCTTGCCTTTCAGCCAGTCGCTGAGGGCCTCGGCGACGGTGTGGTCCAGGCTGGTCAGGCCGCGGGTGTTCAGGCGGACCCGGCCCTTGTTCGGGGCGCCGTCCAGGACCTTGGCGATCTTGGGCAGCTGGATGAACGTGGCCGCGCCCTCCAGTCGGATCTCGCTCTCGTCTTCGCTCAGGCGGTGCTGGGCGATGCTGAGGCGCATCTTCTTCAGGTTGGGGACCAGCTCGAGCAGGGTCAGGGCCATGCCGACCAGCACGCCGGTCAGGAGGTCCGTGGCCACGACCATGGCGAAGGTCGCCGCCCAGATCAGGGCCGGCAGTAGGCCGTAGCGCGCGAACAGGTGGCGCACGTGCTGCAGGCTGACCAGCTTCCAGCCCGTGACGACCAGCACGCCGGCGAGGGCGGCGCTGGGCACCATGCGCAGAAGCCAGGGCAGCAGGGCGACGAAGGCCAGGATCCAGACGCCGTGCAGGATGGCCGACATGCGGGTCATGGCGCCGGCCTGGACGTTGGCCGAGCTACGCACGATCACGCCGGTCATCGGCAGGGCGCCGACCAGGCCGCACAGCAGGTTGCCGATGCCTTGGGCGCCGAGCTCCTTGTTGTACTTCGTGCGCTCGCCGTCGTGCATGCGGTCGACGGCGGCGGCCGACAGCAGGGTCTCGGCCGAGGCGATGAAGGCCACCGCGATGGCGGTCACCAGCAGCATCGGATCGGCCATCTTGGCGAAGTCGGCCACGCCCGGGATGGCGATCGCCGCGGCGATCGATTCCGGCACGATGATCTTCTTCACATCCAGGGCGAAGACGGTCGCCAGCACCGTGCCGGCGACGACGCCCAGCAGGGCGCCGGGGACCAGCTTCAGGGCCTTGGGACGGAACTTCTCCCACAGCAGGATCGAGCCGATCGTCACCACGCCGACGGCCAGGGCGGCCTCGACCTGGGTCAGGGTCGCGAACTGCACGCCGGCCAGGGCGCCGGGGATGGCGGCCAGGTTTTGCAGGCCGTGGGCCTTGGGCGAGTCGCCGAACAGGACGTGGAACTGGCCCGCCACGATCAGCACGCCGATGCCCGCCAGCATGCCGTGCACGACGGCCGGCGAGATGGCGCGGAACCAGTTGCCGAGCTTGGCGGCGCCGGCGATCAGCTGGATGGCGCCGGCGACGACCAGGATCGGGCCCAGCATGGACAGGCCGTGCTTGGCGACGATCTCGAAGACGATGACGGCCAGGCCGGCGGCGGGGCCGCTGACCTGCAGGGGCGAGCCGGCCAGGGCGCCGACGACGATGCCGCCGATGATGCCGGTGACCAGGCCGCGTTCGGCCGGAACGCCGGAGGCGACGGCGATGCCCATACACAGAGGCATCGCCACCAGGAAGACGACGATCGAAGCAATGAAGTCACGCGACAGGATCGTACCGAAACCAGCCTTCGCGCCGGGGGAGGAGGCGGAAGCTTGGGTCATTCGGCGGCGATGCCCAGGTGGTCGGCGGCGACCATGCGCTTGGACGGGCGTTGGGCGACGGGCAGGGGCGAGCCTTCGTAGACTTGCTCGAACTGGCCGGTGTCGCCGTTATAGGCCTGGATCTGGCCGGTCTCGATCTCGAAGAACCAGCCGTGCAGGGTCAGCTTGCCCTGGGCGATGGCCGAGGCCACCGACGGGTGGGTGCGCAGGTGGTTCAGCTGGACGACGACGTTTTCCAGCGACAGGGCGCGGGTCGTGCCGTGCTCGTCCAGGCCGTGATAGGCGTTGCAGACGACGCTGTGGGCGGCGTGGGCGTGACGCAGCCAGGCAGCCACGTTCGGCATCTTTTCCAGGGCCGCCGGGTTCGAGAACGCCTTCATGGCGCCGCAGTCCGAGTGGCCGCAGACGACGATGTCGCGCACGCCCAGGGCCATGACGGCGTATTCCACGGCCGACGAGACGCCGCCGTTGGCTTGGCTGAATGGCGGGACGATGTTGCCGGCGTTACGGCAGACGAACAGGTCGCCGGGCGCGGCTTGGGTGATCAGCTCGGGCACGACGCGGCTGTCGGCGCACGAGATCATCAGGGCCGAGGGGCTCTGACCGTGGCTGGCCAGACGCTCGTAGAGCGCGCTCTGGGCGGGGAAAACCTGACCGCGAAACAGCGCGGCCCGTTCGAGAAACTGTTCCAAGGCAACCTCCGTACAAGTAGCCGCCACGACGCCCGGAAAAGGGGGGATGGGCGTCGCGGCGGGCGTCTAACGGGCAGAGCCCGACGCAGTACGAAGGTGGTTTCTGGGTTTTGCTGCGTTGCAGCGGCTTTGTGACAAAGGATGTCCGCAAAGCGCAGTTGGAGCCGCTAAAGAGCGGGCAGTCTCAGCTCGACTCTCAACCCGCCTTGCGGGCGGTTCTTCAGCACCAGGGCGCCGCCTTCGCGCTGGAGGATCTGCTGGACGATGGTCAGGCCTAGGCCCAGGCCCGCGGTGTTGCGGGCGCGGGCGCTGTCCAGGCGGTGGAAGGGCTGCAGCACCTCGGCTAGCTCGTTCTCCGGGATGCCGGGACCGTTGTCCTCGACCGCCAGCACCGCGGTGCGGCCCTCGCGGGTCAGGGTCACCATCGCGTCGCCGCCATAGTGCAGGGCGTTCTCGACAATGTTGCTGATCGCGCGCTTCAGCGACACGGGGCGCGCATGGACCGGCAGGTGGTCGAAGCCGGCATAGGTCGCCTGGCGTTCGGAGTCCGTGGCGTTGTCGACCAGGGTCATGGCGATGGCGGCCAGGTCGGTGCGACGCTGCGGTTCGGGATCCTCCTGGCCGCCCAGATAGGCCAGCAACGAGTCGAGCATGGCCGTCATCTCGTCGACATCGGCCTCCAGCGCCTCGCGGGCCTCGGCGTCCTTCACGAAGCCGGCCCGCAGGCGCAGGCGCGACAGGGGCGTGCGCAGGTCGTGGCCGACGGCGGCCAGGGCCTCGGTGCGGGTCGTCAACAGGCCGGCGATGCGGTCCTGCATGGCGTTGAAGGCCTCGGCGACCAGCTTCAGGTCGCGGGCCCCGCTTTCGGCGATGCGGACATGGGCGCCTTGCCCGACCTTGTCGGCGGCCTCGGCCAGGGCGCGCAAGGGACGGCTGAGGTTGTGCAGCACCAGGGCTGCGGCGGCGATGACACCCAGGCCCAGGATGAAGGCCGAGCCGACGCTGCTCAGCAGCACCGCCCAGGGCGCGGCGCGGATCTTGGTCTTCAAGGTCAGCCAGGAGCCGTCGCGCAGGCGCACCGACGCCTTCAGATAGGTGTCGCGCGGCAGGGCGTGGTCGGTGTCGGCGTTCAGGCGCAGGTCGCGGCCGCGCAAGGTGGGCTCGGCCTCGCGCAGGCGTTCCTTCAGCTGGTTTTCGGCCGGGCGGTTGCGGTCGACCAGGTGGGGCAGGGGCGACCAGGTCAGCTCGGTGGCGCGATTGGAGATCATCGCCGCCTCGGCCTCGCGCTCATTGGTCGGGCCGGTCTCCAGAATCGTTTCAGCCGCGACCAGCTGTTCGGCTGCGCGGCGGATCTGGTTGTCACGATTGGGGTAGAGCCGACTGTTCTCGAACAGGATCGAGCTGCCGACGAATTCCAGCGCCACGGCCAACATCAGCACCAGGGTGACCTGGCCGACCAGGCGCTGCGGCCACAGCCGCAGAAGCTTCATCGTCGCTCCCGATTCATCGCAGCCCGATTATCGACGCTCGACAGGGGCGGTGAAGATATAGCCGACGCCGCGCACGGTGCGAAGCAGGGCCTCGGCCTGACCGGTGACGGCCAGCTTGCGGCGCAGGCGGCTGACCAGCACGTCGATGCTGCGATCCGAGGCGTCCGAGAAGCGGGCGCGCGACATCTCCAGCAGGCGCTCGCGACCGATCACCCGCTGGGGCGAGCTGACGAAGGCCAGCAGCAGGTCGAACTCGGCGCCCGACAAATCAACGAAGGCGCCGTCCGGCGACAGCAGCTCGCGGCGGCCCGGATCCAGGCTCCAGCCGGCGAAGGTCATCTGCTGGTGGCCACGCGGCTGGCTGGACTGGGCCCCGGCCTGGGTGCGGCGCAGGATGGCGCGGATGCGGGCGATCAGCTCCTTCTTGCTGAAGGGCTTGCCGATATAGTCGTCGGCGCCCAGCTCCAGGCCGATCAGGCGGTCGGTCTCGTCGTCGCGGGCGCTGAGCATGACGATCGGCACGTCGCTCTCGCGACGGATGCTGCGGCACAGGTCGAAGCCGTTGCTGCCGGGCAGCATGACGTCCAGCAGGATCAGGTCGACCTTGTTGGTTTCCAGCACCCGCGCCATCTCGGCGCCGTGGCCGGCGCTCAGCGGCTGGAAGCCTTCCTCGCGCAGCAGTCGCATCAGCAGGGTGCGCAGCGCCGGATCGTCCTCGACGATCAGCACGGAAGGCGCGAGCGGCGCAGTCGCCATCTCACGCGGTAAAGCGATCGTTCCGTGACCTGAAGAATCCATACGCCTAGGCTACTTAAGCGCGGCTGGGCCGCGGACAAGGTCTTAGCACATGGCTTCGACCGGAAACGGTGACGAAAGGTCGCCCTCGCGTGCGGTTTGCAGGTTAGGGGTTGCACGCGAGGGCGGACCGCCGGGGGCTCAGATCCCCAGCGGCCGTTCGGAAGCCGGGCCTAGCTGGCGCGGCAAGCTTTGTCCTTGCTCTCGGTCTGGCCGGCCTTGGGGGCGCAGTCGGCCGAGGCTTGGGTGTTGGCGGCGGCGGCTTCGGCCTTCTTCTTTGCGGCCGCCTTCTTGGCGACCTCTTCGGTGAAGGTCAGGCCGGTGCCTTGCGGGCCAGCGAACGCCGGGGAGGCGACCACGCAGGCGGCCGCGAGGGCGAGGGATGCGAGAACTTTCATAGGGAAACTCCGTATGCGACAGGCGGCTTAGCTGCCCGAGGCGGTGTCGGCCGCCGCCTGGGTGGCGGGCAGGGCGCGGCGGTAGGTGTCGACGGCCTTCAGCAGGCCCTCGATCTCGGCGTGGGTGATGGCGGTGCGGTGCTCGTAGCCCTTGGGCGAGGTGAGCTTGTAGGCCCAGGCGCCCGGCTTGGCGGCGGCGCTGCGCAGCTCGGCCTCGGAGATGCCGAACGAGACTTCCTCGCGGCACACTTCCGGCGCTTCGAAGAAGAAGCAGTGGCTGGCGTTGTCGCGGATCTTGGTCAGCGGCGCTTCGACCGGCCATTGGCTGGTCTGGTACGACACCTGGCCGTAGTGGCGGATCGCGCCCGGGTACATCACGGTCTGGCGCACCTCGAAGCGGGTGGCGCCCGAGCGCTTGTCGACGAAGGCGCGCAGATGGTTGTCGCTGGCCGGCGACTTCAGAAGGCCCTGGCCGGCGCGGAAGCCTTGCTCCGAGCTGATCACGGTCTCGACGTCCAGCGGATCGTCGATGATCTGGGTCTTGGCGTGGAAGTGGGCTGCGGTGAGGGCGGTCTGCTTGGCGGACAGTTTGACCGGCTCGGCGCCGGCCGTCCCGGCGACGGCCACGCCGCCGGCCAGGGTCAAAGCCAACAAAATATTACGGGTCGTGATCATCCAATTTCTCCCGGCAGTGGCCGCCCTGGGGGACGAGCGGCCCTGCTACGGGTCTGAGATTGGCGACGCCGCCTTGCGGCTCTGCATCGCGTTCGTGACAAAGAGTGACAGGCTAAGCGTCCGCCGGATTCCCTTACAGTTTCAGCTTTTCCGCGATGGCCGACCACGGAACGAGCTTGAAGTTCTGGTGTTCGGGCGGGGAAATGTTGCGGCCGTCCTGGGCCACGAACGCTCCGCCTTCCAGGCCTGCGCCCAGGGAGGCGCTGGTCACGTCCAGGCCGTCGGTCTCGGAGATCCCGTCGATAGCCTTGCTGCCGTCGGCGGTGACCGCGAAGCTGCCGACATAGGCGTTGTCGCCCTCGCGGCGGAACACGGCGTAGGTGTTGTTGCCCTGGCTGGACAGCACCAGAAAGCCCTTGCCGCCGGCTTGGGCGTAGAGGCCGATGCCTTCCAGGTCGTCCTTCAGGGCGGGGTTGTCGGCGATGCGGGCGACAACCTTCTTGGCCGAGCCGGCCTTGGCGTCGGCGCCCAGTCGCCACAGGGCGACGTCTTCTTCGGCCACATACAAAGCGCCGGTCTCGTCGTCGGCGACGCAGCCTTCGGTCTGGGTGTCGAAGCGGATGTCACGGACGGCCTGCGCCTTGACCTTGCCGGCCGGGGTGGCGGTCAGCTTCCACTGGCGCACCAGGCCGTCGGGATCGCTGATGAACACGAAGGTCCCGCCCTTGCGGTCGCGGTACATACACAGGCCGTACGGATCCGAAAGGTTCGTGGGCTGAAGACCGTCGGCGACGTTGCTCAGTTGGCGGGTCTCGGGATCGATCGTGTAGAGCGCGATCGACTTGTGGGTGCGGTCGCTGGCGGCGATCAGCGTCACGGTCTTGCCGCCCAGCTTGAAGCCGCCGCGCAGGTCGACATTGTTCATCTTGCCGTCGGGCAGGAACTGCAGGCGCTGGCCCGACAGGTCATAGACGGCCAGGCCGCCCTTCTTGTCGGTGCCGATAATGGCGCTTTTGGCCGGATCGGTCGGGTGGACCCAGATGGCCGGATCGTCGGCGGCGTCGCCGTCATGGTCTACCGGAACGGTTTCCATCGTCGCGTGGACCAGGGCGACCTTGCTCTTCGGCGCGGGCGGCGCGTCGACGCCGGTCGACAGCTTCAGGGCGGCGGCGATGTCGGCCCAGGACAGGACCTGGCTGTGAGCGCCTTGCTTGCGATCGTCGGCGATCAGCAGAGCGCCGGCCGGCAGGCTGGCGCCGATGGGCGCGCGCAGGCCAAACAGCGCCGAAGGGTTCTGGATCGCGCCGGCCTTGAACCCGCCCAGGAACTTGTCGCCCGCGCTCCGGTCATAGACGTTGAAGTCGCCCGCGTCGGCGTTGGCCGCGACCAGGTAGTTGGCGCCCGCGCCGCCATCGATGACGGCCAGGCCCCCGACCTCACCTTTGATGTGGCCCAGGCGGTTGATGTCGACGATGGTCGGGACCGGCTCGGCCTCGGGATCGGCGTCGTAGCGCCACACGCCCACCGCGGCTTGCGCGACATAGAGGGCGCCGGTGGCGTCGTCGGCGACGCAGAACTTGGCCTCCGATGACAGGCGCAGGCGGCGGACCACGCGGCCGTCCATCTGGCCGCCTTCGGTCGGATACAGCAGCCATTGGTCCAACTGGCCGTCGCGGCCCATGGCGAAGGCATAGAGCGCGCCGTCGCGGGCGCTGCGGTGCAGGCACAGGCCTTCGCCGGAATAACCCAGCGCCAGCGGCTTGGCGTTCAAGGCCGTGACCTGACCGCTGGCGTAGTCGCGGGCGAACAGGCGCATGGCTCCGGCCTGGGTGTCCAGCACGGCCAGGATGGCGCGCTTCCCGTCGTCACGCGCGTCGACCGCCTTGACCTCGCCGCCAGGGACGGAGGCGATCCTCTGGCCATCCAGGCCGTAGAACTCCAGCCCCGCCAGCTTGGCGCTTGCGGCGATCACGCTTTTCTTCGGATCGCTGGGATCGCGCAGCAGCACCACGCCATTGGTCCCGCCCTGGGCGGTCGGAACGGTGGTCGCCACGGGCTGGACTTGGGCCAGGGCCGGCGCGGCGATGGTCAGGGCCAGCAGGCTGGCGGCGAGTTTCAGGCGGTTCATGTGGCGGCCCCTCCGGTCACGTTTGCGAGGCGGACCCCTAGACGGCGGCCCCTGACGCCTGGCTGACGAACCGCGTCATATGAACGGCGTCGGACACATGACGATGACAGCCAAGCTTCCTCGATACGGGGACGCGAAACGTTCAAGCGTGCTCGCCCGCGTTGTGCGCACGTAGGGAACCGCTAGTCTCAAATTGTGAGTGATCATCTCGGGGCGGACATGATCGAGGGGGCGCCGGCCACGGCGGAGGTGTTGAGGGCGGCGATCGTCGACCGCTACGACGCGCTGAGCGAGCGCCAGCGGCAGATCGCGCGCTACGTCCTGGACGAGCCCAACGCCTTCGCGCTGGAGACGGTGGCGGTGATCGCCGAGCGCTGCGGCGTCCAGCCCTCAGCTATCATCCGTTTCGCCAAGAGCTTCGGTTATCCTGGCGCCAGCCAGATGCAGCGGCTGTTCCGTGACAGCCTGTTGTCGGGCCAGGCTCCTGGGCTGGGCGAACGCGTACGCCATTTCGGGGAAGGCTCGGGCGCCGAGGTGCTGGAAGCCTTCGTCGAGGGCGATGTCCAGGCGCTGCGCAGCCTGCTCCAGACGGTGCGGGAAGCCGACCTGCGCGCCGCCGCCGAACTGATCGCCAAGGCCGAGATGGTCTATGTCGTGGGCTTTCGGCGCTCGTTCCCGGTGGCCTCGTACCTGGCCCACGCCCTGCAATATGCCGGCAAGCGGGCCTTCTTCGTCGACGGCATGGCGGGACGGGTCCGCCAGCAGGTGCAGTCCATCGGGCCCCGCGACCTGTTGATCGCCGTCAGCAGTCATCCTTATGCCGAGGAGACGATGCAGGCGGCCGCGGCGGCGGTGCAGCACGGCGCCCGGGTGCTGTCGATCAGCGACAGCGCCGCCAGCCCGATCGCCGCCTCGGCCCAACTGGTGCTGCCGGTGCGCGAGGCCGAGACGGGAGCCTTCCGTTCGGTGGCGGCCTCGATCTGCCTGGTCCAGGCGCTGGTGTTCGGCTTTCCCGCCGACAGCGCGGGCGATGATCGCCTGGGCGCCGAACCTGTCCGGCCGACCTGAAGCGTTGCGGCGCGTCAGGGGCGTGTCAGGATGGCTGTGGAATCGTCCCGCCCATGATCCTGTCCCGCACCCCCTTCGTCAGCCTGGTGGTCATCGCCGTGACCGCCTCGATCCTGGCCGCCACCAGCGTTGCCGCTTCCGACGACCACAAGAAGCAGAGCCACGAGGCCGCGCGACAGGCCTTGCTGCGCAAGGAAGTCCTGCCGCTGACCCGCATCCTGGCCATCGCCGCCCAGCGCGTACCCGGCGAGATCATCGAGGTCGAGCTGGAGCAGGGCGACCATGGCCGGCTGAAATACGACCTGAAGATCCTGGCCAAGTCCGGCCGCATCCGCGAACTGGAGCTCGACGCCAAGACCGGCGCGACCCTGAAGCTCGAGGACGACTGAGTGCGGGCGCTGGTCGTCGAGGATGATCCCGTCGTCGGTCCGGACCTGGCCAAGGCGCTGGCCGCCAGCGGCTTCGTCGTGGACCTGGCGCGCGACGGCGAGGACGCCTCGTTCAAGGGCGGGGTCGAGGACTACGCCGTCGTGATCCTGGACCTGGGGCTGCCGCGCCTGGATGGCCTGTCCGTGCTGCGTCGCTGGCGCAAGGACGGTCGAGCGTTTCCGGTGCTGATCCTGTCGGCGCGCGGCGACTGGACCGAGAAGGTCGAGGGCATCGAGGCCGGGGCCGACGATTATCTGGCCAAGCCGTTCGAGATGGGCGAGCTGTTGGCCCGCGCTCGCGGGCTGGTGCGCCGCGCCGCCGGCCGGGTCTCGCCGGTGATCGAGGCCGGGCGCCTGGCGCTGGACACCCGCCGCATGTCGGCCACCCTGGACGGCGCGCCGGTCAAGCTGTCGCCGCTGGAGTTCCGCTTGCTGGACTGCCTGGCGCACAATCCCGGCCGCGCGGTTTCGGCTGGCGAACTGGCCGAGCAGCTCTATGGCGTGGCCGAGACCGCCGACGCCAACGCCATCGAGGCCCTGGTCACCCGTCTGCGCCGCAAGGTGGGGAGCGATGTGATCGAGACCCGGCGGGGCTTTGGCTATCTGTTGAGCGGCGTGACCGCGTGAAGGGGCGCTCGCTACGAGGACGGCTGATCGCCGGGGGCATGCTGGCCATCCTGGTGGCCCTGGCCGTGTCGTGGCTGGCCATGACCTGGCTGTTCGAGCGCCACATCGAGCGGCGGGAGACGGCGGAGCTGGTCCGGACGGGCCAGATGCTGGCTGCTGCGGTGCGGCTGGAGCCGAACAGCGCGCCGGTGGTCGATGCGGTTCCGGCTGACCCACGCCTGCGCAAGGCTATGGGGGGGCTCTACTGGCAGGTCTCGACGCCGGCGGGGCTGAAAACCTCGACGTCACTCTGGGATCAGACGCTGACGGCGCCGCAGGGGGCGCCGACCGACGATTGGCGTCCTCGCATCGCCGCTGGTCCCTTCGGCGACCGCCTGCTGCTGGTCGAGCGTTCGGTGCGCCCCGACCGCAACGGCCCCGCCGTACTGATCCAGGTGGCCAGCGACGAAAACGGCCTGCGGGCGGCGCGCCAGGAGTTCGGCCGGGACCTCGCGCTGTTCCTGGCCGGCCTGTGGGTCGTGCTGTCGGCCGCCGCCGCCTTGCAGGTGACCTTGGGCCTGGCCCCGCTGGCTCGCGTGCGCGAGGACCTGGCCCGCCTGCGCAAGAGCCCCTCGGCCCGGATGTCCGACGAGCATCCGCAGGAGATCGCCCCGCTGGCCGAGGCGATCAACGCCCTGGCCGAGGCGCGGGAAGGGGACCTGGCCCGCGCCCGCCGCCGGGCCGGCGATCTGGCCCATAGCCTCAAGACCCCGCTGGCCGCTTTGTCAGCCCAGAGCCGCCGCGCCCGCGAGGCAGGGGCCGGCGAGGCCGCCGACGGCCTGGACGCCGCCATCGCCGCCGTCTCTTCCGCGCTGGAGGCCGAGCTGGCCCGCGCCCGCGCCGCCGCCGCGCGGGAGGCCGCCTTCGCCGCCGAGGCCGCGCCGCTGGTCATCGCCGAGCGCCTGGTTGCGGTGCTGGAACGCACGGCCGACGGCGAGCGGCTGATGTTCGACGTCGAGATCCCCGCCGAGCTGCGCGTGCCGGTCTCCGAGGACGCCGTGACCGAGATGCTGGGCGCTCTGATCGAGAACGCCGCCCGCTTCGCCCGCCGCCAGGTGCGGGTCTCGGGCGAGGCTGGCGTGCTCCGCGTCGAGGACGACGGCCCCGGCATGGACGAAGGACGCGCCGAGGCGGCCCTGGCCCGAGGCGCGCGGCTGGACGAGGCCGGCCCGGGTCACGGTCTGGGCCTGGCCATCGTCCGCGACCTGGCGGAGTCCTCCGGCGCGGCGTTGCGCATGGACCGCTCGGACCTGGGCGGGCTGCGCGTCACGATCGCCTGGACAGCCTAGAGCCGCATCGACAATTCGACATCCTCGGCGAACGGCACCGAGATGTAGCCGGCCATCGGCGAGCGCACGCGACCCAGATAGTCCGGCGCGTAGTCGGCATTGTCGGCGATGATCAGCGCGCCGGGCTTCAGGCGGCTTTCCAGCAGGGCCAGGATCTCGGGATAGAGAGCCTTGGCGCCGTCCAGCAAAACGAGGTCGATCTGGTCGGGCAGGTCGCGGGCCAAGGTTTGCAGCGCGTCGCCCTCGCGGATCTCGACCAGGTCGGCAACGCCGCCGGCGATCAGGTTCTGGCGGGCGCGGTCGGCCTTCGAGGGCTCGAACTCGGTGGTGATCAGCCGGCCGCCGCCATTGTCGCGCAGGGCTGCGGCCAGGTGCAGGGTCGAGAGGCCGAACGAGGTCCCGAACTCGATGATCGTGGTCGCGCGCACGCTGCGGGCCAGCATGTAGAGCAGGGCGCCCGTCTCGCGTGACACGGCCAGGGGATAGGCCTTGAGGCGGTCGTACAGCTCGCGGTACTCGGTCTTACTGCGCATCAGCCGGGAATGCTCGTCCTCGGTGATGTGGGCGAAGGCCGGATCGTTCATAGGCGAGGCTTCGTCGGCCTCGGTGAACAGGCGCTCCAGCAGGGGCGCGATGGGGGCGGTGGTGAGGGTCGTCATCGGGGTATCCGAAACTTCGAAAGACGCGGTCTTGCGTCGGCCTTGAAAATACGAATAATCCGTCGGGTTACGGTATTCGCGTTGCGAGGTTGCCGATGACTGATCGCCCAACACCCCGAATTTCCTCACGAAAGCTGCCCCAACAGGCGCGTTCGACCGAGTTGGTGTCGGCGATCCTGGAGGCCGCTGTTCAGGTTCTGGCCAAGGAAGGCGCCCATCGTTTCACGACGGCGCGGGTGGCTGAGAAGGCCGGCGTCAGCGTCGGCTCGATCTATCAGTACTTCCCCAACAAGGCCGCGATCCTGTTCCGCCTGCAGAGCGACGAGTGGCGCGAAACCACGGATCTCTTGAAGGAAATCCTCGGCGACGCCTCCAGCCCGCCGCTGGAACGCTTGAGGGCGCTGGTCATCGCCTTCATCCGCTCCGAATGCGAGGAGGCTGAGGTGCGGGGCGCCTTGGACGATGCAGCGCCGCTGTACCGCGACGCGCCCGAGGCCCAGGAAGCCCGCCTGTCAGGCACCCAGACCCTGCTGGACTTCATGATCGAGCTGATGCCCGACACCCCGGAAGCCGAGCGCGTCATGGTGGGCGATTTGATCTCCAACACCTTGAAACAGGTGGGGAAATCCTTCTCCGAGATGCCCCGCACGGGTGAGGAGATCGAGGCCTATGCCGGGGCCATGGCCGACATGTTCCAGGCCTATCTGGTGTGGATCGGCTGGAAGGCGCCCAAGGCCTCGGACCGTCGCAAGCCGATGATCTGACGCTTTCGTCGCGTTTTCTATGGCGTATCGAGCAATTTCAAGAAGTTAGCCAAGGTTGCTGAGACCTCGCCGCGCCGCCAGACGAGGCCGGTTTCCAGCTCCGGAACCGCGCCGGCCAGCGGAATGTAGCTGACCCCGGTGCGGGCCATGTTCCGCAGCGAGGCCGGGACCAGGGCGATGCCCAGACCGCTGGAGACCAGGCTGATGATGGTCTGCATCTGGATGGCTTCCTGGACGATTCTGGGCGCGCCGCCCAGAGCCGCGTAGTAGCCGGTGACCAGATCGTGGAAGGCCGGGGTCACCTGCTTGGGGAACAGGATCAGCGGCGAGGCCAGCACCTCGTCGGTCGACAGTCGCGTGTCGCTGGCGATGCGGCCCTGATCGATCCACGCCGTCGGGACCGCCGCGATCAGCGGCTCGCGCAGCAGCCGGCGATAGTCCAGCGGCGGCGGCAGGGCCTGGTCGGCGGGCGGGATGATGATGCCGGCATGCCGCTCGCCGGCCACCAGGGCCGGGATCTGCACGTCGCTGGTGGCCTCGAACAGGCGGATCTCGACGTCCGGAAAGGCCTGGGAATAGCGCCGCACCAAGGCTGGCAGGACGCTGTAATCGGCGGTGCTGACGAAGGACAGGGTCAAGAGGCCCGTCTGGCCGTCGCGGATGCGGCGGGCCGTGGTCGGCAGCTCGTCCAGGCTGTCCAACGTCGCCAGCACGTGCGGCAGCCACTGCTCGCCAAAGGCGCTGAGCCGCACGCTGCGCTTGGAGCGCACGAACAGCGCCGCGCCCAGGGTCTTTTCCAGCGCCATGATCGACTGGCTGAGCGGCGGCTGGGTCATGCCGAGGCGCTCGGCGGCCCGGCCGAAATGCAGGGTGTCTGCGACAGCGGCGAAATGGCGAAGCGGGCGGACGTCCATTTGATATGCTCAGCGACCTAATGGTGCTGAACTAATATATTTTGTCCGCCGGAGGAACGGCCGTAGAAAGTCCCTACAGCCGACATTGAGATTTCCCATGCCTCCCTATCGCTCTCGCACCTCGACCCACGGCCGCAACATGGCCGGCGCCCGCGGCCTGTGGCGCGCCACAGGCATGAAGGACGAGGATTTCGGCAAGCCGATCATCGCGGTGGCCAACAGCTTCACCCAGTTCGTCCCGGGCCACGTGCACCTGAAGGACCTGGGCCAGCTGGTCGCCCGCGAGATCGAGGCGGCCGGGGGCGTGGCCAAGGAATTCAACACCATCGCCGTCGACGACGGCATCGCCATGGGCCACGGCGGCATGCTGTATTCGCTACCCAGCCGCGAGCTGATCGCCGACGCGGTCGAGTACATGGTCAACGCCCACTGCGCCGACGCCATCGTCTGCATCTCCAACTGCGACAAGATCACGCCCGGCATGCTGATGGCCGCAATGCGGCTGAACATCCCGGTGGTCTTCGTCTCGGGCGGTCCGATGGAGGCCGGCAAGGTGACGATCAAGGGCGAGATCCGCGCCCTGGACCTGGTCGACGCCATGGTCGTGGCCGCCGACGACAAGTACACGGACGAGGAAGTCACCGCGATCGAGAAGGCCGCGTGCCCGACCTGCGGCTCGTGCTCGGGCATGTTCACCGCCAACTCGATGAACTGCCTGACCGAGGCGCTCGGCCTGTCGTTGCCCGGCAACGGCTCGGTCCTGGCCACCCACGCCGACCGCGAGGCGCTGTTCCTCGAGGCCGGCCGCGTGATCGTCGACCTGTGCCAACGCTGGTACGAGCAGGACGACGCCACCGCCTTGCCACGCAACATCGCCACCCGGGCCGCGTTCGAGAACGCCATGAGTCTGGACATCGCCATGGGCGGCTCGACCAATACCGTGCTGCACCTGCTGGCCGCCGCCAGCGAGGGCGAGGTCGAGTTCGGCATGGCCGATATCGACCGTCTTTCCCGCAAGGTGCCGTGCTTGTCCAAGGTCGCGCCCGCCAAGGCCGACGTGCACATGGAGGACGTCCACCGCGCCGGTGGCGTCATGGCCATCCTGGGCGAGCTGGAGCGCGGCGGCCTGATCGACACCAGCCAGCCGACGGTTCACGCCACCACGATGGCCGAGGCCCTGGCCCGTTGGGACATCGGCCGCACCAACAGCGCCACGGCCCACGAGTTCTTCCGCGCCGCGCCGGGCGGCAAGCCGACCCAGATCGCCTTCAGCCAGGCCGCTCGCTGGGAGAACCTGGACCTGGACCGCGAGAAGGGCGTCATCCGCTCGGTCGAGCACCCGTTCTCGAAGGACGGCGGCCTGGCCGTGCTGTTCGGCAACCTGGCCCCCGAGGGCTGCATCGTGAAGACGGCCGGGGTCGATGACTCCATCCTGACCTTCAAGGGCACGGCCCGCGTCTATGAGAGCCAGGAAGCGGCGGTCAGCGGCATCCTGGGCGGCCAGGTCAAGGCCGGCGAGGTCGTGGTGATCCGCTACGAAGGCCCCAAGGGCGGTCCGGGCATGCAGGAGATGCTGTACCCGACCACCTATCTGAAATCGAAGGGCCTGGGCGCGGCCTGCGCCCTGATCACCGACGGTCGTTTCTCGGGCGGCACCTCGGGCCTGTCGATCGGCCACGTCTCGCCGGAAGCCGGCGAGGGTGGCCTGATCGCCCTGGTCGAGACGGGCGACAGCATCCTGATCGACATCCCCAACCGGGGCATCACCCTGGAAGTGTCGGACGCGGTGCTGGCCGAGCGTCGCGCCGCTCAGCTGGCCCGTGGCAAGGACGCCTGGAAGCCCAAGGATCGCCAGCGCGTGATTTCACCCGCCCTGCGCGCGTACGCCGCCATGACCACCAACGCCGCCAAAGGCGCGGTCCGCGACGTCAGCCAGGTCGAGCGCGGCTAGAAGGCCTATAGGCCGCCACATCGATGTCGTGGCGGTCCAGCTTGTCGTAGAAGGTCTTGCGCGGAATGCGCAGGACCTCCAGCGCCTTGCGCACGTCGCCGTCGCAGCCGGCCAGGGCCTCGCGGATCACGTGGGCCTCATAGGTCGCCACGCGCTCGGGCAGGGGCGGCAGCTCTTCCGGCGCGCCGGTCGAGGTCTGGTCGGCCAGGCCCAGCGCCACGCGCTGGGCGTAGTGGCCGAGCTCCCGGACATTGCCTGGCCAGTCGTGATTGTGCAGCCGCCAGCGCACCTGGTCGTCGACGACCGGAGGGGGGCCGTCCAGCCGCTCGCAGGCCCGCGCCAGGAAGTGGGCGAACAGCAGCGGCACGTCCTCGCGACGCTCGCGCAGCGGCGGGATGCGGATGCGCACCACGTCCAGGCGGTGGAACAGGTCCTGGCGGAAGGTCCCGGCCGCCACGGCGTCGGCCAGATTGCCCTTGGCGGCGGCCACGACCCGCAGGTCCAGGGTCTGGGCGCGGTTGGAGCCCAGGGGCGTCACCTCGCGCTCTTCCAGCACCCGCAGGAACTTGCCCTGAGCTTCCGGGGCCAAGGTCTCGATTTCATCCAGGAAAAGCGTGCCGCGATCGGCCTGCTGGATGCGGCCCATGCGCTGGCGCACCGCGCCGCTGAAGGCGCCCAGCTCGTGGCCGAACAGTTCGCTGTCCAAAGCGCCAGCAGGCAGGGCGGCGCAGTCGACGGCGACGAACTCGCGATCCCGGCGGCGGCCCCAGGCGTGCAGGGCGCGGGCGGCCAGCTCCTTGCCGACTCCGGTCTCGCCCTCCAGCAGCACGTCGACATCGGCGCTGGCGAGCTGGCGCAGGGTGGCGCGCAGGCGCTCCATCACCGGGGTTTGGCCGATCAGCGGCCAATCGCCTTGAGCCTGGGCGGCCAGGCTGCGCAGCTCGCGGTTCTCCAGCACCAGCCGGCGCTTCTCGATGGCGCGGCGCACGCTGCTGACCAGGCGCTCGGGGGCGTAGGGCTTGGCCACGAAGTCGTAGACGCCGTCGTGCAGGGCCTCGACGGCCTCGGTGACATCGGCGTGGCCGGTGATCAGGATCACGGGCAGGTCGGGATCCTGCTCCTTGAGGCGACGGAACAGCTGGCGGCCGTCCATGCGCGGCATGCGGATGTCGCTGATCACCACGCCCGGAAAGTCGGCCGGCACGGCCGCGACGGCGGTCTCGGCGGAGTCGAAGGCCAGCACCTCGAACCCCGCCAGCTGCAGGGTCTGGACGTTGGCGTCGCGCAGGACGTCGTCGTCGTCGATGAAGGCGACCTGGTTCACGGAAACGGGCATTACGAACGCGCCTTGGGCAGGGACATGAGGAAGCGGGCGCCGCCGGGGCCGGCCTCCAGGGAAAGCTCGCCGCCGAACTCGGCGACGATGTCGCGGCTGATCACCAGACCGAGACCGAGGCCTCGGGGCTTGGTGGTCGCGAACGGGGTGAACAGGGTCTTGGCCGCTTCGGGCGCGACCCCTGGGCCGTTGTCGGCGACCAGGATCCGCACCTGCGAGCGCTTGACGGAAACCTGGACGCGGATCTCCGGATCGGTCGCGCCTTCCAGCGCCTCCAGGGCGTTCTGCAGCAGGTTGACCAGCACTTGCTCCAGGCGGAAGCGCTCGGCCATCACGCGGGCGGCCTCGTCGGCTTCGTCGCGGATCACGCGCACGCCCTGCTGGCGCAGGCGCGGGCCGACCAGCAGCAGGGCGCCGTCGACGGCCTCGCGCACGGCCACCGGCGCGGCCGGGGCGCTGGACTTGCGGGCGAAGGCGCGCAGCTCGTCGGTGATCAGGCCGATGCGTTCGGTCAGGCCCGAGATCAAACCGAGATTGGCCTTGGCGGTCTTGTCGTCGGACCGGTCCAGGAACGCGGCGGCGTTGTCGGCATAGGCGCGGATGGCCGCCACCGGCTGGTTGATCTCGTGCGCCACGCCGGCGGCGATCTGGCCCAGGGTGGCCAGCTTGTTGGACTGCACCAGCTCGTCCTGCATGACGTGGACGTGGGCCTCGACGCGGCGACGTTCCTCGATCTCGACGGTCAGGCGTTGGTTGGTCTCGCGCAGCTCGGCGGTGCGCTCCTGGACGCGGGCTTCCAGCTCCAGACGCGCGGCCTCCTGGCGGGCGGCGCGGACGGTGGCCTGGCCGCGCCAGCGCAGCAGGGCGGCGGCGATGGCGCAGGCCACCAGGCCCGCCAAGAGGGCGATGGCGCGGGCGCCGCTGATCGCCGTGCGCAGGGCCGCACCGACGGGCGTCAGGGTGTAGACCGTCCAGCCCACGGCCCCCAGGTCGGCGCTGGCGGCCATGTAGCGGCTCTCGCCCTGGTCGGGCGGCGAGAGGCTGGTCAGGGTCGGGGCGCGGCCGGCGACGGGCAGCGGCGTGGCCTTCAGCACGCTGAACGGCGCATCGCCGAAGCGGTGCTCGGCGCGCAGCCGCTGCTGCTCGGCCGGGGGCAGGGGGCTGAGCGTCGAGAACCGCCAGGTCGGGACCGAGGTCACCAGGATCACGCCGTGCGGATCGGCGGCGAAGGCCGGCTCGGCGGCGGACCATTCGGCTTCCAGCGCCTCGAACTCGACCTTCACGACCACCACGCCCAGCAGGCCGTGAGGGCCTTCGACGCGGCGCGACATGAACAGGCCCGGGCGGCGGCTGACCGTGCCCAGGGCGAAGAGTTCGGCGGTCCCGTCGGCCTTGGCCTCCTTGAAATAGGGTCGGAAGCTGTAGTCCGAGCCCACGAAACTGGTCGGTTCGCGCCAGTTGCTGGCGGCGATGGTCATGCCCTTGGCGTTCAGGACGTAGATCACCGCCGCGCGGGTGCCGCCGCTCAGCGTCTCCAGCTTGCGGTTCATGGCGGCCAGGCCCTGAGGGTCTTCCGAGCGCAGCACCTCGGCCACGTCGGGGTCCTGGGCCAGGACAAAGGGCAGTGAGCGGTGCTTGGCCAGCTCGCTGCGCAGGACGGCCGCGTGCAGGGTTGCGGAGGCCTGGGCCTGACGAGCGAGGTCGGTGGTGGCGCGCCGCTCGGCCACCGCGCCCGCGAAGCCGACGACGGCCGCCAGCAGGATGGCGCTGACCACGACGAAGGCCAGCCAGCGGCGGGCGATCGGGTCGGCCAGATTCGGCAGGGGCGGGCTCTTCACGGAAGCGTTTCCAAGGTTTGTGCGGATTTTCGCACAAAATGCGCGCCGGGCGTGGGGTTTTTCGCCGACCCGGTAGCGGTCCCTAAATGACCGTGAGGAAAAAACTCGAAATAAATCAACGGTCAGGCGCTTTTCTTGAGGCCGCTTGCGTGGGGTCCTAAGGCCTAGGATCGTCTATCCAAGCGTCCCGGCAAAGGGGCGCGGGGTGGAAACGAGGCCTTCGGGCCAGGCCAAGAGGCGACAGTGCAGACGATCCAACCGGCCGCCCCTGAGCGCCCTAAGCCGTTCTATCGTCACCTGTACTTCCAGGTGCTGCTGGCCATCGCCCTGGGCGGCGCCATCGGGCACTACTATCCCGAGATCGGCCAATCGCTGAAGCCGCTGGGCGACGCCTTCATCAAGCTGGTGAAGATGGTCATCGCTCCCGTGATCTTCCTAACCGTGGTCACCGGCATCGCCGGCATGCGCGACCTAGAGAAGGTCGGCCGCGTGGCCATCAAGGCGCTGCTCTATTTCCTCGTCTTCTCGACCCTGGCCCTGATTGTCGGCCTGATCGTCGCCAATGTCGTCCAGCCGGGCGCGGGCATGAACATCGACCCCGCCACCTTGAAGGCCGGCAAGGTCGCCGAATACGCCGCCAAGGCCCACGATCAGAGCATCGTCGGCTTCCTGATGAACGTCATTCCCAACACCGTGGTCGGGGCCTTCGCCGAGGGCGAGATCCTGCAGGTGCTGCTGATCTCGATCCTGTTTGGCCTGTCGCTGACCCTGGTCGGCGCGCCGGCCAAGCCGGTGGTCGACTTCCTGGAAGTCGTGGCCCAGGCCTTCTTCAAGTTCGTGCACATCGTGATGAAGGCCGCCCCGATCGGCGCCTTCGGGGCCTTCGCCTTCACGATCGGCAAGTACGGCATCCACTCCGTCGCCAACCTGGCCCTGCTGGTCGGCACCTTCTACCTGACCTCGGCGCTGTTCGTGGTCGTGGTGTTGGGCGCGGTCGGTCTGTTCAACGGTTTCTCGATCTTCAGCTTGATCCGTTACCTGAAGGCCGAACTGCTGCTGGTGCTGGGCACCAGCTCGTCGGAAGCCGCGCTGCCCAGCCTGATCGAAAAGCTGGAAAAGGCCGGTTGCCCGAAGTCGGTCGTCGGCCTGGTGGTCCCGCTGGGCTACTCGTTCAACCTCGACGGCACTAACATCTACATGACCCTGGCGGCGCTGTTCATCGCCCAGGCCACCGGCGTGCACCTCTCGTGGGAAGAACAGGCCCTGCTGCTGGGCGTGGCCATGCTGAGCTCCAAGGGCGCGGCTGGCGTGACCGGCGCGGGCTTCATCACCCTGGCTGCGACCCTGTCGGTCGTGCCCTCGGTCCCGGTGGCCGGCATGGCCCTGATCCTGGGCGTCGACCGCTTCATGTCCGAGTGCCGGGCCCTGACCAACTTCACCGGCAACGCGGTGGCGGCGATCGTCGTCTCGCGCTGGGAGAAGGGCCTGGATGTCCGGGCCTTCAAGTCGGCCCTCAACCCGAAGAAACACCCGCCGGCGGCCCCCGGCGGTCCCGTCCCGGAGGCCGCGCGTCCTTAAGCGGCGCGCCGATCCGACCCACCGAACTGACAACAAAAGAAAACACTGGGGAGCTAAACGTGACTTACCAGACCTACCGCCGCCATCTCGTCCGGGGCGCGGCCTTGGCCGTCCTGCTGACCGCCACCGGCGCCATGGCTCAAGAAGCTGCCGACGCCAACACCAAGGTTGAAGAAATCGTCGTCGTCGGCAGCCAGATCAAGGGCGCCAAGACCACGGCCGCCTTGCCGGTCACGGTGATGGGCGAGAGCCAGATCGCCGCCACCGGCGCGGTCTCGGGCGATGACCTGTTCCGCTCGATCCCGCAGATGGGCGACGTGTTCATCAACCCGACCAATGCGGCCCAGACCAGCAACTCCACGCGTGGCGACGTCAACTCGATCAACCTGCGCAGCCTGGGCGTCGGCAACACCCTGGTGCTGCTGAACGGCCGCCGCCTGGTCTCGCACCCGACCAGCCAGTCGTCGGGCACCGTGCCGCTGCTGGGCTTCAACGCCAACGCCATCCCGACCTCGAACCTGGACCGCCTGGAAGTGCTGCGCGACGGCGCCGCCGCCATCTACGGCTCGGACGCGGTGGCCGGCGTCGTCAACACCGTGCTCAAGACCGACTTCGACGGCCTGACCGTCGACGCCCAGTACGGCTGGGCCGAAGGCACGCACCGCAAGGAATACTCGAGCAACATCTTCGCCGGCCGCAACTTCGCGGAAGGGCGGGGCAACATCTCGCTGAACGGCAACTTCACCTGGCGCACGGCCCAGCGTCCCAGCGACCGGCCCTATACCGCGACCCAGGACCTGCGTTCGCTGTTTGCCGGCTATCCGGACTACGCCGCCAGCGCCGCCCCGGATAACCGCGGCAACCAGAACTCGTTCGCCAACTTCACGGTGTTCGGCGGCCCCGGCACGATCCGCCAGGGCACGACGGCCCTGACCACGGCGGCCGGCGCGACCCACGTGCAGCCCAACACCATCGCCGGCTGCGCTGCCCAGATCGGCAACGGCCTGTGCCTGGGCACCGGCAACCTGGCCACCGGCAGCACCGCCAACGCCTATCGCTACAACGCCCCGCAGAACGACGCGACGACCGTCGCGCCGGAGATCGAGCGCCAGAACCTGTTCCTGAACGGCCATTACGACATCAGTGACAATTTGACGGCCTATGGCGAAGTCGGCTTCTACCACGCCACGTCGGAAGGCCTGACGACCCAGGGCACCAGCCTGGTGGCCATCGGCGTGCCGGCCAGCAACTACTGGAACCCCTTCGGTCCGGTGACCTTCGCCAACGGCCAGGCCAACCCGAACCGCCTGCCGGGCCTGACCAACGTGCCGGTCGCCGGTCTGCCCGTGACCTTCACCAACTACCGCTTCAACGACCTGGGCCCGAGCAAGGTCGAGGTCGAGAACTATCAGACCCGCTTCCTGGGCGGTCTGAAGGGCGAGAAGTGGGGCTGGAACTTCGACACGGCGGTCCTCTATTCGAAGGCCGACGCCAAGGACGAAAGCGACGGTATCGACAGCAAGAAGCTGGCCGCCTCGCTGGCCCTGTCGACTCCCGACGCCTACAACCCGTTCAACGGCGGCTGCCTGGACGGCATGGGCGGTCGTGACTGCACGCCCAGCTCCAAGGCCGCGCTGGACGCCATCCGCTTCCGCCTGAAGCGCCACTCGACCACCACCCTGACCATGGCCGACTTCAAGGTTTCGAAGCCCGACCTGATCAACATCTGGAGCGGCTCGGTCGGCGTCGCCGCCGGCGTCGAGTTCCGTCACGAAACCCAGCAGGACCGCCGCGATCCGCAGCTGGACGGCCGCACGCCGTTCACCGATCCGGTCACCGGCCTGACCAGCAACAGCAACGTCACGGGCGTCAACGACACGCCCAGCACCAAGGGCTCGCGCGACGTCGGTTCGGCCTTCCTCGAATTCGCCGTGCCGCTGGTTTCGCCGGATATGAACATCCCGCTGGTCCGCCGCATCGACCTGCAGCTGGCCGGTCGCTACGAGAACTACAGCGACTTCGGCTCGGTCGCGAAACCCAAGATCGCGTTTGCCTGGGACGTGATCGACGGCGTTCGCTTCCGCGGCTCGTGGCAGCAGGGCTTCCGCGCCCCGAACCTGGAAACCACCAACCCGTTTGCCTATTCGCGGACCAACACCGTCACCGACTACTACCGCTGTGAGGCCGACCTGCGCGCCGGCCGCATCTCGACCTTCACCGCCTGTACGCGTGGCGTCGGCATCCGCTTCACCACGGCGGGCAACCCGAACCTGAAGGCCGAGACGAGCGAGAACTACTCGGTGGGCGTCGTGCTGCAGCCGACCTTCATCCCCGAACAGTTCGGCCGCTTCACGGTCACGGTCGACCGTTGGCAGATCAAGCAGGAAGGCATCGTCGGCACGCTGGGCTCGGCCAACATCGCCATCCAGGACTACCTGTCCCGTGTCACCGGTTCGAGCAACGCGAACGTCATCCGCGCCGCGCCGACCGTCGACGACATCGCCTTCTTCCAGGGCACGGGCCTGGCCCCGGTCGGCCAGATCCTGGAGATCCGCGACCAGTTCAAGAACCTGCAGCCCCAGACCGTCAGCGGCATCGACTTCGGTCTGAACTGGAGCCTGCGCACCGAAAACGCCGGCCGGTTCAGCGTCGATATCGACGGCACCTTCATGGACAAGTTCTCGCAGGAACTGGCTCCGCCGGTCGCCGAGCTGTTCGCCGCCCGCGCCGCCGGCACGATCAACCGCGCCACGCCGCTGACCGACGTTGGCGACCTGCTGAAGAAGAACGGCAAGCCCAAGTGGAAGTGGACGGGCACCGGCACCTGGCGCGGTGGTCCGGTCCAGATCGGCGCCTCGGTGGTCTATACCGGCTCGGTCCTGGACATGGACTTCGTCTCGACCGCGGGTGAGCCCTGGGCCGTCAAGCCGCTGACCACGGTCAACCTGTATGCCCAATACCGCTTCGAGCAGAAGGGGTGGGCCAACGACACCCGCATCCGGGTGGGCGCGCGCAACATCTTCGACAAGGATCCGCCGCTGTCGTCGGGCGGCTTCATCGGCTCGCTCTACAACCCCTATGCCCGTTACTGGTACATGAGCGTCAGCAAGTCGTTCTGACGTTCATTCCGGCCGGCCGCTCCATCCTCCCCGGAGTGGCCGGCCCTTCCTTGCTTCGCGTGATGAGGTCTCTGGTGAAGAAGCTTTCCTCCGCCATCCTGGGTCTAGGCCTGGCCCTGGCCGCGTCCGTCGCCCATGCGGAAGCGCCCAAGGAGAAGACCTGTCCGGAGGGGCTGCCCGCCGAGACCAAGTGCCTGGCCGGCCAGGACCAGAACGGCGCCTACTACTGGATCGCCATTCCCAAGGCCTGGAACGGCACGCTGGTGCTGCACACCCACGGCGGCCCGCGCCTGAAGACGCCCAAGCCCGACGATGCCATCGAAGACCTGCAACGCTTCGCCGTCACCGTGGCCGAGGGTTATGCCTGGGCCGGCTCGAACTATCGTCGCGAAGGCTATGGCGTCCGCTCGGCCGCCGAGGACAGCGACAACCTGCGCAAGCTCTTCTGGGCGACCTACGGGCGGCCCAAGCGCACGATCCTGCACGGTCAGTCGTGGGGCGGCAATGTCGCGGCCAAGACCGCCGAGCTGTACGGCAAGGACGCCGACGGCAAGCTGATCTATGACGGCGTCATCCTGACCAGCGGCGTCGTCTCGGGCGGCACGCGGGCCTACGACTTCCGCGCCGACCTGCGAGCGGTCTACCAGTTCTATTGCGGCAACCACCCGGCCAAGGACGAGGTCCAGTACCCGCTGGGGCAGGGCCAGCCGGTCGGCTCCAAGCTGACCAACAAGCAGCTGGACGAGCGCCTGGACGCCTGCACGGGCGTCAACCGCCCCGCCGGCGAGCGCACCGCTCAGCAGCAGCGCAATCTGAAGAACATCCTGGCGGTGACCCGCATCCCCGAGCGCACCCTGGACAGCCACCTGTCCTGGTCGACCTTCACCTTCGCCGACATGGTCAACAAGCGCCTGGGCGGCAAGAACCCCTTCACGAACGTCGGCGTGGTCTACAATGGCTCTGACGATGACAAGGCGCTGAACAAGGGCGTGCCACGCTTCAAGGCCGATCCCGAGGGCGTGCGCGGCTTGGCCGACGACAGCGACCTGACCGGCAAGCTCTTGGTCCCGACCCTGACCATGCACGCCATCGACGACCCGACCGCCTTCGTCGAGTTGGAGCAGGTGTTCCACGACACCGTCGCCAAGGCCGGCAAGAGCGATCTGCTGGTCCAGTCATTCACCGACGAGCACGAGCACTCCAAGCTGGCCACGCCGGAATACGCCGCCCTGCTGCGGGCCATGGACGCCTGGATCGGGCAGGGGACCAAGCCCAGCCCCGCGACCCTGGCCGCCGGCTGCGCCGAGGCGGTGAAGACCTATGGCGAGGCCTGCCACTTCCAGGTCGACTACAAGGTTCCGGCGCTGTCGACCCGCAGCTATCCGCGCAAGAAGCCCGGCCTGAAATGATCGCCCGCCTCGTCGCGGTTCTGGCGCTGCTGGCCGGCCCCGCGCTGGCCCAGCCGACCGCGACAATCGAGACCGGCGCCTTGCGGGGCATGGTCCGCGAAGGCGTCGAGCAGTTCCTGAACGTGCCCTATGCCGCGCCGCCGGTCGGGGCTCTGCGTTGGGCCGCGCCACAGCCTGCGAAGGCCTGGAAAGGAGAACGCGACGAAAACGTCGCATACGTGCGCTGCCCCCAAACGGCGACCGCCGACACCCCGCGATCCGAGGTCGAGGACTGCCTGGTCCTGAATATCTACCGCCCCGTGACGCCGGCCAAGCGGCCGCGCGCGGTGTTCCTGTACGTCCACGGCGGCGGAGCGACGAACGGGGCGGGGATCGACCATGACGGCGCGGCCCTGGCTGGGCGCGGTGACATCGTGGTGGTGACGATCAACTACCGTCTCGGCGCGCTGGGCTTCCTCAACCATCCGAGCTTTGGGCAGGGGAACTACGCCCTCCAGGATGTCGAGGCCGCTCTGCGCTGGACGGCGCGGAACATCGGCGCGTTCGGCGGTGATCCGGCCAAGGTCACCATCGGCGGCGAGTCCGCCGGCGGCACGGTGCTGTGCCCGTTGCTGACCTCAGCCAGCGCCAAGGGTCTGTTCCGCGCCGCGATCATCTCCAGCGACGACTGTCTGCACGATGTCGACCTGCCGGCCGCCAGCCTGGCGCGCGGGGAGGGCGTCATGGTTCGCGCCGGCTGCGTGGACGCTGTCTGCCTTCGCGCCGTGCCGGCCGGGCGGATCGTCGATATCGGCGGCTTCTCGGCCCCAGTGGTCGAGGTCACGGCCTTCGACCGGATCGCGCGCGGCGACTGGAACCCCGTGCCGGTGCTGATCGGCGCCAATCGCGAGGAGGGGCGTATCGCCGGCCCGGCCTATCTGGGCTTCGACAAGGCCGCCTATGGCGCCTGGCTGCGCAAGCTGGTCCCGGAGGCCTTCGCCCGTCGGATCGAACAGGCCTATCCGGTGGATAAGCCCGGTCTGGAAGCAGCCTACGCCGTCAGCGCGGTGATGACCGACAGCGGCATGCGCGGCTTTGGCGGCTGCACCAGCCTGGCCGTCGCCGAGGCGATGTCGAAGGCCACGGCCGTCTACTACTACCAGTTCGAGGATCCAGACCCGCCGTTCGACATCCGCGCCGACGGCTACCGCTTCGGAGCCGCCCACAGCGCCGAACTGACCTATCTCTGGCCCGGCGGTGTCTTCGCGGGTCGCGCGGCGCGGCTGACACCGGAACAGCGCCAGCTGTCGGACCGCATGATCGCCTACTGGAGCGCCTTCGTGCGCGACGGCGCCCCCGGCGGTGGCTGGCCTCGGATGCAGCCGAAGGGCGGCCGACTGCTGGCCCTGAGGCCCGGCGCCAAGGACGCGGCGATGACCAGCCAGGCCTTCGCCCGTCAGCACCGTTGCGCGCTGTGGTCGGAGCAGCCCTGGATCATGTCCCGCGGCTAGGCGGCCGCGTTGAGACCGGCGGCCAGCAACGGCTGCAAGGCCAGCATGGCCTGGGTGCGGTTATGGACGCCCAGCTTGCGGAAGATGGCCGTCAGGTGGGCCTTGATCGCCGCCTCGGTGACGTGAAGTTCGGCGGCGACCTGCTTGTTCAGGCGGCCGTCGGCGATGTTCAGCAGCACCTTCAGCTGGGTCGAGGTCAGGCCCTCCAACCGCTTGCGCATGGCCGCCAGGTCGTGGTGGGCCAGGTTTGAGCCGTTCAGCCTGGGGAAGATACGCGCGCCAGCCGCGACTTTCGTCAAGCAGTCGGCCAGCTCGGCCATGCCGGCGGACTTGTGCAGGTAGGCGGCCGCGCCGAGGGCGTTGCTGTGGCTGACGATCTGGTCGTCGTCGCGCGAGGCGAACACGATGATCGGGGCGTGGGACAGGCGCTGCTGGACGCTGACCAAGGCCGACAGGCCGTGGGTCTCGGCCAGGCACGGATCCATGATCACCAGGTCGATGGTCGCGCCAAAACGGCAGGCGCCGTCGAGGGCGGAAATGTCGCCAACCTCGATGGTGTGGACCTTGGGCCAGACCGTCAGGGCGACCCTTCGAAGGGCCTCCAGCATCAGCGGATGGCTGTCTATCAGTAGGACCCGCTTCACGCGTGGCTCCTGAATCGTATCAAGTGATACGAGCATGCAGACGCAACGCATCCGTGTCCTCGCGCCAAGTGTCGCATCCGCGCGACGGCGTTCGATGATCCAAGCTCTGCAACAAGCTCGCAAACCCGCGCTCGATAAGGGATTGCGCGATTTTTCAAGATCTTGAGCGTGACTGTTCGCACGGAAGGTCTTTTGACAAACGATTGCGGCAGGACGTCGCAGGGTTGTGGCGGAGTCCAAGATCAAAGAAAGCGATACGCATTTTGGGGCGAGTGAAAAGCATCGGCTCGCACTAGACGATAGTCTAAGGGTTGGCCGTTTGTTCCCGATTGGTAAGGTCTGATTAGCCGTCTGAGCGCGGTGTGGGGGTCTGCTTTTCATCCCACGGCCCCACGACCACATGTTCCGCCTTCACCGCCTTTTCGCCAGCCGACGCACCGCCTTGAGCGGCGCGGTCGCGTGCGCGCTGGTGTCGGCCGGTCTGGCGGCGATCCCGACCCTGACCCACGCGCAGACGATGACGCCGTCGGGCACGATGATCGACAACGTCGCGGCGCTGGGCTTCACCGACACGGCCGGCCCCGTCACCCTGTCTTCGAACAAGGTCTCCTTACAGGTGCAGGAGATCATCGACGTCTCGATCGAGGTCCTGACGCCCGAGGTCGAGGTCGAGGCTGACTCCCAAAACCAGCGCCTGGCGTTCCGGATCCGCAACCTGGGCAACGGCCATCAGGCCTTCGACCTGTCGCTGGCGGTGATGGACGGCGACTTCGACCCGCAAAGCTGCAGCATCTGGGTGGACTGGGACGGCGACGGTCATCTCGACGTGACCCGCGACAAGATGTCGAACGTCACCCCGGTGCTGGCCCCGGGCCAGGCCGTGGTGGCTTGGGTGTCGTGCAGCATTCCGAATGCGCTCAATGGCGCCTGGGCGCGCGTGATGCTGCGCGCGTGGCCCTCTGTGCTGCGCAACGGCGCGACCGCTACGGTCATGGCCACGGCCGGCAACGGCGGCGTCTATGTCGTGATGGGGCCGGGCCTGCGCGGCAATCCGGGCGGCAACGGCGGTACGGGCGGCGGCGCGGGCGATGGTCCCACCACCTTCGCCACCTACCGGGTCGGCCAGGTCAACGCCCAGCTGATCAAGACCCAGTCGGTCGTCGACGCCGCCGGCGGGTCGCGCGCCGCGCCGGGCTCGATCGTCACCTACAGCCTGGAAGCCCGCTTCGGCGTCGGCGCCAACGCCCGCCAGGTGAAGATCTCCGACGCCATTCCGGCCGGCTCGACCTACGTGCCCGGCAGCCTGACCGTCGATGGCGCGGCCCTGACCGACGCCGAGGACGGCGACGCGGGCCGCTTCGCCGCCGGCGGCGTCGAGGTCGCCCTGGGCGATGTCGAGGCCAAGACCAGCCGCACCGTCACTTTCAAAGTTCGTATCGACCCCCTCGGGAGCTCTCAATGACCAAGACCCTTTTGCTGGCCCTGGCGGCCGCGGGCCTGCTGGCCCACGCCCCCGCGCGGGCCGCCGAGGCCACCCTGACCTCGGCCGTGTTCAAGGAAGTCGAGACCCGTGGTCCCGACGGCCGCGCGACCATGGCCCTGAAGCCCGCCGCGCGCGTCACGCCGGGCGAGCAGGTCGTCTACGTCCTGACCTATCACAACGGCGGCGACAAGCCGGCCGAGGGCGTGGTCGTGACCAATCCGCTGGCCCAGAACCTGGTCTATGCCGGTCCGGCGGACACGCAGCCGCCGCTGGTTTCCATCGACGGCCAGACCTTCGGCCCTCTGGCTTCGCTGACCAAGACCACCGCCGGCGTCGCGGCCAAGGCCGTCGCCGCTGACGTCACCACCCTTCGCTGGACCCTCGCTCAACCCGTCCCGGCGGGCGGCGAGGTCCGCCTGTCGTTCCGCGCGCGCCTGAAGTGACGCGCCAGCCCCGTTTGAAAAGGAAAACCCTCGTGAAGAACTCATGCCGTAAATTCTGGCTGGCAGGCGCGTCCGCGATCGCGGCTGGCCTGTGGAGCCAGGCCGCCCTGGCGGCGACCGGCACCCAGGCCGGCGTCAGCATCAACAACACCGCCTCGGTCTCGTACTCGGTGAACGGCGTCAGCCAGACGCCGGTGTCGTCGAACAACTCGACCTTCGTGGTCGACCGGAAGGCCAATGTGATGGTCGCCGAGGTCGGCGGTACGGCGACCTCCGTCGCGTTCGGCCAGACCAACCAGGTCACCACCTTCACCGTGACCAACACGACCAACGCGACCCAGGACTTCCGCCTGTTCGCCACGAACATCGGCCTGGGCGGCACCACCCAGCTGGGTCACACCGACAACTTCGGCGTCACCAACATCCGGGTCTTCGTCGACGTGAACGGCAACGGCACATACGAAGCCGGCACTGACACGGCGACCTATATCGACGAACTGGCGCCGGACCAGACCAAGACCGTCTTCGTTGTCGCCGACATCCCGGCCTCGGGTCCGGCCAGCGGCATTTCCGGCGTCCAGCTGACCGCCGTGGTCGCCACGGGCGGGACCGCCACGTCGTTGGGCGCGGACCTGGTCCAGACCATTCTGGGCGATGACCCGAACCAGGTCGACACCGTCTTCGCCGACGGCGTCGGTTATGCCGACCTCCTGCGCGACGGTCGTTTCAGCGCCGGCGACGAATACGCCATCGCCGCCGCGACGGCCGAGGTGACCAAGTACGCTACGCTGATCAGCGACCCGATGAACGGCAACCTGCTGCCCAAGGCCATCCCGGGCGCGGTCGTCGAGTACTGCATCGCGGTCAAGAACATCGGCGCCAACGCGCTGACCAGCGTCGGCGTCACCGACAACATCCCGGCCAACACGACCTACGTCGCCAGCAGCACCTATGTCGGCGGCAGTTTCGCCCTCGGCGTCTGCGTCGCGGACGGGGCCCAAGCCACGGACGGCAACGTGTTCAACGGCACGCGCATCGCCACCTCGATCGCCAGCATCTCGGTCGGCGCGATCGTGACGACGCGCTTCCGCGTCACGCTGAACTAGCGCTCGCCAAGAAAGAGACGGTTCGACCGGGCGGCCTTCGCGCCGCCCGGAACGGCCCCTCACGCTCGCATGAAGCTTTTCGCCCGCATCAAACTCGCGCTGACAGGTCTGGCGATCGCCGCCGGGCTCTGCGCGCCGGCGCATGCGCGGCAGACGACCGTCATCTCCAACACCGCGCGACTGAGCTACGCCAGCGGGACGGCGACGACGGGCGTCAATTCCAACACCACCACCCTGACCGTCACGGCCAGCAAGGCGCCGGCGATCAAGCTGCTGCGCATGGCCGTCGGGGCCGAGGGCACGCCACGCGACGTCAGCACCACCCAATGCCTGATCGAGGGCAGGGGTTACGTCTCCCCCGACACCTCGAGCGGCGCAGGCTTCGACCCCACGGCGGTCAAGCTGCGCACGGCGACCTCGTTCCACGCCGGCGAGCCGGTCTTCATCTTCATCTCCGCGCCCGACGCCAACCGCGATGCGGCGACGCGCGACCAGATGGCGATCACCATCAAGACCTCGCTGGGCGACAAGGAGACGATCAAGGTCTGGGAGACAGGTCCCGACACCGGCCGGTTCCTGGGCTACATCCCCGTCACCGACAGCACGCCGACCAGCTTCGACTGCCAGATCTCGGCCCCACGCGGCAACGCGCTCGACGTCACCGTGGCCGACTTCTACGACGGCACGTCGGCGACCGCCTCGGCGCTGATCGACCCCTACGGCTACGTCTTCGACTCCCGCACCGGCAAGGCGATCGACGGCGCCCGCGTGACCCTGGTCGACCAGACGACCGGCGCGCCCGCCAAGGTGTTCGGCGACGACGGCGTCAGCGTCTATCCCTCCACCGTGATCAGCGGCCGCGACGTCGTCGACAGCGGCGGGGCGGTCTATCAGTTCGCGCCAGGCGAATACCGTTTCCCACTGACGGCCTCGGGGCGGTACGCGCTGTTCGTCGAGCCGCCCGACGGCTATTCCGCCCCATCCTCGGCCACCGAGAAGGCCTTGGCCAAATTGACGGCCCCGGACGGGGACGCGTTCAAGATCTCGCCGGCCTCATGGGGCGCGGCGTTCGACCTCGTTCAGGTGGACCCCCTGCAGGTCGACATCCCCCTGGACAGCGGCAAGCTGCCCGTCGTCGCGCGCCGTTTCGTCCAGGGCCTGTCGCTGGAGAAGTCCGCCTCGATCCAGAAGGGCACGTTCGGCGACCTGGTTGGCTACAGCCTGTCGATCCGCAACCTGGGCTCGGCGCGAACGATCAATATGGTCGAGGCCAAGGACAGTCTGCCGCGTGGATTCCGATATGTGACGAATTCGTCGCATCGTGATGGCGCGCCCATTCCAGACCCTGTGATCAGTCCGGACGGGCGGACTCTGACCTATGGCCTGGGCACGATGGGCCCGGCGGAGGCGACCAGGATCACCTATGTCGTCGCCATCGGCCCGGACGCCCCCGTCGGGGTCGCGGTCAATCGCGCCATCGCCACCGGAGCGCTGGGCGCCAACAGCGGCGAGGCCGAGGCCAGGGTGCGCGTGGCGCCGCCGATGATGGCCGACGCCGGTACGATCGTGGGTCGCGTCACCGAGGGCGCCTGCGCCAAGCGACGCGAGGACGGCCGTATCGGCGTGCCGGGCGTGCGCCTGGTGATGGAGGACGGGACCTACGTCGTCTCGGACCGCGACGGCCTATTTCACTTCGAGGGCGTCAAGCCGGGCGTGCACGTCGTGCAGCTGGACGCCGGCGCCCTGCCGGCAGGCCTGGAGGCCGTCGCCTGCGGCCGCGACACCCGCATCGCCGGGCGGGCCTTCTCGCAGTTCGTGGAGATCCGCGAAGGCGCGCTGCAACGCCTCGAATTTCGCCTGCGCCGCGTGGCTGGGGCCCAATCGGCGCCGGCCGCCGTTGAGCCGCCGCCCGAGGACGCCGCGCCGGGCACGATCGACTGGTTCGCCGGCCAGGAGCTGGGGGAAGGCTTCGTGTTCCCGACCGAAGGCCACAATCCCGTCGCGCCGGCCATCCGCGTGGTGGTCAAGCACGGGCCGGGCGCGCGTGTCGCCCTGACCATCAACGGCGCGCCGGTCGACCCGCTGGCGCGCGATGGCGTCGAGACCAGCGCCGATGGCTCCATGGCCGTCTCGATGTGGCGCGGCGTGCCGCTGGTCGAGGGCTCCAACCTGCTGGTCGCGACCATCACCAACGGCCGTGGCGACGTGATCGCCGAGGTCAAGCGCGAGGTCGCCTACGCCAACACGCCGGCCAAGGCGGCCCTGGTCGCGGAAGCCTCGCGCCTGACCGCCGACGGCCTGGACGGTCCGGTCGTGGCCGTGCGTTTCACCGACCGCTTCGGCCACCCGGTGCGCCCCGGCACGATGGGGACCGTCGAAGTCGCCGAGCCCTATGCGATCGCGCCCGATCCCCAGTCGGATCAACGTCTTGCGGGCGAAACCGGACGGAACTCGACTTGGCGGGTCACCGGTCAGGACGGAGTCGCCCTGATCGCCCTGGCCCCGACCACCAAGGCCGGTTCGGCCGTGCTGCGCTTCAAGCTGCCGGGCCTGGACCAGGCCGCGCCGAGCGAAGTCCGCGCCTGGCTCAGCGCCGCCCGTCAGGACTGGATCGTCGTCGGCTTCGCGGCCGGCACGGCGGGCTACAACACCCTGTCGCGCCACGCCGCACCTCTGGCCCGCAAGGACCGCGACAGCACCATGGTCGACGGCCAGCTGGCCTTCTACGCCAAGGGCCGCGTGAAGGGGTCGTGGCTGCTGACCATGGCCTATGACAGCAAGAGTTCGCCCGATCCCGAGCGCGGCCTGACCTATGGCATCGACCCGGACCGATACTACACCGTCTATGGCGACGGCTCGGGCCAGGCCTATGACGCCGCCAGCCAGCGCAAGCTGTATGTCCGCCTGGAGCGCAAGGCGTTCTACGCCCTGTTCGGCGACTTCCAGACGGGCTTCGACGCCACGCGCCTGGGCCGCTCGGACCGCACGCTGAACGGCCTGAAGTTCGAGCGCCAGGGCAAGGTGGTCAGCGTCTCGGGCTTCGTGGCCGACACCGAGCAGGACCACGTGCGCGACGAACTACCGGGCTCGGGCCTGGCCAGCCTGTACCAGCTGTCGCGCCGGGACATCGTGCCCAACACCGAGACCGTGACGATCGAGACCCGCGACCGCCTGCGGGCCGAGCGTGTGCTGAGCGCCCGCGCCATGACGCGCTATGTCGACTACGACATCGACTACACGACCGGCGCGCTGACCTTCCGCGATCCGATCGCCAGCCGCGACGCCGACCTGAACCCGAACGTCATCGTCGCCAACTACGAGATCCTGGGCAGCGGCGAGAAGAACACCGAGATCGGCGCGCGCGTCGCGGCCGACCTCCTGAAGGGCAAGGCCCGCGCCGGCGTCACCTACCTGCACGGCCGTCCCGGCGCGGCGCAGAGCGACACCGATCTGGTCGCCGCCGACCTGACCCTGCGTCCCCGCGCCGACACCGAGGTGCGCCTGGAAGCCGCCACCAGCCAGTCGGTGCAGACCGGCCGCCAGGAGGCCTGGATCGCCGAGGTCGAGCATCACTCGGCCCGCTTCGACGTGCTGGGTTATGCCCGCCAGGCCGACAAGGCCTTTGGCCTGGGCCAGCAGAACCTGGCCGAGCTGGGCGCGCGCAAGGTCGGCGTCGACGGCAAGGCGCGCCTGACCCAGCGCCTGTCGCTGAACGTCTCGGCCTATCACGAGACCTATCTGGACAGCGGCGACGTCCGTGAGGTGGTCGACGCCCGCCTGGACTATCAGTTGAACGCCCTGCGCATCGGCGCGGGCGTGAAGTCGGCGCACGACACCCCTGAGAAGGGCGAGGCGGTTCGTTCGGACCTGCTGACCCTGACCGCCGGCCGCGAATTCCTGAACCGCCGCCTGCAGCTGACGGCGTCGTCGGACTTCGCCCTGGGCGACGCCGAGAGCCTGGACTTCCCGGTCCGTCGCCGGCTGGGCGCGACCTATGTGGTCAGCGAGCGCATCCGCATCCTGGCCAGCCGCGAGATCATCAAGGGCACGGACTACAAGGCGGCCGTGACCGGCGGTGGCGTCGAGGTCTCGCCGTGGAAGGGCGCGCGTCTGACCAGCGCCCTGAACCGCCAGGATCTGTCGGCCTTCGGTCCGCGCACCTTCGCCCAGTTGGGCCTGGCCCAGAGCGTCCAGCTGAAGGGCGGCTGGACCCTGGACGCCTCGATCGACTCCGCCAGCACCCTGGCGGGCAAGGCGCCGGATCCGAACACCGTCGCCACGAAAGCGACCGGCGCCGCCCTGGCGACCGAGGACTACACCGCCGTCAGCCTGGGCGCGGCCTATCGCGCCGACGGCTGGAGCTGGAACGGCCGCGTCGAGGCGCGGCGCGGCGACAAGACCGACAGCTGGGCCGTGCGCGGCGCCTATCTGCGCCAGCTGCGTGAAGGCGTCACCGCCGCCGTGACTGTCCGCGCCGACGAGACCAAGGCCGCGGACGGCGCCATTTCGCGCGGGGCCGAGGTCGCCGGCTCATTGGCTTGGCGTCCGCTGGACAGCCGCTGGTCGGTGCTGGACAAGCTGGAGGTCCGCCGAGAGGAGGCCCAGGGCATCGTCCAGGGGCAGGGGACCGCCGGCTACGGCGCCACCGCCCGCGGCGCCGGCGTCACCGGCAAGCTGATCAACAACCTGGCGGTCAATTTCGACAGCGATCGCGGCGACCACACGCCGGGCGCGGTGCAGGCCAGCCTCTATCACGGCGCCAAGCTGGTGCGCAGCCGCTTCGAGGGCGAGGCGCGGACGAACGTCGTGCAGGTGATCGGCGCCGAAGCGCGCTTCGACCTGACCCGCAAGATCGACCTGGGCGTGAACCTGTCGCTGCGCCACGCCGGCAAGAACGGCGGCACGGCCTACGCCATCGGCCCGTCGGTCGGGATCTCGCCCGCCGAGAACACCTGGATGAGCATCGGCTGGAACGCCGTCGGCTACCACGATCCGGACTTCGCCTCGGCCGGCTACAGCCGCCAGGGCTTCTACGTCACGGCGCGGGTGAAGTTCGACCAGAACACCTTCGGCGACCTGCTGAGGGCGCGCCGGTGAGCCAACAACAACAAGAGGAAACGCCCATGAAAATGCTGACCCAGACCGACCATGAGGAACTGCTGCGGCTGGCGGCCCTGGTCCGCAGCTCGGTGCTTGATACCGCGCGTGATCCCGAGTTCGACCGCATCGCCGAAGCGGCCAAGACCCTGTTCGGGGCCACGGCCGGCATGGTCACCTTCGTCGGGCAGGATCGCCAGTTCTACAAAGGACGGGCAGGCGTCGATATCGCCGAGACGCCGCGCGCGGTCTCGTTCTGCAGCCACTGCCTGGAGTACCGCAGCCTGCTGTGGATCGAGGACACGCGTGACGATCCGCGGGTGTTCGACAACCCGTTCGTGACCGGCGCGCCGCATGTCCGCTTCTACGCCGGCGCGCCCGTTCGCGACGCCGACGGATGGCTGCTAGGCACGGTCTGTGTCGTCGATCTGCAGCCCCGGCCGTTCGACCAGATCCTGTCGGCGACGCTGTCGTCCTTGGCCGACGCGGTCTCGGCGCGTCTCTCGAGCTAGAGCCGGACCACGCAGCGAAAGCCCAGGTGTGAGGTCGTGGTGTCGATCGGCTGGGCGAAGCGCGCGGCCGGGCGGTAGCGTTGGCAATAGCTGGGCGCGCACAGGTGCGAGCCGCCCTTGATCACCCGGCGCGGCGTCCAGGGCGTGGGGGAGGCGGCGTCTAGGCTGTCTTCCGGCGAGACCTTGGGCGGCGTTCCGCAACAGCCGGCGGCTGGCGGGGTGGCGGCGTACCAGTCGGCCGTCCACTCCCAGACATTGCCGATCATGTCGAACAGGCCGTGGCCGTTGGCGGGGTAGGACCCCACCGGCGCGGTGCGCTCCAGGCCGTGCGGGGCCAGGTTTCGGTGTGGGAAGTCGCCGGCCCAGATCTTGGCCATCTGCTGGCCGCCGGGCTCCAGGTCTTCGCCCCAGGCATAGGTCGCGCCGTCCAGGCCGCCGCGCGCGGCGTATTCCCACTCGGCCTCGGTCGGCAGGGCCTTGCCGGCCCAGGCGGCGTAGGCCTGGGCGTCCTCGATGCCGACATGGACGACGGGGTGATCCTCCAGGCCGGTCAGGTCGCTGCCCGGACCGAGCGGGCGACACCAGTCGGCGCCGTGGACGAACTGCCACCAGACCGGCGGGCCAGGAACCTCGACCGGAGCAGGTGGTGGCACGAAGACGATCGAGCCGGCGACGGCGTCGTCCGGATGCATTCCGGGATAGTCGCGCGGGTCCGGCGCGATCTCGGCTTGGGTGACATGGCCGGTGGCGGCGACGAAGGCGGCGAATTGGGCGTTGGTGACCGGCGTCGCGTCCATCAGGACATCGCCGACGGTCACGCGCCGCACGGGTTTCTCGTCCGCATAGAAGTCGTCCGAGCCCATCGCGAAGGCGCGGCCACGCAGCAGCCGCATTCCGGGATGATCGTCGTTGTGCGGGGCGGCTTGCATGGCGCGGATATTCAGGTCACTGACATCGATGTCAATAATGCCCTCGATGTCGTCTCGTGACATTGCAGGCGCGGGGGCCTTCGGGCCAAAGGGTTTGAGAGCAGGCGTGTGACGGAACGGACCAAAGGGGCCAGCATCAAGGACGTGGCGGAGTATGCCGGCGTCTCGCCCAAGACGGTGTCCCGCGTCCACAATGGCGAACGCTGGGTGCGCGAGGAGGTCCGCGAGAAGGTCCTGGCCGCGATCAAGGCCCTGAACTATCGCCCCAACGCCGCCGCCCGCAGCCTGTCGGGCTCGCGCTCGTATCTGCTGGGCCTCGTCCTCGATAACCCCAGCTCGCACTATGCCGGCGACGTCCAACTGGGGGCCTTGAAGCGCGCGCGGCTGCGCGGCTGCCACCTGGTGGTCGAGCCGGTCGACATCAAGGCGGCCAGCTGGACGACCGAGCTGACCGCCAGCATCACCGCCCTGCGCCTGGACGGCGTGCTGCTGACCCCGCCGCTGTGCGACAACGCCGAGGTTCTCAAGGTCCTGGACGACCTGGACATTCCCTATGTGCGGATCTCGCCGGACCGCGATCCGGACCGCTCGCCCTACGTCCATATCGACGAGCGTGCGGCGGCCCATGAGATGACGACCTATCTGCTGGACCGGGGCCACACCGACATCGGCTTCATCCGGGGCCAGGCGACGCACAGCTCGGCGCGGCTGCGTTTCGAGGGCTTCCGCGACGCCCTGGCTGAGCGGGGTCTTGAGCCGCGCGAGGCCTGGATTGTCGACGGCAACTTCCAGTTCCCCTCGGGCCAGGACGCCGCCCGGACCTTGCTGAGCGGGGAGGGGCGGCCGACCGCCATCTTCGCCGCCAATGACGCCATGGCCTTCGGCGCCATCGTGGCGGCCTCGAAGCAGGGCTTGAGCGTGCCCGGCGACCTGTCGGTGGTGGGTTTCGATGACGCCCCGGCGGCCCAGATCTACTCGCCGGGCCTGACCACGATTCGACAGCCGGTCATCGAGATGGGGGCCATGGCGGTCGACCTGCTGCTGTCCCCACCCGGCGACGAAGCCGCCAGCGGCGGTCATTGCCTGGCCCACGGTCTGGTCGAACGCGACAGCGTCGCGGCGCTGGCAAACCCTTAAGCGATAAGCCTTTTTGGCTCGTACGGGCGGACACGGCCCACGCGACTGTCCGGTAACCTGACAACGATGTCAGTGTTTTCGATTGACCTGACATCGATGTCATGTTTTCTCGTCCGCAACAGACGAACGAGGTGCAGGGAGAAGACGTGGTGAAGGCAGCCGCCGCATAGGCGTCGAGACGGGCCGTCGGTCCGCGCTCACCCTCAATCCCATTCCTGAAACAGACCGCTCAGGCGATCGCCAATAGGCGAGCTCGTCGCGCGAAGACCTGTGTCCAAGCGTAAGGCCGCCAACTCAAGGCGATGGCCGCAATAACAAGATCGGGGAGAACTAGATGACGACTCAGAACATCCGCAAACTGCTGCTCGGCTCGGCCGCCGTCCTGCTGACCGCCGGCCCGGCCCTGGCCCAGGAGGCCGCGCCGCCAGCCGCCGCCCAGAACACCTCGGTCGAAGAGATCGTGGTACGCGGCATCCGCAAGTCGCTGGCCAACGCCGTGGCCGTCAAGCGCGACGCCGCCCAGATCGTCGACGCCATCTCGGCCGAGGACATCGGCAAGCTGCCCGACCAGAACATCGCCGAGTCCCTGCAGCGCATCACCGGGGTGCAGATCAGCCGCTCGAACGGCGAAGGCTCTGGCGTCGCCATTCGCGGCCTGACCCAGATCCGCTTCGAGATCGACGGCTCGACCCTGACTGGCAACGGCACCGGCCGCGCCGTGTCGTTCGAAAGCATCCCGTCGGAACTGTTCGGCCAGCTGCAGGTCTTCAAGTCGCCCAGCGCCGAGATGATCGAAGGCGGCCTGGGCGGCACGATCAACCTGGTCACCCGCAAGCCGCTGGATCTGGACGGCCTGACCATCACCGGCAGCGTCCAGGGCGGCTATGCCGACTTCCGCGACGCCAAGTATCCGCGCCTGTCGGGCCTGGTCTCCAACAAGTGGGACACCAGCATCGGTCGTGTCGGCGCGTTGCTGAACGTCTCGTACGAAGAGCGCAAGCTGCGCTCGGACGAGTTCGACGTGCTGGCCTGGGACCGCGTGGGCCTGGGCGACATCAACGGCGACGGCGTGACCCAGACCGCGACCAGCGGCCCGCTGACCCCGGACGAAGTCTGGCGTCCGCGCCAGCTGCGCAGCGTCAGTCAGGCCCAGGACCGCAAGCGCCTGGGCGCGGTGGGCACCCTGCAGTGGGCCCCGACCTCGACGCTGCAGTTCACCTGGACCAACAGCTACAACCGCTTCAAGTACCGCAACGACTATCGCCTGCTGCGCCTGGACGTCGACAAGGCCCGCGCCAACACGACCGCCTTCAAGCGCAACGAGAACGGCACGCTGATCGCGGCAACGGTCAACAACGGCAACGTGCTGACCAACAACTTCGTCGAGCCGACCAACCAGACCAACTACACCTCGCAGCTGGACGTGAAGTGGGACCTGTCCGACCGCCTGCAGGTGACCGGCAAGGCCAATATCGCCCGGGGCCGCAACCGCGTGCCGCTGGTGGTCTATCCGACCCTGGTGGGCAACAACACCACGACGATCAGCTACGACTTCGCCAGCGGCGCCGACCTGCCGACCGTCAAGCTGCCCAGCTTCAACCTGAATGACCTCGCCAACTACAAGGTCAACACGGTCGTCCCGCAGTCGCGCCACACGGCCAACAACGAAGACGCCGTCCGTTTCGACCTGAAGTACGACTTCGACGCCGGCATCCTGGAGTCGGTGAAGGGCGGCGTGCGCTACGGCAAGCGCACCCTGGCCCAGCAGAACGACGACTCGCTGTCGAACAAGTTCACCAACACCCCGGTCACGACGATGCAGGGGCAGATGGCCGGGGCCTTCACCGGCACGTTGACCACCGGCAATGACTTCCTGTCGGGCCTGGGCGGCGACCTGCCGCGCGGGTGGGCCGGCTATGCATCCAGCTTCGTCAACGGTCCGGGCCTGGATCAGCTGATGAGCGCCTGGGGCCTGTCGGTCCCGATCGCCAAGAACATCACCACCTATTACGACGTGCAGGAGAAGACCTGGGGCGGCTACGTCCAGGCCAACCTGTCGGGCGATATCGCCAGCAAGCCGTGGTCGGGCAACATCGGCGTGCGGGTGGTCCAGACGGACTCCCACTCGTTCGCCTTCCTGCCCGACAAGACCGGCGCGCTGACCTGGCAGGACAATCCCAACAAGTACACGGACGTCCTGCCCAGCGCGAACTTCAAGGTGAACCTGACCGACGACCTGGTTTTGCGCCTGGCCGCCGCCAAGGTCATCGCCCGCGCCGCCGCCGACCAGCTGAAGGCCGCCACCAGCATCAACTACGGCTTCCAGACCGCCAGCTCGGGCAACCCGACCCTGGATCCGTTCCGGGCCACCCAGTACGACGCCTCGCTGGAGTGGTACTTCCGCCCGTCGGACTTGCTGTCGATCGCGGTGTTCAAGAAGGACGTCTCGGCCTTCATCGCCAACGAGATCGTCAACATCACCATCGTGAACAAGGAATTCCCGGGCCGTGACGACTTCCGTCTCAGCCGTCCGCGCAACGGCAACAGCGGCGAGGTCCAGGGCTTCGAGCTGGGTCTGCAGCACAGCTTCACCGAGCTGCCGGGCGCGCTGGACGGTCTGGGCGTCCAGGCCAACTACACCTTCATCGACAGCACGACCCCCAACACCGACCCGTTCACGGGCGACACTCTGCCGCTCGAGGGTCTGTCGAAGAACAGCTACAACCTGGTGGCCTTCTACGAGAAGTACGGCTTCTCGGCCCGCATGGCCTACAACTGGCGCTCCAAGTTCCTGACCGGCACGGTGGCTGGCTCGCCGATCTTCTCCAAGGCCGTGGGCCAGCTGGACGCCTCGGCCAGCTATGACGTCAACGAGCGCCTGACCGTGACCTTCGAGGCGCTGAACCTGAACGGCGTCGAGGGCTACACCTACCAGACCGTGAAGGAGCGCCTGCTCTCGCACGTCAAGAACGACCGGCTGTTCAGCGCGGGCCTGCGCTTCCGTTACTGACGGAATCCGCGCTGACACGCGCCGCGACGCTGATCAAACGCTCTCCCGCGTCCAGCGTCGCGGCGCCCTTTTGGCCTTCACCCGGGAGACCCTCCGTGGCCCTGAACCGACGTAATCTTCTCAATGCTGGCGCGGTTGCGGCGGCTGTCTCGGCCCTGCCGAAGGTGGCGGTGGGCAAACCGGCGCGTAAGCCCAACTTCGTGGTCATCCTCTGTGACGACCTAGGCTTCGGCGACGTCCAGCCGTTCGGCGGCAAGATCCCGACGCCGTCGCTCAGCCGGATGGCGGAGGAGGGGCTAACGGGCCAGAGCTACTACTCGGCCGCCAATATGTGCACGCCGTCGCGGGCCGGCCTGCTGACGGGGCGCTACCCGATCCGCACGGGCCTGGCCTGGGAGGTGATCCTGATCGGCGACGACCGGGGCCTGCCGCTGGAAGAGAAGACCATCGCCCACGCGCTGAAGGCCGACTACGCCACGGCCCTGGTCGGCAAATGGCACCTGGGCCACACCGCCCCCTGGTGGCCGCCGACCAAGCACGGCTTCGACCAGTTCTACGGCATCCCCTACAGCCACGACATGGCGCCGCTGCAGGTGTTCGACATCAAGGGGCCGGAGGCGACGCCCGGCAAGGACGTCGACCTGCATGACCTGCAGCAGATGTTTGTGACCCGCGCCGAGCAGTTCATCGAGCAGAACAAGGACCGGCCGTTCTTCCTGGAGCTGGCGCTCAGCGCCCCGCACCTGCCGGCCGTGCCCTCGAAAAACTACGACGGGGTGACGATCCAAGGGCCGTACGGCGACTTCGTGCGCGAGATCGACGACATCGTCGGCCGCGTGCTGTCCAAGCTGAAAGCCCTGGGCCTGGCCGAGGACACGCTGGTGCTGTTCACCTCGGACAACGGTCCGTGGTTCGAAGGCTCGACTGGGCCTCTACGCGATCGCAAGGGCGGGGCGGCCTATGACGGCGGCTATCACGTGCCGTTCCTGGCCTGGCGTCCGGGCCACGTGCCGGCCGGCAAGAAGACCAGCGCCATCCTGTCGGCCATCGACTTCCTGCCGACCTTCTGCGCCATGGCCGGCTATGCGCCGCCGGCCGGTGTCGAGCTGGACGGCAAGGACGTCAGCGACGTCCTGCTGAAGGGCGCGGCCTCGCCGCACGACGCCATCCTGCTGTTCAACAACGAGGACATCGTCGGCATCCGCACCCAGCGCTGGAAGTACGTCGCCAAGGCCCACTGGCGCGGCGGCATCCAGGACTTCTCCAAGCGCGGCTACGACGAGCTTTACGATATCGAGGCCGATCCGTCCGAGAGCTACAGCGTCGCCGAGCGCCATCCGGAGGTGGTCGCCGAGATGAAGCAGCGGCTAGCCGAGGCGCAAGGGAAGTTCGACAGCTTCCGCAAAGGCGTGCCGCCGTTCTTCCAGAAGGCCAGCGCGCCCAAGTCGACGCACGACTAGCGCGACAGCAGCCGCTTCAGCGCCCCGCCGGGGATCAGCTTGAAGTTCTGCTTGTCGGGGCTGTTGTCGCCATCCTGGACGACGAACAGGCCGTCCTGGAACGGCGCGCCGAAGTCGCCGGCGGCGAACTCCAGGCCGTCGGTGTCGGTCACGGCGTCCACCGAGCCCGAGCCCGTCACGCGGAAGCGACGCAGGTAGCGGCCAGTCTCCAGGTCGTAGGCGACATAGGCGTTGTCGTTCTGGCTGGAAGCGATCAACACGCCGCCGCGCTTGCCCTCGGGCATGATGGCCAGGCCCTCGATGTCGGGGATCAGCCGCACGCCGTCCACGGCGGCGAACATGACCGGCGCGGCCTTGCTGTCGGGCGCGGCGTCCATGCGCCAGACGCCGCGTTCCTCTTCGCCGACATAGAGTAGGCCGGTGCGGTCATCGACCACGCAGCCCTCGGTCTGGGTGGCCAGGCGGACGTCGCGGACTAGCTTGGCGATGGGCGAGGGGCCTGAGAGGTCCAGCGCGTACTCACGAACGTCGCCGTTGTTGTAAGCGATGATCGCGAACACCTCGTCGGCGGCGCGCCGCCACAGGCAAAAGCCGTAGACGTCGCCGACTCCGTCGCCCTCGACACGCGGATGACCCAGGTGGCGCAGGCTGACGGGCGTGCTTTCCAGGGCGTACAGGGCAAGCTTGCCGTTCGGGTCCTCGCTGCGGTCGGTGGCGGCGACCAGCACGCCCGGCTTGCCGTTGATCAGCACGTCGGTGCGTAGGTCAACATTGTTGACCAGGCCGGCCGGCGCCGAGGCGAGCAGGGCGCCCGACAGGTCGTAGACGTGCAGCCCCCACTCCTTGTCGGTGCCGACGATCAGGCTCTTGGTCGGGTCGGTGGGGTTACGCCAGATCGCCGGATCATCGGCGGCGTCATTGGGCGAGGCGACCGGAACGGTCTCGCGCACGGCCTGGATCTCGAAGGTCTCGACGGCCGGTTTGTTGTCAGGGCTTGCGGTGGCGATATCAGTATTGATGGCGCATGCGCATAGAATAGTGGCGGATATAGAGACGAGTTTGCGCAATGCGGGCATGGTAATTCCCCATGGTCCATGATGTCGTGAAGGTGACGGTGTGTTTTTCCCTCATATGAGCTGAAATTCGGATGCGCCACGGCTTTCTGTGCCTGATGTCAACTTCATAAAAGCTTCACTCACGAGGCCGATCGGCCTGCGTCTTCCCCAAAGCGCGCATCCATGCGGCGCAGCGATTTCTCGCTGATTGAGGGGATCATGAGACATTTTTCGAAGCTCGCGGCTCTGGGCGGCTGCTCGCTTTTGGCCTTGGGCGTCTGCACGCCGACGATGGCCGAAGAGACCGCCGCGGCGCCGGCCGCGACGGCTGAAAACACCGTCGACACGCTGGTGGTCAGCAGCTTCCGCAAGGGTCTGGCCAACGCTCGCGAGATCACGCGGTCGGCCGACAACCTGGTCGAGGTGCAGTCGGCGGACGATGTCGGCAAGCTGCCCGACACCAACATCGCCGAGGCGCTGCGTCGCCTGACCTCGGTCTATCTGATCCGCGACCAGGGCGAGGGGCGCTACGTCTCGATCCGCGGCGCCGATCCGATCCTGAACAACGTGACCATGAACGGTCAGACCATCGCCGTCTCGGACACCGACGGGGAGTCGGGCCGCGCCGCGCCGCTGGACGTGCTGAGCGCCAGCGCCCTGTCGCGCGTCGAGATCCACAAGGTCACGCTGCCCTATATGGACGGCCAGTCGATCGGCGGCACGATCAACATCGTCACGCCCACGGGCTTCGATCATGCCGGCCGCTACATCAACGCCAGCGCCGAGGCCGGCTACAACGACTTCGGCAAGGACAGCAAGATCTACGCGGCCAACCTGTCGATGAGCGACCGGTTCGGCGCCAATGACGAGTTCGCCGTCTTCGTCAGTGGCGAATACTGGTTCAAGCAGTACACCTCGCAGCAATATACCTCGTCGGGCTCGCAGGCGGTCGCCGGCTATCCGGCCCACTACCTGTTCCCGACCAGCATCGTCTATGCGCAGTCCATCGGCGAGAAGGAGCGCTACGGCTTCTCGGGCAATATCGAGTATCGGCCCAACGACGACACCAAGGCCTGGGCCCGCTACTTCTTCACCCAGTACAACGACGACCGCACGCGCCCGCAGATCACCCTGCGCGGCCTGCAGGGCCGCGCCGTCGCCGCGCCGGCCGTACGTCGCCCGATCCTGAACCCGACCTCGCAGACCGAGTTCGGCTTCGCCGCCTATCGCGCGCAGATGGAGAACCGCGTCGAGGTCCAGGAGCGTCCGGTCCAGCAGTTCGTCGTCGGCGGCGAGCGCCGCTTCGGCAAGGGCTGGAAGCTGGTCGGCGACCTGAACTACACGACCGCCAAGGAACTGAACCCCTATCAGCGCTACTTCGAGTCGATCACCGACACGACCGGCGCTCTGCCGACCGAGGCCCCGGCGATCACCTTCGCCCGCACCAGCGAAGGCTTGCTGCGGCCGACCGGCTACAACACCGCGCTGTCGGGCGGCCTGACCTTCCTGGATCCGGCCTTCAACACGATGTACCGCCTGCGCGGCGTCACCTCGACCGTGGTCGAAGAGACCTATACCGGCAATCTGGACCTGACCTGGGACGGCGACATCGGCGGCCGTGAGCTGGAGTTCCGCACCGGCCTGAAGGTGCTGTCGCGCGACAAGTCGGTGGACGACACCGACTACCGCTACCAGTTCACCGGGCCCAAGACGACGCTGGCCTCGGCCCCGAACCTCTTCATGCGTTTCGAGGACGGCCGCGGCGAGACCTATCAACCCGTGTCGGGCCTGTCGCTGCTGGCCCCGAACCGCTTCGGCTACGAGGCCTTCTTCGCGGCCAACCCGACCTACTTCACCTATGACGCGGCCGGCGCGGCGGCCAACTCGATGGAGAACGACTACAAGCTGAACGAAGACATCTTCGCCGGCTACGTGATGGGCGAACTGCACTTCACGCCGGACTTCAGCGTCACCACCGGCGTCCGCGTCGAGAAAACCAAGTCGGACATCTTCGCCCAGGGTTTCGTCGCCCAGGTCTCGGCCGATCCCAACACCCCGGCGGGCCGCTCGCGCCTCGGCGAGGTGCCGTTCAAGACCAGCGACATCATCGATATCTCGCGCCAGCACGACTACACCAACGTGCTGCCGGCTGCGGTGCTGAAGTGGGACATGACCAAGGCCTGGCAGTTGCGCGCCTCGGTCACGACCAATATCGGCCGTCCCGACTACACCGACATCGCGCCCATCTCGACGGTGGTGGTCAGCGAGTTCTACGACCGCACCAACAACAAGGTCGAACTGAACGCCTCGGTCGAGATCGGCAACCCGAACCTGAAACCCTACAAGGCGCTGAACTTCGACGCCTCGCTGGCCTACTACTTCCCGGACAACTCGGGCTCGGTCAGCGTCGGGGCATTCCACAAGCGCGTCGAGAACGCCGTCTACAGCATCGGCAACGAGTACAAGAACTACAAGTTCGAGACCGTCACCTACGACAACTACGTCGAAAGCACGGTCGCCAACGCCAAGCCGGGCTTCATCCGCGGCATCGAGTTGGGCGTGCAGAAGGACTTCAAGGCACTGCCCGCGCCGTTCGACGGCCTGGGCGTTTTCGCCAACGCCTCGTTCATCGACTCCGAGGTCGAGATCGTCGTGCCGGGTCGTCCGGACGGCCATGTGCCGTTCTTCAATCAGGCCGACAAGATCTTCAATCTGCAAGGCTATTACGAGCGCGGGGGCTTCCAGGCCCGCGTCGCCTATTCCTATCAAGGCAAGGCGACCAGCAGCGCGTTCGGCGCCAATCCCGACCTCGACACCTATCGCGACCCGCGCAAGTCGGTGGACGCCCGCGTCGGCTACACCTTCGACAACGGCGTGCAGGTGGCGCTGGCCGGGGCCAATCTGACCAGCCCTGCCAACATCAACCGCCGCAAGTCGGACGGCTTCAACATCTCGAGCTACGAGCTGTTCGGGCGCGAGTTCCGCCTGTCGATTTCCAAGACCTGGTGATCCCCGGAGCCTGCCTGCTCCAGCGGGCGGGCTCTTTCACTCCGAAGGAGGGCGCTTCATGCGCCCTCCGCTTTTTCGTTGAGCGCCCCATGAAGAACTCCCGCCGCACCTTCATCGCCACCGCCGCGGCCGCCGGTGTGGCCGGTCCTTTCGCCGCGCACGCCGAGACCAATCCCGAAGGCACGCCGCGCCTCCTGCTGGGGCCGATGGTGGGCGCGGTCACCGCGACCAGCGCGCCGATCTGGATGCAGCTGAGCGGCGACTATTTCGACGCCCAGGTGGCCTACACGACCGACCCGGTCGCCGGGCCCTGGAAGCGCACCACGTCCTCGCGCGCCAAGGCGCAGGACGACTGTACCCTGGTCATCGGCCTGGAGGATCTCCAGCCTGACACGACCTATCACTACCGGGTGCTGTCCAACGGCAAGGTCGACAAGTACCTGCGCGACCTGCCGCCGATGAGCTTCCGCACCGCGCCCGCCGCGCCGGCGAGGTTCCGCGTCGCTTTCGGCTCGTGCGCCCGCATCCAGAGCGATCCCGAGCAGCCGATCTGGCGCGCCCTGGCGATGAACCGGCCCGACCTCTTCCTCTGGCTGGGCGACAACATCTATGGCGACAGCACCGTGCCGGCGACCCTGGCCATGGAGTACCAGCGCCAGCGGTTCGTGCCGTCCTTCCAGCCGATCGGCCGCAACATCCCGCAGCTGGCCATCTGGGACGACCACGACTTCGCCCTCGACAACTACGACCGCACCAACCCGATCCGCGACAAGGCGCTGGAGATCTTCAAGCGCTACTGGGCCAACCCGGCGTATGGCCTGCCGGGGACGCCGGGCGTGTTCTTCGACTACGGCTATGGCGGCGTGGACTTCTTTATGCTGGACGGCCGTTACCACCGCGCGCCGGACGCCGATCCCGACACGCCCGAGAAGGCGTTCCTGGGCAAGGGCCAGTTCGAGTGGCTGAAAGCCCGCCTGCTGGCCAGCAAGGCGCCGTTCAAGATCCTGGCCTGCGGCAGCGGCTGGTCGCGGTTCAAGGGGCCGGGCGGCGACTCCTGGTCGGCCTATCTGCACGAGCGCCAGCGGCTGTTCGACTTCATCCGCGACCACAAGATCAGCGGCGTCGTGCTGCTGTCGGGCGACACCCACTTCCCGTACGTCGCCTGCGCGCCGCAGTCGGAGCAGGGCGGTTACGACCTCTATGATCTGGTGAGCTCGGCCCTGGCTCAGATGGTGGCGGGGTCGCCCATGGACCTCGGGAAGATCGCCGCCCGGATGGCCCCGGACCAGATGATCCGCCAGCCATTGCTGGGGGTGAACAACGCCGGGATCATCGACTTCGACATGACCGGCAAGACCCCGACCCTCAGTTTCAACGTCATCGATATTCGCGGGAAGGCGCTCTACGACCCGCTGACTCTGCGTGCGGACGAACTGGTCAACGGCGTGTCGTCTTGGCGTGGCAAGCTGGGACGATGATCGTCACGGCGACCAAGCAGGAAACGAGCGTGAAGGACGGCGGCGACCCGCTGTTCGAGGCGTTTCGCGCGCTGGAGCCGGCCCTGCGCCGGTTCGTCGCCTCGCGCACCCGGCAGGACGCCGATGTCGACGACATCCTCCAGGGCGTCGCGGCGCGCATCGTCGCGCGCGACCGTGACGTTCCGGTGGAGAATAAAACCGCATTTCTATTTTCGATTGCGTCTAACCTCCTGAAGGATCGCGGTCGGCGCGGACTGGCGCGTCGCCAAGGCGAGCACGTCCCGCTGGACGACGTGGAGCTGGCCGATCCGGCGGCGTTGCAGGACGATGTCCTGGACGGACGCCAGAGGATGCGGCGGTTCCTGGCGGCGCTGGACGCGCTGCCGGGCAAGGAGCGAGAGGTGTTCGTGCTGCATAGGATGGAGGGGCGTACGCTTCTGCAGGTCGGGGAACAGACCGGCCTGTCGCTGTTCCAGGTTCGCAAGCTGGTCGAGCGCGCGATGACGCGCCTGGCGCGCAAGGTCTGGAAGGATTGACGGTGAGCGGCGCGTTTTATCACGAGGAAGAGGACGACGAGCTCGTCGCGGCCCGCTGGGTGCTGGCGATCGACGCGGGGCTCGAGCCTGGCCAGACCGAGGTGTTTCATGCCTGGCTGGCGGCGCGTCCGGAGCGTGCCGACCTGATCGCGCGGCAAGCGGCATTGCAGTCCCTGGCCAAGAGTGCGCGGACCGATGCGCGCCGGCCGACCTCGCGTCGGGGCCTGCTGATCGGCGGCGGCGTGGCGTTCGGCGCGGCGGCGATCGGCGGCGCGGCCGTGCTGCTGCGCCCGCCGCCCAGCGAGGTCTATGAGACGGGCGTTGGCGAGGTGCGGGCGGTCAATCTGGCCGATACGAGCCGCCTGTGGCTGGACACCCGCACCCGCGTCACGACCCAGATGGGCCGGGCCAACCGCTGGGTGTCGCTGACCAGCGGCCGGATGTTCATCGAGGTCGCCCACGACGCCAAGCGTCCGTTCATGGTGCGCGCCGGCAAGTTCGAGGCCCGCGCCCTGGGCACGGCCTTCGAGGCCTCCGCTTTCGCCAACCGCACCGGCGTGGCCGTGACCGAAGGCGTCGTGCGCTTCACGCCGCGCGACGGATCGGCCATCGAGCTGGGCGCCGGGGAGGGGGCCTGGATCACCGCTTCGGGCCAGATCCAGCGGGTGTCGACGGCCATGCCGGGCGTCGCGTCTTGGCGCGAGCATCGGATGGTCCTGAGCGACCGTCGGCTGGACGCGGCGCTGGCCGAGCTCAGCCGCTACTTCGATCAGCCGTTGACGGTGGTCGATCCCAGCCTGGCCGCTCGGCGTGTCAGCCTGTCGTTCTCGATCGCCGACCTGGACGAGCGCCAGGCCGCCCGGATCATCGCCGACGCGGTGGACGCCGACTTCGCCGCGCGGGCTGACGGCGCGCTCGTGCTGCGCCCCAAGCTTAACCTGTAATAGCGGCGTCACGCGCGAGCGATATCGTCCCGACGATGCGGCAGGCGGACATGCGGCTCTTTCCCCTCGTGTTGTCGAGCCTGATCGCCGCCGGCGCGCCGCTGCCCGTCCTGGCGGCCCAGGCGCCGCGCATGGACGCCGTGGCGGGGCCCGGGCGTCCCGGACGACTGGCCGACGCCCTGCTGGCTCTGGCCGCCCAGGCCGACGTCAACATCGCCTTCGACGCGGCCCTGGTCGGTGACCGTCGCACGCGGGGCTTTGCCGGTCCCACCACCTTGCGCCGGGCGCTCGACGCGCTGCTGGACGGCTCGGGCCTGACCTATGTCCTGGCGCCCAACGGCGTGGTGCGCGTGCTGGCGGTCCCGCCGTCCAGGACGCCGGCACCCAAGCCCTTGCCGGTCGCGCCAGCCGTCGAGCCGTCGACCTTGATCGAGCCCATCGCGGTGGTGGGCTATCGCGTCGGGCTGGACCAGGCCGAGGCGCGGGCGCGGCGCTATGACGGCATGGTCCAGGTGATCACCGCCGACGCGGTCGGCAAGCTGCCCGACAGCAACATCGCCGACGCCCTGGACCGGCTGCCGTCGGTCTATCGCATCTCCGACCAGGGCGAGGGGCGCTACCTGTCGCTGCGGGGCCTGAGCCAGGTGCTCGACACCGTGACCTTCAACGGCGTGACCATCGCCGCCTCCGACACCGACGGCCGCTCGGGCCGGGCCGCGCCGCTGGACGTGCTGAGCGCCTCGGCGATCTCGGAGGTCGAGATCCACAATGTCATCACGCCCGACCGCGACGCCGGGGCGATCGGCGGGCTGATCGACGTACGCACGCCCACGGCGCATGACTTCGCGGGGCTCGTCGCCAGCTTCACCGCCGAGATCGGCGCGGTCGACAACGGTGGTGGTCGTGACATCCACGCGGTCGGCGGGGCCTTCGCCGACACCTTCGGGCCCGGCAAGGCCTTCGGGGTCTATCTGGCCGGCGAGCGCTGGGTGCGGGAGTACTTCTCGCCCTTCTACGACACGGCCGAGATCGTGCCGTCGGACAAGGGCCTGTATCCCGACCGCATCCTGGTCGGCGCCTCGATGGGGCGTCGGGAGCGGACCAGCCTGACCGGCTCGCTGGACTGGCGGGGAGAGGGCGGCAACGCCGCCTGGCTGCGGGTCTTCGCGGCCAATTACACCGACGAGGAGCTGCGGCCGGAGTTCATGTTCTATCGGCGGGGCGCTTTGGCGACGGACGGAGGCGACACGTTCTCGTGGCGTGGCCTGCGGGTGCGCACCGAGACACGGCATGAGCGCCAGGACAGGCCCGTGCGCCAGTACGTGCTGGGCGGCCGCTGGGCCTTGAGCGACGACTGGACCGTCGAGGGCTCCGTCAACCGGACGACGGCGCGGGAGCTGAACCCGTATCTCGACTACTACGAGACCCTGGGCGACATCGATCCGCTGGACGGGGCGGCGGACATCGGCCGTTTCCGTATCGTCGACGGCGTCTCAAACCCCGACGGCGCCATGACCGCGCCGGACGGCCGTTCGGTGTTCGACGGCGGCTTTCAGCACCTGTTTCGCATCCGGAGGATCAGCTCGACGGTGCGGGAAGACATCACGACCCAGCAGCTCGACCTGAGCCGGCGCGGGCCAATTCAACTGCGGTTCGGGCTCAAGCGCTTGTCTCGGACTAAGTCGGTGGCCGACGCCGACAACCGCTTCAACTTCCTGGGCGCGGCGACCCTGGCCGATCCCGTCCTGGCTGGCCGGATGAGCAACTACGGCGGGGCAGACGCGATCGTGCCGGGTCTGGACTTTCCGTTTCCCGATCCGGCCGGCCTGGAGGCGCTGTTCGCGCGGCGGCCGGACCTCTTCGTGTTCGACGCCGCAGCCTCGCGCGAGAACTCCGTCGAGGACCAGTACCGCATCCGCGAGACCATCTGGGCCGGCTACCTGATGGGCGCCGTCGCGGTGACGCCGGCCCTGCGCCTCACCCTGGGCGCGCGGGTCGAGCGCACGCAGGTCAGCGCGATCGCCAACGCCTTCGTGACGGAGTTGTCCGGTCCATCCGCCGGCCTGCCGTTCGTGCAGGCCGATATGCTGCCGACCTCGGGCGGGCGCAGCTACGTGAATCTCGCGCCGGCCTTGCTGGCCAAATGGGACGCCGGCGGGGCCTGGGTGCTGCGCGCTTCGGCGACCCAGACCTTCGCGCGACCCGACTATGTCGACCTGGCGCCGATCGCCCGTTTGTCTGTGTCGGTCGCGCCGGATCCGCGCACTGGCGCGTCGGTCGTCAGCGGCGTCAACGAGATCGGCAATCCGCATCTGCGGGCGATCGAAAGCCGCAACTGGGACGTCTCGGCCCAGTACCACCTGCCGCGCCGGCTGGGCTGGATCTCGGCGGCGGGGTTCTACAAGGCGCTCGACGGCCTGCCGTTCGAGGTGTTGGAGGACCGGCCGGGCGAGACCTTTGGCGGCGCGCGCTTCGACCAATATGTGGCGGTCACCAAGAGCAATGTCGGTCACGGCCATGTGGCCGGGGTCGAGCTGTCGCTGCGCTACGACCTGCGCGATGCGCCAGCGCCGTTCGACGGCTTCGGCGTGCTGGCCAACGCGGCCTTCCTGGACTCAAGCGTCTCCGCGCCCGGACGCGCGCCGCGCCGTCTGGCCGACCAGGCCAAGGCGCTCTACGCCGCCCAGCTCTACTACGAGCGTGGCTGGTTCCAGGCGCGCCTGGGCTATGCCTATCAGGGCCGGGCGCCGCGCAGCGACCAGTGGTCCGAGCCGACCGGCCTGAACTATCGCAAGCCGATCTCACGCCTGGACCTGAAGGTCATAGTCGACCTGCCGAACGCCTGGCGCGTCACCCTGGCGGGCGCCAATCTGAGCAACACTCCGTATCGCACCGACCGCAGCACTCAGCCCTACCTTACGGGGACGGGTCCGGGCTACGAGGTCTATGGCCGGGAGTATCGCCTGGGCCTGACCCGGCGCTGGTGAGGCGACGGGGCTCGAACACGCTGTAGGTCAGCGTCCCCAGGAAGATGAAGTAGAAGATCCACAGCGTGATCACATAGCCCCGAGCCATCAGGGTCGGGTCCAGGATCATGCCCAGGTGCGCCATGACCGTGGCCAGCTCCACGCCCGCCGCCATGATCAGCCAGGCGCGGTCCCAGCACAGCGCCAGGACGACCAGCAGGGCGCACATCGAGATATCGACCAGCGCGACGCCCAGCAGCGGCCAGTGATGGCCGCCCAACTTCTGGACGTAGGGCGTGATCAGGAACGCGGCCAGCGAAGCCAGGGCCGCGATCCGCTCCGGACGACCGCCGCGCCACACCACCAGGACCGTGACGACCGGCGTCAGGATCGATCCGAGGGTCTGTACGGGCGAATGCGACATGGGGCCTCCGCGCGACAGGGGAGGTCGAAGCATCGGCATGGTCAAGCCTCAGGCTTGCCGGACTCAGGACTGTCGTGAGCTAATGCCCGACACACAGGGGCCTGTTTCGCCCGCGTCGCGTGGGTGATGGATGAGCCGTTTCGACAAGCTGACCCCCCGTGAACGCGACGTCCTGCTGGGCGCGGCGCAGCTGAAGTCGTCGAAGGAAATCGCCTTCGATCTCGACCTGCGCAAGGCCACCGTCGACAAGCATTTCGCCAGCGCCGTCAGCAAGTTGTCGTTCGGTTCGCGACGTCAGGCGGCGATGGCGCTGGTGGTCCATCTACGCGAAACGGGCCTCCCTATTTTATACCAGGGGCGCCCGATCCCACTACCGTTCGACCTTTCGCCGCTCGTCAATGAGGGGGCGAAAGGAGACCTACATGCTCGATCCGATGGAAGCGGTGCCAGCCTTTCCGGCGATCACATGGAGCGATCTGGAAGCGATCTACGAAGACTTGGCGATTACGAAGGTGGAGCGGGAGGCGGTGCAGCATTTGCTGACCATCACCCGGCTCATGAGCCCCCACCTGTCTCCGCTCGATCTGATGCGCGAGATTATCTGCATCGCTTTCGTTCTGACGCCCGCGAGCGATCAGTCGCCGAACGAGGGCAAGTCCCGCCGCTGGCCCGATCCAAAGCCCAGCGGCTGATCCTGATCCTGGCGGCCGCGCTGGGGTCGGTCGTGTTGGCCTTGGTCGTCCTGGCTCTGGTGATCCAGGTCGGCCACCTGTCCGACGCTTTCGACGCCTGGGTCACGCGCCGCTAGGGCGACGACTTCCTCATCCTCAATCCTATCAAAAGGAGCCCGCCCTGCCGGCGGGATCGAGATCGCATGCAAAGACGAGACATCGCTCAATCCGTCGCCGACGCCCTGTTCGAGGCCGAGCGCGCCGTCGACCTGGCCCTCGAGAAGGCGGCCCTGTTCATCACCCACACCTCGACCCTGCGCCGGGATCACAACTTCTCGGCCATGCTGGCGCATGAAGGCGTCACCGCCGTCACGCGCTCGATCGAGACCCTGGGGCAGACGCGCTCGCACATGATGACGGCCCACGCCGCGTTGGCCGCCGCCGCGCCGCAGATCGGCGTGCGTCCGCTGACCCTGCACGGCACGGGCACCGACAAGCCCGACACCGAGATACCGCCGACGGGCGAGATCGCTCCGCCGCGGATCGTGGCCTCGTCCGCGGAGCGCGCCGCCTAAGCCGTGAGCCCCGGCGGTCGATCGCGGCCGCCGGGTGTGTTTTACGAAACCAGGGTTTCGACCAGGTCGGCCAGAATGCGTTGCTGCGCCGATGTCAGCTGCGGAAACGCCGCCGCCAGGCGGTTGGAACCGGGCGCGGTTATGAAGTCGGCGAACTGGCCCAGCGCATTGCCGCCGTCGTCGACGTCCAGGCCCTCGAACAGCGCGCTGGGCGCGATGCCCAGGGCCCGCGAGGCCTTGTAGAGCTTCGAGGCCGAGATGCGGTTGGCGCCGCTCTCGTACTTCTGCACCTGCTGGAAGCTGACGCTCAGGGCCTCGGCCAGTTCCTGCTGCGAAACGCCCATGGCCAGTCGATGGACGCGCAGAAGCCTTCCGACGTGAACGTCGATCGGGTCGGGGGCGTCCGGGTCAAGCGCGTGCATCGAGCAACCTTAACGCGCTTTCTGAGCGTTGCAATCGAGAAGGGCGCAGCCTAGCCCTCTCTGAGGACGGGCGCGGGCCGTTGCGAGAGCGCCAGCGCCGCGGCGATCAGACCGCCCGCGGCCGCCAGGATCGCCGCGCCGACCATCAGGATCAGCACGCCGCTCCAGTCCACGCTCCAGCGGGCCTCGAACACCTTGACCACCACGGGCCAGGCGGCCGCGAAGCCGCACAGGACGCCAGCCGCGCCGGCGATCAGGCCGACCGCGCCATACTCGATGACATAGGCGACCAGGATCTGAGACCGCGTCGCGCCCAGCACCTTCAGGGTGGCGGCCTCTCGGGCGCGCGCCCTGGCGCCGGCGGCGATCGCGCCGGCCAGCACCAGAAGGCCGGCCAGCCCTGCAACGGCCGCCGCGCCGCGCACCGCCAGGGCCAGTCGGTCGAACAGCGAGGCGGCGGCGTCCAGCTGCTCGCGGACGCTGATCACGTTGACCGTGGGAAAGTCCGCGCCCAGCTGGCGAGTCAGGACCGCCTCGTGCTCGCGGCTCAGCCGTGCGATCGCCACGCTGCGCAGCTCGGCGCCCTCCAGCGTGGCGGGGTTGAAGATCAGCGCGAAGTTGGGCCCGAAGCCGCCGAAGTCGACCTTGCGCAGGGCGGCGATGCGGGCCTCGATCTCGCGGCCCAGGATCAGGACTGTGATGGTGTCGCCGACCTTCAGGCCCGCGGCCTCGGCGACCTCGATGTTCAAGGCGACCTGGGGCTGCCCGGCATGGTCGGTGGGCCACCAACGGCCGGACACGACGCCGGCGTTGCGGGGCTCGCGGGCGAACAGCGAGACGCTGATGTCGTTGTCGAAAGCCCAGCGCTCGGAAGGCTTGATGGCCTTCGTATCCACGGCCTTGCCCTTCAGGGCGACGATGCGGCCGGTGGCGAAGGGCATGCGCAGATAGGCGTCCTCCTTCAGCGGTCCGGTGACCTTGGCCACGGCGGCGTCGAAGGCTGCGGCGCGGTCGGCGGGGATCTCGGTGAAGACCATGGCCGGGGCGGTGCGCGGCGCCACGTCGCTGACCTGGGCCAGCAGGGCCGACTGGATCAGCACCACGCAGGCCAGCAGCGCGACGCCAAGGCCGATGGCCGGACTGGCCGTCCGCGCCGCTGACCTCGGTCCCGCCAGATTGGCCAGACCCAGTTTGATCGGGCCACGCGTCAGGCCGCGCACTCTACCGGCGACCCAGGCGGCCGCGCGTCCCAAGGCGGACAGCAGGCCGAAGGCGACGGCGACGCCCGCGATCATGATCGCCGCCGAGACCGGCGTCGGGGCGGTGGCCACGGCCAGGGCCGCCAGGCCAAGGCCCGCGATGGCCGCGCCGATTGTCTCCACGCCCAGCGGCAGGCGGGCGCGCGGCGCGCGGCGGAACAGAGCCGAAGGCGGGGTGCTGCGCGCCCGGGCCAGTGGGATCAGCGAGAAGGCGGCCGCCGCCAGGATCCCGAACAGCCCGGCCTTGGCCAGCGGCCAGGGATAGACCTTGAACAGGGCCGGGATCGGCAGGCTGGAACCGGCGAACTGCCCCAGGATCAGCGGCGCGATCGCGCCGACCGCCAGCCCGATCGCCACGCCCAGCAGCGCCAGCAGGCCGATCTGGATCAGGTGCAGGTCGCGGATCAGGCCGCTCTGCGCGCCCAGGGCCTTCAGCACGGCGATCGCCGGCTCTCGCGCCGACAGATAGGTCGACACCGCGCCGGCCACGCCCAGGCCGCCCGCGACCAGCGAAGCCAGGCCGATGAAGCCCAGGAAGTATTCCAGCTGGTCGATCAGCCGCCGCGCGCCCGGCGCGCTGTCCAGGCGATCGCGGACCCGCAGGTGGGAGTCCGGGAAGGCGCTCTGGATGGCCTTGCCGGCGGCACGGGGATCCTGGTTCGCCGGCAGGGCGATGCGGACGGTGCGGCCCGACAGTCCGCCCGGCGCTAGCAGGCCCGAGGGCTCCAGGACATCGCGGCGGATCAGGACGCGCGGGGCCAGCGAGAAGCCGCGCGACAGGCCGTCCGGCTCGCTGACCAGGCGGACGGTGACGACCAGGGTCATCGGTCCAGCCTCGAAGCGGTCGCCGATCTTCAGGTGCAGGCGATCCAGAAGCGCGGGCTCGACCGCCGCGCCCGGAACGCCGTGATGGTCGGCCAGGGCCGCGGCCAAGTTCGGCGCGCCGTCCAGCTTGACCGCGCCCGCCAGCGGGAAGCGGCCGTCCACGCCACGCAGGCTGACCAGGCGGCGGTCGCCATTGGGCGCCTGGGCCATGGCGCGGGCGACGGCGGCGTAGGTCGTGGCGCCCAGCTTGTCGAAGGCGGCGTGTTCCTTGTCGGTGAAGTCGCGGTTCTCGACCGAGAACGACAGGTCGCCGCCCAGGATCTCGCGCGCCTGTCCGGCCAGGCCCTGGCGGAAGGCCTCGGCGGTCGAGCCGGCGGCGGCGATGGCGGCCACGCCCAACGCCAGGCAGGCCAGGAAGATGCGAAAGCCGCGCACGCCCGAGCGCAGTTCGCGGGCGGCCAGTCGGAAGGCGAGAGGGGCCATGCTCAGGCCTGGATCCGGCCGTCGGCCATGCGCACGATCCGGTCGGCGCGAGCGGCCAAAGTCGGGTCGTGGGTGACCATCACCATGGCGGCGCCGACCTCGGCGACCAGGTCGAACATCAGGTCGGCCACCGACGCGGCGGTCGCGCCGTCCAGGTTGCCGGTCGGCTCGTCGGCGAACAGCAGGGCGGGGCGCGCGGCCAGGGCGCGGGCCAGGGCGACGCGCTGCTGCTCGCCGCCGGACAGCTGGTGCGGATAGTGGGTCAGGCGCTGGCTCAGACCGACCCGGCCCAGCCAGTCGCGAGCGATGGCGGTCGCGTCACGCGTTCCCGCGATCTCCAGCGGCGTGGCGACATTCTCCTCGGCCGTCATGTTGGGCAGCAGATGGAACGACTGGAACACCAGGGCCGCGCGACCGCGACGCAGGCGGGCCCGGCCGTCCTCGTCCAGCTTGGCCAGCGTCTGGCCGAATAGCCGCACCGTCCCGGCCGTGGGTTCCTCAAGCCCCGCGCCGACCGCGATCAGCGAGGACTTGCCCGATCCCGACGGACCGACCACGGCCACGCGCTCGCCCGGAGCGACGACGAAGTCCACGCCGCGCAGGATATTCACGGGTCCGGCGGATGAGGGCAGGGTCAGGGCGACGGCGTCGAGGGCCAAGGGGGCGGCAGGCGAGGGCTCGTCGGTCATGTCGCTTCCTGAGGAGCCGGCCATTGTTCCGCCGGCAGCCAGACTACATAGGAAGGCATGAGCCCGATCGCACAGCGTTTTCCCAACCGTCGCCGAATTTTGCTCGGCCTTGGCCTGTTGAGCCAGCTGGCCGCCGCGCCCAAGCCGCCGGTCGTCACCGTGTTGGGCGACTCCATCACGGCCGGACTGGGCCTCCCGGCGCGTGACGCCATGCCGGCCCAGCTCCAGGCTGCCCTGGCTAGACGCGGCGTGTCGGCCATCGTGCGGGCTGCCGGCGTGTCGGGCGACACCAGCGGCGGCGGCCTGGCGCGGGTCGGCTTCAGCGTCGCGCCCGACACCAAGGTCTGCGTGGTGGCCCTGGGCGGCAACGACCTGCTGCAAGGCGTCGAACCGGCGCGGACCAAGGCCAATCTGCGCGGCATCCTGCAGAAGCTCAAAGCGCGCGGCGTCAAGGTGGTGCTGGTCGGCGTGGGCGCGCCGCCGGCCATCGGCGCGACCTATGCCCGCGAGTTCAACGCGGTCTATTCGAGCCTGGCCAAGGAGTTCGCCGCGCCGCTCTATCCCAACATCCTGGCCGGGGTGAACGGAGACCGCGCCCTGATGCAGGGCGACGGCATCCACCCGAACGCCGCCGGCGCCAAGAGGATCGGAGAGGCCTTGGCGCCTTTGGTCGTTCGGGCTCTGGCAGGGCGCTAGATCAGCGGTTCCAGGGGAAGACCAGGCTGGGTTGGTGGGCGTAGCGCTTGACGCCGATGGTCAGGGTCTCGCCCGCGCCCGGCGCCAGGCGGACGTTGAACCATGAGGCGTTGACGGTCATCGCCGCGCCGCCCGCCGACTTGACGGTGGTCGCGTCGTTCTCGCCATAGGCCCCCATCTGCACCGTCACCGTCCGCGCCTTCAGCGGGTTGGTATTGACCAGGGTCAGGGTCACCGCCTCGGGCGTGATTTTGCGCACCAGGGCGGCGACGCCGTCCGGCAGGCCCGGGCGGCGCGCCTCGGGATCGAAGTGACGGACCTGGGCGTGCAGCGCCAGGGGGCCGTGACCCGAACCGCCCGGATCGGCCGCGCCCATGGTCAGGTTGATCAGGGCCTCGGTCGCCACCGGATTGGAGTCCGACCAGCGGGTGTCGTCCGGCGGGAAGCCGATCGTGGTGTCGTCCTTGCGGATACGCTCGCCGGCGACCCGCACCTCTTCCAGCCCCGCCTGCAGCGCGTTGACCGCATAGGCCTCGTCGCCCGACTGCAGGTAGTCCAGCCAGCCCGGCTTGCTCTCGCTGGCCTTGGCGCGGGCCAGGTCGGCGGGGTTCATCTCCCACAGATAGAGGTCGGCCTCGAGCTTGCGGCGATTGCCCAGGCCCGGCGAGCGGCCGGCGACGTCGTAATAGCCGTACCAGCCCTTGTCGCCGTAATAGACCGGGATCATCGTCTTGCCGTTCTCGACCTTCTTCTGGGCGTACAGGTTGTCGAGCTGCTTGCGCAGGACGGCGGTGTAGCCCTGGTCGCCGGTCAGCAGCAGGGCGTTGCCGAAGGCCTCGGGCGGGCCGCGCAGCACGTAGTTGCGCACGCCGCTGTCGGGCGAGTTCCAGCCGAACACGCCGCCGTACCACTTGCCGCCCCACTCGCCGCCGATCGAGCCATCCAGGCCGATGTTGGAGGGGATGTTGCCGCCATTGGCCTTGGTCCGCTCCTTCCAGGCGTCGACATAGGTGAGCAGCCAGGTGCGGTACTTGGCGTCGCCGGTGGCCATGTAGGCGGTCATGGCCAGGTTGGTGCTGGCCAGGTTCAGCGGGTGGTCGCCCTTGATGTTGGTCGACTTCAGGAAGCGCTTCTGGCGCTCGGGATTGCCGCCGGGCACGGGCGGGCCGTCCCAGTCGATCGGCGAGGGCTCGCCGAGGTTCGGACCCTTGCTGCCGTTGAACAGGCTACGGATGATCTTGTGCTGCGGATCATAGTTCGGCGCGGCCGGATCCTCGTTCAGATAGAAACCCGCGAACCGGCGCAGACGGGTGAGGTACAGCGGGTCATCGGGCTGGGCCAGGCCGTAGAAATAGAAGCCCGACAGGCCTTCGCCAATGTGCTCCCAGTCAAAGGACGGGGTGAATTCACGCTGGTAGATGCCGTCGCGGGCCGAGGCCACTTCCGGCACCTTGGCGCGGGAATATTGGTCCAGATGACCTTCCCAGACCGTCTGCCAGCTCTTGAGGATCGTGTCCGGTCCGCCCAGCGCATAGGCCAGCGGCCAGTTGCGGATCGGCTCGACGGAGTCGTCGGGACCGTCGGTGATGCCCCAGTGCTCGGGACCCTTCAGATAGCCGCGACCGTCCACGAACTTGCGGGTGAAGGCCTCGACGCCCTCGGCATTGGCCTGCAGCAGGGCGCGCTCGGCCAGGGCCCAGGCCGGGGCGGGCATGGGCTTGTCGACGGCCAGGGTGGGCTCGGCCCGCGCGATGGCAGACGTGGCCAGCAACGTCGAAAGCGCGAACGCGGCGAGGGAGAGGCGGCGGGGAGGGGACATGGGACAGGATCCGTCGGGAGGGAAACAAAAAGACCCGGGGCCGCGTGGCGCGGCCCCGGAGTTGGCAGGACCTAGAAGCTGTAGCGAAGGCCCAGATAGAACTGCCGGCCGGTGTGGCCGTAGACCCAGGGGCGGTCCGACACGTCGACGTAGCGGTCGTTGGCCTCGTCGGTCAGGTTGATGCCCTCCAGCGACAGCTGGAAGCGCTCGTTGATCGTGTAGGTGGCCTGCATGTCGACGTTGAAGGTCTTGTTGGTGCCTTCGACGAAGTTGCTGTTGCGGCCCGGGACCTGGGTCAGGTAGCCCGACCGGTAGGCCAGCGACCCACGGATGCTGAACTTGTCGGTCTCGTAGTACAGCGTGCCGTTGGCGGCGTCCTTGGACAGGCCCACCAGGGTCGAGGTCACCGTGGCCGCGCCCGGAACGTCGGAGGTCAGGTACTCGATGTCCGAGGTGACGTGGGTGTAGTTGGCCATCACCCCGAAGTGCGACAGCCAGCCGGGCAGGAAGGTCAGCCGCTGCTGCAGGCTGATCTCCAGGCCCTTCAGCTTGCCGCCGTTGGTGTTGACCGGCCGTGAGACGTCGAACTCGTCGGTGGGCAGGGCGATGGTGCCGTTCAGGATGTCCAGCGGCAGGCCCAGCGTGTTGAACGGCTGGCTGGTGCGCAGGGTCTGGACGAAGGTCGAGATGTTCTTCTGGAACAGGCCCACGGCATAGATCGAGCCCTCCGCCGGGTACCACTCGAACGACAGGTCCAGGTTCTTGGACTGGGTCGGCTTGAGGTCGGGATTGCCGGTCGAATAGCTGCGATTGCCGCCCTGGACGCTGATGTCGCCGCCGGGGCGCAGGCTGCCCAGGCCCGGACGGGCCATGGTCTTGGCCGCGCCGAAGCGCACCAGCACGTCGTCCGTCACTTCCAGGGTCAGGTTCAGCGACGGCAGGTACTTGTGGTAGGCGCGCTCGGCATTGACCAGCTCGATCTTGGAGCCGACCGCCGCATAGCCTTCCGAGTTCTGCTCGGTCTTCAGGTAACGCACGCCGGCGTCGCCGCGCAGGGGACGGCCAAAGAGACTGGTGCGGAAGTCGGCCTCGACGAAGGCGCCGGTGTTCTGCTCCTCGACCCGGCCAGTGGCGCTGCGGGCCTCGGTCTGCTCGATGGTGCCCAGCTTGAAGAGGCCGGTGTTGCTGTAGATGTTCAGCGCCTCGGCGTACTTGTCGATATTGGGCACCAGCCAGGACGTCACGCTGCCGCCGGGCAGGCCCAGGCCCTTACCGTAGCCGCTGAACACTTCGGACAGATCGGTCATCTGCTGGGCGGTGAGCACCGGAATATCGGTCTCGCCGGCGATGCGGCGCTGGTCGGCCGAGTTGAACTTGAACTTCCGGGTGTCGGCCCCGACGCGCAGGGTGATGTCGTTGGTGAGGTCGAACGCGCCTTCCAGCTTGGCGGTGTCGAAGGTGTTCTCGATCCGCGTCTTGACCAGGTTCAGCGCCGAGAAGCCGGGGATCGTCGCCCAGCTGGCCGGGCTGGCCGCGTCGAACGGCAGCTTGACCAGCGGCAGGCGGTCGTTCTGGCGGTAGTCGTAGGAATAGCCGTCGACGTCCAGTCGCTCAAAGGTGACCGTCGTGCCGATCGGGCTGTCAAACACCGACGAGGCGTGGCCGGCCAGGCCCTTGACCTGGAAGCGGTCGTTGAACCGGTGCTCGAAGTCCAGGGTGAACTGCTTGAAGGTGGTCGTGGACTCGGTGTGCGAGGCCTGCGAGCGCATGTCGACATTGTCGAAGACGCCGTAGACCAGGTCGTGGGTGTCGTTGACGACACCATCGCGAATGATCGTGGCCGGCTTGCCGGCCGAGCCGCTGCGCGAGAACGAGATGGCCTGCAGCAGGCGCTCGTCGCGCTTGCCGTCCAGCTTGCCGTACAGGGCGTTCAGCGAGACCAGCGTGCGGTCGGTCGGCCGCGCCTGCAGGGAGGCGGTGACACCCAGGCGCTTCTCGACGTGCTCGAAGCTGTTGAAGCTGGGATTGCGCGGATGGAAGATCGCCGTGGCGGTGGTGTTGGAATTGACCTGGGCGGCGGTGTAGCCGGGCAGGGTCGAAGCGGTGTTGAAGCCGCCATTGGCGCCGCCGGGACCCCAGCGGGTGGTGCCGTGGCTGTCCTCGACGATATCCCGCTCGCCATAGGCCACCGAGAGCAGGGCGCCCAGCTTGCCATCCGCCCAGGTCTTGCTGGCCAGGGCGGCGAAGCGCGGATCGTAGTTCTTGGACAGGTCGTTGTAGCCCATCTGGGCGGACAGGACCAAAGTCGGCTTGCGGAAGTCGAACGGCCGGCTGCTGGCCAGGTCGACCGTGGCGCCCAGCGAGCCTTCCTCGACATCGGCCGAGGCCGTCTTGCGCACGGTCAGGCCGTTGAACAGCTCCGAGGCGAAGACGTTGAAGTCGAAGCCGCGGCCCCGGTTGTTGCCCGCCGCGCCGCCGCTGTCGCTGCCGCCCGAGGTGGCCAGGGCCTCCATGCCGTTGATCCGCACGCGGGTGTATTCGGGACCCAGGCCCCGAACCGAGATCTGGCGGCCTTCACCGGCCACGCGGGTGATGGCCACGCCGGGAATGCGCTGCAGGGACTCGGCCAGGTTCAGGTCGGGGAAGGCGGCGATGTCCTCGGCCTTGATCACGTCGACCACGCCGGTCTCGCGGCGCTTGGCGGTGATGGCGCTGGCCAGACTGGCGCGGAAGCCCGTGACGACCACGGCCTCGACGCTGTTGGGATCCTCGGCCGGCGCCTGTTGAGCGACGGCATTGGTGGCGGTCAGACCCAGACTTAGAAGCGAAACTCCAAGTAAAAGGGCATGACGAGACGGCACGCGGGGCGTGTTCATAGGCGCGTTTCTCCCTTCCCCGAATTGATCGGGGTTATGTTTTTTGTATTTGCCGGGTCGACGCGCGACGGAGGGGCGCGATGCTTGAGCTCTCCGCCGATCGGCGCGTGTTTGGCGAATTAAGTCTTCATTGTGGCAATCTGTCTTGCCAATGCCGATATCGGTGTTCGCCATGCGATATCGGCATGGCCTCACCCTTCGGTTGATCTTGGCGCAAACTCCTGCGCCGTGTAGCCATGGTGAGAAAATGAGAACGAATGGCGCGGTCGTCCGATCGGGGATGATACCGGTGTCATCAAGGGGAGGATGATCATGGCCGCTAAGAGCGTCTTGCTCTCAACCGTTCTGGCGACGCTGCTGCTGGCGGGCGGAACCGCTGCGGCGCAGGATACGCTGGCCGGCCTTGGCCCCGTGCGGGGCTATACCGACGTCGTCTTCGACACCACCAAAGAGCGCTACGACATCCTGGTGGACGCCTCGCGCTCCGAGGATCCCGCCGCTCATCGCTACCGCACCGTCCAGGCCGCCTACGCCGCCGCGCCGGCCGGCACGCGTGAGCGGCCGACGGTGATCGGCATCCTGCCCGACGTCTATCAGCTGGGCGGCACGCCGACCGAGCCGGGCCTGACGATCACCAAGCCCAACATCACCCTGATGGGCCTGACCCGCGACCGCCGCAGCGTGGTGCTGGCCGACAATCGCGGCAACAAGCAGGGCGCGGCCAATAACGGCTTCACGATGATCGTCGACGCCGACGGCTTCTCGGCGGTCAACCTGACGATCCTGAACTACTGCAATGTCGACTACGACTATCCGGGCGATGCGTCGAAGAGCCTGAAGCGGCGCTCGGGCGTGATCACCCAGGCCGTGGCCATCCAGATGAGCGGCGACCGGCACGTCTATTCGCACGTCGCCATCCTCAGCCGGCTGGACACCATGTTCAACCGCACCAAGCGCTCGTACTTCACCAACGCCTATCTGGAGGGGACGGACGACTATCTGGGCGCGCCGGGCGCCAGCGTCTGGGAAGACTCCGAGATCAACTTTATCGAGGGCGGCGGCATCCTGTTCGCGGGCGGCACGACGTTCATCCGCACCCGGTTCCGCGCCGTCAAACCGATGCAGTTCTACAAGGTGCCGGTCGCGCCGGTGGCGCTGATCGACTCGACCTTGCCCGACGTGCCGCTGGCCTGGTTCGGCTGGCGCGCGCCGCCGCAGTCGGAAGCCTCGCTGACCTATCGCACCAAGACGGACGTCGGGCGGCCGGTCGACCTGATTGACAGCATCGTCGGCCCCGAGCGCCGCACCCTGTCGCGTGAGCTGACCGCGGACGAGAGCCTGGCCTTCAATCCCTGGAACCAGCTGCGCTGGGCGTCGGACGGCTCTGATGACGGCTGGGACCCGGCCGGGGCGCGGGCCAAGTTCGAAGGGCAGGGGACCCGTCCCTATCGCATCAAGTTGGCCAACGGCGTCTCCCGCATCCGCACCGGCGAGGCGCCGGTCGAGATCGCCGCCCAGGTCCTGCCCAAGGGCGCGACGGGGCGGGTGCGTTGGAGCTCGTCCTCGCCTCTGGTCAAGCTCAGCGCGACCGAAGGCGACCGCGTCGTGGTCACGGCCGCCAACACCGGCGAGCGCACCGAGGTCGCGACGATCAAGGCCATCGCAGACAATGGCTTCAGCAGCACGGCCCAAGTCTCCGTCGATCCGGCCTACCGACCTGCGCCCGCGCTGGTCGCCGCGCCGAAACTTCAGGCGACCTCCGGCGGCCTGTCAGTGGCCTACGCTCTGGCCGGCTCAACCGGTCGCCAGGACCAGTCGCTGGTCACCTGGTTTGCCTGCGCCGATGCAGCCTGCGCCCAGCCTCAGCGGATCGCGGTCTCGCGCGGCAACGAACCCCTGCGGACGCCGAAGCTCTCCGGCAACCTGGCGGGACGCTACGTGATGGCCGAGGTCCAGCCGAAGACCGATCTCAGCCAGCCTGGCCCGGCGGTTCGCACGCCGCCGATCAAGGCGCCGGCTGGCGCATTGGCGACGGCCGTCCTGGACCCTCGCGCCCAGCCCGACAGCACTGCCGCTGATCGGTGGGAGAAGGACTGGAGCCTGACGGGAGCCTGGTCCAGCCAGGCGCCGTTCGAGGACCAGACCCACTGGGGCCTGCGCGCCGGCGACAAGGACAACACCCTGCTCTATGTCGGCCGCCCGTCGGCCGGTGACATGGATGTCACGGTGGCCTTCGACACCGACAAGCTGGAGGGCCAGGGTTTCTCGATCGCCGGCTCGCCCGCGGACGACGGCCGTCCGCGCGCCGACATCCTGTTCAAGTACGATCCCGTGAGCCGCGACGGCTACGCGCTGCGCTTCTGGCGCTCGACCCGCTCGGCCACGGCCGTCGTGTTCCAGCTCTATCGGATCAAGGCCGGCCACGGGACGCCGATCAGCGACCAGGACCAGCTGACCGGCGTGGTCAAGCCGACCACGACCCTCCAGATCTCGGTGCGCGGCGGCCAGGTGACCGTGAAGGGCTCCAACACCGCCGACGGTGAGACCTTGAACCTGACCGGAACGATCGAGCCCAACAGCCACGGCGCCGCCGGCCTCTACTGGACCGCCTCGCGCCCCAGCGGCTCGGTGGTCTTGCGGGGACTCAGCGTGACCTACCCCTAGTCGCGGGGCTCGCCGTCTTCCCAGAAATAGGCGTCGCGCGCCGGGTCGTAGAAGTAGAAGCGGCCGACGCGACGATCGAAATACTGCCGGCGATTGATCTCGTAGGGGCGAGGCGCGGTGCGGGGCGGTTCGGCGCGTTCGGCCGCGACCTCGCTGTTGTCGTCGGCCGGGCCGGCCGCGCGATCGGCCGTGCGGGCCGGCGCCTCGTAGAAGACCGTGCCGCCGGTTTCGCCCGTCGCCGTCGCGGCGAAACGGGAGGTGTCGGCTCCGACCAGGGTGATCAGCTTGGAGAAGCGGTTGGGGCCGTATTTCTCGTCAGTGGTCACGTCGAAGTCGAGGCGCAACGCCACCTCGCACAGCAGGCCGTTGGGGCGGACCTCCTGGGTGATGCGGGCGATGCCGCTGAGGCGATCGTGCACCTCCTCACGGCAGGTCGCGTTGTCCGGCCACAGATAATAGTAGCGCCCGACCAGGTCGTAATTGGCGTTGGCCTCGTTGCGGCGCTTGAGGTCATAGACCGCGACCACGTCGCGTCCGCACCGGTCTACGGTCTGCGGCGTCATACGCTGCACGCCCCGGTACGATGGCTTGAACGCCAGGGACTCGGCGAACCGCTTGGCCTGGTCGCAGTCACCCCGGAAGGCGCTCTGGGCCTGGGCCTGGGTCGCGCCGACCAGGAGCAGGGCGGCGGTCGCCGCCACAAGGGTTCTGGTCATGGTCTGGCTCCTTGGCAGGTCGCGACGGCGCGCACCTGGCAGTAGTTGACGCCGTTGGGGCAGTTGGTGTCGCCGGCGCGGACCGACAGGGTCTCGCCGCCCTCGCTGTCGCAGGCGGCGCGGCCGGCCAGCTCCAGCGATGGATAGAAGTTCGTGGTCGGATCGACCTTGATGAAGCTCGAGGTCGTCCAGGTGCGCAGGGGCAGGGCCGGCGCGGCGGCCGCAGGGCGACGCGCCGGCAGCGTCACCGGCTTGGGCGGCGCACGCACGACGGGCGGAGCGGGCTGGACAGCTTTGGCCGGCGGTGGTTTCGCCACGACCTTGGCCGGTGGTTTGGCGACGGGCGCCTTGGCCTTGGGGGCGGGCTTGGGCGCGGGGGGCGGCTTTTCCCCGACCGGCGGTTCGGGCGGGGTCTCGACAGGCGCAGGCTTCATGGCCGCATCGATACGGGCCAGACCGCGCTCGCCTTCACGCTGCAGCAGCGAACCATCGCCCAGCTGGGCCACACGGGCATAGAGGCCGCGCGCCTGGGTCAGCCGATCGGTGTCGCCGCCGGCCTGGGCTTCCAGCAGTTGGGCCAGGGCCAGCACGGCGTCGGCGCGGCTGCCGGCGGCGGCCTGGCGGAGGCGGGTCTCGGCGGCGGCTGGGTCTGGCGCGCGCCCGCCTTCGCCGCGCGCCAACATCTGGCCCAGCGCCAGGGCCGCGTCGTCGCGGGCTCGCGCCGTGTCGGGCCGGCCGTCGTCCGGGGCGTCCGCCGCGCGGCGCAGCCAGCCCAGCGCTTGGTAGGCATAACCGCCGCGATCGGAATTGGCCGTCTCGCTGGCCCGCAGGCGATAGAAGGCCCCCAGCCGTTCCATGGCGGCAGGCTCGCCGGCGGCGGCGCGGGCCGTGGTCTGGGCGTCGAAGCGCTCGGGCAGGCGCAGGCCTTGGGCCGGGGCGTCCGCGCAGCGCAGGCGCCAGGCGCCGCCCGCCGAGATCCATTGGCAGCCGGTCGGCGCGACTGGGACGGCGGCCTTGGGCGTCGTGGCGGCAGGCGGTGTCGACGGTCGCGAAGTCAGGCGGGGCGCGACCAGGGCGACGGCGGCGATCGCGATGGCCGTGAGGCCCGCGGCCCACCAGCCCCATCGACGTCGAGCCGGCGCCTCGCGGGCGATCGTCAGCGGGGCGTCGACGGCGTCCGGCGTCTCGAACAGGTCGGCCATCGGCAGCGGCGGCAGGGCCAGCGAGTCGGTTTCGGGCTCCGGCCAGGGAGCCTCGGGCGGCGTCTTGGCGAGACCTTCGAACCAGGGCGCATCGTCCGGCTCGGGTCCCAGGTCCAGGCCCGCCAGCCAAGCCGCCGCGTTGGCCGGGCGCTCGGCGGCGACGGGCGCGAGCCCCGCCTCGATCCCGGCACGCAGGCCGACAGAGGTCGTGGCGGCGGGCCAGGCGTCGTCGCCGGCCACGCGAGCGGTGGCGGGCGGCGGCGTACGGCCGGTCAGCAGACGCTGGAGCAGGGCGCTGGCGGCGTAGAGGTCGGCGGCCGGACCGATCGGATGGCGCAGCGCGCCGTCATGACCTTCGGGCGGCGCATAGCCGGGCTCGACCAGGTCCTGCTGGCTGCGCAGCGGCCGGAAGAACGGCCGGCGATCGACCATGAAGCCGGTCAGCCGCACCTCGCCATCGCCGATCAGCACGGCGCGAGGCGACAGGTCGCCGTGCACGATGCCGGCAGTGTGCAGCTCTCCCAGCGCCCTGGCTAGTTTGCGCGCGAAGGCGGTGATGACAGGTTCGGCGAGGGGACCGGGATGGTCCGCTAGCCAATTCTCCAGGGTCACGCCGCTCGGCGGTTGCAGCCAGAAACAGCCGCCGGTCCCCCGCGAAACAGCCTGGACTGGCAGGGCCGCGCGTGGCGCGCTCGCCTGGAGCCGGCGGCCCAGCGTCTCGAAAGCGTCCAGCGCTACGCCGTATTGCTCGGCCGCCTCGGGGATCGCCGTCAGTTTACCGTCAGCCTCGCGCACGGCGCCGGCCGGGGTGAAGCGGACGGCCTCAAGCGCCTCACCCTCGACGGCGAAGGTCTCCAGGGCGCCGGCGCGGCGCAGGGGCCGCAGGCGTAACGGCTTGCGGAAACCCTCGACCTTCAGGCGCAGCGGCGCCGCGATGACCGTCATGGCATGTCTCCACAGTCGGCGACGGCCCGCGTTGCGGCCTCGACGATCCGGTCGGCCTCGGGCGCGGCCGGTGTGTCGAGCGGCGCGAGCGCGACGCGGATCGGCGTGGCCGAACCGTCTCGACGCCAAACGCTTTCGGAGCCGCCTCCGTTGAGTCCGAGCGTGGCGCGCATCAGGGCTGGATCGGCGGCCAAGCCGGAACAGGCGAAGAAGTGCGGCCAGTCGCGGGCGGCGGGACTACCGGCGGCGACGTTGACGGTCAGCCAGCGCGGCGCGGTGACATCGGCTTGTGGCGCCGGCGAGGGACGCGCCATCCAGGCGCCCAGGCCCAGGGCGGCCAGCCACAGGGCGGCGATGGCGGTGTAGGGAACCCAAGGCCTCATGACCCGCCTCCCACGATCCAGCTGTGAGCGGCGGGCGAGCGCAGGATGGCCGCGACGACCGCCAGGGCCGGGGTCTCGGCCTGCCGCTTGTCCTGCAGATTGACCACGATGGTCAGCCCTCGCGCCGGCTGGCCGCCGGCCTGGTGCAAGGCGACGACGGCGATGGCGTGGCCGTCCAGCAGCGGCGGCTCGACCGGTCGCAGCGGCAGGCTGAGGACCCGGCCGTCCGGCTCGGGCGTGAAGTCCCCCGGCTGGCAGTTGCGGTAGCCGCAGGCGAACCGCTGCATCTCCGCCGCCGCCTGCTGGGCAATGTCGGAGCGGCCGGCGACGCGGACGCGGCAGCGGGTTTCCTTGAGCTCCAGGATCTGGCGCGCTGCCTCTGCCTGGGTCTTGGGCGCGGTGAAGCCGAACTTCAGCACCCCGGCCGTCGCGTCCCAGCGCAGGCCGCAGTCGCTACGGGCCAGTTGCCGCAGCAGCGCCGCGCCCGGTTCGCTAGGGGCCTCGCCGGCGACCTTCATAGTGCCGGTTTTGCCGTAGAGGGTCACATCCGGGCCGTAGCCCATTTCGGCGAAGGACCGGCCCAGTCCGGCGGCGGTGCCGGTCTTGATCACGCGCGACAGGCCGTCCAGCACGGTGGCGCGGATCTGCGGGCTGCGCATCGGCAGCGTGTCGGCGGGCGGTCCGGCGTTGGGCGTGAAGCGGGCGCGCACCGCTCGACCCGTGACGATCCGCGAATAGACCTCGGCCATCTTGATGGCGCTCCAGGTCGAGCGGCTGCCGCCCAGCACGGCCATCAGGTAGTCGTTGCGGAACGAAGCCACGGCGTCGAAGCCCAGCCGTTCGCGCTCAGGCGAGGCACCGGCCAGGGGTGAGGCGCAGGGTGGCGTAGCCCCGCTGAGCCCCCGCCAGACGCCGACATCGTAGCGGCAGCCGCCGCCCTGGCCGGCGTCGAGGTCGAACAGGCGGGCCAGGCGATCGGGCCAGGCCGGACCGCGTCCGGGCGGCGGGCGCAGAACCCAGCCGAACGGCCCCGGCGCGGTCGCTTCGCCGAAGACGGGCAGGGGCGGGACGTCGGTATGGCTCTTGCCCTCCAGCGACCAGGCCTCGACCGGCGACGGCTGGGCGCGGGTCGGCGGCGGCGGCGCGCCGGGCGTCCGATAGGCCAGCATCATCAGGGCCAGGGCGTAACGGTTGTTGGAGTGCTCCAGGAAGGTCGGGAAGTCGGTGACGCCCAGGCCGTGGTTGTCGAAGCCGCCCTTGCCCAGGTCCATGCCCAGCACGGTGCGGACGCGAGCATCGGTCCCACCCTGGATCTTCAGGGTCGCCAAGCCTGGATCGGCGTCGAGGATCGCCATCGAGAACGGCCCCTTGGCCATCGAGCCGACGGGCAGGCGCTCGAAATTGTGGTTCTGGTCGATCAGGTTCTGGCCTCGGCGCGTGCGGCGCTGGGCGGGGGCAAGGTCGCTGTCGGTCAGCGGCCAGGAGGCGACGGCCAGCACCTGGCCGGTGGTGGAGTCCATCACCGTCACCGCCGCCTTGAAGGCGTCGCCGCCGTCCTTCTGGGCCTCGGGCGAGGGGCTGGCGCGCACCGTGGCCGCGCCGGCCGAGAGGGCCTCCTGGGCGACCTGTTGCAGGCCAGCATCCAGCGACAGCCGCAGCGGCGCCGGAGGTCGGCCGCTCATGACCCGCTCCAGCGGCTGGGCCAGGGGCTGCAAGGCCGGATAGTAGGCGCGGGCGCCCGAGGGCTCGCTGTGGGCGATGTCGGTCACGCCGCCTTCGAGGCGCAGGCGCAGCACCGACTGGCCGGTGCGCAGGGTCAGGGTCTCGCTCTGGGGCAGGGGCGTCAGGGTCACGTCGCCGTCGGACCTAGGGCGGATATCGCGGGCGCCGACCCGGATCTCCAGGATCGACGGGGTTTGCACCCGCACCACGGCCTGGTCGCCGACCAGCATCACCGAACCCACGGCATGAGGCGGGGCGTCGCCGTCCTTCAGGCAGATCGAGAGGGCGCGGCGCGACCCGGCGGCGCCGACGCGGCGGGTCGGCATCAGGATGTCGCAAGCCGCGGCGGGCGCGCCGTTCGGTTCCAGGGCGATGGGCGGCGGGGGCGGATCTCCGCCCAGCGGCTGCAGGCGCAGGCCGGGCGCGGGGCCGCCTCGGAACAGGATCGGGCCGGCCCAGGCCCCGCCGCCGGAATAAGGCCGGTCGATCTGGTGGGCGAAAGGGTCAATGCCTTCGACCCATTGGCCATCGTCGCTGAGCCGCCAGACCGCCGGGTCTTGCAGGTCGGCCCGCAGATACGAGGCGTTGACGAAGGCGCGCAGGCGCGGGTCGCGGCCGACCGGGCCGTCGCGCAGGGCGATCCGGGGCTCGCCGTTGGCGTCATAGCGCACCGACAGCCATTGGCGCTGGGCGATGGCGTCGACCAGGCGCTCGTAGCCGCTGGTCAGCCCTTGGCCGGCTGGTCGACCCAGCGCAGCGAGCACCGCCGGCGCGCCAGCGACCAGGGCGACGACGGCGAGCAGCGGCGCGGCGGTGGCGAGGGCGCGGGTCCAGGCCTGCGAGCGCTTGGCGCGGCGGCTCATCGCCTGGCCTCCGCCGAACGCTCGGCCAGGCCCCAGACGGCCAGGGCGACCAGGATCGCGCCTTCCAGCAGGTCGCCGCCCGAGGTCGGGGCCAGCAGGTAGGCGTTGCGGCCGGTGAACGGGACCAGTTGCAGATTGGCCAGCGTCATGTAGGTCGCCGCACCGAACAAGCACCACAAGGCTAGGAGGCCGGTCGCGCGCTTCGCATCGAGCGGCGTCGCGCGCGTCATCGACCAGACGGCGATCGGCGCGGCGGCCAGCAGGGCCAGGAACAGGCCGGTCGCCAGCCGTCCGAATGGCGACATCAGGTGGATAGCGGTCAGGTTGTCGGTGGCTTGCACGGGCTTGAGCGCGGTCAGATTGGCCGGCGACAGGTAGCCGCGTCCCAGTAGCGAGCCGGTGTAGTCGGAAAGTTGGGCCGACCAGACCTTGAGCGCCTCGGCCTCGGTGGAGACGTCCGCGCCCAGGGCCTCGGGCGCGGCGATCAGGTAGAGGCGCAGAAGGTTCTGGCTGGCCTTGGCCTGGCGGTCCAGGCTGGCGAGGGCCTGCTCATCGCTGAGGCCGCGCGTCATCTGGGCGGTCTGGCCCAGGCGATCGGCGCCGGCGGCCCCGACCGCGCCCAGCAGTGGCAGGACCAGCAGGGCGGCCATGGCCGCGACCGCCGGCGCCGCCCAGGGCAGGCGCGCGACGCCACGACGCCAGGCCAGGCCGGCGGCGACCGCGCCGATCGGCAGGAACATCAGGGCATAGCCGCTGTCGCGCACCGTGAACGGGATGACGAAGGTGGCCAGGGCCAGCAGCGCCCAGAACACGATCGGCCGTCCCCAGCCCGCCGGTCGGTCCTCGCTGGCGGCCAGCAGGCGGCCGAAGCCGATCAGGATCAGGGGCGTGTAGACGACGCTGATCGCCAGCACCGTGACGCCCAGGTCGATGCGTTCCTTCCAGCCGATGGCCCCGACCGTCAGGCGGCCGATCAGGACGATGATCAGCAGCATGACGCCGGACAGCCACGCGGACTTGGCGGGCGCGGTTATCCAGCGTTCGGCGAAACCGTTCAGGGCAGAGGGCGCGGCGCCTTTCGATGGCGGCGTCTTGGCGATGCGCCACAGCAGGGCCAGGCCCCAGGCTCCGAGCAACAGCAGGGCCAGAACACTGAGGTGGCGGGTCCAGGCCAGGACGACGGCGGCGGCCAGTGGCGGGGCGAGGTCCAGGGCCAGATCGCCGGCCTTGCGGGCTTCGCCGGCCCGCGCCCACGCGAGCAGGGCAGCCGGAACGACGGCATAGGCTATGGCGGCGTCGCCGAGGATCTCGCGCCAGTCCAGGGTCGGGTCAGCCTGGGCGGCGGCCAGGCCGATCAGCAGGCGCAGGGCGAGCAGTAGCTGTAGCAGGCTCAGGATGGTCCAGAGGGCTGGGCGGCGGTGGAAAAGGTCACGGCAGAGCAGCAGCAGGCTGAGGGTCCAGGCCAGCACGACCAGCGCCGCCGGCCAGGGCGTCGCCAACTGATCCAGCGCCAGATGGGCGATGCGCAAAGCCGGAGCTGCGGCGGGCGCATCGAGCTTGGCGTGGGTGAAGGCGGCGCAGGCAGGTCCTTGAGGGACGGACGGCGCCTGGCGCAGGGCGTCGGCGGTCAGTCCGCCGACGACGGCGGCTTCCAGCCCCAGGCGGCGAGGCGGCGCGCCTTGTTCGCAGCGGCCGACGACCTCGGTCGGCGGTGTGGCGAAGGTGATCTCGGCCTGGCCGTCGCGTTCGGCCAGGACCAGGCTGCGGCGCAGCTGTAGGCGGCCCCGCCGCGCGTCTGGTCCGTCCAAGACGCCATCGACGAAGCGAGGCTCGAAGATCTCCGCCCGGATCCCGACTCCCAAGGGAATGGCCGCCGGCGGGGTGTAGGGAACGACTTGTCCGCCGCGTGCAATGCGGGCGCCCGGATCCGCGAGGATGATCGCCCAGGCCGAGCCGCCGAAGCCGCCCTGCTGGAACAGGAAGCTGCGCGCCGGCGCGCGGGCCGCGCCCTTGCCGACGCACAGCCAGCGCTCACAGTCGGCCAGCACGCCGCTGGCTTGGCCCGTGCCCGGACGGGGGAAGAAGTCGCGCAGGGGATGGATCGCCTGGGTCGGGGTCCAGTCATTGACGCCGCCGAAGGCCAACAGGGTCTTGCGTTCAGGCATGGCCGGGCCGCCGGCGCCGGCCTCGGCCACGACCTGACCATCTCGCCATACGGCCGGGGCCAAGGTTCGGCCGCGCAGGATAGCCCAGGCCGCGCCGTCGCCCTCGCAGGGCGCCTGGACACACACGGCGTCGCCTTCGCCAAAGGTCAGGGCGGTCGGCCAGGTGAGACGTCGACCGTCGCGCAGGCCGATCACGACTTGCGACGGGGCTTTGTCGGCGCCGGCGACGACCAGGGCCAGGGGCGGGGCTTCACCGCCGGTCGAGAGGTCGGGCTCGACGGTGGCGAAGCCGGCCGGCAGGCGCGGCACAACCAGGTCGTCGCGGCCGGCGTCGCCGCCCAGGCGTAGCGGGAACTGGCGCACCTCGGCCGTCAGCCGCAGCAGCGACAGGCGCAGCTCGCCCGTGCGACCCTGGATGGAGGCCGTCAGCAGGCAGCCTAAGACGAGGATGGCCGGCGCGATGACACCCATCATCAGGGCCGCCACCCTCGCGGTCGACGGCTTGCGCCGCGCCGAAGCACCGTCGCTTGCCACACGCCAGTACGCCAGACCCAGCGCCAGGCAGACGACACCCAGCAGGACACCACTCATCCGCTGCCCGCCCTCCGCGCCGCGCCGAAGGTGGACCGACCCAGATAACGCCAGTGGTCATGGACCCGCTTGAGGGCCAGCATGCGCCATAGCGCCAGGCCCAGCGCCGCCAGCGAACCGGCGATCAGCGCTGGCCAGCCCAGACGCGGGCCGAGAGCCACGATCACCGGCGAAACCGCCGCGACATGCTCCATCGGCGCGGAACACAGTGCGCCGTCGTTGCGCACCAGGGCCCGCCGCGCCTCGCGGAAGGCCGGGTCGGCGTCCATGCCGACGCCTTGGCACAGGTCGCGGCGCAGCGCCGCGCCCTGGGGCGTGTCGCCGAGGGCCGCCAGGCGTTCCGCGAAGGCGGGCGTCGGCGACGACCAGGGCTCGAGCTGCGACAGGCCCAGCCGCTCGATCCATGGCCCGCCGCCGCGCGTCGGGGCGGCACCGACGACGGCCGCGCCCGGACGGAGCGTCAGGCCCAGGGCCCACACGATCCCGACCACGGCCAGCAGGACCAGCAGGCCGCTGACGATCAACGGCCTGACGCCGTTGCGCCGGGTCATGGCGCCGACTCCGTCAGCGGGGCCTCGGCCGCCGGCCGCCGCCGGAAGAGGCCCGTCAGCCCGTCCCAGGCGCGGCGCTTCTCGGCGTGTTCCTTCAGGCGGAGCAGGGCGCGGATCAGCTCGGTGACCCCCACATGGTCGAGCCGATAGTTGATGGTCGTCGACCCTCGCGCCACGCCCTCGAAGGCGGTGGCGAACTGGAAGCTGGCGAAGGCGAACCACTCGTCGATCTGGCGGGCGACCCCGGGGCGCAGGGCGTTGAGGGTCGCGAAGGCGTCGGCCTTGGCGGGCTCGCGGCGCAGGACGCGCAGCAGGTGGGCCGCTTTCGGATGGCCTTGCAGCAGCCGGCGGATCGGCAGCTGTACGGCGTCGGACCGGTGGGTCAGGTCGTCGCTCTTGGACAGCACGATGAACATCGGCTTGGTCGGCTTCTTGCGCTCGGCCTCGCGGCTGCGGTCGAACACGGCGTAGGCGTCCATCGACGGGTCCAGATCGGGGCCGCCGCGCTCTTCCATTACCACCATCAGCTGGGCCATCAGGCCCACGCCGCTGATATATTCGCCGAGCTCCTCGTGCTTGGAGGCCAGGCGTTGCAGGGCCTGCTCGACGCCGCCCTCCAGCAGATGCTTGCGCTCGCGGACCAGGGTCTTGAGCTTTGCCTGCGCCTTGGCGTCGCCAGCCTCCGCCGCCTTGCGGGCCTGGGAGACCTGGCGCTTGAGGGCGTCGACCCGGTCGATCAGCGCCTGGGCAGGCGGCAGGCCGGTGGTGTCGACGGGCGCGGTCCCGCCGGCGGCGGCGCGTCGCCAGAGGACGTCGTGGGCCAGCTCCGACAGCAGGGTCTCGTCGGCCGGCAGCAGGGTCAGGAACGCCTGGCCGGTATGGATCACGTGCCGCATCAGGGTGTTGGCCTCACCCAGGAACGAGCCCTCGACCGCGCGCAGGAACCGCTCGCCCGGGATGTCGATGACGTAGAAGTCCTGCGCGCCCTTACGGAAGCGGTGGGCGGTGAACTGGACGGTGTTCTCCACGTCGCCGGGCGGCGCGCGGCGCGGATAGCAGGCATAGGCGTCGCCTTCCTGCAGCTCGTACTTCAGCCGGTTGAGGAACCAGGTCTTGCCGGCGGTCGGGAAGCCCAGCAGCACCATGGTGAAGACGCCGGACTCGCGGATGCGGCGCAGGGTCTCGACATCCAGCTCGCGGGCGACCGGACCGGCGATCGGCGTCTCGGCGACGGGCTCGGCCTCGACGGGGGCGAAGGACGGCTGTTCCGAGGCGGCGGCGGCCTGATCGACCTTCTGTTCGACCAGCGCCTTCAGGCTTTCACCCAGGCCTTCGGGCGCCTGGGGTTCGGCGCTGGTGGGCGGCTCGGGCGGCGTCATGCGGCGCAGGGTGTCGATCACCTCGCCCATGGTCACGCCGGGCGTCGGCGTTTCCAGCGCGCGGACGGCCGGAGACGCTGTGCGGCCCTCGGCCAGGGCGCAGTGCGGGCAGTCGGCGAAGTCCTTGCTGGAGAACTCGTTGGTGCAGATCTCGCAATAGGTCATCGCGCGGCCCTCGCCACGGTGACCAGCGCCCAGGCGGCGCGGGTGAACTCGTCCGGATGGCGCGCCTGGCGCAGGCCGGTCGGAATGGCCCGCGTGGCCAGGGCGGCCGACAGCTCGGGCGCGAACTGCTTGGCGGCCGTCACCACGCCGGGATCGGCCAAAGCAGCGTCGGCGCTGGCCGGGGGGCGAGCCAGCAGGGCCGTGAGCGTCGCGCGGGTCCGGGCGCCGTCCATGCTGGGGCGCTGGCATTGCAGACGCAGCAAGGTCCCGGCCAATTGGCGGGCGTCCTCGTCGTCGAGGTGTATCAGGGCATTGTCCTGGACGGCGTCGAGGAAGGCCGGCGCGGCGAGGGCGATCTCCTTGGAGAAGGCGGGATCGGCCGCCAGCCGCGTCGCCCACAGCGTGACGATCCCGGTCAGGTCCAGGCGGGGCGCGACATCGCCCAGCCAGGCGGCGACGGCGGGCCTGGCGACGACCTCGTCGAGGCTGGGCAGGGCGTTGGAGCCGACGCCCTCGATCAGGCCGCGCACATAGAAGGCCGCGCCTTGCGCATCGGCGACGGCGACCAGGGCGTCGAAGGTCTCGGACACGCCGTCGCGCAGGGCCTGGCTGGCCGCGTCGGCGCCTTGGGCATGGCGCATCACCGCGCGCAGCAGGGCGATCATGGCCTCGGGCGTCAGCTCGGCGCAGGCAGAGGCGATCTCTTCGAACATCACGTCGGCGGCGGGCAGGCGGGCCTTGTCCTGCGACCACTGGGCCGAGCGCAGGGCGGCGGCGGCCGGTTCGCGCTCGGCGATCGCGGCCAGCTTCAGCCACGCCTTCCAAGCCAGGGTCGGCTCGGCCATGGCCTTGATCGACAAGAGCTCGTGCGTGGCCTGGAAGGCCGCCGGGCTTTCGGTCGAGGCGTGAGTGACCAGCTTGAACACGCGGGCCGGATCCAGATCGCCGGCCGGGGTCATCAGGCTGGTGCTGGCCCATCCGGTGAGGCTGGCGCGGCGCGCGGGATCCTCGACGCCTTCGACCAGGGCGGCCAGCGCGCCTTCCGGATCCTCGTCGCCGACATCGATGGCGATGTCGCTCCAGCCGACGCGCGGCGCGATCATCGGACGGGCGACGACGGGTTTCAGGCTCCTCGGCGAGACCTTGAGCGGCTCCAGGCCGAAGGTCGTGTCCTCCGGCTGGGGCAGCAGGCGCAGCAGGCGAGGCGAGGCCCAGCCGATGGCGTCCAGCAGGGCGGCGTCGGCGAGCAGCAGATGGGCGACCGCGATCGGACCAAGTTCGCCTTCGCCCAGGTGCCGGACGCGCGCCACGGCGAAGGACGAGCCGTCGGCGGCCAGCGGCAGCATGGCGACAAACTGCTGGCGGCGCTGCATGGCCCACCCCGCCAGCGACAGGGCGAAGTCGGCCAGGCGGGCCTGGCTTTCCGAAGTCAGGCTTGATCCGGCGTGCCGGCGCAGACCGTAGTTGCGGCCCTGGGCCTTGGGGCCAATGACCGCCGTGGGGACGAGGACCGTCATGGCGTCGTCGCCGGGGGCGGATTGGCCGGCGTCGGCGCTGCGCCGGCGCCGACGGGTTGCGCCGAGCGGGGCGGGGCTTCGCTGGTCGCCGCGGCGGGGCGGCCCAGTTCGCGCGGGGGTGTGCGTGCGACGGGCTTGGCGGGCGGTGGCGCGGCGCGTTCGGCGCGAGGCTGCTGGGCCGGCGCCGTGCGTGGCGTGGCGGCCGGCGCGGGGTCATCGACGGTCGGCGCGATCGGTGCGATCGGCGAGGCGGCGGCCGGTGATGTCGTGGGCAACGGATCGTCCGTCCGTCCGACCTGCAGGCCCAGCAGATAGCCGACGCCCAGCAGCGCCGCCGCGGCGACCGCCATCAGGGCCATCCCCCATGGCGGCACGCCCCATAGTCCCCGGGACTTGGCGCGTTGATCAAGCGCCTCGGCGATCCGGTCGGCGGCCTCGGCGGACAGAGCCTGATGCTGTTCGGCGACCGCGGCGCGGGCGGCGTCGCCGACCGCGCGGGTCAGAGCGGTCGACATCGCGCCGCCCGGATCGTCCTTCACCGACTTGCCGGCCCATTCGAGGATCAGCGCCGCCAGTTCACGGCGCAGAAGTTCGACGTCTCGAAAATGGCCGTCCGCCATCGCTGGGTCCTCGCTCGCCTTCCGCCCGAGCCGCCAGCATCTCTCTCCCAACATGAAGCGCGCCTGAACGAGCTTGACCGTGGGTGCGTCGACGAGAGGCGGCCCTCGATAGAACGAAGGCCGCCTGATCTTGGTTGTCGCCCTAGAGGAAGAAGTCGCTGGGCGCTCAGAAGCGAAGTTGGGCGAACAGAACGGCCAGGTCGACGGGCTTTCCGCCCAGCGCGCGAACCGCCGGTCCGGCCTGCTGATGGACCCACTGGGCCTGGAGCTTCAGGTTGCGGGTGACCTGCCAGCTGCCATCGAGCTGGGCGGCGCCGCCGACGGCCTTGGCGCTGTCGGTTCCGCTGGGCGCCAGCGGGACCAGGGGCTGGATGTAGATGGCGTCTGCGCCGGTCCAGCGGCGATGCGTCGAATAGCTGGCCTCCAGGCTGACGCCCTTGCGCGGCGTCACGCCCAGGCTGGACCGCAGCGACACCAGATTGCCCCAGCTGAACAGCGTCGTTTCGTTGAAATAGCCGCCCTTGGGGAACAGCGGGTTGAAGGTTCCCAGGACGCCGTCGGTCGGGTCTTTGTCGCCCGAGCCCAGGTCCAGGCGCAGGCCCAGGCGCGGCTTCCACGGCTGGCTCAGCGTGTAGCCGCCGGCGGCCGAGGCCGACCAGGCGCGGATCCTGCGACCGGCGAAGCGCCCGCCCTGGACCATGCCTTCGGCGTCGTAGTCGAAGGCGCCCGCCGTCCCGGCCAGGCGCGCGCCGAGACTGGTGCGGCGCTCGTCCCCGACGACCGCGCCGAACCGCACGCGATCGCGCTCCAGGCCCAAGGCGTAGACGTCGAGGGTCTGGCGGGGCGATAGCCTGGCCGCGGCATAGAGGCCGTAGAACCGCTGGGTGCGGCTACGCGTGTCGTCGAAGGCGCCGGGCGAGAGGGCGACAGGCTGCAGGTAGAAGGCGTCCAGCTTCAGGTCGCCGGCCGAGCGCGTGACCCGCGCGCCGTCGAAGCTCTGGCGGATGTTGGGCGACTCCCGCACGGCGATGAAGCGCTGGATCGGGTTCAGCTGCAGCTCCTGGCGGCCCAGGCGCACGCGCCAGCCGGCGGCGGGCGCGATGTCGACGAACAGCACCTGGGCGTCGACGCCGTCGCGATCCAGGGCCGTGGCGGGGTCGCGCTTGCCGATGTCGCGATGGACGCCGAGTTCGCCATAGACGCGGACGGCCGGGGTCAGGTGCAGGTCGGCGCTGAGCAGCAGCCGGGTCAGGGCGAAGGTGTCGGCCTGCTCGCCGCCGATGCCGAAGTGCGGGGCGTCGATGGCGTCCACCCGCAGGCGGGCCTCGCCGCCGAGGCTGAGATAGGCGTCGCCGCCCAGCGGGATGTAGCGGAGCGGATCCTGGCCGGCGCGATCCTGGACATCCTTCAGGTAACCGTAGTCTTCGTCAGATCGCACCGGCTTGAAGGCGGGCGGCTCGGCGGCCTGGACGGCTGCCGCGGCGAGCAGGGCGGCGATCATGCCTGCATGGCGCGCGGGGCGCGGGCGTACAGGCCCCCCAGGATGGCGACGACGACGACGGCCGGCAGCAGGCTCCAGGCCCCGGCGACCAGCACCCCGACCGCGCCGCCGATGGCGCCGACCGCGAAGGCCATGACCGGCGGCCAGGTCTTGGCGATCCGGGCGCGCAGGGCTTCGTCCAGGCCATTCTTGGAGGACAGCAGGTCAACGAGGTCGATGGCGATCTGGGTGACGTTGCCGGTCATGATGGTGGTCGGGGCCATGTGGCTGAACACCACCCGCGCGCCGACGTTCTGGACGGCCATGGCGCAGACGCCGACCAGGCCCGCCAGCATCACCGCCGGTTGGTCGGCGCTCTTAGCCGGCAGGGCCGCGACGGTCAGCAGCATGAAGACCAGCAGCATCACCGCCTGCAGCAGCAGCACCGCCGCCTCGTTGGCCTGGCCGCGCGCCCGGCGCTTGCAGATCATCACATAGGTCGCGGCGGCCGCGAGGATGAACACCGGCAAGGACAGGAGCTTGGTGGCGATGCCCTGGCCGCCGCCAGCCAGGGATACGCCCAGCATGACAAGGTTGCCGGTGGCGTGGTTCACGAACAGGCCGAACAGCAGGACAAAGCCGACCACGTCGACATAGCCGCCGACCAGGGCCATGCCGATGGCCGTGGTCGCAGACAGGCGCGGGGAGGGCGGGCTCATGCGGCGCGCTCCCGACGGTCCAGCAGCGCGACCAGCACGAAGCCGCCGATCAGGCCGATGTGCTCGACGAAGGCGTTCGTGGCCATGAAGCGGTCATGCCCCGGCGCCATCGCCCAGAACGCATTGGCCTTGAAGGCCGCCAGCAGGGTGAAGACGCCCAGCATGCCCGCGCCCAGCCACAGCCAGCGACGGGTCAGGATCAGCAAGGGGCCGACAATTTCGACGGCGATGGTCAGCGCGGCCCAGAAGGCCGGCGGGCTCATGCCGAAGTGGGTCTGCTCGGCGACGGCGCCGGGAAAGTCGCTGGCCTTGACGGCCGCGCCCAGCAGATAGGCGCTGACCAGGGCCAGGCGGGCGATGTGCGCTGTGGGCCGCCAGTCGAGGATGGCGTCGATGAAGTGTGGGGTCTGTGTCGAACCGGCCATGATCAAACCGCCCAGCAGCCGCAGCCCATGGCGCCCCAGAAGGAGCGCGCATCGGACGTCGGGGCCTCACGGGTATAGGCCGAGGCGTGGTCGTGGCCGTGGACGTTGCAGCTGCTGGCGCAGCCGCAGGCCGAGGCCAGCGCCATCGCCGTGCGCTTCGAGCGGTTCTGATAGCCGCCGAAGGTGCGCACGGGCGACCAGTCAGGCATCGGCGGGGGGAGGGAGGGCGAGAGCTTGGCGTAGTCGCCTTCGCCGTGGACCACCTTGCCGCCCAGCAGGGTCAGCACGGCCGACAGGTGCGGGATCTCATCCTCGGGCACGGTCATGTAGTCGTCGGCGAGCACCGCCAGGTCGGCCAGCTGGCCGACGGCGATCTGGCCCTTCTTGCCTTCCTCGTTCGAGAACCAGGTGTTGGCGGTGGTCCACAGGCGCAGGGCCTCTTCGCGATCGACGCGGTTGGCCGGCGGGTAGAGGCGCGTGCCGCCCACCGTCTTGCCGGTCACCAGCCAGTTCAGCGAGACCCACGGATTGTAGCTGGCCACGCGGGTCGCATCCGTACCCGCGCCGACCGGCACGCCGGCCTTCAGCATCTTGGTGATCGGCGGCGTCGCCTCGGCGGCCTTGGCCCCGTAGCGGTCCATGAAGTACTCGCCCTGGAAGGCCATGCGGTGCTGCACGGCGATGCCGCCGCCCAGGGCCGCGATACGGTCGATGTTGCGGTCGCTGATGGTTTCGGCGTGGTCGAAGAACCAGTGCAGGCCGTCGAACGGCATGTCACGATTGACCTTCTCGTAGACGTCCAGCGCCCGCGTGATGGTCTCGTCATAGGTGGCGTGCAGGCGCCAGGGCCAGCGGTTCTCGACCAGATGACGGATCACCGGCTCCAGGTCGCTCTCCATGTTGGCCGGCATCTCGGGACGTTCGACCCGGAAGTCCTCGAAGTCGGCGGCGCTGTAGACCAGCATCTCGCCGGCGCCGTTGTGGCGGTACTTGTCGTCGCCCTGGCCGGGCTTGACCTGCTTGGACCACGACTGGAAGTCCGACAGCTCGGCCTTCGGCTTCTGGGTGAACAGGTTGTAGCTGATGCGCAGGGTCAGCTGGTCGTCCATGTGCAGCTTCTCGATGATCGCGTAGTCATCGGGGTAGTTCTGGAAGCCGCCGCCGGCGTCGATCACGCCGGTCACGCCCAGGCGGTTCATCTCGCGCATGAAGTGGCGGGTCGAGTTCAGCTGGTATTCTTCCGGCAGCTTGGGACCCTTGGCCAGGGTGGCGTACAGGATCGTGGCGTTCGGCTGGGCCAGCAGGAGCCCCGTGGGCTCACCCGAGGCGTCGCGCTGGATTTCGCCGCCCGGCGGGTTGGGGGTGTCCTTGGTGTAGCCGACGGCGCGCAGGGCGGCGCGGTTCAGCAGGGCGCGGTCATAGAGGTGGAGGATGAACACCGGCGTCTCGGGCGCGGCGGCATTGATCTCGTCCAGGGTCGGCAGGCGCTTCTCGACGAACTGGTGCTCGGTGAAGCCGCCCACGACGCGCACCCACTGGGGCGGCGGGGTGTTGGCGGCCTGCTTCTTCAGCATGGCCATGGCGTCGGCCAGGGTCGGCACGCCGTCCCAGCGCAACTCCATGTTGTAGTTCAGGCCGCCACGGATGATGTGCATGTGGCTGTCGATCAGGCCCGGGATCACCCGGCGACCCTTCAGGTCGATGATCGTCGGGTTCTCACCGGCGGCCTTGCGAACCTTGCCTTCCTCGCCGACGGCGGCGAACTTGCCGTCACGCACCAGGGCGGCGTCGGCGCGCGGGTTGGAACGGTCGAGGGTTGTGAACTTGCCGTTGATGAGGAGCAGATCGGTCATGGGGCGCCTTTCAGCGAAAGCGGAACTGGAGAGAAAGGCCGCGCCGAGCGCGACAGTCTGGCGGCGATTGAGGGTCATGCCTGGCCCTCGGTCTTGCGCGGGTCAACGGCCTGGGGACCCAGCACCTGACCGGCGCATTCGGGGGTCTTGAGGTAGGCCACGACCGGCGCCTTGGTCATCAGGCGCTTGGCGATCGGGACCGCCTGCTCGCCCAGCAGCATGCCGAGCAGGCCCAGGAGGGCGATGGCCGGCGGGGCGGGCGAGCGCACGTTCAGCAGCGCATAGATCACGCCGACCAGCAGGCCCGCGCCCAGGGAGAGCAGATAGGGTTTCATGACGACGCTCCAGCTTCGAGAACAGGGGGCGGGTCCGTCGGCCCGCCCCGGTGACTTGTGTCAGTGGCCTTCAGAGGCGCCGAACATGGTCTTGGCGTAGGTGATGCCCAGGCCGTAGGCGCCACCGAACCGGCGGGCGACGCCCGTGGTCATGTCGTAGGTCTCGCCGCGCGCCCAGTCGCGTTGCAGCTCCAGCAGGTATTGCAGCGAGGTCATCGGCTGGGCGCCGGCCTGGACCATGCGGGCCACGGCGCGCTCATGCGCTTCGTCGGAGATGTCGCCGCTGGCGTCGGTGATGACATAGACCTCGAAGCCTTGGTCCAGCGCCGAGAGCGCCGGGCCGACGATGCAGACGCTGGTCCACAGGCCGGCCAGCACGATGCGCTTCTTGCCGATGGCGTTGACCTGGGCGATGACCGCCTCGTCTTCCCAGGTGTTCATCGACGTGCGGTCCAGCAGCGACTGGCCGGGGAAGGCGTCGGTGATTTCCGAGAACATCGGGCCCGAGAAGCTCTTCTCGGCGACCGTGGTCAGGATGGTCGAGACGCCAAAGCCAGCGGCGCCGTTGGCGACCAGGGCCGCATTGGTGCGCAGCAGGCTGGTGTCGATCGACTTGGTGGCGAAGGCCATCTGCGACTGGAAGTCGATCATGATCAGGGTGTGGTCGGTGGCGTTGAGGAGACGTGCGCCGGGGGCGGCTTTGGCTTGCGGGGTCATGGTTGGATCCAGTCCTTGGGCTTGTTGGCGAGCCGCTCCGGGCCGCCGCGTTTGCTGCGATGACGTGACTTTGGCCGTGATCCATTGGTCCTGAAATGGAAATGATGGAAATTCATTGTTTCCATTTTTTATATCTCTGGCGATCGGCGGAATGCGCCCGCGGCGCCGAGATGTCCAAGACCTTGGCCCTCGTCGTTCATGTGTGTGGCTGAACTGAATTAGCGCCGAGACGCGTCGGCTCGGCTTGAACAGTTCTCACGCGAAGAACGGGTTTTCGCTGTCGCCAGGTGATCTGCGACGACATCGGACTTGACCGCGATTTACTGGGCTTAACACCAACACGGCGGCGGCTTCTCCTAGTCTGCCCAGGTGAAATCACCAGGGAGGAGAGAGTCCCGTGCACCAGTTTCAACAGGCCTTGGCCAACGGCGCCGATCACTACGAAGGTCTGCTTCCTTGGCAGGCCAAGCGGGTTCGAGACTATGTCGACGCGGGCCTGCAAGGCCGTGTGTCGTTGGGCGCGGCGGCCAGCCATGCGCGCCTGAGCCCCGGCTACTTCTCCCGATGTTTCCGGCAGTCCTTCGGCGTCACCTTCACCCGGTTCGTGGCGCGTCGGCGGGTCGACCGCGCGCAGGGCTTGATGACCGATGGCGGGACGAAGCTTAGCCAGATCGCCCTGGCGTGCGGCTTTGCCGATCAGGCGCACTTCACGCGCACCTTCGGCAACGTCACGGGATGCACCCCCGCACGGTGGCGGCGTCAGGCCGCCATCACCCTGTCGCCGGCTCAGCTGAACTGACAGGTCGATCCTGGAAACCCTGAGTTTCGAGCCGTTCGCTCGCGGCGCCGAGGCGTGCGGGCTACACCGGTTTCGGGCGCGGGCAAGCCTTTTAAGTTGTATCGTCAGGAGTATCGATCATGACCACCCCCAGCTGGACCCGCCGGCGCGCCTTGAAGTCCGGGGCCGGCGTCCTGGGCCTGAGCCTTGCGGCCTCAGCCAGCGCGGCGTTCGCCAACCCGCCCCAATCGGAAGGCTATGCCAGCGTGCCGGGCGGTCGGATCTATTGGCGAAAGTTCGGCTCGGGCGGCAAGACGCCGCTTCTGACGCTGCACGGCGGGCCGGGCTCGTCGCACAACTACCTGCTGCCGCTGCAGGCCCTGGCCGACGAGCGCCCGGTCATCTTCTACGATCAGCTGGGTTGCGGCCGGGCCGACGCGCCTGAAGAGGACAGCGCCTACTCGATCCAGCGCTCGGTCGAGGAACTGGACGCCGTGCGCGCCGCCCTGGGCCTGGACCGGGTCGTGCTGCTTGGCCATTCCTGGGGCGCGCTGCTGGCGGTCGAGTATCTGTGCCAAGGCCGAGGGCAGGGCGTCGAGCGCCTGATCCTCAGCGGCGCCATGGCCAGCATCCCGCAGGTCATGGCGGGCTTTAAGCGCCTGTTCGCCACCATGCCCGACGGCTGGGGCGACAAGATCCATGCGCTGGAAAAGGCCGGCAAGACGGGCACGCCCGAATATGCCGAGCTGGTCCAGGCGTTCTACGACACCTTCGTTCTGCGCGTTCCGCCCAGCCCCGAGGTGCTGACGACCCTGGAGGCGCTCGCCAAGTCGCCGGCCTATCGCGTGCTGAATGGCCCCAACGAGTTCACCATCGTCGGCAAGATCAAGGACTGGGACCGCCGCAAGGACCTTAAGGCGATCACCCAGAAGACCCTGATCACCACCGGCGAGTTCGACGAGGTCACCCTCGATTGCCACCAGACCCTTCGCGACGGGATCGCCGGCCACGCGCGCCTGGCCGTGATGACCGGCTGCTCACACCTGACGATGAACGAAAAGCCGGCCCAGTATAACGCGCTGCTGCGCGGCTTCATGAACGAGGCCTGATGCCTGCTCGCCGGTGACGGGGCGACCTGTCGCCGGCGGCTCAGAGGTTCGGGCTGGCCTCGCCCTTGGCCAGCCGGTCGGCCATGCGGACCAGCTCAGGCAGGGACTCGGCTTCCATCTTCTTCATCACCTGGCTGCGATGCAGCTTCACGGTCGCCTCGGTGATGGCGACGCGTTCGGCGATCTGCTTGTTGAGCAGGCCGGCCGCGACCAGCGTGAAGACCTGGCGCTCGCGCTCGGACAGCGTGGCGTGGCGAGACCGCAGCGCCTGATCGTGCCGGGCCTCAATGCGGCGCTGCTGGTCCAGGGCCAAGGCTCGGTTCACCGCTTCCAGCAAGTCCTGCTCGCGCACCGGCTTGGTCAGGACGTCGACCGCGCCGGCCTTCATCGCCCGAACCGCCATCTGGACATCGACGTGGCCGCTGATCAGCACCACCGAATAGGTCGCGCCAGTTCGGGCCAGGGCTTCCTGGAACTCCAGGCCGCTGCGTCCCGGCAGGCGGATGTCCAGAACGATGCAGCCGGCCCGTTCCAGCTGTCCTGACTCGAGGAAAGCCTGCACCGATCCGTAGATCTCGGTGACCATGCCGACCGATTGAAACAGGCCGCGTAGCGCTTCGCGGACGCTCTCATCGTCGTCGATCACGACGACGATGGCGCCGCCATCCTTAGCGATGGGAGACATGAACGCCGTATCCTTCCGCCAAAGGCAGGGTGAAACTGAAGACGCCGCCGCGCGCGCCGTGGTTGGCCGCCCAGATCCTGCCGCCGTGGGCTTCGATGATCGAGCGGCAGATGGAAAGGCCCATGCCGATGCCTTCGGCCTTGGTGCTGTAGAAGGCCTCGAACAGGTGATCCGGGTCGTCGGCGCCCAGGCCCGGTCCGGTGTCCGTCACGCTCACCAGCGCGTCGCCGTCGCGGATCTGGGCGCTCACGGTCAGGCGGCGTGGGTCGGCGGCCGTGCCGGACATGGCCTCGACCGCGTTCATGACCAGGTTCAGGACGACCTGCTGCAGCTGGGTGCTGTCGCCCCGGATCGTGATCGCGCTGGTCTCCAGCTGAGCCTTGGCGACCACGCCCTGGCGCTGGAATTCGTTCTGCAGAAGATCGAGGACGACCTGGATGACCTGATCCAGGCTGACCTTCTCCATGCGCGGCGCGGACTTGCGCGCCAGGTTGCGCAGGCTGGTGATGATGTCGCCCGCGCGGTGGCCGTCCCGGACGATGCGTTCGGCGGCCTGGCGCGCCATGGCGATGTCGGTCTGGGCGCTGTCCAGCCACCGCAGGCAGGCGCCGGCATTGGTGACGACCGCCATCAGGGGTTGGTTGACCTCGTGGGCGATCGACACGGCGAGTTCGCCGATGGTCGTCATCCGGGTCACGTGGGCCAGGTCGTTCTGGCTCTGGCGCAGGCCGGCTTCCGCGCGCTTGCGGTTCTCGATGTCGACATTGACGCCGAACCACTGGGTGAGATTGCCCGCCTCGTCGAAGAACGGGCACGCCCGGATCAGGAACCAGCGATACTCACCGTCCGCTCGGAGCAGGCGTAACTCGGATTCGCCGGGGATGCCCGAAGCGATGATCTCGGTCCACAGCTCCAGAATGTGGTCGCGGTCATCCGGGTGGATATAGTTGGCGAACCCGAACCCGAGCACGTCCTCAAGCTGGGCCCCGGCGTAGTCGAGATACTGCTGACTCCAGAAGGTCGTGGCGCCCTGAGCGTCCGAGGACCAGGTCAGCCCCGGGATCGAGGAGACGATCTGCTGAAGCTGGCGCTCGCTGTCGCGCAGCGCCGCCTCGCTGTTTCGAAGCGCATCCTGCGCGCGTCGCCGGTCTTCGACGTCGATATTGACGCCGAACCACCCGGTGAGCTGTCCAGCGTCATCGAAATAGGGGCTCGCGCGAAACAGCATCCAGCGGTAGCGGCCGTCGGCGCGCCGAAGACGGGCTTCGTGTTCGTTGGCCCGGCCGTGGGCCAGCGCCTGGACCCACGCGTCCATAAGGCCCCTGGCGTCGTCCGGGTGGACCGCATCGATCCAGCCGCCCAACAGCGCCGATGCGCCGGTCTGGCCGATGAAGTCCAGATATTGCTGACTCAGGAACGTGATGACGCCATCGGCGTCCGCCGACCAGACCAGACCGGGCACCGCGTTGATGATGTGCTCCAGCCGGCGCTCGTTTTCCCGCAGCGCGACCTCACTGGCCTTCAGCGCCTCTTCGGTCCGCTTGAGGTCTTCGATATCGAGGTCGACGCCGAACCACCGGACGGTTCCGTTCGCATCGGCGAACTTCTGGCCCGCGAAATAGAACCAGCGATACTCGCCGTCGAACCGCCGGATCCGGGCCACCGCCAGTGAGGTGTCCTTGTCCTGGGCGTCGCGCCAGGCCGTCATCAGGCCGTCCACGTCGTCGGGATGGATGACGTCGGCGAAGCCGAAGTCCAGGATGTGGTCGGCGGGAAGGCCGACATAGTCCAGGTACCTCTGGTTCACGAAATCGGCGCTGCCGCCTTCCTTGGCGGACCAGACCAGGACAGGCAGCGAATCCAAAATCAGGCTGACATTGCGCTCGCTGGCGACCAGTGCGGCCTCAGCGCACTTGCGGTCCTCGATGTCCAGGTTCACGCCGTACCAGCGAACGACCTCGCCCTCTGCGTTCAGCAGGGGGCTGCACCGGCAGATCAGCCAGCGATACTCGCCGTCGGCGCGCCGCGACCGCCCCTCGATGTCGCCGCCGGTCTTGGAGGCCATCATGACCTGCCACTCGGCGAACATCCGATCGACATCGTCGGGATGGAATTGCGCGAGGAAGCCGGCGCCTTTCAGCGTCTCGGCCGACAGCCCGACGAAGTCGATAAAATGCTTGTTGAAGGTGTCTGCATAACCTTCCGCCGTCGTCGACCACGCCATGCCGGGAATGGTGTCCAGCATCAGGCTCAAGGTCCGCTCGCTTTCACGCAGCGCCGCTTCGCTGGCCCGAAGCGCGTCCTCGGCGCGCTGCAGGTCCTCGATGTCGACATTGCAGCCGAACCAGCGGACGACGCCATTGGCGTCGGTCAGTTTGCGGCCCGCGAAATAGAACCAGCGGTACTGGCCGTCGGCCCCGCGGATGCGCCCCTTGAGCGCGGTCTGGTCGTTGTGGGCGATGTCCCGGGTCCAGATCTCCATCATGCTGGGGACATCGTCGGGGTGATAGAGATCCAGGAAGCCCCATTCCAGGATCTTGTCGGCGGGCTCGCCGGCGTAGTCGCGCCAGCTGTGGTTGATGAAGTCGGCGCTGCCGTCAGGGCGCGCCGACCAGACTAGGACGGGCAGCGAATTGATGATCAGGTTGAGGTTCTGCTCGCTGGCGAGCAGGGCGGCCTGGGCCTCTTCGAGCGCGGCCTCGGCGCGCTTGCGGTCCTCGATATCGGCGCCCGCGCCGTACCACTTGATGACATTGCCGTCCGCGTCGAACAGCGGGTTCTGCCGGAGCACGAACCAGCGATATTCGCCATCGGCGCGGCGCAGCCGGCCTTCGACATCGCGCGGGCGCTTGGTCGCCATGATCTCCTGCCAGGCGGCCAGCAGGTGGGCGGTGTCGTCCGGGTGGAAGATCGGCCAGAAGCCCTGGCCACGGATCTCCTCGGCGGGCCAACCGACATAGTCGACGAAGTTTTGGTTGCAGAAGTCGATCAGGCCGTCGGGCGTCGTCGACCAGGCCATCGTCGGAATGGTGTTGATCGTCAGGTGCAGACGCCATTCGCTTTCCGCCAGCGCTGCTTCGGACAGGGGCTTGTCGCGAAGGTCGGCGGGCGGCGCGCGATCGCTGAGTTCGCGCATTTCGCGGCAGGCCAAAGCGGCATGGGCGGCGGCGATCTTCAGCTTCGACCGGTCCATGGCGTCGGGAAAGGCGTTGCGACGCGCCCCGGCCAGGATCACGCCGATGCTGGCGATTTCACCCAGGGGGCATTGGACGACCGACATCGGCTGCCCGTCGAGGGTCAGCATGGCGCCCGGTGCGCCGGCGGCCGACCAATCCTCGAGGGCGATCCGGACCTCTTCGGGCGAGCAGGTCTCGCCGAAGGCCGGCGCCACACGCAGGAAGACATGCGTGGTGTCGCTGAAGCGCAGGCCGACAAAATCCAGGGCGAGCATGTCGAGCAGGGTCTCGAGCACGCTTTCCGCAATGGACGTCGGGTCCAGGCCTTTCCAGATCTCAGGCAGCTGGCTCAGGCGCTCGATGTCGCGATGGAGCTGTTCCAGAATCCGACTTTCAGCCGCCTGCGGCATGACATGCGGAGGCGCCACAAGCGGCCCTTCGTCTTGTCTCTCCGACGTCGCGGCAACCTAACGTGATCGCAGCGCTGCTTCCACCTCAACCAAGGTCTAGCCGCGCTCGACGATAGGCTAGGTCGGCCTGCCCTGCGGCGATAGCAACGCGACCATGGGTGAATTGAAGCCCGATGGCGGCGAGCGTTACCTTCCGGTTCTAATCCGAGGAGGGTGGTGTGTCGAAGCGTTCGAAATCCACCTGCCGTCTTGTGCCGCCGGGCAGGGCTGCGCGCCCATGACCCACGCGCCGACCTTCGCCTTCGGGACCTACCTGTTCATACCGCGACGCCAGCTGCTGTTGAGAAGCGGCCAGGTCGTTCGTGTCGGCGGTCGAGCGCTGGACCTGCTGACCGCCTTCGTCCAGCGTCCCGGTGAGGTTTTGACCAAGCGCGAGCTGCTGGAGGAGGCCTGGCCCAACACCACGGTCGTGGAAGGGAACTTGAAGGTCCACATCGCCGCCTTGCGCCGGGCGCTCGACGACGACGCGGACTCCGCCACCTACATCGCCACCGTGAACGGTCGCGGCTACCGGTTCGTCGCGCCGGTGGAGACTGGCCAGGCGTTGACGAGCGCGCCGGAGCGGCCGCCTCTGCTCGAAGAGGTTCAGCCTGGCCCCGTCGAGGGCGACTTCGAGGGCATCCTGGCCTTGCTGGCCCGATCGATGCGCTCGGTGGTCATCGACATGCCGCGCGACGGTGAGGTGGATGCCGCCGCGCCGCGCCGGGTGTTGTTCATCGAGCTGACCTCGCGAGACGAGGCCTTGATCGAGAACGTCTTCGCTCAGCGTCTACGCACGATATCCGCGACGCGCTAGGCGTCGCGGATATCTTGGCGGCGAGCGCCAGGGCTTACTTCGTGACCTTGCGATCCAGGAAGTCGTGGATCAGCGGCGCCATCTCGGTGAGGCGATCTTCCAGGGCGAAGTGGCCGCTGTCGAGGATGTGGACCTCGGCCTTGGGCAGGTCGCGCAGATAGGGCGGCGCGCCGGCTTCCGGGAAGATCTTGTCGTTCTTGCCCCAGACGATCAGCGTCGGCGGCTGGTAGTCGCGGAAGAACTTCTGGAAGTCGGGGTAGAACGGCACGTTCGAGCCGTAGTCGCCCAGCATGTCCAGCTGGATGTCGCGGTTGCCCGGACGGTCGAGCAGCGCCTGATCGTGCACCCAGTTGTCGGGGCTGATGCGCGCCACGTCGCCCATGCCGTCGGTGTACTGGAACTTGGTGATGTCCAGGGTGACCAGGCCGTTCAGGGCGTCGCGGTTCTTCTGCGAGCGGTCCTTCCAGTAGACCTTGATCGGATCCCAGAACGGCGACTGCAGGCCTTCATTGTAGGCATTGCCGTTCTGGACGATCAGGCCGCTGACCCGCTCGGGGTGCTTCAGCGCCAGCCGGTAGCCGATTGGGGCGCCGTAATCCATGACGTACATCGTGTAGCGCTTGAGGCCCAGCTGGGTGGTCAGCTTCTCGACGACGTCGGTCTGGTTGGCGAAGGTGTAGGCGAACTGGGTGTGGTCCGGGGCGTCGCTCTGGCCATAGCCCGGATAGTCCGGCGCGATGACCCGGTACTTGTCGGCCAGCAGCGGGATCAGGTTGCGGAACATATGCGACGAGGTCGGGAAGCCGTGCAGCAACAGCACCACCGGACCGTCGGCCGGACCGGCCTCGCGATAGAACACCTTCACGCCGTCGATGGTGGCGGTCCGGTAGTGGATGATGGGGGGCGCGGGACGCGTGATCGCGGCCTTCGGAGCCGGGGCGGCCATAGCGTGGGGCGCGGCGGCCAGGGTGGCGGCGGCGAGCGCCAGGGACGTGAGCAGTCGAGTCATCGAAGTTCTCCGTGGGTTTTAGGGGAGGGCAGGGCGAGATCGTCAGGCGGCGCGACTACTTGGCGTCGTCGGCCGCCATCGCGATGAAGTCGGCGACGTAAGCGGGCTTGGAGAGCATCACGGCGTGGCTGCTGGTCGTTTCGACCAGCGTGGCCTTGGCCCGCACCGCCATGGCGCGCTGGGCGGCGGGCGGGATCATCAGGTCCTGGGTCGTCAGCAGGTAGTAGCTGGGCTTGGCCTTCCAGGCGGGCGCGGTGATCTTGGCGCCCACGGCGCCCAGGCCCCACGGCACTTGCGAGGCCGCCATGAAGTGGGTGACGGCCGGGTCGACATCGGCGGCGAAGGCCGAGGCGAACTTGGCCGGGTCGACCTGGATGAAGCCGTCCTTGGGCGGCAGCAGAGGGGCGGGCGGCGCGCCGGGGACGGGCGTGGTCGCCAGCTGCAGGACGGACTCGCCGGCGTCGGGCGCGAAGGCGGCCAGATAGACCAGGCTTTTGACCTTGGGGTCGGCGCCGGCCTCGGTGATCACCGCCCCGCCGTAGGAGTGGCCGACCAGGATGACCGGGTGCCGCGCCTGGGCGATGGCCTGTCGGGTCGCCGTGGCGTCGCCCTCAAGGGTGATCGTCGGGTTCTGGACGATCAGGACCTCGTAGCCCTTCTTCTCCAGCAGGTCGTAGACCGGGCGCCAGCCCGAGGCGTCGACGAAGGCGCCATGCACCAGCACGATGGACACCGGCTTCTCGGCGGCGAAGGCCGCGCCCGCCGGCGCGGCGGCGGCCAGGGCCGCGATCATTCCAACAACGGCGCGCTTCATCTTGTTCTCCTTGGGGTGACCTGGCCCGGGGTGGGCGTTGGTCAATAGGAGTAGTCCCCAAGGCGGCGGGTGTGGTGTTAGGCGTGGTAAAGCCTGGTCAAGTTCAGAACATGTCTAGCGGTCGGCGTAAAAACTGACCTCATTCGTCAGTGATATTGAAAGTGCGATCGCGCACCGTGATCTTTTCAATATTGAGTTGGTACAAGATTTTACCGGGATTTACTGGTCCGCTCGCGCTCGGTCGGGAAGGGTCGATGGGCGCGGGGCGTCCTCGACGATGCCGACCGCAGCGCTGACCCTTCGAGGAAGTCCCATGACGATATCGCCGAACCCGAAAACCAGCGTCCTGCCTTCAGGCGGCGGCGCGGCGCTCATTGATCCCGCCGATGCGGTGATCCTGCTGCTGGATCACCAGGCCGGCCTGTTCCAGACGGTCAAGGACATCGCGGTGGCCGACCTGCGGCGCAACGTCGAGATGGTCGCCCGGCTCGCGACCCTGCTGAACATTCCGGTGATCACGACCGCCTCGGAGCCGAACGGCTCGAACGGTCCGCTGATGCCGGAAATCCACGAGCAGGCGCCCCACGCCGTCTATGTGCCGCGCAAGGGCGAAGTGAATGCCTGGGACAATGGCGACTTCGTCGCCCAGGTCGAAGCCACCGGCCGCAAGACCCTGATCATGGCCGGCGTCTGGACCAGCGTCTGCGTGATGTTCCCGGCGCTCGACGCCGTGGTCGCCGGCTACGACGTCTATGCGGTGATCGACGCCTCGGGCGATCCCAGCGAAATGGCCTCGCGCACCAGCCTGGCGCGCTTCGTCCAAGGCGGGGTCAAGCCGACCTCGACCAATGCGCTGCTCAGCGAGTTGCATCGCACCTGGGCGCGCCCGGAAGCCGCTGAACTGGCCAAGCTCTACGGCCTGGCGGCCCCCAACTACGCCGCGGTCATGGAAAGCTTCCAGAAGGCCCAGTCGGTGGCTCGGGCCGGAGCCTAGCGACCGGTCAGCGCGAACCGGAACATCCGGCTGGGGCCATCTTCGGGCACGAGATAGAGGTCATTGCCTTTCAGGGCCATGCCTTCTTCCGTGTACCGAATGCCCCGGTCGGTAGCGCCGGCCGCGCGGCTGTCCACCAGCTTCATCGAAGGCCAGGCGAACCAGTCGATGGCGCCGGCCTTGGGGCCCAGCGCGCCCGACCCGACCAGGCGGCCGCGTTCGAACTTCATGTCCTGATAGCGGGTAGGGGCGGGGTTCTTGACCACCCGGACCTGTCGTCCCTGCCGGTCGAACACGTAGAGCAGGCGGCTGTCCCAGTTGCCGGCGACCAGACCGCGCCCGGATGCCGCCACGCAGCCCAGGTGATCGGCGACGGAGATCCTGCGTCGGACCTTGAAGGTCTGCTTGTCGATCTCAACCAGCACCGCTGAGCTGTTGGCCCTGTACTCCGCCACCGGGACCCAGATCGAACGGCCATGCATGGCCATGCCGCCCGGGTGAAAGCGAACGCCGTCGGTGATCTCGAGCCGGCGCTGGAACTTGCCGCTACGCCGGTCGAACTGGTGGATGTAGCCCTTGTGCTCGCGGGTATCGACGGACGTGACCCAGATGTGCTGGGCGTCGAGGTCCATGCCCTGGACGTGGAACAGCTCGCCGTCGAGCGGCAGGATATCGACGAGCCGGGCGCGTTCGATCGCCGTGACCGGCTGCGCCGAGGCCACGCCGGTCAGGAACAGGAGGGCCGTCGCTGCGGCCAGGACGCGGGCTCGGATCATTGGGTCTTCCAAAAAAGAGCGGGGCCGGCGCGCGCCGGCCCCGCAGTCGTCGGGGATCTAGAAGGTGGTCAGCTGGAAGCCCAGCCAGACCGTGCGGCCATTGTTCTTCACCTGATAGGCCGGGCCGTAGTTGGTCACGCCGTAGCGGTCGGTGATGTCCTGATCGAGCAGGTTGCGACCCTCGACCATCACCCGCAGGTTGCGGCTGACCTGCCAGCTGGCTTGCAGGTCCAGCAGAGAGTCGTACTTGGTGCGCCGGTCGTTGGCCGGGTTGTAGCTCAGGCTCGGGACCGACGACTGTTCCTGCAGGTACAGGTTCGCCGCGAACGGACCCTTGTTGTAGGCCAGCGAGGCGTTGAAGAAGTGGCGCGGTGCGGCGTCGACCAGGCGGGTGTCGCTGGGCGGGGTGCCGCCACCGCCGTTGATCGCCGTGACCTGGTAGACCAGGTAGTCGTAGGACAGGGTCAGGCCCAGATTGCCCAGGCGCGCCGGGATCCACGGCAACTGCGGATCGGACCACACCGCCTCCAGGCCGCGGACCTTGCCGTAGACCTTCTTGCCGTTCACCTCGCGGACGTTGCTGGTGTAGGTGATCACCTCGCGCACGCCGTCGGGAGCGACCGACTGGCTGCTGCTGCTGGCCGAGATGTCGCGCAGGTCCTTGGCGAAGGCGCCGAACGAGAGATAGGCCGAGCGACCGTAGTAGTACTCGGCCGAGGCGTCGAAATTGGTCGAGCGGATCGGCATCAGGTACGGGTTGCTGTAGCTGATCGAGCGGGTGACCGGGATGTCGTAGCTGGTGATCAGGCGGCGCGAGGCGCTGTTGATCGCCGGGCGTTCCAGGGTCTTCGTGAAGGCGCCGCGCAGCTTCAGGTTCGAGGTCACGTCAAACGAGCCATAGGCGCTGGGCAGGACGTGCCAGTAGTTCTGTTCGTAGTGGCCCTGGACGTACTTGCCCACGGTGTCGGGCTCGTACTGGTCCAGCTCGCGATGGGTGTGGGCGGCGCGAACGCCGGCCGACAGGCGGGCGCGATCCCAGCCGTACGAGACAATGCCGTAGCCGACGCCGACCACTTCGGAGCCGTTGAAGTTCTGGCCGTAGCTGTCGGCGGGGTCGGCCGCGTAGAGGCGGTTAGCGTCCGGCGACGGGGTCCCGCGGGTGTTTACCAGGTTCAGGAAGGTGTCGACGTTCCAGTCGACCGGCTGGAACTGGGTCAGGCTGGAGGCGCCCGTGACCTCCGACAGCAGCACGCCGCTGGTCGGCAGGACGCGGGCGTAGCCGCGCTGGACATTGCTGCGGTCCAGGGTCTTGAGCTGGGCGCCGGCCTTGAAGCCCAGGCCCTTGGCGGCCAGCTCCATGTTGTGGGCGTAGTCGATGCGGGCGAAGTAGTTCTGGTCGCGGCTCAGCGTGTCGCCGACCGTCACCTTCGAGTTCAGGCGGTAGTTGGCCGGGACGCCGGTCTGGGTGTTGGCGCCGGGCGTGAAGGCCAGCGCCTCATGGTCGAAGCTGTAGCCGACCGGCGTCGTTAGCGCGCTGGAGCCCAGCACGAAGCCGCTGGTGGCGATCGAGCCGGACAGGACGCGGTTGTAGGTCACGCCCAGGCGAACCGACAGGCTGTCCTTGTCGCTGATCGCATAGTCGCCGCCCAGTTGGACGATATGGTCCATCAGCTTGGGATGGCCGGCGTTGAAGCCGTAGGTCGACGCGGCGGCGTTGAACTGTCCGGCGTTGGCGGTGGGGTTGCTGGCGCCCGCCGCCGCGACGGTCACCGTCGACGTGCGCTGCTCGGTGCGGAAGTCGTGCTCCAGATAGAAGTACTCGCCAAACAGCGACAGCGCGTCGCTGGGTTTGTAGTCCAGGCGGGCCATGGCCGAGACGCGCTGGCTGGCGCTGTAGGTTTCGCCCTTGGTCAGGGCGCCGTTGGGGACCTGGGTCCCGTTGATCACGCTGAAGCTGGCGACCGAGACAGCGTCTTGGCGCGAGCCCAGGCGGTCCAGGCTGGCGCCCATGGCCAAGCCCCACTTGCCGGCCTCGTCCAGGCCGCCCTTCCACGAGGCGGCCAGGCGCACCGGACGGCGCGTGTCCAGGACCCCGTCATTGCGGTTGTTGGCGCCGACATAGGCCCGGAAGTCGGCGACGTGCTGGCCGCCGCTGTCGAGGCCGCTGATCGTGGTCAGCGCCACGTGGGCGGAGTTGGCGTTCTCGTCCAGGTCCGGGGTGACCGTCGAGGTCACGGTGACGTTCTTGATGAAGTTGGCCGACAGCAGTTCGGTCGAGGTGGCGCGCGAGCCGTTGACGTAGTCGGTCAGCAGAACGCCGTCGATCGACTGCGAGGCGGCGGCGTTGTTGAGGCCGCGGATCTGGACGTAGCGGTTTTCGCCGCTCTGGGTCTCGTTGCGGCGCACGCCGGGCAGGCGGGCCAGGACGTCGGAGACGTCGAGGTTTGGCAGGCGCTGGATTTCCAGCTGGGTGATGGTGTTGACCACCGTGTCGCTGTTGCGCTTCAGGTCGCCGGCGCGCGGGCCGCTGGTGACGATGATCTCTTCCAGGGCCGTAGCCGCGTCGCTGGCGAGCCGAGCGTCGTCCCGCGCGGGGCCGGCCTGCAGCATGATCATCTTGCCGTCATCGCCGACGATGCTGAGGCTGGAGCCGGCGATCAGCTGGGTCAGCGCCGCGCGTGGCTCCATCGTGCCCCGGACGGCGGGCGACCGACGGCCGGCGGCTGCTTCGCCGGGGAAAAAGATCTGCACGCCGGCCTGGCGGGCGAACTGGTTCAGCGCCTCGCCCATGGGCTGGGCCTTGATGTCGAAGGCGCGTTCGGCGGCGACGCTGACGGCCGGAGCCATCACGATCGCGGACGTGACAAAGAGCGCCGCGAAAAGCGGCGTGCGTGCGTGAGCACCACGGTTCATGGCTTTGAAATCCTCTGGCCAGGCGCTCTTGGCGCCCCCCTACCTCCAAGGATGATTGGCGACGAGAACGCCTCCAAATCGGCTCAGGAATTTTTTCGCGACAGCAGCATGGCCTGCTGCGAGGGCGTCACGCGGACGTTCATCGTCATCTCCAGCGCCTGCAGGAAGGCGCTGGGATCGTCGGCCATGAACCGCCCGCCGACCCGCAGGCCGCTGAGCTGCGGATCGGCCAGGACGATCTTGCGCGCCAGGTGACGGTTGTACTCTTCGATGGCGCTGGACAGGGGCTCGTCCACGAACAGAATCTCGCCGCTGCGCCAGGCCAGGGTCGCGGCGATGTCCTGTTCGGACAGCGACCGGGGCAGGGGGCGTTCGGCGGTCAAAGCCAGGGCGGCCGGGCCGCGAACCGGCGCGGCGTTCGAGCCCTCCGCGCTGGCCTCGCCCTTCAGCACGACCAGATCCAGGAGGCCATCGCGCAGGCGGGCGTTGTAACGCCCCGGCCCGAGACTCGCGCCGACGGGCCCGCCCTTGAGGTGAACGGGCGGCGCGTTCGCCACGATGTCCAACGCGATCTCGCCGCGTTCGAGCCAGAGACGCAGGCCATCGTGGCCGGACTTCCACGACGCGGCGCTGTCGGTGTTGAGGGTGAGCTCGCCGGTCTTGGCCAAGTCCACGTGGCGCATCCCGCCGACCGGCGTGGAGGCGCGGTCGCGGGCGTTGACCTTGCCGGCGACGAGCGCGCCGCCGCCGAGCGAGAACACAGCCAACCCTGCCGCGATCGCGCCGCGACGGGTCGGGTCCGGCTTGCGGGCGCGCTTGACGGCGGGAGCTTCGGCGCCGTCGGCCGTGACGCGGCGCGCGGCCTCGGAGACGCGGATGAACGCCAGGGCGTGGCGGGGATCTTCGGCGCGCCATTGTTCGAAGGCCGCCTCGTCCAAGGTCCCGAGGTCGGCGCGCGCCAGCCACTGCGCGGCCGCGCGCAGCACCGGATCGTCTCCGGTTTCTTCCGACGCTAGCGGCTTTTCGAACACGCCTGGGGCCACCCTTTCATCCGCCTATCTTAGGAAGATGTTTGGGCGCGCGAACGCCACCACATTTCAGGAGCGCTTGGTCGAATTTTTTCGGCGGGCCTCATCCGCCTTGGCCGGACGATCTTCCAGCGGCAGGGCAGGGGTCGGCGCCAGCGCCTTGGCGACGAGATAGTGCGCGCGCGCCAGGCGCTTTTCCAAGGTGGAGGGGCTGACGCCCAGTTGCTTGGCGATCTCGCGCGGCGAGCGCTCCTCGATGCGCCGCATGACGAAGACGCGGCGGCAACGCTCGGGCAGGTCTTTCAGCGCGGCGTCCAGCCGGGCCAGCTGCTCGCGTCCGGACAGAACCCGAAACGCGTCGGGGCTCTCGTCGACGACGTCGAAGTCGTCGGCCAGCGTCAGTTGCTCGAAGCGGGCGATCTTCGCGCGGCGCAGCTTCTCGAACGCCAGGTTGCGCATCATGCGCAGCAGATAGGGATGCGGGGCCTCGATCTGGGCCCAGCCCTCCACGGTCAGGAGACGAGCGAACGCTTCCTGCACCAGGTCCCGCGCCGCGTCGGGATCGCTCACCAGCTTGCGCGCCGAGGCCAGGAGCATCGGCTCCAGCGGCAGGATCTGGTCCATGAACCATTGATCGATGGGGCGAAGGTGCGACAAGGCTGGGCCGTCCTGCATCGGGTCGGCCGTGGCTAGGCGTGATCGGTGTCAGGCGCGTGACAGTTTCACGATTGTTTCGGCGGGGCCTCGCCAGGCGGACGCCTGTGACTTCACCACGCCTTACAGCGCTTTACTGTCGCCTGTTCGCGGGGCGGGTCATCGTCGCGGAGCCAGATGTGAGGATCCGCGATGCCGAAACCCAGTCAGCCCGAGATCGCCCTGCGGCGCGCCGAAGTCGGCGACGTCTCGATCTTCTATCGCGAGGCGGGAAGCCGGGAACGCCCGACGATCCTGCTGCTGCACGGCTTTCCGACCTCGTCGCACCAGTTCCGCGACCTGATCCCGCGTCTGGCCGATCGCTACCACGTGGTCGCGCCCGACCTGCCTGGCTTTGGCTTCACGACCGCACCAGAGGGGTTCGACTACAGCTTCGCACGCTTGGCCGAGGCGATGGCCGCCTTCACGGACGCCATCGGGCTTGAGCGTTATGCGATCTACATCTTCGACTACGGCGCGCCTGTGGGGCTGAGGTTGGCGCTCGCACGGCCCGGCGCGATTACCGGCATCATCTCGCAGAACGGCAATGCCTACGAGGAGGGCATGAGCGACGGCTGGGCGCCGACCCGCGCCTACTGGGCCGATCCGTCGCCGGCCAATCGCGAGGCGATGCGCAGCATGTTCACCCTGGAAACGACGCGCTGGCAGTACACGCACGGCGCGCCCGACGAGACCCAGGTGGCGCCGGAGGCCTACTGGCTGGACTACGCCCTGATGTCACGGCCGGGCAATGCGGACATCCAGCTGGGCCTGATCGCCGATTACGCCAGCAACGTGGCGCTCTACTCGCGCTTCCACCAGTACTTCCGCGAGCGGCAGCCTCCGCTGCTGGCCATCTGGGGCGCCAACGATCCCTTCTTCCTGCCGACCGGCGCCGAGGCGTTCCGCCGCGATCTGCCCAAGGCCGAGGTGCATTTCCTTGATGCGGGGCACTTCGCCTTGGAGACCCACAGCCGCGAGATCGCCGACCATATTCGCGACTTTCTGGACCGTCACCTGACCTAGGGCTTGGCCTGCCCGAGCCGCTCGCGAAGGGCGCGGTTTTCGGTCTCCAGCGCTTCGAGCTTCTCGTGAAGCGGCTGAACGGCCCGCGAGATCTCGGTTTCGGTGAAGCGCGGGATGATGTGCTGGGGGCAGTTCCAGTCGAACGCCGCCAGCCGCAGTCGGAAGATCCGCTCCGGCTTGGCGCGATAGCCGGGATCGGACACCCGCTCCAGCAAACCCGGCTCGGCGTCCAGCGCCAGGCGTTCGACGTGCGCCAGGATCTTCAAGCGGGCGCGCCGGGGATAGTCGACCAGGATCAGGGCCACGCGGTCGTTGGCGTCCAGGTTACCGACGCTGATGTACTGGCGATTGCCGCGGAAGTCGGCGAAGGCCAGCGTGGTCTCGTCGATGACCTTCAGAAAGCCGGGCGGCCCGCCCCGATACTGGACATAGGGCCAGCCCGTCTCCGACACGCTGGCCATGTAGAAGCTGTCGCGCGCGGCGATGAAGGCCTCTTCGTTCTCCGTGAACGTCTCGAACTGCCGATCGACCTGACCGGGCGTCCACAGATGGTCGACACCCATCTCGGCCTGGGCGGATCTCACGCTCGCCGAGCTGGCGAGGTCCAGGAAGCTGTATCGGCTCACCAAGAGTCCCTCATCGCGCTTAAACCTATTCGACCAGCGCCGCGTCCAGGGTGATCTCCGCGTTCAAGAGCTTGGAGACCGGGCAGTTGGCCTTGGCCCCGGCCGCCAGCTTCTCGAAGGTCGCCTGGTCGGCGCCGGGGATCCTGGCCTTCAGGGTCAGGTGCGAAGCGGTGATGGCGTAGCCGCCATCGACCTGCTCGAGCGTGATCTTGGCCGAGGTGTCCATCTGGTCGGCCCGCAGCCCGGCTTCGCCCAGCACCAGCGACAGGGCCATGGTGAAACAGGCCGCGTGGGCCGCGCCGATCAGCTCTTCGGGGTTGGAGCCCGGCTGGCCCTCGAACCGGCTGGCAAAGCCGTAGGGATAGGCCTGCAGGGCGCCGCTCTCGGTCGAGATCGACCCCTTGCCGTCCTTGATGCCGCCGCTCCAGGCGGCCGCTCCGGTTCTGACGATCTTCATCACGTTCTCCTTGAGGCTGGATGTCGAGGCGACGGAGCCACGATGAGCGTCCGCTGGCTTGAACGAAAGCGTTGTTCTGCGCCGCTATCGCTTTGACTTGCCACGCGCCGCGATCTCGATCCGGCCATCCGCCAATGGAACCAGGCGAACGGGATAGAGCGTGGTGAGCGTCGTCGCGAACCGCATCGGATCGTCGGTGCGGAACGCGCCGCTGACCCGCAAGGCGCCCACTTTCGGATCGTTCACGACCAGCTTCTGGTCGGTGTAGCGGTTGATCTGCGCCACCGCTTCGGTGAGCGAGATGTTGTCGAACTGGATCACCTGGCGCTCTCCATCGGACGCCACCTTCGGCTCGACCTGCGTAATCGCGTCGGATTGGCCGCGACGCGCCACCAGCTCCTGGCCCGGGACCAGGATCCTGGCCTCGCCCGTCGCGACGTGGGGATCGCTTCCGACCGTGACGCCCAGCGAGCCTTCGTCCAGGCGCACCCGGGTTTCGTCGGCCTGCACCCGGATGTTGAACCTTGTGCCCAGGTCCGAGATCACGCGCTCACCGGCCGCGACCCGGAAGGGGTGGGCCGCGTCATGCGTGACGTCGAACAGCGCCTCGCCACGTGTCAGGCGAACCAGGCGCTGCCCGTCGACATAGGCGATGTCCACGGCTGTGGCGGGCTCCAGCGTCAGTCTGGTTCCATCCTCGAGACGCACGTTCAGTCGTTGACCGGCGGTGGTCTCGTAGTCGGTCCGCCCAAACCCATGGAGGTCGGGTTGGCTGGCGCTGGCGACCTGGGTGGATGCGGGCGCGCGATGCTCGCGACCCAGCCCGGCGAACAGCACGCCGCCGACGACCACGGCCGCGACCGACGCGGCGACCAGATACCAAGCCGTCGGCGCGGGGGCCGGGCGGGCCCGCAGGGAGAGGGCGTCCTTGCGCAGGGTCGCCAGGACGTCGTCGGCCTGGGGATCCTCGAACACGTCCCACAGATCGCGCGCACGCTCCCAGGCCTGGCGATTGGCGTCGCTCTGGGCCAGCCATTGCGCGAAGGCTGCGTCGTCTTCTGGCGAAGGGTCGCGCTGCAGACGTTCCAGCCACAGCGCCGCGGCCGCCTTCGGCCCCAGGTCACGCAGGGTTTGCGGGGAGGGCGGATCAGCGCTCATGCCTTGTCCTCCTCGAGCATCAGATGATCGATGGCGCGGGCCATGTCTTTTTCAACGGTGCTCAGCGAGACCTTGAGGCGCGCGGCGATCTCGCCGTAGCGCAGGCCTTCCAGGCGGCGCAGGACGAACACCGCGCGCGTTCGTTCGGGGAGCGCCATCAGGCTTGCCGACACGGCGCGAAGCCGTTCTCTGGCCAGCAAGGCGCGCAGCGCGTCGGCGTCTTCGGTCCGGTGGACCTCGGGTTCGAGGGCGACATGCGCGTCGGCGCGTCGAACGCTGCGTCGTCTGTACCGGTCGGCCAGGACGCTCTCGGCGGTGCGGTACAGATAGCCTTCGAAGTGGGCGACCCCCTCGGGGGCCTCGCGCTGCGTGACGCGCAGGAAGGTGTCCTGCAGGAGGTCCTCGGCTTCGGTCGGGTCAGGGACGCGTCGCCGGAGCCAGCCCAGCAGCTTGCCCCTGGCGTCGCGGAACTGGCGCGCCACCGAATGGGTCGAATTCGACTGTGGATCCCCGTCCGACATCGACAAGACGTTAGCCCGATCATTTTCAAGAACCAGGGCTCCGTCGGGTGTGGCGAACATGGGTGGCGTCCCTTCATGCCACCCGAGACGCACGCTCGAGGAAAACCCGTAAAGAATAGTGCGGTCTCAGAACCGCGCGGTGGCGCTGAGCTCGAACCGGCGGCCTCGCGGGTCTCCATAGAAGCTGTAGCCGAGCTCTGAATCGACCTCCGCCGGCGGGTCTCGTCCCAGTAGGTTCTGAACCCCGAACCGGATGTCGACGTCGCGAGAGGTCGCCCCGGGTCCCGCGACCTGCAGCCGGTAGGTGACGGTGGCGTCCAGGTAGATTCGCGCGGGGATGCGGCTGGAGGCCAGGTTCGCGGCGGTTTTCGAACTGGCATAGCTGGCGTCGACGGCGTGGTAGTCGCCGTAGTACTGGCCATCCAGCCGCAGTGCGAGATCGCCGCGCTCCCAGGCGGCGCCGGCGACGCCCCGCCAACGTAGAGGGCCTTCCGCCGTGGCGGTGTACTTCACCAAGGGCGTGTCGGCGGAAAAACGCCGCGTCAGGCGCGGGGTCCAGGTCGCGCCGCCAAAGAGCCGCAACCGGCTGTCGGGGCCCAGGCGAAAAGCCTGGTCCACGTGCACGTCGATCGCGTCGACCGTCGTCCTGCCGATGTTCACGTCCGTCGTGTCGACCTGGACGATCACTCCGCCCGTGTAGCCGGCGGCGATGTCGGCGGGCGTCAGCGGGTCTCGCACGATGCGATCCGGATATTGGGCCTCATGGGCGAGCAGGAGCTCCAGGCTGCCGAAATTACCGATCTCGCCGTGCTTCTCGGTGTGGGTGTAGTCCAGCGAGATCCGTGGCCCCCGGCCGCCTTCGGGATTGATGACGAAGCCCAGGGCCACGGTCCGGGCGTGCTCGGGGCGCAGCTTGGGCGAACCGCCCGACAGCATCACGGCGGGCTTTTCAGAGCCGATCAACTGGTCGCCGCGCGCCGGGTCGGCCTCGCTGCTCACGGCGGTGTCGGGCAGTCCGACGGTGTAGCTGTCGAGCTTCATTTGCTGCGGCGTCGGTGGCAGCACTCCTGTGGCGATGCTGGCGCGCAGCAGCAGCGCATCCCAGGGGAAGACCCGCAGGCCGGCCGTATAGACGGTGGCGCCGCGGTCGTAGCCGCTTCGTGGTCCGCCGAGCACGGGGCCGGGTATGTCGGCCTGGATGCTGTCGTGACGTGCGGCCAGTTGCATCTCCAGTCCCCGCAGGGCGGCCAGGGGCGACGTGCGCGAAACCAGCGGCGCGCGCAGCTCGCCGTATACGGAGGAGGTCACGGTCGAGAAGGAATAGTTGGCGAGGGGCGTGATGTCCGGCTGGCCGGCGATATCCCAGGGCGTCATCGTGGCGCTCTCCTCGCGGCGCTCGGCCACGAGCGACAGCACGACGTCTCCGGCCGGGCGGTGCAGGACGGCGCCGCCGAGTCTGAGGCTGGCGTCACGCAGTTGAAGCTTGCGCTCCAACCGCACGGGGTGAGGAACCCTGTAGGCCCGCATCGCGGTGACGAAGTCGTCCCAGGGGCCAAAGGGGTTGGGCGCGGGTTCGCCGCCGGAGCCGGGCTGCATCAAGGCGAGCGCGCGGATGAAGTTCAGGTCGAAGGCCCAGCCGTCCTGCCTGACCCGATTGCGCGTGGCGCCGACGCTGTAAGTGGCTCCGCCGCGCCAGGCTGCGGGCAGCTCGAACAGGACGGTGGCCGAGGTGCGCGTCGTGCGCAGACGGTTGCGTGTTTCGTTTTCCAGGCCGACCATCGGAAAGGTCAACGCCACGGGCTCGCTGAATGGATAGCTGTCGGCGAGCACGCCGTTCCGGCGTTGCGCCACGGCGGCGCTCCCGGTTCGCCATCCCGTGATGTTGAAGTTCGAGGTCGAGCGGCCCTCATTCTCCCAGCCGATGAAATCGAGGGTGGCCTCGATGTGGTCGCCGAACCGATGGCGCAGGTTCACCAGCAGCGACGTCACGGTCGTGGCGCTGGTCAGGCTGCGAAGCTCGCCATTGCCGTCGGGCGACAGGCCGTCGGGGACCTTTCCGGCGTTGGCGAGTAGGACGGCGCCGTCGCCTGCGCCGAGGCTGTCGAGCGGCAGATAGGTGAAGCTCGAGCCCAGGGATGCGCCGCCGAGCGCGGGGCTCAGCGACAGGATGTTTCCCGACAGGCTGCGGACGAAGACGCCGTTGCTGATCGGCGAGTGGGTGTCGGCCGTCCCGCGTGCGATCCGAGAGCGTAGGGCCCGCTGCGCGAACGCGCGGTCGCCGACGCGCAAACCGTCGCCCTGGGCGCGCGAGACGTTGATCATGACGTCGGTGGCGCCGCCGTCGGGCGTGAAGCCGATCCGGCCGTCTATGCGTCGCCGCATCGCGTCGCCCCGGCCCGTGATCCCGTAAGTGGCGCTGACTTCCGAGCCGCGATAGTCGCGCTTGAGGATCACGTTGATCACCCCGCCGGTGGCGCCGGGACCGTAGATGCCGCCGGCCGTTCCGGTCAGGCTTTCGATCCGATCGATGGCCAGCAGGGGCAGGCCGTTCAGGTCGGATTGGAAAAATTCCAGCTGGTAGTCCTGCGAGAGCGTGGCCGGCATCCGCACCCCGTCGACCAGCACCAGGGTCTGGCTCGGTCCCAGGCCATGCAGGTCGACTTCCGATCGGTTGGCGGCGTTGCTGGCCCTGGGGTCGCTGGTCGGGCCGAGACGTTCGGCATTGCTCGACAGTCGGCTTCGCAGGAACTGGTCGAGATTGTCAGCGTGGGAGGCGCGGATATCCTCGGCGGTGGAGACGCGATAGCCCTGGATGTCGTTCTCGGTCCGCTGGATGTCGGCATTCTGCGACTTGCGGCCGACCACCAGCAGTTCCGGCAGCGCCGTGGGCTGTTCCGGTTCCAGCTTGAAGACGATGTAGGTTCCTTCGCCGACCCGGCGGTAGCCAAGGTCAGTGCCTTCGAGCAGGCGCGACAGGATCGGCTCGACCTGGAGGGCGCCGACGACGCGTTTGTTTTTGAGGTTGCCCACAACGTCGGGCGCGAACAGCAGATCCGAGCCGCTTCGCACCGACAGGTCCCGCAAGGCGTCGGCGAGACGGCCTTCCTTGAGGACGATCCTGGCGCCGCCAAGCAGGCCGCGCGCCTCTGCGCTTGGCGCGAAAGCCAGCGTGCCGGCCAGGGCCAGGATCGAAAAAGCGCGTCGTCTCAAATCATCGTCCCCACGGCGCAACCGTACCCGTTCCCGCGCGAGGGCTTCGGTAAAGAGATGTAAAAAACGACGTTCGCTTACGGGTTTTCCAAGGCCCTGCGTCTCGGGGTTTCAGGTCGCCTGCCAACGGGCTGCGGCTCGAACTCGGGACTGGAGGCACTCAGATGACGCCCTTTATCGAACACCCAAGGTCGTTCGCCTTTGGCCCCTTCGTGCTCAATCCCGAGCAGCAGATGCTCGTCGAGGATGAGGCGCCCGTCACGCTTGGCGGGCGGGCCTTCGACATCCTCACGGCCCTGGTCGAGCGCCCCGGCGTCGTCATCTCGAAGACTGAACTGATCGAGCGCGCCTGGCCCAACCTGACCGTTGAGGAGGCCAACCTGAAGGTCAACATCGCCGCCCTGCGGCGCGCGCTGGGCGAAAAGGCCGGCAGCCTGCAGTACATCGCCACTGTGATCGGCCGGGGCTATCGCTTCGTCGCGCCGGTCCGGTCGGGCCAGCCCGTCCGCGCTGTCCGCGAGAGCCGGTCCTGCGGCGGCCAGAGCAACCTGCCGCCCGCCGTCGCCGGCATCATCGGGCGCGCCGAGGACATCGGGCGGATCCGCAAGGACCTGGAGACCGAAAGAGTGCTGTCGATCGTCGGCCCCGGCGGCATGGGCAAGACCACCGTCGCCGTCGCCGTCGCCGAGGGCTTCGCGGCGCGCGTCAGGGATGGCGCCTGGTTCGCCGACCTGGCCAGCCTGGATGATCCGGCCGGCGTGCCCGCGGCCATCGCCAAGGCTCTGGGCCTGGCGCTGCGCCCGTCGACGCTGCTCGCTGAGCTTCTCGACCACCTGCGCGGCCGGGATCTGCTGCTGGTTCTGGACAATTGCGAGCACCTGATCGAGGCGGCGGCGAGCTGTGTCGCGGATATCCTCGCCCAAGCCCCAGGGGTTCGGATCCTGACCACCAGCCGCGAACCGCTGAGAATCCATGAGGAACGCGTCTATCGCCTGGCGCCGCTCGACGCCCCGCCGCTGGAAGAACGGCTTCCGGCCGACGCGCTTCTGTCCTTCCCCGCCACGCAGCTGTTCGTCGAGCGCGCGATGGCCAGAAACCGGATGTTCCACCTGCAGGATGGCGATGCGCTTGTCGTGGCCGAGATCTGTCAGCGCCTGGATGGCGTGGCCTTGGCCATCGAACTGGCCGCCAACCGCGCCAGCGCCTTTGGGGTGCGTGAGCTTCGAAGCCTGCTGGATGGCCGGTTCCGTCTGACCGGAGGACTCCGCTCCTGGCCCGAGCGTCACCAGACCCTGACCGCGACGTTCGACTGGAGCTACAACCTGTTGTCGGCGGATGAACGCGCGGTGCTGCGACGACTGTCGGTCTTCCCGGGCGCCTTCAGCCTGGAGGCGGCCTGCGTGATCGCCCGGGCGGAGTGCGATGTGGCCAAGACGATCGACGATCTGGCCAACCTGGTCGACAAGTCCCTGGTCACGGCCGAGTTGGTCGGCAATGCCGTGTGCTATCGCCTGCTCGACACGACGCGCGCTCATGCCCTGCAGAAGCTCGCCGAGAGCGACGAGGCCGATCAGGTCCGCCAGCGACACGCCCACCACCTCGCCGCGGAAGCGTATTGATCCAGGTTGCCCGGCGCTGATTTCAGCTCAGATAGAGCTGGCGCAGTTTCTGGCGCATCACGTCGGTCAGGCCATAGCGGGCCTTGGCCAGCGCCAGCGGACCACCCCATCGTGCGTCGATCGCGGCCAAGGTTCGGCGCATGACTTCCGGATCGGAGCCCAGGACCACTTCCGACACCGCCCAAGGGGTCTTGGCGAAGGCCGGGAACTGGGACGCGTATCGCGCCGGCGGGACGTAGGTCTGCGATAGGGCATAGTCGGCGATCACGGTCGCGCGCGGGACGCCCAAGGTTGACAGCACCAGGGCCGAGGCCAGGCCCGTGCGATCCTTGCCGGCGCTGCAGTTCATCGCCAGCGGGCCGGCGTCATCCGCGAGACGCGCGAAGAGGTCCGTGAAGTGCGGCGCCAGGCGATCCAGCAGCGCCACATAGGCGTCGGCGAAGCCCTGGATGGCCTGCTCGCGGGTGGTCATGGCCACGAACGGCGCCAGCGAGACCGTCTCGTAGTCGAAGGCCGAGATCTTCGGTCCTGCGGTTTTCAGGAATGGGCTGGGCTCGGTCGCGCGCTCCTGCGGGCTGCGCAGATCGCAGATGACGGTGATGCCCAGGCCTTGGAGATAGGCGATGTCGGCCATCGTCAGGTCGGTCATGATGCCCGAGCGATAGATCCTGCCCCACTTCACCTGCCGGCCGTCGGCGGTGCGCCAGCCGCCCAGGTCGCGGAAATTGCGGCCGCCCGTCAGCGGCAGCAGGCGCTCGGCCACGCGGGTCTGGCGGCCATACGCGGCGCGGACCAGGAAGTAGGGGCGGGGGCTCACCGGGACGGCGACTTCGGTCGCGGCGCCGGCCAGCGTCTTCAGCGGTCGCATCGCCGATCTCGGCGCATCCGGATCGCCGGAGACGAGGATCGAGACGGCTCGCGCGCCGGTCCAGGTCAGGCGAACGGCCTGCGCCGTGATGCGTTCGGCGCGCGCTTCCAGTGGAGCGGTGGCATGGCTGGCGGAGGGCAGCGCCAGGGCGCTGGCGGCCGTCAGGAACTGGCGACGATCCATGGTCGAGGTCTCATACAGTCGTGGAAAAAGATCCCGCCCGAGCTCCATGCCCGGGCGGGACAAGTCGGGCGCGGGCCACGGGGCGCCCGCGCTTCAGGGGACTAGAAGGCGTACTTGGCGAAGACCCCGACCGTGCGGTGCGCCTCGCGCGAGACGCGGTGGGTCAGGCTCATGGTGCTGTACTGCTCGAAGGCGGTGGAGAAGTACTTGTCCAGCAGGTTGCGGCCGTAGAGGCCGACCTCGACGCCGCCGGTCTCCGGCGTGACGCTGATGCGGCCGTTGGCGATGCCGTAGCCGGGGAGCTCGGTATTGGCGGCCTGGCCGACCGCGCTCCAGGTGCGGGTCTTGTAGGCGTAGTCCAGGCTGGCCTTCAGGCGATAGTCGCCGATCTGGCGGTCGTAGTTGGCGCTGAACGAACCCTGCCACTTGGGCGCGTTGGTCAGGCTGGTGCCCTTGTAGTTGGTCGTGGCGTTGTAGCGGAAGTCGGTGAACATCGCGTTGGCATAGGTCACGCCGCCGCTCAGGGTCAGGCCTTCCGTCGCGCGCCAGGCGAAGGTGGTCTCGAAGCCTCGGCTGCGCAGGCCGCCGGCGTTGCCGGTGGCGATCACCGCCACCGGATTGCCCGGCACGAAGGTCAGCAGCGAGGTCTGGAAGTCGGTGAATTCCGAGTTGAACACGCTGGCATTCAGGCGCACCCGGCGGTCGAAGAGCTCGGACTTGACGCCGGCCTCGATGCTTTTGACCGTTTCGTCCTTGTACGGCGAATAGTTGTTGCCGACGAACGCCGTACCGCCGGGCTTGTAGCCGGTGGCGTACGAGACATAGGCCATGACGTCGCTGTTCAGCCGGTACTGGGCGGCCAGGCGATACGAGAAGTTGTCGCCCTTGACCTGCCCGTAGGGCTGGGTGGGCGCCTTGCCGCTGGGCGTGAAGGTCAGGGGCAGGCCCAGCGCCTTCATCGGGTCGATGTAGAAGAAGGTCTCGGTCTGGCTGTTGTCGTTCTTGGTGTAGCGGGCGCCGGCCGACAGGCTGAGCTTGTCCGAGACGTTGAACTTCAGCTGGCCGAAGGCGGCCTCGGTAATGTTGGTGGTGCGGAAGCGCTGGGCGTTGCCCGGATCGCCGGCCACGCCGGTGGTGGTGGTGATGTTGGTCAGGGGCAACGGCGCGCCGAAGGTGGCCCACTGGGCCTGCGTCGCATCTTGGCTGAGGCGGTTGTAGTAGAGGCCGGCCAGATATTCGAAGAACCCGCCGGTGGGCGAGGCCCAGCGCAGTTCCTGGCTGAACTTCCAGGTCTTCACCGTGCCCTGGTTGAACGGCACGAAAGCCCACTTGTCGACCGGGGTGAAGTCGCCGGGGCCCGCGCCGAACGAACGGGTGTCGCGATACGAGCTGACCGAGGTCAGGGTGTCGCGGCCGATCTGGAACTGGCCCTTCAGCGTCTGGCCCCAGCTGGTGTTCTTCAGCTCGCCCATCTTGCTGTCGGCGTTGCTGTCGTTCTTCAGGCTGGGCGTCACGCCGTTGATGATCTGCAGATTCGTGAAGAAGGCCGAGCCGCCGCCGACCGTGGTGCGGTTGTTGTTGTCCCAGTGGCGGGCGTAGTCCGTGGCGTAGATCAGCTCGATCCGGTCGTTGGGCGCGAACAGCAACCGGGCCCGATAGCCATGCTCCTTATAGGCGTTCAGCGACTGGTTCAGCGTGGTGTAGCGGCCATAGCCCTCCTGGCCCTGGGCGAAGCCCGAGACGCGCAGGGCGATCTTGTCGCCGATCGGGATGTTGACCGTCAGGTTCGCGGTCCGGTCGGCGCGATCGCCATAGGCCGCGTCGCCCTTGACCGAGAACTGGCCCAGGACCGGCTTGACGGTGGTGATGGCGATGACGCCCGAAGTGGCGTTCTTGCCGAACAGCGTGCCCTGCGGGCCCATCAGCACATCGACTTGCTGGATGTCGGTCAGGCCGATCAGGCCGTTGTCGCGCTGGGCGTCCATCACGACGTCATCGACCACCAGGCTGACCGACTTCTCATTGGAGAAGTCCCACGAGCTGCTGCCGACGCCGCGGATGTTGAAGGCAGTGCCGTTGGTGGTCTCGAACTGCACGCCCGGGACCAGATAGGGCAGGTCGGTGATCGAGCGGAAGTTGGACTGCTCCAGCTTCTGGGCGCTGACCGAGGTGATCGAGATCGGCACGTCCTGCAGACGCTCGGCGCGGCGCTGAGCGGTGACGACGATCGGCTCCAGCGCGGTGTCGCTGGCGGCGGCTGTGGTGTCGGCTGCGAACGCTTGTACGGCCGAGGCGCCGCTCAGGGCGGCGCTGGCGAGCAGCAGGGCGCGAAGGTGTTTGGGTGCGAGCATTGGAAATATCCCCGAAAATTCGAACTCGAGGGAGGCAATATCAGCGCTCGATGACGGTTGCGTAACGGATGTACGAGAATCTTGGCGCGAATTTCGGTCTATTGATAACGGATGTACGAATTGAGCCCGTTACCGCGACGCCAGGGCCGCCTCACGCATGCGCTCGGCCAGGTCAAAGCCGAAGCCGCCGCCGGCGGTCGGCTCCAGAAGACCGTCCAGCGTGAACCAGCCCATGGCGGTCAGGGACAGCGCCTGGCACGCCACCACGTCGAACACCCGCTCGCCGTACTGTCGCTCGTAGTAGAAGACGGAGCTTTCGCCGCGCTGACGGCGCAGGTCCGCCGCGACCGGCTTGAGGCTGGGCATGCGCCCGGCGGCCAGCGCCAGGGCCAGGGTCGCGCGGCTGCTCTGAACGGCGGTCAGGTTGAAATCCGGCGGCGCGTCGGAGGCCGTGGCGCCCGTCGCACGGCGAACCTTGGACACGATGTCGTCCAGGCCGGCCCGCAGCAGGTCCTCCTGCCGGGGGAAGTGATAGGCCAGGGTCGAGTTGGCCAGGCCGGCGCGGGCGGCAATGGCCCGGTGCGTCACCGCATCAGCGCCCTCGGCGATGATCAGCGCCGAGATGTGCCCTGCGGCCTTGACCTGCCAGTCGGACATCGGCGGCGTGGCGGGCTCGTCGCCATGAAGATCGTCCAGCGCGGCGCGGAAGGTCGCGTAGGCCCGCAGGTCCTGACGCCCGTCGACAGGGATCAGGCCGCGGCACAGTCGGCGCAGGTTCAGGCGGCGCAGCCAGCGATAGGCGGTCACGTCCTCCAGCACCAGGCTGTAGGCGGCGTCGCCGATGCTGAAGCCGTGCAGGATCTCGGCAAGCTCCGGCGTAGGCAGGTATTCGGTGGCCGCGCGCCAGAAGGCCAGGCGCCGCGCCGACCAGGCGGCGACCGTCTCGACGATCTCGGGACGCGAGGCGGCTGCCTGCAGCAGTTCGCAATAGAAGCGTGTGCGTCCGGCCTCGGGCCCGGCCAGGTCGGACAGTACCGCCTCGACGACCTCGGCCATCAGCGCGCCGTCGCGCACCTCCAGCGCCCGGATTCGCGCCAGCCAGCCGTCGAGGAAAGCGCCGTCCTCGGCGATGGCGACCTCGACCAGGGCGGCGACCATTTCGTCCTTGCTGCCGAAGCGGCGGATCAGGGCTGGCGCGGTCGTGCCCAGCTGCTCGGCCAGTGGCCGCAGGCTGAGGCCCTTCAAGCCGTCGGCGGCGACCAGCGGCAGGGCGGCTCGGAGATAGGGCTGCAGGTCGGTGATCTTCGTGTTCATTCTGGCGCTCGGTCGTCGTCGGCGTATCGCACATTAGTTTCTGTGTGGATAATTTCCACCGAAGATGCGGGGGATAATTCCCGTACATCTGTATTGAGATTGTCACGTGTCGTCGCTAGAGGTCGCGCCGACTCAACTGGACGACCCATCATGCTGAAAGCGTCTCTCGCCGCCACCGTCGCCGTCTTCGCTCTGCTGGCAGGCCAGCCCGGCGTCGCCCAGACCGCTCCGGAGCGGACCTGGACGCGCGCCAACGACACGCGCCGCATCGATTTCCCGGTCACGGCCAAGGGCGAGGCGGTGCTGGCGGTCGACACCCACACCCACACCCTGTTCAGCGACGGCGTCGTCTGGCCGACCTTCCGCCTGTGGGAGGCCGAGCAGGATCATCTGGCCGCCTACGCCGTCACCGACCACCTCGAGGCGCACCCCTACGCGCCGGACATCGTCACCGACGACCACAACCGGCCCTATGCGATCGCCGTCAAGGAAGCGGCCCGCATCAGCTCCAAGGTCCTGCCGATCCCCGGTGTCGAGATCACGCGCGGCGTGCCATGGGGGCACTTCAACGCCTTGTTCATGAAGGACGTCAACGCTCTGACTGTTGACGCAACCATGTCCAAGGATCCGACCGAGATCCTGAAGGTCGCGCGCGGCCAGGGCGCGGTGATCATCTGGAACCATCCGTGGGTCCTGCCCGGCCTGGACCCCGCGGTGGCCGAACCGATGCCGGCCGAGCAGCGCGGCCTGCTGAAGGCGGGTCTGTTCGACGCCGTCGAGATCGCCAACAGCTCGCAGTATTCGGCGGCCGCTTTCGACATGGCGCTGAAGCACGGTCTGGCCGTGGTCGGCGCATCCGACGTCCACGGCGCGATCGACGCCGACATGCAGATCCCCGAGGGCCAACACCGCACCACGACCCTGGTGCTCGCCAAGGATGGCTCAGCCGAGGCCATCCGCGCGGCGATGCTGCAGAAGCGCACCGCGGCCCTCTACCGCCAGACGCTTTATGGGCGCGAACAGGAGCTGGCCGAGATCGTCGGCGCGGCGCTGCGGATGACGGGCAAGGCGCGGGCTCAGAGCTTCCTGACCAAGGACATGGTCCAGGTCGAGCTCCACAACGACGCCTTCATGCCGCTCCAGCTGCGTCTGACCTCCGCCAGTCCGCTGACCGGCGCGCGCGTGCTGACCGTGCCGGCCCATAGCAAGGTCGTGATCCAGTTCGCCAATGTCCCCGACATCACCGCGTTCACCCTGGAGGCCGAGGTGCTGAACGCCTTCGTCGATCCGCAACGGAACCTCAGGGTGGTGCTGAGATAGCTAACGCGCGGCGAAGCTCTGCATCGCGACCTGCGCCACGGCTTCCAGTTCGGCCCGCGTCGCTCCATCCCGCGCCAGGATCGACATCCCGCTCTGGACCGTCTGAACGAAGCGGGCGAGAGCGTGGACGTCGGTTCCGGCCGGAAGCTCGCCTTCCTCCACACCTTGCTCCAGTCGCGCCTTCAGCCGCTCCAAACTGCCGAGGCGCGCCGCGCGGACCACTTCGCCCAGGTCGGCGTGGCCTTCGTCGCCGACCATGGACAAGGTCACCATGCAGCCCCGGGGCATGTCGCACAGCGAACCGGTCAATGAGGCGGCAGAGTCCAGCAGCCACGCCGCCACCGCCTCGCGCGCCGTTGCGCCGGCCCTAAACCCACCCCAGCCCATCTCGTCATAGGTCTGGCGATAATGGTCCAGGGCTGCGCCATACAGCGCTTCCTTCGAGCCGAAAGCCGCATAGAGGCTAGGCGCGCCGATCCCCATCGCCGCGGTCAGGTCGGAGATGGACGTGGCTTCGTAACCCCTCTCCCAGAACAGCCGCATCGCCTGAGCCAGCGCTGCGTCGCGGTCGAAGGCGCGCGGGCGACCGCGTCCGCGCCCTGGGGAGCTGGGGCCGTTTTCCGGACGTTGTCCTGAATTTTGCATCGATCGTTAGATAAGTCCCTTGAACCGACCCGGCAACCTCCCCAGTTATTTCTGTATCGACCACTCTAGAAATGGACTTCGAACCGACATGACGAATCTGGCTGGCAAGCGCGCTCTGGTGACAGGCGCTTCCCGCGGCATCGGGGCCGCAATCGCCCTGGAACTGGCCGAACAGGGCGCGGACGTCGCCATCACCTACGAGCGCGCCGCGGACAAGGCCGCGGAGGTCGTGGGGGCCATCGAGGCCAAGGGCCGCAAAGCCGTCGCCATCCAGGCCGACAGCGCCGACGTGGCGGCGGTGAAACGGTCGGTGGAAGAGGCGGCCGCTGCGCTCGGCGGCCTCGACATCCTGGTCAACAACGCCGCCATCGCCCGCTATGCTCCGTTCGCCGAGATCAGCCAGGAGGACGTCGACGCCCTGCTGGCAGTGAACGTACGCTCGCCGATCTTCGCGGCCCAGGCGGCTATTCCACACCTGAAAGCCGGTGGCCGCGTCATCACCATCGGCTCGGCGGGCGCCGACCGCATCGTGGGCGACCCCGGCGCGGCCTACTACATGACCAAGTCGGCGCTGCAGTCGTTCAACCGGGGCCTTGCCCGTGAACTTGGTCCGCGCGACATCACCGTCAACCTGGTGCAGCCGGGCTCGACCGACACCGACATGAACCCGTCCGATGGCGAGTCCTCTGACTTTCAGCGTTCGCTGATCCCGCTTGGCCGCTATGGCAAACCTGAGGATGTGGCCGCCGCGGTGGCGTTCCTGGCGTCACCTGCCGCCCGTCAGATCACCGGGACGATCCTGAACGTCGACGGCGGCGCGCTGACCTAAACTCAGGTCGCAGGGGGTGTTTTCGCGCCCCCTGCGAACCTTAGCCAGCCACCGCCTGACTTGGCCAAGGTCAACGCCTTGATCGCGCTTGTGCGCTAAAAGCAAACTCGTGACACAGAACCGGTGATGGCGCGTTGAGTGGTGAAAGCAGGAGGTTCGTCATGCCCGCCAAGTCCGCCGCCCAGCAAAAAGCCGCCGGCGCCGCGCTTTCCGCCAAGCGCGGGGAAACGCCCAAGAGCAAACTCAAGGGCGCGTCCAGGTCGATGTTGTCGATGAGCGAAAAGCAGCTCGAGGACTTCGCTCACACCCAGCGCAAGGGCAAGCCCGAGCATGCCCGCGACCGTTGAGGTCGGGGCGTCTCCTTGCGATGCTGCTTGGCTACAAGCGCGGCTGATTGAGGCGTGGTCCATCGATCAACCGCCGCGGACGTTCCCGCGCCGTCGAGCGCGGGTTGTTCAGGCGTGAAGCCCGACGATGGGCGGGGCTGTGACTTGCGCGTGAAACCTATTGCGCGCCCAGGGATTGCTCAGCTAGCGCCACAGGCGGCGCGCGTGCGGAGTCTTCCATGCCTACGTCCAGAGGGATCGGCGCCACACCTCTCCATCCGCTACACGCCATCCTGTTGGCGTTTCCGCTGGCGCTGTTTTCGTCGGGATTGGCGTCCGACATCGCCTATCTGAAGAGCGCCCTTGTCCAGTGGTCGAACTTCTCGGCCTGGCTGATCGCCGGCGGCTGCTTCTTCGGCGGGTTGGTGCTGGCCTGGGCGATCGTAGTCGCCGTGTTCCCCGGCCGCACCACGCGGGCTCGGGCCCTGGCCTATCTGGTCGCCGTGGCCGTGATGTTCATCGCCGGCCTGATCAACGCCTTCCAGCACAGCCATGACGGCTGGAGCGCGGTCGGTTCGATCGGCCTGACGCTATCGATCGTCTCGACCCTGGCGGCCTTGGTGGCCGCCGTCATCGGCTATTCCAGCCAACGCATCGAGGGGATCGTCCGATGAGCGCTCGCTGGTTCCTGCTCGCCACGGCGGCGATTACCCTGACGGCCTGCGGTCGCAGCGATCCGGGCCTCGACCAGACCGGCGCTGGCAAGCCGCCGCTGCCCGACCAGCAGCAGACCCTGCTGCCGCCGATGAAGATCGCCAAGCCGGCCGGCTGGGACAATGCGACCCCGACCGCGCCCAAGGGCTTTGTGGTCACGGCCCTGGCCACCGACCTGAAGATCCCGCGTCAGATGCTGGTGCTGCCTAATGGCGACATCCTGGTGGCCGAGGGCTCGGGCGGCGCGCAGGCGCCTAAGGTCCGCCCCAAGGACATCATCGCCGGCTATATCAAGGCCCAGGGCAAGACCAAGGTGAAGGGCGGCAACCGCGTCACCCTGCTGCGCGACGCCGACGGCGACGGCCGGGCCGAGGTCAAGGAGACGCTGATCGAGGGTCTGAACGCGCCGTACGGCCTGGCCTTCGTCGACGGCCAGCTCTACGTCGCCAACCAGGACGCCCTGCTGCGTTTCCCGTTCCAGCCGGGCCAGACCAAGATCACCGAGAAGGGCGTCGAGGTCACCAAGCTGCCCTCGCGGATCAACCACCACTGGACCAAGTCGCTGGTCGCCAGCGCCGACGGGAGCAAGCTCTATGTCGGCATCGGCTCCAACAGCAATGTCGGCGAGCGCGGCCTGGACGTTGAGGAAGAGCGGGCCGTGGTCTGGGAGATCGACCGCCTGACCGGCGCGCGCCGCACCATCGCCCATGGCATCCGCAACCCTACCGCCCTGGCCATCGAGCCGACCAACAACGCCCTTTGGGCGGTGGTCAACGAGCGTGACGAGCTGGGTCCGCAACTGGTGCCCGACTATCTGACCGCCGTGCGTGACGGGGCCTTCTACGGTTGGCCCTACAGCTATTGGGGCCAGAACGTCGATCCGCGCGTCCATCCGCAAAAGCCGGACATGGTCGCCAAGGCGATCGTGCCCGACTACGCCCTGGGCTCGCACGTGGCGGCGCTGGGCGTCAGCTTCGCGCGCGACGGGGGCTTTGGCGGCGACTTCCGCGAAGGGGTGTTCGTTGGCGAGCACGGCAGTTGGAACCGCCAGGACCTGTCCGGCTACAAGGTCGTCTGGATCCCGTTCGCGGGCGGGCGTCCCAACGGCAAGCCCGTCGATTTCGTCACCGGATTCCTGGACGGGCAGAAAGCGCGTGGGCGTCCCGTCGGTGTGGCCTTCGATCCGGCCAAGCGCATCTTGCTGATCGCCGATGACCTCTCCAACACCGTCTGGCGCGTCGCGCCGGCGAAGTAAGCTAGCTCAGCCAGGCCGGCGCCGATTGCCAGACGATCGCGACGCCGGCCATAGCCGCGCCCAGGGCGGCGATGTGGTGGCGGAAGGCGCTGCCGGCCTCCGCCACACGCGACTTCCGGAATGCCGCGAGCCCTAGGAAACCCACTGCCATGAGGCAGACCAGGGTCGCCAGGCCATGGACGACCATCAGGCTCGTTGGCGAGGCCGCGCCGATCGCCTCCAGGCTGGGCAAGGCGTAGACGATCGCGAAGTGGGTCAACCATACCACGAGACCCGCCAGCAGGGTGCGCCAGGCGCTCATGCCGCCGCCGCCAACAGCCGCGGCACGCCCAGGGTGACCAGGCCCTGAGCCGCCACATAGGCGTGGAACAGGCCGACCAGCTGTACGGTCGCTGGTCGATCGGGACCGACATAGCCGAATAGCCAGCGCAGCACGACATAGACGGCCATGATCGCGCCGACGGCGATAAAGAAGCCCTGCCAGGCCTGCATGGCGTGGACGATCGCGCCTTGGGCGCTGAGATCAGGCGACAGGCCCGTGCCTTGCCAGGCCTTCAAATCCAGGGCCCAGGCCGCGGCGGCCAACACGCCGGCGGCGACGGTGAAGAGGACGGTGAGGCGAGGGCGTCTTGGTAAGACGCGGCTGGCCAGCCAGGCGCACAGGACGGCCGCCAAGTTCATCCCCGCGACGGTCAGGGTCTCGACCCCGATCGGCGCGTTCCACGGCGCCTGCGCGCGGCTCCACAGGAAGACGTACGAAAAGACGCTCATCGCCAGCACCATGCCAGCCACCACCAGGGTGATGACCATGGCCCACCAGCCGGTGCTGGAGGGGCCGCTGGCGTAGGTCTTCAGCATCAGGCCCGCGCCGACATCGACCTCCTTCTGGGGGAGGGGATGGTCGAGGAACCAGCACCAGCGGATCACGCAATAGGTGGCCAGCACGCCGCTGACGACGCTGGCGGCATAGGCTTGCACGGTCAGCAGCAGGAAGAAGCCCGCCGTGAACACGGCCGCCCAGACGTGCCAGCCCGACGGTTTGGGCATCGGCAGCAGATGCTGGGGCTCGGCCTCGACGGGGCTGGTCACCAAGGTCTCGCGCCCGCCGGTCGGGGCGCCGGGCAGGAAGTAGCGGCCGGCCTCGACGTCTCGGGCGAGGTTTTTCTGGTCCCATAGCGGATAGAGCGAGCTGACCACCGGGATGCTGCGGACTGAATAGAGCTCGGCCGGCAACCACTCCAGGCCGGGACCGTCATAGACGTTGCCGGCGTCGCTTCCGAACGGCCGGAAGTTGCGGACCATGTCGATGATCCAGATCAGCACTCCGACCGCGAACATGAAGGCGCCGACCGTGGAGATCATGTTCGGCAGCTCCAGGTCGCGGCCGGGGGCGTAGGTCCACACGCGCCGCGGCATGCCCATCAGGCCCGACAGGTGCATGGGCAGGAAGGCCAGGTGCATGCCGGCGAACATCAGGCCGAAGGTCCAGCGACCTAGGCGTTCGCTGAGCGGCCGGCTGGAGACCATCGGCGTCCAGTAGTAGATTGCCGCGAATAGCGGAAAGACCATGCCGCCGATCAGCACGTAGTGCAGGTGGGCGACGATGAAATAGGTGTCGTGGGCCTGCCAGTCGAACGGCACCATGGCCGCCATCACCCCGGTCAGCCCGCCCATCACGAAGATCAGCAGCGAGCCCAGCACGAACAGGCCTGGGGTGTTGAACCGCATCTTGCCGCTGGCCACGGTGGCGATCCAGGCGAAGACCTGCACGCCGGCCGGCAAGCTTACGGCCATGGACGCGGCCGAGAACACGCCGACCGAGGTCCCCGGCAGGCCGGTGGTGAACATGTGGTGGGCCCAGACGCCAAAGCTGATGAAGCCCGTGGCCAGGAAGGCCAAAACGACCATCCAGTGTCCGACCAGCGGCGTGCGCGCCACCGCCGGGATCATGGTCGACATCGCGCCCGCCGCCGGCAAGAAGATGATGTAGACTTCCGGGTGGCCGAAGAACCAGAAGAGGTGTTGCCACAGCATCGGGTCCCCGCCGCGCGTGGCGTCGAAGAACGGCCAGTTCAGCGCTCGTTCCAGCTCCAGCAGCGTTGTCGCCAGGATCACCGACGGGAAGGCGATGATGATCATGCCGGCGAAGACCAACATGGCCCAGGCGAAGATCGGCAGCTTGTCCAAGCTCATGCCCGGCGCGCGGGTCTTTAAGACCCCGACGATGATCTCGATGGCGCCGGCGATGGCCGAGATCTCGATGAAGCCGATACCCAGCAGCCAGAAGTCGGCGTTGATCCCCGGCGAATAGGTCGTCGAGGTCAGCGGCGGGTACATGAACCAGCCGCCGTTCGGGGCTAGCCCGAAGAACAGCGAGCAGAAGAACGCCAGCCCGCCGATCAGATAGGCCCAGAAAGCGTAGGCCGACAGGCGCGGGAAGGGCAGGTCGCGCGCGCCCAGCATCTGGGGAAGCAGCAGGACGCCCAGCGCCTCAACCGCCGGCACGGCGAACAGGAACATCATCACCGTGCCGTGCATAGTGAAGATCTGGTTGTAGGTTTCCTGCGCCAGCACGCCCTGCAGCGGCAGGGCCAGCTGAGTGCGCATCAACAGCGCCAAGACCCCCGCCAGCACGAAGAACAGCATGGCCGCGCCGACATAGTAGACGCCGATGAAGTTGTTGTTGATCGCGGTGATCCACTGCCAGCCCTTGGGGGCGCACCAGATCTCCTTGAGCTGCTCGACCTCGCCCTTGGGCCGACGGCCCTTGGTGGGGAAACGGTCGTAGATCGATCGGTCGAAGCCGGTCTCCGAGCCCTCGGTCACTTCAGGCTCTCCAGATAGGCCGAGACGGCTCGCAGGTCCTGGCCGCTCAATACCGGATAGGCCGGCATGCGGTTGCCGGGCTTGATGGCCTGGCTGTCGGCGATCCAACCGCCCATGGTCCCGGCGTTGTTGGGCAGGATGCCTGCGCCCAGGGTGCGGCGCGAGCCGACATGGGTCAGGTCCGGTCCGGCGACGCCGTTGGCGCTGGTCCCCCGGATCGTATGGCAGGCGCCGCAGCCGCTCTTGTCGAACACCGCCGCGCCGGCCGCTTGTTGCGGCAGGGCGGGCTGCTCGGCGCGGGCGCGCCAGCGGGCGTAGTCCTCGGGGGCATGGGCCACGACGACGAAGGCCATCAGGGCGTGGGCCCCGCCGCAGTACTCAGCGCACTGGCCGCTGTAGGTTCCCGGGCTATCGGCCTGGATCCGCAGGACATTCCGGCGGCCGGGGATCATGTCCAGCTTGCCGGCCAGGCGCGGCACCCAGAAGCTGTGGATCACGTCGGTCGACTCCAGCTCCAAGGCGATGGTCCGGCCGACGGGGACGTGGATCTCGTTGGCGTCCTGGAAGACCTCGCGGCCGGCGGCGTCGAGATAGGCCACCCGCCACCACCACATCTCGCCGGTTACCCGCACGCGCAGGTCGCCCGGCTGCGGGCGTTCTGAAAGCTTGTTGGTCAGCGACAGGCCCCAGACCAGCAGCACGCTCAGCACGACGACCGGAAAGCCCAGGCCCGCGATCCAGATCAGCTTCTCACCGCCCAGGCGCTGGCGCCAAGGACGCGGGGCGAACAGGGCGATAGCCAGGGCGACCAGCACCACGATCATGACCAGGGCGGCCATGGCCAGGAGGCCCCAGGTCAGGGTGTTCAGCGGTGCGGCGAACGGCCCGGCCGGGTCCAGCACCGGCGGCGGCCAGCCCTTGAAGCTCTCGTCGGCCAGCGGCTTATTCGTCATGGAGCGCATAGAGATAGGCCGCGACATCGCGGGCTTGGGCCTCGGCCAGGCCCGAGGCGGGCATGGCGGTGTCGGGCGACAGGGACGGCGGATCACGCAGCCAGCGCACCAGGACGTCCGGCTGATTGGGATGACGGCCGGCGATCAAGGCGCGGTCGGCGAAACCCGCGAGAGAACCTCCGACCCGACCACGCGGCCAGGCCACGCCGGGGACCTGGTGACAGGCGCCGCAGCCGTGGCTTTCGATCAAGGCGCGGCCACGGTCCGGATCGGCGCCGGCGATGGCGCGACCGGCCGGCTTCTCGGCGCAGGCCGCCAGGCTCGCCAAGCCGATCATCGCCCCGATCACATTTGGACTGGCCGTTCTCGATCCGCTGGTCACGCCATCCCCACGGTTACTTCGCAGGCTGAACCCGCCGGTGCGGCCAAGGTTCCGACGGAACCGGGCCAAGCGCCGCTGGTTAAGCCGCTGTGCGCCGCCTCCTGATCCTCCTCGCCCTGACCGCCTGTGACCGGACCGAGAGCCGCACCGACGCGGCGCTCAGCGCCACCGGCCGTACGATCGCCATGAGCGGTGGGGCTGGCGGGGCCGAGAAGGCCTGCTTCAGCTGCCATGGCCTGGAGGGCGCCGGCGATGGGGTCTCCACACCCCGGCTGGCGGGCCTGGAGGCGGGATACCTGCAGAAGCAGATGGAGGACTACGCCTCGGGCTTGCGTGCTGATCCCGTGATGACGCCGGTCGCCAAGGCTCTGGATGACGACGCGCGCCGGGCGGTGGTCGCCTACTACGCCGCGTTGCCGACGCGATCGGGCGGGGAGGGCGGGCCGCCGCCCGTGCTCTGGAGCCAAGGCGATCCATCGCGCGGCCTCCAGCCCTGCGCGGCCTGTCACGGCGACCAGGCGCAGGGCGTCGGGTTCGGCGGCCCCGCTTTGGCCGGTCAGCCTGAGGCCTATACCCGCGAGCAGCTGGAGCGCTGGCGTCTGGCCAAGCGGCGCAACGACCCGCGCGGGGCGATGGGCGACATCGCCCGCAAGCTCACGTCCGCCGAGGTCGACGCCCTAGCGGCCTGGTCGCGGCGGCAACCCGCTTCTCCAAGGCCAGCCAGCGACGCCGCCACCGCGTCCGACGCTGCGGAAGCTGCGGCACGATCGGCAGCATCCCATGCAGGACGTCGTCTCGATCGATGAGGTGGCGCTTGAGCGCCGCCCCGGCGTGGATCGGGATCAGCGCGACCAGACTGACCACGAAGCCCCAGTGCAGCCACTCGGCGGCCGCCTCGATCGCCCAGAGGGTCGGATTTGTGAGCTCGCCCAGCGGCATCAGTGGCCAGGGAATGAACCCCAGCAGGGTAAGCTCCGTCTCGCGCGCCGTGGCCGAGACCATCGCCCAGCCGCTCAGTGGCAGGCCCAGCAGGCAGGTGTAGAAGACGTAGTGGGTGACGTGGGCCGCCGTGCTCTCCCAGCCCGGCTTGTCGGCGTCGTTGATCGTGTCCGGCGCGAACAATCGCCAGCCCAGCCGGCCCAGGGCCAGGACCAGCATCAGGATCCCGACCGCGTAGTGGACCTCGTATGCGGACGCCATCGTCGCCCCGGCGGGCGCGCGGCCCATCCAGAAACCCCAGCCCAGTTGAAAGAAGGCCAGGCCCGCCATGGTCCAGTGGAAGACGATGGCCACCGGCGAATAGCGGCCTTCGTCGGCATGGCCGGCAGCCCATTCGAAGATGTTCTCGATCAGCCGGTCGATCATGCGGCCGCCAGACGGGGGCGCAGCACCCCAGCCAGGATCGACAGGGCAGACGCGAGGTAGACCCCCGCCGCTGGGATCCACATGATCAGACCCGCGATCTGCTGGTCCTCCAGCGGCGTGAGGCCCCAGGCGGCGGTGGTGAGGGCGTGCGGCGCATAGAGGGCGCGCGGGGCGAAGGTCAGGATCGCGCCCAGCAGGCCCATCAGCACCGTGGTCGCCAGCAGGGCCGCCACGGCGCCGGCCGGCCGGACCGCGCGGACGGCGCGCCAGGCGCTCGCGGCGGTGGCCAGCAGACTGGCCTGCATCAGGGCGTAGGCCAGGTCGCTCGACATCGCCCGGCCATAGGCGGCCGGCGCATGCCAGGCCCAGAACGCCACGACGAAGGCGGTGGTCCAGGCCACCAGGTGCGGTGGTCGCGCAGGGCGGGGCAGCGCCCAGGCGATCAACGGCGCGGCGACCGTGACCAGCAGGACGTGATGGACGGTGCGCGCGGCAAAGAGCGCCGAGCTCAGCGCGCACAGCGGCGAGACGAAGGCGACGACCAGCACCAGCACGGCTGCGATGGCCAGCTTGCGGTTCTCCGACATCGCCAGCAGCAGCCCGCCCAACGCCGTCAGGAGCACCAGCGCCACGGGATCAAGGTTCCAGCGCGACCACAGCTCGGCCGGTACGGGACCTGCACCGCAATAGGGCGACCAGAGGCGATCGGCGATGGACATGCGGCGGCGGCTCCCCGGTAGCGCTCTGTCTGCAAATCCTCGGGCGGCGGCGACGTTCCCGGAACCGGTGGTCAAGCCTGACCGTTGGCAGGGCGAACGGCAGGGAGCCAGACGCCTTTGGACGCCAACGCTGCGTACGGCCGCGCCTTAAGCCGCGCCTTCGGCGGCGCGTTGCTGTTTTCGTTCCCGCTGCTGATGACCATGGAGATGTGGTCGCTGGGCATGGCGGTCGAACGTTGGCGACTGCTCGTGTTTCTGGTGCTGGCCGTACCGATGCTGATCGGCCTGTCCTACTACGCCGGCTTTGAGCCGACCTTCCGCCTGAAGGACGAGGTGCTCGACGCCTTGGCGGCCTTTGGTGTCGGCTTTGTGCTGTCGGCGGCGCTGCTGGCCCTGTTTGGCGTGCTGAGCGTGGAGGAAAGCCGCGTTCAGAGCGCCTTGGGCAAGGTCTCGCTGTGCGCCGTGCCGGCGGCGGTCGGCGCTCTGCTGGCCGGCAAGCAACTGGGCGAACGCGGCCCCGGCGCGCGTGAGAAGGCCGACGCCGGACCCTTGGGTGAGCTGTTCCTGATGGCGGTCGGCGCAGCCTTCCTGGCCTTCAATGTCGCCCCCACCGAGGAGATGATCGTGATCGCCTATCAGATGGGACCCTGGGCGACCCTCGTCCTGATGGCGATCTCCGTCGGGCTGCTGCACCTCTTCGTCTATCAATTGGGCTTTCCTGGAGAGAGCAGGCGGCGCGAGGTTGGTGGCTTTGCGCGAACCTTTGTGGCCTTCACCGCGCCCGGCTATGGCGTGGCGTTGCTGATGAGCCTCTATCTGCTCTGGACATTCGGGCGCACCGATGGCGTGGCCCTTCACGAGATCGCCACCATGACCATCGTCCTGGGCTTTCCCGCCGCGATCGGCGCGGCCACCGCGCGGCTGGTGGTCTGATGGCCAGGACCCGCGCCGCGCGCCGCGACACCCCGCCAACGCCCCGCAAGACGCCGTCCAAGCGCGCGCCGGCCAATGATATCCCTCCACTGGAATGGGTCGCCGCCGGGATCGGCCTCGTGCTGGCCGGGACGGCGATGGGCTTGACCGCCTGGGATGCGATGTTCGGGGTCAAGGGACCGCCGGCGATTGAAGTGCGCCTCACGCAGGTCACCCAAACCGCCCATGGCTACGTCGCCGAGATCGAGGCCTTCAATCACGGCGGAACGCCCGCGGCGCAGGTCGAGATCGAGGGAATGAGCGTCTCAGGCGAGCCGGCCGGCGTGACGATCGACTACATTCCCGAACGCTCGCGCGCCAAGGGTGGGTTGATCTTCGAACAGGATCCGCGCGGCGGAGCGCTCAAGCTGCGCGCCAAGGGGTTCGCGGACGCCTCCTGACGCACGCCATTGCGACGTTGAGCGGTGCGACATATCCATGCTTGTATGGCCGTTCTTCAGCGCTGATCGCGACGGGCGTTCGAGCGGGCTGAAGAGCGTTCCAGGATTTACCAGATGGCGCTTGTGAAGACGACGAGGCTGACTGGTCGCGGGAAGACGCGCGAAACCCTGGCCGGGGCGGATGAGCAGCCCGCCGTCGTCAAACGTACGCCCTCGCGACGGGCCCGGCTCCATAGGGGCGGCGCGGAGGGCCGCATCGGCGTGGCGGTGCTGGAACTTAGCAGCGGTCTGGCCGAGGCGGCCAGCGCCGTCGAGGAATTGCGACGGGCCTTGGTCCAGATCTCCAGCGGCGCGGAGGAGGCGGCCGGCGCGGCGCATGAATCGCTCGCCGCCACCCAGGCGATGGCCGAGCAGTTCCGGCACGGCCGCGAGCGCGCCAAAGCGGCCCGACAAAGAGCCGAGGCCCTGCAGGGCGTCCTGACCGAGTTCGGGGCCGCCGTCGCCGCGTCAATCAAGGCCGTCGCGGCCAATGCCCGCCGCCAGATGACGACCGTCGATGCGGTCAACCTGCTCGATCAGTACGCCGCGCGGATCAACGAAATCACGCTGGCCGTTTCCGACATCGCCGACCAGACCAACCTCCTGGCGCTGAACGCGGCCATCGAGGCTGCGCGGGCGGGGGATGAGGGGCGCGGCTTCGCTGTGGTGGCCAACGAGGTCCGGGCCCTGGCCGAGGCGGCCGAGACGCGATCGGGGCATATCCAGGGCTCGGCCGATCGCATGACCGTCATGGTGCGTGATGTCGGCGAGCGGTTGCGCAACGCCGCGACGACGGCCGAGGCCGAGGCGGCCTCGGCGGCCAAGATCCTGTCCACGCTGGAAACGATCCGCGCCGAGATGGCGCGATTGAGCGAGGACAGCCAGATGATCCTGATCGCGGCCGTCGAGGCCGCGTCGGCGACGACCGAGATTCGGCGCGGGTCCGAGAGCATCTCCAGCGCGGCCGAGGAACAGGCCGCCGCCGCGACCGAGGCCCAACGCTCGATCCAGCAACAAGGCCAGTCCCTCGATCAGAGTCAGGCCGCGGCCGAATCCTTGAGCGAATTGATCGAGGTCGGAACCGGCGGCGATGGCGCAGCAGCGGCGGCAGCCGAGACCGCGGCGGCGGCCGAGGAGCTGTCGGCCGCGATCCAGGAACTTTCAGGGTCGGCCGACGAGATCCTGGTCGCTATCGACCAGATCAGCCGGGGCGCGCAAATCCAGGCGGCGGCGACGCAGCAAGCCAGCGCGGCGACGACGCAAATCGAACGCGCCGCGCGGCTGTCCAGCGCCAACGGCGCCCAGAGCGCCACCCGGGCCCAGGCGATGGGCGCCCTGTTGGAGGACAGTCGCAAGACGATCCTGTCGCTGGTCGAGAACGTCGAGGCCGCGGCGGCCGAAAACCGCTCGGTGCTGGAAGCGGTCGAGGCCTTGGAGCTGGAAAGCGGCGTGACGGCCAAACTGGTCGACGGGCTGGCGCTGATCGCCGTGCAGACCACCATGCTGGCCACCAGCGGCGCGGTCGAGGCGGCCAGGGCGGGGGAGGCCGGCCGAGGCTTCGCCGTCGTGTCCGGCGACATCCGCACCCTGGCGCGGGACGCCTCGGGCAATGCCGAGTCCGTCAAGGACCTGATCGCGGCGATCGCCGTCCAGATCGGCAAGGTCCGTCGTGAGGTCGACCAGACCCTGGCCGTCGCGGATGTGGAAGTCGACCGCAACCGCGCCATTGAGGAACGGCTGAGCGTCGTCGTGCAGGAAACCGAGGCGCTGGGCGTGGGCGCCAATGAGATCGCTCAGGGCGGCGAGGCCATCCTCGCGGCCTGCGCCCAGGTCGCGTCCGGCGTCAGCCAGATCGCCGTCGCCGCCGAGGAAGCCAGCGCCGCCGCCAGCCAGGCCGCCGTGGCGGCCCGCCAGCAGTCGCAAACCGCCGAAGAGCTGGCCGCCGCCATCGAGGAGGTGGCCCTGCTGGCCGGCGAGCTCCAGCGCGCGGCCCAGGCATGAACGCCGACCACGGCGCTCGCCGACGGTTGACCGTTCGAGCCGCCGGCGCCCGGATGTCGTTGCCCGTCCAGGCCGTGGCCGAGGTGATCAAGCGTCCTCGGCTGACCCGCGTGCCGAACGCGCCGCCTGGCCTGTTGGGCGTGGCGCACCTGCGCGGGGCCGTCCTGCCGGTCGTGTCGCTCGGGCAGATGCTGGGGCTCGACGGCGAGGACGGCGATCGCATCGTCGTGCTTCGGCGCGATCCGCCGGTCGGCTTGGTCGTCGACGGCGTCGAGGCCCTGGGTTTGGCCGACGGCGCGGAGATCGACGAAACCCGCCTGCGTCTCTTGCGCGCCGACGGAACGTCCTGGCTGGATCTGGACGAGGCGTTGGACGCCAAGTTCGCTTTAGATCGAGGGCGACGCCGGACCGCCGCCGCCAGCGTCGAGGCGGCGCGTCCGGCCATCGAACGCGTCGACGAGCGCGAGCTGGCCTTTCTCGGTTTCACCCTCTCGGGTCAGAGCTACGGTCTCCCGTTGGACGCCGTCGTCGAGGTGGCGGCCGTCCCGAAGGCCATCGCCGAACTGCCACGGACCGAGGCGGTGCTGCTGGGCGTCTGCGACTATCGCGGCCAGGTCCTGCCCGTGCTGTCGGCGAGAGGCCTGTTAGGCCTGGCCGGCGACACCGTGAACGGACGTCTCGTCGTCTTGCGTCTCGGCGTCGAACGGATCGGCCTGGTCGTCGACGAGGTCAGTGCGATCGTGCGCGCCTCGGCCGAGCGCCTTGGCAAGGCGCCAAGCCTGTTCAATCGGGGGGGCGGCGAGGCGCGTATCGATACGGTGCTGAGGCTGGCCGATGGTCGGGGCGTCCTGGCGATCCTGACTCCGGATCGGCTGTTGGCCGACGAGCGCGTGAGCCAGTGGCTGGTGCTCGCAAGTGGTTCCAAGGAGGTCGAGATGGCCGACACTCGACAGACAGTGATCCGCGAGCGCTTCGTCATTCTGCGTCTGGGCCAAGAGCGTTATGGCCTGCCGATCGCGGCGGTCGACGAAGTCGTGCGCGCGCCCGACCAGCTCACCCGGCTGCCCAAGGCACCGGCCTATGTGCGAGGGGTCATGAACCTGCGGGGCAAGACCCTGCCGGTGATCGACCAGCGGATGCGCTTCTCCGCGCCAGGCGAGCCGGCGGCCAACGGCCGCGTCGTCGTGGTCACGGTCGATGGCCTTCAGGCCGGCTTTGCGGTGGACGGCGCCAGCGAGATCATGGAGATCGGCGCCGAGGAGCTGCTGACCGCGCCGGAACTGTCGGGAGATCAAGCCCGTTTGTTTGATCGCGCCGTGGAGCGCGGGGGCGAAGTCATCTTGCTGGTCGATCCGAAAACATTGCTCGCGCGGGCCGAGGCCGACCTGCTGCGTGATTTGACCCGGACGTCATCCACTTCGTGACCAAGGTCCTGATCGTCGACGACTCGGCCCTGATCCGGCGCGTCCTGAGCGAGATTCTTTCCGAAGCCGGCTTTGAGATCGCCGTCGCCCGCGACGGTGTCGAAGCTCTGGCCAAGCTGGATACGTTCCGGCCCGACGTCGTCACCCTGGATGTCCAGATGCCCAATATGAGCGGCCTGGACTGCCTGGACCAGATCATGGTGCAGCGACCCTGCCCGGTGGTGATGGTCTCTGCACGCACCGCCGCCGGGGCCGAGGAGACTCTCACCGCCCTGGAGTTGGGCGCGGTCGATTTCGTGCCCAAGCCGGACGGCGTGGTGTCCCTGGCCGTCGAGGCGCTGGCGCCGATCTTGGTGGAGAAGGTCCAGGCGGCCGCGACGGCCCGGGTCGGTCGGGCCCATCGCCTGGTCGAGCGTCTGCGCGCGCGGCGCGGCGAGGCCAAAGGCCCCGTCAGGCCCGCTCGCCCGGTTCGCGCCGTCAAGCCGGCCAGCACGCTGGATGGCGTGGAGCCGCCAGGCGTGGTCGTGGTCGGCGCCTCGACGGGCGGGCCAGCGGCGCTCGAAGCCCTGCTCAGTGACATACCCGGCGATTTTCCATGGCCGATCCTCGTGGCCCAGCACATGCCGGCGACCTTTACCGGCTCCTTGGCCTCGCGCCTGAACGGGCTGTGCGCCTTGACGGTTAGCGAGGTGGTGGGACCCACGCGCCTGGAGGCTGGCGTTGTCTATGTCGCACGCGGCGGCGCAGACATGGTGGTCAGCCGGCGCGTCGCGGGCCTGGTGGTCCTGCCGGCGCCCGCGGATGACGCGTATCGCTGGCATCCCAGCGTCGATCGTCTGGTGGCCAGCGCCATGGCCCAGATCGCGCCCGAGCGGTTGATCGGCGTGCTGATGACCGGCATGGGCGACGACGGCGCCAAGGTCATGACAGCGCTCCATCAGGCCGGCGGCCTGGCGATCGCGGAGTCCGAGGAGACGGCCGTGGTCTGGGGCATGCCGGGGGCGCTGGTCCGAGCCGGCGGCGCCGATGCGGTCGAGCCGCTGGAGGCCATCGCCAGCCGGCTGATCGCCATGGTCCCGCGATGAGCGCCACCTTCACCGACGAAGAGCTGGAGCGGCTGCGCGACTATCTCTACCGCCAGACCGGCATGTGGTTTGGCGAGACCAAGCGCTACTATATCGAGCGCCGTCTGAACGACCGTCTCGAGCACGCTGGCGTGGATTTCGCCAGTTACATGGCGCTGCTGCGGATCGACAGCGACGAACGCCAGGCCCTGGTCAACGCCTTTACCGTCAACGAGACCTATTTCTATCGTGAGGAGCACCAGCTGGCCTGCCTGGGCCGGGACCTGCTGCCCGACATCGTCTCGCGTCGCAGGCCCGGCGACAAGGTGCGGATCTGGTCGCTGCCGTGCTCGACCGGCGAGGAGACCTATTCCATCGCCCTGTGGCTGCTGGAAAACTGGCGCATGGTCGACGCCTACAACATCGAGATCGTCGGATCGGACATCGACACCCAGGCCTTGGAGGCGGCGCGCGCGGGCCTCTATGGCGAGCGCGCCCTGGCGCGGCTGCCGGCGTCGGTGCGGGAGGACTATTTCGAGCCCGCCAAGCGCCATCGCCGCAAGATCATCGACGACCTGCGCGAGTCCGTGACCTTTACCCACGCCAATCTGATCGACGGCATGCGCCTGCGTGAGCAGGGTGCATTCGACGTGATCTTCTGCCGCAACGTCCTGATCTATTTCGACGAGGCCTCGCGCCTGACGGCCGCCCAAAACCTCTATGATCGATTGGCCCCGGGCGGTTATCTGTGTCTGGGCCACACCGAGTCCATGAGCAGGATCGACGAGCGTTTCCGCGTCCGCCGATTTGAGGACGCGGTGGTGTTCCAGCGCCCGGAGGACGCGACGTGATCGACGAACTCCTGGGCCAGTTCTTGATCGAGGGCCGTGAGCAGGCGCTGGAGGCCAGCGCCGACCTGGCGGCCCTGCAACGCGCGCCCCAGGACGCCGCGCGGCTCGACAGCTGCTTTCGCGCCATCCACACCCTGAAGGGGTCCGCCGACCTGCTGGGGCTGAAGGCGCTGGGGCGCGTGCTGCACGTGGCCGAGGACAGGCTAGGCGCCTTGCGTGGCGGCGCGCAAGCCGCGCCCGATTTCACCAGCCTCGTCGCGGTCGTAGATCAGGTCGAGCGCTGGTTGGACACGCTGGAGGCGGCAGGCGCGCTGCCGGCCGACGCGGACGCCGTCGCCGATCGCTTGCTGGCCTTGCTAGGATTAACCAAGGACAGCGCGCTCAGGCCCGTCGTCGCCGGTCAAGCGTCCTTCGCGGGCAAGGCGGGGATTGCCATCCGCTATACGCCACGCGCCGATTGCTATTTCGCGGGCGACGACCCGATCGCCATCATCTCGAGCGTGCCGGGCTTGGCGGACCTGCGCGTGGGTCTGCGCGAGCCGGTCGACGATCGGGCGCTCTATGATCCGTTCGCCTGCAACCTGATCATTGAGGCCCTGTCCACGGCGGACTTGAGCCTGGTCGAGGCGTCTCTGCGGCTGGTGCGCGATCAGGTCGACCTGACCCAGCTGACGCCGACGCCCATCGAACCGGCGGCGCCGATCGAGGCCGACACGGGGCGGCGCACGCTGCGCATCGACGCCGCCCGGATCGATCAACTGGCCGATATCACCGACCAACTGGTGGTCGCCAAGAGCGGCTTTGGCGACCTGGCTGCCCAGGCCGACCGACTGCAAGGCGGGCAGGGTTTGGGTTCGGCGTTGCGAGCGCGTCAAGCCGAGCTGGACAGACTGATCTCGACCCTGCACGCCACGGTCGGTCGCACGCGCCTGACGCCGCTGACGCCGCTGTTTGGCCGTTTCCCGCGGCTCGTGCGCGAGATCGCCGCCGAGTTGGGCAAGACGGTGTCGCTGGAGGTCGAGGGCGGCGAGATCGAGGTCGACAAGGCCATCGTCGATGGCCTGTTCGAGCCGTTGCTGCATGTGGTGCGCAACGCGGTCGACCATGGCGTCGAGACCGCGGCCATTCGCCAGCAGAGCGGCAAGCCCGTCCAGGCCGTCCTGCGATTGTCCGCCCGCGCGGTCGGTGACCAGGTCGTCGTCGCGGTCGCCGACGACGGCGGCGGCGTCGATCCAGCGCGTATTCGCGCCCGAGCCCTGGCGCGCGGCCTGATCGACGAGACGGCGGCGCGCGAGCTTGGTGAGGCCGATCTCGTGGATCTGATCTTCCAGCCCGGCTTCTCGACCGCCGACACCGTCAGCAGCGTCTCCGGGCGCGGGGTGGGCATGGACGCCGTGCGGTCGGCGACCGCGAAGTTGGGCGGTCGCGTCGAGGTCGCTAGCCAACTGGGGCGCGGCTCGACGATCCGTCTTGTCTTGCCGATCCGCATGGTGCTGGCGCGTTTGCTTGTGGTGGCGGGCGGCCAGGAACAGTTCGGCCTGCTGCTGGAAGACATTGTCGAAGTCACGCGTGTGGCCCCTGACCAGATCGTGCCGGTCCGGGCTGGCCATGCGTTCGTCCTGCGTGACCAGGTCGTGCCGCTGGTCTGGCTGGAACAGGCGGTCGGTGGAGCCGACCGCTCCGTCGGCGCCGTCGATCGCGTCGTGGTGGCCAGGGTCGATGGCGAGCTCGTCGGCTTGGCCGTGGACGCGGTCGTGGATCGGATCGACGCGGTCGTCAGGCCGATGAGCGGCCTGTTGTCGGGCGCGGCCGGCGTGGTCGGATCGACCCTGACGTCCGGCGGCGATGTGCTGTTGGTCCTGAACCTGACGGAGCTTTTGGCATGAAGGCCTCGCGGGATGGCGACGTCGTCTATTTGAGCGGCCATTGTCGGGTGGAAGACGCAGAGACCCTCGCAGCTCTGCTACAGGCGTCGCAAGGCGTCATTGTCGACATATCGGGGTGTGACAGCCTCCATGCCGCTGTCGTACAGGTATTGCTGGCATTCGATGCGCCCGTCGTCGGCGAGCCTGCCGAGTCGTTTTTGCGCGACCTTGTTCTTCCGGCGCTGATCCGGAAGGCCGACTAGGTCGAGACTATTGTGTTCGTCGCCGGTGAAGGCGGCAAGGTTGGAGGGTTTCATGGGGACGACGGTCCTAATCGTCGACGATAGCAAGCTGGCCCGCATCGTGGTCGGCAAGGCGATCGCGGCCCTGCAGCCCGAGTGGCGCCGGCTTGAGGCCGGCAATGCCGATGAAGCGCTGTCGCTGTTCGACAACGAGAAAATCGATCTGGTGGTCCTGGACTTCAACATGCCCGGCCGCGACGGTCTGGAGCTGGCCGAGGAACTGCGTGGCCGGTTCGCCGACATGCCGATCGCCGTGGCCACGGCCAACGTTCAGGACGAAATCATCGCGCGGGCCCGCGAGGCCAACGCCACCTTCATCGCCAAGCCCGTCACCGAGGACGGCATGCGCGGTTTCATCTCCGGCGCGGCTCTGAGGCTGCGGTCGAACGGCCAATGACGGTTCAATCCATCTTCCTGGAAGAGTTGGAGCGCGACGCGCTCACCGAGCTGGTCAATATCGGCGTCAGCCGCGCCGCCAGCAGCCTGCGCAAGATGGTCGGCCAGCAGGTGCTGCTGTCGGTGCCTTCGGTCGAAGTCATGACGCGCGAAAGCGCCGCCACCCTGATCCGTGAGCGCGAGGCGGGCGAACTGGTCGCCGTGCGCCAGGACTTCGAAGGCGTGTTCTCGGGGCGCGCCCTGCTGATCTTCCCTCAGACCAACAGCCTGGCCCTCGTCCACGCGGTCACCGGCGGCGCGCTCTCCCAGGGCGAAGCCTTGGAGATGGAAGACGAGGCGCTGGCCGAGACCGGCAACGTGGTGCTCAACAGTTGTCTGGCGACCATGGCCAACATGCTGCAGCGGCCGTTGCAGATGTCGCTGCCGGAGGTCCTGCGGGGCGACGGCGCGGCGCTGTTCAGCCTCTCGGCCAAACACGCCGATGGCGGCGTGGTGCTGTTCCTCTACATCAACTTCGCGATCAACGACCGCGACATCCGCGGCTATATCGCCATGCTGATGGACCTGCCGTCGCTGCAGGCCCTGCGATCCTTGATCCATGATTTCATCGAGCGCGTTGCGGGCGATGTCGCTTGATTGGCATCGCTGAACCTATTGCCCAGCTTGGCGTTCTAGCAGCGTCATGAACGACATCGTCGATCCAGCGATCCGCCGAGGACACCGGGGGGCGGCCGCGGACCTGGACGCCCTGCGCGCCCTGGCCGGCCCGCTGTTCGACGCGCTGGTCGGCTCGGGCATGGCGGTCGCCGTCAGCGACCCCCGCCGCAAGGACGACCCGATCGTCTTCGTCAACGCCGCCTTCGAGGCCCTGACCGGCTACGACGCCGCCGAGGTCGTCGGCCGCAACTGCCGCTTCCTGCAGACCGCCGAGACCGACGCCGACACGGTGGCGCGGATCGCCGCCACCCTGGCCCAGTCCGGCGTCGCCAACGCCGACCTGCTGAACGCCCGCCGCGACGGCTCCAAGTTCTGGAACCGCCTGAACATCACCACCGTCTCCGACGCCGAGGGACGTGCGGCCTTCCGCATCGCCACTCAGGCCGACGTCAGCGGTGAGTACAGCAACGAAGACCTTGGCCGCGAACTCAACCTGACGCGCCAGCGCCTGATCGAAGCCAAGGAGCGGTTGCGGGTGGCCCAGGCCGTGGCCGGCGCGGCCGGCGCCTGGGAGTGGGACATCGCCAGCGGCCGGTTGGTCGCCGACGCCCGTTTCGCCAGTCTCTATGGCCTGGACCCCGTCGCGGCCTCGCAAGGCCTGCCCACCTCGGTGTTCTTCGCCACCGTCTTCGCGCCCGACCGCATGCGCCTGAAGATCGCCGTGGCAGGCGCGCTCAACGGCGCGGAGGTCTTCGCGCGCGACTACCGCGTCGTGATCGACGGTGAAGTACGTTGGGTTTCAGCGCGTGGGCGAACCTTCCTGGACGAGCAGGAGAACCCGGTGCGGTTCTCGGGTGTCCTGGCCGACATCACCGACCAGAAGCGCGTCGAAGAACGGCTGCGGATCGCCCAGACCGCCGGCGGCGTCGGCAGTTTCGAATATCTGAGCGGCTTCGGCACGGCCGAGGTCTCCGACGAGTTTTGCCGGCTGCTGGGTCTGCAGCCCGCGCACAGCCTGCCGATCCGCACGATCAACTCGGTCATGCATCCCGACGATCCGCCGCTGATCAGCGGGCGCGAGCGCGACATCGATATCGGCGCGGCCTTCCACGAGTTCCGCATCCGCCGCGCGGACAACGGCGAAGAGCGCTGGCTGGTCTGCCGGGGTGAGTACCAGCAGGCCCCGACCGGCGGCGTCAGCTTTATCGGGGTGCTCTACGACATCACCGCCACAAAACGCTCCGAGGCGCGCCTGCGGACCTTGGCGGCGGCGCTTGAGGAGCGGGTCGAGGTCAGCCAGCAGGAGCGCGACCGGATCTGGAACCTGTCGCGTGACCTGCTCAGCATCGGTGATCGCGCGGGCGTCTATCGCGCGGTCAATCCGGCCTGGAAGGACCTGCTCGGTTATGACGTGTCCGATCTCGTCGGCGTCCCGATGGGCGGGCTGGTGCATCCCGACGACAAGGCCCATGCGCGTGAACGCGCGGCTGGACTGCTCGCTGGCGACGCCGTCGCCGACTTCGACTGCCGGGTGCTCGCCAAAGACGGCGCCTATCGTTGGATCAACTGGACCGCCGTGCCCGAAGGCGACGTCGTCTATGCCGTCGGCCGCGACATCACCCAACGCAAGCTGCTGGAAGACCAACTGCGCCAGAGCCAGAAAATGGAAGCCGTCGGCCAACTGACCGGCGGCTTGGCGCACGACTTCAACAACATGTTGACCGGCATCCTTGGCGGTATCGACATGGTCCGCCGCCGCATCGGCGAAGGCCGTGTCGCCGACGCCGACCGTTTCCTGGAAGCGGCCATGCAGTCGGGTCAACGCGCCGCGGCGCTGACCCACCGTCTGTTGGCCTTCTCGCGCCGCCAGTCCCTCGACAGCCGTCCTCTCGACGTCGGGACGCTGGTCGGGTCCATGGAGGACTTGCTGCGGCGCACGCTGGGCGAGCAGGTCCGCCTCGAGACGGCCGTCGCCCAGGATGTCTGGACCGCCGTCGCCGACGACAACCAGCTGGAAAGCGCCATCCTCAACCTGGCGATCAACGCGCGCGACGCCATGCCTCGTGGCGGACGCCTGACGATCGCGGCCCGCAACGTCGTGTTGTCGGCCGAGCGCTTGGCCAAGAGCGATCGCGCCGAGCCCGGCGACTATGTCGAGCTCGGTGTTTCAGACACGGGCCTGGGCATGTCGCCCGACGTCCTGGGCAAGGTGTTCGATCCGTTTTTCACGACCAAACCGCTGGGGCAGGGCACCGGCCTTGGCCTGTCGATGATCTACGGCTTCGTCCAACAATCGCGAGGCCATATCGAGATCGAAAGTCGGGAAGGCGCTGGCACGACGATCCGCCTCTATCTGCCTCGCCACCACGGCGACGTCGCCGAGGCGACAGCCGATCACGACGAAACCACGCATGTCGGCGCGGGCGAGACGGTGCTGGTTGTCGAGGACGATCCTTCGGTTCGCATGCTGGTCATCCAGGTGCTGGAAGAGCTCGGCTATCGGGCGATCGAGACCGAGGGCGGGCGCGACGCCACGCCGATCCTGCAATCTCGGCGTCCGATCGACCTGATGATCAGCGACGTGGGTCTGCCGGGTCTGAACGGCCGTCAATTGGCCGAAATCGCTCGGGAAAGCCGGCCAAACCTGCCGATCCTGTTCATGACCGGCTATGCCGAACAGGCCGCCGACCAGGCCGAGTTCCTGGCGCAGGGCATGGAGATCATCACCAAGCCCTTCGCCATCGATAACCTCGCCCGCAGGATCGGCGCAATCCTGGAGCGGGCGGACGGTCCCGCCGCCTAACCGCCGCGAGCCGCGCGTTGGCAAGCAGGGTGCTGCGGGACCCAGCAGATTCCGAATATGCGTGGCCCCGTCGATGCCAGGCGGCATGCAGCGCCCTCGCGCTGGCGGAAATAGCCAGCCTCGTCGACAGACTGCACACACCCGTCGTTCGTGTGCAGCCACGGCCAAAAATTCGGCATGTAATTGCACACGAAAGTCCTCTAAGTGATTGAAATCACACGTCAGTCGGTCCAGTCCGCCATGGGCGCGATTCTCAAGAAATTTATCTAATAAAATCAAAGACTTATGACGAAATTTTCTGTTGCGCCCATGATGGATTGGACCGACCGGCACTGCCGGTCGCTGCATCGGGTGCTGTCCAGCCAGGCGCTGCTCTATACCGAGATGGTGACCAGCGGCGCGGTGGTGCACGGGGATCGTGAGAAGCTGCTGGGTTATGATCCCGGCCAGCATCCCGTGGCGTTGCAGCTGGGCGGATCGGATCCCGCCGAGCTGGCGCAGGCTGCGCGGATCGCCGAGGACTACGGCTATGACGAGGTGAACCTCAATGTCGGCTGTCCTTCGGATCGGGTGCAGAGCGGCCGCTTCGGCGCCTGCCTGATGCGCGAGCCCGACCTGGTGGCCGAGTGCATGGCCGCCATCAAGGACGCGGTGAAGATCCCGGCGACGGTGAAGTGCCGGATCGGCGTCGATGACCAAGATCCGGAGGAGGCGCTGTTCGCCCTGGTCGACGCCAGCGCGGCGGCGGGGATCACGGGCTTCGTGGTCCATGCCCGCAAGGCCTGGCTGCAGGGGCTGTCGCCGAAGGAGAACCGGGACATCCCGCCGCTGGACTACGCGCTGGTCTATCGGCTCAAGCGCGAGCGGCCGCACCTGTTCATCGGCATCAATGGCGGCGTGCCCAGTATCGACGCGACGCTGGAGCACCTGGCCAACGGCGTCGACAGCGTGATGCTGGGCCGCGCGGCCTATCACGAGGCAGGGCTGCTGGGAGAGGTCGACCGGCGGGTGTTCGGGATGGATGTCGCCGATGTCGACAGCTTCGAGGCCGTCGAGCGTTACAAGCCCTATCTGGCGCGCGAGCTGGCGGCGGGCGTGCATCTGGCGGCTATGAGCCGGCACATGCTGGGCCTGTTCCATGGCCTGCCGGGCGCGCGGGCGTGGCGGCGCATCCTGACGGTCGAGGGCGTCAAGGCGGGCTCGGGATTGGAAGTCGTGGATCGGGCGCTGGACGCCGTGCGCGCGGCCTTGGCGGCGCGCGAAGAGCGGGCGGAAGTTCCGGCCGCCTAGTCTTTAAGTCTACGGGTGCAGGATCAGCGAGTTCGGGGTGGCCTCGAACCGCGACAGGCGGCCCAGATAGCTCATGCCCAGCAGCGAGTTCTCGAGGCCCTTCTCGATGACCAGGGCGTCGACGTCGCGGACCTTGGCGCCGGCGATCGCCACGCTGGCCAGGTGCACCGAGGCGGCGCGGGTGCGGCCGTCGGCGGTGATGACGTTGTAGTCGTAGGTCAGCTTGCTGGTGTCGATGCCCAGGCGCTGGGCGTCGGCCATGCTGAGCGAGACGGCGGTGGCGCCGGTGTCGACCAGGAAGCGCACAGCCTTGCCGTCGACGGCGCCCTGGGCCCAGAAGTGGCCGTCACGATCCTTGGTGATCTGGGCCGCGCCGCCTTCGGCGCCGCCCAGGGTGGCCGAGGCCGCGGTCGGGGCGCGCAGCTCCGGGTGACGCAGGTCGTCGAGCGAGACGACGGCCTTGGCCGCGCCTACCGCCGACAAGGCGCCCACGAAAGCGATCGCCGCGAACCTCAACATAAAAGACACCCTCGCCATACCGGCTTTGAGACCGCTTCTGCGGCCGTTACCTAAATCATTAGCAGGGAGGCGTTTTCAAGGCGTGAATCGGCAAGGCGATTTTCACACCATGGTTACCAATATCATAACAAGTATAGATGTGTACTGAGCGGTGTTCATATTACATCGATTTAATATTAAACATTACGTGGTCGTAATGCTTTTCATGTCCTCGAATTAACTTCGGAAAGCTTTGGCCCGGCGTTATCTCTCCCTCAGACAATAGAGTGGCTTATCGAGGGAAAACGCCATGAAATCGCTGATCATTGCGACTGCCGCCATCGCATCGTTCGCCAGCGTCGCGCACGCCGGCCCGGTCACGAACCTGCAGTTCCTGGAAGCTGCGCGCTGCCGTGGCCTGGCGGCTTCCGAAAACCTGGGCAAGCTGGACACCGCCGCCCTGGACACCTTCCTGCGCACCGAAGGCGGTTCGCGCGAACTGGCGATCCGGGTCTCGGCGCAAAAGAAGATCCAGGCCGCCGCCAAGGAAGCCGACGGCGCCGACGGCGAAAAGAAGACCAAGCTCCTGGCCGAACGTGACGGCGCCTGCGCGGCCTATATGGGCGGCGCGAAGTAAGCGGGCTTAGCCCCTGGTGGCCGCCATCAACGCGGCCATCGGATCAGGGCGGTCGGGGAGGGCGGCCATGATCGCCGCGCGCTCCTCGTCGGTCAGTCTGGCCCAGCCGGCGATCTCCGGCAGGGTCCGGCGACAGCCCAGGCAATAGCCCGTCGTTCCATCGACCGCGCAGACCTTCACGCAGGGCGTGACGATCGGGCGGGGCGGAGCGGCGGGGGCAGTCATCAAAAGAGTTTTGAGCGTCCAAACGCCCGAGCGCAAGCGTCGGCGGCGAAAGCCTCCTCGCGCCCGGATCACACCAAGAGAGGGATATCCACCATGCGCAAGCTCATCGCCATCGTCCTGACCGGCGCCGCCCTGTCGGCCGCCGCTGCTCCGGCCTTCGCTTCCGATCGCTGGAGCGACGCCGAATATCTGAAGGCCAATCGCTGCCTGGGCCTGGCCCTGTCGGCCGAGCTGGGTGCGACGGATCCCGCCGCCCTGACCGCCCAGATCAAGGACCAGGGCCGCGGCCGCGACATCTCGATGCGCGATCGCGGCGACAGCACGCGTGACGACGCCCGCCGCGCCGGCAAGACCCGCAACGAAGCGGTGAAGGCCAAGCTGACGGCCGAGTTGGGCGGCTCCTGCCAGGCCTATCTGGGCACGTCGGTCGCGACGTCGGGCGCTTCGTCCTAAGCCTTTCTCGTCCTGCGGGGTTGCTTTGGGCGCGGACGGGTTTAAGTCCGCGCTCATGACCGCTTCCCCGTTCGCCGACATCCGCCAGCTCGCCGTCTCGCCGCCCGCGCCGGGCCCATCTCCGGTGCTGGAGCAGGGCGGCCGTCTGGCCGAGATCTCGGCGTGGCTGACCGCCTGGAGCGGCAAGAGTCCGCCGGCCGTCAATCGCCCGGTGGTGGCGCTTTACGCTGGGGCGCGTCAGGGCGTGGGTCCGCGCGGCTATGCCCGTGACCGCCTGGAGGCCATCGCCTCGGGTGGCGCGACCGTCTCGCGCATCGCCGGCGTGCAGGGCGCGGGCCTGGAGGCCTTCGACCTGGCCATCGACCGCCCGTCGCCGGACTTCATCGGCCAGGCCTCGATGAGCGAGAAGGAAGCTGCCGCCACCATGGCCTTCGGCATGGAGGCCCTGGCCAAGCAGCCCGACCTGCTGATCCCCGGCGTCATCGTCGCTGAGGCCGCCCGCACGGCCGCCGCCGTGTGCCTGGCGCTGTTCGGTGGCGAGGCTGCGGACTGGTCCGACGACCCCGAGCCTGTGGCCGCCGCCGTGGCTCGCGCCCAGGGTGAAGGCATGGGTGACGACCCGCTCGAAATCCTGCGTCAGCTGGGCGGCCGCGAGACCGCCGCCGTCGTCGGCGCCATCCTGGCGGCCCGCACCCAGAAGATCCCGGTGCTGCTGGACGGCTACGCCGCCTGCGCCGCCGCCGCCATCGTTCGCGCCGTCGAGCCCGCCGCCATCGACCACTGCGTGGCCGCCCATGTCAGCCCCGCCAAGGGCCATGCCCGCCTGCTCGAAATCCTCGACAAGCGGCCGCTTCTGGCACTCGATACCCTGGACGAGGAAGGGGTTGGCGGCGCCTCGGCCCTGGCCCTCGTCAAGCTGGCCTGCGAGGTCCGCTGAAGCCTTCTGGGATGTCGTTAAGTGAACGCGGATAACATTCACTTCCGTTGACGCTAACGTCATCTTTCCAAACGTTCGTTCGACATCTATCGTGGCGCCCGAAACGCAATAACGGCCTCCCGCAGAGGGGCCGATTGAACGGGAGCCCGCCATGAATCTGGACTTCTCGCCCGAGGACCTCGCCTTCCGCGACGAGGTTCGCGCCTTCATCGCCGAGAACTATCCGGCGGGCCTGCGGGAGAAGCAGGAAGAGGGCGAGGAGATGGCCAAGGAGGACTTCCTCTCCTGGCACCGCACCCTCGCCAAGAAAGGCTGGGTCGCCCCGGCCTGGCCCGAGAAGTTCGGCGGTCCGGGCTGGACCTCGGTGCAGCGTTACATCTGGTCGGAAGAGACCGCCCGCGCCGACTGCGTGCCGATCCTGCCGTTCGGCATCAACATGGTGGGCCCGGTGATCTACACCTTCGGCACGCCTGAGCAGAAAGAGCGGTTCCTGCCGCCGACCCTGTCGGGCGACATCTGGTGGTCGCAGGGCTACAGCGAGCCGGGCGCGGGTTCGGACCTGGCCAGCCTGAAGACCAAGGCCGAGCGCTTTACCGGTGACGACGGCAAGGAATACTACCTGGTTAACGGCCAGAAGACCTGGACCACCCTGGCCCAGCACGGCGACTGGATCTTCTGCCTGGTCCGCACCGACCCGGCCGCCAAGATCCAGGAAGGCATTTCGTTCCTGCTGATCGACATGAAGTCGCCGGGCGTGACCGTGCGTCCGATCATCACCCTGGGCGGCGAGCACGAGGTCAACGAGGTCTGGCTCGAGAACGTCAAGGTGCCGGTCGAGAACCGCATCTTCGACGAGAACAAGGGCTGGACCTGCGCCAAGTTCCTGCTGGCCCACGAGCGTAGCGGCATCGCTGGCGTGGCCCGTTCCAAGCGCGGCATCGAGCGCATCCGCCAGATCGCCTCGGTCGAGCTGTCGGACGACGGCGACGCGCTGATCAAGGATCCGATGTTCAAGCGCAAGGTCGCCGAGCTGGAGATCGATCTGACGGCCCTGGAATATACCGAACTGCGCACCCTGGCCGGTGAAGCGGCCGGCCGTGGCCCTGGTCCGGAATCCAGCGTCCTGAAGATCAAGGGCACCGAGATCCAGCAGCGGATCACCGAGCTGGTGCTGGAAGCGGCCGGCCACTATGGCGCGCCGTACTTCCGCGGCTTCCCGAAGGATGGCGACAACGCCCATCCGATCGGTCCCGACTTCGCCCACCGCGCCGCGCCGACCTATTTCAACGTCCGCAAGACGTCGATCTACGGCGGCTCCAACGAGATCCAGCGCAACATCATCGCCAAGATGGTGTTGGGGCTCTAGCGCGCCTGGTCTGTCATCCCGGACGCGCCGGAGGCGCGATCCGGGACCGCCCAATTCAGTGACTTTGACGATCCCGGCTCTCCGCTAGCGCTGCGGCCGGGATGACAATCAAAAAGAACGGAAACCCAGGGATGGATTTCAACTTCACCGAAGAGCAGTCGATGGTCCGCGACACGGTCGCGAGCTTCCTGCAGGACAAGTACGACTTCGAGACCCGCCGCAAGATCGTCAGCTCGGACACCGGCTGGCGCGCCGACTACTGGAAGGCCTTCGCCGAGGAGCTGGGCATCCTGGGCGCGTCGTTCAGCGAAGAGCTGGGCGGCCTGGGCGGCGGTCCGATCGACAACATGATCATCATGGAGGAGTTCGGTAAGGCGCTGGTCATCGAGCCTTATCTGGGCACCGTCGTCATCGGCGGCGGCTTCATGAAGCACTCGGGTTATGCCGGCGCGGCCTCGGTCATCGAGGGCATTGTCGGTGGCACGACCACGGTGGCCTTCGCCTATGCCGAGCCGCAGGCCCGCTACACCTGGCAGGACCTGAAGACGACGGCCAAGAAGGACGGTTCGGGCTGGGTCCTGAACGGCCACAAGGCTGTCGTGGTCGGCGCGCCGTTCGCCAGCCACCTGATCGTCACGGCCCGCACCGGCGGCGACCAACGCGACGCCGGCGGCGTCGGCGTGTTCCTGATCGACAAGACCCTGCCGGGTGTCGTCACCCGCGACTACCCGACCGTCGACGGCGGCCGCGCCTCGGAAGTCTATTTCGAGAACGTCTCGGTCCCGGCCGACGCCCTGATCTCGGAAGACGGCCTGGCCCTGGTCAACCACGTCATCGACGAGGCCACCGCCGCCGTCGGCGCCGAGGCCGTGGGCGTGTTGCGCAAGCTGCACGAGGGCACGCTGGACTACGCCAAGCAGCGCAAGCAGTTCGGTACGGCTATCGCGAACTTCCAGGTGCTGCAGCACCGGATGGTCGACATGTTCATCGAGGTCGAGCAGTCGGTGTCGATGACCTACATGGCCACCATCAAGGTCGAGGAAGGCGCCGCCGAGCGCGCCAAGGCCGTCTCGGCCATGAAGGTCCGCATCGGCCGCGCCTGCAAGTTCGTGGGCCAGAACGCCATCCAGATCCACGGCGGCATGGGCATGACCGACGAGCTGTCGATCGGCCACTATTTCAAGCGCGCCAGCCTGATCGAGGGCCTCTTCGGCTCGGTCGATCATCACCTGAAGCGCTACGAATCGCTGTCTTTCGACGCTGCGGCCTAAACAGCCTACGGACCAACGGGTCCAAACCAGTCGAGCCGCCTGCGTCACGCCGACGCGGGCGGTTTTTTCTTGCGCGGTCGGCGGGAGCGGTAACGTGGACGGTGCCCGGCGGTTGCAATAGCCGGGCCAAGCTCCGCAAAGCCTTGCTGCGCTGCGGGTAGCGAAAAAATATGCCGTACACAGAGTAAAAAATTGAGCCAAATCAGTAGGCTGCGACCGGATCGTCCGCAGGCTGATATGCTCCTTATACGGATTATTTTTGCTTGCGGAGCGCGGCAATGGGCGCATCCTAGGCTCTGACGCGCTGACGACTAGGAGGGTGAGAGCCCCTGTAAGCCGCGCGCGTCTCCTGGTCCTAACGGCTATGTCTGGGAGACGCCGCCATGAATGTATCGAAGATGAACCACGCCATGTTCTCGTTCGCCCTGATGGGCGGCATGCTGGTCGGAGGTCGGCCGAGTTCGAAGCCGCCGAAGTCGCCGTCCACGAAGTCTGGACGGAAGTAGTCGCGTAAAGGGTCCCACGCCCTCAAAAAAGAGGCCTCCGCCGGTTTCGTCGGCGGAGGCCTTTTGCTTTCACCCCTGAAGGCTTCAGCTCTTCGGCTTGGCGGCCGTGTTGCACTCGGCCACCGCCGCGTCGTCCAGCGGCTCGCCGCGGTAGTTGAACGCGGCCAGTTCGCCGAGCTGGCCAGCCAGCTTGCGGCAGGCGCGGGCCACGGGCAGGGCCCGGACCTTGGTCGCGGTGCACATGTCGGCCTTGCAGCGCCAGACCGAACCGTCCTGGATGAAGTGATCCGTCGAGATCGGGGTCTTCAGCTTCAGCCAGGCGCCTTCGCTGTCGGCGGCGAGGGCGGGGCTGGCCAACGAGCCAGCCATCAGGGCGCAGGCCATCAGGCCCGCGTAAGCGATGTTACGCATTTTCCTTAGTCTCCTATCCCCGCGCCGGATGGGAGATCCGGCGCATGAGTCCGCAGCCTTGCATGCTGTGGAGCTCACTCGGATAGTGCGTCTCTTTTGAAAACTAAGTCAATCGCCGAAGCGTGGCCGGAGCGCCTGATTGGTAGATTTCTTCGTCCCAGGCCAGCAGCGCGGGGGTGACGTCTTCCGCCTTTTCGACCGCGCGCCAGGCGTCGGCCAGGGTGGGCGGGGTCAGGCCTTGCGCGATCGTGTGATGAATCAGCGCGAAGAAGGGCTCCCAGAAGCCGCCGGGGTTATGGAACACAATCGGCTTCTGGTGAAGATCTAAACGGCGCCAAGATAGCAATTCGACGATTTCTTCCAGGGTGCCGATCCCGCCGGGCAACACGACGAAGGCGTCCGAGCGCTCAAACATCATCATCTTCCGCTCGTGCATGTTGTCGACGATGACGGTCTCGACGTCGTCGAACGGCTGCTCGCGCCCGCGCAGGAAGGTCGGGATGATGCCCTGCACCTTGCCGCCGGCCTCGTGCGCACCGCGCGCCGTGGCCCCCATCAGGCCCACGCCGCCGCCGCCATAGATCAGCTTCAGGCCCGCCTGGGCGAAGCTCTGGCCGATCGCGAAAGCGTCGCTGATGTAGCTGGGATTGGCGTCATTGGACGAGCCGCAATAGACGCAGACCGATCCCAGGCGGCTAGACTCGTCGGGCATCGTCGTCCACTCCACAAAAAAGGCGCGCGGTTTCGCGCGCCTGTTCCTATCTGAGGCCACATGATCAGGATTCGCTCTCAGGCTTTCAAGCCGCAGATCCTCGCCGTGGGCTTCGTCGCCAGCCTGCTGGCCGCCTGCGGACCCGGCGCGCCGATCGCGCCGGCCAAGGCCGACAAGCCCGACAGCGCCGAGGCCGGCTATGTGGCCCCGCCTACGGTGGACGCAGTGCGCAAGGCCGCCAACGGGATCTCGCTCTCGGGCAGGGGCGCGCCGGACTCGGATCTGCGCCTGGGCTCGCCGACCGGCGAGGTGGTGATGGGCCGGGTCGACGCCGTCGGCCAATGGACCGCCACGGTGCCCAACGCGCCCGGCGTGCGCCTGTTTGGCCTGTCGACCACCCACGAGGGCCGTACGGTGCAGGCCGAGGGTTATGTGATGGTCGCCGACGGCGGCGAGGTCGCTCTGCTGCGGGCCGGGACGGGCGCGATCCGCCTGGCCGCCGCTTCGGCGTCACCGCGCATCCTGACCGTGGATGTCGACCGAGGCGGCGGCGCGGTCGTCTCCGGCGTGGCCACGCCGGGGGCGGGCCTCAATGTCCGTGTCGACCGCATCACCCAGGGCGGCGCCCAGGCGGACGACAACGGGCGGTTCTTCATCTCGCTGCGGGGGCTGCTGTCTCCGGGCGTTCACGACATCCAGGTGGCGGGCGAGGGCGGCGAGACCGCCGCCTCGATCGCCACCTCGCCGGCCGCGCCGCTGACCTACGGTCCCGTCCGCGCTGACCGCGCCGCCAACGGCTGGCGGGTCGACTGGATGACGCCCGGCGGCGGGGTCCAGTCCACCTACCTGATCGGCGAGTCCCGATGAGGGGCATGGGCGGTCCGCAGGCCCGCGGGGCCACGCCAGGCGCGATCGCCAGTACCGACCAGCCGGTCCGCTTCTGGCGGGCGATGGGCGATCTCTTCCAACTCGTTTTGCGCTCCAAGGCCCCGGGCCTGCGCTGGCGGGTGACCGTGGCCCTCGTTCTTACCCTTCTAGGCAAGGTCCTGGGCGTCGTGGCGCCGCTGATGCTGGGCAAGGCGGTCAACCAGCTCTCGGCGGGGCAGAGCACGGCTGTCGCCGTCACCTGGGCCTTTGCGGGCTTGGCGATCGGCTGGGCGCTGATCCGCTTCGTCTCGGCCGCCGCGCCCCAGGCGCGCGACACCATCTTCACCCCGGTGGCTCAGGCGGCCCAGAACCGGGCAGCGGTCGAGACTTTCTCGCACGCGCTGTCGCTGTCGATCGACTTCCACCAATCCAAGCGCACCGGGACCCTGTCGCGGACGATCGATCGCGGCGCGCGGTCGATGGACTTCCTGCTGCGCAGCCTCGTTTTCAACCTGGCCCCCACCGGGGTCGAGCTGGTCCTGGCCGCCATCGTGCTGGCCAAGGCCTATGACTGGCGGTTCGCGGCCGTGGCCCTGGCGACGGTGGGCGTCTACGGCTACCTGACCTTCGCGATCTCCGACTGGCGGATCGGCCACCGCCGGGCGCTGAACGAGGCCGACGCGGAAGCCGCGGGCAGGGCGGTTGACGCCCTCCTGAACTACGAGACCGTCAAGTCGTTCGGCGGCGAGGGCCGGGCGGTCGGCGGCTATGAGCGCGCGCTGGACGCCTATGGCGAGGCCCAGATCAAGGCCACCAACTCGCTGAACATGCTGAACCTGATCCAGTCGGCGGTGATGAGCCTGGGGCTCGGGGCTATGGCCGTGCTGGCCGGAGCGGAAGCCGCCGCCGGCAAGATCGGGCCGGGCGACGTCACCGCCGCCGTGCTGATCCTGATCAACCTGTACGCCCCGCTGAACATCCTGGGCTTTGCCTATCGCGAGATCCGCCAGTCGCTGATCGACATGGAGTCGATGCTGGAGCTGCGCCGTCAGACCGCCGACGTCGCCGACGCCCCGGACGCCCGCGACCTGCCGCCCTGCGCCGACCAGCGCGGCGGCGCGGTGGCGTTCGAACAGGTCTCGTTCCGCCACGGCGCGCGATCGGAGGGCTTGTCTGACGTCACGCTGAACATCGCGCCCGGAACCACCGTGGCGATCGTCGGCCCCTCTGGCGCGGGCAAGACCACCCTGGTGCGCCTGGCCCTGCGGATGATCGATCCCCAGGCCGGCCGCGTGACCCTGGACGGCCACGACCTGCGCGACCTGAAGCAGGCCTCGCTGCGTCGGGCCGTGGCCCTGGTCCCGCAGGATGTGGCCCTGTTCAACGACACCCTGGCCGCCAACATCGCCTTCGCCCGTCCAGAGGCCTCCGAGACCGAGGTCTGGGCGGCGGCCGAGGCGGCGGAGCTGGGCGAGTTCATCCGCAACCTGCCCGAAGGCATGGCGACCAAGGTCGGCGAGCGGGGCCTGAAGCTCTCCGGCGGCGAGCGCCAGCGGGTCGGTATCGCCCGCGCCCTGCTGGCCGAGCCCCGCGTGCTGATCCTGGACGAGGCCACCAGCGCCCTGGACAGCCGCACCGAGGCGGCGATCCAGGCGACCCTGCGCAAGGCCAGGGCGGGGCGTACGACCCTGGTCGTGGCCCACCGCCTGTCGACCATCGCCGACGCCGACGAGATCGTGGTCCTGCGCCGGGGCAAGGTGGTCGAGCGCGGCCGCCACGAGGCCCTGCTGGACGCCGGCGGCGAGTACGCGGCCCTGTGGCGTCGCCAGACCCGCGAGCGCGAACCGGCCGTTTAGTGGATTTCGCGCCCTCGGGCCGGGGTCTATATCCGGCTCGACGTTTCTAGAGGGAGTTTCGTCTTGCGCTATCAGCACAGCATGGTCCGCGTCCGCGATCTGGACGCCTCGCTGCGGTTCTTCTGCGAGGGCCTGGGCCTTCGCGAAATGCGCCGCAAGGAAAGCGAGAAGGGGCGTTTCACCCTGGTCTTCCTGGCCGCCCCCGGCGACGTCGAACTGGCCGAGGACCGTGACGGCCCGATGGTCGAGCTGACCTACAACTGGGATGACGAGGACTACGGCGGCGCGCGCAATTTCGGCCACCTGGCCTATCGCGTCGACGACATCTACGCCGCCTGCCAGCGCCTGATGGACATGGGCGTGACGATCAACCGCCCGCCGCGCGACGGCCACATGGCCTTTGTCCGCTCGCCGGACGGCATCTCGATCGAACTGCTGCAGGAAGGCCATCTGCCGCCGGCCGAGCCGTGGGTTTCGATGCCCAACATCGGCGCCTGGTAGTTTTCTACGAGCGCGGGCGGGCCAGCTCTTCCAGTCGCCGGCGCGGGGCGTCGGCGATGCCGGCCCACAGGATGCGGGCCAGCTCCAGCCGGTAGGCCGCGGCATAACCCGTGACGAACATGGCGCTGACGCCGTCGGCGATGGAGCGGACGAGATCCTTGCGGGCCAGGACGGCCTTGCGGTCGACGGGCGCTTCGGTGTCGGCGGCCGCCACACGTTTATCCAGCTGGACCGCGGCCTGAGCGGCCAGGCCCACCAGAGCCGGCAGGTGGCTGATGTCGCCGCGGATCTTGGCTCTGACCTCTGATTTTCCGGCGGCGACAGGCGTCGCCTCGAAGTCCAGCACGCCGGTCACCCGTTCCAGCGTCGCGGGCCAATGGTCGTCGGCGGTTGTCATGATGAAGCCTGGCCCCCCCGAGCCTTATGTCAGGCTCTCGGGATAGCGATGTTCGCGGACGGATCAAATGCCGCGAATTGTCCCGTCCTCGTTTTGGGTCGGCTCTGGAAAAACGGAGTTCGGCTCTCCAAATGCAACCGGCGCCGTTGCGAGCGTCAAAAGAGGTTCTCCCGCATGTCGGATCTGTCCGCCTTCCCGATCACCCAGCGCTGGCCGGCCCAGCATCCAGATCAGATCCAGCTCTATTCGCTGCCGACGCCCAACGGGGTGAAGGTCTCGATCATGCTGGAAGAGACCGGCCTGGCCTACGAGCCGCACACCATCAACATCGGCGCCAACGAGACCTGGGGGCCGGAGTTCCTGTCGCTGAACCCGAACGGCAAGATCCCGGCGATCATCGATCCCGACGGCCCGGGCGGCAAGCCGCTGGGCCTGTTCGAGAGCGGCGCGATCCTGGTCTACCTCGCCGAGAAGACCGGCAAGTTCCTGCCCGCCGATCCGGCCGCCCGCTACGAGACCCTGCAGTGGGTGTTCTTCCAGATGGCCGCCATTGGCCCGATGTTCGGCCAGGTCGGCTTCTTCCATAAGTTCGCGGGCAAGGACTACGAGGACAAGCGTCCGCGTGACCGCTACGTCGCCGAGTCCAAGCGCCTGCTGGGCGTGCTGGAGGATCGCCTGGCGACCCGCCAATGGATCATGGGCGACGACTACACCATCGCCGACATCGCCACCCTGGGCTGGGTCCGCAACATCAACGGCTTCTACGAGGCCGGCGAGCTGGTCGACTGGGCGTCGCTGAAGCACGTGCCGCGCTGGCTGGAGCAGGGCCTGGCGCGTCCGGCCGTGCAGCGCGGTCTCGAGATCCCCAAGCGTCCGTAAGGCGAGGGCGCGTCCCCTGCGACCAAATGGCCATGGCGTTAAGAATTAAGGTCTCGTTAACCATAAATCGCCGACTTTCGGCGTGTCTTCTTTGAAGGCACCCACCATCACTGACTTCCACAGCCCGGCCGCAATGCCGGGCTGTTTTTTTGAATTCGGCGCTTGCATCGGCCGACCCAGGCGGCTATCACGCGGCCTCTTCAGAGAGCGACCTGTTCCGC